>CAWIGN010000003.1:0-480383 GCA_963835715.1 uncultured Alphaproteobacteria bacterium
TAAGCAATACGTACTGTTATGTCTTCTTCTTCGACTCGTCGTATTGCTGGTACTGGTCGCCGTCTGGGCGGCGAGGGCGATCAGGTTGGTGCAGTCGTAGGCGTAGGCGGCGTACAGGCTCTGCGCCTCGGGGGCGTAGGCGCGGAAGGCGTCGTCGAACCAGCTCGCCTGCGGGTTGGCCGACGGCGAGACGCCCTGGATGCCGGCCACGCTCTCCGGGTGGCCCTGCTGCACCTGGTCGAACAGGTTCGGCTGGCGCATGCCGTCGGTGACGAAGATGCTCTTCGGGGAGGTGCCGGCGGCCTCGAGGGTGGCGATGATGTGGCCGCCGGGATCGGGCAGGCCGATCACCGCCACCGATGCCGGGTGCCCGGCCAGGGCGGCATCCACGACGTCACCGAAGTCGGTGGCGGTGGCGTCGTAGGTCGTGGTGCTGGTGACCGTGGTGTCCTCGGCCTGGAGCGTGGCCGTCAGCTCCTGCGACAGGTTGCGGCCGTACTCGTCGTCGGACGTGATGATGGCGGTGGAGCGCCGGCCCGTCTCGGCGATCACCTCGCCGAGGGCCTTGCCCTGGAGCGCATCGGAAGCGATCGTGCGGAAGAAGTAGCCGTCGTCGGGGTAGTTCGACAGTGCCGTGGCCGTGGCCGTCGGGGAGCACGTGACCACCTTCTCGTCGACGATCTTGTCCATGAGCGCCAGCGCCACCTTCGACGACGCCGGCCCGACGATGGCGTCCACCCGGTCCTTGGTGAGCAGCTCGTCGAGGCCCTTGGCCGCCGTCTCCTGGTCGGTGCCCTCGTCGGCCACGTAGCGCACGACGGGCTGGCCGTTCACGCCGCCGGCGGCGTTGATCTCGCGGACGGCCATGTCGATGGCGAGCATCATCGACGAGCCCAGCAGCTGCCCGAGGCCGTTGCCGCTCTGGGGGAGGAGGACGCCGATGGCCAGCTGACCGTCGCTGTTGCCCCGGGGCGCCTGCGTCGTGGTGCTCGGCGCGATCGTCGTGCTGGGGGCCGGCGCGGCCGAGTCGTCGGTGCAGGCGCCGAGCAGCAGGCTCGCCCCGACGATGATCGTCCCGACGACGCGCCCCACCACCGCTGGGAGTGTAGGGCGACCCCACCGTGGCAGGATCGGCAGGGTGAGCGAGCTCCTCTACCTCCGCGACGCCTACCTCCGCTCGTTCCGGGCGACGGTGGTGGACGTCGCCGACGGCGCCGTCGCGCTCGACCGCACCGCGTTCTACCCGACCGGGGGAGGGCAGCCGCACGACACGGGCACGCTCGATGGCGTGGCCGTCGTCGACGTCCGCAAGGACGGCGAGCAGGTGTGGCACCGCCTCGACGGCGTGCCGCCGGCCGTCGGCGCCGAGGTGGACGGCCGAGATCGACTGGGATCGCCGCCACGCCCTCATGCGCACCCACACCGCGCTGCACGTGCTGTGCGGGGTGATCTGGAACGAGTGGCGGGTGCCGGTGACGGGCGGGAACATGGAGCCGCTGTCGGCCCGGATGGACTTCGAGTTCGATCCGCTGCCGGAGGGCTTCGCCCGGCGGGTGGAGGATCTCGTCAACGACGAGCTGGCGGCGGCCCGGCCGGTCGAGGTCGAGTTCCTGCCTCGCGGCACCGCCCTGGAGGACGCCGACCTGATCCGCACGAAGGTGAGCCTGGTGCCCGACACGGTGGCCGAGATCCGCGTCGTCGACATCGTCGGGCTCGACAAGCAGGCCGACGGCGGCACCCACGTGCGCACCACCGACGAGGTCGGGCGGATCCGGGTCGTGAAGACGGAGAACAAGGGCAAGGGGTTCAAGCGAGTGCGCCTCGAGGTCGTCGATGCCTGAGCTGGAGGTGCTGGAGGAGCGCTTGCGCTCGCTCGGCCGGGTGGTGGTGGCGTTCTCCGGTGGCGCCGACTCGGCCTTCCTGGCGTGGGTGGCGCACCGGACGCTCGGGCCCGACGCCTGCGCCGTGGCCACCGCGGTGTCGCCGTCGCTGGCGGGTGACGAGCGGGCCGACTGCGCCGCCCTCGCCGCCGAGTGGGGCCTGCGGTGGAGCGAGGTGCTCACCACCGAGCTCGACGACCTCGCCTACGTGGTGAACGACGGCGATCGCTGCGCCCGGTGCAAGACGGCGCTGATGGACGTGCTGGGCCCGATGGCCGCGGCCGACGGGGCCACGGTGGTGCTCGGCGTGAACTTCGACGACCTCGGCGACCACCGGCCCGGCCAGCAGGCGGCGGCGGCGCGGGGTGCCGCCTTCCCCCTGGTCGACGCCGGGTTCACCAAGCAGGACGTGCGATCGTGGTCGCAGCGCCTCGGCCTGCGCACCTGGGACAAACCCGCCGCCGCCTGCCTCGCCTCGCGGGTTCCCTACGGCACGACGGTGACGGTGGCGGTGCTGTCGCGCGTCGAGCGGGCCGAGGCGGCGCTGCACCGGCTCGGCTTCGCTTCGTTGCGCGTGCGCCACTACGGCGACACCGCCCGCATCGAGGTGCCGATCGCCGAGCTGGGCGCCCTGCTCGACCGGCGTGAGGCCGTCGTCGGCGCCGTCCACGCCGCCGGCTACCGCTACGTGACCGTCGACCTCGAAGGGCTCCGCTCCGGCAACCTCAACAGCGCGCGCTCGTCGCCTTCTTCGTCGCCGGCTTCCGCTGACGCTTCGGGCGGCTCCTAGTCGCTCCGCTCCGCAATCGGTGCTCGCTCGGCCCGGCGCCGCATTGCGGCGCCACCGTGTTGTTGTCGTCGCCGGCCTCGTCTTCGTCGCCGGCCTCCGCTGACGCTTCGGGCGGCTCCTAGTCGCTCCGCTCCGCAATCGGTGCTCGCTCGGCACGGCGCCGCATTGCGGCGCCACCGTGTTGTTGTCGTCGCCGGCCTCCGCTGACGCTTCGGGCGGCTCCTAGTCGCTCCGCTCTGCAATCGGTGCTCGCTCGGCCCGGCGCCGCATTGCGGCGCCCCTTTCGTCAGCCGACGCCGTTCAGCTCGTTGACGACCTGCAGCAGGTCGCCCTGGTCGTAGAAGTTGACGGCCACGATCGTCGGGAAGAGCTGGCGTTGCTCCATGCACTCGCGGGCCCGGCCCATGAGCACGTCGTAGGAGTTGACCTCCTTGCCCACCTCCACCGACGGCGGCTTCGTGTTGGTGATGAAGTGGTTCAGCTCGAACAGCGGGGCGTCGGCCGGCCCCCGGTTGACGGCGCAGGAGAAGTCGCTCGGCGCCGCGAACGTGTACGGCGTGTCCTGGAAGATGCCGTAGCCCTTCGTGTACCAGGGCGGTGTGCCGCCTTCGTGCTCGGACAACACGAGCAGGTTGCGCTTCGCCTGGATCATCTCGCCGAGTGTCGGCGGCGGCTTCGTCGTGTCGTAGGTCCACGACCGGTCGAGGAGGCCCGCCTTCTCGAACACGGCGGCGGTGTCCGCCGGCGTCACGTAGTCGCCGATGAACAGCATGATGACCTCGTCCGGGTTGCGGTCGAGGAACGCCGTGATGTCGTCGAGCGTGGTCGACAACTTCGTGGCGCCCAGCGAGCAGTACACGTGGCACAGGTAGATGTCCCGGTTCTGCACCTGGGCGCTGCCCGCCACCGTCTCCTGCAGCTGCTTGGCGTGCGCCACCGCCTCGGGTGACAGCCCCTCCTCCTCGGCTTCCTCGTTGGCGTTGATCTCGGCGTTCTCGTCCGTGACGACGAGCTCCGAGCCGCCTACCGAGATGCCAGTCGGGATGCCGTAGTGCGACTTCACGAGGAAGGCGCGGATGCCGTACTCGAGCTGCTGCGGGATGCCGTGCAGGTTCTCGGCGAAGAGCCACCCGGGGTCGGATGCCGCCGACATCGAGTTGTGCGAACCGGCGAACGCGACCTGGTCCAGGCGGCGCGCGCACAGCTCGGCGTAGCCGTTGCACTGCAGGACCTCGCCGGCCTGCGCGTCCTGGCGGGCGCTGCTGATGGCGGCGCTGGCGGCGACGACGCCGAGCACGGTGACGGCGACCACGACCGTGGCCAGGATGGCATCGCGCGTCGTCCGCCGGCGCAGCGCGCCGTCGGCGAGGCCGAGCGCCGGCGCCGGCCCGAACAGCGAGCCGAGCACGATGACGATGCCCGCATAGGCGACCGTCGCGCCGGCCAGCACGATCGCGACGGGGACGAGCACGTCGCGCCCGACGACCAGCACGATGCCGACGACGGCGAACGCCGAACCCGACCAGCCCGCGGGCCCAGGGGCGGGCGCCGGCGAACCACTCGCGACCGGTGGCCACGCCGCGCTGGGTCGCCCGCACGAGGTGGGGCGCGCCGGTGGCGGTCGCGGCGGCGGCCACGATCGCCCCGATCGGCATGATCCAGAGGCCGAGCTGGCGCAGGTCGCCGAGGAACCGGTTGGCGCCGTGACGCACGGCGTCGGCCAGCGCGGCGTCCTCGACGGAGTCGGCGGCCAGGCGCGGCACGGCCGCAGTGACGGCGACGACGGCGGCTCCCACGGCCACGGCGGCGACGCCGAGCTTCAGGATCGTGCGCCGGCGCCGGCGGTCGATGACGACGGCCCCCACGACGGCGGCGGCGGTCACCACCCAGGCGGCGTCGTCGAGCCAGCGGTCCCGCTCGGCGATGCGCCACGGCTGGATGCGGTGCAGCACCGGCGACACGTCGACGAGCAGCGACGTCGCCTGGGCGGGCAGCCGCGACAGCAGGCCCGGGTTCGAGTTGGCGGCCTTGGCGGTGCTGGTGAGGATGGCGAGGGTGTCGCCCAGCTCGAGGACGGCGCTGGAGGCGTCGCGCTGGAACACGGCGCTGTGCAGCTCGACGATGGCGTTGCGGAACACCTGGTGGAACGCGTCGGTCTCCTCGACGTCCTCGAGGAGGGGCACGAGCACCGACCGGAACGAGGAGAGGTTGCCCACGCCCGCCTCGACCAGGCGGTCGGCCAGCTCCTCGGCCAACGCGGCGCGGACGGTGGAGGACTCGAGCACGGTGGTGGCGCGGGCGGCGAACTCCTCCTTGTCGAACAGCGTCCGCTCGGCCCAGCCGGCGAGCACCCCGACGGTGGCAGCGACGGCCGCCAGCACCACCAGCAGGCTGGCCGTGACCCGGCGCCAGCGGGCCTCAGTCGTCGTCGACAAGGGAGCGGTAGGTGTCCGGGCGCCGCGTGGCGAAGAACGGGAACAGGTGGAGCCAGTCGCGCCGCTGGTCGAGGTCGAGGTCGGCCACCAGCACCGCCGGCTCGTGGCGGGGGGCCTGCACCAGGATCCGGCCGTAGGGGTCGGAGATGAACGAGGAGCCGTAGAAGGTGAGCGGCGGCTCGTCGCCGATGCGGTTCACCGCCACCATGAACGTGCCATTGGCGATGCCGTTGGCCACGATGACCTGTTGCCACAGCGGCTCGGTGTCGAAACCGGGCAGTTCGGGCTCGGACCCGATCGCCGTGGGGTAGACGAGCACCTCGGCACCGGCGAGCGAGTAGCGCGCGGGCCAGCTCCGGGAACCACTGGTCCCAGCACGTGGGGAAGCCGAACGTGGCGCCGGCGACGGCGATCGCCGGGTAGCCGGTCGTGCCCGGGCGGAAGTAGTGGTCCTCGTGGTAGCCGCTGCCTTGCGGGATGTGGAGCTTGCGGGTGCGGGCCACGAGGGCGCCGTCGGGCGCCACGCAGATGGCGGTGTTGAACCCGAGCCCGTCGCCGTCGTCGGCACCGGGCACCTCGTAGAGCGAGGCGTGGACGAAGGCGCCGGTCTCGGCGGCCAGCCCGGCGGCGAAGGCGTACGTCGGCCCGCCGGGGAGCGGCTCGGGCGGCGCCGCCGGCAGCGCTCCGGGCCGCCGGGCGTGACCGCGAAGTACGGCGAGAGCGTGAGCTCCTGCAGGCAGATCACGCTGGCGCCCTCGCCGGCGGCCAGCAGGACGCCCTCCCGCAACGCCCGGCGGTGCTCGGCCGGGTCGGGGTGCCAGCGGTGCTGCACGGCGCCGACGCGGAGGAGCGGCCGGTGCGACGGCTCCAGGCGGGCAGGTGAGTCCGGGGGCGGCCCGGTGGCGGACAGCAGCTTCATTGGGCTGAGGCGCGAGGGGGTGCGCCCGACGGTACCTGCTGCGTGATGCAGTGCACCCCGCCGCCGCCGTGGGCCAGCGTCGTGCCGGCCACGGCCACCACTTCCCGGCCCGGGTAGCACGCGGCCAGGATGTCCAGCATGCGCTCGTCGGCCGGGTGGCCGGCCACGGGCACCACCACGACGCCGTCGGCGACGTAGGCGTTGAGGTACGGGACGGACCGGGTGCCCCGCCCGGTCTCCACGAACGGCAGCACCGGCACCTCGATCACCTCGAGGGACCGGCCGGCGGCGTCGGTGGCGCCGGTGAGGCAGCGCCGGTTGATGGCCAGCCGCTCGTGGTCGGGACGGCTCCGGTCGTCGCAGCCCTGCACGAGCACGACGCCGGGTGCCACGAAGCAGGCGACGTTGTCGACGTGGCCGTCGGTGTCGTCGTCGTCGGCCAGGCCGTAGGGGATCCAGATGACCCGCTCGACGCCGAGGTAGTCGCGCAGCCCGGCTTCGATCTGCGGCCCGGGTCAGCGCCGGGTTGCGGTTCGGGTGGAGCAGGCACTCCTCGGTGGTGATGAGCGTGCCCTCGCCGTCGACGGCGACGCTCCCGCCCTCGAGCACGAACGGCGCCCGGTACTGCGGGAGGCCGAGGTGGTCGGCGAGGCGACCGGCCAGCGCGTCGTCCTGGTCCCACGGCGCGAACTTCCCGCCCCAGCCGTTGAACACGAAGTCGACGACGGCCCGCTCGCCCTCGCGGTCCGACGACGCCGACGGGCCCGGTGTCGCGGATCCACGAGTCGTCGATCGGGACGGCCAGCACCTCCACCCCGGGCCCGCAGGCCAGCCGGGCGGCGGCCACGTCGGCCGGCGCCGCGACCATCGTCACCGGCTCGTGGGCGGCGACGGCGCGGGCCACGGCGGCGTGGGCGGCGCACGCGTCGGCGTGGCGGTCGGCCCACAGGCTCCGGCGCGCCGGCCACGCGATGAGGGTGCGCTCGTGGGGTGACCACTCCGCCGGCATCCGCATCCCGTCGCCCCACGGCGTCCGGTCCATGCGCTCGTACGCTACGGGCGTGGACGAGGCGGCCGAGCTCCTGGCCTCAGCGGTCGACGGTGCCATCGGCCCCTGGGTGGAGCGGTCCGTCGCCCGCATCATGACCGCCTAGCCGGGGCCGTGCCGCCCGAGGTGGCCGACGACGCCCGCCGCGCCGGTGCCGAGGCGGCGGCGACGGTCGGGCCCGAGCTGCGCCGCCTGCTGGCGCTCGACGCTGAACGCCAGCCGACCAACCCGCTGTCGATCCTGCGGGCGGCGGTGCGGTACCCGACGGCGGTGCTGCGCGCGGGCGGGCGTGCCGCCCGTCGTGCGCGACGAGTACCGGGAACGAGCTTTCCCCGACGACCTCTACGACCTCTCGCCGGCGACGTGGCGCGACATCGACGAGACCGCTGCACGAGCCCGGGATCATCTGGGGGGCGTGGAAGGCCAAGACGGTCCTCGACCGGCGCCACCCGGCCTGACTGTCGCCCGTCACCGGGTGGGCGGTCGACAGCCAGGCGCAGGCGGGGGGCCGGCATGACCGGAGTTCATGGCGCGAGCTCGGCGAGATGGGCATCGATGTGGGCACGGTCCGGGGGGAGGGGTTCCACCCAGCCCTGCACACGAGAGCACCCGGCGAGCAACGGTGATACCTCGCACGTCGCCACGATCGAGCGGACCACCGAGGGGAGGTCGGGGCTGCGCTCGGCCAGGACGAGGAGGCGGCCGGTGGGGGTGGCGGCCATCGGCTCGCCGGCGGTGAAGGTGCGGCGAGCGTGGGAGGAGATCGCCGCCATCGCCGCCGCTCGGGGAACAGGCGGCAGCAGGCCACTGTCGGCATCCAGTACGACCAGGGAATACGCGTCCGAGGCGTTGGTCCCGATCGACTCGCACCGGTCGTAGCACTGCTCGAGGGCGAGGCGCAGGGCGCCCATGGGGGCGACGCCGAAGCTGCGGCTGTGGCGCCGCTCCAGGGCGCCCTCGGCCCAGCCGGTGGCGAGGGCCACGGCCGCCCGGCGCTGATCCACCTTGCGCCGCAGGCGCCGGGGAAGGACGTCGATCAGCTCGCCCGTCCAGGCCGTGACCTGGTCCAACGGGTGGCCGTCGTGCCCGCAGCGGCGGCCGAGCTCACCGAGGACGGCGCAGGGGTCGGCGCTGCCGTCGAGGAGCGTGCCGACGAGGGGGGCGGTGCCGTCGATGGTGTGCCAGTGGGGTCCGAGCGCCCCACCCGGCGCGCACGCGCCGACGCCACTCCACGAGGATCGTCCCTCGATCGGCTGTCAGAGGCATGCAGCCCCTCCCGGTCGCACGGAGAAGAGACGGCGTGCTCGGCCCGGCATGACGCCGTTTCTCGTCATAACCTTCCGAGTCATACGTCATGACCTTGATGCACCGGCTCGGTAGCGACCTCAGCGCTCTGTCCGACGCGGAGCTGATCACCAGCTCACGCGCTGGCTCCGACGCGGCCTTCGCCGAGCTGTACCGCCGCCACGCCGGATCGGCGCGGGCCGCCGCCCGCAGCCTCGGCGCGTCCCGCTCCGATGTCGATGACCTGGTGGCCGAGGCCTTCACCACGGGTCCTGTCGGCCCTGCAGCGCGGCGCCGGCCCCGAGGTCGCGTTCCGCCCGTACCTCATGACGTGCGTCCGAAACGCCTGGTACGACAAGGCCCGCAAGGACGGCCGCGTCGACGTGCCCGGTGAGGTGCCGGAGGACATCAACCTGGCCCTCCTCAACGTCCCGCCCGACAGCGAGGACGCCCGCATGGTGGCGGCCGCCTTCGCGTCCCTGCCCGAGCGCTGGCAGATGGTGCTGTGGCACACGGAGGTGGAAGGGCGACCGGCGGCCGAGGTGGGCCCGCTCCTGGGCCTCGCCCCCAACGCCGTGGCCGCCCTCGCCTACCGGGCCCGGGAGGGCCTGCGCCAGGCCTACCTCCAGGCCCACCTGCAGCTCCCGCCCCCCGATGCGTGCCGGGAGACCATCACCAAGCTCGGTGCCTACGTGCGCGACGGCCTGTCGGCCCGTGACCGGCGCAAGGTCGACGAGCACCTGAAGGGCTGCGAGCGGTGCACCGCGGTGCTGCTGGAGCTCCAGGAGGTCAGCACCAGCCTGCGCGGCGTGCTCGTCCCGGTGCTGCTCGGCGTGGCCGGCACCGCCTTCCTGTCCCACCTCAGCGTCGGCGGCGGCAGCCTGCTGGCTCTCCTGCGCTGGCGGCCCCACACCCCTGGCCACCCAAGCCGGGGTGGTGGTGGCCACGGCCGCCGCCGTCGTCGCCGGCGCCGTGGGCATCGCCGCCATCAACCAGCACAGTGCCGACCGGGTCAGCACCGAGGGCGCCGCGCCCGTGACCACCGTGGCGGCGGCCGTCGCCTCGCCGGCACCGCCGTCGACGGCCCCGCCGAGCGTGGCCACGACGCCAATCGCCGCGCCGGTGACGGCGGCCACCGTGTCCGGCGGCACGATCGTGCCGGCGGCGCCGGCGTCCGTGGGCTCCTCGCCGGCCAGCACGGCGGCACGCCGCTCGACGCCCGCCACGACGGCGCCACCGCGCTCCACGACACCCTCCACCTCACCCGCGACCTCGACGTCCACCCCGACGTCGGCCCCGACGACCACGCCCACGACGACGCCCCCCACCACCGTGGCCGTCGAGCCGCCCACCACCACGCCGACGCCGCTGCCGCCGCCGCCCGTCCTGGTGCCGCTCAGCGTGACCGCCACGCCCGTCGGGCCCGCCTTCGCCGGGCTCAGCGCCACCGTCAACGTGGCCACTGGGGTGACCCCGCCCGTGGCCGGCGCCGCGCTCGGGCGCTCCCTCGTCGTGCTCGCCGACGACCCCGCCCCGGCCGGGCCGGTCACCGTGACGGCCAGCGTGGCGGTGCTGGACTGGGGCGTCCCCGGATGCTCGCCCGGCACCACGTGCCTGCTGGCGGCCCCGACGTCCGAGCTCACACTGCGCCTCGACCTCGCCGCCGCCAAAGCCGGCGATGCCGTCCCGATCACCATCACCACCACGGCCGACGGGGCCGCACCGGCCACCGCCATCCATCGACCTCACGGCGTCGACGGCGCCCGCCGGACTCAACTACTTCACGGTCGACCACGGCGGCCTCGCCATGGCGGCGAACACGGTCGTCACCTGCATGCCCCAGGACGGTCGCTGCGACCAGAACAACAACACCAGCGACCTCGGCTACGTCGACGAGGGGTCCGTCCCCGGCGCCATCGACTCGTCGCTGGCCGATCTCGCCTTGCCCGCCGGCGCCACCGTGCTGAACGCCACGCTGCGCTGGGGTGGCAACCCGGCCGGCGCCCAGGATCCCTCGGCCGCCGCGCTCGGCGCCGTGACGTTCGTGGTCCCGGGCGGCGCACCGACGGTGATCCACTCGACGGACGCGCCGCTGCAGACGCCCGACGAGGCCTACGCCGCCAGCGCCGATGTCACTGACCTGATCCGCGGACTGGCCAGCCCCAACGGCACCTACGAGGTCGCCGACGTCCAGACCGGCACCGGCCCCGGGCAGTTCGGCGGCTGGAGCCTGCTCGTCGCCTACCGGTTGCCGTCGGCGCCGGTGCAGGCCATCGCCGTGTTCGACGATCCCGGCCAGAACGGGGAGTTGAGCAAGGTCAAAGACGGCGTGAGCTTCTCGCTACCCGGGTTCTCCACGCCGCCGTCGGTGCAGGTCGGGGTGGTCGGCTACGAGGGCGACCTCGGCTTGACCAGCGATCGGGCCACGGTGGGAGGCAAGACCCTCGGCCGCCCGGACAACTTCTTCCACTCGTCGATCGACGTGGGTGACGCCGCCCGCGTCCCGCCGGAGACCAACCAGTACGGCTTCGACGCCCAGCTGGTCGACGTGAAGGGCGGCCTCAAGCCCAGCCCCGACGGTCTCACGGTCACGTTCACGAGCACCGACGCCGAGGCCGTGTACCTCGGTGGCGTGGCGATGGCGTTTCCGTGGTCTGATGCCTCGGCTTCGCCTCGGTCTCGCTCCGCTCGGTCAATCGGTGCTCGCTCGGCACGGCGGCGCACTGCGCCGCCATGCGTCAGCTGACCGTCCAGCCGGCGCTCATCCCGGAGCGGGGCTCGAAGAACAGGCAGGCCTCCGGGCAGGCGAACGGCGCCTCCTCGTTGGCGCCGAGCTTGCACCGCTCGAGCTTGTCGCCCGTCGGGATGCTCCGCGTCGAGTAGTGCCGGCAGTCGAGGCGCACGACCATGGCCCCTATGGTGGCAGGGTGCCTCGCCGTCTCGTCGTCATCGGTGGCGACGCCGGCGGCATGGCCGCCATCTCCGCCGCCCGCTCGGAGGAACCCGACCTCGAGGTCATCGCCCTCGAGCGGGGCGAGCACACGAGCTACTCGGCGTGCGGCATCCCGTACGTGGTCGGTGGTGCCATCGACGACCCCGACCGCCTGGTCGTGCGCACGCCCGCCCAGCACCGGGCCAACGGCATCGACGTGCGCATGCGTCACGAGGCCATCGCCTTCGACGTCGACGCCCGGACCGTCTCGGTCCGCACGGACGACGACACCTACGAGCTCGGCTACGACGCCCTGCTGCTCGGCATGGGCGGCGTGGCGATCCGGCCGCCGCTGCCGGGCATCGACCTCCCGTTCGTCCGCGGCGTCCAGACCCTCGACGACGGCGAGGCGCTGCTGGCCTATGCCACGACCCACCCGTGCCGAGCGCGTCGTCGTGGTCGGCGGCGGCTACATCGGTCTGGAGATGGCGGAGGCGTTCGTGCAGCGCGGCCAGCAGGTCACGGTGCTCGAACAGGGTCCGCAGGTGATGGCGCACCCTCGATCCCGAGCTCGGCGCGCTGGTGGCGGCGGCGATGACGGCGCCACGGGATCGACGTGCAGCTCGGCGTCGGCGGTGACGGGTTTCGAGTCCGGATCGGTCCTGACCGCCGGCGGTGGGATCGACGCCGACCTCGTCGTCCTCGGCATCGGCGTGCGGCCCAACAGCGGTCTGGCCGCGGACGCCGGGCTGGAGCTCGGCGCCAAGGACGCCGTGCGGGTCGACCGGCGCCAACGCACGTCGGCCGATGGCGTCTGGGCCGCCGGCGACTGCTGCGAGAGCCGCCACATCGTGACCGGCAGGGGCGTCCACGTCGCCCTCGGCACGGTGGCCAACAAGCAGGCACGGGTGGCCGGGACCAACATCGGTGGTGGCTACGCCGCCTTCCCGGGGGTCGTCGGCACCGCCATCTCCAAGATCTGCGACACCGAGGTGTCGCGCACGGGCCTGTCGGTGCGGGAGGCCGAGGCCGCCGGCTTCGCCGCCGTGGCCGTCACCGTGGAAGGCACCACGCGGGCCGGGTACTTCCCCGGTGCCGAGCCGATGACGCTGCGGATCGTCGTCGAGCGGGGCGGCGGTCGCCTGCTCGGCGCGCAGATCGTGGGCGGCGACGGGGCCGCCATGCGGATCAACGCGTGTGCCGTGGCCGTCACCGCCGGCCTCACCGTCGCGCAGGTCGCGCAGCTCGACCTCGCCTACGCCCCGCCGTTCGCGTCGGTGTGGGACCCGCTCCTCGTGGCGGCGCGCGACGCCCTCAACCAGATCTGAGGATCGCCTCCAGGTCCTCGTGACCGCCGGCACGGGCGAGGTCCGCCGGGCAGTTGCCGCCGGCATCGAGCGCGGCCGGATCGGCACCGGCATCGAGGAGGCGGCGGGCGGCGCCCAGGTGACCGAAGCGGGCGGCGAGGTGAAGGGCCGTCATCTCGTCCGCCGTGGTGTCGGCGGCCACCGTGGGATCCAGCCCGAGCAGGATCTCGAGCTGGTTCACGTAGCCGAGGGCGGCGGCGTCGAAGACGTCGAGGTCGGCGCCGGCGGCGAGCAGCGCGTCGAGGACGCGCCGGTGCCCGCCGGTGCAGGCGAGGAGCACCAGGGACCGTCCGTCGGCGTCGCGGCCGGTCGCCAGCCGTGGCTCCCGGCCGAGCACGGCCTGCACGGTGCGCACGTCACCGGCCTGCACGGCGTCGCTCAACTGGGTCACCGCCGCCATCATGCCGGGCGGGCCGGCCTGGGGCGACGGCGAGCGTGCCGGTTAGCCTCGGCCCATGGTCGAGGAGCCCGTGCCCGAGCAGCAGCCCGAGATGGCTGAGCCGCCGGACCAGCGCTGGTTTCGGCACCACCGACTTCACCCGTGACCTGGCCCGTTGGAGCGAGGCCCTGTCGGGCATCGCCCGCACCGGCATGGGGTTCACCCAGAGCCTCTACGAGCGCGAGCGCTACGAGGAGGTGCTGAAGGTGGCGGCCGACATCAAGGCGGCGGCCGACGACGCCCTCGAGGTGCGACGCGAGACCGACCACTTCATCCAGGAGTGGATGGAGTCGATCGGTGAGGGCGTGCCCGGCTACGTCACCCCCAAGGTCGCCGTCGGCGCCGTGGTCGGCAACGACCAGGGGGAGATCCTCCTCGTGCAGCGGGCCGACTCGAAGGTGTGGCTGTACCCGACCGGGTGGGCCGACATCGGGTACTCGCCGGCCGAGGTGGCGGTGAAGGAGGTGGAGGAGGAGACCGGCATCCACTGCGAGCCGGTCAAGGTCCTCGCCGTCGTCGACGGCATGCGGATGGGCTTCACCCGCTTCGGGATGTACATGCTCGTGTTCCACTGCCGGGCGACCGGCGGGGAGCTGAGCGGCCACCCGCTCGAGACCTCGGGTGTGGGCTGGTTCGCCGAGGACGCCCTCCCGCTGCGCACCGCCGGGGCCGACTGGTGGGGGCCGCGGGCGTTCGCCGCCATCCGGGGCGAGAACCTCGAGACCGCCTTCGACCCGGTGCGCGACCCGGTCTGGCGACGACGGCTGAGCGCTACCGGCCCAGCTGCGCGGCCAGCGCCTGCACGATCGACGTCTGGCCGCCCGAGCGCTCCCACTCGTCACCGATGCGGTCGTGGTCGACGACGCCGAACGCGTCGGGGGCGATCCCGATGGCGCGCGGTGACGGCCGCCGCCAGCGGGGCCGGCTCCATCTCGTCGCCGTAGCCGGGGAACGCCTCGAGGCCCTCCCACAGCTCGTCGATCGGGGCGGGCGAGCTCGGCGCCGGTGCGCAGGGCGTACGCCACCGCGGCGAACAGGTCGTGATGGGTCGAGACCGGCCGGCTGCCGGAAGCCGGCGACGGGGTGCAGGCGCCACTCGAGGCCGGCGCCGCCGGGGCCGTCGTCGCGCAGCCACACCTGGGCGCCGTTCACGTAGGCGTCGACCGGCTCGCCGAAGCGATCGTCGAGGGCCAGGATCAGCTCGGCCGTCACCGCCACACGCAGGTGGCGCACGACCTCGCCCATCAGTCGCGGCCCTGGTCGCGCAGGAAGCGCTCGACGTCCTCCACGAACTGCTCGACGGTGGCGTCCGGCGCCGGCTGGTCCTCTTCCTCCTCTTCGTCGTCGTCCTCGTCGTCGGTCGATCGTCTCGAGCCGGCCCACGTAGCCGGCCAGGTCGTCGTCGGCCGGCCACCAGCTCGGTCACCTCGTCCTCGTACGTCGGCCACCGCGCCTTCGAGGGCGCGCATCGACACGGGCGCGCCGACGATGGCGGCGGCCCGCTCCACGAGGGCGAGCGCCGCCTTCGGCGAGTTGACGCCCGGCGGCGTAGGCCGGCACCGCCGCCCACAGCGACGCCGACGGCAGACCGGCACCGGCGCACGCGTCGTGGAGGGCGCCCGACGATGCCCGTCGGTCCCTCGTAGCGCGACCGGGCCAGGCGGAAGCGGTCGATGAGGCCCTGGTCGGTGGCCGTGCCGATGAGCGACACCGGGCGCGAGTGGGCCACGTCGGCGAACAGCGCGCCCAGCGTGAGCACCAGCGTCGCCTCCTGCTCGCGCGGCGATGGCGGTGATCTGGCGGCAGAAGGTGCGCCACTTGAGTTGGGGCTCGGTGCCGAGCAGCAGCAGCACGTCCGCGCCCGGCGTGGACGCCGCCCAGAGGTCGTTCGGCGGCCAGACGATCTCGCGGGTCACGCCCTCGGCCAGGTGCACCAGCGGCCGTGTCGTCCCGAAGTCGTAGAACTCCTCGGGGTCGAGGGTGGCCACCGGCTCCGCCCGCCACGCCTCGATCAGGTGGCGGACGGCCGCCGACGCCGCATCACCGGCGTCGTTCCACCCGGTGAACGCGGCGATGAGCACCGGGGTTCGCAGGGTCGGGCGAGAGGACCACCGGACGTGCTCCATCGCGCGCACGCTACCGGTACGGCGGACCTCGGCGGGTGGCTGGTGCCCGTGGCGCCCGCTGCCGGGCCGAGCGTCGCTGCCGCGCCGCGTGCACCAGGCCGTTCACGCGGGTGGTGAGCTGGCGCTGGTCCTGCTTGTGCACGTAGGCCCGACCGCGGTAGCGGCGCTCGTAGTCGGCGACGTGATCGGGCAGTGCCGTTGCCATCCACTCGAACCAGTGGTCACGTGATGCCCGGCCGGAGGTGGAGGTACATCGCGCTCATCGACACCGCGCCGGCGTCCACGCACGCCCCGACCACCTCGGCCAGCTGCTCGTCACCGTCGCTGAGGCCCGGCAGGACCGGCGCCACCAGCACGCCGCACGGGATGCCGGCGTCGTTCAGCCGGGCCACCGCCTCCACCCGGTGCCGCGGGTGGGGCGTGCCTGGCTCGGTGGTGCGCCACACGTCGTCGTCGAGGGTCCCGATCGACAGGTTGACGCGCACCGACGTACGGGCGGCCGCCGCGACCAGCAGGTCGAGGTCGCGCAGGACGAGCGTGGACTTGGTGAGGAGGGAGAACGGGTTGGCGGCCTCGGCGAGGACGCCGATGATCCCCTGGGTGAGGTGGTACTTGCCCTCGGCGCGCTGGTACGGGTCGGTGTTCGTGCCCATGGCGATCGCCTCGCCCCGCCACCTCGGCGCCGCCAACTCGGCCCGGAGCCGCTCCACGGCGTTGACCTTCACCACGATCTTGCGCTCGAAGTCCTCGCCGATCCCGAGCCCGAGGTAGTGTGGGTGGGACGGGCGAAGCAGTAGACGCAGGCGTGGCTGCACCCCCGGTAGGCGTTGATGGTGTGGCTGAACGGCATGCGGCTGGCCGCCGGCACCCGGTTCACGATCGTGCGGCACCGCACGTGCAGGAACTCGAGCCCGCGGAACTCGCCCCGCCCGACGTGGCGCTCGACCACCTCGTCGTCAGCGAACAGCACGCCCTGCGGCTCGTCCTCGACGGTGCGCCAGCGCAACATGCCGTCACGCTAGCGAACATATGTTCGCCTCGCAACCCCTTAGAGATGGATCTCCGGGTAGTAGCGGGCACCACCCCCCGCGGCGAGCACGTCGTCGAGCCAGTTGCCCTCGTACACGTCGTTGGGTCCCTGCATCGAGGTCGCTGTCGGCGCCGTCGGGGGTGGTGACGAACGTCCAGGCCTGGCGCTTGTAGGTCCAGTTCTCCGGGAACAGGCGGTGGGCCTCGCGCCACCACGGCACGGCGGCGTCGTTGCCGGCCGTGCGCCAGAGGTGCTGGCCCAGCTCGAAGCAGGCCGCGGCGCGGGCGTGCGTCCGGTGAGCGCCCTCCCGAACGGGCCATGACCTCATCGGGCGGCAGGGCGAAGCGGCTGGCGGCGCCGTGCTCGACCCAGTCGACGATGGCGGCCCGGTAGTCGGCCGACGGATCCTTGATGGCCCTCACCTGTTCGAGCATCAGGCGCAGCCGGTCGGGCACGCCCGGCGGGATCTCGATGTCACGCGCCGGGCTGCGCTCGACGGCGGCCTGCTCGGCGGGGCGCACGATCGTGCCCGACTCGTCGATCCACACCGCCATGGGCACGTTGACGAACCCGAACTGCTCGTCGGTGACGTGGCGGGTGTCGATCAGGCTGGGGTGGGTGGGCGCGCGCCGCCTCGATCCAGGGCCGGGCCTTGTCAGGATCGACGTCGAGGGCGACGGTGACGACGGTGAGGCCCTTCGGCTCCAGCTCGGCGTGGAGTGCCTGCCACCCGGGCAGGCTGGCGCGGCAGCCTCACCAGCTGGCCCAGGCCACGAGCAGCACCTTGCGCCCGTGGAGGGCCGACAGCTGGAACGGGTTGCCGACCGCGTCGATCAGCTCGGGATCGGCGGCGCGGGCCGAGGTCAACGCCTGACCGCCGGCCTCCGGACCGAGGGCCCAGACGCCGTGGTCCTCGTCGTGCACGAGCGGCATCCGCAGGCGGTCGGCCACCTGCTCCACGTCGAGGGTGCCGTCGCCACGGTCGACGCCCGGCGCCGGCACGCACACGTCGCCCTTGCAGAGGCCTTCGGGCGTGGCGTGCCAGCCGGTGCGCCGGGCGAAGGCGTCGGCGTCGACGGCGAGTGTCTCGAGCAGCACGGCCCGACCGTACCCTGTCGTCCGTGCGAGCGTGGGAGGTCACGACGCCGGGCCCGATCGACGGCCGCCCGGTGGTGCTGGGCGAGCGACCCGTGCCCACGCCGGGGCCCGGCGAGGTCCGTCTCCGTGTCTCGGTGTGCGGCGTCTGCCGCACGGACCTCCACCTCGCGGAAGGCGACCTCACGCCGAAGCGCCGCGGCGTCGTCCCCGGCCACGAGGTGGTCGGCGTGGTTGATGCCGTGGGTGCCGGCGCGTCGCGGTTCGCGCTCGGCGAGCGCGTCGGCGTGGCGTGGCTGCGGCACACGTGCGGCGTCTGCCGGTTCTGCCGGCGCGGCGACGAGAACCTGTGCGTCGCGCCACGGTTCACCGGCTGGGACGACGACGGCGGCTACGCCGAGTACGTCGTCGTGGAGGAGGACTACGCCTACCGCCTGCCGCCCTCGTTCGACGACGAGCACGTGGCGCCGCTGCTGTGCGCCGGCATCATCGGGTACCGGGCGCTGCGCCGGGCCCTCCTCCCGCCCGGCGGCCGGCTCGGCATCTACGGGTTCGGCGGGTCGGCCCACATCACCGCGCAGGTCGCCCTGCACGAGGGAGCCGACCGTGCACGTCCTCACCCGGGGCGCGGATGCCCGGCGGCTGGCCCTGGAGCTCGGCTGCGCCTCGGCCGGCGAGGCGGACGCCGCTCCGCCCGAGCCGCTCGACGCCGCCATCCTCTTCGCGCCCGCGGGCGAGCTGGTGAAGACGGCGATGCGGGCGCTGGATCGGGGCGGGACGCTGGCCATCGCCGGCATCCACCTGTCGGACGTGCCGCCACTGCGCTACGCCGACGAGCTGTTCGAGGAGCGGCAGCTGCGCAGCGTCACCGCCAACACGCGTGCCGACGGCGAGGCGCTGCTGGCGCTGGCCGAGGAGATCCCGATCCGCACGACGACGGTGGCGTACCCGTTCGAGGGCGCCGCCGACGCCCTCGCCGACCTCGCCCACGGGCGGGTGACGGGCGCCGCCGTCATCCACGTCGCCGGCGAGCCGGTCGATCGGTAGGGTCGCCGCCCATGCCGGCCGACGTCGAGGTTGCCCGCACCGTCACACCCGAGCTGGTCGACGCCCTACGGCGGTTGATCCCGCAGCTGTCGAAGTCGGCGCCGCCGATCGAGCACGAGGAGCTCGCCGAGATCGTCGCCGGTCCGGCCACCACGCTGTTCGTCGCCCGCGTCGACGGCGTGATCGTCGGCTGCCTCACCCTCGCGGTGTTCCGGTTGCCGACCGGGGTGCGGGCATGGATCGAAGACGTCGTGGTGGACGACGCGGCGCGTGGGCACGGCGTGGGGGAGGCGCTCAACCTCGCCGCCATCGCCCTCGCCGCCGAGCGCGGAGCCCGGACCGTCGATCTCACCTCCCGTCCGTCACGCGAGGCGGCCAACCGGCTCTACCAGCGCCTCGGGTTCGTGGCGCGGGAGACCAACGTCTACCGCTACACCGGCTGAGCAGCGGGCCCGGGTCGCGTCACGGGAACGTCGCTGCCACCCGGTCGGTGGGGTGGGCGGCGAGGTAGGCGCCGGCGTCGACGGGTTCCGCCGCCGCGTAGCCCTCGGGTAGCCGCACGTCGCCCGCCGCGCTGCCGTAGAAGACCTCCCACGCGTGGTAGCCGAGGAAGGCGCGCTCGTCGGCCGCCATCACCGTCGCGTAGCGCGTGACCATCTCGAGGTAGACCTCGTTCGGGTTGTAGCGCCACACCGCGTTGGTCATGTTCTCCGGTGCGCCGTTGCTGGCGAGGTAGGTGGCGGCACCCATGATGGCGTCGTGGTCGTCCCACACGTCGCCCTGGCAGCAGGCGGCCCACGTGGTCGGCAGGAACTGCATCGGGCCCTCGGCGCCGGCGGACGAGACGCCGACGATGCGGCCCATGCGGGTCTCGACGAGGTTGATCGCGGCGAGGTAGGACCACGGCACCCCGGTAGAGGCCTCGGCCTCGTGGTAGTCGGCGAGGAGCTCGGCCGCCGGCTTCGGGGCACGGATCGTCCACGCCGGCAGCGATGGCGATCGCGTCGTGGGCACCGTCGGCGCCATGGGCTCCACGGGCACCGTCGACGTGGCCGCCGCCTGCTCGGCGCGGCGCCGGGCGGCGGTGGTGGCGGCGAGGTTGGCATCGAACGCGTCGCGCAGCTCGGCGGGCACCGCCGCCGTCACCTCCGGCTCCCACTCGGGGTGGGCGCCGAGGCGGCGGTAGGCCCGCTGCTGGAGCCGTCCCGCCCCACCGATCGCCTCGGGAGACGCAGAGGGATCGCGGATCGTGCGCTCGGCGGCGACGAGCTGAGCAGCCAGGGTGCGGCTGTCCCCGACGGGCAGCGTCGTGGTCGTCGTAGGAGCCTCGCTGGCGGCCACCGGGGCGGTCGACGAGTCGGGCGGCGCCGCCGTGGCCGCCGGCGGCGTCACGGGGGCGGTGACATCGGACCGCCCGCCGCTCGAGCAGCCGGCGGCCACGAGGAGCGGCGACCACGGCCACCGCCGCCGCTCGCGTCACGGCGCGTCCAGGTCCTCGGCCACCTGGCGCACCTGCCAGTCGCGGTCGCTGAGCGACCGGGCGATGGCGGCGTCGACCTCGGGACCGTCGAACGGCGCCAGCGCGATCACGGCGCGGCGGCGCACCGCGGGCTTGTCGTGAGCGGCGGCATGGAGGATGGTGTCGAGCCCGGCCGGCGCGCCGATGGCGCCGAGCGCGGCGACCGCCGCCTCGCGCACGAGGGCATCGGGATGGTCGCGGCCGAGGGCGCTCAGCCGGCCGACGACCGCCGGTGTCGGCCGCTCGTGCTCGCCGCAGGAGAAGGCGGCCATCTCGATCACCCGCTCGTCCGGATCGGCGAGGGCGTCGAGGAGCGAGACACCCGGGTGCGTCGCGGCGAGCTCCGCGGCGCGCCGCCGCACGGTGGGGTCGGCATCGGCCAGCGCCGCCGCGAGGCGGTCGTCGTCGAGCACGCCGAGCCGTTCCAGCGCGCCGAGGGCGCCGATCCGCACCGTGACGTCGTCGTCGGAAAGGGCGTCGCGCGCGGTGGCCTCGTCGCCTCGATGACCGGCCAGCACGGCGCGGCGCCGGCGTTCGGCCGGCGTCACTTCACGATGCTGTCGAGGAGGACGAAGGCGCCCACCACCAGTCCCGCCGTCACGACGGCGAGCACGGCGCCGAGGACGACACCGAGCACACCGGCGCCGAGCAGCGAGGCCAACCGCTGCCACCACGTCGGTGCCCGGTACCGGCGCACCGGGCGATGCTCGAGGGTCTGGACCGTGGGGGTGCGCCACGGCAGCGGCAACCCGCGCTGGGCGACCGCACGCCTTCTGGCAGGCTTGCGGTGGTCGACGGCCACGAGCAGGAGCACGGCTGCCCCTGCGACTACGAGGGCCCAGATCGTCAGCGTTGAGGTCGACACGTGAACATGATGGTAACCCCAGCACCCCCCGCGCCCCCGGGCGAGCGACCCATGCCGCGGCGGCGGTGGTGGATCCCGCTCGTCGTGGTGGCGGCGGTCCTGTCGATCGGCGTGATCGGCGCCTCGTACGTCGGCGTCCCGTACGTGGCCTACGCGCCCGGTGACGCCCGACCGACGTCGTCACGCGTCGACATCAAGGGTGCGCAGACCTATCCGGTCGACGGCCAGGTGCTGTTCGTCACGGTGGGCACGCCTCGCCTCTCGGCCCTCGGCTGGGTGGTCGGCACGCTCGATTCGGACAAGATCGACATCTACACCGAGAAGGAGGTCTTCGGCGATCAGACCGAGCAGCAGAATCGCCAGGAGAACCTCCAGCTCATGACCTACTCGAAGGACTTCGCCAGCTACGTCGCGCTCACGAAGCTCGGCTACCCGGTCACCGTGACCGACGGCGGCGTCGTGGTGGACAGCCTGTGCCTCGCCCAGGCCCAGGACGGCACGTGCACCCAGCAGTCGCCCGTGTCCACGATCCTGCAGCCGAAGGACGTCATCACCGCCGTCGACTCGACACCGATCAACGTCGTGCCGGATCTGCCCGCCGCCCTGAGCGGCAAGAAGGTGGGCGACACGATCAACCTCACCTTCAAGCGGGGCGACCAGGAGATGACGCAGCCGACGCAGCTGATCGCGTCGAGCGACGGCCGCGCCATCATCGGCTTCGTGCCGAACCCGTCGCCGCCCGACACGATCAAGTTCACGTTCCCGTTCGACGTGCAGATCGACTCGGGCCAGATCGGCGGCCCGTCGGCCGGCCTCGCCTTCACCCTGGCGCTGCTGGACACGCTGACGCCGGGCGACCTGACCGGTGGGGTGGAGGTGGCGGCCACCGGCACGATCAGCCCGGGTGGCACCGTCGGGCCGATCGGTGGGCTCAAGCAGAAGACGATCGCCGTCATGCGCACGGGCGCGAAGGTCTTCCTGGTGCCCACGTCGGAGATCGCCGAGGCGCAGGAGGCGGCCAAGGGCAGCGACCTGAAGATCGTCGGCGTGTCCACGCTCGACGAGGCGCTGACGGCACTGGCCTCTCTCGGCGGCAACGCCACGCAGCTCGGCACGCCGGGCGCGACCTCACTGAACCCGGTCATTGCCACCCTTTGACGGGGCCGGCGCCGTACGCTGACCGCGATGGTCACGATCCCTACGCGTCCGCGCGTCGATCTGACGTCGCCTCGCTCGCTCAGCTCGATCGAGCTGAGCGCCGTGCGACGTGGGTTCGATCGCGACGAGGTCCGCGCCGTGCTCGACCAGATCGCCGACGAGCTCCAGCGCCTGCGCGACCAGAACGCGCGCCTCACCGAGCAACTGGCCGACGCCCGGTCGGCGCCTGCACCGGAGCTGGACGAGAGCACGGTCGCCGCGCTGCTCGGCGAGGAGGCGGCCCGGGTGCTGGCCACCGCAAAGGAAGGCGCGGTCCAGATCCGCAACAAGGCGGAGGAGGGCGTGGAGCGCCTCCTGCGGGACGCCCGTGACGACGCGGCGCGCATGCGGGAGGACGCGGCGCTCGACGCGTCGCAGGTCCGCGCCGAGGCCCACGCCGACGCCGCCGCCGAGATCGAGGCGGCGAAGATCCAGGGGCGCGAGATGGTCTCCGAGGCGCGGGCGGTGCGCGAGCGGATGCTCACCGACCTGGCCCGGCGCCGGGACGCTGGCGCGGCGCGACAGCTCGACCGGGTCCGGGCGGACCGCGATCGGCTGGTCGCCTCGTTCGAGGACGCGGGGCGCGCCGTCGACGACGTGCTCGGCGAGCTCCGTGACGTCGTGCCCGTCCCCGAGCTGCTCGACGTGGAGACGGTGGAGGAGGCGGTGGCCGCCGTGGCTGCCCTCGCCGACGAACCGCCGGAGCCGCCGGTGGTGCTCGAGCTGGTGGAAGAGCTCGACGAGCCGATGGAGGCCACCGACGACGAGCCGGCCGAGCCGGTGGTCCTCGAGCTGGTGCCTGAGCGCCGCCGAGACCGACGACGTCGAGGACGTGGAGGAGCCGGTGGCGTTCCACCTGGGCGAGGAGCCCGAGGTCCCGGAGCCGTCGCTGTCGTACGCCGGAGAGCTCGACACGCCGGCAGACGCCCGCACCGACGTCGACGATCTCTTCGCCCGCATCCGGGCCGCCGGTCCGGCCGAGGTGGCGGCCGAGGTCGACCGCGACGTGGTGGAGGCCGACGAGATCGAGCCCGCCGACACCGTTTCGCCCGAGTGATCCCGACGCCGACTACCTCGCCGATCGGGCCGACGCCATCGAGCCCGTGCAGGCATCCGTCGCCCGCCACGTGAAGCGGGCCCTCAACGACGAGCAGAACGAGGTGCTCGACGCGCTGCGGCGCTCGGCCGTGCTCGGCGACATCGACACGCTCGTCGGATCGCCCGACCAGCACGCCGCCCGCTACCGCCGCGCCCTCACCCCGGACGTGCGCACGGCGATGATGGCCGGGGCCCGCTCGATGGGCTCCGACGCCGAGCCGCCGGCCGATGTCGTCGACGGCCTCCTCGCCCAGATCGACGTGGACCTGGTGGTGCCCCTGCGCGAGCGCCTGGCCAAGGCGCTCGAGGACGCCGGCGGCGACACCGTCGAGGCGAGCGCGACGTTGCGGGCGGCGTACCGCGAGTGGCGGATGCAGCGGGCCGACGAGGCCGCCGCCCATCTCGTGCTGCAGGCCTACGGCCGCGGTGCGTTCGAGGGCGTCCCCGCCGGCACGCCGATCCGCTGGGTCGTGGACCCTGAGGGTCCCCTGTGCCCCGACGCCGAAGACAACGCGCTGGGCGGCGTCGTCGCCGCCGGCGAGCAGTTCCCGACCGGTCACTGCCATGCCCCGGCGCACCCGGGGTGCCGCTGCGGAATCGCTCAGACCCAGAGGTAGCCTCCCCCGCCGTGCGAGTCCCCTCGGACCTGCCGCGGAACAAGCGGCGCGGTCGCCGGCGTATGTCCAACCGAGGTCGCATCGCGATCATCGTCGTGGCCGTGCTGCTCGTCGTGCTGTTCCTGTCGGCACGCGGCATCGCCGGCTTCTACACCGACTAGCTCTGGTTCGACGCGCTCGGGCAGTCGGACGTCTTCTGGGGGGTCCTCGGCGCGAAGCTCGCCCTGGCCGCCATCTTCACGGTGCTCTTCGCCGGCCTGCTCGTGCTGAACCTCTGGATCGCCGACCGCATGGCGCCCAAGACGCGGCTGCCCGGGCCGGAGGAGCAGTTCATCGAGCGGTACCAGCAGATCGTCGGCCGGCGGGCGTGGCTGTTCCGCTGCACCATCGGCCTGCTGTTCGGTCTCGTCGCCGGCGTGCCGGTGTCGAGCCAGTGGAAGGACTGGCTGCTGTTCACCCACAGCGTGCCGTTCAACCAGAAGGACGCCGAGTTCGGCATCGACATCGGCTTCTACGTCTTCAAGCTGCCGTTCCTCACCTTCGTCGTCGACTGGCTGTTCGCCGCGCACGGTGATCGTCCTCATCATCACCGCCGTCGCCCACTACCTGAACGGCGGCATCCGCCTCCAGGTGCAGGGCCGGCGGGTCACCCCGCAGGTGAAGCTCCACCTGTCGGTGCTGCTCGCCTTCCTCGCCCTGTTCAAGGCGGCGGGGTACTGGCTGCAGCAGTACAAGCTCACGACCTCCACCCGCGGTGTGGTCGACGGCGCCACCTACACCGACGTCAACGCGCAGCTGCCGGCGATCAAGCTCCTCTTCCTCATCTCGCTCCTCGCCGCCGTCCTCCTCATCATCAACGTGTGGCAACGCGGCTGGCGCCTGCCGGTCATCGCCGTCGGGCTGTGGGGTCTCGTCGCGGTCGTGGCCGGCGCCGCCTACCCCGCCTTCGTGCAGCGCTTCCAGGTGCAGCCGGCGGAGTCCACCAAGGAGCAGCCCTACATCGTCCGCAACATCGCGGCGACGAGAGCGGCGATGAACCTGGACAACGTGGAGGTGGTGCCGTACCAGCTCGATTCCGCTCGACCCCCAGGAGCTGGAACCGAACACGCCCACGCTGCGAGAACATCCGGCTGATCGACACCGAGGCCATGGCGCCGCACGTACCAGAAGCTCCAGGCGCTGCGCGGCTACTACCAGCTGAGCCAGCTCGACGTCGATCGTTACGAGATCGACGGCCGACTGCAACAGGTCGTCATCTCCGACCGCGAGCTGAACCCGAGCGGCCTGCCCGGCAACACGTGGGAGAACCGCCACCTGGCCTACACCCACGGCTACGCCGCCGCCTTCGCGCCCGGCAGCCAGATGACACCGAACGGCCAACCGGCGTTCATCGACACTACGGTCGACTCGAACACGGCGCCGTACCTCTCCCAGCCGGCGATCTACTTCGGCGAGAACGTGAGCGACTACGCCGTGGTGCACACGAAGCGCTCCGAGATCTCCTACAGCAGCACCGGTCAGGACGCGCAGGTCACCTACCAGGGCAGCGGCGGCGTGAGCATGGGGTCCACCGTCCGCCGGCTGGCCTTCGCACTGCGCTTCGGCGAGATCAACCTCTTCACCTCCGGCCTGATCACCGGCGAGTCGCGCATCCTCTACGTGCGCGACGTGCGGGCCAGGGTGCAGCTCCTCGCGCCGTTCCTCGACTTCGACAGCGATCCGTATCCCGTCATCATCGACGGCCGCATGAAGTGGGTCATCGACGCCTACACCACGACGGACCAGTATCCGTACGCCCAGCGCGCCAGCACCGATGCGCTGCCCGCCGGGAGCGGCCTCGACCACCGGTTCAACTACGTCCGCAACTCGGTGAAGGCCGTCGTCGACGCCTACGACGGCGACGTCACGTTCTACATCGTCGACCAGCAGGACCCGATCGTGCACGCGTGGTCCAAGGCGTTCCCGAAGCTCTTCACCGACCAGGTCCCGACCGAGCTGCAGGCACACTTCCGCTACCCCGAGGACATCTACCGGGTCCAGACCGACGCCTGGGGCCGCTACCACATCTCCGATCCGGGGGACTTCTACCAGCGCAGCGATGCGTGGAACGTCGCCCAGAACCCGCCGAAGGAGCAGGAGAGCCGCACGGCCAGCCCGGTCGCCACCGTGGTCGGCGGCACGCTGGCCAGCACGAACGAGCGGCGCGTCCCGCCGTACTACACGTTGATGGTGCAACCAGGTACCAACACCCTCCAGTTCGTGTCCGTCAGATCGTTCGTACCGTTCTCCGACAGCGATCAGCTCAAGACGTTGTCGGCCTTCATGACCGTGTCGAGCGATCCGGGCGACTACGGGAAGATGCGCGTCTACGTGATGTCGAGTCCCTTGCCGGATGGGCCGTCGTTGGCCGACTCGACGATGAAATCGAACTTCGCCCAGAACCTGACGCTGCTCGACCAGTCGGGCTCGCGCGTCACGTTCGGCGACCAGCAGCTCATACCCATCGGCAACAACCTCATGTACGTGCGCACGTGGTACGTGCAGGCCACCGGTCAGACGCCGGTGCCGCAGGTGAACGCCGTCACCCTCACCTACGGGCAGTCGGCCTACCGCGGCTCGACCCTCGAAGACGTGTTGAACAAGGCGTTCGGCGTGCAACTCGACCTCGGCACCGTGGTGGGCGGCTCGATCGCGCCGCTGCCCGGCACCGGCACGGGATCCACCACGGACACGAGCACGCCCACGACGACGGCGCCGGGAACCACGGTGCCGGGCGCCACCACCGCGCCGACCACGGCGCCGACCGCCGCCGGCAGCCCCGATCAGCTGCTGGCGCAGGCGCAGGCGGCCTACGACGCCGCGCAGGCGGCGCTCAAGGCCGGCGATCTCGGCACGTACCAGTCCAAGTTGACCGAGGCGTACAACCTCGCCGCCCAGGCGGCGTCGATCGCGACCGGCAGCCAGGTGACGGCGGTGCCGACGACGACGGCCCCGGCGGCGGGCGATCCGTCGACGACGGCGAACGCGTAGGGGCGCTCGAGCGCTCAGCGACGGGGCGGGTTGCGGCCGAGGCGGTCGGCCAGCGCCGCCAGCTCCTGCTGGAAGGCGATCTCGTGCCGGGCCACCTCGTTGGCGATGCGCGTCTGGCGCTCGAGCAGCTCCTCGAGTCGCGCCGTCGTGTCGCGGCATCGTCGGTCACGCCGTCGCCGTTGCCGTGGTCGGCCATCAGCGCTTCGAGCTCGGCCCGGAAGGCGCCCAGGCGCTCTTCCTGGGCCTTCTCGGCCGCCGCCAGCCGGCCGGCGGTGAGCGAGTCGAGGGCGTTGACCCGCTGATCGACGCTGCGGTGGCTGGACTCGAGCTCGCCCGACAACTCGTGGAGCTGGCTGGTCAACGCCGAGGACACCTCGTCGAGCCGGGCGTCGGCGGCGCGCAGCCGGGACTCGAGCTCGGTCAGCCGGGCCTGCAGCGTGGCGACCTCCGTCGTGAGCTGGGCCACCCGCGGATCGGGAGGAGCGGTGCGACGGAAGAAGGGCATGGAGGGGCGTTGTGAGCCGAAGCGGCCTTCGGGTAACCTAGTTCCTCCACCACGACGCGGGGTGGAGCAGTCTGGTAGCTCGTCGGGCTCATAACCCGAAGGTCGTAGGTTCAAATCCTGCCCCCGCCACCAAGGAACATGCAGCTCAGAGGCCCTTCCTGGAACGATCAGGGAGGGTCTTTGACGTTGGCGATGTACCACGGATGTACCAAGCGGTCGGGCTTGACACGAGTCGGGTCGCGACTTGTTCAACATTGTCCCCAAGGGGCGGTTGGACGACCGTTGGATGGCGTGCCTGTGCCAAGAAGAGCGGACCGGCGGGCGAGGGTCGCTGCTCGACGTCGATGGGTTGGCGGCGCGTCTCGGCGTGACCAAGCGCTTCGTCCGGCGGCTCGTCGACGAGCGGCGCATCCCGTACTTGAAGCTCGGCCGGCTCGTGCGCTTCGACCCCGTCGACGTCGATCGGTGGTTGAACGAGCGGCGGGTGGAGGCGTTCGGTTCCACCGGGCATCGGAGGTCGTGAGGCCACGGCATGGCTGACGTCCGCCGACGCCGCACGGCGCCACGGGCGAGACGATCCGATGGGACGTCCGCTACCGCGACGACAGCCACCGCCAACGCAAGCCCACCTTCCATCGCAAGGCTGACGCCGTTCGATTCAGCCGCAGCGTCGAAACTGACCTGTTGCGGGGCGACTGGATCGACCCCCGCAAGAGCCAGGAGCCGTTCGAGCTCTGGGCGACGACCTGGCGGGAGACACTGGGCGGGCTCAAGCCGAAGACACGGGAGAGCTACGAGTCGATCCTCCAACGACATCTCCTACCCGCGTTCGGCCCGGTCCCCGATCCGCGCCTCGACTACCCACGCGTGCTCGCCTTCGTGGCCGACCTGCAGCGCTGGGGACTGGGAGCGGGGACGGTGAGCAACATCCGGGACGTCCTGCGTCTCGTGCTGGCCCTGGCCGTGCGCTCGGGCGCACTGAAGGTCCAACCCGTCCGTGGGGTTGCGGTCGCCCGGACCCGCCGCTCCGAGATGGTCTTCCTCGACGCGGACCAGGTCATGACGCTGGCCACCGAGGTGTCGAGGCCGCCGCCTCGATACCGGACCGAGGAGCGCCGGCGGGACGGCTACCCCGAGTACGGGCTGCTCGTGCGGTTCGCTGCCTTCACCGGGCTTCGCGCCGGCGAGCTGGTCGCGCTTCGGTGTGACGACCTGGACCTCCTCCACCGGCGCGTCGAGGTCGACGCATCCGCATCGGAGGCCCACGGCCAGCTCGAGATCGTCGCGACGAAGAGCTATGAGCGTCGGACAGTCCCGATCCCCCGCTCGCTGATCACGGAGCTGGCCGAGCACACCGCCGCCAACGCGGATGGTCTCGTATGGGCCGCTCGACGGGTGGGCCGTTGCGGTACTCGAACTGGTTCAAGCGGCACTTCAAGCCGGCGGTCGCCCGCGCCGGCGCTCCCGGAACGCACCCGGTTTCACGATCTCCGGCACACCTACGCCGCGCTCCTCATCGCCCAGGGCGCCCATCACCGGGCGATCATGGAGCGGATGGGCCACAGCACCATCACCGTCACGCTCGACACCTACGGGCATCTGCTGCCCAAGATCGACGCCGCCCTCGACGAAGCGCTCGACTCGACCTACCGGGGCGCGGCCACCCGATTGGCGGCACCCGTACGGATGCTGCGCCCGACCGGCGGAGCCACTCCGTCCTCGGTGGCTGTCGTCGCCGAGCCGAACTGAGCTGGGAAGGTGAGCGGTCGTGTGTGTGGTGCGATGCGCTCATCCTCGCGTCCGCCGGCCTCGCGCCGCTCGGCGGCGTTCGGCTCGGGTCGGGGTCGGAGCCGGCGGCGTCACCGCCTCCGGTGGCGGAGCCGGCGGAGCCAACGCTTGGAGCGTCCGGTCACGTTCGGCGTTGATCGCCCCGATGGTCCGGCGCAATGAAACGTTGGCCTCCGGCGAGGCGTTCAGCGCGTGCTCGCTCGGCTTCGAGGTCTCGCCATGCCCGGTCGAGCTCGGCCCGAAGAGACCGCTCGGTCGCGCGATGTCGGTTCAGTTGCTCGCCGAGTTGCTGGACCAGTCGCCTGGCTGCGGCGAGCTCGTCCCGTTCGTCATTGATCTGAACGAGCTGTGGCGGTTCGGGCTCGCCCCGCTGGCGAGCCCGGAAGGCTCGTGCTCGGTCGGTGTCCGACCGCCACTTTCGGGGTCGGCCGCCCTTGCCGGGAACGTCATGCAACGAAACGGACGCTACGTGCACCCAGCGGGTGAAAATGTGGATTATCCGGGCACCCGGAATAATTCACATCATCTGGGACCAGCGCTTACCGGGCCCATGCGGGCACCGGCGGCCCGCCGTCCCGACCGGGATGGGACGCAGGTGCAACGGCAGGCCGGCCCCTGCCGTAGCGTCGGATGCTCCCCCGGACGAATCGGAGGGATGGGCAGACCATGACGCAGGTCTGCGACCGGCGACGTTCTTCCGGCCGCAGCACCGAGGCCGGGCCGCCATCGGCGGGAGGGAGGGGTCGTGACGGGATCGGACGCACACGACGGGCCGGGCGTGGATGTTGTCGTGGTCGGCGCCGGGCTGTCGGGGTTGGCCGCCGCCCGCGCCCTGCAGCGGGCCGGACGGAGCGTGGTCGTCGTCGAGGCCCGGGACCGGGTGGGCGGCCGCACCTGGAACGCGCTCTCGCCCGCCGGTCACGCCGTCGAGCGCGGCGGCCAGTGGATCGGCCCGACCCAGGACCGCATCCTGGCGCTGGCCGAGGAGGTGGGGTCGAGACCTTCGAGCAGCACAGCCCTCGGTGCACCACGGATGGCGATCGACGGGTTCGACGATGCCGCCCAGGCCGAAGCGAACCAGGTCATGGGCGAGCTGGAGCGCATGGCGGCGGAGCTTCCCGCCGATGCGCCGTGGACCGCCGTGCACGCCCTCGAGTGGGATTCGCAGACCTTGCACAGCTGGTGGCGGGCCATCCGATCACCGGCCCGGCGGCGGCGTACGTCCATGTCGTCATGGCGGAGTTGTTCACCGCCGAGCCCGCCGAGGTGTCACTCCTGCACGTGCTCAACTACGTCCGCTCCGCCGGATCGTGCGATCACCTCCTCCACGTCGCCCAGGAGCGCCGCTTCGTCGCCGGGTCCCAGGAGATCTCCGTCCGGGTGGCGCAGCGGCTCGGCGACGATGCCGTCCAGCTCGGCCATCCGGTCCGCCGCCTCATCCAGGACGGTCGACGTGGTGGTCGAAGCCGACGGGCTCACCGTGACGGCCCGCTCGCGCCATCGTGGCGGTACCGGTCGCGCTCTGCGACCGCATCAGCTACGAGCCGCGCCTGCCGGTCGAGCTGGCCCAGGTGCACCAGCGGGTCGCCCCTGGCACGGTCTTCAAGATCCACTGCATCTTCGAACGCCCGTTCTGGCGCGCCGAGGGGTGGAGCGGGTTGGGGGTGCGGACGCGGGCCTCGTGTCGGTGACCTTCGACAGCTCGCCGCCGTCGGGGACGCCGGGGATCATCGTCGGGTTCGTCGAGGCGGACAACGCCCGCCGGTTCCGCCGGCTGCCGGCCGGCGCCCGGCGTGCTGCCGTGGTCGAGTCCTTGGTGGAGCTCTTCGGCCCGCAGGCGGCTGATCCCGCCGACTACGTCGAGACCGACTGGTCCGACGAGGCGTGGACGAGGGGCTGTTACGGCTCGAACCTCCCCCTGGTGCATGGACCCGGTACGGGGCCGCCCTGCGTGAGCCCTTCGGCCTCGTCCACTGGGCCGGCACCGAGCGCGCCACGATCTGGATGAACTACATGGACGGTGCGGTGCGCTCGGGTGAGCGGGCGGCGGCGGAGGTGCTCGCCGCGTTGCCCGGCCCTGCCTGACGGCCCGTGGCCGGTGGCTGGTAGCAATGTCGGTGGTGCCGGACCATCCGGGGAGTCCATCGACCGCCGATCCGTCCACGCAGCGGCGGGCGCACCGGCGTCGCTGGCGGGTTGCCACGGTCGCTGCCGTGGTGGCCCTCGGCGCTTGCAGCTCGGGTGGCGGGGGCGGCGGTGGCGGTGACGTCACCACGGCCGTCGACGTCCGGCCCTTCCGCGCCGTACAGGCCAGCGACTTCGCGTTCGAAGCGGACCCGTTCGACACCAGCCGCGGGATCTTCCGGGTGCAGACGACCGAGCCCATGATCTGCGCCATCGTCTGGGGCGAGACCGACGCATCGGCCGGTTCAACAACTCGCTGGCCATGAACGGCACCGGCATCACCGACCACGACGTGTTCCTGCCCGGCGTCGAAGCCGGTCGCACGTACCACTTCGTCGTCCAGGGCACGACCGCCGACGGCACGCTCTACCGCTCCGACCCGGCGACGTTCCAGATCGGTGACGGCTCGTCACCCGGGTCCGCCGAGCGGGCGCCCCGGCCGACGTCGGCGAGAACCTCGCCCTGCACGCCACCGTGGCGGACGTCAGCTCCCAGTTCTCGACCGCCTTCGCCGCCGCCCTGGCCATCGACGGCGACCTCGCCACCGAGTGGTCCACCGCCGGCGACGGCGACAACGGCTCGATCACGATCGACCTCGGCGCCGCCCACGACATCGCCGGCGTCGAGTTCGTCACCCGGTCGATGGCCGACGGCAGCGCCATCACGTCGACCTACACCGTCGCCGTCGACGGCGACTCGCCGCGCGGCCCGTTCCCCGCGGCCAGCCCGGCGACCAGCCGGGTGGCGCCCCTCGGCGTGAGCGGACGCCGCCTGCGCTTCGATGTGGCCCAGTCGTCAGGCGGCAACGTCGGCGCCGTCGAGATCCGCGTCTACGCCCCGCCCGCCTGAGCACCCGGGACGGTCGGGACCGGTTCGAACGCCGCGGTTGGCATGACTCGCGGCGGCCGCTCACCGTCAGGTCACCGTCGCTGCAGCGCAACGGTGAGGAGCCACACCTCGAAGGCGTATTCGTCGAGGTGCGTGCGGTAGAGCGCGTCGAGGCGGGTGTAGAACTCCGTCGCCAGCGCCTGCTCCTCCGCCGGGTCGCCGGCCGATGGTCCGAACAGTTGAGTGCGCAGCGTCGAGTCGGCGAAGGCGCGGATGTAGCCGGTGTAAGCGTCCGCGTAGCTCACCGGATCGGAGAGAAGCTCCGCGAAGAAGTCGGTGGGGTTCTCGGGGGCGGGTTCGACCGAGATCGACTCGATGCCGAAGGCCCGCGACAGGTCGTCGTCATCGACGATCGGCCGCCGGGCCTCCGTCTGCGGTCAGGAACCACAGCGAGAAGACGAAGCCGTCGAGTACCGAACCGGTCGATCAGGCCGTCGTCGGCCATCCCCTGGGCGACGACCTGCAGGGCTCGGTAGATGCCTCGACCCGATGCTGCCGTGCCGTTGATCTCCGAGACGTCGGGGACCGAGCCCAGCGTCGACACGAAGAGGAAGCCGCCGGACCGGAGCTCCTTGGCCCGCTGGGAGAGAAACCGCGTCCAGTCACGGCGCGCCTGCTCGGCCATCTCTCGGCGAGCTGCGCCCGTCAAGTCGGCGAACCACAGCGTCCCTGGCGAGTGCAGGCGAACGGCATGTTCGAGCCAGTGACTCGCCGCGAAGCACGTCCCGAAGTCCACGGAGGCTTCGGCGACCATCTGCTCGTAGAACGACCCGACGGCCGCCTCGGTCCGCACGCCGTCCGCGCTGCGCGGTATCCCGACGGGCCCCAGACGAGGCCGAACAGCGCGTTCCAGTCGTTCCCGGGCTGGTCGGCGTGGCACACCACCATCGGAAGACCCGGGTGGACGGTCCGGCACGTCTCGATGGCCGGCCGCACCGCGGTGATGGCGCTCGTCCCCGGGCCGCACCCGTAGTCGACGATGCGCAGCTCCGAGCCGACTGGGCGGATGCGTTCGACGAGACCGCGGATCCGCTCGTGCCTGGGTCATGACGATCATCTGCTGAGCCGACGAGTTCCGGTCGTAGTCGACCATGCCCTCGGTCGACCGTTGGGGCAGTGGCGTGCTCGTGCATGTCGATCACGATCCCTCCGGTGGTCGCGCCGAGCAGATGGTCGAGCACGTTGGAGGTGACGCGTGCGACGGCCGGATCGGTGGCCAGTCCGAACACCCAGTCGGTCGTCCCGATGGTGACGACCTCACCGCCGCCTGCACCGAAGGGCCGGCACGTGAGCATCACGGCGTTCCCGTGGCGGACGCGAGCGAGGTTGGCCTCGCTGGTGTCGCCGTAGATCCGTGACGCGATGAACTCGAGGTCGCCCTGGTCGGTGAGCGCCGAGATCGACGCCGGGTACTCGCCGACGGCCAGGTTGCTCGACGGGGTGAAGGCGACGATCTCGGTGTCGTCGGGTAGTCCGGGGTGATCGACGGGGATCGGCAAGTGGAGCTCGTCGAAGGTGAGCGGACGGCCGAGCGTCTCGTAGCCGACGATCCCGTCGTCGGCGCCCGAGGACGTCGCCGTAGGCGAGGCCGGTTCCCTCGAACATCCAGTGGTCAGACCGGTACACGACGAACCCGCCCACGCCGCGCGGCGTCGCCGCGCCGAAGCGGTGGTAGAGGCCGAACGCGGAGCCGGCGCCCAACAACTCCCACTCCGGCTGGCCCACCAGCGGGTCGGCCCACATGCCGGTCATCTCCCTGCGGCCGGCCCGCCGCGACCACCGGATCGTCGCGGTGCGCCGCGTACTTGTAGGACACCATCGCCGTCCCGCCGAGCCCGTCCTCGCAGGCGGACCTGCCAGAACATCGTGTTGCCGGAGAAGCTGGCGAAGTGGCCGCCGCGCCGAACGTGCTCGACGACGGCCTGCCGCTGCCCGGCTGACCAGTACTCGTCGTGACCCACGCTGATCACGGTGCCGTAGCCGGCGAGCACCTCGGGGGTGAACTCCAGGTCCGAGGACACCGCGTAGTCGAAGCGGTACCCCGCCCGTTCGGCCCACTCGACGAACCGGCGCGCATGGCTGTACCAGCCTGCCGAGCCGATGGCCGCGGGATACGCGTGCTCGGTGCGATAGCGCTGGAAGATCGCTCCGTCGACGTCTGGCTCCTCCCGCCACCGGCGTGGGCGGGCCTTGCGGTCGTCACGGTCGACCTCGGGTCGCGACAGCATCCCGCGACCGAACGGCCGGGCATGCGAGACCTTGTGGCCGCCGGTGTAGAGGCTGCGACCGCCCCACGTGTTGTACGCGTGCCACGTGTTGGTGTCGAGCACGTACAGCGCGGGCGCCGCGTCGGTCGGATTGCCGCGCACCACGAACCCGGCATGGGCCGCGTCCCGCCCCGGCGGCGCGTCGTGCGCGGTGAAGGTGAGCAAGTAGAACCCGGACCTCCACTCGTCCTCCACCGCGAGCTCGAACGCCGGCGGCCATCGACACCCCTCCGAGTCGGCGTCGCTCGGCGGCTCGAAGTACTCGCCGGGCAGATCGGTGGCGCTCCACACGGTCTCCCGCTGGGCACCCCACCGCTCGACCCGTACGTCGTAGCGGGAGCGTCGTGACGAGACGTGCACCGTCACACGGTCGCCGTGTGCGTAGCTGAGCCGCGCGCAGTACGCCTCGATGTCATCGTGGAACGTCTGGTCATCGCTCACGATCGGAACCTAGACCGGGTCGGAAGCGTCTCGCACCGCCGCCATCGCGCCGCGTCGAGGCCCCGTGCGACGACTCGGCCCTCCCGACGGCGCGGCATCAGTACCGCCAGCGATGGATCGCAGCGACGGCGTCCGGGATCCTCGGCAGCGAAGGCCTCGGCCTCGGCGCGGCGCACCGCAGTGAACGGCCCGAACAGCATCGGTCCCATGGCATCGCGCAGGACGTCCGACTTCTCGAGATGGAGAGGCGCTTCGCGGAGCGACTCGAGGGAGGCGGTGGACACCTCGGTGCGCGAGTTCGTCGTCGCCCACGCCGGCGGGGTCGACGCTGACCTCCGCCGGTAGGCGCAATCCGGCCTGGATCCCGGCCAGGCCGGCGGCGATCACCGCCCCGGCGGCGAGGTAGGGATTGGCGCTCTGGTCGAAGCACTTCACCTCCACGTTCGCGGCGGTCTCGCGCGTGCCCGCCATCCCGGTGATGAAGCGGATGCCGGCCTCGCGGTTCTCCAGGCCCCAGCAGGCAAACGGTCCGGCCCAATGTGAGGGGATGAGGCGCAGGTAGCTCGGCACGCTCGGCGACCCGACGGCGACGAGCGCCGGTAGCTCGGCGAGCACACCGGCGACGAACGCCTCCCCGGTCTCGGTCATGCCGTGACGGGCCGTCGCCGCCCGTGAGCAGGTTCGACCCGTGCCGCCACACGCTGAAGTGCAGGTGGCCACCATTGCCGACGTGGCCCGGGATCACGACCGGCGAGAACGACGCGCGCAGGCCATGCCTCGCGGCGACGCCCCGGATCGTCTGGCGCACCAGCACGTTGGCATCGGCGGCACCGACCGGGTCGGTCGGGGGCACCGAGATCTCGAGCTGGCCCAGGGCGTACTCAGGGTGGAACTGGTCGACGCCGACGCCTTCGTCCTCGAGCGCGCCGATCAGATCGACCGCATAGTCGGAAACCGAGGCCAGCGACCTAGCCCATAGGCCGGGCCCCGGTGGGCCGGGCGGTCCACCTCGGAATGCTGTTCGGCCGACGAACCACTCGAACTCGAACGCCATGCGCAGCTCGAGATCCTCGTCGGCGGCACGGATCACCTGGCGCTTGGCGAAGGTCCGCTGGCAGCCGGCATACACCTCGCCGTCTTGGGTGTGCTTGTCGACGGGGGCCCACGCCCAGCCCGGCTGCGCCGCGAGGATCCGCACCGCCCACGGGTCCGGCATGAGCCGGAGGTCCCCCACCGGGCCCGCCCACCTCGTTGCTCGAGGTGATCGAGTCATCGACCAGGAAGACCTCGAATACGGGCGACATGCCGATGCCGTAGCGAACGGCCCGTTCGAGAAGCGAGAGCGGGACGGTCTTCACCCGGGCTGACACCCGCGTTGTCGACCTGCGTCAGCGCCACCGCCCGCACGCCACGGGCACGTAGAGATCCGCCAGACGCCTCGACTCCCTGGCCCGCTGCGTCATTTGATCTGCTGCGCCCCCGTGCATGCCGCACCCCCTCGCTTTCTGGTCACCGCACACCGCCAGGCGCACCTGTTTCCGGCACCATCATGGCATCGCCCACCGGCGGTAGGCTCTGGCGTCGTCCGAAACGGGTGCGGGACGATCGGGCAGTGCTCTCGAGCGAGGTGGCCCTGGCCGGCATCGAGAGCATCCGGCTCATCGATCGGCACCGTCACGGGCTCGTGATCACTGATCTCGACCTCGCCTCGTTCAATGGGCCCCGAAGCGATCGCGCGCACGTTCCTCGGACAAGCCGGCCTCGACGCGCTGCTGATCGACACTGGCTACCGCTCGGACGAGCTCTTCGATCCCGCGAAAATGGCTGTGCTGTCTGGGGCTCCGGCCAGCGAGGTGGTGCGCTTGGAGGCCGTCGCCGAGACCGTGGCCTGTTCTGGCATCGACGCCCACCGATTCCGAGCGCGTACCGGGACGCCCTGGACGACTGCGCCCGGGACGCCGTCGGGCTGAAGACCGTCGTCGCGTATCGCGGCGGCCTCGGCTTCGATCCCGAGCCACCCGGCGACGCCCAGGCGGTGCGGGCCGCCGGGCCGTTCCTCCCCGCGCCGCGTCGCGGCTGCCTCCTCCGGGCGGCTGCCGCGCACCGGCAAGATGGTCTACGCCGCCGCCTATCTGGTCGTGGAGACCGGTACCGGTCTGACCGGCTACCCGCAGATTCAGCTGCCGTAGGTGATGGCCGACGATGCGCTTCGTTGACGAGAGCAGCAGCCAGGATTGGCTGACGGTGTCCCGCCCGAAGGCCTCCCCGTGCCAGAGCGCGCCGAAGCCGAGTTCCTCCAGCTGGGCGGCCAACTCTCGGACCCGACCCGACGGTTGGAAGTCCAACGCCATCGTCCAGATGCCCACAGGCCCGAGGGTGAAAGAGTTGCTGTTGTCCATCGTCAGGCCTTCTCGTCCACGGAAGTGGAGACGTTCTCCGGTTGCTGAGACGCTGCCCTATCTGGAGACCGCCTCCGATTCGAGCCGCACCCGACGATGACCGAACGCCCACAACGAGCAGATGCGAGACGCAACCGAACGCGGATCGTCGCCGTGGCCAGCCAGGTGATCGCAGACGATGGTCCGAACGCCTCGCTCGACAAGATCGCGCGGCGAGCACACGTCGGTGCCGGCACGCTCTACAGGCACTTTCCGACCCGAGAAGATCTGCTGATCGCCGTCTTCACTCTCCGGATCGAATCTCTCTCCGCGACGGCGCAGGCCGCGGCCGACGCACACCCCCGGGCGACGCGTTGAGCCGCTGGCTTCAGGCGCTGCTCACCCACTCGCTGACCGACCGTGGTCTGGTCGACGCCCTTGTCGCGCTCGGTGCCAAGCCCGACATCGAATGCTCGGCACGCATCATGTCCGCAGCGACGCAGTTGCTCGAACGAGCCCAACACGCCGGGCACGTCCACCCGCACGCAACAGCGGACGATCTGCTCCGGTTGGTGATCGGCATCGCGCTCGCCACCGACGACGCAAACAGGCAGTTCGCATGCTCGAACTCGCCCAGGACGGCCTACGCCACCAAGACTGAGCCGTGCCCACGCCGTCGAAGGACCGGATCAGGTCGTCTGACCGTCGGGTCAATCGGCAGGGACCCGTCAGCGACCTTTCGTCGTGAACTGGCCCAGGTTGAATCGACGTTGGCGGAACCCGATGGGCGCCCGTCCGGGAGCGAACCCGATCGGTCTTGTCGGCGGTGGTGGTTGAAGCGGCGGCTTACGGTCGACTCGGGACTTACTGTGGCAGCGACGACCGGTCGGACAGGTTTCGGCCTCGTGCAAGCCTTGCCGTGACGGCGATGAGCCGGTCGAGATCGTCGTCGGTGTTGAAGTAGTGCGGTGAGGCGCGGACGACAGATTCGGTGTGCTTGGCGTGCATGTCGAGTGCCGACCAGTTGGCCGTCGAGGTGTTGATCGCGACTCCGACGCGGCCGGCTGTGGCGACGATGTCGGCGGGATCGATGCCGTCGGCCGTGAAGGTGACGATCGCCGATCGGCGCGCTGCCGTGTCGCGCACGGTCACGCCTGGGATTGTGGCGAGTTCTGTTCGGAGTGCATCGGCGAGACCAGTCACCCTTTGCTCGATTGCGGGCACACCGATGTCGAGCGCTTGACGCGTGGCTTCGGCGAGCCCGATCTGTGCGGCGACTGGAGCTTCGAACTCCTCGAACCGGGCGACGGCGGTGTTGATGTGAAGTCCGCTGTCGGGGTCCCATTGGGTGTTCGTGCCGTCGATTCCGGGTGGGCGGAACCGGTCGGCGAGTTCGGATCGGACCCACAGGAAGCCGGTGCCGCGTGGGCGCGCAGAAACTTTCGTCCTGTGCCAGTGAGGACGTCGCAGCCGAGTTCGGTGATGTCGAGGTGCAGTTGTCCGACCGCTTGGCAGGCATCGACGAACAGCGGTACTCCGGCGGCCGCGCACAGCTGACCAAGGTCGGCGATCGGGTTGACGTTTCCGCAGTGCGTGGGGACCATCGTGGCGACCACCACGCTGGTCCCTGCATCGATCGCTGTTGCGGCGAGGTTGATCGTTCCGTCGGGCAGCGATGGCAGCACCTTTACGTCGAACGCGCCGAGACGGGCGGTTTCGGCGATGGCGGCAAAGTGCGACAAGTATGCGAAACGGTCGACCAGCACGGCGCCGCCGCGGGCTACGTTGCCACCCGCCGAACCAACCCCACCATGCCTTGATCCACGCTGCGGTGTCGCCGCGGTCAGGGCGACTTCGTCGAGACGACCTCCGACCAACTCGGCCAGGTTGGAGCGGGCTGACGCGATGACTGGTGCGGCTTCCTCGGCGGCTGTGTAGCCGCCGATCTCGGCTTCCCGGCGCAGGTGGGCGACGACCGCCTCGAGCGTCCGCGAGCTTGCCAGCGATGCGCCGCCGATAAGAGGAATGCCTGGTCGTGACAGCCCGGCGTCGTGTGGCGAGCGGCTTCCACATCGATGCCGGTGGTGCGCGAATCCATTCGGGGACACCGTACCGGGCCTCAGCAAGGCGAGATCGTCCCCGTGGACCTGGTCTCGCCGCCCGCCTTAGCGGCGGGCGGGGTGCTTCCCATGTGTACGATGCGCTGCGATGCAGGTGTGCAGCGAGGTCATCGATGCACCTTCACCGTCGGGGCCGATTGCTGTCTTGCGTAAGCGGCCGGAGCTCACGGGCGCGTGGGCCAAGGTCGTGATGTTCCACGACGGTCCCGGCGTTCGCCATGCGACCCACGGGTTCGCGGCGAAGCTAGCCGGCGTCGGTTACGACGTTGCCGTGCCCGACCTCTATCACCGCCACGGCCGTTTGATCGGGTTCGAACGGGCCGAGAGCGAGGCGGATCCCACCATCATCGACCGCTTGTGGGAGATGCTCCGATCGCTGACCGACGACGGCATTCAGAGTGATCTCGACGCGACCCTCGACGTGCTCGATGTCGCCCCGAACGAGCCGGTTGGTGCGATCGGCTTCTGCGTCGGTGCCCGTGCGGTGTTCCGCACCCTGGAGCGCCTGCCCGAACGGTTCGTGGTTCGGGCGATGTGGCACCCATCGTTCCTGGCCGATGATCAGCCGGACTCACCCCATCTCACGGCGCGTCGCCTGACCGGACCGCTGTTCATCGGTCTCGGCGACGCCGACCAGATTCAGCCGATCGATACCCATCAACCCTTCCTCGACGCCGTCGCGTTCTCTCGCGCACGTCGAGATCCACGTGTTCCCTGGGGTCGACCACGCCTTCACGTGGCCCGACTGGCCGACCTACGATGCCCACGCAGCGTCGGTCTGCTTCGAACGAACCACGAGACTGTTCGAGCAGCACCTCGGATAGCGACGCCGGCATGCTCGACCTTCTTCGATGGACCCGTACTGACACCTCGGATTGGGCAAGGTTCGACAAGTCGAACCATGTCCGTTCTGTCCTCGAGACCGTGATTCAAGGTGACGTATCGGTGGCGTCGCCACCGCGTGCATCCATGTCGGCCCACGACGCCACTGCCGGCACTTCCGTCGACGTGGCGCCGCGACCAAACGCGAACACGACGAGTTTCTACCGGTACGGACCAGTGCAAATGAAGGGCGCCGGCGAAGTGGTCGAATCTGTCCTCTACCTGCACCAACGACTCCGAGTGCCGACCATCGCCGACGAGACGCTGTCGGCTCATAACCCGAAGGTCGTAGGTTCAAATCCTACCCCCGCCACCAAGAACGCCCAGCTCAGAGGCCCTTCCTGGCTCAACAGGAAGGGCCTCGTGCGTTGTCGATGTACCACGGATGTACCAAGCCGAGCCGACGGTTGGCTCGAACATTGTCCCGATCGGCGCCTTGGCCGTCCGTTGGTGGGCATGGATGCACGTATCGACGACCGTCGCCTGAACGAACGGCCGCACGGGTCACTGCTCGACGTCAACGGCTTGGCGGCACGGCTGGGGGTGACGGAGCGGTTTGTCCGGCGGCTTGTCGAGGAGCGCCGCAATTCCCTACCTGAAGATCGGTCGGCTGGTGCGCTTCGATCCGGTGGAGGTCGAGCGCTGGATCGACGTCGCCCGCGTCGTGCCCGCCCGACCGGGGGCGTCTCGGGCTCGCTGACACCGCCGAGCGCGACGCCGTAGAAGCGGGTGGGCGATGGCTGATGTCCAGAAGCGGGTCACGACGGCGGGGGCGGTCCGTTGGGACGTCCGCTACCGCGACCACGCCCGCGGGCAGCGCAAGCGAAGCTTCGGCCGCAAGCTCGACGCCGAGCGCTTCGCCCGGGCCGTCGAGACTGATCTGCTGCGGGGCGACTGGATCGACCCGCGCCGGGGCAAAGAACGGTTCGAGGTGTGGGCGGCGAAATGGCTGGAAACGCTGGGTAATCGCAAGCCGAAGACAAGGGAGAGCTACGAATCGATCGTCCACCGGCATCTGCTGCCGCGGTTCGGAGCACTTCCGATCGCCGCGATTGACTACCCGCTGGTCCTGAGATTCGTCGCCGAGCTGCAGCGGCGCGGCTCGGTGCCGGCACGATTCGCAACGTGCGCGACGTGCTGCGCCTCGTGCTCGGGCTGGCCGTGAAGTCGGGCGCGCTGAAAGTGAACCCGGTGACCGGTGTCGAAGTGGCGCGCACCGCCCACGCCGAAATGATCTTCCTCGAGCCTGACCAGATCATGGCGCTCGCCGCCGAGGTGACCGCCCCGCCCGTTCGGTACCGGCGTGAAGAGCGACGCCGGGACGGATACCCCGAGTACGGGCTCCTGGTTCGGTTCGCCGCCTTCACCGGACTGCGCGCCGGTGAGCTCGTCGCCCTCCGAGCGGCGGATCTCGACTTGCTGCGCCGCCGGGTCGAGGTGAAGGCGTCGGCGTCCGAGGCGTACGGCGAGCTTCAACTGGTCGCCACGAAGACGTATGAGCGGCGCACGGTTCCGATCCCGAGGTCACTGATCGACGACCTCGCCGCCCAGATCGCTAGCGGCGGTGCGACGGACTTCGTGTGGGAGAGCCCGCAAGGCGGACCGTTCCGGCACTCGAACTGGTTCAAGCGCCACTTCAAGCCGGCGGTGCTGCGAGCCGGCCTGCCGCCGGGCACACGCTTCCATGACCTCAGGCACAGCTACGCGGCGATGCTCATCGCCCAAGGCGCTCATCCGCGAGCGATCATGGAACGGATGGGCCACAGCACCATCACCGTCACGCTCGACACCTACGGTCATCTCTTGCCCAAACTCGACGCCGCGCTCGACGAAGACGACGTCGCGCCACCTGCCGTGGAGCCGACCGATCCGTTCGCGGGTGCCGACGACCCGGAAGCCGCAGGCGCGGTGGAGGGCAAGGCTGTCGACGTTCTCGGGGAAGCTGCCGGTCTGGATCGTCCAGATGCCAGCGGCCTCGGCCGACGGGATGGGGCAGCGAGGAGGGCGAGGCCGATCTCGCTGCCGCTTGCCTCGGCGCCCATGTAGACGCTGTTGTCGGGCACGCCCCGGTAGACGCACCGATCCGACACCGGTGCAAGGTGCCGACCCATCCGACGACGATCCCGTCGCGTTCGGCAACGAGTCGTTGGTCGGGCAGGTGCGTCTCGTTCCAGCGTTCTCAGCCGGGGGCCTCGGTCTCGAAGGTGGCGTTGCCGGTGGCGATGCCGGCCTCGTAGATGGCCTTGACCGTCGGCCAGTCGTCGGCCGTCATTGGGCGGACGATGCATTCGCTGGTCACGGGAGCGCTAGGTGAGGGCGGCGCGCAGCTGGGCTAGGCGGTCGGGGACGGTGTGGTACCAGACCCACTGGCCGCGCTTGTCGCCGAAGGCCGCCGGTCTGGTGGACGTGGCCATCGACTGCACCCACGCCGTGGGCGACGGGGTGCACGCCGCCATCGTCCGAGCCCGGAAGCCCGGGTCGTGACGAACGGGGTGACGATCAGGGCGATGGCCGCGGCCGACTGGCAACGAGTGCGGACGATCTACGAAGAAGGGATCGCCACCGAAAACGCCACGTTCGAGACCGCCGCACCCGAGTGGCCGGCCTGGGACGCCGCCCACCTGGCCGACCACCGGCTGGTTGCCTGCCGCGCCGACGACGTCGTCGGATGGGCAGCGCTCGGCCGGGTCTCCGAGCGATGCGTCTATGCCGGCGTCGCGGAGAACAGCATCTACATCGGAACTGAGGTTCGCGGCCAGGGGATCGGCCGCGTCCTGCTCGACGCCCTCGTCCCACGGGTCGGAAGCGGCCGGGTTCTGGACGATCCAGACCGGCATCTTTCCGGAGAACACTGCCAGCGTCCGGCTCCACGAGGCGTGTGGGTTCCGGGTCGTGGGGCGACGTGAGTGGATCGGCTGCCGACCGAGGGCTGGTGGCGCGACACGCTGTTCCTCGAGCGGCGCAGCCTGGTCGTCTGAGGAAGCGCGGGACGAAACCGCTGCTGACGAACTCGAGGCGAAAAGGATGCAGACCGCGTCCGCCGGCGTCCCTTTGGCGTCAGCCGTGATGAACAACGGCACCCAAGGAGCACGTCATGAACAAGTTCGTCCGTCCCGTACAGATCACCCCACAGAGGCCCGTTTGACTCCAGAGCTTCTGGAAGCCGGACGGCGCCCCCGTTGGCGTCCAGATGAACACCATGGTGCTGACCAGCCGTCAGCCGGTCGTGCTCGACACCGGCGTGCCGGCCGACCGTGACCGGTGGTTCGCCGCGGTGACATGCTGGGTGGTTGAGCCGGCACGATGTCCGCTGGATCGTTCTCTGCCTACGACGACCACGACCACACCGGCAGCCTGGAGGCGGCGATGGCGGCATTGCCGAACGTGACCGTCGTGGCGTCGTGGTGGATGACCGAGCGCCTACTGCGGCTCGATCGAGATCGACCCGACCCGGATGCGTTGGATCGTGTCCGGCGAGACCCTCGACATCGACGACCGGACCCTCTGGCTCCAGCGGCCGCCGCTGTTTGACAGCCCGACGACCCGGGCCGTGTTCGACCCCTCCAGCGGCCTGTACTGGGCGGGCGAGCCTCGGTGCCGCGCCCGGCCCCGACGGTGGCTCGTGCACGCCGCCGACACGCCCCGGCCGACGAGCTGACCGACAGCTTCCTCGTCGCCGCCCGTTGGATGAGCCCCCCGGCGGCTCCGATGAAGATGGTCGAGATCGCCTGGGGCACAATTGTCGAGCACGACGTGGTTGTGGCGCTCGGTCGTGGCCGGATCCACGAGCAGGCGGGTAAAGGCATCGAAGGCGGCGACCTCGACCGTACAGGCGCCGGCGAGCTGCTCCTCGAGCGCGTGGCTCCGCTGCGGAAAGGGGTGGCGCGGTAGGGCTTGGTGACCCGGTTCGCGGTAGGCGTCGGCTGAGGCGTGCGGATCCAGGTCCATCAGGTCGAGGCCAGCGACGTCGGGGGCTGCGGTCGGTTCCTCGCCGGTCACGGCCTGGAATACGTCGCCGAGGTTCGACTCAGGGTCTGTGCTGACCAAGAGCACCCGTCGGCCCGCGTCGGCCAAGGCCACGGCGGCGCCGCTGACGGCGATTGTCTTCCCGACGCCTCCTGTGCCGGTGAACAGCACGAATCGCGTGTGCCAGCCAACCCAATGCGTGGCCGCGATCGACGTGGCGTCGGCGGTCGATGGTTCAGGCGGCGACGAGAGCGTCGAGCCCGGCAACCCCGGACGGTTCGGCGGCCCGGCGGGCGGCATCGACGACCACGAACTGCCCCGCGTGAAGGCCCGGAACGCGGCGGCCTGCTCGGTGCACGGTGAGCCAAGGTCTTCTCGAGCAAGGCGAGGCGGGCTTCGTCGCGGCCAGAGCCGGTCATAGCGAGCACTTCGGCGGTGTACCCGGTCGCGGTGGCGGCGATGGTGGTCTTGCCGATGCCTTGCACGATCGTGCTCAGATCAGAGCCGGGTCGTGCCGACGAGGACGAGGGAGGCGTCGCGGACGAGGGCGTGGACCTCGTTGAGGAAGGACTCGATGTCTTCTTGGGCTTCCGAGGTGACCTCGAAGGCCATGAAGGCGGGCGCCTTGGCGCGGGCGCCTTTGACGGTAGGGACCTCGAGGTGGAGGTTGACGATGTCGTAGGGCCGGTCGCCGAGGAGCTCTTCCAGGCGGATGAGGAAGCGCTTGTCGCCGAACTCGCCGGCCACCTCGACCCGGGCGCGTGTGGTGACGTGCTCGACGGCGGCCTGGGCGTCGGCGCGTGCCTTGGCGATGTCCTCGCGCTCGTGTTTGCGGACCGCTTCTTTCTTGACAGTGCGGAAGATCTGCCGTTCGCGCTCGAGCTTCCAGACCGCGTCCATCGGCGGGAAGGTGATGGCGCCAGTGGGGCAGATGTTGCCGCAGGTGGAGCAGCCGACGGCACAGTTCATGGGATCCACCGGGTCGGCGATCCCGTCGTGCATCTCGTAGACGGCGCGGCCGCAGGTGATGTAGCAGAGCTGGCAGCCGATGCAGGCATCCTCGTCGACCTTCGGGAACCAGGGGATGTCTTCTCGGGGGATCCCGTGCCACAGGTTTGGTTTGGTGTCGGCCATGGTCATCTCCGGGTTCGTGGGGGTTGCCAGCTCTGAAGAATGCGGGCGTAGTTGAGGCGCTCCCAGGCGGCGGGGTCGGCGACGTTGCCCAGCGACATCGCTCCGCGCGCTTCGCCGATGTCGCGGTAGCCCTTGGCGTCGAGCCACCCGACCAGTTCTCGGTGGATGCGGGCGAGCGCGGCGGCGTGATCGTCGAGGAGGGCGGAGACGATCTGCACGGCGGACGCACCGCACAGGATCGCCTTGGCTGCGTCGAGGCCGCTGTGGACACCGCCGGTGGCGGCGAGGGATAACGGGACGCGACCGTGGAGGACGGCGAGGGCGTGGAGGCGCAGCGGCAGCTCCGCCGGCGTCGAGAGGACGAGTTGCCGGTCGACGTCGAGGGTGTCCAGGTCGATGTCGGGCTGGTAGAAGCGGTTGAACACCACGATGCCGGCGGCGCCAGCAGTGGCGATTCGGGCGGCGAAGGCCGGCAGCCCGGCGTAGAACGGGGAGAGCTTCACCGCCACAGGGATGCTCCCGCTTGCCACGGCGGCCACGACGTCGAGCTGGCGGTCTTCGATCTGGGCGCTGGACTGGGCGAGGGCGGCGGGGGGCTCGTAGAGGTTGAGCTCGAGGGCGTCGGCGCCGGCGTCGGCGAGCTGGCGGGCCAGGTCGGTCCACCCGCCGGGGGTGACGCCGTTGAGCGAGGCGATGACGGGGACGTCGAGCGCGGCGCGGAGAGCTTGGAGATGGTGCAGCGTCGGGGTGGGTCCGGTGGCGGACGCGTCGGTGTCGGGAAGGAACGAGCGGGCCTCAGCGTCGTTGTCGACGTGGCTGTCGAGGAACCGGTGGGCGGCGAGCTGGTCGGCGACGATCTGTTCTTCGAACACCGATGCCAGCACCACCGCGCCGGCGCCGGCGTCGACGAGCCGGCGGGCGTCGTCGATGGTCCGGGTGAGCGGCGACGCGCCGATGACGAGCGGGCTGCGTAACCGCAGGCCGAGCCAGTCGGTGCTGAGGTCAACCACGTCCGTGCTCTTCGGCGTAAAGGTGGATGCGGGCGAGCTGCTCGTAGAGGGCGTGGCGGCGGGCGACGGCGGCTTCGCCGGCGGCGACGAGCCGCTCGTAGCGGTCGGGGTCGGCGAGCTCGACCATCCGGAACCGGGTCTCCTGCTCGAGGTACTCGCGCAGGGGCAGCGAGGCTGGGTCGGCGTCGATGACGAGAGGGGATTCGCTGTCGTCGATGCGCCTCGGGTCGAACCGGAAGAGGGGCCAGGCCCCGCTGTCGACCGCCCGGCGTTGCTGGGCGGGCGAGTGGACGAGGTCGTAGCCGTGCGCGATGCAGGGGCTGTGGGCGATGACGAGCGACGGACCGGGGTAGCTCTCGGCTTCCTGCATCGCCGTGAGCGTCTGGGCAGTATGGGACTGCATGGCGACGCTGGCCACGTACACGTGGCCGTAGCTCATCGCCAGCAGGCCGAGATCCTTCTTGGGGGTGTCCTTGCCCGCCGACGCGAACTTGGCGACGGCGCCGAGCGGGGTGGCCTTGGACTGCTGGCCGCCGGTGTTGGAGTACACCTCGGTGTCGAGCACCAAGACGTTGACGTCGTGGCCGGAAGCGAGCACGTGGTCGAGGCCACCGAAGCCGATGTCGTAGGCCCAGCCGTCACCGCCGACGAGCCACACCGATCGGGGCACCAGCGCCTCGGCGCACCCCGGCCAGTTCGTCACCGCCGGCGATGCCGGCCAGCAGCGTCCGCAGCCGCTCCACCGGCGTGGCGACGCGCCTCGACGGCGGCGTCGTCGCCGGTCGGGCACGGCCCGGTGAGCGCGTCGATGAGGTCGGCGGGCAGCTGGGGTGCGAACCGGTCGAGCAGGACGCGGGCGCGGCGGGCGAGGGTGTCGGCGCCGAGCCGGATGCCGAGGCCGAACTCGGCGTTGTCCTCGAACAGCGAGTTGCTCCACGCCGGCCCCCGCCCGTGTGCGTCGGTCGTGTACGGGCTGGTGGGGAGGTTGCCGCCGTAGATCGACGAGCAGCCGGTGGCGTTGGCGATGATGAGGCGGTCGCCGAACAGCTGAGTCAGCAGCCGCAGGTACGGGGTCTCGCCGCAGCCGGCGCACGCGCCGGAGAACTCGAAAAGCGGTTCCAGCAGCGCGATGCCCGAGCGCGTCCGGGGGATGCGCGACCTGGTGACGTCGGGGATGTGGCCGTAGAAGCCGAATGCCTCTCGTTCAGCGGGCCGGTGTTCCTCGGCTGGCTGCAGGTTGAGGGCCTTGCGGCGGGGCTGGGTGCGGTCCTTGGCCGGGCACACCTCGACGCACAGCCCGCAGCCGGTGCAGTCGTCGGGCGCGACTTGGACGGTGAAGGCGAGGCCCTCGAGCTCGGGGGTGTAGCCCTCGGGGACGAAGCGGAACGATGGGGGCGCATCGGCGGCGTCGCCCGGTTCGAAGACCTTGGTGAGGATGGCGGTGTGGGGGCAGATCATCGAGCAGCGGTTGCACTGGACGCACAGGTCGGGCTCCCAGATCGGCAGGTCCAGGGCGATGGCCCGCTTCTCGAAGCGGCTCGTCCCGGTCGGCCAGGTGCCGTCGGGAGGGAAGGCGCTGACCGGGAGCCGGTCGCCGTGACCTTCGAGCAGCAGGCGGGTGACGCGCTGCACGAAATCGGGGGCGTCGTCGGGCACCGCCGGCCGCCGGGCTCGAGCAGCAGCGTCGACTCGGGCGGGGACCGGGATCTCGTGCAGCGCGTCGACAGCGTCGTCGATGGCAGCGGTGTTGCGGCGAACCACCTCCGGGCCGCGCTTGCCCCACGTGGCCGCCACCGAGTCCTTCATCCGGGTGATCGCGTCGTCGATGGGCAGGACGTCGCTCAACGCGAAGAAGCACGCCTGCATGATGGTGTTGATCCGCCGTCCAAGGCCGTGGTCCTCGGCGAGGCGGTAGGCGTCGATCACGAACAGGCGGCACCCCCGCTCGACGAGCGTCGCTTGGGCCTCCTGGGGCAGCCCGGACCACACCTCGGCGGGCGGGACGGAGGTATTGAGCAGCACGGTCGCGCCGTGCGTCGGCGCGTTCGAGCACGTCGAGGCGGTCGAGGAAGCCGGGGTCGTGGACGGCGACGAACCCGGCCCGGTGGATCAGGTAGGTCGATCGGATGGGTGCCGGGCCGAACCGCAGGTGCGACACCGTCGTGGACCCCGCCTTCTTCGAGTCGAGGACGAAGTGGCCCTGGCAGGCGTGGTTGGTGGCGTCGCCGATGATCCTGATCGTCGCCTTGTTGGCGCTGACGGTGCCGTCCGAGCCGAGCCCGTAGAACACTGCCCGGGTGACACCCGGCGGCTCGGCATCGAACGACTCGTCCACCGGCAGCGACAGCCCGGTGACGTCGTCGGTGATGCCCACCGTGAACCGAGTCCGCGGTCGTTCCGCGTCGAGCTCGTCGAAGGCGGCCTTGACCATGGCCGGGGTCAGCTCCTTGGAACCGAGCCCGTAGCGACCGCCGATGATCCGCGGCAACCGATCACGGGCGCCGGTGGTGACGTCGTCGGCCAGCGCCGCCGTCACGTCCAGCAGCAGCGGCTCACCGGTCGCGCCCGGCTCCTTGGTGCGGTCGAGCACGACCAGCGCTCGCACCGACGCCGGAAGCGCAGCCAGGAAGGCGCCGATGGCGAAGGGTCGGTACAGCCTGACCTTCACCAGCCCGACCCGCTCACCCCGGGCGACGAGGGCGTCGACGGTCTCGTGGGCGCACTCGGCGCCCGAGCCCATCATCACGACCACCCGCTCGGCCTCGGGGTGCCCGACGTAGTCGAAGAGCCGATAGCGGCGGCCCGTGAGCGCCGCCAACCGGTCCATCGTTTCGGCGACGATCGTCGGGCACCGGTCGTAGAACGGGTTGGTCGCCTCGCGCCCTGGAAGAAGGCGTCGGGGTTCTGGGAGGTCCCGCGCGCCACCGGGCGGTCTGGGTTCAGCGCCCGATCCCGGTGAGCGGCGACAGCGTCGGCATCGACCAGCGCGGCCAAGACGCCGTCGTCGAGGGCGGCGATCTTCTGGATCTCGTGCGAGGTGCGAAACCCGTCGAAGAAGTGAAGGAACGGCACCCGCGCCATCAGGGTCGCGGCGTGACCGATGGCGGCAAGATCCTGCGCCTCCTGCGGGGAGCCCGACGCCAGCAACGCCCACCCGGTGCCCCGGGCGGCCATCACGTCGGAGTGATCACCGAAGATCGATAGCGCATGCGTGGCGATGCTGCGAGCTGCGACATGGATGCAGCACGATGTGAGCTCGCCGGCGATCTTGTACAGGTTCGGCAGCATCAACAGCAGCCCTTGGGAGGCGGTAAATGTCGTGACGAGCGCGCCGCCCTGCAGCGCGCCGTGCACGGTCCCCGCCGCGCCACCCTCGGATTGCATCTCCACCACGTGAGGGACGGCACCCCACAGGTTCGGCCGACCCTTCGCCGACCACTCATCGGCGTGTTCGCCCATCGCCGACGCCGGTGTGATCGGGTAGATCGCCACGACCTCGCTCAATCGGTAAGCGACCGACGCCACCGCCTCGTTGGCGTCCACCGTGACCATAGGCGGCTCGCCCACTGCGGTCACCTCGTCGGGCGTCACGGCCTTCTCGGCGGTCACGGCTGGGCTCCTGAAGGGGTCGCGACGACTCGACCGTCGATCGTGCGGGCCGCAGCGAGCGTGTTGGAGACGGTACCGAACTTGCACAGGTTGCGGTGAAGCTCGACCCGGTTCTCGGGATCGTCGGCGACGAGGCGCGGCACGGAGGTGATCGCGACGAACCGCGGCGGACTCGCCGGGCGGCGGGCGACGACCCTGAGAACCAGGGGCTGTGCCGACCAGCCCGCATCGAACGCGACGGTCTCGGCACCGGCATCGACGTCGGCCCAGCCGCCGGAGCGAGCCCGGGCTCGAACGGTGCAGGCCGTCGGCGCCGCAGTCACCGCCGTTCCAGCCCGTCGGGCCGCTGGCGTGCCGGTCGCCTGGTGGTAGAGGTTACGTTCGACCTCATGGACGGCAGTGATCAGCTCGGTCACTTCCTCCTCGCTGAGCTGCGCGTCGAGGAGCGGGTAGTACAGCTCCTCCTCCTTGGCGAGGTGGAGCCGGACGATGGCATCGAGCCCGTACAGCGCCGCCCGCACTTCACCTTCCGAACCGACGTCGGGCTCGTTGGAACTTCGCAGGCCATCGAGAGCGCACATCCGCTCACGGATCTCCTCGTGGTCGCGGCGCATCGCGGCCGTGGCATCGTTGCCCACGAGCCGGTTGATCGTCGGGTAGAGCCGGGCGCGGTCGAACTCCTCGGCAGCCGCCGACGAGCCGACCGCGTCGGCCGCGGCGCGCAGGGCGCCCAGCTCGGGCAGCAGCGCGCCGTACTCGTCGCGAAGGGGCTGGGTGGCGGGGATCACAGGCCCGACCTGCCGACGGCGACGACAGCGCATTCGGGGTGCATGACGACTCGCCGGCGCACCATCAACAGCAGCCCGACCAACATCGGCAGGGCTACCGTGTCGATCCTCACCCAGTCAAGGGTCTCGGTGTCCCCCGTCATCGATCTTCCACCGCGCAGTCGCGCGTGCAGCCAGCCGGTTGGTCAACCGACGCGACGAAGCCTGCCGCGCGGAGCGAGCCACCAACCAAGATCGCCGCGCCGTCGGTCAGGCGGTAATCGATGAACCGGCCTCGCCGGTTGCCTTCGATGAGCCCCGCTTCGCGAAGGGTCTTCAGGTGGTAGGAGAGCAGGTTGGCAGCCATCGGCGCGGCCGACTGGATGTCGCACACGCAGCGCTGAGCGTCGGCGAGCACGGCGAGCACGCGCAGACGGGCGGGATCGGCCAGCGCCGCGAACAGCCGGGCCGCATCCTCGACTTCAGCCGCTTTTGGTTCAAGGACGGTCGAACCGTTCACGTGTTCACTATGCGCCCGGCCCGCCGAGTCGAGAGGGGTCGAAGGTCCCGATCTGGTTGTGCGAGATGCCTACCGTTGCCACGAGCAACCGTGCTCTACGAGACCGGGTCGAGGACCGCGGAGTCCCAGGCGGCGATGAGTGGTGGGAAGAACCCGGGTCCTTCCCGCACCTGCCACGTCTCGCCAGTGGAGAGCACCTGGACGCTGAAGCCGACGCCGAGGCGGTCATCGAGGCAGGCGCCGACTCGCACCCCGGCCACGACGAGGGCGTCGATCTGGTCGCGGCACTCGACGTGCACGTTCTCGTCGCTGGGTTCGCCGAGCGCGCCCTGGGCCGGGCCGACGCAGAACACCTCGAGCTGGACGCCGTGGCTGTCGGCGACCTGACGGACGCGCTCGGCGACGTGGACCCGGCGTTGAGCGAATCGTCGTCGGGGAGGAGGAAGATGACGGTCTTGGCCATGTGAGGTCCTATGGCTGCTGGGCGGTCACCCGCACACGGTCGTCATTCGGCGATGAACGATACGGACCGGTCGGGCTGCCACCGCTTGGCATCGTCGCTGAGCGGTACCGTTAGCACCATGCGTTCAGCGACACGGACCTCGGACGTCAACGAGGCTCCCTGTTGTGACCCGGTCGGTACGGCCGGTCCTGTCGTCGAGCTCGATGACGAGCAGCTGGCCGAGGTGGCCAAGGCCCTCGGCCATCCGGTGCGGGTCCGCATCATGCGCCTGCTCGTGGAACGGCGAGCGTGTGTCACCGGCGATCTGGTCGCGGAGCTTCCCGTCGGGCAGTCGACGGTGTCGGAGCATCTGCGCATCCTGCGCGAGGCGGGACTGGTCCAGGGCGAGGTTGAAGGACCGCGCACTTCGTACTGCGTGAGCCCCGACGGCCTGGCTGCGTTCAAGCACGCCGTGTCCGCGCTCTAACCCAGCCGGGGGCGTTGCGACCGGAGGAGACGCCCGATAGAGTCATCGCCAATCGACGATGGCCGATAAGGCGAGGACTAGTGGAGGTATCCGGATGACCGTGCTCGAGGTGTTCGACCCCGCGATGTGTTGCTCGACCGGAGTCTGTGGGCCCAGCCCCGACCCGGTGCTGCCGGCGTTCGCGTCGGACCTGGACTGGATCAGCGAGCACGGCATCGAGCTGCGGCGGTTCAATCTGTCGCAGGAGCCGGGTGAGTTCGTCCAACGCCCGGCGGTGCAGCACCTCCTGACACGTGACGGCGAGGAGTCGCTCCCGATCGTGATGCTCGATGGCGAGGTCCTGTCGAGCGGTCGCTACCCCTCGCGGGATGAGCTGGTCGCCTGGGTGGGCATCACCGAGACAACGCCCGCTGGGCTGTGGAGTGACGCTGTTGCCGAGCTGGTGGCCATCGGCGCGGCGGTCGGTGCGAACTGCGAGCCGTGCTTCAAGTTCCACTACGACAAGGCCCGCAAGCTCGGCGTCGCTCGGCAGGACATGGTTGCCGCCGTCCGCCTCGCCCAGGGCGTCAAGGACACGCCGGCGAAGGCGATGATCGCTCTCGCCGGCAAGCTGCTCGCCATCGCGCCCGCCGAGTTCGGCTCCCCTCTCGTCAGTGCGGCACCGGTCGGAGCTGATGCAGGTGACTCGTGTTGCGGTGGGAGTGCCGAACCGGTGCTGTTGACCAGCGGGTCGGCGACGACCGATGCCGAAGCCGGGTGCTGCGGTGGGGGCTCCGACGCTGATGCCGCCAGTGGCAGGTCCACGACAGTGAGCTCCTCATCGGGCTGTTGCAGTTGAGGTCGCGATGATGCTCGAGTACCTCGTCGACGTGGCCGGCCGGTACGTGTTCTTCACTGGGAAGGGCGGCGTCGGCAAGACCTCGACCTCGTCAGCCTTGGCGATCGCGCTGGCCGATCGAGGTCAGCGTGTCCTGCTGGTGAGCACCGACCCGGCCTCGAACCTCGACGAGGTGCTGGCCACCACGCTTGGCCGGGAACCCCGCCCGGTGACCGGCGTCGATCGCCTGTCGGCCATGAACGTCGACCCCGAAGCCGCCGCTGCGGCCTACCGCGAGCGCGTCGTGGGCCCCTACCGCGACGTGCTGCCTGCCTCCGCGGTCATGTCGATCGAGGAGCAGCTCTCCGGCGCGTGCACCGTCGAGATCGCCGCGTTCGACGAGTTCACGGCGCTGCTCACCGACACCGACCTCACCGCCGGGTACGACCACATCGTGTTCGACACCGCCCCAACCGGCCACACCCTGCGGCTGCTGGCGCTGCCGTCCGCGTGGACGTCGTTCATCGACGAGAACACGCTCGGCACATCCTGCATCGGCCCGCTCTCGGGGCTGTCCCAGCAACAGGAACGCTACGCCCAGGCCGTGGCCACCCTCGCCGACGCCGCGACGACGACCCTCGTGTTGGTGTCCCGTCCCGACGCGCTCTCTCTCGACGAGGCCGCCCGCGCCAGCGGCGAGCTCGCGGCGTTGGGCATCGCCAACCAACGACTGGTGGTCAACGGCGTCTTCGTCGCCACCGACCCCGACGACGCGGTGGCGGCCGGCCTCGAACGTCTCGGTCGCCACGCCTTGGACAACCTCCCTGCCACGCTGCGGGACCTGCCCCGCCACGACGTCCCCCTCGTGAGTTGGAACCCGGTCGGCACGATCGGATTGCGAGCCCTGGCCGGCGGCGACCCGCCCACCGAACCCATCGACACGTCACCGGCCGTCGAGCTCGACCTCGCGACCCTCACCGGCCTCGTCGACGGCATCGAGGCCGCCGGTCACGGTCTGGTGATGACGATGGGCAAGGGTGGGGTGGGCAAGACCACTCTCGCCGCGGCTATCGCCCTCGAGCTTGCCCGCCGCGGGCACTGGGTGGATCTGTCCACCACCGACCCGGCCGCGCACCTCGACGCCACCCTCAGCGAACGGGCCACCCACGGCCAGCTCACGATCCATCGCATCGACCCCGACGCCGAGACCGAGGCCTACACCGCGGAGGTCCTCGCCACCGCCGGCGCCGGCCTCGACGAGCGGGCCCTCGCCGTGCTCGAAGAAGACCTGCGCTCACCGTGCACCGCCGAGATCGCCGTGTTCCAGGCCTTCGCCAAAACGGTCGGCGCCGCCACCGACCGGTTCGTGGTCCTCGACACCGCGCCGACCGGCCACACCATGTTGCTGCTCGACGCCGCGCAGGCCTACCACCGCGAAGTTGGCCGCCAGAGCGGCACCGTGGCGCCCGAGGTGGCGATGCTGCTTGAACGGCTCACCGACCCGTCCTTCACGCACCTCTTCATCGTCACCCTGCCCGAACCGACCCCGGTGCACGAGGCCGCCGCCCTCCAAGAGGACCTGCGACGGGCCCACATCGAACCCAAGGCCTGGATCGTCAACCGCAGCCTCACCGCCGCGGGCACCCGCGACCCGGTCCTCGCCCGCCGCGCCCGAGACGAGCAACGCTGGATCACCGAGGTCCACGACCACCTCGCCCGCCAGGTCACCGTCGTGCCCTGGCAGCCCGAACCCCCGATCGGCGAAGCGGGACTCACCCAGCTCCTCGGCGCCGTGCCGGCCCTTCCGTGACCGACGCAATACTTCCGCGGGTAACCGCCGGCCGCCGCGAGAACGCCGCCACCGAAGCGGCCGCGCAGCGGCTCACCGGGCCTCGTCGCGAGGTGCTCGCGGCGCTCCAGGCCTCCGGGCCGGCCGACGCGGATGCCGTTGCGGCCTGCTGGCGGTCACGGCAGGCGGCCAACGCCGGCAGCCTCCCCGACAGCCTCCCGGCCATGGCGTCCAAGCTTCTGTGGAAGCTCGAAGCTCTCGGCTGGGTCGAACCCGCCGAGGAAGGGTTCACCATCACCGCGAAGGGCGTCGCCGTCCTGTCGGGAGACCCGACAGTCACTGAGGCCTGACCGTCGCGACAGTGCGTCGTCGGGCTCAAATGCGGTGGTTCGGCGTCTCGGCCAGGTTGGCTCGGGTCCGGAGCGCAGGGGCGGACCGACACACGACGTGTCCGTTTGTGCTCAGCGACCGTCGCCAGCGACGTGAAGAGCGGAGCATGAGCCTCGAGCTCGTGTGACGCGATCTGAGGGAGCGCGCCATCCTCCGTGGCCACCCGAATCTGGTCCTCGACCCGGGTGATGCGTTGTGTCCCTTCCCCTCGCGCAACGTCGATGTCCACCTTCACACTGGTTCAGCAGGACTGGTCTCGTTCGCGGGTCTCGAAGTCGGCATGCCGCCCGTGGCTGATCCACTACCGACCCGAACGGAGCCGCACGCACGCTCATCGGGGTCGACCCGCACAAGAACTCGCACACCGCCACGGCGGTCGAGCCGTCGAGGAACACGCCGGTCGCCTCGATCCGGGTCAATCGTTGAGTGGCTATCGCGAGTTGATGCTATGGGTGACGCAGCTCGCGTCGCCGGGGACGTTCTTGAGCACGCACGCCGCGAAGGCGGTGGTGAGGAGATCGGCGGGTCCGGGCCGCTGGTCGCCCTGGCGGGGCGACGAATCGAACGGGATCGTCGCTTGCTTCGTGAGCGCTTCGGACGTTCCGCCTCCGATGGTCTCGGCGTGCACGTCGTAGCTGCGGGTGATGTCAGTATCCATGAGGCGCCGTCTCCTCAGTGGTGTCGTGGTGTCACGCTGACGGGCTGCGGTCCGGCACTGCGCCTGTCTCCCGGCGCTACCGCGGTGACGAAGCCGTGAGGACCGCGGCCACAGGGGCGGGCCCGTGACGACGGTGGGAATGACCCTGGTGTGCCGGTTCGGGGTGTTGGGCGGCGTCCTGCGCGGCGGCGCAGACTTCGCAGGCGATGACGCGAGCGGGAGGCTCGATGGGGATGAGCCGGTTGAGCGGGACGACGCGCTGGAGGTAGTGGGGTTGGATGACGGCGTGGTCGGCGCAGACGGCAGCGCCGCACGAGTGGCAGGTGGCCACGGCCGGTGTGGTTACGCCGGCGAGGGTGCAGTCGAGGCAGTTCATGGGTTCTCCTCTCCCCGACGGGGTTGTCCGGCGGGGTCGTAGTAGCGCCGGCGGGCCCACAGGGCGACGTAGACCAGGGCGACGAGGGTGGGCACCTCGATGAGGGGTCCGATGGTGCCGGCCAGGGCTTGGCCGGAGGTGACGCCGAACACGGCGATGGCGACGGCGATGGCGAGCTCGAAGTTGTTGCCGGCAGCCGTGAAAGCGATGGAGGTGTTGTGTTCGTAGTCGAAGCGGAGCCGGTAGCCGAGGACGAACGACCCGGTCCACATGACGGCGAAGTAGATGAGCAGCGGGAGGGCGACGCGGGCGACGTCGAGGGGTGCGGCGGTGATCTGTTCGCCTTGGAGGGCGAAGAGCACGACGATGGTGAACAGCAGGCCCCACAGGGCGACGGGGGCGATGCGGGGGAGGAAGCGCTGTTCGTACCACTCGGTGCCCTTGCGGGCCTCGCCGATGGTGCGGGTCAGATAGCCGGCGGCGAGGGGGATGCCGAGGAAGATGAGGACCGACTTGGCGATGTCCCACAGGGACACGTCGAGGGCTGCGGTGTCGAGGCCGAGCCAGCCGGGCAGGACAGTGAGGTAGAACCAGCCGAGCACCGAGTACATGACGATCTGGAACAGCGAGTTCACCGCCACGAGCACCGCGGCCAGCTCCCGGCTGCCGAAGGCAAGGTCGTTCCAGATGAGGACCATGGCGATGCAACGGGCCAGCCCGACGATGATCAGGCCGGTGCGCAGCTCGGGGAGATCGGGCAGCAGCAACCAGGCCAGCGTGAACATCAAGGCCGGCCCGACCACCCAATTGAGGATGAGGGACAGGGCGATGGGGCGTCGGTCGGCCGTGACGGCGCCGATCTGTCCGTAGCGGACCTTGGCCAGGACCGGGTACATCATGGCCAGCAGGCCAATGGCTATGGGCAGCGAGACGGTGCCGATCTTCACCTTGTCGAGCCAGTCGTTGAGGTCCGGGAAAGCACGACCGAGGAGCAGGCCGCCGGCCATCGCCAGTCCGATCCACAGTGGCAGCAGCCGGTTCAGCTTCGACAGGCGGGCCGTGACGTGCCCGTCAACCGGGGTGAGGGTGGCAGTCATCGGTGCGCCCCCGTCGATGTCACCCCGGGGCTGACCTGGCTTCCGACTGCGTGCGCCAGCTCGTCGAGTGCGGCGAGATCGAGCGTGTATTCGACCCGTCGACCGAGCTTGCGAGCGTGGACCAGCTCAACCGCCCTCAGCACGTTCATGTGCTGCGACAGCAGAGAACCTGAAACCGAAAGCTGCTCAACGAGGTCGCAGGCGCACCGCGGGCCGGCACGCAGCGTGTCACTGATCGACCAGCGGAATGGCTCGGCCAGGGCCTGCAACCGTTCAACGGGCATTGAACTCATGGGCTCATCGTCCGCCCGCGTCGTGCGTGAAACGAAGGGCCAAAGGTCACTTCCGGTCGGAGACCGTGTGACAAGCCGACAACGAGGGTTGGGTTGGCGTCTCGGTGAGCTCGTCGCGAAATGCATCGGCGCGCGGTGCGGTTGGCCCATGATCGCGAGGTCCGAGGCCGGCCGGGACCTGCGACCCTTGATCGCCGCCACGAGGCAGGGCCACGATGAGACCATGTCGGCGCCGCTGCTCGGCCATGTGGGGTCGGGCGCAGCACGCCACTCCATGACGCACTCTGGCGGCGCACCGCCCGGCATCTTCGGCGACGCCAGTGGCTGACGCCCCAATCGTCGAGCTCGACTGGCGGGCTTGGCGCACGCGGTTCGTGCTGTTCACGGGCAAGGGCGGGGTCGGCAAGACCACGATCGCCGCCGCGACCGCGGTCGCGCTCGCCGATGCCGGCCGGCGCGTCCTGCTGGTGTCGACCGACCCGGCCTCCAACCTGACCGACGTCTTCCAGATGGCAACAGCGGGACATCCGGTCTCGGTGCCGCTCGTTCCCGGCCTCGAGGTGATGGATCTCGATCCCCAGGAGGCAGCCCAGCGCTACCGGTCACGGGTGACCGACCCCTACCGGGGGGTCCTCCCCGAGACCGAGATCGCCGCGCTCGAGGAGAAGCTGGCTGGAGCGTGCACCGTGGAGGTCGCGGCGTTCGACACGTTCGCCCGCCTCCTCGCCGGACCCCGACGCGATCGATCGGTTCGACCAGGTCCTGTTCGACACGGCCCCAACCGGCCACACGCTGCGACTCTTGAGCCTGCCGGCCGCCTGGTCCAGCTACCTCGGTGACAATCCCGACGCCACGAGCTGTCTCGGCCCCCTGGCCGCTCTCCACGACGATCGCCCGATCTACGCCACTGCCGTGGAGACCTTGCGCGATACCTCCCAGACCACCATCGTCCTGGTGGCCCGACCTGATCGAGGCGCCCTCGCCGTTGCCGCCGCGGCCGCAGCGGAGCTGGGTGAGCTCGGCATCGCCCATCAGGCGCTCGTGCTCAACGGCCTGCTGACCGAGCCACTCGCCGGTGATGCCATCGCCGACGCCTACGCCGGCGCGCAGCGCGAGGCGATCCACTCGATCCCGCCGCCCCTTGACCGTCTCCCCGCTTCGATGGTGCCGCTCGTCGGCATCGACATGGTCGGCGTCCCTGCGCTCCGGCGGCTCGCGGGCGGCGCCGCCAACGATGGCGTTGAGCGATCCACCGCTCCGGTCGTCGAATCGAGTGGCGCCCCAGGGCTGACACGCCTCATCGACCAGCTCGAGCAGCCGGGCCGTGGTGTCGTCCTCGTGACCGGCAAGGGTGGCGTCGGCAAGACCGCGGTCGCCGGCATCGTCGCCGCCGAGCTCGCACGCCGCGGCCACCTCGTGCACCTCTCGACCACCGACCCAGCGGGCCACGCCGCTCTCACCGCGGCCGACCTGCCCGGGCTCACCACCAGCGCGATCGATCCCGACGCGGTGACTCGGAACTACGTCCAGGGTCGGCTCGACGGTGCCGCCAAGAGCGGCCTCGACCGGGACCAGCTCGACCTGCTCGCCGAGGATCTCCGATCCCCGTGCTCACAGGAGGTCGCTGTCTTCCAGGCCTTCCGGCAGCTCCTCGGGAGGGCACGCGAGGGTTTCGTCGTCATCGACACCGCGCCCACGGGACACACTCTGCTCCTGCTCGACGTGACGGGCGCCTTCCACCGTCAGGTCGTGCAGGATGTCGGCCAGCGGTTCCGCGTCGTCACCCCGCTGATGCGGCTGCAGGACCCCGACTACAGCCGGGTCCTCATCGTCACGCTCGCGGAGACGACCCCCGTCGCCGAGGCCGCCGACCTGCAAGACGACCTGCGGCGCGCCGGGATCGAGCCGTTCGGCTGGGTGGTCAACGCCACGCTCTGTCGTTCCCGCACCGCAGACCCCGTGCTCCGCGCCCGGGCTGCGCTCGAACACGAGCAGCTCGCCCGCATCGCCACGCTCACAACCCGCGTGTGGGTGCTGCCCTGGAATCCGGCACTCCAACGCAACGGAGAAAATGTCGTGCGACTCGGCTCGCGAGACGCCGACGGATCGGCCACCGGATGATTCGAATTTCGTCGTCCGCTCCAAGCGAGAGCGTGTGTTGCTGCAGCGCTACGAGACGCGCGCGACGGGCCGAGCCTGAAGGTCCGCGCGTACCGCGCGCTCGACGATCCGACCGGCGAGTGGCCCGAAGATGAACCTGTGGAAGGGCGAGACCGCATACCAGTACGCGCGACCCGAACAGACCGCGAGGGCGGAACAGGGCGCGTTGCACGAACAACGTTCCGTTGCGGTCGGGCTCGGGCGCGATCGACCACTCGAGCCAGGCGTCGCCGGGCAGGCGCATCTCGGCGCGCAGTCGCAGCAGTCGCGCCGGCTCGAGTGCCTCGACTCGCCAGAAGTCGACGACATCACCTACCCGCAGGTCGGTCGGATGACGACGTCCGCGCCGCATGCCGACACCGCCGACGGTGCGATCCAGCCAGCCTCGCAATACCCACAACCAGTTGCCGACGAGCCAACCCCGGTCGCCGCCCAGCGCGCAGACCTCGCGGAAGAGCGCGTCGGGTGTCGCGTTGGTGTGGACGACTTGACGGTCGGTGAGCATGGTGGCGCCCGCCCACTCGGGATCGGTCGGGCATCCGATCGGCGGGCGTTCGGCCGTACATCTCGGCGTCGGTCCAGCGGGTGGACACGTCGACCTCGCCGATCCGTCGCAGCGCGAGCTCGATCGCCTCGCGGCAGCCGATCGGGTCGATGCGGCACGACGTCGTCGATCGCGTGGTCGTGCACGACGACCTCGTTGACGAGACTGTCGATCAGCGGGCGCGCGAGCTCGGCGGGGATCGGGGTGACGAGCCCGACCCACAGCGACGACAGCCGCGGACTCAACACCGGCACCGGCAGGATCACCCGCCTGCGCAGCCCGGCGGCCTGCGCGTACGTGTCCATCATCTCGTGGTAGGTGACGACGTCGGCGCCGCCGATCTCGAACATGCGCCCGTACGCGTCGGCGTTGCCGAGCACACCGGTGAGATAGGCGAGCACGTCGCGCACCGCGATCGGTTGCACCCGCGTCTCGACCCACCGTGGTGTCGTCATGACCGGCAGGACCTCGACGAGGTGGCGCAACATCTCGAAGCTCGCGCTGCCCGAACCGATGACGACCGCCGCGCGTAGCTCGGTCAAGGGCACCCGACCCGTGGCGAGGATGCGACCGACCTCGTGACGGCTCGCCAGATGCGGCGAGAGCGTGCCGCCTGCGTCGTCGCCCAAACCGCCGAGATACACGATCTGTTCGAGGTTCGCGGCTGCGGCCGCGTCGCGGAAGTTCTCGGCCGCGGTCCGGTCACGGGTTTGCCAGTCCGGCTGCGAGCCGATCGAATGGACCAGGTAGTACGCCGCGTCGGTTTCGCGGAACGCGGCTGCGAGCGATCCCACATCGAGCACGTCGCCCGCGACGACCTCGACCTCCGCGCGCCAGGGTTCGGCGTCGAGCTTGTCCGGGGTGCGGGCCAGGCATCGCACGTGATGGCCGTCCGCGACGAGCTCGGCGACCAGCCGGCGGCCGATGTAGCCCGTCGCGCCTGCCACCACGACGCGCCGACGATGACCGTTCACGCGAGACCTGCGCGTCGGCGCAACGACGCGACGAACCGTTCGGGCTCGGCGAGGGTGAGGGTGATCCCGGGGTGGCGAAGCGGGCCGACGGGAGTGAGGCCCGGTACGGGTTCGCGCAACAACACGCAGACACCACCTCGAGTTGTCGTGCCAAAGGTGAGACCGCGGTCGACGAACGACCCGCGCGGTCCGATGGCCTTGTACCAGTGGTAGGGGCCCGTGCGGCACACGTCGCGCACATTGCCGATCGCGGTTTCGCACGTCCACGGCCCGAAGCGCGCCACGAGCTCGCTCCGCCGTGAGCGTCACGTGCGCCGTACCGGGAGTGACACCGATCAGCGCGAGGAACGGACGGAACTGCGAGTCGAACTCGAACTCGAACTGCTCGATCGCCAACGACTCGGCCGCGACCCGCATCCTGGGAGGAGTCAGCGGTGAGCGCCGCGCGCAACTCGGAACCGGAGTGCTCGCTCACCGGTCCCGTCGTACGCCATCGCAACCGGCCATCCGCATCGACCAGCAACACGGTCACCGTATCGGTGGCGTCGATCCCGAGCGCGTCGGTCACGCGCCGCACGTCGGTGTAGACCGTGAGCGTGCGGCGGCGCGCCTCCTGCGCCGCGCACGGCCTGAGCCATACCGCCGTCGATAACCGGACGGGCGGGCGACCAGCGCGTCGCGATCACCGGAATCTCGTAGCACCGCAGGCTCGGATGCTCCGCCGCGATCGTCTCCCACCACGCAATCCACGAGTCCACCATCGCCTGTTGCTCGCGTCGGAACGCAACGATGACGAGATTGGACGTGCCCGAGAAGGCGTCGGGAAGCTCGAGCGAGCGACCCTCCAGGTCACGTGCTGCGAGATGCGGGAAACGAATGGCCCCAGACACGTTCATTGCCGATTCGCTCATGGTCTCTCTTTCACCTTCTCGGCCGGAACGCGGTCGCGGTCTGTCACATCATGTTGTGGCGTCGAAGTAGTCGACTGCCTCGCGCGCTGACGTCGTCCAGGTGTCGCCGCCGAGCGCGATGGCATGGGCCTGGTCCCGGATCGCGACGCCGCCAACTGCGACGGGCCCATTGTAGATGGGCCTTGATTGTGGCGATGGTGGTGGCGATGAGTGCGTCGTCGATGGGTGTGGAGACGACGACGCCGACTCCGACGATGCGTTGCGTGCCGGCGATGGTGTTCGCCCACGAGGCGGCGGGCGTGTTGGCGCCGAGATCGGTGATCGAAAAGCCGCGGCCGCGGAGTGGATCGGCGACGAGCGCGGTGGCGAGACCGTGGGGGTCGCCTACGGGTGCGCCGAGCACGATGGCGCCGCGTGTGGTGCCGCGGCGGGCGAACAACGGGCCGAGCCGGCCGACCAGTCGATACATCACGACGGTGGCGCGGTGCTCGTCGGCGATGTCGAGGCGGCCGGTTGCCCAGTGGTCGCCGACGCGCCGCATCGCCGGGCCGAGCACGTCGAGGTAGAGGTCCTCGGGGCTGTACGCGGAAGCCAGTGCGGCCTGGAGGAGTCGCCATGCTTCGGCCTCGTCACCCTGCACGAGCAGCGACGTCAGTCGACGCACGTAGTCCTTCTTGGGCGCCCGCTGCGTGGCCGCGTTGCGTCCTGCCGGCGCCGCGGCTGCGATCTTGTCGAGGTCGGCGTGTCGCACGTGCCAGTGCGCTCCGACGCGCGTGCCGGGAAGCCGGCCGGTGCGGACGTATCGATACGCGGTCATGTAGTGCACGCCGAGCAGATCGGCGGCCTCCTGCAGAGTGAGGTCGGGTTCGCGACTGCCACCGCCCTTCTTGGGCGTCACGTCCGCACCGGCTCGGGTCCCCGACCGTGATGGACCATCTCGGTGCTCGGCGCGGTGCGAAGTGCCGGCGGGCGCCACGCCGGCGCCGTGTAGAGCAACTGTACGTCGCGTACGTAACGTTCTTCGAACGCGGCCTCGCAGTAGGAGAAGTAGAACTCCCAGAGGCGCACGAATCGCTCGTCGAGGCCGAGCGCGTCGAGGTCGTCCCGGGCGTCGGTGAGGTTCCTTCTCCATCGCCGCAGCGTCTCGCCGTAGTGCAGGCCGATGTCGTCTTCATGGGCGTGGGAGAAGCCGTTGCCGTTTGCGGCGGCGGTGAGCGCTCGGACCGAAGGCAGGCAGCCGCCGGGGAAGATGGCGGTCTTGATGAAGTCGGTGTGGAGCTTGATGCGGTCGAAGCTCTCGTCGTGCACGACGATCGCCTGCATGGCCAGTGCGCCGGCGTCGTCGAGCAGGCGTCGGCAGTGAGCGAAGAAGGTGTCGTACTCGCGCCAGTCGACTGCTTCGATCATCTCGATCGCGATGATCTTGTCGAAGGTCCCTCCGAGGTCGCGGTAGTCGTCCGCGAGTACGGTCACGCGGTCCTCGAGTCCCGCGTTCTTGACCCGCTGTTGCGCGAACTCGTACTGGCGTTGCGAGATGGTTGTCGTCGTCACGTGGCAGCCGTAGTGCGTCGCCGCGTGGACGGCGAAGCCGCCCCAGCCGGTTCCGATCTCGAGCACTCGATCGCCGGGTGCAAGCGCGAGGAGGTTGGCCAGACGATCGAGCTTGTGCACGGACGCCTCGGCCAGCGAATCCGTCGGCCGTTCGAACACGGCGCACGAGTACATCATCGTTTCGTCGAGGATCCGTTGGAAGAACTCGTTGCCGAGGTCGTAGTGGGCGCTGACGTTGCGGGCGTCTCGGTCCTTGTCGGCGCGCCGTCGTCGGGCGACGGGATCGACGAGCGGGTCGTAGCCAGCGGTGCAGGCGGTCGCGTGCGGGATGGGTGCGCGCCAGGCTCCGGTGCGCGAGGCGCAGGAAGCCGGTGAGGTCGTCGGTGTCCCACCAGCCGTCGGCGTACGACTCGCCGAGCCCGACGCTGCCCTCGTGCAGGATGCGGGAGTACACACGCGCGGTCGTGTACCTCGAACGGTCACGTCAAAGGGGGCGAAGCCGTCGGGGCGGTGTCGTCGCCGAAGCGCGCGTCCCCGAAGGGGTCGACGAGCTCGAACGGTGCCGCCGGTGAGCCGTTTGAGGAGCTGCATGACAACCGCTCGAGGCGAGACGCCCGGGTGCGGTCGTGGTGGAATTCATCGGCTGCTCCTTCCCGCCGTCGGGACGGATGCCGGTACACGGGAACCCCGCGCAGGAAGAGGCGCAGCGCCTTCGCGATAGATCCCTGCCGATACTCGTAGCGGCAGCATCGGGTAGCGCGCCAGCACGGTGACGGCGCGCCGCGCGGTCGACGGTCGTCGGCGCAATGCGAGCTCGGCGTCGAAGACCGGGGTGTGATCGCGTTCGACCTCGATGCGCAGGTTCAACTCGGCGTCGGGGACCGTCCAGGTGATCCGGTAGTCGACGTCCGTCGGGCAGGAACGGTGACACGTGCATCGCCTTGGCGGTTGTCGTGGTGGTCATGTTGCCGTGCGCGTCGAGCACGTACCAGTGGCGTTGGCCCCACGGGGTGTTGGTGACCTCGAGCACGATGGCGTCGAGTGCCCGGCCGTCGGGGGTCCAGCAGTAGTAGACGGCGAGCGGGTTGAACAGCCAGCCGAACGTGCGTAGCTGCGCGAGGAGATGGACGGGCCCCGTCGGCCGGCGCCCGAGCCGGGCCTGCACGAGGTCTCGTACGGCGGCGCCGAGCGGGCCGGCCGGTGCCGTCGAGGAAGTCGCGGCGCCGGAAGCGTACGGGCGCCGGGCGGCGCGCCGACCAGAGCGGCAGCGGGTCGAGCGAGCCCGGGAGCGCGTCGACGTCGAGATAGGCGAGGAACAGCTTCGGTGTGAACTCACGCAACGTGGGAGCGAACCGGCGGTGTCGTACCGTTCCTTCGTAGATCGCGACGGGCGGATGTCGCGGCAACTGACCGCATGGCATGGGACGTCACAGTTCGGGGGCGCGGAGCGCGGTCATCGGCCCGACTCGAGCAGTCGCACGACCTCGAGTGCGCTCTGCACGCCGTCCTCGTGGAATCCGTAGCCCCAGTAGGCGCCCGCGAAGTAGATGCCCCGGCGGCCTTGGATCTCGGCGCGGCGCTGCTGCGCCGCCATCGCGGCGAACGTCGAAGACGGGGTGGTCGTACTCGAACTCGGCGAGCCGCAGCCGGCGGATCGATCTCGTCGGGGCGGTTCAGCGTGACGAGTAACGGCCGTCGAGTCTCGATCGACTGCAGGCGGTTCATCCAGTAGGTGACAGTGGTTCGGCGCGCGTTCTCAGTCGATCGCGTAGTTCCAACTTGCCCGCGCGCGCGGGTTGCGCGGCAGCATGCGTTCGTCGGTGTGCAACGTCGCGATGTTGCGCTGATAGCCGATCGCGCCGAGGATCGCACGCTCGGCGGTGCTCGCGTCGGCGAGCATGCGCAACGCCTGATCGCTGTGCGTCGCCACGATCACGCGGTCGAAGAGCTCCGGGCCGCGGCCGGTGAGCAGTTCGACGAGTTGGGAGCCGCCGACACCGTCGTGGGTGACGATCTTGTGCACGGGCATGGCGAGACGTATGCGATGCGAGAACGGCGCGGTGAGGGCCTCGACGTAGCGTCGGGAACCGCCGGTCACGGTGCGCCAGTCGGGCCGCCCGGCGAGGTCGAGCAGCCCATGGTTGTCCATGAAACGCGGCGTACGCGCGCACGGGGAAGCGCATGAACGTCGCCGGATCGGCCGACCAGATCGACGCGCCGAAAGGGATCGAGGAACTGCCGCACGAATGATGGCGAGAACCGGCCTCGACGTACGAACTCGGCCAAGCGACTCCTCGGCGTCGGGCGTCGAACCCGCCGCCGGCGGGGAGCCGGTCGGGTCCGTCCCACCGCGTCTCGCCCGCGACGAGCCGGCGGGCCGCGCGGTTGAAGCGCGTGATGTCGGCGAGCAGACGCAGAAACGACGGATTGGCAAGATTGCGGCGCTGGGCGAAGATCGTGTTGAGGTTGGAGCCGCGAAACTCCAGGCCCGTGCGGGCGATCGCTGACGCTGAAGCTCATCTCCGTGGGTTGGGTCGCGACGCCGAGCTCGATCGAGCAGGGCACGGAACCCGGGATAGTTGCGATCGTTGTACACGATGAATCCGGTGTCGACCGCGACCGACCGGCCGTCGACCTCGACGTCGACGGTGTTGGCATGACCGCCGATTCGTGTGTCGGACTCGAACACGGTGATCTCGTGGTGAGGGTGGAGCAGGTGGGCCGCGACGAGCCCCGACACGCCGGTGCCGACGATGGCGATCTTCATCGCGCCGCCTCCAGCGGCGCAATGACGCCGGCGCGGTCGACGCACCAGCTCCAGCATCGCTCGGCATCGGCGTCGCTGGTGCGGGTGCCCGGCAGCGGGGCGACGGATCGCGGCCGGCGGTCCAGCCAGAACTGCCCGTTCGTCTCGAGCGCGCGCGGGTCGGCGGCCAGCCACACCATCGTGTCGGCTCCCTGACTCGGCGTGCGCAGCAGCGGACCCATCAGGCGCGCGGAAGCGCGGCAGCGACTCACGCACACCGGGCGTGTCTGCCCAGCCCGGGTGCATCGCGTGGAACACGACGCCGGACGCGGCGCGGCTGTTTCGACCAGAGTTCGTTGAGCACGACCTGGGCCCGCTTGGCGTTGGCGTAGGCGCGCACACCGTTGAACGGGACCGCGGGCGTGGCGAGCGCGTCCACATCGAGACGCTGGGTGTACATGCCCCCCGACGAGACCGTGATGACGCGGGCGGCCGGTGTGGTCTGCAGAATCGGAAGCAGCGCGGTCGTCAGCAGGAACGGTGCGACGACGTGCACCTGCGCGGTGACCTCGAGACCATCAGCGGTGTAGCGCAGATCGTGCGCGAGCGCGCCCGCGTTGTGGATCAACACGTCGAGCCGTCGTACCGACCGCCGGACGCGGTCGGCGAGGTTCCGCACGTCATCGAGGACCGCGAGGTCGGCGACCGCGGTCGTCACGCTGGAATCAGGTGCGACGGCAGCGATCGCGCGCCGGGCTGCCTCGATGCGCTGCGGGTCGCGCCCGACGATCCAGACGTCGGCGTTGCGCAGCCGCGAGCGCCGTCGCCGCCGCCAGGCCGAGACCGCCGGTCGCGCCCGTGACCAGCGGCGACCCGGCCGCTCATGTCGACAACGGGCTCGGCATCCCAATCGAACAGCGCACGGCGCGCCGCGAATCCCGACGCGGCTGAAGCTGCCGACGACCGTCGCTTCGAGCGCGGCGTCGGCCAGCCGGCGCGCGACCGTCGAAGCGCATCACGCCGGCACCGCCGCGAGACGCGTACGCAGGCCGGCCGCGGCGCGATCGCCGATGCGGCGAAAGACGAGCGCGAGCAGCGGGTCGGCCAGCCGCCCGATGCCCTTGGCGTCGAGCTGCGCGTCGTAGACCACGACGGTGCCGCGCTCGTCGTCGTCGAACGTGATCGTGTCGACGGAACGGACCGAGCGGTTCTCGGCTCGCAGCACGATCCGCTCGTCGTGCTCGAGCTCCACGATCTCGTAGTCGAGGGGTATGCGCCGCCCGAGGAATCGGGCAACGAGACGGAACCTCGAGCCGACCCCGACCGGCTCGGGCGTGACCATCTCGCCGGCCTCGACGCCCGGATCCCACTCCGCGGCGCGATCGAAGCGACTGAGGTACGCGAACGCAGCGGACCGCGTGCCGGCAACCGGAACTCTTGCGACGTAGTGAGCCATCGACCCTTCCCATTCGTCAGAGCCTGCCAGCTTTAGCACTAAACTACCTTCATTGACACCATTCGAAGATCCGACTCGGGCTGCGCCACGCCGCCCGGCATCATGAGCACCGATGTTCCTGGCCTGTCGTGAGATCCGCGGGGCGCCGTGGCGCGTCGCGACGCCCGATCCCGGCGCAACCGCGGTGTGGCCGTCTGAGAGCTTCGACTCTCACATGGCCTCTCACCAGGCCCTTTGCGTGGAGGTGAGCGGACTCGAATCGCCGACTTCTACGTTCAGAACACTGATTGCACGAACATCGGCGAACACTCAGGAGGGCCGACGTGGCCTGGCCGCCCCCACTCCGGGTCGAACCGACACGGGTCGAGCGCTACGGCGAAGGCCGCCGTCGGGGGGTGCGCGCGTGATCGCCGGGAAGGAAATGGTGCGTGCCAAGGTGCGTTTCGGGCTGCTCATCGGCGCGATCGCGCTCCTGGTCTTCCTCATCTTGTTCCAGCAGGCGCTGCGCGACGGATTGATCACGTCGTTCGTCGGAGCGATCGAACACCAGGACGCGCCCGTGCTCGTCTACAGCACCGACGCGCGCCGCAACTTGCAGAGCAGCACGATCACCCCCGAGCTCGAAGCGCAGGTGCGCGCGGTCGACGGCGTGCAGGCTGTCGGTCGCATCGGGCAGGGCACCTACAGCGTGACCGCGGATGGAACGATCAAGGCGGCGGCGATCATCGGCTACGAGAAGCGTTCGCTCGGCGCGCCGGAGTCGCTCGTCGCCGGCCGCTACCCCACGGCCGACGGTGAGGGCGTCGCCAACGAGACCGACGCGTCGGAGGGCTTCGACCTCGGTGACGTGGTGCGCGTCGAGCCCGGCGGGTACCGGATCCGGATCGTCGGTCAGTCACGCGACACCAACCTGCAGGCCACGCCCACCGTGTTCGCCCGCTACGGCACGTGGGAGGCGGCGGTGCAGGCCGCCAATCCCGACGCGCAGCCGCCGCTCCCGAACGCTCTCGGTGTGGCACCGGTGCCGGGGGTGACGCCGGACGAGCTAGTGCAGCGGATCGACGCGGTGAGCGACGATCTCGAGGCGCTGACGCGTGCCGACGCGGCCACGAAGGCACCCGGCGTTGCGCAGGTGAGCCGCTCGTTCCTCGTGATCTTCCTGCTCTACGGGCTCGTCGTGCCGCTCGTCATCGGCCTCTTCTTCCTGATCGTCACCCTGCAGAAGGCGCGAACGCTCACCTTGCTACGTGCGGTCGGCGCGCGCTCGTCGACCCTCGTACGAGGGCTACTCACTCAGGTCGTCGTGGTGGTGGGTCTCGGCGTGGCCATCGGCACGCTCCTGTTCCTGCCGCTGTCGTTCCAGCGCGTCGGATCGATCCCGCTCCGCTTCGACGCGCCGACGGTGATCGCCTGGGCGATCGGCATCCTGCTGCTCGGCGTCGCCAGCTCCTGGTTCTCGGCCCGGCGCGTCCTGCGCATCGAACCGGCCGAAGCACTCTCCGGCGGCGGAGTGGGCACATGAGGTTGGCCCTGCGGGAGATGCGCCGCCGTCCCGGTCGCTTCGCCACTGCGACGGTGCTGCTCACGCTCATCGCCGTGCTGTTGATGCTCCTCGGTGGTCTGCTCGACGGGCTCATCCTGCGGTCCACCGGAGCGATCCGCGCGCAGCGCGCCGACCTGGTGGTGTTTTCTTCGACCGCCGAGAAGTCCTTCCTGCGCAGCCGCATCACGCCCGAAGTGCGCGCGCAGGTGGCCGCGGTGCCGGGCGTCACCAGCGTGGGTGGCATCGGGGTCACCCAGCTCGGAGCGCGCGTGCCCGGCAACGGTCCGCGTGACCTCACCGACATCGCCCTGTTCGGCTACGAGGAGGCCCCCGACGGCGTGCCGGTGCCCCCGAAGCCGGGTGAGGCGTACGCCGACAGCATTCTCCAAGACGACGGCGTGGCGCGCGGCGACACGCTCCGCCTCGGACCCGAGCGCAGCCCGGTGAAGGTGATCGGTTTCGTCGACGACGTCAGCTACTCGGGCGCAGGCTCGTTGTGGGCGTCGCCCGTGACGTGGCGAGCCGTGCAGAACGCGAATCGCCCCGGATCATCGGTGGGGCCAGGGGTGTTCCAGGCGCTCGTGGTGCGCACCGACCGCGATCCGTCGACGGTCGCCGCCGCGATCGACCGGGCGACGGGCGGCGCCACCGCCACCGTCTCGCGCGCCGAGGCATCTGACGCGATCGGCGGGGTGAAGCAACAGCGTTCGGTGTTCAACCAGATCATCGGCGTGACGCTCGTCATCGCCGTCGTGGTGGTGGCGTTGTTCTTCGCACTCCTCACCGTGGAGCGCGTCGGGTTGTATGGCATGTTGAAGGCGATCGGTGCGCGCTCGCGCACGCTCTTGGGAGGCGTGGTGGCGCAGGCCGCCATCGTCGCGCTGATCGCCGCGGTGGTCGGCGCCGGGTTCGCGGTGCTGCTCGACATCGTGTTACCGCCAGGCGCCATCCCGTACCAGCTGCTTCCCAGCCGCGTCGCCATCAGCGGTGTGGCGCTCGTGCTCGCCGCCATCGTGGGGAGCGCGTTCTCGCTGCGCCGCGTGCTCCGTGTCGACCCGGCTTCTGCCATCGGGAGGGCCTCGTGAATGCACAGACCGACACTGCGCTCCCCGCGCTGCAGCTCGAGGCGGTGCGCAAGGTCTATCCAACGGGCGACGACGAAGTGGTCGCGCTCGATCACGCCACCCTCACCATCGGTCACGACGAGATCGTGGCGCTCGTCGGCCCGTCGGGCTCGGGAAAGACGACCCTGTGCTCCATCGCCGGCGGCATCCTCTCGCCGACGGCCGGGCAGGTGGTAGTAGGGGGCAAGGACATCACCGAGTACTCGCAGAAGGAGCTCACCGACTTCCGTCGCGAGCATGTGGGCTTCGTGTTCCAGAGCGTGAACCTCGTGCCGTTCCTCACCGCGCGCGAGAACCTCGTCGTGATCGACGAGATCGGTCAGCGCACCGGCGCGCCGGCGCGTGCCCGGGCGGATCAGCTCCTCGAGGAGCTCGGCTTGGCCGACCGCCGCAACCGCATGCCGTCGGAGCTCTCCGGTGGTCAACGCCAACGAGTCGCCATCGGCCGCGCCCTCATGAACGATCCCGACCTGGTGTTGTTCGACGAGCCCACCTCCGCGCTCGACACCAAGCTCGGCGAGCAGGTGATGGAGCTCATCCGTACGGAGATGAAGACGCGGGGAACCGCGGCCATCGTCGTGACCCATGACGAACGCATGACCCACTACGCGGATCGCATCGTCCACATCGTCGACGGTGTCCTCGAGGGCTGAATTCGGGCTCACGCTCGCGTGCGATTGCCCGAGCAAAGAGCTCGGGACGAGCGTCGGCGCCTACGACCGATTGGCCGGACACCGGACACGTCACGTGTCCTCTGACCACCCACAACGTTGTCGGAGACGACGCCAGGCAGTGGACGTGACGAGACAGCTCTCAAACCCTCACGGAGGTTGAGGCGGGCTGGTCTCGCGCGGTCGACGCGAGTGCCGCTTGCACCGGGATGCTGCCAGCAGTAGGAGTGGCGCATGAATCGTCGATCAGCGGGTGGGCTCTTCTTCGCCGTCGGCACCGTCGTTGCCGCCGCTGCTATCGGCTCGCTCGGTTCCCGGCAGGCGCCCGAGGCATACGCACGGTTGGACAAGCCGACGTGGGCGCCGCCGGCCGGAGTGTTTGGACCGGCGTGGACCGCGCTCTACGCGGCGATCGGGGTCGCTGGATGGCGGCTCTGGACCCGCGACGCCGGTCGGGCCACGCTCGGCCTCCACGTGACCCAGCTCGCGCTCAACGCTGCGTGGCCGTGCACGTTCTTCACCGCCCGCAACCGCACCGCCGCGCTCACCGTCATCGCCGCCCTCGACCTCACCATCGCCGCCGAGCTCGCAACCGCGGCGCGGCAGGACCGACCCGCGGCGTTGCTACTGGTCCCGTATCTGGCGTGGAGTCTGTATGCGACCGCGCTGACCGCAGCGGTGAACCCCGACGAGACCATCGCCCTCACGGTGCGTCCCGCGATCGGGTGAGGGTTCGTTGCTGGGGGCCTGGTTCGGCGAGAACTGCGGCAAGGGCAGCCAGCTTGAACAGCGCCGTCGCGACAACGGTGGTCGGCGTGAATGCGTCGATGATCGGGCTGGGCCCCGATCGAGAGCGTCGAGCTCCGCGCCGCCGTTGTGATCGGCTCCGGCTCGGCGAGCTTCGAGATGCTGCGCTCGCCACGCGGGCAGGCACCGAACCGGAAGGTACCGACAGGTCCGTCCCGGCCCTGACTTGACAAAGGTACTTTAGTGCTAAATACTGCTGGACCGGAACGTCCGGTTGCAACCTGCTCCGACACCTCGGGAGACTCCCACGATCCGCAAACTCGCCCTCGCCACCGCCACCGGTGCACTCGCCTTCGGCCTCAGCGCCGCCCCGGCCCTCGCCGCCGGCCCCACCGTGTCCGGCAACGCCTGCCAGCCGCGCCGGCATGGCCACGGTGAAGAGCCTGGGCAAGGGCGTCTTCCCCTCGATCGCCAAGTCCGGCGTCGACGCGGGCACGCTGAAGACCCTCGGAGTCCGGGGCATCGACACCGTGCCGGACTCCACCGTCTTCACCCTCCCCCAGGTCCTCGAGCTGCACCGCACCAGCCCCCAGCTCTTCCCCTGGTGCGACTAACGGACCCGGTCCGGCCCCGCAACGCGTCGACGATGCCGGGCCGGACCAGCTCCGGTTCGGGTTCCCCATGACCGACCTCCGCACGCTCGCGGACCGCGATCGCATCGGACCGTCATCGTCGACCATGGTTCGCATCGGGCCGACTTCTAACGGGCTGACCGAACCGCAGTGAGCGCCTTCAATGTGATGAGCGAGCGCATGACATCCTCCCGCCACCCCCCGGCGTAGGTGCAGCGCGAGCTCCAGTCCTCCCACCACGATCGCGTTCGGTGGAACATAGACCCGACGTCAGGCGGCATCGGCGACGCGTCGTGCGAGGGATGCCAGATCAAGGAGAACGTCCGGGACTCCCCAGCAACGACGGTGAAGCTCCCGCCGGTCTTGAGGTCGTGGCCGGCGACGGGCACGGAGCTCCGGAGGTACAGGGCGTCGTTGCCGCCGACGAAGGTCATGCCGTCGCCAGTGGACCCCGCCCACGGCACGATCGATCCGTAGTCGAACCGAGCGACCAGCTCCATGTCCATCGCCACCGTTCCGGCACGGCCCTCGACGATGCGGTGAATGGACGGATGGGCGCTGGTCGGGGACATGAAGTCGATGACGGCGACCGTGCCGTCTCCGGTTCGGAACTCCGTCTCGAGAATCAGCGTGTCACCGAGGTAGCGCCGGGCGGCCGCCGTGACGGCCGCCTGTGGATGGATGCGCCAGCGCCCGTGATCCGGGGACCCGAGGAGCGCGGCGAAGCACGCCGCCGGGTCGATGCGTGGGGCACACCACCAGTCGATCGACGCCGTGCGATCGACCAGCGCGACCGTCGACGTATCCCCGATGATGGCGTAGTCCTCGATCGGCGCGCTCACCGACACGCTCCGGCGTTCCCTACCGACGCTTCGACTCGGTCGGTAGCGTCGATCACGGGAACGACCCGACCGAGCCCAGTCGACCGCCGCCGAACGGGAGCCGAGACATGGAGAACGACGTCCTACTCGGGATCGGCCTCATCATCATCGCCGGCATTGGCCTGCAATGGCTGGCGGCGTTGCTGCGACTGCCGTCGATCGTCCTGCTCCTGCTCGGCGGGATCCTTCTGGGACCGGCGCTCGGCCTGGTGGACGCCGATGAGATCTTCGGCGGCTCGCTCTTCACGGTGGTCTCGCTGGGCGTGGCCTTCTTGCTCTTCCTCGGCGGCCTCGCACTCGACCTGGGCGACCTCGGGCACGGGATCCGGCGGCCCGTGTTCCGCCTCGTGTCGATCGGCATGCTCGTCACCTGGGTGCTCACGACGGTCATCGTGCACAACCTGTTCCACGAGACGCGCCGACTTTCGGCACTGCTCGCGGCCATCTTGGTGGTGTCGGGTCCGACGGTGGTCGAGCCGCTGCTGCGTCTGGCCCGGCCCTCGCCGCCGGCGTCGACGATGCTCCGGTGGGAAGGGATACTCATCGATCCGATCGGTGCCACGCTCGGGCTCTTCTGCCTGAACGCGTTCTTCGTCGACGAGTTCACCGTGCGGGCGGTCTGGGGCCAGTTCGTCTTCGTCATGCTCGCCGGCGCTGCCATCGGCATCGCGGTGGCGGCCGTGGTTGTCGTGGCGCTGCGCGCCTTCGTCATCCCGGATCAGCTCGTGATCGCCGTGGTGATCATGTTCGTCGTCGTCGCCTACCTCGGCGGGGAGCTCGTCCGAGCGGAAGCTGGGCTCTTCGCGACGACGGTGATGGGATTGGTCCTCGCGAACCAGCGCCTCGTCCCGATCGCGCCGCTGCGGGTGTTCGGCGAGCCGCTCGTGGCCTTTCTGATCGGCTCGCTGTTCATTGTGCTCGCCTCGCTCGTAGAGCCGCGGCAGCTCACCGACCACTTCCTCCGCTCCGTCGTGTTGGTCGCGGCGCTTGTGCTGGTCGTGCGGCCGGCGGCAGTGGCGGCGTCCACCGCCGGCATCCGGGGAATCGCCGGCCGCCAACGGGCCTTCGTGGCCTGCATGGCCCCGAGGGGCATTGTCGCCGCATCGACCGCAGCGCTGTACTCCCTCCGCCTCGGTCAGCTCGGCGAGGACAGCGCCAGCCTGATGCCGGTGACGTTCTTCGTGATCATCGCGCTGGCCCTTATCTACGGCCTCGGCGCGCGCCCGGCGGCACGGGTGCTCCGCGTGGCCCGGCCCGAACCGCACGGAGCCGTGATCGTCGCGGAGGCGCCGTGGGCCGCCGGCCTTGCCGGCGAGCTGGCCCGGCAGGGTGTGCTGACGCTGCTGGTGGCGCGAGGACGGACCGAACTGACGTCGAGGGACAGCGAGGGGTTCCGGCTCCACACCGGTCTCATCCACGAGCTCACCGATGGCGACCTGCTGGCGGACATGGGCGGCGCGGTCATCGCCTCCGACGACGACGAGGTGAATCTGCTTGCGCTCAGTGTCCTCCGGGAGCGGCTGCCGCGCAGCCAGCTCTGGCTCCTTCCTGCCGGACACCGCGACACCGAGGCACCCGCCGTCGTCGCCGAGGTCGAGCGCTTCACGCAAGCCCCGTTCAGCGCAGAGCTCACTCGGAGCGGCCTGGCGGCCGCCATTGCCGCCGGACACGGGTTTCGAACGGTGGAGGCGGCCGCCATCCCACCCGGGTCCGCCGCACTGGTCTGGCTCCATCACGATGGCAGCTGGACGGCCAGTCCGACCCAGCGAGGAGCCGGCGACCGCGTCGTGGTGATCGACCCCGCGGCCGGCCCGTGACCAGGGCCCTGGTCGGCCGGAGCCCGACCCGTCCGTGAGGCGGCGGTGGTGAAGGCGACGGTGACCGACGAGGACGTGACCGGGGTGACCGGTGCGGCGTTGTCGGGTCCGCTGCTGGACCGCCTGAACCTGGTGGGTGTGGCCGACGCTCGGGGGCTGCGCCCGAAGCGATCGGCGGACAAGCCGGGGATGAGCTCGATGATCCGCAACTACCTCGGCTTCCCACGCGGGATCTCCGGCATGCGATTGGCACAGCGGGCGCGGATGCAAGCGCTGTGGTTCGGCGCCGAGTTCATCGTCGGCTGGGACGTCACCGGCCTCACCCTGGCCGATGGCGAGGCTCCCCATCTCGTGCACACCGACGGCGGCGACGTGCGCGCCCGCCCCGTCGTGATCGCCACCGGAGCCGCATACCGAAAGCTGAACGTCGCCGGCATCGACCCCCTGACCGGCAGCGGAGTGTTCTACGGCAGCGCGATGAGCACCACGCGTGAGATGGACAGGGCCGACGTCGTCGTCGCGGCGGCGGCAACTCCGCCGGCCAGGCCGCACCGCACCTCGCGCAGTTCGCACGCACGGTCACCATCGTCATCCGCCGCGACATGCGGCAGCAGACGATGTCGCAATACCTCCTCGACGAGATCTCCGCCCACGACCGCATCGACGTCTACCCGAGTTGCGAGGTCGTCGACGGCGGTGGCGCAGCACGGCTCGAATGGCTCGAGCTTCGCAACACAGTCACCGGCGAGACCACCCGCCGCGACTGGGGCGGCCTGTTCCTGTTGCTCGGCGCCGAGCCGCGCTGTGAATGGCTCCCGACAGGTGTCACGCGCGACGCCCGCGGCTTCGTGCTCACTGGCCGCGACGTCCCCCAAGAATCATGGACCGACGGGCTTCCTCCCGAAAGCCTCGCCACTTCCATACCCGACGTGTTCGCCGTCGGCGACACCCGCGCCGGCTCGGTGAAACGCGTCGCAGCCGCCTGCGGCGAAGGTTCGTCGGTCGTTACGCTCGTCCACGCTCACCTCGCAGTCGCTCGACGAGGCATCGACCAACCCGCCGATGCAGAGCCTCAGACGCCGCGATATCGAACAAGACGCGCTCACCGTCATGACGCGAACCGGGCGATCCGCCACCGCCGAACAGGATTGGACATGAGCGATGCAATCACCCGCAACGACGCAGTTTCACGCTTGCGACCTCGTCCCCACTGATGGCGAACGTCGAGACGGTGCTCGCCGAGATCGACGTCGCGCCCACGTGCATCTCTGAGGCTGAACGACGACCCCCAGAGATGGAGTTCACTTTGGTCTTCTCGGAACCCGACGGGTCGGTGCGGCCGTGGCGGTGTCGCCGGCAGGGCTGGCGAGGGCTCGTTCGAGGCCGGTGAACAGGTCGACGACGTCGGCTGCTTCGAAGACTCGGTAGCGCTGTCTGCCGACGTTGCGTTGACGCAGGACACCGGCGGCTTCGAGACGGTTGACGGCTTCGCCGGTTCGCATCTCGGATCGCCCGATCAGTCGTGCGGCGCTGTCGACAGTGATCACCGGGACCCCGGGCAGGAGGTCGAGGAGCAGCTCGACCGCCGAGTTGGCGCGGACGCGACCGAGGTGTTCTCGCCATCGTGCATCGAGCGCTTCGATCTTGCTCGCGTAGGACTCGGCGTCCGCACATGATCGGTGTGCGGCGGTGGCGAACGTGCGCAACCAGGTGCCCGCGCCCGTCGGATCGGTCGTGACTGTCCTGCGCCCCGACGTGTCGGTACGCGGTGAGGCCGGCGATGTAGTCGCTGGCCCAGGTGGCGAGCACGAGACTGATGGGCGGCACGAAGCGCGGTGCGAGGCCACGGCGGCGGAGGATGACATGGATGAGCGCGCGCCCGGTGCGGCCGTTGCCGTCGGCGAACGGGTGGATGGTCTCGAACTGGGCGTGGGCGATCGCTGCCTGCACGAGGGCAGGATGATCGTCGCCGGTTGACATACGTGAGCAGATCGTCGAGCAACGCGTCGAGGGTGTCCGGTGGCGGCGGGACGAACGCTGCGGAGCACGGGTTGTAGCTGCTGCCGCCGATCCAGTTCTGCACCGTGCGGACCACGCCGCCGATCCCCGGCGTCGCTGACCGCTCCATCAAGGTTCGGTGGATCCCGAGGAGGTCGTCGAGGGTGATGGTCTCGGTCAGACGAGCCGAGCTCGACGGCGGCCTCCATCGCGGCGACGTTGGCGAGCACCTCGACCGCGATCCGATCGGCGGCGTCGCCACCCTGGGCGAGCACGACCTCGGCGTCGAGCAACCGGCGTGGCCCTGCCTCGAGTCCCTCGATCTTCGAGGAGGCGACCGACTCGGCGCGGAGCAGGAACCGCGCCAGCCCTTCGAGGCTGACATGCGATGTTCCGGCTGCGTTCAGCCGGCGAATCGCTGCTTCTGCGTCGCTGAGGTCAGCGACGAGATCGGCCGGAAGGGCAAGCTCCCACCCGGCGAGCGGGTCGGGGAGGTAGACGTCGTAGTCGCAACCCTGGCGGTCGCGGCGACTCATCCCCTCGAACGAGGAGGTCCAGCGGCTTCTGATCAGTGTTGCCACAACCGTTACCTGCCACGTCTCTAAGTAACGCTTGTACTCTAACCGTTAGGCAAGCTCGTGGGAGTGCAGCGCTCTTTCACTGCGCCGGGCGGGCTCGATGACAGCGCACCCGACGACTGGCCCGCGCCAGCGGTGCATCGAAATGCTGCCGTCGCCGACCGAGGCGGCCTCGTATGTTGACGTCATGTCGACGGCGCCGAGTGCCCCAAGCCAAGCGCAGATCGAGGCTGCCGTCGAGCAGACCCTCGTGGGTTGGGGCGCGGAGCTGGACGCCGGCCAGAAGTTCTGGTGGATGGACTGGAACCGCATGATTCGCGACGCGATCACGGCGATGCGGACGGGCGAGCCGGTCCTCTACGACGACAGCGAGTGACGGTGCGCGATCTGTCTGAAAGCCTGACCAGGTGCCCGTCAGGAAGCGACACGTGGTGTCGCGGGTACTGCTGGAGCATCGGGCGGCGAGCGTCGCTACCTCGTGTCACACCGCGTGGTAGGGCGACCTCGCCGGCCGCGGCGTGGAAGGTCCGACGGCGGCGCTACGACCCGAAGTTCACGCCGAGGAGGAGTTGGGCGACGACGAACGCGGCGACGGCCATGTCGACGGCGAAGCAGAATGGCGGCCACCAACGCGTGCCGCGGACGAACTGGGTGCGGTGCTGCCAGAGGTCCTTGGCGCCGTGGGCAAGGTACAGGCCGACGATGAGCCAGGGCGTGACGGTGATGGCGGCCGCTGAGGCGGTGAAGAGCGCGACGACGACGGCGCACTCGACGATGATCACCTTGGTCCGTCCGTCGGACACCGCGAACCCGATGTAGACGGCGGCGATCAGCGTGACCATGAGCGCGTGCACGGTCGAAAGGTCGAGCCACCAGAACGCCATCGCCAGGGCGCCTTGGCCGACGCCGACGGCAACGCCCCAGCTGAGCGCCCTCGTCGTCGTGGTCGACTCGTGCGTGGTCGCGCCGTGGGTGATTGCGGTGGTCATGACAGCTCCCGCGTGGCTCGAGCGAAGATCGATTGGAGGTCGCCGGGGACCGGCATGGGGGTGAGCGCATCGACGTTGGCGCCGCCGGGGTTGCCGAGGGGGTAGCGGCCGATCGCGGAGCCGGGGCCGGCGACGAGGAGGCGGGCGAGCTGGCCGGTGATCTCTCGTCGGTCGCGATGGCGGATCCCGTAGCCGAGCATCGTCAGGTGCGTCCGGACGTGGGCGATGGCGAAGGGCTGGCTGAGGATGTGGGCTCGCTCGAGGTGGTGCCACTCGGCGCGGCTGTCACCGGCGGTCCGGGCCTGGCGGGCGGCGGCGCGTTCGTCCGCCCACGCCCGGCGGATGGCCTGGGTGTCGGTGGGGCGGGGTTGACGGGGGAGGTTCGGCATCGGAGTTCCCTTCTGCGGTTCGTCGGTCAGACGTCGGTGGTGGCTGACGTCGCGTGGAAGCGGCGGAGCCGGAGGCTGTTGGAGACAACGAACACGCTCGAAAGGCCCATGGATGCGCCGGCGATCAGCGGGTTCAGGAGGCCGGCGGCGGCGAGCGGGAGGGCAGCGACGTTGTACCCAAACGCCCAGAACAGGTTCGTCTTGATCGTGCGAAGCGTCCGGCGGGAGAGGCGGATGGCGTCGCCGGCGACTCGGAGGTCACCACGGACGAGGGTGAGGTCGCTCGCTTCGATGGCGACGTCGGTGCCGGTGCCCATGGCGACGCCGAGGTCGGCGAGGGCGAGGGCGGCGGCATCGTTGACACCGTCACCGACCATCGCCACGACCTTGCCGTCGGTTTGGAGGCGACGGATGACCTCGACCTTGTCGGAGGGCAGGACCTCGGCGATGACGGTGTCGATCCCGACCTGATCGGCGACGCCACGGGCGGCTCGCTCGTTGTCGCCGGTGAGCAGCACGGGTTCGAGCCCGAGGGCGCGAAGCTCGCTGATCGCGGCGGCGCTGGTGGGCTTGACGGTGTCGGCGACGACAATGACGGCGCGGATGGCGCCGTCCCACCCGACGAAGATCGGGGTCTGGCCCAGGTCCTCGGCGGCCGTCTTGGCGGCCTCGAGCTGGGGGGTGAGGGGCATGGCCCAGTCGGCGAGGAGCCGCTCGCGGCCGGCGATCACGCCGTGGCCGTCGACGACGCCTTGGACACCGAGGCCTTCGACGTTCTTGAAGCCTTCGACGGGGGGAAGTTCACCGAGCGCGTCGTGAGCGGCGACGGCGATGGCTTGGGCGATCGGGTGCTCGGAGGCGTCCTCGAGCGCACCGGCGAGGCGGAGGATCTCGTTGGTGTCGGTGCCGTCGACGGCGGTGATGTCGACAAGGGCCATGCGACCGGTGGTGACGGTGCCGGTCTTGTCGAGGACGACGGTGTCGATCTGGCGGGTCGACTCGAGGATCTGCGGTCCCTTGATGAGGATCCCGAGCTGCGCGCCGCGTCCGGTCCCGACGAGGAGGGCTGTGGGGGTGGCCAGCCCGAGGGCGCAGGGGCAGGCGATGATCAGCACGGCGACGCCGGCGGTGAAGGCGGTGGCGGGGGTCTCGCCGGTGCCGAGCCAGAACCCGAGGGTGCCGATCGCCAGGCCGATGACGACGGGGACGAACACTGCCGAGATCTGATCGGCGAGGCGCTGGACGGGGGCCTTGCCGTTCTGGGCGTCGGTGACGAGCCGGGCGATCTGGGCCAGGGCGGTGTCCGCGCCGACGCGGGTGGCCCGCACGACGAGGCGCCCGCCGGCGTTGACCGTGGCGCCGGTGACGGCATCGCCGGGGGCGACCTCGACGGGCACGGGTTCGCCGGTGAGGAGGGAGGCGTCGATGGCGGAGGTGCCCTCCTCGATGATGCCGTCGGTGGCGACCTTCTCGCCGGGTCGGACGACGAACCGGTCACCGACGGCCAGGTCGCCGATCGGGATGCGGACCTCGTCGCCGTCGCGAAGGACGGCGACATCCTTGGCGCCCATGTTCAGCAGCGCTCGCAGCGCCGCACCGGAGGTGCGCTTGGCCCGGGCCTCGAAGTAGCGGCCGGCGAGGATGAACACGATGACCACGCACGCGACCTCGAAGTAGAGCTCGGACTGGCCAGCGCCCCGCTCGAGGGTGAGCGTGAAGCCCATCTTCATGCCGGGAGTTCCTGCCTCACCCCAGAACAGCGCATAGACGCTCCAGCTGAACGCGGCGAGCGTGCCGACGGAGATGAGCGTGTCCATCGTGGCGGCGCCGTGGCGGAGGTTCTTCCAGGCGGCCCGGTGGAACGGGTAGGCCGCCCACAGGACGACCGGGGAGGCCAAGGTGAAGGTGAGCCACTGCCAGTTCGTGAACTGCAACGAGTTGATCATCGAGATGATCAGGACGGGGATGCCCAGGCCGGCGGCGACGAGCAACCGGTTGCGCATCGCACGCAACTCCGGGTCGACCCCTGTGTCGTCGGACTCGTCTGCTTCGGTGACGGCGTCGGTGGGCGGCGGGGATCTTCGCCGTGTAGCCGATCGCCTCGACCTGCGCGACGACGTCGTCGATGGTGAGGCTGTCGGGGAGGGTGACGGTGGCCTGCTCGGTGGCGTAGTTCACGGATGCCTCGACGCCATCGAGCTTGTTGAGACGCTTCGTGATCCGAGCTGCACACGACGCGCAGGTCATGCCCCCGATGTCGAGAGCGACGGTCGTGCCGAGGCGGGTGGTCGGTGTCGGTCATCGGTCTCACATCCCCATGTCGGGCGCGCTGGTGACGGGGCCCTGATCGAAGGTGAACGCGGCGGTGTGCACCGTCCCGTCGTGCTTGAAGTCGAAGAACAGGCCGTACCGACCGGCGGAGGTCAGCTCGGCGTCGAAGGTGACGACACCGGGTGCAGACCGGCCGTCGTCGACGGGATGGACGTGGGCGTAGGCCAGATCACCGCTGCGGATGGCGACCAGGTGGCCGCTCGCCCCGAGGTACGGCTCGAGGTCGGTGACGACGTCGCCGTCGCGCCGGACGGTCAACGCTGCGGTGACCTCCCCGGCGTCGTTGCCCTCGGCGGTGAGCTCCACCTCGTAGCCGTCGGTCATCGCTTCCCACGTCGGCTCGCTGAGCTCGGCAGGCTGGTACGGGCCAGCGACCGCGAGGTCGGTCCCAAGTGCGAGGCGGGGGCCGTCGGCGACCTGGAAGTCGGCGATCGCCCGGTACGAGCCGGGGTCGAGCGCGGGGAGGTCGACGGACCACGTGCCGTCGACATCGAGGGTCGGGTGGACGTGGTGGAACGTGGTGAGCTCCCGGTTGACGACGATGAGGTGCAGGTCACGCTCGTGGATCGGGGTGAACTTGGCGACCGCTCGGCCCTGCTGGTCTTCGATGGCGAACCGGAAGGTGCCCCCGTCGCGGTCGAGGCCGGTGGTGGCGGGTACGAAGCGGTAGCCCTCGGAGGCGGAGACGACGCCCTGGCCGATCGGGGCCGGGGCTTCGGCCTCGGTCTTGGCCACCTCGGGCCCGACGGCGGCACCGAGACCGGTGCCGAGGCCGAGCACGGCGAGGAGGGCCACGCCGAAGCTGGCGAGCCGGGTGGTGGTGCTCATCGGGCCAGCTCGTAGCCGGCGTCGTCGACGGCGGCGACGACGACGTCGAGGGGCAGGGTCTCGACGCTCTCGGTGATGACGGTGCCGGTGGCGAGGTCGACCTCGACGCGGGTGACGCCCGGGAGCTTGGACAGCTCGGCGGTGACCGCCATCTCGCAGTGGCCACAGGTCATGCCGGTGACGGTGAACTTCTGGCCGACGGTGGCGACGAGGGTGGTGGTCATGGCTGCTCCTTCGGATCGGGGCCTGACCTCAGCGTCGGCGTAAGGGGCCTGCCCTCACATCGGGCACGGCACCTCAGATCGCGGCCCGCGCGCCGACTGCCCGTCCGGATTGTCGCCCGTGTCGAACTCATGGCGCCCTCCCTGCCGGTCAACCGACCCCATGGGACCGCAGGGACCTTCGGGCGACCTTGCACCGGCCTGTCACCGGCCCTGCTCTGTGGCCTATGCGGAGGCTTCTGCGGCGGCTTTGACCGCCTGCAGCGTGGATTCCATGGTCTTGGCGTTCCGCTCGGCTCGGTCAGGCGAGGGCGATGGCGAGGCGCGTCTTGCCCGCGCCGGCAGGTCCCGTGAGCGTCAGCGCACGGTGGGACTCGAGCAGCTCGGCCAGACGTGTGACCTCGGCGTCTCGCCCGACCAACGGTTACGGCGGAATCGGGATCCGACCTGTCCTCGTCGCCGGCGGCGACGGACCGTTCACGTGTTCTGTCGGCGTCCCTCCTCGCTGCACGAGCTCGAGCGGCGTCCAGGCCAACGAGGGACTGATCCCAAGACCGCGGCCCGGCAGACACGACCACCCGCCGCGTCCACGACCCGGCATACTGCGACCGGGATGGGAGGCCGATCAGGAGACACCGTGATCCTCGGGCGCGACGACGAGCTCGCGCAGTTCGCCCGAGCCCTGGATCGGGCCGGCGCGGGTGAGCCCGCGGTCCTGCTCGTCAGCGGCGACCCGGGCATAGGAAAGTCGACGCTGCTGGCCGAGGCGGCCCGGAGCACCGGAGCGGCACTCTTTCTCGGGAGGTGCGTGCACGTTGGCGGTGACGCCATCCCGCTCGCACCGCTCGTCGATCTGGTGCGTCAGCTCCAGCGCGGACTGGACGCCTTGCAGCTCACCTCCCTCGATTCGCTCGTGCAGCTCTCGATCGAAGGTGCAGGGCGCGTCGGAGATCTCTTTACGCTGACCCTCGATCTCCTCGGCGAACTCGGCGCGCACGGTACCGTGATCATCGGCTTCGACGACCTGCACTGGGGCGACCCTGCCACCTGGGACCTCTTCGAGCACGTCGTCCGCAACCTCGTCGACGAGCGCGTCGTGGTCGTCGGCGCCTTCCGCACCGATGCGGTCGCACGCGATCCGCTGATGCGCCGCCGGCTCGCCGAGCTCAGCCGCCTGAGCACGGTCGAGCGCATCGCGCTGGAAGGACTCGATCGCCGCTCGGTCGCTCTGCACGCCACCTCGGTGCTCGGCATCCCAGCGCCGCCGTCGTTGGTCGACGAGTTGGTCCGTCGGGGAGAGGGCAACCCGTTCTTCACCGAGGAGCTCGTCGCTGCGCATCTCGCCGGTGAAGCCATCCCGTCGTTGTTGTCGGAGCTGCTCGAGGCGGACGTCGCAGACCTCGATCGGTCCGCTCGACACGTCCTCGCCGCGCTCGCGGCGATCGGCAGAGATGCCGACCCTGCACTCCTCACGGCGGTGGTCGAGCTCGACGAGGCCGCGACCGAAGCCGCGGTCCGGGCCGCGCTCGATGCTCGCCTCGTGATCGTCGATCCAGCATCGGATGCGTACCGCGTGCGACATCCCCTGATCGGTGAGGTCGCCTACAACGCCGCGCTGCCGACCGAGCGACGCCGGCTCCATACCTCCATCGCCGCCGCGCTGCAGGACCAACCGCGATTCGCGCTCACGACCAGCGACGCCGCCGGCGAGCTCGCCTTCCACCTCGCCCACGCTGGCGACGAACAGGGCGCCTTCGCCGCGCTGTTCGACGCTGCTGACTCCGCAGAGCGGATGGCGCCTGCGGCGTGCCTCGCGCACCTGGAACGGATCCTCGACCTGTGGGATCGATGCGCTGGAACCGAGCACGACGACCAACTGATCCCCAGGCTCTGGCAAGCCGCCGACCTGATGAGCGCGACCGGACGCAACGACCTGGCCGTCGAACTCGCTCGGCGGGCCATCGCCGAGCACGCTGCCGGCCGCCCATGCGCCGTCGTCGGTGACGCGTCGTTCGGGACCGCCTGGCAGTACGAACGCCTTGCTCGGTTCCTGTGGTCGTCGGGCGCCATGGCCGAGAGCGCCGAGACCTATGCCCGCGCGGCCGCGCTCCTCGAAGCGGCCGGCGAGGGCAGCGACGCGGGCGCCGCTCTGACCTACGGCGGTCTCGCGCAAGCTGACCTGATGTTCTGCCACTTCGACCGAGCGGCGCACTGGGCCAACCGGGCGTTGGAGGTCGCGGCGCCGGACGACGCAGCGGCTCGGTCCGCGGCGCGGCGCGTGCTCGGTGTCGTCGAGACGCTCGAAGGCCAGGTCCGAGCTGGGATAGACACCTGTCGAGCGGCTGTCGACGCAACCATTGCGCCGCACCGCTGGGCCCTTGCCAACGCGATGCTGGCCATGATCTCGTTCGAGGTCGGCGACACCGAGGACGCGCTCCGCATCGCCCTCGACGGTGCCGCGGTTTCGCAACGAGCCGGCTTCGAGAGCAGCTTCGGCACGTTCCACCACGGAGTGGCCGCGCGCTGCCTGGTGAGACTGGGGCGATGGACGGAGGCAGACGACATCCTCGCCGGAGCCGCAGCAGTCGAATCGACACCGATCGGGGCCATTCAGCTTGACTCCGCTGCAGCATCCCTCGCCGCACGTCGCGGCGACCGCGCCGCCGCTGTCGACCTCGTCGCTCGCCTTCGGGCACACCCCTCGGACGCCTTTAGCGATGCCATCAAGGACGCCGCAGTCATCGATGTCCACCTGGCCGCAAAGGAGTGGGAGCGCGCAGCGACGATCGCCGGTCGGGCGCTGACTCCCGATCCAGGCGCCGAGCCCCGGCTCGTCGCCCGGTTCACCGCCGGCTTCATCACCGCCAACGTCGAGCTGACGCTCGACCGTCTCGCTCGCCAGGAGCCTGTCGACATCGAGGCCGTTGCGGACGAGCTCGAAAGCCGCCTCGAGGGCGGGCGCGCCCACCCCTCCTCGAACAGCCCTGCGACAACCTCGGACCTCTCGTTCGCAGCGGCGATGATCACGAGGCTGACCAAGGCCGACGCCGATGCCTTCGCCAGGGCCGCGAGCGCAGCCGAGCAGGTCGGCGATGCCTGGCTCGCCGCATCGGCGAAGTTGCTGGAGGCTGAAGCCGCAGCGACCGGTGGCGCAGCCGCCCGGGCGGTCGAGGCCATCCGCGCCGCCCACGCAATCGCCGCAGGTCTCGGCGCTCAGCCTCTCGTCGCCGACGTGGAGGCGCTTGCGCGCCGCGCGCGCATCAGCCTGGAAGTCCCAGCAGTGCGCGCGCTCGGCGAAGGGGACGCCACTCGACTCGGCTTGACCTCGAGGGAGTCCGAGGTCCTCGCTCTCGTCGCAGCCGGACGCACGAACCGAGAGATCGGGGCCGAGCTCTACGTCTCGGAGAAGACCGCCAGCGTGCACGTGTCAAACATCCTCCGCAAGCTGGGCGTGAGCAGCCGCGTCGAAGCAGCGGCCGTCGCACAGCGGGTCGGGATGGCCTGAGACGGATCTGAGGGGTCCTGCCCGATGTGGCTGCTCCCCCCTTAGCCCCACCGTGGTGACATGCAGATCGCGATCTTGGCCTACGACCACATGACCGCACTCGACGCCGTTGGGCCGTACGAGGTGCTGAGCCGGCTTCCCGGCGCCGAGACCGTCGTCGTCGGTGTGCAGCGCGGTCCGGTCCGGTGCGACACCCGCAGCCTCGCTATCGTCGTGGACGCTGCGCTCGACGAGGTGATGACCCCCGACGTCCTCGTCATCCCCGGCTGGTCCGGCTCGAGGCAGGACGCCATGCTCGCGCCCGGGCACGGTCCAGGACTGGATCCGCGCCGCCGACGACAACACGACCTGGACCACTTCGGTGTGCACTGGCGCCATCGTCCTGGCCGCCGCCGGGATCCTCACCGGCCGGCGAGCCACGACGCACTGGCTCGCCGCCGACTGGCTTGCCGGCCTCGGCGCGCTGCCGTCTCCGCAGCGCGTCGTTCGCGACGGCAAGTACATCACCGCCGCGGGGATGTCCGCCGGCCTCGACATGGCGCTCACGCTCGCCGCTGACATCGCCGGTCAACGGAACGCCATGGCCGTCCAACTCCTTCTGGAGTACGACCCGCAACCTCCCTTCAACGCCGGCTCGGTCGACAAGGCCCCTGCCGACATCGTCGCCTCGATGCGCGCCATCGGCGACTTCATCGTCCACGGCGCACCGGCAAGTCAGCGAGCATTGGAGTCCTGATGAAGATCACGAGGAACCACTCGACGAGCACGCGCCCGTTGGCCGCGGGCGAGACGATGGAGGCCATCGTCCAGAACCGCTACGGGACTGATCCCCTCACCGTGCTCGAGTACGCAGTGACCTCGACGCCGAGCACCGCCGACGATCAAGTCCTGGTGCGCGTCGGCGCCGCCAGCGTCGACATGGGCACCTGGCATTGCATGACCGGCATGCCCTATGCGATGCGCCTCATGGGCTTCGGCTTTCGTGCGCCGAAGGCCTCCAACCCGGGGAGGGCGTTCGCCGGCACTGTCGTCTCCGTCGGTCCGGAGGTCACGACATTCGAGCCGGGCGACGAGGTCTACGGCACCTGCGACGGCGCCCTCGCCGAGTTCGTCGCGGCGGACGTCGCGACCATCGCCGGCAAGCCGGCCAACCTCTCGTTCGAGCAGGCAGCCGCCGCGCCGATCTCAGGAGTCACCGCCCTCCAGGCCATCCGCAAGGCGAACGTGCAACGGAGCCATAGGGTATTGATCGTTGGCGCGTCCGGCGGCGTCGGGACGTTCACCGTGCAGATTGCCAAGGCCGCTGGGGCCGAGGTGACTGGTGTGTGCAGCACCGGCAAGCTCGACCTCGTCCGATCACTCGGCGCCGACCACGTCATCGACTACATCCTCGAGGACTTCGCCAACAGCGCCGTGCGGTACGACGTGATCATCGACACCGGCGGCAACCGCCGCCTCCGTGACCTCCGTCGGATCCTCACCGAACATGGAACGTTGGTGATCGTCGGCGGTGAGACCGGTGGGCGATGGCTCGGCGGCTTCGAACGCTCACTGACCGCCGCACTGCTTTCGCCGTTCGTGAGCCAGACCCTGGCGATGCTGGCCTCGAAGGAGAACGCTGCCGATCTCGACGAGCTGCGCCCTCTCATCGAGTCCGGAACGGTCAAGCCTGCGATCGACCGCACGTACTCGATGAAGGACTCGGGCGAAGCAATCAGCCGTGTCCGCGCCGGCGCCGCCGCCGGCAAGACGATTCTCACCTGGTGATCGGCCGGGTTCGTCGCTGCTCGTGACCACCTCCTCGGACCTTCGGCGTCCTGGTCGCCACCGGGGTGTGGACCTAGGTCAACGTGGCCGACGTCGTCACCGTCAGCGGTCTTCACGTACACCCGGTCCTTGCCGTACCGCTTCCAACGCGTCTCGATGAGCTGGGTAACGAATGATCTATCGGCCCGATGAAGGGCAACGTGATCGAGCGCGCGGCTCCGCCTTCATCCACCCACGGTCATCAGTGGTGCGAGATGCCCGGGCGAGTGTGTGAGACCCGCCCGGACGCCTCAGCGGCTCCGACCACCTTGGGCTTGCGCCACATCGCCCACATGGGCGGTGAACCACGGACCGACCGCTCGGCGGTTGTGCTCACTGGTGGCGTCGATGTACGCGGCGGTGCCATCTCGGTCGCATCGCTGCAGCATCGAGGTCAGCAAGGCTGATCCCAGACCGCGTCCCTGGGCTGCCGACTCCACGCCGATGAACCAGAGGAAGCGGTTCGGTTCGCTCGGGTGGTGCTCGTCGAGCATCGCCATGGTTGCCCCAGTGCGTTCCATGTCCTCGCCGACGAGGTCGCACACGGCTGCCGAGAAATCGTCGACCTCGTCGACCTCGTCGTCGGCGATCGGAGGCTGACCGGCGGGAACGCACAGCGTCGTGCCCCTGCCGCTCGCGGCAAGCTCGCTCTGCCCGAAGGGCAGCACCGCCTGGGCGAACAGCCTGAACACGCTCGGCAGGATCTTCGCTCGCGGGAAGCGTCCGGGATGCACCAGCTGAAGACGGGGTCGTGGGCGAATGCGTCGGCGAGCGTGCGTCTCAGCGGGCCGACGTCGGCCAGGGTGCGGGCGGATGGTGGCGGCTGGGGTGACGGTGATCGAGGCGCTTGATTTTTAGTCATCTTTAGTGCTATCAATGTCGTACGCCGTTCCTCCCGATTCGAGGAGGAACCCAGGAACCAAGGAGATCAGAAATGTCAGTTCCGCGTTGGTTGGTCGTCGCGACGGCCGTGGGTGCGCTCGGGTTCGGCGTCGCTGCGTGCGGCGGCGACAACGCCGCCGAGCCGGCGGCGACCGCCGTGGCCACGACGGTCGTGCCGGACGGCCCAAGCACGGCCGCCGAGCCCGCCACGGTGGTCGACGTCGCGACGAGCAACGCCGACTTCTCGACCCTCGTCACCGCCGTCAAGTCGGCCGGGTTGGTGGACACCTTGACCGGCCCCGGCCCGTTCACCGTCTTCGCGCCGACCAACGAGGCCTTCGGCGCCCTGCCGGCCGGCACCGTCGACAACCTCTTGAAGCCCGAGAACAGCGCCCAGCTCACCTCGGTGCTGACCTACCACGTCGTGCCGGGCGAGGTGCTGTCTGGATCGCTCAAGGACGGCATGGTCGTGACCACGGTTGAGGGCCAGACCCTCACGGTGGGCGTGGCCCCCGGTGGCGTGACCCTGACCGACGCCTCCGGCAACACCGTGTCGGTGGCCAAGGCCGACATCGAGGCCGGAAACGGCGTGGTGCACGTCATCGACGGTGTCCTGCTGCCCGCCAGCTGACCCCTTGCTCCCCCCACCGCCCTCGCCCCCCGGGAACATCCTGGGGGGCGAGGGCTCCGCCCCGAGCGACCCTGCTCGCCGAAGTGACCGAGGTTCGATGAGTCACGAGTCCTCCCCGACACGCGGCGAAGATCAGCATGATGACGAACGACACGGGTGACGCCGACAGCCTCGATCTCACCGAGGCGGCCCGCGTCCTGGGCGTGCACTACCAGACGGCCTACGGCTGGGTCCGGAACGGGGCCCTCCCCGCGGTGAAGGTGGGCAAGACCTACCGCGTCGGGCGCGCCGAGCTCGACCGGTTCGCCTCGCGCCGGAACAACGGTCGCCCGCCAAGACGGATTCAGGTCCGGGACTGGGACCATCAGATCGAGCGGCTCGCCGCCGCGCTCGACGCGGGCGACGAGCGCGCCGCTCGCGACGTGGTCGACCGCCTCGCTGAGGGCGGCGTCTCGCCCGTCGAGCTGTGCGACGAGCTACTGGCCCCCGTGCTGCGCCGGATCGGCGACCAATGGGCGGCGGGAACCGCGACCGTGGCCGACGAGCACCGAGCGAGCGCGATCTGCGAGCGCGTCCTCGCCCGTCTACCGACCCGCCGCACCCGGGTGCGGGGCACGGCGGTCGTGAGCACCCCGGCCGGCGAGCACCACGGCCTCCCGGCACTGATGGCCGCCATCGCGCTGCGCTGGGACGGTTGGCGCGTCCACCATCTCGCCAGCGACATCCCAGCGTCGGATCTGGCCGCCTTCCTGGAGCGGGAGCGACCCGATCTGCTGGTGCTGTCCGTCACCGTGGCCGGTCGCGCGGCGACGAGCGCCGCCCGGCAAGCGGCTGAGCAGCACGGCGTCCCCGTCCTGAGCGGGCGCCCCGGCCAGCGACTCTCCGACCTGCTCGCCGCGGCGCTGCCGTTGATCACCGCCAAGAGGACGTAGCTCGCGAGGGCGTCGTCGGCCGCCAGGCGCCGTGTCCGCTCCCGCGGCCACGTCCCACCCGGTACGGAGGTGTCCAGACCATGACCACCACGCAGATCACCAACCCACCCCCCGCACCCGCCGTCGACGTGTCGAACGCCGCAGCGCGCCGCCTGCGCCGCTTGAACCTCACCATCGGGTTCGCGCACACGCTGCAGGCCATGGCGATGATCCTCCTCTCCAACGAGGTCTCGCTGCCGGTCACGGCTGCGTTCGCGACCGGACCCCCGGGCCAGCCGGCGCAGGCCCCGGCCATGGAGGAGCTGTTCCGCTACCCGCTCGCCATCGGCGTCGCGCTGTTCTCCCTCCTCTCGGCCGTCTTCCACCTCTCGGTCGCCTCGCCGTGGGGCTTCCCGCGCTACCGCCGCGAGCTGGCCGCCGCTCGGAACCGCTTCCGGTGGGTCGAGTACTCGCTGTCGGCCTCGCTCATGGTCGTCCTGATCGCCGGGATCACCGGCGTCACCGACGTCGCCGCGCTGACCGCCCTCTTCGGCGTCAACGCCGCCATGATCCTCTTCGGCTGGCTCATGGAGACGACGTCCCCGAGTCGGCCCGCCCGCGACTGGTCTCCCTTCGTCTTCGGGTGCATCGCCGGCGCGTTCCCGTGGGTCGCCATCCTCGTCTACCTCATCGGCGCCGGTGGTGACGTCCCCGGCTTCGTGTACGGGATCTACGTCTCGCTGTTCGTGCTCTTCAACTGCTTCGCCGTGAACCAGTGGCTGCAGTACCGGGCACGGGGACGGTGGGCCGACTACCTGCACGGCGAGCGCGTCTACGTGTGGCTGAGCCTGACCGCCAAGAGCCTGCTGGCCTGGCAGGTCTTCGCCAACATCCTCACCTGACAGCGACGGACGCCCGTGGGCGTGCGGGCCAGGGAGCTACCTCGGCAACGAGGCCCGGCGAACTGGACTTCCCTCGGATCGTGGAGGGTTCCGGTTACGCGGTGGCTGCCGCTGGTGGGATGATCTTCTCAAGTCGATGGGTGACTACAAGCCGCAGTGGCTGTGACGGCGGACGCTATTGCAGCGTTCGATCGAGGTGATGATCCGTCGACGCGCGTCGGTCTTGGTGGCGAGCACGATGCGGTAGACGAGCTCGGTCTTGAGCGTGGCGAACCAGCTCTCGGCCGTTCGTACTCCGCTCGTGCACGGGACCCAGCGGGTTGGTCAGGACACCCCGCCGATGAGTTCGGGTCGCCTTCGTCGTCTACTGAACGGACGGACAGCACCAAACGCGATCCGAGGAGGCACGGATGTCCACGTATACGTCGACCCGCGAACCCATTGACATCGAAGCATTAGACATCTATCTTTCGCGGGTGTGGACGCGTCGCCGGCAGCCGAGCCCATCGGACTGTTGGTCACTCGGACGGCGAGATCGCTGAACCGTGCGTTCGAGACGACGGTCGCCGATGCCGGCGGCTCGCTGGCGACCTGGCTCGTGCTGGCATCGCTGAAGGGTGGCGTTCACCCGTCGCAGCAGTCGATCGCCGACGCGCTCGGGCTGGAGGGTCCGACGCTCACGCACCACCTCAACCGCATGGAGGCGAGCGGTCTCGTCACCCGTACCCGAAACCCGACCAACCGCCGTGTTCACGACGTCGCCCTCACCGACCAGGGCGAGGCGTTGTTCTTCTCGCTCCTCATTGTCGTGCGCGACTTCGATGAGCAGCTCCGCGCCGGCCTCAGCGATCGAGACATCGCGACGCTGCGCCGGCTCGTGCAACGACTCGCTGACAACGCCGCCGCTTTCCAGAGGAAGGAACACCGATGACCACGATCGCCACCCTGCTCGACACCTGGCGCGACGCGGAACGTCGCGGTGACCGTGACCAGCTCGATGCGGTACTTGCCGACGAGTTCGTCGGCATCGGGCCCGTCGGGTTCGTGCTGCGGCGCGACGCCTGGCTCGACCGTGTCGGGCCCGAACTGCGTTACGACGACCTCGAGCTCGATCAGGTCGACGTTCGGACCGTGAACGACGGGACCAGTGTCGTCATCGCCCACCAACACGCCCGCGGCGAGGCTCGCGGCAACCCGTTGCCAGAAGAGACCCGGGTCTCGTTCGTCGTCGTCGACGCTCCGAGCGGGCCGCGCATCGCCGGCATCCAGTACAGCTTCATGGTGCCGGCGTGAGGCTGAGGATCGCGGCCACGAGCTGGACCTGGCCTGGTGGATCCGCACGGCTTGCCGGTCACCTCGTGGAGCTCGATCTCGACCTCGTGCTCGACGCCGTTCGCCCCGTCGGCCAGCTCGTGTAGCAGATGCGGAACGAACAAGGAGGCGTCCATGCGCGAACTGCTCGTTGACTTCATCACCTCGCTCGATGGCTACGCGTCAGGGGAGGGCTGGCCCGGCTGGTGGGGCTTGCAGGGACCCGAGTACCTCGCATGGCTCGAGGAGCAGCCCGAGGTCACCTATCTCATGGGCTCGAGGACCTATCGGCTGATGTCCGGCTTCGCCGCCGGCGAGATGCCCAACGGGACCGACGAGTTCAGCGTCGACGAAGAGGCGTCCGTCGGCGGGCTCACCGGCGCGTCGAAGGTGGTGTTCTCGTCCTCGCTCGACGACCCCCTCACGTGGGCCAACAGCACGCTCGTCCGCGACGACGCCGTCGACGCCGTCCGGGCGATGAAGGAGAAGGGCTCGGGTGCGTTGAGCACGATCGGAAGCCTGAGCTTGTCCCGGTCGCTGCTGTGCGCTGGTCTCGTCGATCGGTTCCGGGTCGTGATGTTCCCGGTGATCACCGGCGCCACCGGATCGGAACGCATCTACGACGCCTACCCCGACGTCGCGCTCGACATGATCGACAGCCGAACCTTCGACGGCCGCATCCAGCTCGTCGAGTACCGCCCCCGCGTCCTCGACCACCCACCACCTGCTACCGCTTGACGCGAGGTGTCGCCGGCGGCGATCTGCTTCGCCGCGGCGCAGCGCATCCTGACGGGCGCGTCACACGCCCCCGGGATGACTGGCCATCGCTGCGATCGCTCCAGGGAGTTGCTGCACGACCGCCTACTACGGAGGATGCGTTCATGACCAACACCATGAAGGACACCGCAACCGTCATCGACCAGTTCAACGCCGCGTTCCGAGAGCGGGCGCCGGAGAAGCTCGTCGACATCATCGCCGAGGACTGCATCATGGAAGGAACCGGCCCGGAGCCGGACGGCAACGTCTGGAACGGATATGACGAATGCCTCGCCGGCTGGCAGGGACTCGTGACCGAGCCGTCGATCCGCTTCGAGGTCGAGCACGTGGACGTCGACGGTGACCGGTCCGTCATCCGCTGGCGGATCAGCGGCGCCGAGAACTACCGGGGAGTGAACCTCATGCGGGTGCGAGACGGCAAGATCGTCGAAGCCCTCGGCTACGGCAAGCGGCCCTAGTGCCCAGAGTGATCGGCAACGGCGCCGCGCCGGCGACCGCGCCCCGGTCAATCCTGATAGGCGGCGGCGACCTTCTTGGGTACGACCATCCGCCACGCGTCGATGAGCAGCTCCTGCAGCTCTTCGAGGTCGATGGCGTCGAGTCGGACTTGGACCCATCGGTACCGCATGTCGGATAGCTCGGGCATGAGGAACTTGTTGGGCTCGGAGGTCACCAGCGCTTCCCGCTCCTCCCGGGGGAAGGCGAAGCCCATGATCGTCTCGTCTTGCGAGAACGTCGCATACACCATCTGGCCGACTCGGAACTTCACACGGTGGCGTACAAGCGCCTCGTAGGAACGAGGGAGAGGCGCGACGATCGCCCGGGCATCGTCGATCGTCACCCCCATCGGCGGTGCGATCTCGGCGGCGTTCATACCAGTGAGACGGCTCGACGGTCCCGAACTCATCGCCACACCACACACTCACAGGCGACCCGGCGGTGCGAGAGCTTCGAGGGCTTGGGCGTCGGGATCGCTCACCGGCCCGACGGTGGTCCTGCCACGCCTGATTGTTCTCCCGGTGGCGGCGACCTCACGCGACACCGTCGACGCCGCCCGCCCGAGCGCGGCGGCGATCGCCGTGAGCGTCTCGCTGCGCTCGCGTCCAGCGCGGATTTCTTCGCGCTCGCGTCGTGAGAGAGGCGCCGGCGACGGGTTCCACTCTGCCGACCCCACCCGGGTTCTCACTGCTGCCGCCGATCCAGTTCTGGACGGTGCGGACCACGCCGGCGGTCCCGGGCGTCGCTGACCGCTCCAACGCCGAGCGCGTGAGGTGAGCGCATGGCTGGCGTCCGCTGCCGCGGCGACGATCGGGACGAAATGGGATGCCACCGATCATCGTCGAGGACGGCGGCGGGCGTTCGGCGCCTCCCTGGAGGATGGCGACGGTGGCCTGAGCGCGCCGTCATCGGGGAGCCAACCTCGAGGCCGTCAGCGGTGGTGAAGGGGCGGTGCGCTCCTGCGGAGTGAAAGCATTGACATCGGTCGATGCATCGGTCAAGGTGGCTCGATGGTCGAGGCAGCCGTGTCTCCGGTGCCATCCCACCGAGGGACGCCGCTGGCGAGGGCCTTGGCGGCGCTGTGCGTCACGGAGGTCGTGAGCTGGGGCGTGCTCTACTACGCCTTCCCGGTGATGGCCGACAGCATCAGCGACGACACAGGCTGGTCGCGCACGGTTGTGGCGGCCGCCTTCTCGGCCAGCCAGCTGGTGGCAGCGGGCGTCGGTGTGTCCGTCGGGCGCTGGCTGGATCGGTTCGGTCCTCGGCTGATCATGACGGCCGGGTCCGTGCTCGCCGTCCCCGCAGTCCTGGCGATCGCGACCGCGCCCGGTCTTGTCGTGTTCTGGTTGGGGTGGTTGGTGGCGGGTGTCGCCATGGCGGGTGTGCTCTACCAGCCGGCATTCGCGGCACTGACGCGGTGGTATGGCGAACGGCGGGTGCGTGCGCTGACCACCTTGACGTTGGTCGCGGGGTTCTCCAGCACGGTCTTCGCTCCGCTCACGGGTCTGGTGCTGGGCGTTTCGAGTTGGCGGGCGACGTACGTGATCTTCGCGATCGTGCTCGCCGTTGTCACGATCCCGTTCCATGCCGTCTTCTTGCGACCGGCCTGGCCCGCATCCGTCGTCACGAGTCCGCAGCATCGCGACGAGATCGCCACGATCCTGCGGACCCCGGCGTTTCGCATGCTCGCGGTCGCCTTCGGTGTTGGCGCCCTCGCCGCGTTCGCCGTCGTGTTCGATACGGTGCCGCTGCTCACCAGTCGGGGGTTGTCGACCGAACTGGCGGCGTTCGCCCTCGGGTTGGGCGGTGTCGGACAGGTGCTCGGCCGACTCGGGTACCGGAGACTGGCGGCGGCCACCAGTGTGCGAGGCCGCACGGTTGCCATTCTTGGCGTCGAGGCCGCGGCCATCGCGGTGCTCGGGCTGGTGCCCGGTCCAGCGGGCCTGCTCCTCGGCCTGACGCTCGTGGTCGGGGCGGTCCGGGGCTCGTTCACGCTCCTTCAGGCAACCGCCATCACTGACCGGTGGGGGGCGACGCACTACGCCACGCTGAACGGCGTCCTGGCGTTGCCGACGACGGCGGCGATGGCGTTGGCGCCGGCCGCGGGAGCCGGCATCGCCGCCATCCTGGGGAGCTACCCGCCGGCGTTCGTGGTCTTGGCGGTCGTTTGTGGCGTCGCGGCGGCGGCGTCGTGGTACAGCCTGCCGGCTCAGTTCATCGTGGAGTCGGCGGCGGCCACCTCGGCGCCGTGAGGTGGAGGATGAAGCGCATTTCGCTGGCGGCGAGATGCGGGCTGCCCTTCCGCCAACGGACGGAGCAGGTGGGGCACCGGTTCAGGAGGTCAGTTCCAGCTCGGTGATCAGGTGGCGGACTCGCTCGCCGATGTCGTCGCGGATCGTGCGGACGGCGGCAACGTCGGCCCCGGCGGGGTCGGGGACGTCCCAGTCCTCGTACTTCTTGCCGGGGAAGATGGGACACGCGTCGCCGCAGCCCATCGTGACGACGACGTCGGCGGCCTGGACGATCTCATCCGTCCAGGGCTTGGGGTACTCGCTGCGGATGTCGATGCCCACCTCCGCCATGGCGTCGATCGCCGCCGGGTTGACCTCGCTGTCGGGCAGTGAGCCACCGGAGTAGACCGTGACGCTGCTGCCCGCGAGCCGCTTCAGCCATGCCGCCGCCATCTGCGACCGACCGGCGTTGTGGACGCAGAGGAACAGCACCGAGGGCACGGTCGTTTCAATCCTGCCTTCGACCTTGGCCAAGGCGCGCAGGCGGTCGCGCGTGAACCGCTCGACGAAGATTGGCACGAAGGTCGTGACCTTGGCCGTGCCGAGGAGCTGGTCCAGGCTGTCGGCGATGAAGCGTTCGATCGTCTCGGCGGCGAAGATGCCGGCGAACTCATCCTGGAGGCGGCCCGGCCGCCGTCTTGACGAGGTTCCGCTGCGCCAGAGTCAGGCTGGCCATGTCTGTTGTCATGCTGCGCCCTCCTTGGCCGTGAGCTCCTCGACCAGCGCGAGTACACGGCGGGAGATCTCGTCGCGGATCGGTCGGATCTCTTCGAGGCTCCTGCCCGCCGGGTCGTCGAAGGACCAGTCCTCGTAGCGGGTGCCCGGGAAGTACGGGCAGGTGTCGCCGCATCCCATGGTGATCACGATGTCGGACTGACGGACCGCGGCCTCGGTGAGGGATTTCGGGGCAGCGCCGGTGGCGGCGAGGTCGATGCCGATCTCGCGCATGGCGTCGACGACGGCGGGGTTGACCTCGTCGGCGGGAGCGGTGCCGGCGGAGCGGACGACGACGCGGTCGCCGGCGTGACGGGCGAGGAGAGCGGCCGCCATCTGCGACCGACCGGCGTTGTGGACGCAGACGAACAGGACCTCCGGGACGTGCTCAGACATCGGTGACCTCTCGGGGATAGAGGAAGCGGATCAGTGCGATGGCGATGGCGGCGCCGAGGAGCTGCATGAGGATGAACATCGGAGCCGACGAGGGCTTGATGCCGGCGAAGGTGTCCGACATCGTGCGGGCGATGGTGACGGCGGGGTTGGCGAAGCTGGTCGACGAGGTGAACCAGTAGGCGCCCGTGATCCACGCGGCGACGGCGAAGGACACGACGTTGGCCCGCCCGGTGCGGACGCAGCCGTGGATCACCAGGAGCAGACCGAGAGCGGCTACGACTTCCGAGAGCCAGAGCGCCCCGGACGAGCGCGTCTCGGTTGACCAATCGACGGCGGGCAGCTCGAACATGAGGTTGGCGATGACGGCGCCGAGGCATGCGCCGAGGATCTGGGCGGCGATGTAGGCGACGGTGTCGCGGGTGCTGATCGACCCGAAGGATCGGTCCACGAGGGTGACGATCGGGTTGAAGTGGGCGCCGGACACCGCACCGAACATGAGGATGAGAGCGACGAGCGCCCCACCGGTGGCGACGGCGTTCTCGAAGAGCTGGAGGCCGACGTCGCTCGGCGACAGGTTGCTGGCCATGATCCCGGAGCCGATGACGGCGACGATGAGAAAGGCCGTGCCGAGGCCCTCGGCGGTCAGTCGGCGGGCGAGGTCGAGGTCGAGACCGCCGACGCCGGTTTCGACCTGGCGGGCCAGCTTGCTCACGACGCCGCTCGTACGAGGTCGAAGATGCGCCGCCGGAGCTCGATCACGGTCGCGTCGAACGCGGCCGGCCGCCGCTCGGGAACGGGATCGGGCACCGACCAGTGGCGCCATCCTGGCCGGTCGAGCTCCTCGTGGGCACGGTCGCACACCGTGATGACGAGCGGGGGCAGCTCGCCGATCGCATCGAGCGAGGTCGGCCTGGCGGCGGAGAGGTCGAGACCGGCGCGACGGGCAGCGGCAACGGCACCGGGATGGACCCGATCGGCAGGATGGGTACCGGCACTGCTCGCCGGCTCGTGCGTCAGTTCCTGCCACAAGGCCGCCGCCAGCTGGGAGCGGGCGGAGTTGTGGCTGCACACGAACAACGCCGGCTGCGGGGTCACGCTGGGACCGACGGCGAGGGCGGCGGTGGCTTCCGGTTCGATCCGGACGTAGCGCCGGCGCCCGTCGCCGCTGGAACGGTGACGGCTGATCAACCCGGCGGCTTCGAGGACGTCGAGGTGGTGGGCCAGCAGGTTGGAACGGCATCCGAGGACGGCCTGCAGCTCAGCCGGCGTCCGATCCGAAACGGTCAGCTCGTCGACGATCCCGAGCCGGTGCGGGTCGCCGAGCGCGGCGTGGCGAGCGGCACGGTCCTCCACGTCACTGCGCACCAGTCGAGAATGTCACTCATCAGATGATGAGTCAACTGCTGCTGAGTGAACTCGCTAGCAGCACGCCGTGGTGTCGGCGTTGAGGCTGCCGTCGTCGTTGGCCACCGCGCAGCAGATCGCGCCCGTCTGCGGGTCGATGGTCCGCAGCTGGCCGTTCGGCATCTCGACATCCTCGAGGACGGTGTAGATCTCCCACGGTTCGCCCGAGGGGCCGTCCACCCAGACCTTGTCCTGGCGGGCATAGCAACAGGCCACGCCGTCCTCCACGGCGGTCGCCAACCCGGCGTCGTTCAAACGGGCCTGAGCGGCGGCGACCTCGTCGGTGGACTCGACCTCGACGCCCAGGTGGTTGAGGCTGCCGCCCTCGCCGGCCTTCTCGATGAGGACGAGCTTGAGTGGGGGCTCGGTGATGGCGAAGTTGGCGTAGCCGGGCCGGACCTTGGCCGGCTCGGCCGAGAAGAACTTGGAGTAGAAGCCGATGGCGGCGTCGAGATCGTCAACGTTGAGCGCGAGCTGGACACGGGACATGGTGACCTCCGGTAGATTGATCGCTGTCGATAGATAACCATACCAATCGACAACCGTCAATGGATGGAGGATCGATGGCCGCCAAGACGATGGCCAGGGTGACCGAGCCGGCTCTGTGCTGTGCACCGCTCGCGGCGGCACCGCTGGCCGAGGGAGATGCGGCGGAGTTGGCGCGTGCCTTCGCCGCCCTCGCCGATCCGGCCCGACTCCGCATCCTGTCTCTCCTCGCGTCCGCGGCCGGCGGCGAGGTGTGCGTCTGCGACCTCGTCGATCCCATCGGCCGGTCACAGCCGACGGTGTCCCACCACCTGAGGGTCCTCACCGAGGCCGGCCTGATCGAGGGCGACAAGCGCGGCCGCTGGGTCTGGTACCACGTCGTCTCCGACCGTCTGGCCCAGCTCCGCGACGTGCTGGCCTGACACACCAATGGCCGAGCTCGTCGTCCGCCGCATGGTCCCAGGCGCTCATCGAGTCCGCCGAGGCCGCCGGATCTACTGCGAGATGCGTACCCAATCCACCTGGAACGTCTGGGGGAAGGTCGTGGGGTTCGGCGTGCCGCCGCCGATGCCGCCGATGGCTGCGTTGATCGTCAGGTACATGGGTACGTTCGGGATCTTCGCAGGATCGGTGATCGTGCGGAGCGTGCGATAGCCGGCGCCGTCCTCGGCATCGACCGACCAGATCAACGCGTTGGCCGACCATTGCAACCGGTAGACCATGAAACGCGACGTCGCACTGTATGGCAGCGGCGCCTGGACCGTGCCCCCGGAGGTCTGGAAGTGCACCACGTTGTTGACTTGCGTGCGCGCATTGGCCAGGAACTCGGCGATGTCGATCTCGGACCAACCGCCGACTGGCCAGTTCGCACCAGGAGTATTGGCGGTGGCTGCCTGGCTTGGCTGCCACCGGTACCCCAGCAGGAAGATGGTTGGCCAGATACCGGTACCGCCGGGCTCCTTGGCCCGCACCTCGACGGTTCCATATTCGAAGGGAGCGGCCTTCTGGGCGATCTGCCACGACGTGTAGTGCTCGACGACCGGCGCCTGCTGCGAGTCGCCGCACGAGTGATCCTCATGCTTCGAAGTCCCATTCAGAACGCCGCCGGCGATGCTCACGTTGCCAGGAATCACGCAGTTGACTTCGCCATTCGACTGGTCACTGATCCGGTCGTACACGTCCCACTTCGTCGAATCGATCGATGTACCCAGGAAATCGTCGAAGAGGACCGTACCGCCAGATGTACGAGCGGGGGTCGTCACTACTGCGGGCGCAGATCGGGCAGACTCGAGACCGAACGCATTCACGGCGGACACCGTGTAGCTGTAACTGGTGTTCGCGGTCAAACCAGCGTCCTGAAAGCCCGTGGATGACGGCGAACCCACCAAGGCGCCATTTCGATACACGTTGTAGCTTGCCGCGCTACTGCTCGCTGTCCACCCCACGCTCACCTGGGTGGATGACAAAGCAGTCCCAGTGACACCGGATGGCACGACGGGCGCATTGCTGACATTCACCGTGACCGCAGCGCTCGTTGTCCTCACGTTCCGTACGTTCCGGGCAACGGCGGTAAGGGCATGGGCGGCGTTGGAAGTGGTCGTTGTGTCCCATGCGACGCTGTAGGGAGTGGTCGTGTCTTCGGCACCGAGATTGGCACCGTCGAGCTTGAACTGGACTCCGGCAACACCTCCAGCATCTGATGCGCTCGCGGCCACCGTCTGAAGCCCACTGATCACTGATCCGGCTGCGGGTGCGGTGATTGCCACCGTCGGAGGGGTTGATCCGCTCGTCGGTGTATACGTCCCGTAGATGGAGAACGAGAGCGCGTTCGCGGTGAACGCACCGAACGGGGAGGGCATCGTGCCGAACGCCGCACCACTGGACGTGTAACCGCCGGTGCCGCCGCCGGCGTACCTCATGTTGTTCTGGTTCAGACCACTCCCGTTCGTGTTGTACATCAGCCAGTAGTTCGTGTTGGCGGTGATGGTCGCCGTGATGGGCAGGGTGTTCCAGTTGTACGCCGCCAAAGTGCCGGTTGCGCTCTTTGCGATCAGAGTGCCGGGCGTGTTGCCCGAGTCTGCGTAGATCGCGAGCTGGTACTTGTTGTTCGGCGCGGCATCGATGGCGGCCACATAGACGCTCATACTGGTGAGGGTGCCGCCCGTTGATCCCGTGACGAACCGTGAGCCGTTCAAGTAATTGGAGTCGCCGCTATCGGTGAGACTGCCCGCAGTCGTGTTCCCGAACGTCTGGGAAGCCTGTGCGGCCTGAACCGAGCGGACGGGGACAAGAGCGGTAAGAGCCACGACGATGATGCCGATGGATAGCGTTTTACGACGCACATCTCTCCTCGTACGTGCAACGGTTGCGCTTCAACGAGCCGGGGTTTCCGACCGAACACGCTGATGCTTCAACGGACGCCAGTCAGGCGTGGTCCCCGCTGCTAGGGAACGTGAGCAGTGGCCGCGGCACGACAGATGAGATGAAGCGTGTGTTCGGTTTGAGAACTCATCTTCGGCGTAGGCGTTGTCGGGCAGCCGTCCACGGCGAGCACATACCCGGGGCGCCGGGGCTGTAGACCGCTATTGGGACCGTCGGTGCGCCGCAATACGGGAAATCGTGCATGGCGGTCGACGCTGGGCGCGAGGCCAAGCTCGCAGCGCGTCAACTGTCCGGGTGCTCACGATCGGGCACGCACGTGAGGCGGACAGGGCGTCGGCCATCCACAGCGGGCGCGGCGCGTCGAGGTCGCCGCGCGCTGCCGGTCCGGCCCCCGCCCTCGGCCACGTCTCGTGCTACGCGGACGATATGCGCCGGCTCGTAGCATCGACGGCGCCGCGGCGGCTTGATGTAGGAGAACGGATGCGGGTGTTGGTCGTAGAGGATGAGCCCTACATGGCAGAGGCCATCCGCGATGGGTTGCGCCTGGAAGCGATCGCGGCCGACATCGCCGGCGACGGCGACACGGCGCTGGAGCTCCTGAGGCTCAACACGTACGACATCGCGCTCCTCGACCGCGACATCCCCGGGCCCTCCGGTGACGAGATCGCCGAGCACATCATCTCTTCCGGCAGTGGCTTGCCGATCCTGATGCTCACCGCTGCCGACCGGCTCGATGACAAGGCCTCCGGGTTCGGGCTCGGGGCCGACGACTACCTCACCAAGCCGTTCGAGCTGCGGGAGCTCGTGCTACGCCTCCGAGCGCTCGACCGCAGGCGGGCGCACAACCGGCCACCCGTGCGAGAGATCGCCGGCCTGCGTCTCGACCCCTTCCGCCGCGAGGTCTACCGAGACGGGCGGTACGTCGCGTTCGACCCGGAAGCAGTTCGCCGTCCTGGAAGTCCTCGTGGGCGCCGACGGCGGAGTCGTCAGCACCGAAGATCTGCTGGAGCGGGCGTGGGATGAGAACGTGGACCCGTTCACCAACGCCGTGCGCATCACGGTCTCCGCGCTGCGCAAGCGGCTCGGCGAACCCTGGGCCATCGCCACCGTGGCCGGCGTTGGCTACCGCATCGACACCGCTGAATCTCGGGCCGATCGCGTTCGTCGCACTGGTGCCGTGGCTCACGCTCGTGCGCGCTCCGATCTACCGGCAAGCGGCTCTACTTCGCGGGCTATCTCGGCGGGCTCGCGTTCTTCCTGCCGACGCTGCAGTGGTTCCGCGTCGCCCATCCGATGATGTACATCTCGTGGCTCGGCCTCGCCTTCGTCTGCCCGCTGTTCTGGATGTTCGCGCTCTTCCTGCTCCGCCGCATCGATCAGATTGAAGCTCGTGCCGCTCGGCGTCTCGGTGCCGGTCGTGTGGGTCGCACTCGAATACGTCCGGGCGCATTTCCCGACCGGCTTCCCGTTCCTGCAGCACGTCGGCCTCTACCAGATGATCGGCTTCGGCTGGTACTTCCTCGGCTACACGCAGCACGCGTTCCTGCCGCTCATCCAGATCGCCGATCTCGGCGGCGTCTATGCCGTGTCGTTCGTGGTCGCCGCGGTGAATGGCACGCTTGCGGAATGGGTGCTGCGATCGCAGCGCGTCCGAACCTGGCTGCGCTGGAACGAACCCGCGATCGCTTGCAACTGCCTGCTGCGTTCGACCGTCGCCGTTGGGCTGCTCGTCGCGGCCTCGGTGATCTACGGCTTCGTGAAACTCGACCATCCCGAGTTTGAACCGGGGCCCCGCGTGGCCGCGATCCAGGGCAGCGTGCCGCAGTTCGAGAAGAACGAACAGGGCCAGAGCCTCGGCAAGACTTACGGCGAACTTCACCTCGAGGCACTGAAGCAGCATCCCGACCCCGGACCTGATCGTGTGGCCCGAGACGTGTTTCCCCGACGACTGGTTCGAGATCGCGCCGGGCGGCAATCCCCCGGCCGAGGAACGCGAGAAGGCGAGCAAGTACGTCGCGGCCTTCGCCTCCGTGAAGTGGGGAGCACCGGTGCTGCTCGGGCTCAACGGACTACGAATGGGAGAACGGCACGACGTGGAAGTACAACTCCGCGTTGATGCTGGGAGCGGATCGCCGGAAGCGTCGGCCGCTACGACAAGATGCTCCTCGTGCCGTTCGGCGAGTACGTGCCGTTCCGCGAAACGCTGCCGTGGATGCAGTCGTTCACGCCGTACAAGCGCGATTACAGTTGCCGGCCCGGCGAACACTGGACGCGCTTCCCGCTCGACCACGCGGGACGGCAGGCACTTCACCTTCGGCTGCCTGATCTGCTACGAAGACACCGACCCGTACATGGCCCGGCAGTACGTGGCGAGCGAACCCGTGAACTTCCTCGTGAACATCTCGAACGACGGCTGGTTCGACGGCACCGAGGAGCACGAGGATCACCTGGCGATCTGCCGGTTCCGGGCCGTGGAGGCCCGGCGAAGCATCGTGCGGGCCGTGAACATGGGCATCTCGTGCGTCATCGATTCGGATGGCCGCGTGATCGCGTTGCCGGGTGAAACGTGGTCCGCTTCCAAGAAAGTGGAAGGGATCGTCTCGGCGGCCGTTCCCATCGATGGCCGCACGTCGTGGTACGCCCGCCTCGGCGACTGGCTGCCGGCCGCATGCTGGGCATTGCTCGTCGCGGGGCACTGTTCTCGATGATTCGCAAACGCCGAGCCGCACCATGACCGAACCACCCACCGAGCCGATCGCGATTCCAGCGAGTTCGCCGGTTCGTAATCGCGGCGACTGATCACCTATCCACTCCTCTACATTGGTGTCGTTCTCGTGTTCTTCCTGCTCGAACGCTCACTCGTGTTTCATCCGTCGTCGCCGGCCGATGCCTGGCTCGAACCCGTCGATCCGAAAACGCAAGATGTCTATTTCACCGATGCGAACGGCACGAAGCTGCACGGCTGGTGGAGCCCGCCGGACGATCCCGCGGCCGGCGCGATCCTCATCGCCTACGGCAACGGCGGCAACGTCACCCATCGCGGACTGTTCGCCGCGGACCTGCGCCGCACGCTCGGCACCGGCGTCCTGCTCTTCGATTATCCCGGTTACGGCAAGTCCGAGGGGAAGCCCACCGAGGCGGGATGCTACGCCGCCGGTGATGCTGCGTATCACTGGCTGACGAGCGTGGCGCACATCGCAACCGGAACGAATCGTGCTGCTCGGTGAATCGCTCGGTGGAGGCACGGCAGTCGAACTCGCAACGCGACACGAGCACCGCGCTCTCGTACTCGTCTACACATTCACGTCGCTGCCCGACCGTGGCGAAGTTCCACTACCCGTGGCTGCCGACGAAGACGCTGATGCGAACGCGCTTCGACAACATTTCCAAGATCGGCCGTTGCCCGCGGCCGGTGTTCATCGCTCACGGCACGGCCGACGAGATCGTGCCGTTCCATCACGGGGAGGAACTCTTCGCCGCCGCCAATGAACCGAAGGAATTCTTTCGCATGGAAGGAGCGACGCACAACTTGCAACTCGGCGACGAGTTCTACCAAGCCCTCGCGCGATTCCTCGCGAAGTACGCTCCCCTCAGTTGACAAGCCGGTCGGAATGGTACAAAATACCGCCAAGATGCTGATTAGTGGAGGTGTTTTGGACGTGGCCGCCAAGACTGCAAAGAGAGGATCCGAACGGGAACAAAAGGCCCGGGCCGCGTTCCGCCGGCATGGCGGGATCCTGCGGATGGCCGACGCGGTTCGGGCCGGCATCCACCGCCGGACGCTCTACGCCATGCGTGACGCCGGGGAGGTCGAGACCCTGGCCCGCGGCCTGTACCGGCTGGCCGACGCCGCACCGCTCGGCACACCCCGACCTCGTCACCGTCGCGGCCAAGTTCCGCGCGGGCGTGATCTGCCTCATCTCCGCGCTGGCGTTCCACGAGATGACCACGCAGATGCCGCACGAGGTTTGGATCGCCGTGCCGCGCAGACAGCGGGCCGCCGCGGCTCGACTACCCGCCGCTCCGTGTCGTCCGGATCAGCCCGGCGACCGTACGAGGCCGGCATCGAGACCGCACGACTCGACGGCGTGAAGGTGCAGATCTACACCCGGAGAAGACGCTCGCCGACTGCTTCAAGCACCGCAACGAGATCGGTCTCGACACCGTGCTGGAAGCGGTTCGGCTCTACAAGGCCCAGGGACGGTCGATGGCGATGCGACTCCTGCGGTATGCCGCCGATGTGCCGGGTGACGAAGATCGCGACGGCCGTACCTGGAGGCACTGCTGTGAGCCGAGAATCTGCCGGCCTCCGTCCGCCAGCGGCTGACCAATACGGCGACGGGAGACCAAGCGGCCGTTCCAAGAAGTGCTCCAGTACTTCGCGATGGAGCGGTTCCTGTACCGGCTGTCGCAAGTCGCGGCATGCCGGACACGTTTGTCCTCAAGGGGGCGTTGATGTTCACGGCGTGGGGCGCACCGCGTCGCGACCGACACGGGACATCGATCTGCTCGCCCGGATGGACAACGCGGTCGAAGCGGTCGTGGCGGTCGTCCGCGAGGTCTGTGGCCAGGCGGTGGAGCCGGACGGCTTGGTGTTCGACGGCCGGCGTGAAGGGTGAGACCATCAAGGAGGACGCGGACTACTCGGGGGTACGCGTCACGTTTCCTGGTCACGCTCGAGAATGCGCGGGTGCCGATGCAGATCGACGTCGGATTCGGCGATGTGGTCACGCCCGCGGCGAGCGATGACCGACGTACCCGGTGCTGCTGGACTTCGCGGCCCCGCGCTTCTGGGTTACCCGCGCGAGACGGTCGTGGCGGAGAAGTTCGAGGCGATGACCAAGCTCGGACTGCTCAACAGCCGGATGAAGGACTTCTACGACCTGTGGCTTCTGTCGCGGCAGTTCGCATTCGATGGCGCGACTCTGGCAAGCGCGATCCGGCGGACGTTTGACAACCGAAAGACCGTCGTCATGGCGAGCCCAACGGCACTGACTCCGGTCTTTGGAACCGACGCTGCGAAACAGACACAGTGGCAAGCGTTTCTGCGGAAGAGCAAACTCAACGACGTGCCAACGACGCTCCAGAGCGTTATCGACGAATTGTTGTTGTTTCTGAGTCCGGTGGCTGAGGCAATCGAGAAGAGACGTGTGTTCGACCGGCAGTGGGGGCAGCACCCGGTCCGTGGCGAATCGCTCAGTAAGTCAAACCAGACCATCCGCGCTCGCATCTCTATAATCATCAGACCAGATCACACTGCGAACCGAGGAGAGTCATGGCCGAGTGGCAGCGGACACACACTTGCGGCGAATTGCGGGAAGAACACGTCGGGCAGACCGTCACCCTCAACGGCTGGGTGCTCATCACCCGCAACTACGCGCAAGCAGGTGTTCGTCGACCTTCGCGACCGCTACGGCCTCACGCAGGTCGTCTTCGAATCGGACGACGCGGAACTCTTCAAGACGCGCCAACGAACTCGGCCGCGAGTGGGTCGTGTCCGATCACGGGCACCGTGCGGACGCGGTTGCCGGGCATGGAACGCGACATCCCGACCGGCAAGATCGAAGTCGAGGCGAAGACGCTGCGCGTCCTGAACCCGTCGCCCGCCGCTGCCGTTCAGCGTCACCGAGTTCCCGGACGAGGAGCTGGCGAACGAAGACCTCCGCCTGCAGTACCGCTACCTCGACCTGCGGCGGCGGTCGCTTCAGCGCATCCTCGATCCTGCGGCACCGCGTCAACAAGGTGATCCGCGACTATCTCGACGCGCGCGGCTTCCTCGAAGTCGAGACGCCGCTCTTGGGCAAGAGCACGCCGGAAGGGGCCCGCGATTACCTCGTGCCGAGCCGCGTGTTCAACGGCGAGTTCTTCGCGCTGCCGCAGTCGCCGCAGCTGTACAAGCAGTTGCTGATGGTCGCGGGCTACGACAAGTACTTCCAGATCGCCACGCTGCCTGCGCGACGAGGACCTGCGCGCCGACCGCCAGCCGGAGTTCACGCAACTCGACGTCGAGATGTCGTTCGTCGAGCAGGACGACGTCCTCGGCGTGATGGAAGGCCTCGCCGCCGAGATCTTCGAGAAGTGCCTCGGCGTCGACGATCCCGACTGCCGTTCCCGCGGCTGACGTATGCGGACGCGATGCTGAAGTACGGCTCGCGACAAGCCCGACCTGCGTTTCGGGCTGGAGATCGTGGACGTCACCGACATCGCGAGCGAGAGCGACGTTCGACGTTCTTCAAGGAAGCGGTCGCGGCGCGGCGGCGTGGTGCGCGCGATCAACGCGAAGGGGGCGGCCGACAAGTTCTCCAACACGGCCCTCAAGCCGGGCGGCGAACTGCCCAAGGTCGCGGCCACGTTCAAGGCCAAGGGGCTCGCGTGCCTGAAGGCCGAGGGCGACAAGCTCACGGGCTCGATCGAGAAGTTCTTCCCGGACGCACTGAAGGCGAAGCTCAAGGAACGCCTCGACGTGCAACCCGGCGACCTGCTGCTCTTCGTCGCCGACAAGGAAGACGTGGTGTGCGATGCGCTCGGCGGCATCCGCGTCGCACCTCGCGCAACAAACTCGGACTGCTCGCCAACAGCACCGCGTTCAAGCTTCGTGTGGGTCGTGGACTTCCCGTTGTTCGCGTGGGACGAGGAGGAGAAGCGGTGGGTGGCGAACCACCACCCGTTCACGTCGCCGCGCGACGAGGACTTGCCGCTGCTCGAAACGCGACCCGGGCAAGGTGCGGGCCAAGGCCTACGACCTGGTGCTCAACGGCTACGAGGTCGGCGGCGGCAGCATCCGAATTCACAGCCCGGACGTGCAGATCACGGTCTTCAAGATGCTGGGCATGGACGATGGAAGAGGCGAAGTCGCGGTTCGGCTTCCTGCTCGACGCGTTGCAGAGCGGCGCTCCGCCGCACGGCGGCATCGCGCTCGGCCTGGACCGCTGGGCGATGATGCTGGCGGGCACGACGAACATCCGCGACGTGATTGCCTTCCCGAAGAACCAGAAGGCCCGCGACCTGATGACCGGAGCCCCCGCCGCGGTCGACACCCGGCAACTCAAGGACCTCGGCGTCAAGCTGGTCGAGTGAATCAGATTTCCAGCAGCATCCGTTCCGGGGTCTCGACGCACTCCTTGACCCGCACCAGGAACTGAACCGCCTCGCGGCCATCGATCAGCCGGTGGTCGTAGCTCAGGGCGAGGTACATCATCGGCCGGATGACGATCTCGTCGTTCACGACGACCGGCGCGTTTCTGGATCGCGTGCATGCCGAGGATGGCGGCCTGCGGCGGGTTGAGGATCGGCGTGCTGAGCATCGAGCCGAAGATGCCGCCGTTCGTGATCGTGAACGTCCCGCCTTCCAGGTCGGTCACCGTGATCTTCCCGTCGCGAACTCGCTTCGCGAGTTCGCCGATGCGGCGTTCGATGTCGGCGAAGCCGAGTTGATCCGCGTCGCGGAGGACCGGCACCATCAGGCCCTTCTCGGTGCTGACGGCGACGCCGATGTCGTAGAAGTGCTGTTGAACGATGTCGTTGCCGTCGATGCGGGCGTTCACCATCGGGAACGCCTTGAGTGCCTCGATCGCCGCCTTCACGAACACGGACATGAAGCCGAGTTTGACGCCGTGCTTCTTCTCGAACCGCTCGTTGTACTTCGCCGGATGTCCATGACGGCCGAGAGATCGACCTCGTTGAACGTGGTGAGCGTGGCGGTGGTGTTCTGCGAGGCGAGCAGTCGCTCGGCGATCCGCCGGCGAATCTGCGTCATCGGCTCCCGCGTCGTTCGGTTCGTCGCGAGTGGGCTTGGCGGGTTCCGCCTTCCGGAGCCGGCAGTTGAACTGCGAGTACGTCTCCCTTGGTCATCCGGCCGTCGGGTCCGGTTCCGGTCACGTCACTCGGTTGAAGTTCCTTCTCGGCGAGGAGGCGTGACGCGGCGGGGCCGGGTGCCGGCTTCGGCTTCTCGCGAGCCGGCTCGCTTCGGGCTTCTCGCTCGGCTTTCTCGGCCGGGTGCTTTCGCGTCGGTGTCGATCTCGGCGACCACGGCATCGACGGCGACCGTGGCCCCTTCCTTCGCGAGAATCTTCAGCACCCCGGCGACCGGCGCGAAACTTCCTGCGTCGCCTTGTCGGTGCCGAGTTCGAAGAGCGGCTCATCGACCTTCACGTACGCGCCGTCCGCTTTCAGCCAGCTATTGATGGTCGCCTCGGTGATCGACTCGCCCGCACGTGGAACCTTGACCTGTTCGACCGGCATCGTCGGCTCCGAGATTGAGAGGGCAATTACGCGAGGGGCGGAGCAACATCGACGCCGCTACACCCATCACATCTCCCCGCTGGGGAGAGGTCGCTCCGATGCGAATGCATCGGAACGGCGGGTGAGGGGCTCTTGGCTTCGAAGCCAGCCCCTCACCCGGTTTGCGACTGCATCCGAGTTGCAACCATCTCCCCGGCGGGGAGAGGGTAGCGGTCGACTGACTAACCCGCTCGGCTCGGGACCGATATTGGGACGCGGGAAGTCGAATGCCGCCTCGACCAGTTCTTGCTGCTCGTGTTCGTGCATGTGATGGGAGCCGGTCGCGGGGCTGGCACTCGCGTCGCGGCCGACGTACTCGAACGCGAATCCCATCTGCCCGCAACCGCGGTTCGACGAACTGCCAGCCGCCCATGTTCTGCGATTCTTCCTGAACCCAGACCCATTCCCGCGCTTGCTTGTAGCGTGAGATCACGCCCTTGAGTTGTTTCTCGGGCCACGGGTAGAACTGTTCCATGCGGATCACCGCCGCGGTCTTCGTACTCGAGTTTCTTCCGCTTCTCCATCAGGTCGTAGTACACCTTCCCGGAGCAGATGAGCACGCGTGTGACGTCGTCCGGATTGGCCGCGTCGTCGTCGATGATTTCGCGGAAGCGGCCGGTGGCGAATTCCTCCATCGGCGACGTGGCGGCCGGAAGCCGCAGCAGGCTCTTCGGCGTCATCACGACGAGCGGCTTGCGGAACGTCCGCTTCACCTGCCGGCGCAGCAGGTGGAACATCTGGGCGGGCGTCGTCGGATACGCGACCTGAATGTTGTTCTCCGCGCACATCTGCAGGAAGCGTTCGAGCCGGGCCGAGGAATGCTCCGGCCCCTGACCTTCATAGGCGTGCGGGAGCAGCAACACGAGCCCGTTCGAGCGGTTCCACTTCGACTCGCACGACGTGATGAACTGATCGATGACGACCTGGGCTCCGTTGGTGAAGTCGCCGAACTGGGCTTCCCACATCACGAGGCTGGCGGGGTCGTCGAGAGCGTAGCCGAACTCGAAGCCGAGCACGGCGGCCTCGGAGAGCGAGCTATCGTAGACCTCGAACGGTGCCTGCTTGGGATCGAGGTTGGCCAGCGGGAAGTACGGCTCGCCCGGTGTTGAAGTCGATGACGACCGCGTGGCGATGGGTGAACGTGCCGCGGCGTGTGTCCTGGCCGCTGAGCCGGACCGGTGTGCCTTCCAGCACGAGCGAGCCGTAGGCGAGTGCCTCGGCGGTGCCCCAGTCGACGGGCAGGCGGCCGCGGATGTTGTCGCGGCGCTTCGCCAGGATCGGCAGCAGCTTCTCGTGCGGCGTGAAGCCTTCGGGGAACGTGCCGATCGCGTCGGCGATGCGATCGAGTACCGCGAACGTCCACGCCGGTCTCGACCGGCTCGTGCGAGTAGCGTTGATCGAGCCCCTTCCACTGGCCCGGTGAATCCCTGCATGCCGCGGCGGCGCGAGGCGCCATCCTTCACGGCCTTGTGGGCCCGGTCGAGTTCGGCGCGGTACTCGGCCGCGGCGGCGTCGGCATCGCGGATCGCCTGCGACAGCTTCTCCTCGAACTCGCGTTCGATCGCCGCCGTGATCTCTTCGCAGTGAACGCGGACGGCCCTTCCGCCAGAGTTCCGGCTGAACACTTTCGAAATCGGATCGCGGCCGCGAATCCGCTTGTACTCCAGCGGCTGCGTGAACGCCGGCTCGTCCCCCTCGTTGTGGCCCCACTTGCGATAGCACACCAGGTCGAGCACCACGTCGCGCTTGAATGTCTGGCGGAATTCGAGAGCCAGTTCGGCGGCGAACACGCACGCTTCCGGATCCTCCCCGTTCACGTGGAAGATCGGTGCCTGGATGAACTTGGCGATGTCGGTGCAGTACTCGGTGCTGCGGGAATCGCGCGGGTTGGTGGTGAAGCCGATCTGGTTGTTGACGATGAGGTGGATGGTGCCGCCGGTGCAGTAGCCGGCGAGGTTGGAGAGGTTGAGCGTCTCCATCACGACGCCCTGGCCGGAGAACGCGGCGTCGCCGTGGATGAGCACGGGGATGCCCGTGATGCGTTCCGTGTCGTTGTGCAGCCGTTGCTTCGCCCGAACGCGGCCCTCGACGACCGGGTTCACGATCTCCAGGTGGCTCGGGTTCGGCGTGACCGACAGGTGAATCGGAGCCGCCGTCGTCGGTGGTGATGTCGGCCGAGAAGCCGAGGTGGTACTTCACGTCGCCGTCGCCGCTGAACGAGTCGGGGAGCGTGTTGTCTTCGAACTCGTTGAAGATCTCCTCGAAGGGCTTGCGGAGCATGTTGGCCAGCACGTTGAGCCGGCCGCGGTGGGCCATGCCGATGACGAGTTCCTTGGCACCGAGCGACGGGCGCTTTCTCGACGAGCGCATCGAGCACGGGAATCAGCGTCTCGCCGCCTTCGAGCGAGAACCGCTTCTGGCCGACGTAGTTCGTGTGCAGGAAATGCTCGAAGAGTTCCGCCTGATGCAGCGTGCAGAGGATGCGATACTGCTGGCGATGGGTGTATTCCGGGCGGTTGCGCGATCGGCTCGATTCGCTTGGTCAGCCAGGTCCGCACTTCGAGTGAGTCGATGTGCATGAACTCGACGCCGATGCTGCGGCAATAGGTTTCTTGAAGTGCGGTGAGCAGTTCGCCGAGCCGGACCGGCCCTTCGAAGCCAAAGAACATCGAGGCATCCACGACTGTATCGAAGTCGGCTTCGGAAAGCCCGAAGTTCTCGAAACGGAGCATGGGATGAGGTTCGGGTGGCGTATCGCGAAGGGGATCAGTATCGGCCTGAAGATGGCCGGCCTGGCGATACCAGAAGATGAGCCGCACCACGCCCGTCTGCAATCTGAGGTCGCCTGCCGGTGCCTGCCGATTGCGATGCTCCGTCGAGGTTCCCGGCGAACTCCATGCCTGCGAAAAACGCTCGCCACGTCGCATCGACCGAACCCGGATCGGCCCGAAACCGGCGGTACATTTCATCGAGCGTGTCGCGGTTGTAGGCGTTCGCGAAATTGTCACTCATCGACCCGCGCTCCCCCAATTGCCGGTGAGGACTCGGCAGCCGTACAGATAGGGAATCCGCCGCATCCATCAAGGACGGGAATTGCGCGGGTGCGCGACGAAGGCGGCGGAGCCGGCCCCGCGGGCGGCGGCCGAAACGGTAGTCAAGTTGGCCGACAAAATCGCGGCGGCCCATTCGAGAGGGATTGTCCACCGTGACCTGAAGCCGGCGAACGTTCTGCTCACAGAGTCGGGCGAACCGAAGGTGGCGGCGCCCACCGGCCGCATTCCCCAGCAGGCCGCCGATCAGGCCGCCGGCCAGGATGCCTGCGGGATCGGCCGAGCGGCGGCACTGCTGATAATAGATATCGTCACCGTAGCTGTAGTTGCGCGAATAGTGATCGCGCCAGCGCGTATCGCGGTCCGAGCGATATACCGTTTCGAGGATCACTCCTGTCGCGATCAATGTGAGATAAAAATCATTGTCGTCATTACGCACCCAGCGATAGCCGCTGGACGGCCGGCGCAGGCCATACTGTTGCCAGTCGTTCACGTAATGCTGGTTATTGCGGTACTGGTCGGGAACCCGGTCGCCGCGCGACCAGCGCGAATCCCGGTTCGGACGCGCCGAATTGTTCGTCGTTTGGCTGCGGTTCCCGAACTGCGCAGACGGAGCGGGACGCTGGTCCGTGCGATTGCCATCGCGTCCACGCCGGTCGGGCGAGGCATCACGCACCGGTTGGCTGGCCTGGTTGACGCGGGCAGCCGGCGCATTGGAGTCACGCCGGTCGCGTGTGCGCGTGGCCGCGGCGCGGCCGCGGTCCTGCCCATCGGCCTCGTGTTTCTTGCGGTCGGTCGCGGCGCCGCGGTCATGGTTGCGGTCGCCGGGCTGTGCCACGGCTGAGCCGCCAATAAAAAAAGACGCCGCAATGGCGGCTGCCAGCAGAAATTTCATGATCGCGTCCTTGTTCCAATGTTTTGCATGGCTTGTCTCAGCCGGTTGCCTGGCGGTCCTGGATCGGTCCCGCGCGCAATGTGCGGTAGATGCAATTTGTGTCCGTCCAGAGCTCGAACGGGCTTCCGGCTGCGGACGTGCTCGCGGCGGCGAAGGCCTTGACATTGTCGGGGCGCGTCAACCCGACTGTCGCGGAAACGCTGCCGTCACCGTTCAGAATACGGATGCGATAATCGGGCAAATTGACATCCTCGTTGCGATGCAATGGGTTCGAATTTCACGTTCGAACCACGACTCTGCAGACTACCGCGTTGCCTGCGTCAGAACTGAGCAATACCGCTCAGCCCACCCCGATCGAACCGCCTTGCGCGCCATCACGCCCCGTGACCTGCCCCGACGGGTCGCAAGACCCGGTGGAACTTTTGAGGTGTCCCGGCGCGGGTTCTGGCCGTCTCAGAGCTTTCCGAGTACGACCAAAATCAGCACGATCACAAGGATCAGGCCGAGTCCGCCGCCGCCGTAATAGCCGGTGCCATAGAAGGGACCGCCGCCCAGGCCACTGAAGCCCCCGAGGAGCGCGATAACCAGGATGACGAGCAGAATTGTTCCGAGGGACATGTCCTTGACTCCTTCAAATGGGTCGGCCTGGCCCGGGCGGTGACGATTGGCGCGCGGGCTTCAGCCAGGGACCGGTGGCGAGACGCCGCCGGCATGAATGAATGCGAACATAGGCAGTCGCATCGGCAAGACCGGCGGTTCGTCAGCCGCCGGGACGTCGATCAGGCGCGTTCGTCCGCCATGTGGCGAAGATCGGCGCGGCTCAAATTGGTCATCACGATGCCATCGGCGCGGTTGTAGCGAATGTCGCCCGCGTCGATCCACACGATCTTTTCGCTGTCCAGCTGAACCAGCAGCGCCGAGACATTGCCGTTGGTCTTTTGCGCGGTGTCGATGACGGTGCCGACGCGGCGGCCGGTAATCAGCTGAACCCTCTCGCCGATCAGGCCCGCATCGCGCTCCACAATGACCCACTTCACGTAGCGGTTCGGCCAGACGCCGCGGCGATAGGCGGCGCGCTCGGTTGCGTAGCGCTCCCGCAGGCCGTTATAGGCTGTGGTGCGGTCCTGATAGTCCTTCTGCTGCGCCTGGTTCTGCTTCAGCTGACCCCGGTATTGCTGCTGCTGCGCCTGATAGCGGGCATCGTCCGCGGCCGCCTTGGCGTCTATCGCGGCGTTGCCGGCGCTGACCTGCTCGTTGATTTCCGCGGTCTGCGCCTTTTCTGCCGGCGTGGAATAATTCCTGGGCGTCCCGCTGGCCTCGCCCCGCCCGTCCTGGGCGAATGACGCGCTACCGATAAACATGGCAATGGCACCGGCCGAAAGGGCTGTTTTCGAGAATTTCATTTCTGCAAATCTCCTGTAAGAGGCTTCCGCGCGAGCCTGAGGCTTCGGCGGTACTGGGTTCCGCAAGACTTTCGCGGGCCCGCGGGAATAAAGAGCGCCGCGGAGGCCGCCCCGCCCTGCCAGGCCTGCACTTTCAGGCCGGTACCCGATCCGAACGCCGCGTCTGCGATGGCCGCGGCCTTGATGGGGTTCGCGATCAGGGCGATCGTTCTTCCCGGATTGATGAAATTACCTGTCGTCATTGTGACTGCTATAGCCGCGGCCGGCGTGCCGGCCATCGCCATCCATATGGCAAGTCATGCCGGCAGAGGCGGGCGCGGGAAGAGCGCCGGAGCCCGTGAGCAACGCCATGCCGGCGGCGCAAAGCGCCGTTTTCAACACAACCATGTTTGGAAGACTCCGATTAGAGGCTGTCGTCCAGAGTGAACACAGCCGGCAGCGTTTGGTTCCGCGCGAGCCCTATTTTTGCCGATTTAGGTTTCCGAACGCGAAACAAAGGTGGCGTGGGTAACCGATACCTTCATCCCCGTCGGGCTGTCGATGGTTTCGACCTGCGCATCCAGCTGATGGGCGAGGGCCTTTACCAGGCTGGTGCCCAGCCCGCCTTTTGCCGGTAGCCTGCCATGTTCGGCGCGCCCCACGCCATTGTCCGAAACCGAGAGTTTCCAGTCCACGCCGTTGATTTCGTAGCGGACCATGACAGTCGCTGCCTTGTTTTGATTCGGAAAAGCATATTTCAGGGCATTTATGACCAGCTCGGTCACGATGAGTCCCAGGCTCATCGCGTCTGCCGACTGAACGGTTGAACTATCGGCGGTGACCGTAAGCTTGGCGGGCCGGCCTTCGCCGATCATGGATTCCCCCAGCGATTGGCAGAGTTTTAAAGATAGGGAGCGACCTCCACCAGGTCGGAGCGCCCGGAACTGTGAAGATGCTGCTGGACGGCGGCAACCGACATGACGCGGCGATGGGCGTCCTGCAAATGCTGCTTGGTCTCCTCGGACGTCACATTGCGGGCCTTGAGCATCAGAATGCTGGCGATGATCTGAAGACTGTTGACGATGCGGTGCTGCATCTCCGCCAGAAGAACTTCTTTCTGCTGGAGAAGATCGTCCGTCCGGGCCTGAAGACGGTCTTTCTCGCGTTCGATGGCCCGGCGTTCGGTAATGTCCTCAAAGCCCAGGAGAATGAGGGCGTGGCCGGCATCGGTTCCCAACACTTTGCGGGCATGGAGCAGGAATACGCGCGCTCCTATGCGGGGAAAAACCTGCTCGACCAGAAATCCTTCTACGACCGTCTGGTCCACCAGAGAGCGTTCCAGCAAGGTGTGCAAGGCCGGAATGTCCCAGGCTCCATTGTCCAGCGCGAACAGCAACTGACCGGGTGTATCGTTGGGATTGATCCGGAAGGAATTGTGAAACGAGCTGCTGGCGACGAGAATGGTCAGGCTATGGTCCAAAACAAGCAGGGGTTCGCGCACCGTCTCCACCACGATCTGCGCCAGGGAACGGGCGTCTTCAATCTTGGCAAAAAATGTCTTCATGGCGCTATTGCTCTTTCCAGACCCGGCGCCCGGATGACGCGAACGGGGTCCAACGTGTCAGGAATTTTCGGAAAAATACACAAGGTTCCGCCGCAATGAGGGGAACGCGGGCAGTGTTTGCTGCCAGCGCCTGAAGATCTCCCAGGCGCCAGTGCCCATAATAGCCGCGTGATGGCGGAAAATGCTAGCACGACGGACACGTGGATACCAATCGGGCCGAATGGTGTGCCGTTCAGGAAGCTTGATGACCCGGCCGCGCTTGACTTCCGACCTCTCATTCGCACTTGAGGCGGGCACCCGCGCCGCCCGCTGACAATGTCAGTGTCGCAGAACAGTATCACGTACTGCCTGGATAATCGTGCGTGCCGTATAAGGCTTGGCGAGGAATCCCAGCGCACCGGCGTTTCTGGCCTGTGTGACCGAGGCGTTCGCGGAGACAACAAGAGAGCAGATGGCGGGATAGGCGATACAGACATGCGCCACCAATGCCAAACCGTCCATCCGCCCGGGCATGCGCACATCGGTCATGAGAATGCCGATTTCGTCATAACGCGCCAACATTTTCAGCGCCTCGCTACTGTCCCTGGCTTCATGCACCTCAAAACCGGCATCTTCCAGCGTGGCCGTCGCGGACATGCGTATGAAGGGCTCATCCTCGACGACCAGAATCGTTCGCTGACTTGCGGTCTGACCCATGCGATCATAAGGCGCGAGCGCACAAATGGTTCCAAATCCCTTGAATTTCCGCAATTTGCGGACAATCCGCCGCGGCGGGCGTGAAACCGCGGGTGCGACGGTGGGCCCTTCAGCGATCAGGAATATTACGGCGCCGCGGGGGGCTCCAGGTCCGTTTTGATCCCCGCGAGCTGGCGATACAATGCCGTTGCACGATTGATGTAGGAACTTTCGTGTCCCGCTGTCAGCAAGCTCGATCCCGCGCCGCTCCTGTTGAGGACCGAAACGCCGAAAATGCCGGGCGCGACATGCTCGATGATCAGCACCGACTGAAGGGCGCCGGGATCGAACAACGTAAACCAGAACCGCCGTATGGGCGTGACATTGTCGCTGTAGACGACAAATCGCTCAGGCGTGCTTTCAGGTACCCGAAGGCGGTAAACGGCCGGGCCGGTATGGGGATCATCCTCCCAGTAGTATAAATCCGCGCCTTTCACCAATTCCGAAGCGGAAAAGTCGCGGCGGCGAGAATTCGAATCCGGTCCGGTAAGCGCGGATGCGTCGATGCTCAAGGGCCCCCATTTCTTTTCCGTCGTTGACCAATATTGGATGCTTCGCAAGGCGGAGATCGTTCCGACCCGCGTCAACAGCACGCTCATCGGGCCCTCGAAGCGGAAGCTGCCGGTCAGGGTTACAATAAGCCTTGAGTGTAAATCGGCGCGCCAACCCGTGCAGCCGGGAGGTTGCCAATTGCCCTGCCCCAGGTCCTTGCCTTGCCAAATCGCGATAATTGGCGCGGTATCGGGCGGCGGATAGGCCGGCGTGACGGCCACGGCGCAGGGCGGCTGCGGGCCCTCCGCTTGCGCACCGGACGCCAGCAGTAACAGCGCCGACGCAATCGCGGCGCGCAACAGGGTCACAACATGTGCTCCCAGGCCAGGGAATAGAGCTCCTTCAGTCGTACCCACACCGGACAATTCTTCCAGGCGTTGATCTCGATGGGATGGGCAGCCGCCTGGTTGGCCTGGAACATGTCTTCGAATTGCTGGGCCGTATCGCTGCCCAGGGCGACAACGTCGACCTCGTCGTTGAAGATGACGCTTCGGTGATCGAAGTTGGAGGAACCGATCACCGACCACACGCCGTCCACGACAACGGTCTTTGAGTGCAGGACGACATCGCGCATCTCGTAGATCTTCACACCGGCCTCCAGAAGTTCGGAATAGCGGGCATGGGCAACGGCCATGGACAATTGCGAGTCGCTGCGGGCCGGCAGCATGAGGCGGACATCCACGCCACGCCTCGCGGCACCCGTCAGGGCTTCCATCTCCTGTTTGGTGGGCGCGAAATAGGCGGCGGTGATCTTGACGCTCTCTTCGGCGGTCCGGATCGCGGTCAGAAGCGTGACATAATAAAGTGGAATCTCGTTGTCCGGCGTGCTTCCCAGCACGCGGGCAACCGCGTTGCCCTTGGGAGCCAAGGCCGGAAACATGGCGGATTGGTCCAGCGCCGGACCCTTTTGCTTGGTCCAGTGATCCAGGAACAGCTTCTGTAGTTCCGCGACCGCCGGCCCTTCGATCTGCATGTCGGTGTCGCGCCATTGGTCCGGCGTTGATCCCGCGGGACCACCGGATTTGCCGATGGGATTGCTTTGGTAGGCCGTACTGAGATTGACGCCGCCAACGATCGCGATCCTGCCGTCCACAACCAGGATCTTGCGATGGTCCCGGTCGTTAAACGAATAGGGGACTTTCGAATTCCAGCGGATTCACCGGATTGAACGAAACCAGGTTGATTCCGGCCTCCTTCAACCGCTCGAGGAACGCCGTGGCCGTGCTGCCCGATCCGTAGCTGTCATAGATCACATTGACGGCGACACCCTGCTGGCACTTGGCGACCAGCAGGTCGCCCAGCATCATGCCATCGCTCTGTACATCCTCGAAGATGTAGTATTCCAAGTTGATGTGGTTGGTCGCGGACTGTATGGCGCTGAACATGGCCCTGAACGTCGCGGGTCCGTCCTGCAGCAGCAGGGTCCGGTTGCCCGCGATCAGCGGGCTTTCCGATATTGCTTCTTCATAGGCGGTGTGGCGCTTCAGCAGCGCATCATCACCGGAATCGGTGCCCAGCCGCTCCAATATCGCTTTGCTCTGCGCCGCCGTAAGGGGACCGCGCCGTCCCACGATCTGGGGAGTGTCCTTGCCGGTTGACTGGGGCGAGGCGATATCCGGCACGGTCCCGCAACCGGCTATCGCGCCCAGTGCGATACACAGGATGCCGGCGGCCATGGACCGTGCCTTGCGCGAATGCCGGCGAGCCGGCAACCGGCATGTTCGATGGTCCATGACCGCGCAGGCCATTTTCACATGTACCCGATATTCGCAGTTTACTTGTGTTCGTTGGCTTCTTCGGAGACTTCGTGGCCGGCCTTCGAAACGTCCTTGCCCGCGCCTTCGACAGTGTTGCAAGCGGTCAGGATGGCCGACGCTCCGCCGAGAATAACCAGTACAATGAACGCCACCGACAATTTACTGCGCATGAATAATTCCTTTGATGGCGGACTATACCGCCATCAAAGGAATGTTTACGGGCGCATATGGTTCCCGCCATGCCGTCTTTATTCCATCCAGCGCCGTTCGGGGCGGTTTGAGGACAAACCGGCGATGAACGAGGGCTTGTCGACACGGATTCAGGGGCGCGTCGCCGCGACTTGGACCGTGAAGGATGGCGTGGCGGCCTGCAATTCAGGTCGGCGAAAGCCCGCGCGTGTTGCGACGCTCGAAACCCGGGACCCGATATTTCTCAAGCGCCTTCTCATCGATATTGAGGCCAAGGCCGGGATATTGCGGCACCATGATTGCCCCATCCTTGAAGGCGAAGGGGGCCTCGTCATGGAATATCGGGCGATAGGCATCCCAGACGTCCCAGGGGAACGCGCCGGGCTCCAGGACTCCGATTTCCTGGATCAGCGAACCCATGGCCGCCGAAACCTGCAGCCGCCCCGCCAGCGCCAGACCGGTGGCGGCATGCGGCGCAATGGGAAGATTCCAGGCTTCGCACATCGCACCGATTTTCCGCATGGTCAGCGGACCGGCGCATGTGCGCATCTCCGGCTGCAATACGCCGTAGGTGCCGCGCTCCAGGCTTTCGCGGTAGGGCCCAAGCCCATGCCAGCCCTCGCCGCCCGTGATGAGAATATCGGGCACCTCGCGGCGCAGGCGCGCCGGGCCGTCATAGTCATCGCGCGCCAAGGGCTCCTCCAGCCAATAGACCCCTGCCTGGGCCAGCGCCCTGGCCGCGGACAGCGCCTGATCGTAGGTCCAAAGGCCCCTGGCCCCCGCCGTGCGGTCCACCATGACCCGGAAGCCCGATCCCCCCGCCGCCAGAATCGCCGCCGCTGCCTCGACATCGCCGCGATAGTCGGTCCGCATCATCTGGATCTTCATTGCCTTGAAACCGGCCTGGCGCACCAAGCTTGCCTGGTCGGCCTGCGCCTTGGCGGGGACCTGATCCTCCGGAACCGGCCAGACATAGGTGAAATAGACCGGCATCGTGTCGAGACTGGCGCCTCCCAGCAGCCGGCACACCGGCTGACCGGCAATCCGGCCGATGGCGTCCCACATGGCTTCCTCGACGGACGGCCAATTCAGGAGCCCGTTCTTGAGATGGAGATCGACGGCAAACAGGTTTTTCCCGACCAGCAGGGCGGAGGCGCGCGATACGTCGTCCAACGCGGCGCCAAGAAAGGAATAGCCCGCGACTCCCATATTGGTCGAAACCTTGACCACATTGTTGCGCCCCACGGTCATGTTCCGGTAGGTCGGGACAAAGCGTCTTGCGCCCTGCGTCTTTGGCAGCTGGATATCGAAGCTTTCTATGGCGGTGATCCGCACCGGCCCCGCGCCCTCCTGCAGGTCCCGCACGCGCGCGGTCGCGGCGCGCGCCGCCTGCACCGCCGTCAGCAGCAAGCCTGCGGAGCCAATCACCAGATTGCGCCTGTTGAGTTTGCCGACGATGCTCATCCTGTCCCCATTTTTTTCCGGCCGGCCCGCGGCGATCGGCCAAGATCGCCCCACCCGCCCCTATTGCGAAAACAATTTCAGATCCACCGCATCGCCCATCATCGCATAGCCGGCGTCGTTGGGATGCAGGTGGCCGCCGGAGTCCGCGGCGGACTGAAGCCGGGTTGGATGGATGGGATCGCGCGTCGCGCGATCGAAATCGACCACCCCGTCAAACGCGGGGCTGTCGCGTATCCATGCATTCACCTTGGTACGCGCGGCCTCCCCTTCCGGGGAATAGTCCGCCGAACCCTCAAAGGCCGTGATGGTGCCGCCGATCACCGCCACGCCCCGCGCATGGGCGCGCGCAACGATCTGACCCAGTGCGGCAATCATGTCGTCCGCATCGACCGCTTCGGATGGATTGCGGCGGCTGTATTGGATGTCGTTGATGCCGAGAAGGACAATCACTTTTGCCACACCCGGCACACTCAATACATCGCGGTCGAAACGCGACAATGCGCTGGTGGATGGGGTATCATGCAGCAGGCGATTGCTGCCGATGCCCGCATTCACCACCGTCCAGCCGCGCGTGGCGGGGTCGGCCTGCAGGCGCTCGGCCAGCCGGTCGGGCCAACCGCGGAAGGCTCCGACGGTCGAGACCACCCCCTCGGTTATCGAATCGCCCAGGCAAACCAGGGCATGGCCTGCCTCCCGGGGGACGATATCGGCTTCGCTGAGGTGGTTGCCGCTGCGCGCCGGTACGGCGTCCGTCAATGCTTGAGCTCCCGCCTGATTTCCCGGCGCGGCCCACGCGTCCAGGGCGTAGAGGGTATGGGCGGGCGGCACCGTCTCCTGCGGGTAAAAGACGCTGACCGCAATTTTTGCAAGGCCCGGAAGTTGCCAGTCGACCGGATCGCTCAGAAACGGCGCGCCCGCGGGAATGACGGCGCCGGGCTGCCCCGCGAAGGTCAGCGGATGGTCGCTGCCGGGAATGATCTCCCCGTCTTCCGACGCCAAGGCAAGGCGCGCCTCCCCTATGCGCAGGGCCTGGGTCGAAAATTCGTTGCTGAAGCGGATGCGAATCGAACGAGCGGAAGCACTCAGGCGCACGACCTCGCGTACCGTGGTTTCGGCCGGGTACGGCGGCATTGGCGCGTAACCTGGCCGCGCGCTGCGAAGGTTGCCGTCGGGACCCACAAGGCTTGCGGGCGGCGACAGATTGTATGCCGTCGGAGCATGGCCGGCGGCGCCCAGCCAGAGGCCTTGCGCCGCGACGTCCGTGCGCGACACAAAAACCACGCCCGCAGCTACCATGACGAGCTGCAACAGGGCTTTTATTCTCATCATGGGTCCGACTTGCTGCCTTCCACGACCGGCTATTCCACCCCGGAACGATCCGATAGAGGCGGAATATGGCCGCGAATAGGGACACATTGCGTTGGCTATGCCAATTCATCCTGCAGCAATCGGCGCGATGACAATGATATCCGGCCGCAGCCACCTCTCAGTATGTGAAAGCATCGATCCTGCCGGGACACCATCGCCGGTACTACGGTCCTTGGCGGCGGCGTACGCCGCTTGCTCTCACCCTGTGAGAAGCCGCAGGGGCACCATGGTGTCAAAAGCAATCGCGGCCTGCAGCGAATCGTGAAGGCGGCGATCCCGCAAGGGCCGGAGCAGAAATTGGAACATGTAATTCATGTCACATATTGAGATTGTGCGCCGAACCTGTTACACAAATGCTGGCAGGTCGGCTTTGACGGCTTATTGCCTTCTTGAACCGCAGACATGTCGCAAGAAACAAATACACGGCTTTAAATATGCAATATGCAAGCGCCCTGAAAGCAAAAAAAACGGCTTTGCCATCAATGCCTAAACCCAAGGAAAAGAAAGCCCGGTCCAAGAGCTGGTCGGGGAGCCAGACGCTGGTTCGCGGCCTTGAAGTTCTGGAAGCCGTGGCATCCGGGGTGAATAACCTTTCGGAGCTCGCCGCCGCCCTGAAGTTGAACCGCAGCACGGCACACCGGCTTGCCGCCACCTTGGTCGAAAAGCGCTATCTGACATTTGTGCCGCGCAGCGGTTACGGCCTCGGCTCCAAGTCTCTCGAACTGGGCTATCAGGCCAGGGTACAGTTGAACATCCCGCGCGTGGCGCGGGATCATCTTGAAATTCTGGCGGCGCAAACCGGCGATACAGTGCATTTGGGCGTGCTGGACGGAACACGCGCCTTGTACCTGGACAAGCTTCCCGGCCGCCGCAGGGTGGAAATCAGTTCGCGGGTCGGCGAGCTTCAGCCCTTGCGTTCCACCGGACTGGGAAAGGCGCTTTTGCTTGACGAAGACGAGCCGCGGCTACGGGAATATTACAGATGCGAAAACAGCAATGTGCAGCGGTACAGGGTGTCCGAGGCGACCTGGATACGGCGCATGCGCGAGTATGCGAAGCGTGGCTGCGCCTTCGACCTGGAAGAAAATGAGGACCGAATTCGTTGTGTTGCCGCGCCGGTGCGCGATGCGACGGGCGCAATCAAGGCGGCCATCAGCGTTTCCAGCGCCGCGCAATACATGAATGACGAGCGCATGCAGGCCCTGACCGAAGAGGTCTGCTGGACCGCCGAACAGATCAGCCGCGAATTGGGATGGGAAAGCGCATCGGTGCCGGCCAGGAAGAAGGGTTCGAGACGGGCCGCCTAGCGGCCGGCGGCACGCCCCTGCCAGATGGTCACAACGCCACCGCGTCGCAAGCCGCGCTGCTGCTGGACGCTATTGGAAGAAAATCATCCTTTTCTTTCCGTCGAGAACGGCCTTGTCCAGTCCCGGTATGGCGCTCTCCAGGTCGGCGAGATCCTTGAACGGCCGCGACGACCGGCGCGCCATGATTTTCTCCGCCACCGGCTGGGAGGCATGCAGAACCGTCATCAACGACTCCAAGTCGGCATGATTGACATCGATGGTGGTCATGTTCTGAAAGAGGAAATCCATGACCAGATCGAACTCATCGGGGGTTCCCCGCGCCCCGCGGTTGATCATTTCCTGAACCGTGTCATGCCAGGCGTCATAATCCTTTGGCGTGTCCATCACGATCTGCATCGTGTGGCAGCCCGAACAGATCTTGACGGTGGCCGCCTGCGGCGTCGTCGCTTCCGTGGCGACCGGCTGCGCCAGGGCGGGCACCCCCGCCAAGGCCAGAAGGACCCAGCCGCCCGAAAAGGCAGCCAGGCCCGTCGAGCCGTGATTGGATATGCGTCTTTTCACCAGGTTTCCGATGCGCCTACAGGGCCGATGCCTGTTTCATCCCGGCGTTGGGATCCTTGCCGGTGGGTGTTGCGATCAGCGGCGCCTTGCCGGGAAGGACCGGCATATGGGGGCCGACACCCATCTTTTCCGCCGTCACGAAATCCCCATATTCGTTGCCGAACTGATTGGAGACGCGCTGCAGATGACCGTCCAAGAACTCCATATCCAGTTCCTTTTCGCTGAACATCCGCGTGCCCCATTCGCTCTTGGTCGCGCCGACAATCTTATGAGTCGCCACGTCAATAATGTCGCCGGATGACGCGTAGACGAGTTTTCCGTCCAGTCCCATCGTCATCCAGAATACGCCGTCCGGCGTATCGATGGTGTCGATCTCCTTGGGGTCGTCGGTATTGCTGAAAATATGGATTTTCTTGAAAATGCCGTCGGCCAGCCAGATTTCCTTGCCGTCCTGGGTGATGGCAATACCGTGGCTTGGGCAGCCGTGCGGAATGCGCGGGCGCGGCGACCTGTTCCACACCGAACGCCAATCCACGCTGGTCACTTCCACGGTCTTCAGGATCTTGCCGGTATGGGTATCGGCGATCATGAAACCAAGAAAATTGTTCTGGTTGACGTAGATCTTGGACGAATCCTTGTTCAGGACCTGGACCCGCACATTTTCGGGAAACTGGATTGTCCGGACGACCTTGGCGGTCTCGACATCGGCGATCTGCAGCAGCTTGCCATTGGGAGACATGAAGGCAAGCTTGCCGTCCGCGCTGAGATTGAGGTTGTGAGCGCTCATGCTCCCCGGCGCGTGGATGGTCGCAAGCAGCTTTCCCGTCCTGGCGTCCAGCTTGTACCAATAGTCCTGCAGATTCGAACCGACGACCAGGGTCTTGCCGTCGGCCGAAACCTGCGGCCGCTCGCAGCATTTGCCATCCAGCGTCGTGGTCCAGACCATCTTATCGGTTGCCAGGTCTATGGCGCCCAGCCGGCCGCGCGCCGCCAGATAGAGCATGTTGGTCGCGGGGCTGGCGGCAACGCCGGAAATGTCCTCCGGACTCATGCTTCCGGCATAATCCCACACATGGATATGCTTGACGAAGGCGTAGTTGTTGTCGGCATCGAGCACAACGATACCGTCCCCATTGGGATAGATCGGCCGCTCCAGGGAGCCGGGCAATGTCACATATATAAGGTGGCGCGTATGGACGGCGAAATCGCCGCGGGCCCTGGTGGGCGCCCCTGCGGGCCTTGGCTGCGGCGGCTGGACGATGGGTCCGCTGCCGACCGTGCCGGCGTTCTGGGCCAGCGCGCCCACGCAACCCGTTGTGACCAGAAACGCCGCCGCAAGCTTCAGTAATACGCTTTTCATCGCATCCTCACATCCAAAAGATCATTTTCCGCTTGCCGGCATTACGCCACAAGATACGGCTTTAAATAGGTGGAGAGTACTTTTCGTATCTCGGCCTTGTGCGCCTCGGTGATCGGGCCCCCGCGGCGGCGTCCGCCGCCGGCAGGCGCACCCGGCGCTGGCGGATTTGCACGCATGATCGCGTCTTCCGCAAAGACCCCGCGTGCAATCATGACATACTCATTGGCATGGGGCAGCGAATTAAACGCCAGGAAGCGGCCGAATGTATCGTACGCGTCCTGCTTGCGGCCGGCCCTGTAGGCGTTGAAACAGCGTTGCAGGACGTCCGCCAGGCCCGTGTAGGGGCAGGTCCCCAGGAAACCCAGTTCCAGTTCCGCAAAGAACGACATGCCGCCGCCGCCGGAAAAGTCCTCCAGCTTGCCGCCCGATTTTTGCAGCAGGCCGGGGGCCCGCTCCAACGGATCGCCGGCCTCGTCTTTCACCGCCACAATCGCCGGGACGGTGGTCGCCAGCGCGATAAGATTGTCGACGCTGACATTTCCCACCGCCTGCACCATGATCGGCAGTCCCGATGCGTCGGACAGCGCCTTGAAATAGGCGGCGACTTCGGCGTCGCTGCCGCCGGGAGGAACAAGAGAAATGATGGCGTCCGCGTTCAGGCTCTTCGCCTTTTTGGCATAGGCCTGTGAAGCGGCGGTATTGAAACCGACGGTCTGCACCCCCAGCACCAGCGCCGTGTTCCCCTTGACCGAAGCCAGGGCCTCGGCACCGGCGTGCCATTCCTGAGACGTCAGGCTTTGCCAGCCGCTGGCATTCTGGGGCCATGCCATCCCGGCAACCTTGCCCCGGTTCAGGAATTGCTGTTGCTTCACCATCGCATCGGCGTCGAAACTGTTGTCGGGCCTGCAGGGCGTCCAGCCGATGGGAAATACGCCGGCAAGCGCCTTGCCATTGGGGGATTTCGCGATAGCCGCGCCGCCAACGGCAGCCATCGCGCCCTGGCCTCCAACGGCAAGGAGCCCAAGCGAGGCGCTTGCGCCCTGCAGAAATGTTCGGCGATTTCCTAGCATGCTATTGTTCCTTTTCCCGATGCGCGCCATTCGCCGGCGGCTTTCATTCTACCCTTGAGTATCCCGCAAAACGCGTTGGACGGGAAATTGCCCGAGGACGGCCGTATCTCAATAAGTGAGAGCCGTGCCTTGTCCAAGCGGTTCACCGGATTTGCCGCTGGCGTGTTGCAACTGCGATGCCCTGACCAATCCGTATCTGCAGCGGATCGCGGCACGGCTAATGGGTCACGGTTTCGTAAACTGGGAAGATTTTTCGGCTGATCGCTTCCGCGGTTGAAATCAATTGGCCCGCCACTTCGTCCTGCCAGGTCGGACACAGGTTCCTTGCCGTGTCGGCAAAGGATATCGCCGCGGCGATATTTCCGTTCGGATCGCGCACCGGCGCGCCGATGCAGCAAATTGTGTGGAAGACCTCCCTGTCGTCCACCGCGTAGCCACGCTGGCGCACCGCGGTGATTTCGGACCGCAGGCTGCCGACCGTCGTGATCGTCCGGGGGGTCAGCGCGATGAAGTCGCCGTCATAGAGAAAATCCTCAAGCTTCTGGCTCGACAGGCCCGCCAGGAGGATCTTGCCCAACGCGCTGCAATAGGCCTCCTGCTGTGCGCCCACGCGGCTGGGGACCGCAACATCGACCAGATCCCCGAACTTCGCCGTATAGGTCACCATGCCGTCTTCCAGGACACCGACGTGCAACACGCCCTTGAGCCGGGCGGCAAGAGCGATCAGCGCGTCCTCGGACGTGGCGCGAATGAGGTCGCCGATGGCAACATCCTTGGACAGGGTCGCAAGGACCATCCCGGGCCGGTAGCACCCGCGCCTGTCGCGCACGACGGCGCCGATCTCCTCCAAGGTCTTCATCAGGCGATGCGCACAGGCCTCCGACAATCCAGTGCGCCGACTGAGCTCCGCATTGGTTACCCATTCCTCCGGTGCGCGAAAGGAGCGCAGCAAGGAAAATGCCTTCTGTACCGACTGGTTTTTGGGAGTAGCCATCCCACGCTCCTGGCGAATCTTCCCGTACTCACAGATGCTGGGCCGTTGGATCGGCTCTTGCCCGCTGAGCGCGGCTGATTGTTATCTCACTATGTAAAACGCTATCAAATTATATGAGACGTTGCAAGAATTCCCGGAAGGCCGCCGCGCCTGCGCGGATCGCCGATGATGCGGTGCAGCATGCTTGGCGGCGCTCTGAGGCCGACCCGGACCGCTCAATAGGTTGTCCGGCCGCCGGAGACGTCGAAGGTGGCCGCGGTGGAAAAGGAACATTCCTCGCTCGCGAGCCAGCAGACCAGGGCGGCACATTCCGCGGCCTCCCCCAGCCGGCCCATCGGAATGCGCGAGCGCATATAGTCGATCTGGCTTTGCGGCAACTGGTCCAGAATCGGGCTCTCAAATGTGGCGGGGGTAACACAGTTCACCAGGATGCCGCTTCTGGCGAGTTCCTTGCCCAGGGACTTGGTGAAGCCGATGACCGCCGCCTTGGAGGCCGAATAAGCCGAAGCCTGCGGGTTGCCTTCCTTCCCGGCCACCGATGCAATATTGACGATCCGCCCATATTTCCCGATCACCATCAGCGGCACGATTTCCCGGCAGCAATAGAAAAGCCCGTTCAGGTTTACGTCCATCACCTCCAGCCAGCTGTCGATGGGATAGTCCTGCACCGGGGCCGTCGCGCCGGTTATGCCCGCGCAGTTGACCAGTATGTCTATCTTGCCCAACGCCGCATTGCTTTGCCTGGCGGCGTCGACGACATCGGCGTGGCTGCCGACATTGACCGCAACGACATGGGCCGATCCGATCGCCTTCTGGGCCTTCTCGAGTGCGGCGGCATTGACGTCCCAAAGAGAGACCCGACCGCCTTCCGCGATGATGCGCCTGCCCGTCGAAAGACCCAGCCCCGACGCGCCCCCGGTGACGACGGCGGTACGCCCGGAAAACCGACCAGAAATCAAATGCATATTATATATCTCGGAACCTCAGGCACGGCCGTTCAGAACACATCTCCGGCCAGTGCTGGCCGCTCCTCTGTATTCGGCGACAACGATCTCATCCGCCCGACATGGCCTGGAGGACATGCCCCGCGGCTCGCCGCGGGGCCACCAACTCAGAATTGCTTGCGAAGGCTGAACACGGTGTACCGGCCCAACGATGAGCCGTTCGCCACGATATAGGCGCCACCATTGTTCGGCTTGGCGTTACCGCCCGAGAGATAGATCGGCGGGCTGTCGTCGGCAACGTTGTTCATCGTGACGCTGGCTTCCGTATCGCTCAGCCACGGGGCCAAGGCGCTCATGTCATAGCTGACAAACAGGTTGACCGGGTGGAACGCTGCGATGCGATTTTGCCCATAAAGGGACTTGGCCTGGTTAAGGACGGGCGAAACATTGAAGCCCGGGCTCCAATTCACCGTCACCCGGCCAGTCACCGGACCGACATTGGCCGCCAGGAACGCGGTGGAGGCCCAAAGCGGAACGCTATACTGCACGAGATTGATGGGAGCCAAGCCTGGGGCAGGCGTATTTGTGTTGGTGGTGTTGAAGGTTCCCGAAAATCCGCCCGACAGGGTGCCGAAATCTTCGATATCCGTCGTGTAGTTCAACGCGATATCCAGACCCTCGATCAAGGCCTCGCCGAGATTGTTGCGGCGCAGGTCATAGAGGATATAGGGGGGATTTACGCCCGGCGTGGTGAAGGCCGAGGCAATGTCCGGCCCGGGGAACCCGGTGGTGGCGACAATTGCATTTCCGTTCGCATCAAAATTGGTGGGATAGCGGGCCTGAATGTCTGCCAGGGTCGGGTTGATCATATAATACTGATTATAGGAGCCGGAGAACAACACTTGGGGGTTGTTGAGGATCAGGCCCTGCTGATGTTCGAACTTGGTATGGAAAGCGGTGACGCTGATATCGAGTCCGGTCAGGTCCATGCCGAACTCGGTGGTGGGATGGAAATCGCCGCCGATCGACCAGGTCCTGCCGGTTTCAGGCCCCAACTGAGGATTGCCGCCCGGTGTGGCGATGGTGGGGCGCAGCGCGTCGGCAGCCGATGTGCCCGGCGGCACGTTGGTGTTCGCCGAAGTGCGCTGGGCGCCATAGGAGAAACGCGTATCCGGCGCCGCGGTATCGGCAAGGCTGGGCGCGTCAAACGAGGTACCATTGGTGGCGCGGATGGTCAGGGCCGCGAAGGGTTCATAACTTAAACCCAGCTTGTAATTTATGGTGGTGCCGAAGTCGCTATAGTCGTCGATGCGGCCCGAGACATTGAAGGAGAGGGCGTGCACGCCCGGCAGGCGATTTTCCTCACTCACGAGCGGGACATTGATTTCGCCAAAGCCCGAATTGGTGATGCGGTGCGGCCTGGCGACCGCCATCTGCGCGCCGGGCGCCGCAGGACCCGCAACCGTACCGATCGGCCAGTTGGTGTTCCAATTGGCGACATAGTCGTCAAATGCCCACTGGCCGCCGATAGCGGCCTTGACCGCGCCGCCGGGCAGTTCGAACAGCGTACCGTTTGCCGACCCGCCCCACTGGATCTGATGCTGGATGGCCTTGGCGTACGACCCGGTGTTCAGAATATTGTCGATGACCAGGGGATTACCGGCGGTGAGATTGTAGGGATCCACCGCATTGCCGGCGAGACCCTGGCTGGCGACCAGCGGGGGCGACAGAACGCCGGCGACGGTCACCTGGCGCATCGATTGAGACAACAGCGCCGTATTGACCGATCTCAACAAACCGGTGGTGTTACTGCGGCCATAGTTGAAGATCGCAGTCGCCTGCCAGTCACCGAACGGCAGGTCCACCGTCAGCTTGGGCGTTATCTGGAACACCTGGACGTTGTTGTAATCGGAGCGGTATTGGTCACCCCAGAAAGGCCCGAAGGCGAAGGAAACATTCTGGGTGGTTTCTCCGGCGATGGACTGGAAATAGGGATTGGTGGTGTCGATCGCGATATTTGTGGCGCTCAACTCCGTATTCATCGCCAAATCCAGGCGCGTCGACCAGAGGAACTTGGTCGAAAATTCGACGCCCGGCATGATGCGCTGGTGGAACTGGCCGAAGAACGAATTCTGTTCTTCCTTGGGGAAAAGCGAGGTGACGGCATTGGTGTCGCAACGGTTGAACGAACCGGTGTTGGAGGGGGAGACCAGGCCGCCAAAGGGACCCGTGACATTGGCCGCCAGCGAACCGGGCGCCGTGGACACCGTGTTGCTGGTCAGGGCGTAGTTCTTGCCGCCGGGCGCAGTGATATTCGCCAGATCGCACGAGGTGCCGCGCGAGTCGCGACCGCCGATGCCAGACAGGTCCATCTTGGTATAGGACCGGTCCTTGGCCATCAGGTAGGTATTTTCCTTGTGCTCGAACGCCAAATAGGCGCCGCCGCTACCCCAATCGGTACCGGCCATCATGCTGCCGTTGAAGGCGCTGTAGCCGTCGGCCACGCCGGCCGAGACATTGGCCTGGAAGCCCTGATAGGTTTCGCGCGTCACGAAATTGATGACGCCGGCGATGGCATTGGCGCCGTAGATCGACGAGGCGCCGTCGGGGAGCACGTCCACCTGGCGCAGCACGATCGTCGGAATGACACCCGCGTCCGGCGTGGTCGCCAACCCGCTGACGCCCACCATGTTATGCCCGTCCAGCAGGAGCAGGGTCGATGAATTTCCGAGAATGGTCTGGGCAGGGTTATAACGGATCGAAGGCCGCACGCCGCCGATATTGATCGCGGTGGGCGAGACGGGCTGGGTGTTGAAGGTATTGGCGAGCTGGGGAATCTGGCCCAGGATTTCTTCCGTCGTGATCGCGCCGGTGGCCTTGATGGTGCTGGCGTCAACCGTAATCAGGTTCGCGCCGCCCGGGGCAATACCCTTAATCGACGTGCCGGTGGCGGTGACGGTAACGACTTCCGTTTCCGGCGCGGTGTCCTGCGCCATGGCCTGTCCCGCGATCGCGATTGCAATCGCGCTCACTGACGCCCCGGACAAGAGCTTCCTGATGAATCGCTTGTCCATGTTCGAGTTAACGGCCATCGGCTACTCCCCTAGATTGACATATGACTCTGCGTTGCGCGCGCAGGCCTTGATCTTGTGTTCCAAGGTGGCGAGGGGACGAAAAACTGTCAAGCACATGCTGAACACGCCTCTCGCATTGTGAGAGTTGTGGAATGGGTGTGCCGGCCGCCAGCCCGCCGGCCGCACGCAAACGGGCGGGCACACACCCTGCTAAGGGGCTGTGGCCATGAGTGTTTCACGGGGACTGTCGCCGAATTCGCACGCCTTCAGCGGGGCCCGCGGGCCGTTGCCTCTTTTCGAAACTTTGGGCGGCCCGGCCGGTCGCACTTGGAACCGCGCGCCCCGGAGGCTCGATTTGGCCGGCCAACCGTCCCGGCATGGTCCTGGACCCCAAAACGAGTCCGCCATGGGCCCCTTTGAAGCGGGCTATTCGTAACCCAGGGCGAAGGCCCAAAGCACTTGGCCCGCCATGCCAGCAATATATTGCCGCCCCCCGACCGTGTAGGTCATCGGCGTCGCGCGCCAATAGTCGTTGGTGCGGAACCGGTACAGGGTCTTGCCGGTCTTCGCATCGACCGCGGCGAAATCCCCGCTCACTTCGCCGTGAAACAGCAATCCGCCCCCGGTCGCCAGCACGCCGCTGTAATCGGTCTCCTGCGGCCCGAACATCGGCTTCTCCCAGACAATCTCGCCGGTCTCGATATTGAGGGCCCGTACCAGACGGATGCCGGCATCGGAAGGATCCGGATTGTTGCCGAAAATCCTGCCCTTGCTGCGGTAAATTCCGCAATCCTCGGCGGCCATCACATAGAACAGCCGCGTTTGCGGGTCGAAGGCCGTGGGATACCAATTGGTGGCGCCACGAACCCCCGGACAGGTTTTTGTGCCGGCTTCGGTGGGAACATTGCCGGGCACCAGGTGTGCCGCGCCAGTCTTGGGATCGAATCCATCGGCCCAGGTGATTTTCCGGACAAAGGGCTTTGCCAGAAGGAACTCGCCATTGGTGCGGTCCAGCACGTAAAAAACGCCGCTGCGCTGGGCCGTCATCAGCAGTTTGCGCGGTTTGCCCTTCCACACGGTGTCGACAAGCACCATGGGCTCGGTCGCATCCCAGTCGTGGGTGTCATAGGGCACGAACTGGTAGTGCCACTTGAATTTTCCCGTCCTGGCGTCAAGCGCGACAACCGAGTTGGTGTAGAGGTTGGTGCCGCCTCTCTCGGAAGGGTCGGTGTCGGGATAGGGATTGCCGACCGCCCAGTAGAGGGTTCCGGTTTCCGGGTCGTAGGAACCGGTTTCCCAGGTGGCGCCGCCGCCCGTCGGCAAGGCGCGTCCCACCCAGGTTTCCGAAAGCGGCTCGCCGGGCTTGGGAATGGTATAGAAGCGCCATGCCTCTTTTCCGGTATTGGCGCGGTAGGCAACGATGAAACCGCGCATGGGGCCATCACCACCGGCAATGCCGGTGATGACGAGATCGTTCACAATCATCACCGACGCCGAGGTGTAGACCTTGCCCTTCTCGCTCGGTTCCGCCAGCGGCTGGGTCCACATCACCGCGCCGGTCAGCCGGTTGAGGCACACAAGGTAGGCATCGTCGGACGTGTAGAAGAGCCGGTCACCAAGAATCCCGACGCCGCGATTGGGGCCAGCCGGCGGCGCCGCGTCGGTGTTTCTTTGCAGCCGTCCGCCGCGCGCTTTGGGGTCGCGCTGGACTCCAAGACCATTGGTACGGGGCGTGCACCAGATGCTGAGGCCGGTTGCGGCATCCAGGGCGCAGACCTGGGGCCCTCCCGTGATGTACATGATTCCGTTCACGACAATCGGCTCGCCTTCCAGGCCGACCCCGCCCGGGGTAAAGGCCCATTGCGGCTGCAATTGCCGGACGTTCCCGACATTGACCTGTGCGAGCGGGTTGTAGTGATTTCCATCGCGCCTGCCATTGTAGGTCGCCCAGTCGCCCGGCTGCGGATGCATCACGGCATCGATCGCAGACTGCGGGACCGGCGGCACATCGTGCTGCAACGGCCCGGCATCTATGCCGCCCAGGGTGCCCAGATAGGCCAGAAGATCGGCGCGCGCCGCCGCACTGCCGCGAAATTGCGGCATGTAGGAGCGTTTTTCCTGGACGATGCTGGCGATCGCGTCGCTGTACAGCATCCGGAAGCTCCCATCGAGCGTCTGCAGGGCGACTTCATGATCGGTGCGCCGCCGCGCAAATCCGCGAAGCTTCTCGCCCGATTTCAGCACGATGTCGTGAATCGCCCACTGAAAGTCCGGACAGAAGGCCCAGCCCGGGCAGATGGAAAGCGACTTGGTCCCCATCATGGCGGTCGGGTCGTCAAGCCAGTGCTCCATCTCGGCCCTGGTCGCGCGCGCCGCGATGGCCGACAGATCCGGCCCCGACGATGCGCCGCGGCCGCGTACCATGTGGCATCCCGCGCATCCGCCCGCGCCAAAAAATACGTCTTCGCCGGCCGCCACCTGTTGGGGGGGCGCGGACTGCAGCCCGGAAACATTCAACCCATGAAGCCAGGCGGCAAGCCTGGTGAGCTCGGCCTGCGGCAGGTTCGCAAAGGGCGGCATGGCGCGCTGGCCGCTCTTGATGATGGCTTCGATGCCGGCCGCGTCAAGCGCCCGCAAGTGCGGGTTGTCGATCAGCGACGGAGCCCTGTCTCCACCGCCCGCATTTTCGCCGTGACAGCCCGCGCAAGTGGTATTGAAATCGCGGATCGCCTGCGCGGTCTCAGCGGCGCTGATCCCGGACGGCGCGGGCTCCTGTGCGGACGCCTGGAAAAATACCATCGCGGCGGCGCAACAAGCCGCAAACAATGCAATCGCTGTCCTTTTCACGGGAATCCTCATGGGTGGCGCACCGCCGGGCGGGAACGGGGTCAGGAGCTTGGTTGATCGGGCGACCGCTTGATCCACTTATAGGCGGCCACCGAATTTTTCCAAAAATACTTTTCGGCCGCTTCCCGGCTTTTCCCGGAAAAATACTCCCGCACCAGGGCGACGGTGTCCGGCACTTCGGAAACCCCCACCGCATTCGGCCAATCGCTGCCGAACAGGACCCGGTCCTCCCCAAAATAGCCCATCAGCATATCCAGCCGCGCGCGGTGGGCCGCCAAGCCACGGACGATGAGCGGCGGGGTGGCGGGTAGGCGCGGCCGTGACGAGGCTTCCCCCTGCTGCGGCCTTCCCGCCGGAGCCGATCCGGGCGTGCGGACAGGGTGCACGATCTCCGAGAGCTTCGCCCAGATGTTGTTGCGTAGCGAAATTTCCTTCAGGACCGCTTCATACTGGCTTTGATTTTCCGCAGAGGGATCAAAGGCCGGCAGGTGGTCCAATACAATGCGCAGCTCGGGCACCTTGTCGTTCACCCGGACCGCGGCCTGCAGCAGCGCGATATTCTGGTTTGCCGTCTCCAGCACCAGGTCATGCTGGGCCAGCAGCTTCAGGCCGTCGATAAATTGCGGGTTTTCGGTCTGCCCTGGCAGGTCATAGCCCCACAGGTTCCCGTAGCGAATGCCCCGGTAAAGGGGATTTCTGGCATACCGCTCGAGATATTCGCCGAATTCGGGCTTTTCCGGCCGCAAATTCCCGACAGTCCCGACCATGATCGGTTCGGGCTGAATCGTTTCGAGCACCCACAGATTGTCCTCGACCCAGGGACTGGCATCGACCTCGATCACGCCCACGATGCCCAGCGGTTTGGCGATCCTGGCGTACATGGCGGGCAAGGCGACGCCGCCCGGGAATGCACGCCCGCCCTTGTAGGGCGCGCCCTGCGGACGGGCGGCGTCGAACAAATGGATGTGGCAATCGATGATGGGAATATCGTCGAGCGTGGCGGCGCGGGAAGGAGAACCGCTTGCCGTGAGGGCCGCCGCGGCGGTACCGGCCAGGAAGCCTCTGCGGTTGCAGCGCATTGCCGGGCTGCCGGGATCGCCTTCCATCCTGCGCGAAGGGCCGCAGGAACCTGGAGCCGGATCACCTGCAGAGCTGACATGCCCCATTTCTCAGACCTCGCTATCCCTTGCCGCGCCGCCATGGCGGGCGGACCCCATGGAATTTCTGCTTCGCGCCATACCGTATTGAACCGTTCGCATCGGCTTGATGTCTGTCAATGCGTGCCGCCGGCCCCGCCTCTCAATTACTGAGAGGAACTCGGCGATACGATGGCCTGCGCTGCGCCGCCGATCCTGATGGCCGCCGGCGGTTCGCCGCGCCCGGACCGCGCATGCATTTCAAGAAAAGCGGCCTCGATGCCGCTGACAAACCGGTCGATGTCGAACAACGCCGCGGTCTTGCGGGCATCCGCCAACCGCCGGCGCAGGCCGGACAGCCGGCCGCGATCGCGCGCCAGCGACAAAGCGATGGTCTCATAGTCTTGCGGTGTCGCGGCGATCAGCTCCTCCAGTCCCAGATTTGCCAGAAATCCGGCCGACACCCGCGACACAAAGCTCTGCCCACGCAGGGTCACGATGGGCAGTCCCGCCCACAGGGCATCGCTGGCCGTGGCGTGTGCATTGTAGGGATAAGTGTCGAGAAAAAGGTCGGCCTGCGCCTGACGCCCCAGATGGCGGGCGAAACTGTCCACCCGGCCCGCAAAACAAAGGCGCTGCGCGTCGATGCCGCGCGTCCCGGCCTCGTGGCGGAAGCGCGCATTCATCGCCGCACCGCCGTCACGAAGCCAAAGCACGCTGCCGGGAACGGAACTCAGCAGCCGCGCCCAGATATCGAAGATCTGCGGCCGGATCTTGTGGTTCGAATTAAAGCAGCAGAATACAAAGGCATCCGGGGGAAGGCCCGCCTCCTGGCGGCTGACCGCCTCGGGCTGCGGCAGCTGCGGGTCGCTGGGCCAGAAGGAGCCCGGCAACTGGACGATCATTTCGCTCATCGCCGGCGCCAGATCGAAGGGGGTCACGTGCGGATCGCCGATAATGTAATCGACGAATCCGGCGCCCGTCGTTCCGGCATATCCCAGGAACGTCGCGATCACCGGCGCGGGGCGATAGGCCATGATGGCCGGGCGCCATCCCATCGTGTGCCCGTTCAGGTCGACCAGGATATCGATCTCCGCTTGGCGAATAAATGCCGCGGCCTCGCGGCTGCCGATGGCACCGATATCGTGAAACCTGTCGCAGGCCTGGACAATGCGATGGTGTTTGCTGCTCGCGTCCTGGCGCCCGGTGAACAGGCCGACGACCTCAAAGCGCGACCGGTCGTGTCGTTCCAGCAACCCGACCACCTGCGCCGCAACCGGATGGTCGCGAAAGTCGGACGACAAATAGCCGATCCGGACCTTGTCATGGCCATAGGCCTGCTCGGCCATGGGCGCGGGGCCGGCCCCTGCCAAGGCGGCGTCCGCCAGGCCGCGCCTGGTGCTCAGCTCGGCGCACCGCTTCTGCAGATCCGGATCGTCCGACACGGCCAACAAGGTCAGCGGCGGCACCACAACCGTTTCGCTCCGTATCGCCGCAAACAGCCGGGGCAGCAGCGCCGCGAGCGATCCCCAGTCGCAGGCCCGCAGGGACGCGGAAGCCAGGCACCCCAGGGCGTCGCCGTGATTTGGGTCGATTTCCAGCGCCCGGGCCAGCGCCTGTTGCGCCTCTTCAAAGCGGTTCAGCATCAGCAGCATGATGCCGGCGTTGTAGAATGCGCGCGCATCAAACGGCCGCAGCTTGAGAACTGGCTTGAAGCTTTCCAGCGCCTCTTCATGGCGGCCCAGCGCCTGCAGGACGCCGGAGCGATTGTTCCAGGCATCCGCCACCGTCGGATGGATCCTGACGAGCGCGTCCAGTGCCGTCAGCGCATCCTGCCAGCGCTGCAGTTGCACCAGCGCTGTCGCCCGATTGTACAGGGCCTGGACATGGTCCGGAGCGAGTGTCAGGCAGCGATCATAGGCATCGACCGCCTGCTCCAGACGGCGCAGCATCACCAGGGCGTTGCCGCGGTCATAATGGATTGCGGCGACCCGCGGGGCCGTTTCCAACGCGGCGTCGTAGGCGGCCAGCGCACCGGCGAAATCACCGGCGCCGTGCAGGACCAGGCCCCTCTGGTAATGGAGTTCCGCGATGCTTTTCATCCCGCTCGCTTGAATCTCCCGCCGGGGCCTTTGCGTTGGCGGCCCAGCCTGCCGGCGGCCCCGCGGACCGGTCTCACCCTGCCCGCCCGCACCACAAGCCCGCCCCGGACCAGCTTGCGGCCTTCGCCCAGGCCGGCTGAGCACAGCCATGCATTATACCGGACCGGACTATCGCCGCACGACCGCGTGCCGGGGGCTGGCCGGTTGCCGTCCGTCACATATTGAGAGGCGCGCCGGGCCCCAACATCGCACCGTTCCGGCGTCAGGGGCGGCAGCGCCCCATTGGAATATTTGAGCAACCGGACGAAGCTGACCCTGCTAGAATTGGAGCCGCAACCGGACTCCTGTCCGGTGGCGCCTGTAATATCAAACAATTTCAGGATTTCCGCGGTGGAGAAGTGATGAACAGATACCTTATTTATGCGGCGGCAGGCTGCGCGCTCCTGTCCCAGCCGGTACTCGCCGATACCCGCGACGACGTCATGGCCGCCATGCAGCGTTGCCGCGCGATTCAGGATGATCGCGCCTGGCTGGACTGCACCTATGGGGCCGAACAGCCCATGCGGGCCAAGCTGGGGCTGACGCCGGCGCCGGAATATCAGCAGCGTCTTGTTCCGCGCGCCCTTCCGGCTCCCGCCGTGGACGCCGGCGTGCAAGCGGCTCAGCCACCAGCGCCGCCGCGCGGCCAGGGGAGTATCCTGCAGATATTGACGGGCAGCGCGCCACCCGTCGCGGTCTCCATCCTTGAGTCCATTCGATATGACTCGCAGGGCGCCTTTGTCATCACCCTGCAAAACGGCCAGGTCTGGCGCCAAATCGATGCGGATGGCGCAAGAAAACCGCTCGTGAAGATCGGGGCCAAGGTAACGGTCAGGCCCGGGGCGCTGGGGACTTACAATATGGAGATCGAGAAAAGTCCGCACATGTACAAGGTCAAGCCGAACACGTGACCTGTGGCGGCCGCCTTGCCGGTGCCGCCACTTGTTCACTTTTTGCAATTCGATAATACTGAAGCCAGCACAAGATCGCCTTGCAATGATGGGGCGCCGACCGGGGATGGAAATACAATGACAGTGGTTTCTCATGAGGTTCACCCGCTGTTCGTCGAACCGTATTTCCGCGCAAACATCGCGGGATCCATCAGCCCCCAGCAGATCGAATTCATCAAGAACCTGAAAATGGTCAACAACGTCGAGAATTTCATCTCGGAAAATCTGTATATTTTCGAGGAACCCGAGCTCAGGAGCATAAAGGACGCGGTGCAGGAAGTGCTCGATATTTACGCCAGCGAAGTGTTGTGCATTCCGCAGAAGCTCTATGTAACGCAATCCTGGTCGCTGTCCAACAATTCCAGCGTCAGCATGCACGCGCATTCGCACTCGAATTCGGTACTGTCCGGATCGCTCTATTATTGCGAACTGCCTTCGCCGCCGTCCGGCATGGTGTTCACGCGGCACATCAGCTATCAGCAGATCGATCTCCCGCCGGAGGCCGCCAAGCGCAACATCTACAACACGCCGATCAACCGGCTCATTCCCAAACAGAATGACGTGATTCTGTTTTCTTCGCGCTTGACCCACATGGTCGAGGCGAACGCGTCGGGCCAGCCGCGCCATGCGATTGCGTTCAACACCTTCGTCAAGGGCAAGCTGGGCAACTACCGCGACGTGTCGGAACTGGTGCTTTAGGTTTTGGGCGGGGCAATTCTGGCTTGCAAGGCTGCGCCGCCGCGGAATTCAGCGCGACAAGGACGGATGCGGCGGCTTCCACAATGACGCTGGCGACATTTCTGCAGGCCGCCCCGCGCCCAGACGTCATCGCCACTTCGCGATCCCCCGGCAGATAAATTCGCAGCTGCAGCAAACGGGAAATATTGTGCCGTGGGAATGCCGGCCAAGTTGCCACGTCTCACATGTCGGCATTACAGTCTACATATAGGGCAACAAAGCCCGAGAGGAATTCCCCGGGAGAGGTCTCATGAAAATTCGCAATGCTCTGGCAACCGCGGCGTCCTGCGCGGTGCTTGCCTTGTTTGCCGTCAACGCCGATGCGCAGAACAAGCCCAAGCTGGATGCCAATGGCGTGCCCTGCGATGGCGTGCTGGATGGCTCGCTCCAGTGTTTCAAGGCGGATGCGACCCTCAACACCCTGGACCATCCCTATCGTATGTCCGCGGGATCTGATCCCCGGCTCCGTGATGGTCCCGGTCGCGGGTTCACCCTCGGTGAAAAGGAGCTGGTCTATGCGGCGGTGCCCGGCAGCATCATCGTTCTGGATGCCAAACACGACTATACCTTCGTCAAGCGGATCACCTTCGAGGAGAAGCCGGCACCGCTGCCGCTGGAATCGATCGCCGGGATGGCGGCCAGCACCGCCACCAACATGGTCTATGTCTCGACCCGCGGGCATCTCGTCGCCATCGACCTGCTGACGGAAAAGGTGGTGTGGTCGAATGCCTATGAACCCGGCACCTGCTGCGAACGCGGACAGGTCACGCCCGACGGCCTGACCCTGGATGTGGGATCGGACCTGAAGAATTTCCATCGCGTGATCGACGCGCGCACCGGCGAGGTCAAGGGCATCATTCCCACGCCGCAGAGCATGTTCAATCACAACATGAACATGAGCCCGGACGGCAAGACGATTTTCGCCGCGCCCAACGGCAATACCATGACCATCGCCGACATGGCCACGATGAAGCCGACCGGCACCATTACCTTCTCCGATCACGTCCGCGTCTTCGTCATCAATCACGATGCCAGCCGCGTCTATGCCAACCTCAACAACCTGCTTGGCTTCGAGATTGCCGACGTCAAGACCCGCAAGGTCATCAAGCGCGTCGAGGCGCCGGCGGAGATGTGGAAGGCCAAGTGGGCCGATCCCAATCAGCACTTCTACGGCCATGGCGCGCCGATGCACGGCATCGCCATGACGCCGGATGAAAGTGAGATCTGGATTCCGGACGCCATCAACAATCAGGTCCTGGTCTATGACAATACCGGCCAATGGCCGGAGCTTGACCTTACCAAGTCCATCAAGACCGAAGCTCCCAATGGCTGGATCACCATGGGGCTGGACGGCAAGCTGGCCTATATGGCCTCCGGCGACGTGGTGGACGTAAAGACGCACAAGATCGTGGGCCAGTTGCGCGACGAATATGGCCGGCACATGGACAGCGAAAAGGTACTGGACCTGGCCTTCGATCTGAACGGCAAGCTCGTGCGCAAGGTAAACGAGTTCGCGATTGGTGATCCGAAAGCCTATGAAGCCCGGATCGCCGCCCAAAAACGGGTAAAAGAAGCCAGCCGATAGGATGCGTTCGCCCTTGTTCTCCGCCCGACTGCCGCGATGCGGCCGGGCCGTTCTTTCGCTGGGCCTTGCCGCGCTCGTCTGCTGTCCGGCGGCGGCGCAATTGCCGGCAAGGCCCGTCATCGATCCCGCCAGGGAACTGGCGGCCATCAAGGCCGCATCGGTGTTGGACGATGATCCGGCGGATGCCCAGGCCGTTCAGCAAGTCTGTACAGCCTGCCATTCCTCCAGCCAGTTCCTGGGGACACCGCGTTCGTCCAGCCGCTGGGAGCAGCTGTTCGGTCAGATGGCGCAGCTGGGGGCCCACCCGACCGACGCCCAGATCGACCAGATCGTGCGCTATTTCCAGCGCAACCTGATGGTGGTCAACGTCAATACCTCGCCCCTGGAGGAATTGGGACCGACACTGCAGACCGATCCGCAAACCACCATGGCCATCGTCCTGCGGCGCGGCCAGCGCAAGTTCACCGGCATCGCCGATCTGGCGGCCGTTGCGGGCGTGAAACGCTCGGTGCTGGAGCAGCTGGCGGACCGTCTGCAGTTCTAGTCCGCGCCGGCCTTCAGGGTTAGAATAGCCGTGATGTCTTCCTCCATAGACTCCATGCTGCAACAGGCGATCGCGCTGCACAGGGGCGGTGACGGCGCGGCCGCCGATCCGCTGTATCGCGCGGTGCTGAGGGTTCAGCCGGACCATGGCGAGGCCAATCACAATCTGGGCCTGCTGCTGGCGCGACGGGGCCTGGATGCGCAAAGCCTGCCCTACTTCCAGGCGGCGCTGAAATCCCAGCCCGGCGTCGGTCAAAACTGGCTTTCCTATGCCGGCGCGCTGTTGGCCACCGGTCACCCGCGCGAAGCGCATACGGTCCTGATCCGCGGACAGCAGCGCGGCCTAGCCGGTCCCGCGATGGATGCCCTGCTCCGCAAGGCGCTGGCCGCGCTGCCCTCCGGCGACGCGGATATTTTCTTCGAGCGCGGCACGGCCCATGCCATGCAGGGCCGGATGACGGAGGCCATTGCAGCCTATCGCGAAGTAATCGTCCTCGCGCCGGACCACGCCGAAGCGCATTTCCGCCTGGGCTCGCTCCTGTCGGAAACCGGGCATGTCGCGGAGGGCTTCGCGCACTATATGCGGCGTGCCGCCCTTGTGCATCACGGCCGCCCCTGGCGCGGGGAGGGGCCGCAACCGGCGCACCGCACCAAGCACGACCGCGAACAGGCCGAATATCTTGCCGAAAAACACGTCCAGGGCGCACCTTCCATGGCGATGCCTTTTCACCTGGAAGACGGCGCGCGCCTGCCCGGCCCCGCGGTCGATCCCGCCAACGCCACGGCGGCGCTGGCGCGGCAATGGCGGGGCGCCCACCCAAAGATGGTGGTGATCGACAACTTCCTCACCCGGCCGGCCCTGGAAAAGCTGCGGCAATACTGTGCCGGTTCGACGATCTGGCATCGCAACTATGACGCCGGCTATATCGGCGCCACGCCGGAAGACGGGCTGGCCTGTCCCCTGATGGCGCAGATCGCCGAAGAGATCGTCGCGACCTATCCCCAGATGCTCGGCGGGCATGCCTTCCGCTATCTCGGCGCCTTCAAGTATGACAGCGAATTGTCCACCGGCACCAACACCCATGCCGACAATTCCGCGGTGAACGTAAACTTTTATATCGCGCCCGATGCCGCGAACAGCGATCCGCAAAGCGGCGGCATGGACATCTGGGACGTCAGCGCGCCGGCAGGCGAGGACATGCGCCGCTACAATGGCGACGAGGCATTGGCGCGCGAATATCTGGAACGCTCGGGGGCGCGGCTGACGCGGGTGCCGCACCGCGCCAACCGCGCCGTGATCTTCAAATCCGATCTCTTCCACAAGACCAGCGATTGCCGGTTCCAGGAGGGATACCTGAACAAGCGGATCAACGTCTCGCTGTTGTTCGGGCATCGCTCGGCCTGACGCTCGGGGGCGCCTCGCCGCGTGCGGCCTGCCGCGCGGGACCCGCCCCAGCCGCCGCGCGCCCTGTGGACCCCGTCAATTCGGCCCGGCACGACCCGGTCGGCGAGGTTTGGCTGGTACGGCGGCGCGCCGTCAGTACCATTTGCGCAGGCGGACCAGGCTGGCATTGCCGACCAGGGTGGAGAATGCCGCCATGTCGCTCAGCGTCCCGTCCTGGTTGCGGGTGTGATAGGGAAAGACGATCTTCGGCCGGAAATCCTTCACCCACTTCGCCGCCGCCTCGGCCGTCTCGGTATAGGGCAAGTTCGCCGGAATGAACGCCAGGTCGATATTGGCGAGATGGGCAAGCTCCGGCGTCTCCTCGGTGTCGCCCGCTATGTAGATGCGCTTGCCGGCAATCGTCAGCACATAGCCGTTGCCCAGGCCCTTGGGATGGAAGTTCATTCGCGCCGGCGTGGTGTTGTACATCGCCACGGCCTCGACCTTGATCCCGGCGAACGTGCCGCTGTCGCCATTCTTCATCACCTTGACCTTCGCCTGAAGATCGGCGGGCATCGCGTCACGCACATTCTGCGGCGCCAGGATCACGGTGCCGGGGCCGCTGACCGCCTGCAGGATCGGCAAGTTGAAATGATCGCCGTGAATATGGGTGATGAGAATCAGGTCGGGCCGGGGTCTGGCCTTGTAGGGCGCCGTGACCGCATCGCCCTGCGCGCCCGTGTCGATGGGAGCCGGATCGACAAGGATATGCGTGTCCTTCCAGGCGAGCATCAGGCTTGCATGATGAATGGGGATGATCTCGACCGGGCCGTCCGCCGTTGCAATCCGGTCGGACCCCGCGATTTGCGCCTGGGCGGGCAGCGCGCCCAACACCAGCGCCGCCACGCCGGCCGCCAGCATCCGATAAATCGCGCGCATGGATCCTCCTCCTGTTTTTTCAACGCCAAAAGTTAGCGCAAAGAAGATGGGCCACCAACCGGATGGTCCAAAAGACCGGCCGGACCGCCAGGGCGGGCGCGCCGGGCGAGGCCTGCCGCCAAACAATGCCCTGATTTTGCTGGATTTCCTGCGCCGGCTTGATCTGGTCCGGGGCCATTGTGAAACTGCACCAGAGGCGTAACCTGACAAAAAAGGAGCCCGGGATGCACAATAGGTTGACGCGCCGCGCCCTGCTGGCGGCGGCAGGCACTTTGACCATGCTGGGTGCTCCTGCCTTCGCGCAAGGCACCAAGCGGCCCATCGGCGTTATCGGAGCCGGCAATATCGGCGGCACGGTGGGCGCGCTGTGGGTCAAGGCCGGACATCCGGTGATGTTTTCCTCGCGCAACCCCGATGAACTCAAGGACATGGTCGCCGAACTCGGTCCCCTTGCCCATGCCGGCACCGTCGCCCAGGCCATTGCCTTCAGCGATGCCTTGTTCATTGCCGTGCCGTATGCCGCCCTGCCCCAGATCGGGACCGACTACCGGGCGGCGCTCAAGGGCAAGATCATGCTCGACGCCTGCAACGCGGTCCCCACCCGCGACGGCGCCGCCATCACCAAGGAAGCGGACGAGGTCGGCACCGGCATCACTTCGCAGAAATATCTCGCCGGCACGCGGCTGGTACGCGCCTTCAACACCATGGGCTCCAACACCTTCGCGCGCGAGGCGAACCGTCCCGACCCGAAGCTGGCGATTCCGATCGCCGGCGACGATGCCGAGGCGGTGCGCGTCGCCGAGGAACTGGTGCGCGATGCGGGCTTCGAGCCGGTGCTTGTCGGCGGGCTGGAGTCCGCCAGGCAATTCCAGCAACGCGGCGGCCCGGGTTATGGCAAGGCGGTGGGCGCCGCCGAACTCAGAAAGATACTGGGCCTGGCGCCTTAGGCCTGCCCCGCGGTCAGGCCGCAGCCACCGGCAATATCTCGCCGTCGCGCACTTTTTCGTACCGCTTGCCCAGCATATAGGCGATCGGGAACCAGATCGCCGCCAGGACGATGCCGGCAACCGCCAGTCCGGCGACGCCAAAGGGCAATATCGCCGCGCTCAGCCAGGCCGAAGTGAGATCGCCGAAGCGATAGACCACCGTGTCGATGACGTTCTTGGCCTTGTACTTGCTTTGCTGATCCACCACCGTGAACAGCATGTCGCGGCTTGGCTTGGCCACGGCATATTCTGAAAAACGGCGTATCACCTGAATGGAGCCCAGCACGATAAGTACCGGCGAGAACACCACCGCGAGGAATGCGACAACCATGATGATGGGGTTCAGCAACAGGCCCACCGTGACGCCGAAGCGGGAAATGAAGCGGCCGGTGGCGAAAAGCTGGACCAGAACGGCGATGCCGTTGGTCGCCAGATCGATTGTGGCATAGGCCTGGGTGCGGGCCGCGCGACTGGCGAATTCCCGGCTGATGATATCGGCAAGCTGGAAATAGATCACGGTGGAAATGGTGGTCATCAGCAACAGGAACAGCGCGATCATCAATAGGTATTTCGAGCGGAACAGCAGCGCGAAGCCGTCAAATGGGCCGCCACCCAGCCGGTGATCCAGACTGGTCTTCTGCGCGTCCTTGCGTTCCGCAAGCTTGCGCTTTTCCGCCTCCAGCACGCGCACCAGGACGGCGGTGACGGTAAAGCCGGCAGCCGAGATCAGCAGCAAGGTGTTGGTGCCGACACGGTCGACGAACAAGGCAATGAAAGCAGGGGCGCTGATGGTGCCGATGGTGCCGCCCGCCGCGACGAATCCGAACAGGCGCTTGGCCTGGCTGCTGGAAAAGATGTCGGCCATCAGGCTCCAAAACACCGAGATGGTGAGAAGATTGAAGCTGCTGACCCAGACATAGAAGGCGGCCGCCACCCAGCGGTCATTCGCGACACTTCGGAACAGCAGGAAGAACACCACCAGGGTGATGGCGATGAAGCCATAGACCCAGGGCAGGAAGCTCGCCAGCGTGATGCGTGAAGCGAGGCCGGCGAACAACGGCGCCACAATCAGGCTCAGCACAAAGGTGCCGGTAAAAAGCTCCTGCAGATGGGCGACGCCATAGACCGTGCCCATGGTGTCGCGCAAGGGACGCAAAATGAAATAGCTGGCCATGAGGAAGAAGAAGTAAACGAAAGCGACCATCACCGCCTTGACTTCGTGCGGCTCGACACCGGCGATATGCTTCAGCGCCCGCGAAAACATGACCACCCCGCCCGTGTTGTTCTTCTATTGGCTCCGCCGGTTGCCCTTATAGGGCAAAACCGGGCGCCGGGACAGCATTCGGGGCGCCTTCGGGCCGGCGATCATTCCACCGCGGCGGTCACGGGTTTGCGGACGCCGCCGAGGGCCTCGTAGCGCCGGCCCAGGGCGACAGCGACGGCGCCCCAGGCCGCCGAAATGGCGATCCCGAACGTCATCGCGCCCAGCACGCCCAGGCCCGCGGCGCGCAATCCGGCCTGCATCCAGGCGGCGGACAAATCGCCGAACCGGTATACCGTGGTGTCGATGACATTCTTCGCATTGTATTTGCTTTGCTGATCCACCACCGTGAACAGGACTTCGCGGCTGGGCCTGGCGATCGCATATTGCGAGATGCGTTGCATCGCCCGCGCGGACTGCACCATGAAAAAGCTGGGGGCGAAAGCAACGCCCAGGCAGGCACCCGCCATGAGCAGCGGGGTCAGCAACAGGCTGGCGGTGACGCCGAAACGCTGAAATACGCGACCAAGTCCAAAGATCAGGATGATCGCGGCGCTGATATTGACGAACAGGTCCACATCGGCGAAGGCGATGGCGCGGCCCTCCACCGCCGGAAAGGCCTTGGCGATATAGTCGGTCTGCAGAAAATAGAAAATGGTTGCGATCCAGGTCATCAGCAACATGAACGCCGCCTGATTCAGCAGAAAGGGGGATTTCAGCAGCAGCGCGAAGCCGCGCAAGGGATTCCCTGGCAGGCTGTGATCGAGCGTGGTCTGCTGCGCCTCGCTGTCGCGTGCGCGCATTTTTTCCTTTTCCCGCATCAGTGCGTGCACCAGCACGATGACGATCAGGAAACCCGCGCCCGCCACCAGCAGCAGCCCTGCCACGCCGATGATCCCGACCAGCGCCCTGGTGATCAGCGGACCGGCTATCGCCCCCGTGCTGCCGCCCGCCGCGATAAAGGCAAACAGCCGCGTGGCCTGGCCGGAAGAAAACGTGTCCGCCGCCAGCGTCCAAAATATCGATATGAGAAAAAGATTGATGACGCTGAACCACCAGTAAAATGCCGCCGCCACCCAGCGACTTTCGGGCATATGGAGAAAGAGGCCGTAGAAGATGAGAAGGTTGCCGATCAGGAGCCAGAATATTCCCGGCAGCAACCGGCGGAGTTTCACGTTGGCGGTGCACCATGCGAACACCGGCGCCAGAAGCAAGGTAAGGACAAACGTGCCCGTGAAGAGATTCTGCAATTCGCCGACACCGAAGACGGTCGCCATGGTGTCGCGTAGCGGCCGCAGGACGTAATAGCTGGCCAGCAATACGAAGTTGCACGAAAAGGCGGCCAGTGTGGCCTTGAATTCATGCGGCTGCGCATTGCTGACCGCCCCAACCGACCGCAGCAACCAAGATCCGGAAGCGTGAGCCATAACCGCCTCGTCATCTTCGCTGCAATGCAATGAACCCTGGACGGATATTGCGCGGAATTCCGCGGGTTGGCAATTGCCGTACCGCCCGCCCTCCGCGATGCGCCTCCGGGGTGCCGCCAATTCGGCGCAAGCGGCACGACGGGCGGGGCGCCTTTCGGATACAGCCAACGACCAACCGCGTTACGCGCTCAGCCGAGCGACTCGACATACTTGGCCATGCGCTCTCTTTGGCTGGCGTCGGGCATCCGCCCGCGCCCGGCATCGAGATTGTCGAGCATGTGCCTGGGATTGCTGGTTCCCGGAATAACCGCGGTCACAGCCGGATGCCCAAGAATGAATTTCAGGAAAAACTGACCCCAGCTCGAACAGTCGATTTCCGCCGCCCAATCCGGCAGCTTCTTGCCCAGCGCGATGCGAAACAGGCGTCCGCGGCCGAACGGCAGCGCCACAAGCACCGCCGTACCGGCATCGGCCGCCGCGGGCAAAATTCGATTTTCCACTTCGCGGTTGTCGATCGCGTAGTCAACTTCCAAAAAGTCCGGCCTGGCGCGCTTTATGATCGCCTCCGCGGCGCCGTAGCTTCTTTCGAATGTCGTTGTAATGCCCGTGTACCGGCACAGGCCCCGGGCCTTGAGCGCATCGATCCCCGACATGTCCTGTGCAGGGTCGCGCACATTGTGAAGCTGGAGAAGGTCAAGCTTGTCCGTCCGGAGCCGCTGCAAGCAGTCCCGCGCCTCGGCTTCCTCCGCCCCTGGGCGAAATCGCTCAAGCTTGGTGGCAATGAAGGTGCGCGGGCGCAGGCCGGTCGCCGCCAGAATATCGCCGACCACGCCCTCCGCCGCGCCATAGGACGGCGCGGTGTCGACAAGACTGCCGCCGCCTTCGACTAGAGCCCGGATGACGGCCGTGGGACCGGCGCGGTCGGCCGGGCTTGGCCCCACTTCAAAGACTTCCGACGTTCCCACCCCGACAACGGGAAGCATCTCCCCTTTGCCGTGGGGGATGGGCCGCCGCAGAAGCGGCCTTTCGCCTTGCGCAAAAGCATTGGGCACGACGCCGCCACTCAGGACCGCTGCGCCAAGGCCGGCCGACCACGCGCCGACATCCCGCCGGGACAATTTCTGGCTGATCACCATATCCGATCTCCTCAGAAGCTCTTTAAGAGTGAGAAACGAGAATAGAGAAATCCGCGGACCCTGCTTTGACGTGCGCCGCATGTCCTTCTAGGGGACTGCGATAGCCGGATATTTTGACCAAAAAAAGTCTCCCGGCGGCCCAGGGCCCCCAAACCCTGTCATTTGCCCGATAACCGGACAATTTGAGAAGGGGGCACGGCGCCGGCGCCATCGCGGCCTCTATCGTGACCCCGCCTTGGCACGCTCATCGAGGATCTCCTGGACCTGGGCGCGCGCCACGGGCAAGCGATCGATGTTCGCCTTGAGCCAGTCGGTATAATCGGCCTCGATCGGGGCGGACCATCGCGCATCGATCTGGCCGGCGGTATATTTCAGCTCGCGCAGCCTTTGATGCCCGAAGGCGTCGCGCAGCCGCGTGCTTTCCGATTCCCTGGCAACCCTCTCGGCCAGTTGGGGCGGGATGAAGAGCACGCCGCCGTCGCGGCCCAGGACGACGTCGCCCGGCATGACCAGGACCGCGCCGATCCGTGTCGGCCCGTTGATCCCCACCATGGTGGAATTGAGCCGCGCGCCGGACGACAGGGTGCCGAAATGATGGGACGGATCGTAGAAACGCACGAAGGAGGTGAAATTCGGCAGTTCCTTGAGGCCTTCGATGTCGCGCACGGCGCCGTCATAGACGATGCCGTTGCCGGAGCGCGCATAGATGGCATTGCCGACATTGTCGCCGATCGAGGCGCCGTCCTGCTTCAGCCGGAAATGGTCGGCGACATAGACATCGCGTTTCTGCAGCATGTCGACCGGCCAGGCGTTCATCGCGCCCTTGCGGCCGTCCGCCCGTCCCTCGGCTTCCAGCACTTTCTGGATATCGGGGCGGCCCGGCATCCATTGCGCCGTCAGCGCCCGGCCCACCAGCACCTTGTCCGGAAATATCGAAAGCCAGCCGTCTTCATACTGATGTACGAAATTTGCTTCGCGCAGTGTTGCCCAGGCCTCCTCCAGCGTGACCTTGCTGATGCGGTCCAGGACACTGTCGGGCACTTTGGGACGGCCATCGGCAAAGCGCTCGCCGGTCCATTCCGGCGTATATTTTATGACCTCGTCGCGCGACAGGAAGCCTTCATGGGCCGAGGCGCAGGGTGCGCCCAGGACCGCCGCCGCAAGCGTTGCGGCAGCAAGACAGCGGCCCCAGGCCGAAAAACGAATTGCCGGCATGATCATTCTCCTCGCGATATTTGTGAAAGTTGCGCACTACTTCTTGGGCACGGACCATTTGGTGACCCGCCCGACGCTGGTATCGCCGGTATAGACGTTCCCCTGCTTGTCCCACGCCATATAGGTTGTCTCGATCGCCTGCCCCGGCCCACGGCCCGCGCCATTGCCAATCGCACCCAGCACCTTGCCGTTGCGATCCAGTTTCAGGAGCTGGCCGTCCTGTCCGCTCGAGACCCACAGGTCACCATGGGCATCGAACCCAATCGCGCAGATGAGATTGCGCATCTGGATGGTCTTCTTGAACTGGCCGTCCTTGCTATAGACCACCAGCCGGTACTGTTCGCGGTCTCCGATCCAAACATCGCCGTTGCGCGGATCCACCCCGATGCCATGGGCCATGCTGAATTTGCCCTGGCCAACGCTGTTGCCGAACCACTGGTTGATGAATTTCCCGGACCTGTCGAGATGCAGGATGCGGGCGGCGCCAATATTGTTGGCCGGATCGTCCAACTCGACGTCATTGGGGCTCTCGTTGGAATGGCCCTCGCCGATATAGATGTCGCCATTCGGTGCAAAGGCCAGGTCCATCGGCTGCCACAACAGCCTTTGGCCCTTGGCTTCGTCCCAATCGCCCCGGCGGTTCCGCACCCCGATGGTCTTGAGCAATTTTCCCTGAGGGCTGAGCTGCTTGATGATGCTGCCGTCCGCATCGACGATCCAGACATTGTCCTGGGCGTCGACCGCCATGCCGTGGGCCTTCTCCTGGTGAGCGATGACATCGTCGCCCACTGTGCGGACCAGCTTATATTGCGCGTCGAACTCGAAAAGCTGCGGCTTGCCTGCAACATTGCGCTGAAAGACCCACAGATTGTCCTTGGAATCCATGGCCACCGCGGGCACGCCGCTGTGATAGACCCCGCCGTCATCGGCGATCGGCAAGGCCAGGGGATAGGAAAACGTATAGCCCATCTGTTTCCATTGGACGCGTGCCAGAGCGCCGCGGTCGGCCGATCCGCCATGCACCGGATCGCAGGCGATGGAATGGACGCAGAGCGGAACACCGGACTCGTTGGTGGCGGTCGTCCGTTTGGGTACCGGCCGGGCCAGGGTTGCGGCCGGCTTTCGCGGCGGCGGCATTTGCAGGAACCAGGCTGGAGAACCGTCAACAGCCGGACCGCTGGTCTCCTGCGCGGACGCAAATGTTGCACCACCGGCCAGCAATGCCGTGGCCGCGAGCAGAGACAACGCTTTCATTTGACCCCCTGAACCTTGTTCCCGCGCCGGTGTGATCCCGGCCTTATCCGCGCGATACTATTCCGACAAACAGGACCAGGCACCCCGACCCCGGTCCTTCGGCAAACGACCCTGACCCGATCGCGAATGCCGATCAATAGGCGTCTGCGCGCCGCCACGCGCGCCGCGAAAATTCCGCAGCGCAACAAAATCGGCGGGTATGCCGGCGCTTGTCACTCCCTGAGCCCGCCAATACTATCGCCCTGGAGGGGCGCGGTAATTCGGTGCCGGTACCGGTTTGGATACCGGCGGTGTTTTTTTCCGGGCATTCCTGGTTCAGGTTGCGAAATCCAGCTTGGGATAACATGCACCGATCGCCGCGGCATGCCGTCAGGGTCATGGCTTGGATGCTCTGCGCGGCGCTGGCCGCACCGGCAGGCGCACAGGATCATCAATATGGCGCCGAACAGATTCAAGCCGGCTATCGGCTCTATAGCGGTCAATGCCAGCTCTGCCATGGCGCGAATGGCGACGGCATAGCGGGCGTCAATCTCGCGCGCCAGCAATTCGCGCGCGCCGTCACCGACGAGGATATCCGCAAGGCGATTACGACCGGCAATCCCCAGGGCATGCCGCCATTCGCCTTGAAAGAGGACGAGTTGGATGCGCTCGTCGCCTTTGTGCGCTCCGGCATGGACCGCAGTGGCGTCGGGTTCCGGCTGGGCGATGCGACGCGTGGCAGGGCAATTTATGACAAGGCCGGCTGCGGTGCCTGCCATCGTCTCGCCGGCAAGGGGCCGCGCACGGCCCCGGACCTCAGCGACATCGGTTATGTCCGCCGCCCGGGCCAGATCCTGACCTCGCTGACCGATCCTGGCAAAGGCACCATGCCGATCAACCGCTCGATTACTATTTTCACAAAGGATGGGCGCACGATTCACGGGCGCCGGTTCAATGAAGACACTTTCTCGGTGCAGCTGATCGACCGGCAGGAAAACATGCTTTCCATCGATAAGTCCGATATCCGCCGCTATGACATCGCCATGGCGTCCGAAATGCCCTCCTACCAGGGCCGGCTGAACGAGAGCGAACGCGCCGACCTGCTCGCCTATCTCGTTTCCATGAAAGGGCAATAATGCGCCGCGCGCTGTCACTGGGGCTGCTGCTGATGTCCGCCCTCGCCCTGCTGGCGCCGGGCGCCCGAGCCCAGGAGGTCACGTCCCGGCGTCTCGAACACGCGGCAAGCGAGCCGCAAAACTGGATGCTCTACAGCGGCGGCTATGACAGCCAGCGCTTCAGCGGCCTGAACCAGGTCAACCAGGACAATGTGAAGACCCTGGAACAGAAATGGATCGTGCAGAACCAGGTGCCGGGGGCCTGGGAATCCAACCCCCTGGTCGTCGACGGCATCATGTATGTGACCCAGCGGCCCAACGACGTGATGGCCATCGATGCCAAAACCGGCAGGCTGTTCTGGATCTATCGCTGGACGCCCGATCCCGCAGCCCGCATCTGCTGCGGCTCCAACAATCGCGGTGTGGCGATCCTGGGCAACACCGTGTTCCTGGGCACGCTGGACGCCCATCTCATCGCCATAGACGCCAAGACCGGCAAGGCGCTGTGGAACACGGTCGTTGCGGACGTCAATCAGGCCTATTCCATCACCATGGCGCCGCTGATCGTGAAAGACAAAGTCCTTGTCGGTGTGGGCGGCGGGGAATTCGGCGTCCGCGGCTTTGTCGCGGCCTTCGATCCGGGTTCGGGAAAGGAGTTGTGGCGGTTCAACACCATTCCCGGTCCGGGCGAACCCGGATTTGAAACCTGGCGCGGCGATGACTGGAAGACCGGAGGCGGACCGGTCTGGACCATGGGGTCCTATGATCCGGTGCTGAACCTGGTCTATTGGGGCACGGGCAATCCCGGTCCCGACTGGAATCCCGCCCAGCGCCCCGGCGACAATCTCTACACCGACAGCGTGGTGGCGCTGGACCCGGATACCGGAAAATTGAAGTGGCATTTCCAGTTCACGCCGAACGACGGCTACGACTATGATTCCACCCAGGTGCCCGTGCTGGCGGACATGGATTGGAACGGCAAGCCCGCCAAGCTGATGCTGTGGGCGAACCGCAACGGCTTTTTCTATGTCCTGGACCGGGCAACCGGCAAATTCCTGCGGGGCCAGCCCTTCGTGAAGGTGAACTGGGCGAGCGGGCTGGACAAGAATGGCCGGCCCATTCCCACGCCGCCCGCGCCGGAAACACCGGTGTGGCCCGGCAACCAGGGCGGCACCAACTGGTACCCGCCCTCCTACAGCCCCAGCACCGGACTGTTCTATTTCTCGGTCTGGGAGAATTACGCCAGCATCTATCGCCGCGAGGAGGTCGCATATCAGCCGGGCCGCAATTTCCTGGGCGGCGCCCCGGTGGGGGTACCGCCGGCGCCCGGCGCGCCGACCGTGGGCATCGGGCGGCGTGGACCGATCGATTATTGGACAAGCGAGGTGGGCAGCGGCGCGACGGTCGCACTCGACCCGCATACCGGCAAGCGCGTCTGGAGCTTCTCCCACTATGACGTGACCGACGCCGGCATGCTGACCACCGCGGCGGACCTACTCTTCACCGGCGGGCGCGAGGGCTATTTCTACGCCTTCGACGCCAGGACCGGCAAACTCCTGTGGAAGACGAACCTGGGCGGCTCCATCGTCAATGCGCCGATTACCTATGCGATCGACGGCAAGCAGTATGTCAGCGTCATCGCGGGCAACATCCTGGCCACCTTCGCCCTGAGAGACTGAATTCCCGGGAAATTCGAACATGCGCTCGCATTTTTTCGGGAGCGCGGCTGGATTTGCGTTCTCGGTCCGAAACCGATCTCGATTCCGCGCGTCAGGCCGGCGTGCTGTTGACCAGCCAGACCGCGCCGGGCAGGCGCACGCTGGCCCCGTCCAGATGCGGCGCCAGCGCCGCGCGCAGGGACACGATCGCGGCTGAAACCACTTCGTCCGGCTGGCCGCGCAGCCAGCTGTTGACGGCGCCGATCTGGGTGGACTGGGCCACCGCCTCCTCCAGCCCGCGGCCGGCGGCAATGTCCAGCTTGAGGTCGAGCTTGTCGAACCGGGGCGGCGCCCAGCCGGCCGCCGTAAGAACCTCCGACACGCGCTGCGGATCGGCGAAGGCGAACATACCCGGGGCCTGCGGGTCTGGTTTCGGCCGCGGCGGCAGATGACCGGCGACCGCGCGCATCGGCACCTCCATCCACGGATTTTCGGCAAGCGGCCCCCAACAGGTGAACGCCATGCGCGCGCCCGCGTTGGCGGCGCGGCGCAGGTGAGCGAAGGCCGCGACGGGATCGCCGAAGAACATCAGGCCGAAATTCGATACCAGCAGATCGAATCCGTCCAGCGCCGCCGTGGCGGCGTCGGCCTCGCGCCAATCGATATTGGCGATGCCGGCGGCGGCGGCGCGCGCCTGCCCTTCGGCCAGCATGGGCCCGGAGATGTCCAGTGCCGCCACATGGCCGCCGGGGCCGACCGCGCGCGCCAGATCCAGCGTGGACGCGCCGCAGCCGCAACCCACATCCAGCACCCGCTCGCCGGCGCGCGGCGCGGCCAGCGCGAGCAACGCCTCCGACACCGGCGCCAGGGTGATGTCGGTATGGCCCTGCCGCGCCACCCAGGTGCGCCCGCCTGCCCCATTCCAGAAGGCAAGCTGATCGGCATTGCATTGCCCGGGGTCGGCCATCCGCGTTCTCCTGCATGGCGATTGCCGACGCTGCACCAGTGGCGCGCGCAGGGCAAGCGGCGCCATCCGCCAATGACGGCATTGCACCAACCGCACCCAACAGATGCAGCCGCGATCAGGCCGTCTTCCAGTACACCGCGTATCGCTCCTGGCTTTGGTGCAATGGTTTCAGGACGATGTCGTGACCGATTCCGGCCGTTCTGTAGGTCAGCGGCGCGCCATCGGGTTTCAGCCATTCACCGGGGCCTTTGCCGCGGATTGCCAGTTGCGGAACGGCAAACGGCGCCTGCAGCAGGTTGGGGCCGTGCGGCTTGGTCGGCGTCGCGGGAATATCGCCCTTTGGGAACTGGCCCGCCAGGACGATCGGGCCGACCAGAACCGCCTGCCAGGACGGATCGTCGGCGAAGCCTTCGGTGCGCAGCGTCATGGGCATCTCCAGCACCACTTCGTCGCCCTTTTTCCATTTGCGGGCGATCCTGAGATAGCTGCCCGGCGTGGCGCCGGCATCCAGCGGTTTGCCGTTGACCAGCACCCGCGCCGCGTCGCTGGTCCAGGAGGGTATGCGCAGATTGAGCGCCCAGGATTGCGCCGGCGCCTCTTCCACCACCAGCCGGGTTTTCGCCTCCACCGGAAAATCGGTGTGCTGGGCAATTGCGATGCCGCGTTCGGCCCAGTCCAGCCGGGATTCCAGGAACAGGTTCACCCAGACATTGTTGCCGTCGTTGAAATAGATGGTGTCCGACAGCTTGTTGAATTCCTCCAGCGCGGTGCCGTTGCAGCACCAGAAAGTGTCGTCCTCGCCGCCCATGGTGCGGTAGGAACCGGGCGTCAGCGCCAGGAAATACTGGGTCATGCCGGTGTCCACCTCGATGGTGCCGAGACGGTGATTGAAGAGATTGCGCTCATAATAGTCCATATAGCGCGCATCGGGATTCCAGCCGAACAAGTGCCGGGTCAGCTTGAGCATATTGTAGGAACAGCAGCATTCCTGGTGCGACGAGGCCTGGACGAATTCCTCCGACAGGCGGCTGGGATTGGACAGCCAGTGCTCGCGATTGGAGGCGCCGCCGGGCGCATAGCTCCGGTTGTCGGCCACCGTGTTCCAGAAAAATCGCGCCACGTCGTGAAAACGGTGATCGCTGGAGATTTCATAGCGCTTTGCCGCGCCGATGATCTGGGGGACATGGGTGTTCATATGCAGCCCGGCAAGATGGTCCTCGGCCGATGCCAGCGGATTGAACACGCGCTTCTTGGTGAAGCGGTCGCCGGTCCGCGCCCAGCGGTCCTCGCCGGTGAGGTCGGCCAGATTGTACAGCACTTCCTGCATGCCGCCGAACTCGACCTCCAGGATTGCCTGCATATGCTCTTCGCTCTTGGCGGCGGTCCAGGCGTCCACCCAGCCGGCCATGCCGGTCAGCACCTGCAACGCCTGGGCATTGGCGCCGAGCGTGTGCATGTCGTAAAGGCCCGCCATCATCTTGTGCATGGTATAGAAGGGCGCCCACACATAGACGGCCCGCTTGGCGAGGCGATCGTAGAATTCGGTGGGATAGGCGCTGAGATAACCGCCCTGATCCAGCCTGGCCTGGCATTCGGCCAGCCCGGCGACCAGCATGTCGCCGCGCTGTTTCAATTCCATGTCGCCTGCGCTGGCGTAGCCCAGCGCGCAGGCCGAGAGATAATGACCGGTGAAATGGCCGCGCAGTTCGCCGGTGGGCTCTTCCCATCCGCCCAGCGGCGGGGCGGTGGACGCGATGCCGGCATTGATGCGGAAGGTGTGGAGCAGCCGGTCGGTTGACAGGCGCTTCATGTAGCCCGCGTTCCAGCGATGCGCATCGCGAAAAGCGCCGTTGCCCAGCCGCACCTGCTGGAGCGCAAAAGGCTTCAGTTTGACCGGGGCCTTGTTCCTTTCAAACGCGATGGGGGTCGCGAAGGGATCGCCCGCAAGCTTGGCGACGACGGATGCGATACTGTCGGGAGGAACGTAGCCCGCGCTGCCGGCGCCGCCCTGCGGTGTCGCAGCCGCCGGTGCCGGCGTCTGGGCAAGAACCTGGCGCTGGGCCAGGGCCAGGGGCATCGCCGCCGTCGCCAGCGCAAAACCCCTGCGGCTCAATCCGCGCTTGATTGCCATGACACGCCTTCCTTTTGACCTTGTCCCTTATTTGTCGGAGTATTGAAGCGCCGGAGAAAAAGGGCAAGAAGCGGTCCGCGCCTTCGCGTGCGCAACATGAACGCGCGGATAATCCTTGCGAAGGCGCAGGCGCATAAGGGGAAACGGCATGGGCGGTGTTTGCAGGCGGGCGTTCCTGGAAACGATGGGCGCCGGCATGGGCGCCGTGTTGCTCGATTGCCAATTCGCGCATGCCGTCACCGGAACCGCGGGCAGGGTCAATCTGAGCCTGACGGCGCTGACCGGCGGGCTGTTGCGGATCAGCCTGTCGCCGGTGAAGGACCCGATCAGGCCGGACGAGCTGGGCGTGGTGGCGCAGGCGTCCGCCGCGACGCTGCTGCCGCCGGGCCTCGCCCAGGCACGCATGATTGCCTGGGGCCGCTACGCGCTTGAAATTCTGGAAAATCCGCTGCGGGCGCGCCGCGTGACGCTGAAGGACCAAGCCGTCACCATCGCTCTGTGATGCCGCCGCGCCGGCGGGCGCATCAGGCCCACAGGTCGGTGGCCCAAAGATCGGTAGAAAGATATTTGAGGCCGCTGTCACAGATCAGCACGGCGATGGTGCCGCCGCGCTCGGGCCCGCGGAGCAATTGCAGCGCCGCGGCGATATTCGCGCCGGAGGAAAATCCCGCAAAGATCCCCTCCTCCCGGGCCAGCCGGCGCGCCGCTTCAATCGCATCTTCATCGCTGACCGTCACGAAGCCGTCGATGCCGACACCCTCGAGCAGCGCCAGATCGGTCCTCGCATAGCCGCCGCCCTGGATGCGGTGCCCGGGACGGGACACGGCAGCCCCCTGCAGGACGGCAGCCCCGGCTGGTTCGACCACATAGCCCTTTATCGCGGGATTGCGCGTCTTGAAGGCGCGGGCAAGGCCGGCAAAGCTGCCCCCGGTGCCCACGAAATCGCAAAAGGCCGTCAGCGAACCGTCGCAGGCATCCCAGATTTCCGGGCCCGTGTGCAGTTCATGGGCGCGCGCATTCGCCAGCCGGTGGAATTGATCCATGCGAAACGCCTTGCGCGCGGCCACGATCTCGGCGGTGCGCGCTTCCACCCGGTCGAGATCCTCTCCCGACACCATTCCGGGTTGGGCGCCATCGGCCTGTTCGACCAGAATGACCTCCGCGCCCAGGGCCCGCATCATCCGGGCCCGCTCCTGCGAATTGCCGCGCGACATCACCGCGATGAAGGGATGGCCCATGACCGCGCACACGATCGCCGCCCCGGTTCCGGTGTTGCCGCTGGTCAATTCGACCACGGCCTGACCCGGGGCCAGGGCTCCGGACGCTGCCGCATCCTCCAGGATCTGGCGCGCGATCCTGTCCTTCTTCGAAAAGCCGGGGTTCAGATATTCGAGCTTGGCAAGGATGCGCCCGCCTTCGCCGCGCGTAAGGCGCGACAGCTCCACCAGGGGCGTGTCCCCGATTGCCTGGACGGCGGACGGCAGCAGCTTGGCCGAGCGGCTCACGCCGGCAACGCCCCGAAACGGCGCCCCTCAAGGGACAATTCAGGAATTGGCGTCTTTGCCGCGTTCGCTTCCATCATCAATGACCCTGTATTGCGCATCAATTATCGTCGATTTTCGCGCTGGCTGGTTTCCGGCGGACGGCCTTGCCTTGGGCGCCAGAAAATAAATCACCGGTGCCACAAGCAAGACCGGTAGCGCGAACAGAACAAATCCGAGCGCGAAGAGGGCGGCGACCACGGCTGCCACGGCCAACAGCGCCAGGCCGACAAGCGCCGCCTTCCAGCCAGACAGGCTGATCCGGACAACCCTACCCGTTTCATTGCGTTGCGGCATGGCGATCCTTCAATCTCTTTTCGCAAACCCTGCGTTGGGCGCCATCCTGCATTGAGCTTGCCGGCGGCGCCCGTTAAAGTTCCACTTTAGCAGCACCTGGGCCAAACATAATAATATCAGGGGGCATATCATGAAATCCTGTCATACGCTTGCGCGGAGCCTGGCTTGCGGCGCGGCGATCGCCGCGCTGGCATGGGCGGGGCATGCCATGGGCCAGCCACCGGCGGCCGGCCATGACGCCAGCGCGGCCCCGGCGATGGGGACGACCGTGCGCGCCCATGCCATCACCGCCGATGTCAATGTGACGGATGCCCAGCTGCGAAACGCGGACAAGGACCAGGACAACTGGCTGCTGCACGGGCGAACCTATGACAATCAGCGCTTTTCGCCGCTCACCCAGATCAACACCGAAAATGTCCGCAAGCTGCTGCCGGTCGCCATCATCCAGACCGGCGTGTCCAAGTCGTTCGAGGCCACGCCCCTGGTGGTGAACGGCATCCTCTACATCATCACGCCGGGTGACATTGTGCAGGCCTACAACGCCGTCAGCGGCCAGCCGCTATGGACCTATACCCCCACCCTCAAATTCAGCAACCAGTGCTGCGGACCGGAGGCGCGCGGTGTCGCGGTCGCCTATGGCAAGGTCTTTGTCGCCCAGCTCGATGCCAGCGTCGTGGCGCTGGATGCGCGCACCGGCGAGGTGGTGTGGAAGACCGACGCGGCCGCGACACTTCCCGCCGACCCCACCTTCTATTCCTTCACCCTGGCGCCGCAGGTCTATGACGGCATGGTCATCGTCGGCAGTTCTGGCGCCGAATATCCCACACGCGGGTTCGTGCAGGCCTATGACGCCGGCACCGGAAAGCTCATCTGGCGGTTCCGCACCACCGCGGCGCCCGGCGAACCGGGCGGCGACAGCTGGAGCGGCGATTCCTGGACGCGCGGCGGCGGTTCGGTCTGGAATACGCCCGCGGTCGACCCCCAGAATGACCTGATCGGCTTTGCCGTCGGCAATCCCAACCCGGACGTCTATGGCGAAGACCGCAAGGGCGACAATGCCTATACAAATTCAATCGTCGGGGTGCACGCGAAGACCGGCAAGCTGGCATGGTGGCACCAGGAAGTGCCGCACGATGTGTGGGACTATGATGCCTGCGCCCCCGTCATTTTCTTCGACGCGCTGGACGAAAACGGCAGGATGGTGCCCGCCGCGGCCGAAGCCGGAAAAGTCGGCAATGTCTTCATCGTCAACCGGCTGACCGGCAAGCTGTTGCGCAAGTCCGATCCCTTCGTGCTTCAAAGCGCGACGATGTGGACGGTGCCGTCCGACACGCCCGTCACCATCCATCCCGGCCCCAATGGCGGCAGCCAATGGTCGCCGGCCGCCTTCTCGCCCCGCACCCATGACTTCTATGTGATGGGCGTCAACGAGGCCTGGACCTATACCTCCAAGAAGGTGGAACCCTATGTCCCCGGCACGCCCGTGGTGGGACAGGTGATCGGCGGCACGATGAAGATCATCTTTGACGGGGCCGAGAAGGATACGATCTCCCCCTCGGGCAGCCTGTCGGCGGTCAATGTGAATACGGGCAAGATCGACTGGCAGTACAAGGCCGAGCTGCCGATGGTCGGCGGCGTGCTGGCGACCGCCAGCGACCTGGTATTCGCCGGGGAGATGGACGGCAATCTCGACGCCTTCAATGCCCGCACCGGCCAGAAATTGTGGAACTTCAACCTGGGCATCGCGGTGACCGCCCCGCCCATCACCTACCGGGTGAACGGGGTGCAATATGTCGCCGTGGCGGCCGGCGGCCTGGGCGTGAACGGCTGGCCGCAGCTGATGGCAAGGCTGGGTCGGCCGCTGAACGGCGATGTCGTCGCCATATTCGCGCTTCCCGAGGAGGCCGCGCGCTAGGTCCGCGCCCGCCCGGCCCTAGTGCGGCACTTCGGGCGTATAATAACGGTGCCGCGGCGTCTCGCCGGGGATGGCGTTGGGCGCGAGCCGGTCGGAGAATTGTTGTATCAGCAGGCGCAGCGCCGCGAAATTCTGCGGGCCCGCCCGCAACATATCGACCTTGCGCGTGGGAAGCTCGCGCATCCCCACCAACTGCCCCGCCTCCAGGGTGTTCGCCTCGCTTTCCGCCAGGACCATGCCGGCGAAATAGTCCGGACTGGGAGCCGCCAGCCATTTGCGCGCATCATCGAGCAGGCCCGAGGTGATCCCCTCGCGGTCGGTCTCTTCCATGACCACGTTCGGTCCGCGGTTGCGGTAGAAGCCCAGCAGCGCGGCGACGATCGAAGGATCGCGGATCGTGCCGTCGGGATAGAAGATGCCATGCACATTGCCCCAGTAATGGGCGATCATGAGTTCCCAGACGAACCATCCCATATGCGCCTTGTTGTGCTCCTCGATCTCGAGGTCATAGGGATTGGCGCGCCCCACGCAGGCCATCTCGGTGTTGATCAGCGGCTTGTGCACCGAGGCGGCGAAAGCCTGGCCGCGGACGATGTCGGCCGCGATCTGTGCACGGGTCTGTGAATAGTCGTGATAGGACAGCACATCCACATAGCTCGCGGTTTCCATGGTGCAGGTCAGATACAGGCACCCGATGGTCACCGGCGTATGGTGATCGAATTCGTGGAACACGCCCGCCATATACTTCGCCACGGCGATGCGCTGCTGCTGGTTTGTGTTGGGCATGGCCACGGGCGGGCGCACCCAGTCCGGTTCGTTGGCGATATCCCAGAAGGACAGCCCCGGCTCGTTGCCGATCGTATCGACCAGGTCCCTGGCATATTCGCGCAGCTTGGGCTTGGCGCTTTCCTCGAACAGGTCGGGCATCATGCCGCCCGGACCGTCGACCACTTCGACCATGACACCGATATTATGGGATGCGGCGGTGCGGACGAAATCGCGCAGATTGGCCCGGAACGCCGTCTTGTCGGCCAGCCAGGCCTTGTAGGCCAGGAAAACGCGCACGCTGTTGAGCTGAATCCGTTCCGCATAGCCGAAGTCGCGGTCCACTTCGGCATGCTTGTAGCTTTTCCATTCATCCTCGGTGTTGAGGCTGCTGGCCGTGTTGTAATTGAAGCCGCGAATGTCGGAATAGTCGGCGGCATATTTGTGCCCGCCCGAGCGGGCCATGGCCCCCGCGCACGTCGCCGCGAGCACCGCGCCCACGGCCCCGGCGAAAACAGCCTGCTTCCAGGATAGTAACCGCATGCCCTGTCCCCTTTTCTTTTCGGACTGCGAAGCCCGGTGACGGTATCGCATATATGGCCGCCGACCCAATTCCATTCTGTGAGAAATCCGCCGGTTTCCTCTCCTGGCCGGCAGGAATCATTGCGGCCCGATGAAGTGCGCCACCGCTTGGCGCGGGCCGCAAGAATTGTGCGCTTGCGGCACATGGTCTTCCAAAATGCCCGGACCCGCTTCGCGCCTGTAATTTGACGCCGATCAAATGCGGCGCGCACTTGCCCTGTTAGCTTTCAAACAAAGTGAGGCTTTATGGTCTTGCCCTCCTTGGCCAGTGCTGGCGTCGTCGCCCATGATGTCGTGATGGGGCGGTGGCGGTTGCCCGGGTTTCTCAGCATTCCCGAAAACATGTCCGCCCTGGTGATCTTCGCGCATGGCAGCGGCTCCAGCCGTTTCAGCGCGCGCAACCGGCAGGTGGCGACCGCCCTCAACACCGCGGGTTTGGCGACCTTGTTGTTCGACCTGCTTCATCCGGACGAGGAAACGGCCCGTGGGCGGGCCAAGGTATTTGACATTGCCTTGCTGGCCGACCGCTTGATCGACGCGGTGGCCTGGGCCGGCAACACCCTGAGCGACAAGACCGTGCCCATCGGCCTGTTCGGTGCGAGTACGGGCGCGGCGGCGGCCCTGGTGGCGGCGGCGGAACTTGGCGAGCGGATCGGCGCGGTGGTGTCTCGCGGCGGCCGCCCCGACCTCGCCGGCGATGCCTTGGAAAAAGTCGTATCGCCCACCCTGTTGATCGTCGGCGGCGATGATGGGGAAGTGGTGGATCTCAACCAGTATGCCCTGAGCCGGCTGAAGGCCATGAGCATGCTGGAAATCGTGCCGGGCGCGACACACCTGTTCCCCGAACCCGGCGCCATGGAACGGGTGACCGAGCTGGCATCCCACTGGTTCGAGCAATATCTCACCCCCTCCCCAACCTAGGTGCGCGATGCTGTTTCGTGATCGCAGGGATGCCGGACAACAGCTCGCTGCCGCGCTGAAGGAATTCAAGGGACGCGACTGCGTCGTCCTGGCCCTGCCGCGCGGCGGGGTGCCGGTGGCCGCGGAGGTGGCCGACGCCCTGGACGCGCCGCTGGATCTCCTGCTGGTTCGCAAGATCGGCGCACCGCGCCAGCCGGAACTTGCCGTCGGCTCGGTCATCGATGGGGGCAAGCCCATCATCGTGCGTGACAGCGAACTGATCAGCCTGACCGGCACCAGCGCCAGGGAATTCGATGAAATATGTGCCCGCGAGCTGGCCGAGATCGAGCGCCGGCGCGAATTCTATCTTGGCAACCGTCCGCCGGTACCCCTGCGGGGCCGCACCGCCATCGTGGTCGATGATGGCCTGGCGACGGGAAATACCATGCATGCCGCGCTCCAGGCGGCCCGGCTGCGCGCCCCCGCCATGCTGGTCATGGCGGTACCCGTCGCGCCCCCCGGGACGATCGAGAATTTCCGCGGCGAAGCCGACAGAATCTTCTGTCTGGCAACGCCCGAACCGTTCGGCGCGGTGGGCCATTTCTACGAGGATTTCAGCCAGACCGGTGACGCGGAAGTTGTCGCTCTGCTGGAGCATTGGCGCAGGCAGAAGACGACAACTTCGGGCATGAGAAAATAGGCGCCGGTGCGGGTTTGCCGCCGGCGCACCCGAGAAACCTCGGCGGCATGGGCGGCGGCTCGCCCCGCGCCGAATTGACGCCCGCGCCGATGCAACAGTAGCTTGGCGCGACAATCCGCGTCCGTGAGAAGCGATGGCAGAAACGAAACTGACACTCAGCAGGCTGACGCCCAATTGCGGCGCCGAGGTTTCCGGGCTCGATATATCCAACGCGCTCGACGATGCGACCGTGCGCGCGCTGGAGCTGGCGCTCGCCGAACACGGTGTGCTGTTTTTCCGCAACCGGCCCCTCACGCCGCAGCAGCACAAGGCGTTCGGACGGCGCTTCGGCGAACTGCATCTGCATCCGGCCTATCCCGATATTCTCGACGGCCATCCGGAGATCATGGTGATCCGGGCCGACGAGAACTCCAAGCGCATCGCCGGCGAGGACTGGCACTCCGACGTCTCCTGCGACCCCGAACCGCCCCTCGGCACTATTCTGCAGATGCACGAAGTGCCGCCGGTCGGCGGAGACACGCTGTTCGCCAGCATGTACGCGGCCTATGAGGCACTGTCGCCGCCGCTCCGGGCGATGCTGGATGGCATGACCGCCATCCATGACGGCGAGCAGGCCTATCGCGGGCGCTATGGCCGTAATGACGATGCCGGAAAAGTCTATCCGCGCTCGGAGCATCCGGTGGTTCGGACCCATCCGGTGAGCGGCCGCAAGGCGCTATACGTGAACAGGATTTTCACGACCCGGATCGTGCAGCTGTCGCGGCATGAAAGCGACGGCCTGCTTGCGATGCTCTTCGCCCATATCGAGGTGCCGGAATTTCAGTGCCGCTTTCGCTGGCAGCCGGGCTCCATTGCCTTCTGGGACAACCGCTGCGTCCAGCACCACGCAATGTGGGACTATTTTCCACAGCGCAGGCGCGGCCTGCGTGTGACCATCAAGGGTGACAAGCCCTTTTTCCGGCCCCAGGGCGGGGAGCCGGGCTGAGTAGCGGGGCTTCAAACGCCGGGCCGGTGATATTGGCCGATCCGCCGGAAGGTATCGCGCGTCCGGCGTTCAGCGTGCGGTCAGTGTGCGTTTCAGCAGGCCGGTATTGCCGTCCTTGGGATCGTAGGCGTAAAGATCGATTGTGTAGTCGCCCGGCTCCATGATCTTGAGCTCGCCCGCGAAGGTGCTGGGTTGGCCCGCATAGGTCAGGGCTCCCGCCGGATAGGTCGAGCCCCCCCGTTCAAGCATCACGGCAATTTCCAACTTGTCCGCGTCCCACATCCCGCCCGGCGTGATCGGACACCCACACTGCATCGTTACCTTGGCCTTGAGCGGAATAAGAATTTCCTTGCCACCCAGCTGAACGCGGTCCGGCAGCGGATCAACAAGGGTGATCGCGAAGCCCGGCAACTCCAAAAGCCAGCCGTCGCCGCCATTGACCGGCCTGCCCGGCAGGACCCACTGGGTCGAGGAGACGGTCATGGCCGCATCCTTGAGCATCATGGGGCCGTTTGCGGTCGCGGTTATCCGCCGCGGCCGCTGAAGATCGAGAGTGGCGGTGAATTTTGCCGCCTTCTCATCCGAAAGCGTGTCGCGCCGTGCATGACCGTCGGTCATGATCCTGGCGGTCGTGCCGGTGCCGCCGGCCGTCAGTCCCTCGGCAAGAATCTCGCCGCTGTCGGCGTCCCGCAAGGTTATCCGGGCGCCGCCGGTTTCCGTCCCGACAAATTTTGCGTCCTTTGCCAGGACCCGGACAACGATCTCGGTCTGCTCCGCCTTCGCCGTGCCCATGCCAGCAAGGCAAAGACACCCCGCCAGAACAATCCACTGGGTTCGCATGGGGCCCTCCTGCATCGTTTTCCGCTGAAATCAGTGTGACCCACAATCCCTCTCGGCGATAGCCCTGGCGTGTTGCGGCGCTCGCAGCCGGCCCGGCGCACCAGGTTTGCCCGTCCGGCCGGTGCTCCGGCGGGGAGCTTGCTCCCAATGCCAGCCCGGATCGGCATTCAAGCCTCCACACACTCCGGAATGACATACCCCGCGCGCCGCAGAAGCACGCGCAGCAGCGGTCCCGTCATGACCGTGGTCGCCACTGCCACGATCACCAGCATGGTGAAAACCTTTTGCGGAAGAAAGCCAAGGTCATAGCCGATATTGAGTACGATCAGCTCCATCAGCGCGCGCGTGTTCATCAAGGTCCCCAGAAGCGCGGAACTATTGCGATTGAAGCCGGACAGCCGCCCCGCCAGATAGACAGGGACGATTTTGCCGCCAACGGCGGCCGCCAAAATCACCACCACCCACGCCCAGTCGGCAGCACCGGCCAGACCCAGGACATTGGTGCGCAAACCGGTGAAGGTGAAGAACACCGGCAGGAAGAAGACCAGCACAAAACATCCGACCTGGCGCCGCCAGGCCTCCACGAACGCCCTGTCGTGATGAAACAGCAGACCGCACAGAAAGCCGCCGAAAATCGTGAATATGCCCAGCTGGTAGGTGCAGATGCCCATTGCGAAGATCAGGCAGATCACGCCGGTCATCAGGTTTGGCGAAAGCTCGCCATCGCGTACCGGCATGGCGGCGAGCATGCGATGGACCAATGGCCGCAAGCCGAACCAGGAAGCGGCCAGCAGCAGCAGGATGCCGCCGACTTGCCAGATCAACCCCGCCACCGAGAAGCGCGCCGCCGCATAGGCGGAGATTCCCGCCAGCAGTAGCCACCCCACCACATCATTGATTGCGGCGGAACAAATGGCGACGACGCCAATCTCGGTCCGCGCCAGGTCGAATTCGCGCAGGATGCGGCCCAGGATCGGCACTGCGGTGATGGCCAGGCCCACCCCAAGGAACAGACTGTAGATCAGCGGATCCAGGCCCGGCGCCAGGACGGGCGCGCTCTTCTGGCCGATGACCAGGCCCAGCGCGAAGGGAATGGATATGGAGGCCGCGGCGATGCCGATGGTGGCGTTGCGGTTGCGCCGCCGCGCCAGATGGGCGAACGCGAAATCCATGCCGATCTGGAACATCAGAAGCACCAGCCCAATCTGGCTGAGGATCACGATGGGGGCCGATGCCGCGGCGCCGAACAGCAGAACCGAGGCGCCGGGAAAGAAATGTCCGAATAGCGAAGGCCCCAGCAGCAGGCCGGCCAGGATTTCCCCGACCACGCCCGGCTGGCCCAGCCCGCGCGACAGCCGGTTGCCCAGCCGCGCCGCCAGGATCATCGCGACCAGTTGCAGCAAAATGCTGAAGAGAAGGCTTTCGGTGGCATGAACGGAGGACTGCATGAGGGCCCCTGAACCCGCGCAAAAGGCAGGTTATCGCGATGATTTTGTGAGATGGAATCGCAGCGGCCCTCGAGCGCGCCCGCCTGGCCAGGATAGCGTTGCCGGCCCGCCGGGCGCAACGCCAAACTTGCCGGTTGCCCCCTTTCCGTATACTGTCTAACCCATTGTTTATAAAAACAAATACTTGGAAGCCGCATGCCCCCTAACCCCATCCGCACCATCGTGATTGTCGGCGGCGGCACCGCCGGCTGGATGGCGGCCGCCAGCCTCGCCAAGCATCTTGAAAAGCTCCATTGCACCATCCGCCTGATCGAATCCGAGCAGATCGGAACGGTCGGCGTGGGCGAAGCCACCATTCCGCCCATCATCGATTTCATCCGCCTGTTGGGCATCGACGAGAATGAGATCATCCGCGCGACCAAGGCCACCTTCAAGCTTGGCATCGGCTATCGCGACTGGACGCGGCCGGGCGATTTTTACTTCCATCCGTTCGGGCCGACCGGCTTTGGCATGGGGCCGATCTCCTTTCCCGCCTATTGGCTGAAGATGTTCCTGGACGGGCGGGCGGCGCGCCTGGAGGACTATTCCATTCAGGCGATGGCGGCCCAGGCCGGCAAGTTCATGCGCCCGGTGCACGCGCCCAACACGCCGTTGAACAAGATCACCTATGCGCTGCATTTCGACGCCTCGCTGTTCGCACGCTATCTGCGCGGATTTTCCGAGGCGCGCGGCGTGATGCGCACCGAGGGCAAGGTGAGCAAGGTCAAGCTGCGCCCCGAGGACGGCTTCATCGAGTCCGTCACCATCGAGAATGGCGAGACCATCGCCGGCGACCTGTTCCTCGACTGCAGCGGCTTTCGCGGTTTGCTGATCGAAGAGGCGCTGAAGACCGGCTATCAGGACTGGACGAACTGGCTGCCCTGCGACCGCGCGCTGGCCGTGCCCACCCGCAATGCCGGGCCACCCGCCTCCTTCACCCAGGTGACGGCGCGCGAAGCAGGATGGCAGTGGCGCATACCGCTGCAGCATCGCACCGGCAACGGCCATGTCTATTGCAGCGCCTTCACCGGCGACGAGAAAGCCCGCGAGACATTGCTGTCCAACCTGGAAGGTGAGGCGCTGGCAGAACCGCTGGCGCTGCGCTTCACCACCGGCCGGCGCAACAAGGCCTGGAACAAAAATTGCGTGGCGCTGGGACTGGCATCGGGCTTCCTGGAGCCGCTGGAATCCACCAGCATCCACCTGATTCAGCGCGGCATTGCCATGCTGCTGAAATTCTTCCCCGACCGCCATTTCGAGCCGGCCGACATCGACCGCTACAACAGGATCTTCGAGTTCGAATTCGGGCGCGTGCGCGACTTTCTGCTGCTGCACTACACCCATACCGAGCGTCTCGGCGCTTTCTGGGACCATTGCCGCCATATACCCCTGACCGATTCCCTGCGCGAAAAGATCGAGTTGTTCAAAAGCCATGGGCGTATCCTGCGCGAGGACACCGAGCTGTTCCCCGCCCAGAGCTGGCTCTATGTCATGATCGGCCAGGCGATCCGCCCCCGCGGCTATGAGCCCACGGTGGACACGCTGGGCGATACCGCGATCCAGAACAACCTGGACGACATTCGCGCCGTGGTGAGAAAATGCGTCGCGGCGATGCCACACCACCGGGATTTCATCGACAAAAACTGCGCCGCGCCCGGTTAAGCACCGCGCAGCAGATACATCACCCGGGCGCGGATCTTGCCGTAATTTTCCTTCAGCGGCCCCAGCAGGCCATGCCGCTGCGCCGGCAGATGCGCCAGGGGATGCCCGTTCTCGCGGAAGACATAGTGTTCGAACAGCGCCTTCCAGGCCCGGCGCTCGGGCGCGGGGCGCTCGGCGATCGTGATCATGGCCAGCAGCATGCTGGTATAGGGCGCATCGGGCCCCAGCGCGAAGGCGTCCCACCAGTAATTCACCAGAGCATTGAAGGGGGCGCGCGCCTCGACCTGGTGCCACCAGAGCTTTGGTATATAAAGTGCGTCCCCCGGCGACAACTCCGCCACCAGGGCCCGGCCGCGAACCTGCGCGAAGCGGGGAAATTTCGCGTCGTCGGGCGGCGACGACGCCGCCAGGCTCACCGGCTGACCCGCCATGGTATTGTCGATGGGCCCGACATAGAGCCGGTCGATCAGCTCCGGCGGATAGAGCGTGAAGCGGCGCGTGCCCGCCGCCACGCAGGCGAGATTGTCCACCGTGTCGTAGTGGGCCGAGACATTGGAGGCATGGCCCAGCCAGATGCGCGGCGCCACCGAGGACGGCAGCAGGGGCATGGCATTTTCTGCCGTGAAGCCGGGCAGATAATCGTTCAGCGGCAGCGAGCCGGCATAGACCGACGGCGCGTCCGCCTGGTCCAGGGTCGCAACGATCATGTCCAGCGCCGCGGCAAGGCGCATCCTGCGGCGCTCGAAATTGAAGCCCTGCAGGTCCTCGGCATAGTAATATTTTCCGCCGATGCGGGGCTCGCCGATAAAGGCTTCCATCTCGCCGCCACTGTCGAAGCGGGCGATATAGTCGCGCAAGCCAGCGGGCGAATGCGATGCCTGGACCGCCGGCCAGTTCTTGACCAGCCCGCGCAGGATCACGGGACGGCAGGGCAATACCACGTCGCGCAGAAACTGCTCGGTTCCGCCGACGCCGGAAATTTCGGCAACCGCCGTCATGCGCGCATAAGGTCGGCACTGGCCTTGAGAATTGCGTTGTTCTTGCTGCGCGCCAGGACCGCCACCTGCTTGAGCGACGCAATCATCAGGTAGATCAGTTGCAGATAGCCGCGACGGAACAGGTCGATCACCGCGGCGTCGGGCAAGGCCCGAAGCGCATCCTGGTTGATCGTATAGAGTTCGGTCAGGGTGCGCCTGGAGCCGTCGTCGAAAGCCACATCGATATCGACCGGCTCGATCAGCTTCAGCCTGACCAGGGTCTCGACAAAGAGTTTGGTGATTTCCAGGCCCGGCTTGAGGTCGCGAAACAGCGCCATGATGTTTTGCAGATACGCCGTGGGCTCGCCGGCCTCGGTGAACAGCGGCTTGCCGGCATCGTCGATGCGCGGACTGTCCAGGTCGATGGCGATTTCACTGCCAGCCGTGAAGAACGGTCCGCGCTGCAGATTGAGGGGGCGGTAGGTTTCCATGCCGCGGTCATCCAGGAAAAGATTCTCCCCTTCGTCAAATCCCAGCATGGCGCCCAGGAAGAACGCGCCGGTCTCCTGGTCCTTGGTCAGCAGGATGGGGTAATGCACCGCCAGGTGCGGAAATTCACCCACGATCACCGCGACAAACCGCCGATTGTCGCCATAGCGCGCGGCGGCACCGGGCTGCACGCGCAGGTCGCGATGGGCTTGATCGTTCAGGAGCGCGATATTGGTCATGTCAGATGGCTTGAAGCCCGTATTGGTGGATTTTCTTCACCAGATCGCGGTTCTTGGGCAATTGGGCGCGCAATTTCCGCGTCATGGCGATGTTCTCGTTCATATAGGTGCTCGCTGCCGCGCGCGTCCCGCTATTGTCGCCCGGCGCTATCTCGGTGCGAAACCCCATGCCATACAGCACATACTGGTAGCTGGCGGCGGGAAACACTTCCTCGATGCGGTCGAATTCGTCGAAGAACCAGGGCGGCTGGTACTTCCACAGATGCAGCAGGTTCTTCAGCCGGTCGGGAACGCTTCCCGGATCGGTGTTGTCCTGCCAGAATTTCTCCGGCCGCCTGGTCAGGACATAGTGCAGCTTGAGGAAATCGATGATGCGGCCCCAACGGTACTGGTTCACGTCGTTGAAGCGGGCCGCAACGATATCCATCACCGCGCGGTTGGCGGGCATCTGCTCGGCGATCAGCTTGGCCGACAGCTCGATCAGCACGATTGCGGAGGATTCCAGCGGCTCCAGGAATCCGGCTGCCAGCCCCACCGCCACGCAATTGTTCTTCCAGAACATCTCGCGATGGCCGGAGCGGATCGGGATCTTGCGCGGGGTCAGCCCCTTGGAACGCGGCCCGATATAGCGGCGCAGTTCCTCCTCCGCCGCCTCGTCGCTGATATGACGGCTGGAATAGACATAGCCGATGCCGCGGCGCGTCGGCAGGCCGATGTCCCAGGTCCAGCCCGCGCTATGAGCGGTGGATATGGTGTGCGACGCCATGGCGTCATCTGGCGTCTCGTAAGGCACTTGCATCGCCATGGCGGTATCGCAGAACAACACATCGCCGCAGCTCTTGAAGCCAACGCCCAAGGCCTGGCCCAGCAGCAGGGAACGGAACCCGGTACAGTCCACGAACAGGTCGCCGGCGATTTCGCCCGCCTGCTCAGTCGTCACGCTCTTGATATCGCCATTATCCGCCCGGTTCACCGTCTGCACATCGGCGAGCACATGGCGCACGCCCAGTTTTTGGGTGCAGTGTTTTTGGATGAAGGGCGCAAATTTCCCCGCGTCCAGGTGGTAGGCGTAGTTGGCCACCGCCTGGTATTCCGGCGTCGTGATCATCTTGGGCGCCAGCCCGTCATCGCACAGCGCGCCCTGCGGCGTGACGGCATCGCAGAAGGTCCTGCCCTGCTCATTCTCCAGCCAGTGCGGCACCAGATTTACCTGGGTAAAGCCCTGCGGCAGCATCAGCGGATGATAATAGCCATCGTCTTGCGTGCCCGTGGTCCAACGCGCGAAACGTGCGCCCTGCTTGAAAGCGGCATCGCAATGGCGAAACAATTCGGTCTCCGGCACGCCCATTTTTTCCAGGGTGGTGCGCAGGGTCGGCCAGGTTCCCTCGCCAACCCCGATGATCGGCACATTGGGAGATTCGATCAGCGTGACCGAAAAGGTGCCCGCCTGGATGCGCCCCTGGTGGCGCGCCGCGATCACGCCCGCCGTCAGCCAGCCTGCGGTGCCGCCCCCTACGATGACGATGTTCTGGACCGGATGGATCATGGCCATGATTTTAGCACGGCCGCCGACGGCCCCCAAAGAAAAAGGGGCCGCCGCTTCCGGCAGCCCCTCTTTGCCCCACGGAAAGGGCTAGTACTTGTAGTGCAGGCCGATGGTGAAGCGGCGGCCATAATCCACCACGTCCAACACCTGCTCGGCATAGCGGCCATGGGTGCTGAAGGTCGCATCGTTCAGGTTCTGCGCCGTCAGGTACACGTTGAGCTGATCGGTAATGTCGTAGCTGGTGCTGAAGTCGATCTGCGTGCTGGCGTTCACGAAGGTCGGTTCGGTGCCGAATTTCGAGCCGTTCTGCTGCTGGCCGAAATGGTCCAGGTAGGAATCGCGCCAGTTGGCGGCGACGCGGGCCTGGAAGCCGTCCTTGTCGTAGAAGGCAACCAGGTTGGCCGAATCCGCCAGGCCGGTGACGGCGAAGCCCGATACCGTGATGTCGTTCGGATTATAGGGCTTGTTGGTGTCGACCGTCGTGAGGTTGGCCTGCAAACCGAAACCGGAGTCGCCGAACACATGCTGCACCGCAAGTTCCGCACCGTAAACATTGGCGGTCGGGCCATTGACGTTGGCGCTGATGGTGAAGATGCCCGGCGCCCCCGTGGTCGGGTCCATCACCGGCGCGCCCGTCGGCGTGCTGATCGTACCCTGTTTGGTGCCCTGCACGATGAAGTTCGTGACATTCTTGTTGAACACGCCGAACGAGATATAGGAGTTGGTCTGGTAGTACCACTCCGCGCTCAAATCGACCGAATCCGACAGATAGGGCATCAGGTTCGGGTTGCCGCCACTCGCCGTCAGCGCGCCGACACGCGGGCTGGTGGGAACGGTCAACACCGGGGTGATCTGGTTCAGCGCCGGCCGTGTCAGGGTTCGCGACGCGTCGAAGCGGATCTGCAGATCGTCCGTCACCCCCAGGCTCAAATCCAGGTTGGGCAGCAGATACTGATAGCTGTTGGTGCCGGTGACCGACGATTGCGGCCCGAAACTGGTGACGAAAGCAGTGTGGTCGGAAGGCTGCACCGTCAGGGCGGTCGGCAGCTGGCCGATGCCGATGGCCGTCAGGTTGGTGAACTCCTGGCGCACGCCGATATTCATCTTGAGCGGCATGCCCGCAATTTCGGCCTTGGCCTTGACACTGATATAGGCGGCGTTTGAATTCTCGATGATCTGCCGGTAGCTGCCCACATTCAGCGCCGTGCGATAGACGCCATCGAAGGCGGGCGTGCAACAGCCCACATTGAAGCCCGGGACGGTCATGGTCTGCGGATTGCCCAGGCCCTGCAGGTAGTTCAGGACCGAATAGGGATTGAAGGCCAGAACCTTCGGCGGCAGGCCCGCCCCGTTCCAGCCATTGATGAAATCGGCGCCGGTGGAGAAGGAACCGGTAAAGAGGTTCTGCGGCAGCGCCACGCCGTGCGTGCCGTTGTTGTTCGAGGCCGGGCCGTAACCCGCATAGGCCTGCCAGTCATTGTTGGCGAAATCGTCATAGTTGCGGGCGTTGTTGTGGTCGCCGACAAACTGATAGCCGAAGGTGACCGATAGGTTGTCGTTTTCAACCCAGGTACCTTCCACCTTCAGCTGCTGGACCTTGTCGATATTGTTCGGCTGGCTGATCGGCAACACGTGGCTGCCGATAAGGCCGTTATTGATAAAGGCCGCGCCGTTGCCGTTGGGACCGACACCAGTGGGGAAGGGAAGTCCGTGGCCGCCCGGCAGGGTAATGCCGACATCTGTGGCGTTGATCCCGCCGGCCGTGGAAGGGCCATAGCCGACGTCCACGTCGATCGAGGAAAGCTGGCCGCCCGGATTCAGCTGCGACAGCGCCTGGTCGGCATCGAACAGGAACGACAGCTTGTCGGAAGCGGCCCACTTGACGTTGATGCCGTATTCGTTGTTCTGGATCACCGATCCGTTGATCTGCGACTGAAAGTCGGTCGGGGTATTGTTCTGCACGAAGCTGGTGATGGTGCCGTCGCTCGCCGTGGTGACATTGCGCAGGCTGCCGGAATTGAACCACACCGAATAGCCATACTGCGCCGCATGCAGCGTATCACGGGAATAGTCGTCGTTGAGAGTGATCAGAACCGATTCGGCGGGGCGCCACTGCAAGGCCAGGCGGCCGTCATAGCGCGTGTCGGTGGTGGTTTCCTGGTAAAGACCATAGTCCTGCGTGAACCAGGTCGGCGTGGAGTCCGGGGTCAGGGTCGAGCCGCAGGCGGTCGCGGCGCCCGCACGCTGGCAGGGATCCAGATAGGTGCCTTCCCAGCCCTGGTTGTTGACGTGATTGCCCCGTGTGCGGCTGGAGGTATAGGCGGCATCGAGCAGGATGCCGAACGTATCGTTGTTGAAGGTGTCGCTGAACAGGAAATCCGCATTGGGCATCGCATTGCCCTGTTCCGGCGAAATGGTGGTGGACACCGCGCCCACGATCTTCAGGCCGGGATTGTCGAACGGCTTGGGGAACTTGATGTTGACGGTGCCGCCGATCGCGCCCGACGACAGCGAGGCTTCCGGCGACTTCATCACGTCGATCTGGCTGACGAAATCGGCACCGACGGCGCTGAAATCGAAGGTGCGGCCCGTGCCGCTGGAAATCTTGCGGCCGTCATACAGGGTTTCGACGAATTGCGGCCCCAGGCCGCGAATGGTGATCTGGGTGGCGGCGCCGGTCGAAGTCGGCACGCCGCCGATGGACGATGTTCCGCGGCTGACGGTGACGCCGGGCACATGCTGCAGCGCAGCGGCAATGTCCACGTCCGGGAATTTGCCGACATCCTCGGCGGAGATCGCATCCACCAGGCCGGTCGCGTCGCGCTTGATGTCCAGGTTCTTCTGCAGCGAACTGATCAGGCCGGTGACGGTGACGCTCTCGGTCTGCTCATTGGCGGCCGTGACCTGCGCCTGGGCCGGAACAGACACCAGGGCCAGAAGACAGACGCCGCTCAAAAGTCCCGCGCGCGTGCCGGTATTCCCAATCAGACTGTTGGACATTTTAATCCCCTTGTTTCGCGCCCCGCAGGGTCGCGCATGCTTCCCACCCGAACGTCCGGCAGCCTTTCCAGGACGGTTCAGGAAACTCCCTTGGCTTGTGGCACTCCGGGCAACGCCGTTTCCGACTGATTGTCCGGCCTGCATCGACTTCTTGAGGACCAACCCCAGGCAAAAGGACGAGCAACCTCATGCCGCTGGAAGACCGGCGAGGCGGCCAACCGAAGGTCACGGCACTTTCGAAATGGTTGCGGGCTGTTTCCCTGGTTTTTTACCCCCGATTGTTCGGGCACCTGGCTAACTTGGCGCCTCTAACCAACAAGACGACGGCCCTTGAAAAACCCTCCAAATTTTCTTTGTCCTGGGTAAAATTTTGCGGCGGACCGAAGAAGGATCGGCGGCAGCGCCCTGCCCGCCGGCAGATGCGGGAAGGCGCGCGGCCTTCGGGTTTGGCCCGGCATGGCTTTCGCGCCCGCGTACACCGGACATGCTCCGGGCGGGGCGACACCCTGAAAGATGTGAAATAATTACAACTCTTTGTGGCCGATTTGTCGTAGTGTGGTGGTAACAGGGAGTGATCGTGCAGGTCCGGGGCTCGATACCAAGTCACAGCGGAATCAAGGAGGAATTGGATGCGCGGTTTCGCGCGTCCCTGCTGGCCTATTTCATGCGCCGTACGCACAGTCCCCAGGAGGCCGAGGATCTGACGCAGGAGACATTCGTAAGACTGATCGGCTCGAACACCTTTGAAGATGCCGAAGAGGCGCGCGCTTTCGTCTTTCGCGTGGCCAGTAATCTCTTGCGCGATCGGGCCCGGTCCGCGACCCGGCTGCGCAGGTTCCCTACCCTGCCGCTCAATTCACTGAACGGAAATGAATTTGAGCCCAAGCTGGTGGAGGGTATCGACCCCGAACGCGTCTTAATAGGCAGGGAAAACCTTACGCAAGTCCTGGCCAGCCTTGACGAGCTGGGCGAACGGACCAAAAACATCTTTATCCTCTTTCGGCTGGAAGGCATGAGGCAGAAAGGCATTGCCGCAATCTATGGAATCAGCACTTCGACGGTGGAAAAGCACGTGATGGCGGCAGTTGTTCACCTGGCAAAGCGGTTTGGCTCACTGTGATGAACAGATTTGGTGACCGGCACGACGCGACCGAACGACGCCTTTCCGAGGCGGCGCAGTGGCGCTTGCGCCTGACGGAGGCCGGCGTGCGGACTTCGCCGGAGTTCGAACTGTGGCTGCGCGAGAAAGGCAGCCAGACCGCCTGGGACCAGGTATCGCGCGCCTGGGGTCTTTTCGACGAGATTGCCGATGCCCCGGAGATGATCGCGGCCCGGCAGGCGGCGCTGGGCGATGCCAAGCGTGCCGGCAGCCGGTTTGTGCTGCCCAGGCTGATCCGCCCGGTGGCGGCATTGATCGCCGCCACGCTGGTTATCGGCATGGTCGGGATGGGCGGCTACTGGTGGCTGAACCAGCCCGACGATTACCAGACCGCGATTGGAGAGCGCCGGGTTGTTACCCTGTCCGACGGCTCGAAGCTGTCACTCGACGCCGACAGCGAGGTGACCGTTCGTTACGGAAAACGCGCCCGCTCCCTGCATCTGCTGAAAGGCCAGGCGCGCTTCGACGTCGCGCACGACAAGAAGCGGCCCTTTTCCGTGGTGGCGGGCAACCAGAAGGTGATCGCCACGGGCACGGCGTTCAACATCGACATGGCCGGCCCGAAAATCCTGGTTACGCTGATCGAGGGGCACGTGGTCGTCCTGGACGAGAATGGAGGGACGACGTCGGCCGGGTCCTGGCCGCACGCCGTTGAATTGAAGGCCGGCCAGCAGCTGGCCGTCACGCCAAGCGCGCCGCCCGAGATTGCAACCGCCAACATCCAGAGGGTGACGGCTTGGACGATCGGCCAGATCATATTCGACGACGAGCCGCTCACCTCGGTGGTCGAGCGGGTCAACAGGTATGGCGGCACACAGATCGTAATCGCGGACAGCCAGGTCGGCGCCATGAAGATCAGCGGCGTGTTCAATGCGGGGGATGTCCTGGGCTTCGTGGAGATTGTCACCCACTATTTACCGGTGCGGGCGGTATCGGAGGGCCCCCACACAATCGCCTTGCAGAGTGAAACGAAAAAAAGTGGGACGTTGTGACGAGTTCGGATGGTTTCCTGAAGACCATCCTCTTCCTTAATAACAGGACACAACGCCAGCGTATGTGTCCGGACAATCAGGAAGGAAGGCATGCCGAGGGGGAAATCGCGTTGTTGGCTGCTACGGACGGTGTCGGTCGGCAGCCTTTGCGTTGCTCTGTGGAGCGGCGGCGCCCTCGCCCAGCAGCAGAAATATTACTTTGACCTGCCGCGACAGCCGCTTTCCGCTTCCTTGAAGGAATATGCGCGCGTATCCGGCCAGCAGATCATCTTTACCGAGGATCTGGTGTGGGGATATGTCGGCAAGCCCCTGCATGGCAATCTCAGCGCGGCCGACGCCCTTACCCAGCTCCTGAACGGCACCGATCTGTTCGTGGAGCACACATCGGCGGGCGCAGTGATGATCCGCCGCGAGGGCCATGCCGACGCGCAAGACGGGGATTCGGCCGCCGACGCTGCCGCCGAATTGGCCGACGGCAGGCCGCCGGAGGAGGTGGTCGTCACTGGCCTGATCAACTCGCTGCAGACGAACCTGGACATCAAGAGGAAGGCGGACGGCCTGGTGGATGTCATATCCGCCACCGACATCGGCAAGTTTCCCGACGTCGACCTTGCCGCCGCCATGCAGCGCATTCCGGGCGTGACCATAAGCCGTGGCGTATCCAGCATCGGCGGCATTCCCACCTCCATCGGCACCGCCACCCAGGTCACGGTGCGCGGCTTCGGCCCCTCCTTCAACGAGACGCTCTTTAACGGCCGCAAGATCGCCTCGGGTGTGGGCCGTGCCTTCGATTTCAGCTCGGTCGGCGCCGATTTCGTCAGCCAGATCGAAGTGATGAAATCGCCGAACGCCACGCTTTCGGCGGGTGCGATCGGAGCCACGGTCAATATCAAGTTTCCCAGTCCGTTCGATCATCCCGGCCTGAACCTGGTGGGATCCGCCTCCGGCACCATTTCGCCCGAACAAGGCGCCATCACGCCCAATGTCAACGCGCTGTTCAGCGACACATTTGCACACGACACCTTCGGAATCCTGGTCGACGCCGCCTATTCCATGAGCCGCACGCGGGGCAATCACGTCAATATCCAGGGCTGGGAGGGCACGCAGATAAACGCCGCCCAACTGGCCGGCGCAGGCCCCGGGGCCTCGACCACGAACGCCATCAATGCCTGGTTCATCCAGGACTACGGCATCTACCAGGAAACCACGACCGACGAACGCGTCAATGGCCGCGCGGTCCTGCAATGGCGGCCGACGGAAAATCTGCAGGTCACGCTCGACGAGAATTACTCGCGCGATTCATTGCACGCGGTGCAGTACGGCTATTCGGTGTGGTTCAATGCCGGCAGCCTGCGCAATATCGTCCAGGATTTCAAACGGCACCATCACCAGCTTCGTTCAGCCCAACACGCCGACCGATTTTCAATCCCAGATCAACAGCTCGGTGTTGCAGAACAACGACACCGGCATCAATGTGAAATGGAACCCGACCGACCACCTGTCGGTCCAGCTGGACTATGATCACTCCCAGGCCTGGCTCAATCCGGGTGGAAAGCTCAGCTCGATCGACGCCGATGTCGGCTATGGCCCCTCCACCCCCGGCGGCACCAATGGCAACAATCTCGGCATCACGGTGCCGGACGGCCACACCCTGCCCTATCCCACCGGCTATGGCCCCAACGGCAACGCCGCGGCCCTGATCGACAACGGGTTGATCGGCAGCCATGTCCTGCCGATCACGGCGCCGCAGCGTTTCGACCGCATTCAGCAATTCAAGGCCGAGGCCGTCTGGACGCAGAGCGATAGCCTGAGGATCACCGCCGGCTACCAGTTTGTCGGCGACCACGACAACGCCCAGACCTACAACGATTTCTCAAACAACCAGTGGCAGGCCTATGCCGGCTATGGCCCCGCCTCCAACAACAACGGCACCCATGGCGCGGCACTTCCCCAGAACCTGTTCGGCGGCTCGTTCGCCACCTCCGATTTCGTGAACGGCTTTGGCGGCAGCACCAATCTTCCGCCGCGGATACTGGCCTTCGATGCCTACTCGGTGCTGAACTATCTGCAGGGCCTGGGCAATCCCCAGACCACCGCCATTCCCGGATTCAATGTGGGCTGCTGCACCCCCGCCTTCGACGGCACCTATCGCCTGGCCAACGTCGCGGGCGCCTACTCCCAGGTCATCGAAAATACCAATGCCGGTTATGTCAGCATCTCGGCGAATGTGAAGATCGGCGGCATGCCGCTGCGGATCAATACCGGACTGCGCGACGAATATACCAACGTGACCACCATCGGCCTGGGATTGCAGCCCACGTCCCTGACGGTTCAGCCCTCCGACCACACCGCCTTTCTCGTGGGATTCGGCCCAACCGCGGTGGTCAACGGCCGCAACAACTACCAGTATCTGCTGCCCAATGTGGACCTGGCCCTGGGCGTCACAGACGATCTGCAGCTGCGGCTGGACGCGTCGCGCACCCTGACACGCCCACCCCTGACCCAGATCACCCCGGTCCTGAACGTCAGCACGGCCCAGCGTGTCGGCTCGCTGGTCGCCAATGGCGGCAATCCGGGCCTGATGCCGTACCTGTCGGACAATATCGACCTGAGCGCGGAATGGTATTACCAGCCGAACTCATATCTGTCGGTTGATGTGTTCAACAAGACTGTCAGCGATTTTGTCGTGCAGGGATCGACACAGGAGACGATCAACGGCGTGATCGATCCGACCACCGGCGTTCCCGCCATCTTCACGGTCTCCACCAATGTCAACGGCCCGACCGCGAATGTCTATGGCGCCGAGTTCGCCGTCCAGCACATGTTCGCCAACAGCGGCTTCGGCTTCCAGGCCAATGCCACCCTGGTGGGCACCAACAAGCCCTACAATCCGCTGGACCTGACGGTCAGCGGTTTCGCGGTCACCGGCCTGGCCGACTCCGCCAACCTGGTTGCCTTTTACGACAAGGACGGCTTTCAGGCGCGGGTCGCGGCCAACTGGCGCGACAACTATCTGGATCACTTCAGCCAGCAGCAGAACAATTCGCGTTTCGGCACCGAACCCACTTTCGCGAACGCCAACACCCAGGTCGATTTCAGCACCAGCTATGCCGTCACCCCCGAGCTGGTTGTCTATTTCTCGGCGCTCAATCTCAATGATGCGACCTTCAGCACCCACGGCCGCTTCTCCGAACAGTTGCTGGACGTGGTGGATTACGGCCGGCGCTTTACGCTGGGCCTGCACTTCAAATACTAGCGTTAAATACGAGCGTCGTGGTGGCACCGGCGCCCCCATGTCATTGCGCTGCAGCATTTTGCGGCGAATTAAGACGATCGGGGTTTTTCCGTGTGAGGCTCGACGGCGAATTGGCCGGTGAACTGGTCCGCGCATTGGTGCAGTATTCACGGATAAAAAATCAGCCAGAATTGGGGGAGAGCATGTCTCGGTTCGATCGTCGGCATTTCGTGGGACTGGCCGGGGCCGGAAGCGCCGCGCTCGCCGGCGGCATAGCACCGGCACAGGCGCAAACCCCTGCCCCCGCCCGCAAGACTCCGCTCAAGCCGGTCAGGGCGCGTATCGGCCATGAACTGCAGGGCGTGATGACCGACAAGATAGGGGCCTATCTCGCCCGCTTCGGGGTGGATGGGGTGGGCTGCGCGGCAGTCATCGCCGATCCTGCGCGCATCTATGCCACGGTGGACGAGTTGAAGCGTGCCCGCGACCTTTGCGAGCGCCACGGCCTGACCATGGATATCGCCGAATGCGCCCTGCCCACCCAGAATGTGGACAACCAGGCCCATCCCGCCATCAACCTTGGCGAAGGGCCGCAGCGCGACCGCGACATCGAATCCTTCCAGATTCACCTGAAGAATGTCGCGGCAGCCGGCATCCCCTGCATCAAATATGCCCTGAACTATCTGGGGGCGATGCGCACCGGCACGGTGCAGGGCCGGGGCGACGCCTTGTACACGGCCTGGCGGCTGGCCGATGCGCCCAAGGACCTGCCGCTGACCCGGGCCGGCACGGTGCCCGCCGACCTGTTCTGGGAGCGCATCACCTATTTTCTGGACCGGGTGGTGCCGGTGGCCAACGAATTCAAGGTCAAGATCGCCCTGCATCCCCACGATCCGGGCGTACCGCCAGCCGGCTATCGTGGCATCCAGCGCGTGCTGGGCACGGTGGAGGGCGTCAAGCGCTTTGTCGATATCCGCGAGAGCCCCTATCACGGGCTGAATTTCTGCCAGGGCACCACGTCGGAAATGCTGCAGGACCCGGGCAAGGAAATCTTCGACGTGATCCGCTATTTCGGCAGCCGGGGAAAGATCTTCAACGTCCACTTCCGCAATATCCGCGGCAAGCGCGACGATTTCGTCGAAACCTTCCCGGATGAAGGCGATGTCGATTTCGTCAAGGCGATCAAGGTCTATCGCGAGGTCGGCTATGCCGGGCTGCTGATGCCCGACCATGCGCCGCGCTTCAAGGACAATCCCAGCGGCCCCAGCGAAAGCTATGCCTTCGATTTCGGCTATATCCGCGCCTTGTTGCAAGCCGAAGCGCATATCGTGTGATGCGCAACGGGACGGCCCTGGCCGCGCTGGCCTGCGCGGCGCTTACCCTGGCGGCGGCGCCGCCGGAGACGTCGCATTGGACCGGCTGGGGCAACAGCCTGCGCTTTGACCGATTCTCGCCGGCGGACCAGATCAACGCGTCCAATGTCGCCGCGCTGCGGCCGGTGTGGAAATATGTCATCGCCCAGAAGGGCGGCTGGGAGATCACCCCCATCGTCGTCAACGGAACGATGTATATCCAGGACATGCAGGGCAACGCCATGGCCCTGGATCCGGAAACCGGCCGGGAGCGGTGGCGTTTTTCCTCCGGCCTGCGCGGCAAGATGCGCGCGGTATCCTATTGGCCGGGCGATGCGGCGCACACACCGCGCATCATCATGGGAGTATCCGACCGCATCTATGCGCTGGACGCGGCAACCGGAAAGCCTGTGCCGGGATTCGGCGGCAGCAAGGGGTACATCGATATCCGCGAAGGCTTTGCCAGAAGCGACCAGCGTTACGGCATCTCCTCGCCGCCCACCGTATACAAGAATCTGCTCATTACCGGTCCCTCGACCCAGGAGTTCGGCGCCAAGGGGCCGCCGGGCGATCCGCGTGCCTATGACGCGGTCACCGGCAAGCTGGTCTGGCGGTTTCATACGGTGCCGCGTCCGGGCGAGCGCAATGAAGGAAGCTGGGGCGAAGGCTGGAAGGACCGCGCCGGGCCCAGCGCCTGGGGCATGATGTCGGTGGATGAGCAAACCGGGCTGGTGTTCGTGCCCACCGGAAATCCCGCCGACAGCTTCATCGGCGTCGACCGGCCAGGCGACAATCTTTACGCCAATTCCGTCATCGCGCTGGACGCCGCCACCGGACAGTATCGCTGGCACTTCCAGATGGTGCATCACGACCTCTTTGACTACGACATGGCCGCACCGCCCGCCCTGCTGGACCTCAGCGTCGGGGCAAAGACCGTCCCGGCGCTGGTGGAAGTCACCAAGCAGGGGCTGATGTTCATCCTCGACCGCCGCACCGGCAAGCCGGTATTCGGCGTCGAGGAAAGACCGGTGCCCGCAAGCACCATCCCCGGGGAAATCACTTCGCCCACCCAGCCTTTCCCGATAAAGCCGATACCGCTGGCCAGGATGGGCATGACGCGCGGCGACATCAGCACCATCACGCCGGAAGCCTTTCGCGCCTGCACCGACCAGTGGAACCGGCTGGGGCTCCAGGATACCGCGCCCTTTACGCCGCCGCGCCTGAACGGACCCAGTCTCTTCCTGCCTGCCAATGTCGGCGGCCTTGGCGGGGTATGGGGCGGCGTCTCCATCGATCCACGAACCGGCTTTATCTTCGTCAACACCAACAATGTGCCGGCCTACAGCTATATCGTCCCGGCCGCCCCTTCCGATCCGCTCTCCGCCGGCGGCTATAAGGTCGAGAAAGCCTATACCAAGCTGCAGGACCCCAATGGCCTGCCCTGCGTGCAGCCGCCCTGGGCCGAAATGATCGCGGTGAACGGCAACACCGGCGAAATCGCCTGGCGCCGGCCGCTGGGCAGCGCCGAAATCTATGGCGACATCGGCGCCCATACCGGCGCCACCAACCTGGGCGGCTCACTGGCGACGGCGGGCGGGCTGGTGTTCATCGGCGCGACCGGCCTGGGCTTTCTCGGCGCCAGGCAGGATCAGCCGGTGTTCCGGGCCTATGACTCGCGGACCGGCAAGGAACTATGGAGCGCGCGCCTGTCTTCGCCCGCCGAAAGCAGTCCGATGAGCTTCGTCGGCAAGAGCGGCAGGCAATATGTGGTGATCGCGGCCAGCGGGGCGCCGCGCGAAGATGCCGAAGTCGCGTTGATCGCGTTTGCCCTGCCCCGCCCCGGGGATATGCCGGTGGACCTGAAAGCCGCGCCGATGCCGGCGGCCCGGCGCAATGCCGGCAGCAATCCCGCGCCGCCAGTCCCCGCCGCTGCCAGGGCCGAAGACCTGCCCGCCGGCCCCGGGCGTGAGGACGTGGTACGGGCCTGCACCCGCTGCCATGCCCTGAGCACTGCCACCACGCCGCGCACCGCCGCCGCCTGGACCGCCACCATAGAAGATATGCGCGGGCGCGGCGCCAAGCTGGAGGATGCCGAGGCGGCGCGAATCCGCGACTACCTTGCAGCCCATTTCCTGATGCCGTGAGGCCGGTTGCCGTCCATGGCGGCCATTGCGTTCCGCGCACGCCGGCGCAAACGGGCTGCGACTTTTGCGGCCGTCACGACGGCTTTCCGCATTTTTTCGGGGCGGGCCGACCGCAGAACACGCCGCGATCTTGCAATCGGCCGCATTTCGGGCGGTATGGCGATTGATATGGTATGGCTGGTTCGTGGAATTGCTTTATTGGTATGGGTGCACATCGGCGGTTGCCCTGACGAAAATCCTGAACCGCGCAATTTGGAGGAAGCATGAGGCTGGGGGGTGGCGCCGAGCGCGCAGCCGTTGAATTGTTCGCGCTAGCCGGCATCCGGATCAATGGCGCTGATCCTTGGGACATAAAGGTCCACAACGCGAATTTCTATTCGCGGGTCATCGGCCAGGGATCGCTGGGCCTGGGTGAGTCCTACATGGATGGCGACTGGTCGTGCGAGAAGCTCGATCAGTTCTTCGATCGGGTGATTTCGGCGCGGCTCAGCGAACGCGTACGCTTCACGCCCGGGCGTATGATTCTGTTCCTGCTGGCGCGCCTTCGCAATCTTCAAACCGCGAAACGGTCCGGGCAGGCGGCCGAAGTTCACTATGACCTTCCCATAGACATTTTCGAGGCGACATTCGACAGCCGTCTGACGGGAAGCTGCGCCTATTGGAAGGACGCGCGCACCCTGGACGACGCACAAACCGCCAAGCTCGACCTGGTCTGCAGGAAGATCGGCCTGAAATCGGCGAACCGTGTCCTGGATGTGGGCTGCGGCTGGGGCGCCTTCATGGGCTTTGCCGCCGAACGCTATGGCGCACACTGCCACGGCGTCACGATCTCCCCCGTGCAGGTTGCCTATGCGCGCAAGCGCTATGCCGGATTGGCCGTGGATCCCAGGCTGGAGGATTATCGCAGCTATCGCGGGCCCATCGCCGATCATGTCGTATCGATGGGCATGTTCGAACATGTCGGCTCGAAAAACTACCGCGCCTACTTCCAGTCCGTCCGGAACGCCATGCGCGAGGACGGGCTGTTTTTGCTGCACACAATCTGGGAAAATGAACGCTATCCGACCATCGAACCGTGGCAGAACAAGTATATCTTCCCCAACGGCGATTTGCCCTCGGTCGGCGAAATCACCACGGCCGCCGAAGGCCTCTTCGTGATCGAAGATGTCCATAATTTCGGCCCCTATTACGACAGGACGCTGATGGCCTGGAATGAGAAATTCCAGGCCAATCGCGCCCGGATGGCGGAACGGCACGGCGAGCGATTCTGCCGAATGTGGGAATATTACCTGCTCCAAAGCGCGGGCGCGTTTCGCTCGCGGCACATCAGCGTGGGACAGTTCGTCCTTTCGCCCAATGGCGTGCGGGCCGGCTACGAGACGGTACGCTGACCCTGCCCGGACGGAATCCCGCAGCGGGCCGGTGGCCCATCCGGAAATTGGCGGTTAAACTGAGGCGGATAACGGTGCATGCTGCGATCCTCCAACGCGGGACCACCATGGCTCTCATTCCTATTGCCCCGGCCGATCTCACCCCCGGACACAATGGACCCGGCGGCTCCCTGCGCGATGGGGTTGCGGGCGCGCCGAACCGCTTCATTATGTCCGTAGCGGAGCGCAGATGAGCATGACCCTGTTCCTGAACACATTGCTGCTTTGCTATGCGGGGCTGTTTCCCATCATCAACCCGATCGGCAATGCGCCCCTGTTCCTGGGCCTGACGCGCCTGCACAGCCGCCAGGAGCGCCATGTGCTGGCGGGACGGGTCGCGCTCAACAGCTTCTTCCTGCTGCTGGGGTCCATGCTGGTGGGATCGCATGTGCTGGAATTCTTCGGCATCAGCCTGCCGGTGGTGCGGATCGGCGGCGGGCTGGTGGTCACGGCGGTCGGCTGGAAGCTTCTGAATTCCGGCGCCAGCCCGGATGGCGATGCCGCCGCGGCCAGCCAGGTCGGCAAGCCCGTCGATACCTTCTATCCCTTCACGATGCCGCTCACCGTGGGTCCCGGCTCGATCTCCGCGGCGATCGCCCTGGGCAGCCAGCGTCCCAGCCTTGTCGACTGGCCCAGGCTGATTCTGCTGGGCGGGGCGGCCATCACCGGCCTGGTTGCGATCGCGGTCACAATCTATCTCTGCTACCGCTTCGCCGAGACCATCGTGGGCAAGCTGGGGCCCGGCGGCACCAATGTCGTGGTGCGGCTCGCGGCCTTCATTCTGCTGTGCATCGGCATCCAGATCATCTGGACAGGCTGGGCCGGCCTGATGGCACTGCAAAAGGGATAGTCTGCGCCTAGCGGGCCGGGATCCGGTCGATGGCGGCGGCGGCGAATCCGGCGTCATCGCCGACCATGACCGCCGCGGCGCGATCGCCGCGCGCGGGCATCGGATTGCCGCCTAGGCCAGATCGATGGCGTAGCGTTTCAGATCGGCGAGCTTGCAATATTCCAGGGCGCCTTCATGGGTGGCGCGCAGCACGACGCGCGGCGCCTGGTTTGCCGCAACGGCTTGCGCCCAGCGCGGTGCGCAAAGGCACCAGCGGTCACCCGCCTTGAGGCCGGGAAAGCCGAAATCCGGCAGCGGAGTCGACAGGTCGTTGCCCTGCTGCTTGGAAAATCGCAGAAATTCATCGGTGACGACGACGCATACGGTGTGACTGCCGACATCCTCGCGGGAGGTGTCGCAACAGCCGTTGCGGAAATACCCCGTCACGGGCGCCAGCGAACAGGGCTGCAGAGGCTCGCCGAAAACATTGCGCGAGGGGCCCGGCCCGCGGCCAAAACCTTTGGGTTCCAAGGACATGGCAAGCAACCCCTGAGACGACAGCCACCCAGATTAACGCCGTTCCGGGGCGAACGATATGCCAAATCGGAAATCTTGCGCGCCGTTGCGCACCTGCCATGCATCCTGCATTAGATGACGCCGCGATGTTGAAGGCGCTTACATGGGAGGCGTTTGGCGCGGGTTTGCGCGCCGACGCCAGCGGATGGACGCTATGCCGACGCTGCTTGTGACACACCAGGACTGTCTTGCGCACGCCCCCGGGCGTGGCCACCCGGAAGCCATCGCGCGTCTTTCAGCGGTGCTGGAGGCGCTCAAAGAGCCCGCATTTGCCCACCTGGTCCGGCTGGATGCCCCCCTTGGCAGCGAGAACGATATCGCCCGGGTCCACGCGCGATCATTTGTCAGCGCGGTCCTGGCCGCGGTGCCGGCCACCGGACACACGGCACTGGACGCAGATACCATTCTTTCGCCCGGCTCAGGCACGGCGGCGCTCAGGGCTGTGGGTGCGGTCACGGCGGCGGTCGATGCGGTGGTGGCGGGCCGGGCGCGCAACGGCTTTTGCGCGGTCAGGCCGCCCGGCCATCACGCCGAGCCGGCCCATGCAATGGGTTTCTGCCTGTTCAATTCCATTGCCATCGCGGCGCGCCATGCCCAGGCCCGGCACGGCCTGGAACGCATCGCCATTGTCGATTTTGACGTTCACCATGGCAACGGCACCCAGGCCGTGGTCGCGGACGACCCCACCTTGTTCTTTGCCTCCAGCCATCAATATCCCCTTTATCCGGGGACGGGCGCCGCCGATGAGACCGGCAAAGGCAATGTGGTCAATGCGCCGCTGCCCGCGGGCTCGGGCGGCGCGGTTTTCCGCCGGGCGTTCGAGTCGCGCATTCTCCCCGCTTTGGACGCCTTTGCCCCGCAGTTCCTGCTGGTCTCGGCCGGATTTGACGCGCACAGGGCCGACCCGCTCGCCGGACTGGAACTGGAGGAGGCGGATTTCGGCTGGGTCACCGCACGGCTGATGGAAAGTGCCCGGCGGCATTGCCATGGCAAGCTCGTCTCGGTGCTGGAGGGGGGATACGACTTGCGGGCGCTCGCGGGCTCGGCGGCGGCGCATGTCAGCGCCCTGATGGCAGAAGACTGACGCGCGCGCGATGCCGGTCTATTCCGACGGTCCCAGCTGCAGGGCAAGGGCCATGCGCGAATGCAATTCCGCAAGCGTCTTTTCACGCCGCGACAGCGTGTGAGCCGTTTCCTCGGCCAGCCGCAGCCGCTCCGCGATCTGCTGCGCGCTCTCGGCCAGGGAAGCGACCTGGTGCCTTGTCGTCTCGACCTGGCCCTTTGTCGTTTCGACCTGGCTCCATGTCGTCTCGGCCCGGCCCTTGATCGCCTCCATGTCGCTGGCAAGCCCATACAGCCGCTCGGAAGCCTCATGGCTCCTGGCGGACAGCGCATCCACCGACTTTTCCAGGGACGCCAAAGCTTCCATTCGGTGGCTCAGGGCCTCGACTCTCTCCACGAATGCCGGATAGGAGGCGGTGCGCTCCTCGGCGGATTCCAGGCGCAGGTTGACGCGCCCGATCGCGTCCCGCAGCGGCGCAACACTGTCTTTCAGCGCCGCCATATCCTGTCGCAGCGCCTGGTCCGTCGATTGGACCTGGGCGCGCAATTTTGAAGCGGTGTCGCGGTCGGCTTCCATTTCCTTGTTCAGGCGCGCAATCTCTTCCGACAGGTTGCGGATGGCCGCATTGTCGCGCTGGACAGTTTCGCGATAGGACGCGATGTGGCCATCCAGATTTCCGGCAATCTCGGCGCGGTTGGCGTCGACCCGCTCACCGAGTTTGCTCAGGTCATCCGACAGGCGCTGCATGGCCGCGACCTTGCGCTCGCCGTCTTCCCGACAAGAGGCGATATGGCCATGGACAATTCCCATATCTTCGGCGCGGTTTGCGTCGATGCGCGCGTTGAGGCTTTTCAGCTCTTCCGACACGGCCTGCATGTCTGCCGCGCTGCGCTGGGCTTCTTCACGCTGGGATGCGAGATGCCCGCTGATGGCTGCAATCGCATCGGTCAGGGAATCGTGCCGGCTGTCCGCCTCGCTGGCGGCGCGTTGTGTCTGGACCGTGATGCGCATCAGGGCTTCGCACAGATCGCGCATTCCCTCGCGCAGGCCCGCGAGCTCCTCGGCAAAATCGGTATGGTCGACGCGCCCATCGAGATCCTGCAGGGCTTCGGCTTGCCGCATGGCCGCGGCGGCAAAGGCGGGTGCGGCCTGCGCGAAAACGCCATCGGGCTGGATGGGGGGGCTTTCGTCCTCGGCGGCGGGAAAAGCCGCATTCAGGCAGTTGTGCAGGAATTGTGCGTCCAGCTTGGGCGGCACGTCCTCAATTTCGACGGTATGGGGGTCCAGATCTCTCGCAATTGGCAAAGCGTCTTGGCTCATATCGGTAGACCCGGCGTCCCATTGTCAGAATATTGCCAAGCTAGGTCAATATGGTTAATCGATGATTACCCCCCACATCTGGTTGGCTAAGTCATTATTATAAAAGAAATAAACCGGCTGTGCGGGGCCGAGGCCGAAGGCCTGGCTTTTCAGGCGCCGTCGCCGGGCGGCCGGTTGGCGCCCGCTAGCGGGCGTCGGCTCCCGCCCACATCACCACGCGCAGGGTCTGCAGGACGATCCTGAGATCGAAGAGAATGTTGAAGTTCTTCACATAATACAGGTCGTAGCTCAGCTTCGAACGGGCGTCGTCCAGCGAAGCGCCATAGGGATAATTGACCTGTGCCCAGCCGGTCAGGCCGGCCTTCACGGCATGGCGTTCCTTGTAGAGCGGCAACTGCTCGGAGAGCTTCTCGATGAATTCGGGCCGCTCCGGCCGGGGGCCAACCAATGACATGTCGCCGGCCAGGACGTTGAACAGCTGCGGCAACTCGTCGATGCGGGTCCGCCGCAGGAAACGGCCGACGGCGGTGACACGGCTGTCGCCGGCAGCCGCCCAGACCGCGCCGCCCGCTTCCGCGTCCATCCGCATGGTGCGCAATTTCAGGATCCGGAAATGGCGTCCGCCCCGGGTGACCCGTTCCTGCCGGTAGAATACGGCGCCGCGATCGCCCATCCACACCGCCAGCATCGCGGCCAGCAGGACGGGCGAAAAAGGCACCAGGATCATCAGGCTGACCGCGATGTCGAATACCCGCTTCATGCCGCGGCCGATCGGACTGATCTGGAACCCGTCGGAATACAGCATCCAGGCCATGTCCAGCCGCTTGATGTCGATCCGCGAAATCTCCTTTTCCAGAAAGCTCATATACTGGGAGACCGGGTAGCCACTGGCCCGGCAGGTAATCAGCGAATTGAGCGTCATGCCGCGCCGATCGTCGGGGGCGACGACGATTTCGTCGGCGCGTACCCGCTCCGCGAGTTTCAGCAGATTGCTGGACGCCAGGACTATGCGGCTGTCCGGATCGGCAGCGAGGCGTGGATCGATGGCGCCAAAACTGTCCTCATGGACGAAGGTCAGATCATATTGCAGATGCCGGCCCTGGCTGCGCAGCATCTGCAGCAGGTCCCATGCACGCCGTCCCGCCCCGATGACCAGCAGCCGCGAACGAAACAGCGAATGCCGCCGCAGCAGGAAAAACGCCGCACGGGCAACCAGTGCGCACCCGACGAAGCAGACCGCCGCGCCAAGGCAAAGCATTATCGAAACATTCCAGCCCAAAACGGCCACCGCAAAGCTGGAGGCGGCGATGGAAAGCGCGGTCACCAGCGGTATGCGCCGGAGGGCCTTGTCGATATCGGCGATGCCGTCCCTGCGGTACATCCCCAGCGCATAGAGGAATCCCAACTGCACCAGCGCGAAGATCACGACCTGGGGGTAATGCATGGCGGCCCCGTTCAGCGCCAGGCGAACGGTCAGGGGCCACAGAATCGCAACCGCAAACGCATCTATCAGAAACAAGGCGACGCCGGCGGTCATGACAAATGTCCCAATTGTGATTGGACCTCGGTCCGGTGTTGCAGACACCTTGCACCAGGCCGCCCATCAGCAGCGCGAACGCGATAGCGTGCCCATTGCTGTGCACGGCGAACCGGCCGCGGCACGCGGCGATCTTGCGCGAACGGAGTGAATTCCCGGTAAAAATGCGCGGTAAACGACGCCCGGGACGCCCGCCATCTGCGCCAATAATCCGGGGGAATCCGCGGATTTTGGCGCGGCCGGACAAATCCCATCCGCCTGGCGGTGTCGATCGCACCATACCGGGCGCCCCCTGCGGCCAACCCCGGGGCAAGGCCAGACGCCGCCGCACGCCACCTGTTCACGGCGGCGTCCAGTCTTTTCCGCCGCGGCGGGCGGCAATGCTTGCCATATGCCATTGGCTTGGTAGGCTGACGCCATAATTGTCTGAGTTTTTGCGCCGCGACGGGGCCTGTGCGCCCGATCCGGCAATCCGGCTCAGCGGCAAAAAAAATCGGGGAGGACAGATTGAAGATTTCACGCAGAACCGTGCTGGCGGCTTCGGCTGCGGCGCCCGCCGCCCTGGTGAGGCCCGCCGCCGCCGCGTCCCCCGCCAGCATCCGCATCCATAGCGAGCGGCACCGCGGCGAAATCGACCGCAAGATATTCGGCAACTTCATCGAGCATCTGGGCCGCTGCATCGACGGCGGCATTTTCCAGGAAGGCTCCCCGCTCTCCGATAGTCATGGGTTTCGCAAGGACGTGCTGAAGGCCGCCAAGGACATGAATGTGCCCCTGCTGCGCTGGCCAGGCGGCAATTTTTCGTCCAACTACAACTGGCGGGACGGCATCGGCCCGCGCGATGCGCGCCCCAGGCGCCTGGAGATGGCCTGGGGCACCGTCGAGAGCAATCGGTTCGGCACCCACGAATTCATGGACTATATCGAGCAGCTCGGCGCGGAGCCCTATATCTGCCTGAACCTGGGCACCGGCACCTGGACCGAAGCCCAGCAATGGGTCGAATATGTCAACGGCACCCAGGACACCGAGATCACCCGTCAGCGCCGGAAAAACGGCCGGGAAAAGCCCTGGAAGGTCAAATATTGGGGCCTGGGCAATGAGATGGACGGCTATTGGCAGATGGGCCACCGTTCGGCCGCCGATTATGGCGCCTACGCGCTGGAAGCGGCCAAGCTGGCCAAGTTGACGGATCCGCAAGTCAAGCTGATCGCGGCGGGGTCCTCCAACTACCGTCCCGGATCGGACTGGATCGGCTGGAACCGCACGGTGCTGGAATATCTCAAGGATTATGCCGATTACATCTCGCTGCATCTCTATGTCGGCAATGCGGGCAATGATTATGCCGATTTCGTCGCCAGCCCGATCGAGATGGACCAGAAGATCGAGACCGTGGCGGGGATCATTGACGCGGCCCTTGCCACCCGCACCGATCATGCCACCGGCCAGCTGGCCAAGGATGGCCGCAAAATCTACATCGCCTTCGACGAATGGAATGTGTGGTACCGCGCCCGCGGCGACGGCCAGCGCGGCCGCCGCATCCTGGAAGAGCGTTACAATCTGGAGGACGCGCTGGTGGTGGCCGGCTTCCTCAATTCGCTGGTCAACCATGCCGATGTGGTCAAGATCGCCAACCTCGCGCAGCTGGTCAATGTCATCGCGCCGATCTTCACCAACGACCAGGGCCTGTTCCTGCAGACCATTTATTATCCGCTGCAGCTTTTCGCCAACAATGTGAAAGGCAACAGCCTGCAATTGCTGACGGACAGCCCGACCTACGCCAGCAAGCGGTTCGACAAGGTGCCCTATATCGATGCCTCCGCCGCGCTGGACGGCGATACGTTGGTGCTGAATGTCGTCAACCGTCACCAGGACCAGGCGATGGACGTCGTCATCGGGCTGGAAGACAAACGCTTTTCCGGCAGCGCCAGCGCTTCGGAGGTCAATGGTCCCGACATCAAGGCGATGAACGACTTCGGCAAGACGGTGGTCAGCACCAAGACGCGCAGCGTGAGCGCCAGCGCAAACAGCCTGACCTACAGCTTCCCGCCGCATTCCCACACGATGATCAAGGCGGTTCTGGCCTAGACCGGAGGTCCGGCGCCGAATCCCCCCGGCCCCGCCGGGCGGGGGGCCTTGTCTTGCCATGGGGCCGCGCTAAAACCGTGTCATGAAGCGTCCCGGACCCCCGATGCGAATTCCCGCCAAGATTGCGGGCGACCTCGGCGCCAAGATCGTGTCCGGACGGTTGAAACCCGGCGCGATCCTGGACGGCGAAATCGCGGCCAGCGGGCAACGCAATGTCTCGCGCTCGGCCTATCGCGAGGCGGTGCGCATCCTGGTGGCCAAAGGCCTTGTGAACTCGCGTCCCAAGATCGGGACGCGGGTGAGCCCGCTGGAGCAGTGGCACCTGCTCGATCCCGACGTGCTGGCCTGGATGTTCGCGCGGGAGCCGCGCCAAGACCTTCTGAACAGCCTGTTCGAACTGCGCAAGCTGGTCGAACCGGAAGCCGCGGCGCTGGCCGCGCAGCGCCGGTCGCAGACGCAGCTGCGCCAGATGCAGGACGCCCTCGCGGAAATGACGCGCGAGACCCTGCGCACCAGCCAGGGGCGGCTGGCGGACCAGAGCTTTCACGCCATCCTGCTCGCGGCTTCGGGCAATGCCTTCCTGTCGACCTTGAGCAGCAGCGTCGCGGCGGCGGTGACCTGGAGCACCAGCTTCAAGCACCGCACGCAGCGGCTGCGCCGCGACCCGATACCGGACCACAAGAAAGTCTTCGATGCGGTGGCGGCCGCCGATCCCGCGGCGGCGCGCGCCGCCATGGTCGAACTGATCGAGCTTGCCCTCACCGACACCGCGAAGAGCCGCCGCAAGCCGCGATAAGCGGCGAGCCGGCCTCGCCTTCACCGCATCCAGGCGCGCGCCTTATCGCCCCAGCGCGCCGGCCTGCCAGTCGTGGATGGCCCGTACCGGCGCCCATTGCGGGGGCGCGATCAGGTTGAACACGTTGAGGGTCAGATTGTCGCGAATCGCCGCGGCCGTGAAAATTTCCAGGGCCAGCGCCAGCGCGATGACATACCGGGCGCGCACGCGCGATGCGAAGAAAAATCCCGCCGACATCATCACCGTGTCGGAGACGGAATTGAGGATGGAGTCACCCACATAGCCGGCCGCCAGGGCCTGCTGGCGATAGTGACGGATGACCGGAGGCGAGTTCTCCGTTATCTCCCAGGCGATTTCGACCGCCATCGCGATCAGCAGACGCGCGGATAATGGCAGGCGCGGCGCCGTCCACCGCAGCACGCCGAAAAAAATGAAGCCGTGGATGATATGGGAAAAGCTGTACCAGTCGGTCAATTGCTGGGACGTCTCCGGGCTGACCGGGCTGGCGACCCACAGCGCGATATGTCCACTGGCCGCGATCAGCGGCTGGCCAAGGCCATGCAGGATGGCGACCTGCACGCCGATCAGCAGGGCGGCGCCCAGCGCGTATCCCCAGGCCGGCACCCGGGCCTGCGTTTGCGGCATCGTATTGGAAGGGGTCGTCATCGTCGCGGCGCGCTTCCCGGCCCAGGGCTCGATTCCCCTCTTAGCAGGGAACGGCGCCCGAAGCATCGTCCCGTACCGGCGGGCCACCAATTCGTTAAAATGCCATGCAATAGATTTCCGCGGGCTTTACCGGCGCCGGCCATCATGGCCGCATGGGTGACGCGGCAGGCATTTCCGCAGCGGGCATGCAGGCCGCATCGCAGTGGTTCAGCGCCACCGCCGCCAACATCGTCAGCCTGACAAGCGTCCCGCAGTCCGCGCCGGCGTCCCAGGACCCAGGCGGCGCCGCGCCTGGCCTGCCCTCCTCCCTTCTCGCCTACGACCCGCAGGCGCCTTATGCCAACATGCAGGGCTTAGTGGCCGCGCCGAATGCCGACCTGGCGACGCAGATGGTTCACCTGCGCGAAGCGGCCAACAGTTTTCGGGCAAACCTGCTGGCGTTCAAGGTATCGTCGCGCATGATCGACAATCTGCTGAACACGATTGCCTGAGCGGGCGGCCGGACCGGGCAAGCGGGGGACCTAGCCGCCGGCGCGCACCTTCCAGAATTGCAGCGCCCGCTGGGCGGCCTGGACGGGCACACTTTCAAAGAGGCGTCCGAACTCCTCCGCCTTGGCCAGACCGCTGCTGGACTTGTCCAGTCCCACCGCCAAGGTCACAAACAGCCCGCGATCCAAACCCGCGCCGCGGCTCAGAAGCGCAAGCATGTCGAGATCGGGGCCTTCCACGGCCTGCTGAATGACTTCGAATTCCACATCGGCAAGCTTGGCGAAGACGAGAACAAAGCTGGTGCGCGACCCCGGACCTTCGCGCAGCAGGTTCACCAGCATGGGCGGCACCAATTCGCGCCGCGCCTCCAGGGTCGCCAGGCGCTTGCGCGCTTGCGCGATATCCTCCGGCAGCTTGCGGTAGCGGGTGGTCACACGCGAGCGGCTGCGCTCGAAGGCTTTTTCCAGCTCCGCGGGCTGCACCTGGCCGAACTTGGCCACGATCTCCTGGCGCAATTCGGCTTCGGCCTTCAGATAAAGCTCATTGAGAAGATCCAGCGGCACGCTCTTGCGCCGCACCAGTCCGGCCTGGAGCAGCGGCGAGGAATTGGCGCGTTCCATCACCATCTCGTACGTCTTGTCCGCGATATCGGCACCCTCATTGCCGAGCAGCGAGGACACCACCGCGTCCTCGCCATGTTCCACCAGGGCATGGGACACGCCCGGGCTGACCGTGCTTCGCTGCGTCACCGCCATCATGTGCTGCTGGGATTTTTCGCTCACCACCCGCAGCAGCACGTCTTCCGAAAGCGCCTGGGAGTGCTTGAGGACCGGCGCGGCGACATCGATTTCGTCCATCGCGAACTGTTCCGCCGCTTGGCAAAATTGCGCGGTACTGGCCGCCACCAGGCGCGCGAACTCCATGCGCACCTGGATGGAAAATTCCGACGCGACGGACGCCAGGACTCGGTCCAGTTCGGCGGCGTCCGCGGCGGACGGCGCCCCGGCCCGGCCGCCCAGCGATTCCGTCACTTCGCGCAGCAGTTCCCGGCGCGCCTCGCTGGAGGCGCGGTTGGGCAGTTCCTTCAGGAGCGCGAAACGGGACATGGCTAAGTCACTATCCTGGCAACGATTTCGGGGCGCCCAGAGTCCGGCTGCCCAGGACGACACGCTAGGTTCCCCCGCTTAACAGGGCTTTAAATATCAAATTGTCCGGGTGGCGGATCGCTGCACCGCAGGGGCTGTGCTAAAGTGGGACCATTCCGTGTACGCACACAAAGAAGGTGCCGCGATGAGGAAGGGTTTCGTAGTCGTCGGGTTGCTGATCGGAATTGGCTGCGCGCTCGGATTGGCCGCGTTGTGGCCCGGCGCCGGGAAAGACCCTGTTTCCATCGGCAATAACGATATCGGCGGCACGGTCACGGGCCCCAATGGCCCCGAGGCCGGCGTCTGGGTGATCGCCGAGACCACCGGCCTGCCGACAAAATACGCCAAGATTGTCGTCACCGACGATCAGGGGCGGTTTGTGATCCCCGCCCTTCCGCAAGCCACTTACAATGTTTGGGTACGCGGTTACGGACTGGTGGATTCGCCAAAGACCCAGGCCGCGCCGGGAAAATTGCTCGCCCTCAAGGCTGTCGTGGCCCCGGATGAAAAGGCGGCGGCGCAATATTATCCCGCGATTTATTGGTACGCGATGCTGGGAATTCCGCCCGCAAGCGCCTTTCCGGGCACCGGCCCCAAGCCGGACGGCAACGGCATGGCGGCCAAGATGCAAAGCCAGCAGCAATGGCTGGACATCGTAAAGACCGACGGATGTTACACCTGTCATCAATTGGGCGATCCGGCGACACGCAATATCGAAAAATCGCTGGGGCAGTTCGCCTCCTCGGCGCAAGCCTGGGAGCATCGCATTCAGGTCGGTCAGGCCGCCAACAACATGATCGGCTCCATCGGCCGGCTGGATACCGAGCGCGCGCTGGCGCTGTTCGGAGACTGGAGCGACCGCATCGCAGCCGGCGAACTGCCCTTTGCCAAGCCTGCGCGCCCGCAGGGCAAGGAACGCAATATCGTCCTGACCTTGTGGGACTGGAATACCCCCAAAGCCTATCTGCATGACGAAATTTCCACCGACCGGCGCAATCCGACGGTAAACGCCAATGGGCCGATCTATGGCTCGCCGGAAGAAAGCAGCGACTTTGTTCCGGTACTGGACCCGGTTCGCAATGCCAGGAGCCAGGTCAAGGCGCTGGTCCGCGATGCCGACACGCCCACCAGCAAGGACAACGACATCCCCAACCCGTCGCCCTATTGGGGCCGCGAAGCGATCTGGGACAGCCAGACCAGCATTCACAATCCGATGTTCGATGCCAAGGGCCGCGTCTGGCTGACCACCCGCGTTCGCGCGCCCGACAAGGAAGCGGACTTTTGCAAGGCCGGATCGCGCCATCCCTCCGCGGCGCTCTTCCCGCTGGCGCGTTCCGGCCGCCAGTTGGCGGTCTATGACCCCGCGACCAGGAAATTCACCCCGATTGACACCTGCTACGCGACCCACCATCTGCAATTCGACGGCCAGGACAGGATCTGGACCAGCGGCGGCGGCCCGGCGGTCGGCTGGTTCGACACCAAGATCTGGGACGCCACCCATGACGCGCAAAAAGCCCAGGGCTGGACTGCCCTGGTTGTCGATACCAACGGCAACGGCCGGCGCGACGCCTATACCGAACCGGGCGAACCGCTGGACCCCAAAAAGGACATGCGCATCAATGCCGGATTTTACGGCGTGGCCCCGAATCCGGCGGACGGTTCGATCTGGGGTTCCTCGGTGGGCTTTCCCGGCGCGGTGGTGCGCCTGAATCCCGGACCCAATCCGCCGGCGACGGCGCTGGCGGAAATCTATCAGCCGCCGATCGACGATCCCAAGGCCGCCGAACACGGCTATTCGCCGCGCGGCATGGATATCGACCGCAATGGCGTGGTTTGGACGGTGCTGGCAAGCGGCCATTTTGCGCGTTTCGATCGCCGCAAATGCAAGGGCCCGCTCAATGGGCCGACCGCGACGGGCAAGCAGTGCCCCGAGGGCTGGACGCTCTATCCGTTCCCGGGGCCTCAATTCCGCGACGTCAAGGATTCGGGCAGCGCCGAAGCCAGCTATTACGCCTGGGTCGACCAGTTCGATACTTTCGGTCTGGGCGCGAACATCCCCATCGCCACCGGCAATGCCTCCGACGCGCTGTTTGCCCTGGTCGACGGGAAGTTCATGACCCTGCGGGTTCCCTATCCCATGGGTTTCTATGCCAAGGGGATGGACGGGCGCATCGACGATCCCAATACCGGCTGGAAGGGCCGCGGATTGTGGACGACCTATGCGACGCGCACGCCGTTCCACATGGAAGGCGGCAAGGGCACAACCAGCAAGGTGGTGCACATCCAGCTTCGGCCCGATCCTCTGGCGCATTGAAACAAAGCGCCGGCAGGTGTTCGCCGATGCCGCGCTTGTTGCGGCGGGTGCCCGGCCGGAAACCGCGCGAAAGTTCCCTGCATTAGCGCTGTGGATATGTCCGCCCGCCCGCATCCGGATTAAGGAATGGGTAACCAAGAATAGACCAGTATTTGGGCGGGCTGCAGACCGGTCATCGGGGACATGACCAACTGAGGGGGCGTTTCGGACGAAGCCGGAGACGCCAATGCCGTCAGTCATTCGTTTCAAGAAAAGTCGCTATCTTGCGCCCAGCGTGGATCTGACGGAGCTGTTCGACCAGATTCCGCAGCCAATGGCCTATTTCGATGCGGACAACCGGCTCAGCGCCTGCAATCTGAGCTTCCGGAACAATTTTCCGGTCGTGATCGAATCGCAATTTTTGAGGCGCGCCGGCGCGGGACCGGCAACCGGTCAATTCAACGATAACGGTGGCGACGCATCGCGGCTCATGCCCGCGCCATTGGCGAAGCCGCGCGCCGCCCTGAACCCAGGTCCGCCCGTTGCAAGCTCGGCGCGGCGAGGCGATCTTGAGCCGCATCTCTGCAAATTGCCCGATGGCGGCACGCTGATGACCTTTCGCGACCAGACGGCCCTGCGAAAGATGGAGGAAAGCCATCGTCGGGAAATCGAAGCCTTGAAGGCCGAATTGGCAGTCGCCCACCAGGCCCGCCAGCAAGCGACCGACTCTGCGCGCGCCCGCACGGACTTTTTAATGGCGACCAGTCACGAGCTCAGGACTCCGCTCAACGCAGTCCTGGGATTTTCGGAAATACTCGCCACCGAAATGTTCGGCCCTTTGCAGAATGCGCGGTATCGCGAATATGCCCGGATCATCCACGACAGCGGCAACCATGTACTTTCGCTGGTAAACGACCTGCTGGACCTGGCAAAGCTCGACGCGGGAAAGCTGGAGCTGCGCATTGAGCCCGTGCAGGTTCTGAAGATTGTCATCGACTGTGTCCGCAGCATCGAGACGCAGGCAACCCGCGACCATATCGGGGTGTCAATTCACGTCCATGACGGCATCGACCGGATATTCGGCGACGATAAACGCCTGCGCCAGATGGTGCTCAACCTGCTTTCCAACGCGCTGAAATTCACCCCGGTCGGCGGCGAGATCGTGATCGACGCATTTCGCCGCGGCGGCGGCATCGCCATAGCGGTGTCCGATACCGGCATCGGGATCAAGGCGGAGGATATTCCCAAAGTGCTCGAACCGTTCGGCCAAGTGGACGGTGCGTTGAGCCGGAAACATGCCGGCACGGGCCTGGGGCTGCCTCTGACCAGGGAACTGGCGGAATTGCATGGCGGGTCGCTGACTGTGGAAAGCCGCGTGAACAGGGGAACAACCGTGACCATCACGCTGCCGACCGACGCCAGATGCGCGGCGGCGCCCGCCGCTATCGCGCATTAGCGTCGTTCCCGTGCCGTGTGCGGCGCCCGGCCCCGGGGCGGTATTTGCGGCCCGATCCAAAAAACATGCCGGGAAATTCCCCGGCCGCCGCTCTAGCCGGGCGGTCGGGAACTGGTAATCTCCCAAGGATAACCGGGCGGCAAAGATCGCCATAATCAGGGGATAAAACATGACACGCGCAAGACATTTTTCCCGTCGCGGCCTGCTGCAGGCATCCGGCGGGACCTTGCTGGCGGGCGCCGCCGGCATCGCCCCGGCCTGGACACAGGATTACGCGCCGCATCCCGCAAGTCGCATCGGCCAGCCGCAGGAAGGCCCCGATACCCCCAAGATCACCATGTACATGAACAACCTGCTCGACGACGCCGAAGCGGTCCGCCTCAAGCAGATCGGCATCAACTGGATCGACACCCAGGCGTTGCCCGAACAGCCCTGGGGCCTGGATTACCTGCAACCGCGGGTGGATGCGCTCAAGAAGCACGACATGCGGATCGGCATCATGATGATTCGCTGGTCCTATCAGGGCGGCATGGACCCCAACATGTCGAAGATCGTCTATGCCCTGCCGGGCCGGGACGAGGAAATCGCCAAAATCAAGCAGACCATCGTCAATTGCGGCAAGCTGGGCATTCCCGTGGTGGAATGGAATTTCTACAACCATCGCGCCACCGACGGCTATGCCAACGTGCCGGGCCGCGGCGGCGCCACCTATAGCGAGTTCAACTATGCGCGCATGAAGGACTTGCCGCCGCTTCCCGCCGAAGGCGTCCACACCTATGAGCAGACCTGGAAGAACATGACCTACTTCCTCAAGGAAGTGGTGCCGGTGGCGGAAAAGAACAATGTGGTGCTGTCGCTGCATCCCAACGACCCGCCACCGCCGATGAGCCGCGGCTCGGCCCAGGTCATGAACAGCTTTTCCGACTGGAAGCGGCTTATCGAAACGGTGAATTCGCCGTCCAACTGCCTGACCTGGGACTGCGGCGTCACCCGCGAACTGGGCGAGGATCCGGTCGCGGTCGGCACCTGGTTTGCCTCGCGCAACCGCATCGGCCAGGTGCATTTCCGCAATGTGGTCCTGCGCAAGCCGCGCGAGGACTATACCGAGGTCTTCCCCGATACCGGCGACAACGACATGTTCGAGGTCATGAAGCTGCTGGTGAAGAACAATTACAAGCGCCTGATCATGCCCGAGCATCCGCGCGGCCTGGATGTCGATAAAGTACTGGGGCCAAGCTACGGCCAGTATGTCGGCTGGACCTATGACGTGGCCCATTGCAAGGCCATGCTGCAGATCGCCTTGCGCCAGGTGCGCGGCCTTTAGGCCGTGCCCAAGCATAAGGTGCGCGGCCTTTAGGCCGCGACCAAGCATAAAATGCGCGGCCTTTAGGCCGCGACCAAGCATAAAATGCGCGGCCTTTCGGCCGCGCGCTTCCGGCAAAAGAAAAGGCCCCGCATCGATGCGATGCGGGGCCTTTGTCCTGGCGGACTCTACTGCTTGATGATCTGGCCGTCGGGCAGGCGCACTTCGCCCCAACCGCCATTCATCGGATTGCTGCGGTCGAAGGGATGCCTGGCCGCCGCGGCCTCGTCGATCTCGATGCCCCAGCCCGGCCTGTCATTGGCATAGAGATAGCCGCCCTTCATTTCGGGCAGGCCGCGGAAGATCTCACGATGTGCCGCATTGAACTCGGAATATTCCTGGATGCCGAAATTGGTGATGTTGAGATCCAGATGCACCATCGCCATGTGGCCGACGGGTGAAACGTCGCCGGGACCGTGCCAGGCGGTGCGGACATTGAAGATCTCGCCCATCGCCGCGACTTTGCGCGCCGGGGTCAGCCCGCCCATCTGCGAAATGTGCATGCGCATATAGTCGATCAGGCGGTCCTTGATCAGCGGCGTCCATTCATGCGGGCTGTTGAACAGTTCGCCCATTGCCAGCGCCGTCGTGGTCTGGGCGCGGATGTTGGGGAACCACATGATGTCTTCCGGCGAGAGCGGATCCTCCAGGAAGAACAGGCGGTATTTCTCGAGATCCTTGCAGAACTGCACCGCCTCGGTGGGGGTGATGCGCTCATGGGCGTCGTGCAGCAGTTCGATCTCCTCGCCCAGTTCGCCGCGCGCGGTGTCGAACAGCTTCAGGGCCCGGCGGATATAGCCTTCGCGCTCGAACACCGGCGCGTCGTGGAGCGAAGGAATGCGATTGCCGCCCCCGCGCGCGCCATAGCCGGCCATGCCCGGCACGCCGACCTGGATGCGGACATGGCGGAAGCCCTGGGCGATATACTTCTTGGCGCTGTCGATGGTTTCGGAAATCTCATTGCCCGAGGCGTGGCCATAAGTGTCCACCGCTTCGCGCGCCTTGCCGCCCAGCAGCTGATAGACCGGCATGCCGGCCATGCGGCCCTTGATGTCCCACAGCGCCTGGTCGACGCCGCTGATGGCGTTGTTCAGCACCGGGCCGTTGCGCCAATAGGACGAGTTGTAGAGCATCTGCCAGGTGTCTTCGATACGGTCGGCAGGCTTTCCGATCAGGAACGGCTTCAGGTATTTTTCCACCGCCGGTTTCACCAGGTCGGCCCGCTGGGTGAAGGTGGCGCAGCCATAGCCGTAAAGGCCCGCCTGGTCGGTGGTGATCTTGACCACGGTAAGCCGCACGCCTTGCGGCGCGCATTCGATTACCGAGACGTCGCGGATTTTCGGCGACGCCATGCCGCGGGCGGCGCGGGCGGACGCTTCCTGCGCCGCGGCTTCCTTGGCCGACAGCAGTGTCGCAACCGCGGTACTCGCCATGGCGGCACCGAAAAATTCCCGTCTATGCATAGTTACTCCCCTAGTGCTTTGAAGTGTTTTGATTGGCGCGACCGTAAGTGGGGCGCGGACCGACGGCAAGCTTTCCGTGCCCTCTTGTGATGCGCGTGCTGCGGCGCAACAAGCCGGCTTAGCGGCAGGTCCCGGCAGGCGGCATGTGCGGCAATGGCCGGCCCGCGAGCGCGCCGGTGGGCCTGGCCTTGTCGACGGCGGCAACACCGTTGACAAAGAGTTCCGCAACGCCCTCGGACAGCAGCGCGGGATGGACGTAATCGGCCCTGGGCACATAGCGCTGCGGATCGAATACCAGCACATCGGCAAAATAGCCGGGCCTGAGATAGCCGCGCCGCTCCAGCTTGAAGATGTCGGCGGTCAGCCCGCTGGAATGGCGGATGAAGAAACTGGTATCGATCACATGCTTCTGTTTCACATAGACCGCATATTTGGTGGGAAAGGTCGCATACTGGCGCGGATGGCCGGGGCCGCCGTCCGAACTTGTGACCGTCCATGGCTGTTTCATGAAATTTTCGAGATCCGGCTCGGAAATGTTGAAGGACACGATCGAGGCCCGGCCCCTGGTTTCGCGCAGGATGCGGATGGCCGCGTCCAACGCATCCATCTTCCATTCCCTGGCGATGTCCGACAGATACTTCCCGGTCCAGGGCCTTGGCGGCGCATCTTCGGTCACGCCGCCCATCGCGTCGCCACTTGTCATGAGAATGGCGTTGGCGCCGCCGCGGCGGTCCAGATTCTGCGCCATCTCGGCCTTGATTTTCACCATTAGCGCCGGATCATCGAAGCGCTTGAGCATGGCGGCGGCGCCGCCGTCCGCGGCCCAGCGCGGGATCAGCGCCGCGTCCAGCCCGGTGTGCGAAGCCAGCCAGGGATAATGGTTGGCGGTGACGTCCTGGCCCGCGGCGCGCGCCGCATCGATCAGCTTGATGACCTCGGCGGACTTGCCCCACACGTCATGGCCCAGCGCCTTGATGTGGGAGAAATGCACCGCAAGCCCGCCCTCGCGTCCGATCCGCAGCACTTCCCTGGTCGAGGCGATCAGGCCGATGGAATAGGTCGATTCATCGCGCTGATGGGTATCATAGATGCCGCCGCGCCGGCCCGCTTCCTTCGCCAGGGCGATGACTTCGCCGGTTTTGGCAAAGCTCTGGGGGGCGTAAAACAATCCCGCCGACAGGCCGACCGCGCCCTCGCACATGCCCTTGACCACCAGCGCTTGCTCCTTTGCCAGTTCCTCCGGCGTTGGCGCCCGCGCCGCTTCCCCGATCACGGCGCGGCGGATGGCGCCAAAGCCCACATAGGAGACGACATTGGTGCCGATCCCCTGCGCGCGGAACCGGGCGAACCTGGCCTTGAGGTCCGGCGTGCCGTTGCCGTCGATCCCCAGAAAGACCGTGGACACCCCCTGCATGGTCCAGGCCGCATTGGCCCGCTTCGCCTTGTCGGGCGAGTCCAGGAAATGGTCGGCATGGGTGTGGGCGTCGATCAGGCCGGGCGACACGATCATGCCCCCGGCATCGATGATCCGCTTGGCGGCCATGGGCGCCCGGGGGCCGACATAGCTGATCTTGTCACCGGCGATCGCCACGTCGCCGGTGAACGGGGCGGCGGTCGAACCGTCATAGATGGTGCCGCCGGCAATCAGCACATCGGCCTGCTGGTCCTGTGCCGACGCCGCCATCGCCGATGACAACAGCAGTACCACCGCAAGACGCGACTTCCTTGCCGATTGCATGATCGCCCCTGGCCGCTTGCGGCGGTCATTTCCCGCCGTTCCTGTCCCGGGACGAAAGTCTAGGGAGCCCCGCCCTTGCGTCAAGCGACGGGTCCGGGTGATGGCGCGGGAGCCGGCCCGCCGCTAAGGTCGCAAAAAAGACCGCGCATCCATGCGCCGCCGATCACTGGAAAATTCGCTGGGAATTATGCGCAAGGGCCTGACCTTTCTGGTTTTTCCGGCGACCCTGCCTGGGGCCGGATTCGGCCAGCACCGCCGCGCCGGCCTGGTTTGCCATCGCAATAGCTGAAAGGAAACGCCATGACGCTCGATCACACCGCCAGCGGGGTCTATTCCATCGCCCCGACGCCGTTCCAGGAGGACGGCAGCATCGACTGGACTTCGGTGGACCGCATGACCGATTTCTATTTCGAAACCGGCTGCAATGGTTTCACCATTTTGGGCGTGCTGGGCGAAGCCCCCAAGCTGGACGCCGAGGAGGCGCTGGCGCTGGCGGCGCGGGTGATCAAGCGCGCGGGCGGCAAGCCGATCATCGTGGGCGTGTCGGCGCCGGGCTTTGCCGCGATGCGCGCGCTGTCGCGCAAGGTGATGGATATGGGGGCGGCGGGGGTGATGATCGCTCCCGCCGCGGGCCTGAAGACCGACGACCAGATCGCCGCCTATTTCCGGGGGGCGATGGAAGCGATCGGCACCGACATTCCCTGGGTGCTGCAGGACTATCCCCATTCCACCGGCGTAACCATGTCCAACACCGTGGTGCGCCGGGTGGTGATGGAGAATCCGTCGCTGGCCGTCCTCAAGCATGAGGACTGGCCGGGGCTGGACAAGATCACCGCCCTGCGCGGCTGGGAAAAGGACGGCACGATGCGCAAGATCTCCATCATGGTCGGCAACAACGGCCTGTTCCTGGATTTCGAGCTGGATCGCGGGGTGGACGGCGCCAATACCGGCTATGCCTTTCCCGACATGCTGGTGGAAGCGGTGAAACTCTCCAAGGCCGGCAAGCGCGAGGAGGCGCACGACCTGTTCGACGCCCACCTGCCGCTGCTGCGCTATGACCACCAGCCCGGGGTGGGCCTGGCGGTGCGCAAATATGTGCTGCAGCGGCGCGGCATCCTGGCGTCGGCGGCGATGCGCAAGCCCGCGCCCGTTTTCTCGGCCGAAACCCGGGGTGAAGTGGACTATCTGCTGGCGCGGCTGGCCAGGCGCGATCCACGCGCCAGGGTCTGAACCGCCGGGCCGGCCTCCCTGCGCAAGAAGCCCCTATTTGGCGGGCGGCTTGTCCTTGACCAGGTCGAACTTGCCCAGGACGCAGGTCTGGCCGGAGCGCAGCACATTCAGGCTCTGCTGGTTTTCGCAGACTTCCCCGGTGCCGGGCACATTCCAGGCAAAGCCCTCAAAGCGCAGATCGGAACAGGTCCCCTGCAGGTGATTCACCAGGGTGGTGCCGTCGCGCATCTTGAACGTCATCAGCTTGCCGTCATCGGAATGGGTGCTGAGGATGTCGCGGGCCTGCACGCATTTGGGGGCCGCCGAAGCGGACGAGACAGTGGCGGCCAAGGCAATGGTTGCGATTATGACTTTCATGAAACCTCCGGGCAGGGCCCCCCGCGAGGGTGATTGTCCGCCAAATTCCGTCCTACGACAAGTGTTATAGAGCGGCGGCACCCTGCCCGTCTGGCGGAAAACCCGCCGAGGCGCTAGATTTTGACGGTATTCCCATTGAATCAGGATCATGGCTGACAGGCTTCAGGACCAGGTCGCCGCCATCTGGGCGCGGGCCTTGGGCGTCAAGAAAGTGAACCCCGACGACAATTTCTTTGCCCTGGGCGGACATTCCCTGCTGGGCGTGAAGATGATCGCCGAGATCCAGGCAAAGACCGGCATGGAAGAAGAGTTGAAGCTCTCCGACCTGCTGGAATTTCCCACCCTCGGCGGCTTCACCCGGCATCTGGAAGGCCTGATGGCGCCCAGCGAGGAAACGGGCAGTATCTAGAACCAGGCGGCCGTCAGCATCAGGTCGCCCCGGACCGCAAAGCGGCCTTGCAGGTTCTTGCCCGACCAGGTGGCGAGAAATGCGCCCTCCTGGGGGGCGATGTGGATTTCCCGGAACGGCAACGCCGCCTTGATGGCCCATGCCTTGTAACAGGCTTCCTTGGCGCTGAACAAAAGAGTGGCGGCAACATCGCGGTCTTCGCCGCCCAGCGTCATCAGGTGTTCGCGCTCGTCCGCATCGAACAGGCGCGGCCATAAATCCTGGGTCACGCCGCCAATCCGTTCCGCATCGACGCCGATGCCGGAAAATTGCCGCGCCGCGGCCGCCAGGGACGCGGCATAGCCTTGGGTGTGGGTGATGGCGCCCACCACGCCGGCCGGCCACAACGGCACACCGCCCGCATCCCGGCCGATCACGGCGCCGCCATGGCCCAACGCGGTCAGGGCGGCGCGGGCGCAAGACCGCCCGAGGGCGAATTCGCGGCGGCGTTTCGGCGCCGCCTGCGCCACCAGAAGTTCCTCCTGCGGATGAGGGAAAATCTGCTGTCCCACATCTTCCGCCTCGGCCCCGAAAATACCCGGCGCAAGGATGCGCGATATCAACGCCATCAGGCTGGAACCGTTTCGGCAAAGACCTGGAACAGCCGGGCGGTGAAACTGTCCTGGTCGGCCGGGCTGACGGCACCCTGATAGAAATGCAGCGAAACCAGAGCCTCGTGGCCCCGGTCCATCACATGCAGGAAGAGCGGCGAGGAGCGGCGCGGCCAGTCCTGCGGCGGCAATGTCACCACCTCGGGCGGCCAGGGCAGCGCGGCGGTGGTGTCGGGACCGGCCTTCTTTTCGGCCCTCTCCCGCGCCGTGCCCATGGAGAAATAGTTGAACACGGCGGGAATCTTGTTGGGATGGTCCGGCGCCTCGATCCCCGGCCGCACGCAATGGGGTGCCCAGAAATGCAGGGTGGGAATGCGCAGCGCCAGGGCGGCGTCATATTCCGCCAGGATGGCGCGCATGACAGTCTCGAAATCCGCCCCCGCGGGGGCGGCGACTTCCACCGCATCGGCGCAGAACATCAGTCCCACCACATTCGACAAGGCAAGCGAAGTCCGCTTGTCGCCCAGCACACGGACGGGAAAGCGCTCAAGTCCCGACCAGCGCGCCATGGCGATGGAAAACATCGTCAGATAGATCAGGAACGGCGTGACCTTCCAGTCCTCCGCCAAAAGGCGAACCTTGTCCAGAACCCGGCTGGGAATGGTGAAGTTGCGCACCATGCGGATGCCGTTGCCCCACAGCAGCGGCGTCCCATCGGAGGGCGCCTTCATGGTGGGCTGGTCGTGATACCAGCGCCGCCAGTGCGCGATCAGCTGCGCGCCTTGCGGGCCGGCGAGAAATTCCCGTTCGGCCAGGGAATAGTCGTTATACGGCACCGACGGCGCGGCGCGCGGCGCGCCGTAATCCAGAATGTCGCGGATTTCGTCCACGATGATGTTGCGGGTTCCGGCATCGGCAATCATGTGCGCCGCCGAAACAGCGGCCAGGCTTTCGCCCCCGGGCAGGGCGAAAACCTTGGCGCGGGTCAGCCATCGCCCCTCTATCAGATTCACCTGGGCGCAGAATTGCTGCGCGCCCAGGGCGGCGGCTTCGCCGGCCCGCTCCGGTCCCAGATGCCGCAGATCCTCCTGCGCGACCACAAAGGAATCGGCCGGATTGAGCAGGGCCACCAAACGATCGCCGTCGGCCTCGAAACGGGCACGCAGGGCGTCATAGCGCGCAATGACCTGATGAATCGCGGCGATAACGCGGGACGGATCGTGGCGGAACGTCTCCACCATGCCGATATTCAGCGCGATGGGGCGGCCTTCCTGCGCTCCGCCGGCAAAGGCCCGCCACATCTCCTGCGCCACGGATGGCGTGGGCGGGCCGGCAAAGGCCGTGGCCCCGCGCAGCGCCCTGGCGGCATTGCGGGTGCCAAGATAGTCGACGATCTCGGCGCGGCGGGCGCGCAGGTGATCCCTGTCGGATGCGGTCAGGGCGTCCCTGGGCGAGCGGTAGCGGATTTCGCCGTCCGCCAGGGACAGAAGAATGCCCCGCGCCTCCAGGCCCGCGATCAGCCTGCCGACCGTCATGGCTGCCCAATCGGCTTGGCGATCGCGATCACGGCGGCGGGGACTGTCGGCATGAAAGGGGGCACCGGGACCAGACTTCCGGAATGGGTCGGTGAACTGCACATGACAGAATCGCCCCGAAACGCCCGGGAGTTATGCCATGATCGCAAGCGGCGGGGAATCGGCCCGGTTACAGCATGGCGCCGGGAATGGAGGCGATCTGGTTTTCCCAGGTCTCCTCATTTTGTGCGCGGCGCGGCGTATAGCGGCACAGCCCCATCACAAAAGTCGGTTCACCCTTGTCATTTGCCAACGGGACATAGAGGTTTTCCGCATTGAGATATTCCTTGCCCTCAAGATGCACGCGGCCCAGAAAGCGCAACGGCTGGCCGCCATTAAGGATCAAGTCGGCGCATTCTATCCAGCGCGGCAGATGCTCGGGAGGCACGATTTCGTCGACCATTTTGCCCGTCAGTTCGCCCGCCATGTCGTAGAGCCCGGTGCCCACAAGGCGAAACTTGTAGCGGGACGGATTCTGTGAAACTCGTTCCAACAAAAGCACATCGCGCAAAATGTCCTTGAGATCGCGCGGCGTTATCTCCGACCGGGCCGGCATCGCCCGCCCGCCGGATTTCCTGCGCCACAGTTCGAGCAACTGGTCGTAACGCGCTTCGCTGAAGGACAAACCGGGATCACAGACGTGATACCAATTTTCCCGCAGCGCCCGCTGGTTCAGTGCCTTGGCAGCATCCAGTACATTCATATGCCGATTTTGGGCCGAAATCCTGAACAGCCGGTAAAGCAAACTACCATTTGCTTAATGTGCACATGCCAAAGCAGCGCAAACTTAGATCAAACCCGATTGACACAATCTGCTGTTGAAAGACGTGTGGAAACAGCATCCGCACGTTGCACCTTCGGAAGGGACCCGCGGCCAGTAGCCGGCACCGTTAACCAGGAAATTTAAACGCAGCCCTGCACAGGCCGACCACCAAAAACGTGCATGCAATGCTCGCCTGATCGATTCGCCTGATTGACAAAAATAGCCGAAAACCTCGTTATTAATAATTCGTTTATCCCTATGTCCGAAGGTTTAATAGATCGTTAAGCTTGAAAAAGTATTAAAGAACCCGATAGGCACATGACGCAGTCCCACAGAAGATTGGCCCCGGACGAACGCGCGAGCGCTTCTCGCAGCGGCAGGCACAGGCTCGACCAGCTTGACGCCGTGCGCATTGCCAAGCATCTGGTGATGTTCCAGCCGACCGAACAGGACGTCGCGGACATCGTGGCGAAGGCCCGGCTCAGCATTCCCGGCATGGCCGAGACCGCCGAGGTCCTGCGGGTTGTACACCACAATCCAATTTGCGTCATGGGCCTGACGCGAAAGTCCAGGTTCGACCCGCAAGCTCCGGTAGCCGAGGGCTTTGTCGCCGTCCTGCCCCTGAACCGGCTTGGCCTGCAGATGCTCGCCCTGGGTTCGTTCAATGCCACCAGTCCGGATCTGCGCCTGGTGGCGAAGCCCGGCGAACGGCCCGCGGGACTCTATATGTGGGCGGTCTATGCGCCCGGCCCCCTGGCGGCGGGCATCGCATTGTTCCTGGAGAAAATGTCGTCGCCGCAATATGTCGGCATAAATCTCTATTCTCGTCCGAATACGGACGCCGGACGCAAATATAATGAGGTACTTGGGCTGACACAGGGGCGTAACGCATCGACGGGATCGACGCGCCGAATATCTGGATGTTTCCCCGCGCGGCACAGTCACCCTTGTATGACGGTTATGTTCCCAATTCGGGAAAAAAGGACGTCGGCATCACTGTCGCCCGAACATTCGACGACCTGATGCGCGTCGCCGCGGTCCGCAATTCGGTCTATATCGGCGAACAGGAATGCCCTTACGACGAAGAGTATGACGGCAACGACCTGGCCGCTACGCATCTGCTGGCCTATATCGGCGACGAGCCTGTCGGTTGCCTGCGGCTGCGGTTCTTTGCCGATTTCGCCAAGTTTGAGCGGGTGGCAATTCGCAAGGAATTCCGCAATTCCCGGGCGGCAATTCAGCTGGTGCAGGCCGGCCTGAAGATTTGCCAGAAGAAGGGCTATCGGCGCGTCATCGGCCATGCCCAGACGCGGCTGGCGAATTTCTGGACCCGGTTCGGGTTTCGCCCGCTGGAGGGCCGGCAGCGCTTCATATTCTCCGATTATGAGTATATCGAGATGGTTGCCGAGCTTGAGCGCGAGCCCGACGCCCTCACCTTGGATACCGATCCTTATGTGTTGATCCGCCCGGAAGGCCGTTGGCACGTCCCCGGAATTCTGGAGCGGTCCATAGCGCGCGCCGCCACCACGCCCTCGGTTGTCCGGAAGCGATAAATCGTCAGTATTTTTCAACCCTGGCGCGAACTGCCGCCTGCGACCTACGGTTGCCTGATGGCTGGCGCTCAAGTAGTTTGCCGACTTCTCCCCCGGGGTTGTGCATTTCGGGCCGTCCGCATCGTGGCGACACTGTATTTGTACTGAGGATTGGAATGGACTTTTGCAGCCTGGTCGCCTCCCTGCCCGGGAAAAAGAGCGCGATCTATACGTTTGAGCGCGGCCAGGCCTCCTGCCATCCCCACGCGGCCCTGCACGCGGACGTGATGCAGGCCTGCGACCGGTTGCGGGCCTGGGGGGTAAAAGCGGGCACACGCGTCGGCATCTATGCTCCCAATTCCTACCACTGGCTGGTCTACGACCTGGCATTGATCGAAATGGGCGCGATCTCGGTGCCTTTCACCGACGATTTCACGGGCAAGGTCAATCAGGACCTGCTGGATCACTACAATGTCGCCTTGTTGCTGATTTCCAGGAACGACGCGCGCCTGTTCGCGCAAAAGCCCGCCCATGTCGCCTTCCTCGATGCCGACAATGAGGACGTCCGCGCCCTGGAACGTCCGCCTTCGGCCGATGCGGACCTGGCCGACCAGCACAGCCTGGTATTTTCCTCCGGCTCGGCGGGCGGTCTCAAGGGCCTGGTCATCAGCCGGCGGGGCGTGGAAGTCACCTTGCCGCCCGTTTTCGAGGCGCTCGGCGCCGGCGATGGCGACCGGCTGATGCTGTTCATGCCCTTGTCGAATTTCCAGCAGCGCAACATGTGCTATGCCGCGCTGTGGTACGATTTCGACATCATCATAACCGACTATACCCAGCTGTTTGCCGCCATGCCGGCGCTCAATCCCACCATCCTGATCGCACCGCCGGTGCTGTATCAGATGCTGCATGCCGAATATAAGAAATACCCCGGCTGGAAGAAGACGCTTTGGTCGGCACTGAGCATGTTGTTATCGCTCCTGCCCTCCGCCGCGCGGCGCCAGAAACTGGCACGCATCCTGTTCGCGGACTTCTACAAGCAGTTCGGCAGCAGGATCCGCCTGCTGGCGACGGGCATGGCGCCGATCCGGCGCAACCTGGGTGAATTCTTCGAACGGCTTTATCTGCCCCTGTGCGAATCCTACGGCATGGTGGAAGCAGGCTCCCTGACCTATCGCCCGCCCCATTCGAAAGAGTATGGCTCGGTGGGAAAGCTGCTCGATGGCGTGACCGTCTTTTTCGAGCCCGACGGCGAAATCATCGTCCACCGCGAGGCGCCCCTGACCTTGCGCTATTTCCAGTGCGCCGACGGTGAAAATGAGCGTGTCTTCGTGGGCCGCGGTCGCATCGCCACGGGCGACATGGGCAGGCTGGACGCGGCCGGCAATCTGTATCTGCTGGGCCGCAAGAGGGAATTGCTGGTCACCCCGGGCGGGCTGAAGGTGCACCCCGAAATCCTCGAGCAGGAATTGAACAACTGCCCGGACGTGGCCCATTCGGTCCTTTACCAGCGGCCCCATGCCGCGCACCTGACCTGCGTGGTGGACCTGGTGGCGCCCGGCGGCGCCGAAGCGCGCGCCCGGGTGATCCAGTTTGCCAACAGCCTGCCTTCGGCGCGCAAAGCCACCCAGTTCGTCGAGGTGATCTTCGCCGACGCGCCATTCACGACGGAAAACGGCATGCTCAGGCCCAACCTGAAGATCGACCGCAAGGCCATCGCCGCCCGTTATCTCAAGCCAGCACCCTAATCGGCGAACGGGCTGTGCGGCTGCGCCTTGCGGCACAGCCAAACCAGGACGATGGCCGCCAGGCAGAGCCAGGCCGAGACGGTGAACATGTCCAGCGATGCCAGCAGGTAGGCCTGCCCGATCATGCCATGCGTCACCGCCGCCTTCGCCGCCAGGTCGGACAGGCCCATGTCCTGCATCGACGAAAGGACATTGTTGAGGGCCGGCATATAGCCCGACAACAGGTCCGCCATGTGGCTTTGGTGGAAAGCCTCACGGCGGTCCCAGAAGGTGGTGACCAGCGATACGGAAAACCCGGCGGCAATGATGCGCGCGAAATTCGACAGGCCCGAGGCGGAGGGAATGCGTTCCGCCGGCACGCCGTCCAGCAGAATACTCACCGTGGCGATGAAGAAAGTGCCTGATGAAATCCCCTGCACCATCAGCGGTATGGCAATGGCCATGAAGCTGGCATCGGCGGTCAGGCTGGCGCGCATGAAATAGGACAGGGCCGAGGCCGCAAAGGCGACGGTGGCGACCAGCCTGGCGTCGTAGCGCGACATCAGGCGTGCCGCCAGCGGCGTCACCAGCACGGCGACGGCGCCGGTGGGGGCCGAGACCAGGCCGGCCCAGGTGGCGGTGTAGCCCAGCTGGGTCTGCAACCAGAGCGGAATCAGCAGCATGTTGGCCAGGAACACGCCATTGCCCAGGCAGAACACGATGGTGCCCAGGGTGAAATTGCGATTGCGGAACAGCGACAGGTCCACGATGGGATGCTCCTCCGTCAGCTCCCACAGCAGGAAGGCGCCGAAGCCGACCAGCGCTATCACCGCCAGGACGATAATCCGGGTGGAATCGAACCAGTCGGCATTCTTGCCGGTGTCCAGCATCACCTGCAGCGCGCCCGCCCACACGATCAGCAGGCCCAGCCCCACCATGTCGACCGGCAGCTTGCGGGTGGCGGTTTCACGGTCCCGAAGGCTGGTCCAGCACAGGGCCGTCACCAGCAGTCCCACCGGCACATTGATCAGGAATATCCAGCCCCAGTGCCAGGAATCGGAGATGTAGCCGCCCAGGATGGGGCCGCAGATCGGCGCCACCAGGGTGGTGATGGACCAGATGGCCAGCGCGGTGGTGCGCCGGCTGCGGGGAAAGATCGACAGCATGAGCGCCTGCGATCCCGGAATGATCGGCCCCGACACCGCGCCTTGCAGGGTGCGAAAGAACACCAGCGACTCCAGGCTCCAGGCCAGGCCGCAAAGCAGCGACGTAATGGTGAAGCCCAGCATCGACAGCACGAAGACCCTGACCACGCCATAGCGGTTCATCAGCCAGCCGGTAATGGGCACGCCGATGCCGTTTGCGACGACGAACGCGGTGATGATCCAGGTGGCCTGATCGGTGGAAGCGCCCAGATTGCCGGCAATGGTGGGCAGCGAGACATTGGCGATGGTGGTGTCCAGCACCTGCGTGAAGGTTCCCATCGCCAGCACAAAGGCGGTCAGCGCCAGCAGGACGCCCTTCAACGGCGCCGGCGGCGCCTTCGGCGAAATTTCGGCTTCGCCGCTCACCGCGCCGGCGCGGCGTTGGCGGCCAGTATCTTGCGCACCAGCGCATCAACCTTGGCGTTGACGTCTTCGCCGGTATTGCCGCGCATCACGCCGGCAAGCGGCGCATCGGCGACGCGCGGGCCGGACTGGTCGCGAACATCGACCTGGGCGCTGACGCTGAGCCCGATACGCAACGGATTTTGCTTCAGCTCGGCGGGATCGAGCGCGATGCGCACCGGCACGCGCTGCACGATCTTGATCCAGTTTCCCGAGGCATTCTGGGGCGGCAGCACGGCAAAGGCGCTTCCCGATCCGGCGCCCAGGCCGGCGACATGGCCGCGATAGACAACCTTGCCGCCGTAAAGGTCGGTGGTGATCCGGACCGGCTGGCCGATCCGCATGCGCGCCAGTTGCACTTCCTTGAAGTTGGCGTCCACCCACACATTCGACAGCGGCACCACCGCCATCAGCGGCGACCCGGCATTGACGCTCTGGCCGACCTGCACCGTGCGCTGCGCCACCACCCCGTCCACCGGCGCCACGATCTTCATGTGCGAAAGCGTGATGGCCGCGGCGCGCAGCTGCGCCGCCGCCGCCAGCACGTCGGGATTGTGCGCCACATCCATGCCGGCAATGCCGGACTGTGCCTGGGCCAGGCCGCCGCGCGCCGAACTCACCGCCGCCTCGGCCGCCGCCACCGCATCGCGGGCATGTCCCAGTTCCTCGCCCGACACCGCGCCGGCCAGCGCCGCCTGGCGCCGCTGATAGTCGCTTTGCGCCTGCGCCAGGGCGACCTCGGCCTGCTGCAGCTGCGCCGAATAGGAGTCGGCGCTGGCGAAAGTGCCCCGTACCGCCCGCGCCGCCCGCGCCAGATTGGCTTCGGCTGCGCGCATATTGACCTCGGCAACCGCCGGGTCCATCTCGATCAGCAGCTGGCCCTGATGCACCGCCTGGGTATTGTCGGCATAGAGCGCGATGACGGTGGCCTTCTCGCGGCTGGTCACCGCCACGATGTTTCCCGCGACATAGGCGTCATCGGTGGTTTCGCTGAAACGCCCGGTAAACAGCCACCAGGCCCCGTACGCCAGCGCCGCAAGGGCGAGAGCGGCGCCGAACAGCACGAACCCCTTGCGGCGGCGTTCCGCTCTTTGCGCGCGGGCATCGATGATATCGCTCATGGCGTGCCATCCTGTCTGGAATCGGTTTCGGGCCCAGGCTTTTCGCTGTCGTAGCCGCCACCGATGGACAGCAGCAGCATGATGCGCTGATTGGTCGCCTGTGTGCGCAGGGACGCCATCTGCCGGCGTGCGTCAAGCAGGGTCGCCTCGGCGGTCAGCATGGGAATTTGACCCGACAGACCCAGGCGATAGCGTTCCTCGGCCAGGGCGAAGGCGTGTTCGGCGCTGTCCAGCGCCAGCTTCTGCTGCGCGCGCTGGTCCTTCAGGCTGGCGACCTGGGTCAGGGCGTCGGCGGTCTGGCGCACCGCGCTCACCACCGCGGCATTGTAATCGGCGACGGCGGCATCGAGGTCGGCCGTGGCGCGCGCATACCGGGCGCGGATCGCGCCGGCATCGAAGATCGGCAGGTGAATTGCCGGTCCCGCAGCCGCCACCGCCGAGTCGGCGCTGAACAGATTGCCCAGACCGACGGCCTGAAGGCCGACCGCCGCGGTCAGGTCGATATTGGGATAGAAGTCGGCATGGGCGGCATCGCGTCCATGCACGGCGGCAGTGACCCGCGCATGGGCCGCCAGAATGTCGGGCCGCCGCGCCAGCAGGTCGGCGGGCAGGGAATCGGGCAACGGCAGGGCATTTTCGATCGCAGCGGCCGGGCGGGTGATGGTGGCATAGGCGTCGGCGCCGCGCCCGATCAATGCCGCGATGGCATGCACGCCCATGTCGCGCTGCGCCTCTGCCCGCCGCATGTCGATCCGGGCCATCGCCAGAAGCGCCCTGGCCTGCTCCAGCGAGGCCTGGTTTTCCAGCCCGGTCGCGACGCGGCTCTGCGTCAGGTCCAAAATCACCTGCCGCTCGTCCAGAGTCTGGTGCGCGATGTCGATGTCCTCATAGGCCAGCAGCAGGTCGACATAGGACTGGGCAAACTGGCCTGCCAGCGCCAGCCGCGCCGCATGGGCGTCCAGCGCTGCCGCCGCGCCGGCGCTGCGGGCGCGGTCGATCAGCGCCGCCTGCTTGCCCCAGAAATCCAGCGACCAGCGAAATCGCGCCTGGACGTCACCCACCCATTGCCACGATCCGCCGAACGGCTGGGGCAGGACATAGTTGTTGCTGAGAAGCTGGCGCTGCTCCAGCCCGTCCAGATTGATGTTGGGATAGGACCCGGCGCGGGTGGCCGACAATTCGGCCTGGGCGGCCCGGATGCGGGCCAGGGCGCCTTGCAGGGTGGGATTCTTCGCCAGCAACTGATCCACCAGCCGGTCGAGCTGGGGATCGTGGAACCCCTTCCACCAGTCGGACTGCATTGGGGGGGCCGCCGGACCGGCAAGGCCCAACGTCCCCGGCGCGATTTCCGCCTGGCTGGACGTGGTCGCGGGGGCCTGCAGGCAGCCGGCCAGCGGCAGCGCCAGAAGCAATGCGGCGGCCAGGCTCTTGCTCAAAATCTTCCCCGGGATGCGTTTGCGGCCAGCATCGCCTGATTCGTCTTTTCGTAAGGTTACCGCTGCAACCGCAAGTGCCCAACGCGCGCCGCCAGGCGCGCCCCGGAATTTCAACTAACATATTGAAATATTTATATTTATCCTCTTTTCCGCATCCGGTCCGCAATCGCGATGAGGGTAAAGATTACCACCAGGCAAAGCGGAATCAGCGCAATCGCCTCGAAGGAAGCCGATGCGGCGGCGGTGAGGATGTCGTGCAGCTGCTGGCCTTGGGCGTTCGCCGCCAGACCGGCGTCGCCGCCCGCCGCCGCCAGCTTGGCGCGATCGGAAATCCCGCCCAGATAGGGCAGCACGACATAGGTCGAAGCCGCTCCGGCCGAACCCATCAGCCCGAACACCATGGTGCCGCTGCGCGGGTAGCGCTCCGCCACGGTGGCGAGCATGGTGGGCCAGAAGTAGCAGACGCCGAAGCCCCAGGCGGTGGCCGCCAGCAGGGCGCTGGCCGGATCATGCGCAAAGCTGAGTGCAAACAGACCGACGGCCGCCAGGGCCGCCGAAAAGATCAGCAATCCCACATTGGACAGAAGCTTGACCAGCGGGCCTGCGAAATGGCGCATCACGAACATCAGCCCGCTGACATAGACCAGCAGCCAGATTCCCCGCATGCCCACGATCTGGCTCAGCGCCACATCCACCCACTGGCCGGGCGCGAACTCGGTGGAGGCGGTGAACATCATCAGGATGACCCACAGGAAGATGGTGGGGCTGCGGATGGTGGCCTTGATCATCTCGCCGGGCGTCACCGGCGCGTCGGTGGAGGCGCTGACGGGGGGAAATTTTTCGATCCGCGCCAGCCCGGCAAAGGCCAGGCACAACAGGGTCAGCACCGCCAGTTCCCAGCGCCAGGGCAAGCCGGCGCCATCGACGGCGAGACCCATCAAGGCGCCCGCCACCACGCCGGCGGGATACCAGGCATGCAGGATGGAAAGCCGCGACACGCGATCCTGGGCATAGACGGCGCTGGTCAGCGGGTTGATCACGGTTTCAACCAGGCCCCAGCCCAGGCCCTGGACCAGCATGCCGATCAGCAAACCGGTATAGGGCGATACGCCCAGCGCGCCGGCGGCGGCGACGATCGCGAATCCGGCGATCAACAAGGCGGCGGCGGCGATCAGCGCGTTGCGAAAGCCGATCTTGGCCAGCACGGCGCTGACCAGCAGCAGGGTGATGGCGAAGCCCGCGAAGGCCGCGCCCAGCACCGTGCCCAGCATCTCGCCGGCATTGAGCTTGTCGATGGGATCCAGATAGTCGGCGCGCATATGCACCGCGGTGGCGGCACGCATCGAAACGGCGGCGCCGGCCGTGAACAGCGCCAGCAGGGCGACAAGGAAAAGGCGGCCGCGGCGCAGATCGCCCGCTCCTTCTCCCGCCGGCGCGTCCGGCGCGGCATCCGTCACAGATTCCATGATCTCTCCCTTTGCCGGTTTTATCGAACGGACCTGGCTGCCGATCGACGCTAGCAAAATTAACCGCCAAGGGACATTGCCGTGTCGGCGAGGCTTGCTCTAACCTCGTGCCATGCCCCTGCACCCCCAGGCCGCCCTTGCCATCCAGCGCGCCGGCGACCTGCCGACCGACCTGCCGCCCGCCGAGCTGCGCATCGCCTATGAGCGCCAGCGGCTGACCTTGCTGCCGCAAAAACCCGCCGTTGCGCTGACCTACCAGCTCGCCATGCCCAGCGATTACGGCCCCATCCCGGCGCGCTTCTACCGCGCCAGCAAGGACAAAAAGCCGTGCCCGCTGCTGGTCTATTTTCACGGCGGCGGCTTCATGCTGGGGTCCCTGGCTCTGTATGACACCGCCTGCCGCCGCCTGGCCGTCCAGGGCGATTGCGCCGTCCTGTCGGTGGATTACCGCCTTGCGCCGGAAACCCAGTTTCCCGGCGCCGTACAGGATGCCTATGCCGCGACACGCTGGGCCAGCGACCATGCGCAATTGCTGAACATCGATCCGTTGAAGATCGCGGTCGGCGGCGACAGCGCCGGCGGCAACCTGGCCGCGGTGGTGGCGCAGATGGCGCAGGATTCGCAGGAATTTTCGGTGGCCCTGCAGGCGCTGATCTATCCCATCACCGATCACAGCCGCGAATATCCCTCATACCAGCGCAATGCCAGCGGCTATATGCTGACCCGGGCGGCGCTCTACTGGTTCATGGACAACTACATTCCCGATCCCGAAGACCGCAAGGACCCAAAGGCCTCGCCCATGCTGCGCGAAAGCCTGAAAGGCCTGCCGAAGGCGCTGGTCATCAGCGCCGAATACGATCCGCTGGTCGATGACAACCAGGCCTATGTCGATCGCCTGCGGCAAGCCGGCGTGGAAACCGAGCATGTGTGTTTTGCCGGCATGATCCATCCCTTCTTCACCCTGGGCGGCGTGGTGGAGGATGCGGCCCGGGCCGAAGCCCTGGTCGCGGCGGCGCTGCGCAAGCTGGCATGACATGAAAATCCGCCTCGCCCTGATTGCCATCCTGATGGCCCTGCCGGCGCAGGCGCGCGATTTTTCCAGCACCATCACCGAGGGCGGCGAAATCGTGCATCTGCGCCCCGCGTTCCAGATTCCGGACGAACCGAACCAGCTTTTCTATGTGCAGCGCTCGCCCAACGCCAACACCGTGGTCTATACCGCCCGGCTGGACGCCAAGGGCAATTTCGATTCCCGCACGCCGGTGGATGCCTTCTGGCGAAAATTCAATATCGACGACAGCAAGCAATCCTTGAACTTCATCGAACGGATGATGGCCTATGGCGTGAGACTGTCGGCCAACAAGGCGGGCCAGCCGGTCACCTTCACCATCGCCGCCCTGCCCCAGCGCACCCTGACCCTGGGCTGGGATTCCCAGCACCGCCCGCAGGCAACCATGCAGATCGGCAGCCACACCGTCAAACTGGTCTATGTCTATCTGCAGGTGGTGGAAGGCGGCCTGCTGCCCGATGTGCCGTCACTCGATATCTTCGGCACCGACATTGCCAGCGGCAAGGCGATTCACGAGCATCTCATCCAGAAGTAGAATCATCATAGTGCGGCGTGTCCGCAAGGTGCACGCCCAGCCCGCGCTGATTCTGGATCACCAACAGCGTCCAGGCCACCGCCGCGATCAGCAGCAGCGGGGCCAGCCATCCGGCAAGAAAAGGCGGCACATAGGCGAATTCGCCCATCAGGAGGAACGCCTTGGAGGCGAAGTGGGCGAGATATCCCGCCAGCAGAACCGTCACCAGCGCGACCCAGCGCGTGTGATAGGCAAAATAGAGCATGGAAAGCGCCGCACCCAGCACCGCCATGGCGCAGGTGAACACCGTCTCGCCGAATATCTGTTGAAGGCGCGTCTGGTAGCCGGCGAGGTCGCGCGACACGATCTGGGAATGGGCCAGTTTTCGAAGGACGTCCAGCCGCAGATATTGCGGCGACAGGCCCAGGTTGCGCAGCCACAGGTCATCCAGTTTCATCGTCACGGCCTGCCGGGCGAAGGGCAGCTGAACCTCCTCCTGGCCCGCCGCGGTGGTCAATATATTGCCCTGATCGGCGTAGCTGGCGTGCCAGGACGTGCCGTTTTCGAGAAGCCAGCGATCCCTGGCCAGCGGCCTTGCCAAGGATGCCGTGTCGACCTCGGAAAGATGGCCCTCGGCGTCCAGCTTGTAGACGGTCACATTGTGCAGCGTCACCGGCGGCCCAAATTCGATCTCGGCGCGCAGCAGTCCGTCCGGCAGGGCGATCCAATGGCTGCCCCCGCTCTGGCTGCGATCCAGACGGACGCCCTCGCGGCCCAGCCGCTCGGCAATCTGGACGTGGATGGCGGCAGGCCGCAGCCAGGCATCCATCGCGAACAAAGCGGCGCCCATCACCAGGCCCGCCAGCAGCGCGGGCACCAGGCAAAACAGCGGCGAGCGGCCGCTGTTCCAGATCAGCAGGCGCTCGCGCAATTCGGTGAAGGCGCTCTCGCTCCACACCACACCCAGAAAAACCGCGAAGGGCAGAAAGGGCGGCAGCAGGTCGGGAATCCTGAGCAGCGCCAGCCAGCCGAGGCGCCCCACCACATGCAGCGGATCGCCGCTGAACAGGGGAACCTGCGGCCACAGATCGATGGTCAGGGCGATGGTCATCAACGCCGCGGTCACCATCATGGTGTGGCGCAGATAGGCGCCCAGCATGTAGCGCGAGTAAAGTCCCCACGGCGTCAGATGGATGGCGCGTGCACCGCGCGGGGCCTCGCTCATGCGCGTGCCAGCTGCGGGCGCACAAAATCATTGTGGCGCCAGACGATCAGCCCGAAAATCATGGCGGCGATCCCGCCATAGAGCAGCAAGGGCGGCAGCAGGGCCGCGCCGACGCCGGTGGGGGCGACGGTGGTGATCACCCATTCGCACGCCAGATTCACCGCCATCAACGCGAGGCAGGACAGCGGCAGCGCGAACCAGTTGGTCAGCCGGTTGGTCAGCGCCACGCCGAGCAGCGCCATCAACGGCGCCAGAAAAGACAGCAGGCTGCGGGAGAAACGCTCGGCCAGAAGGCGCATCTGGGCGGCGCGCGCGCCGGGCGCGTGATGGTCCGGCACGAAGAGCTGCTCGAAGATGGTCTGTTCAGCCGTATTGCTGCTGCGCGCGGTGAACGGCAGAAGCTGGTCCACCATCATCAGCTGGCTCATGTCGCGCACTTTCATGCTGATGGGCGGCAAGCTGACCGAAGGCCCGTCCCGCAGCGGGTCGGCGCAACCGGGACAGGATACCGCGCCTGGCCCATCCGCCTGGCTTGCGGCGGGATGGGCGTCCGCGAAGGTGTGAGAGGTGAAGTCATTGAGATTCAGCACAATCTTGCCGCTACGGTCGGGACCGTCCAGCCGGGCCTGGGCGGCGGTAACCACGCGCGAGGTATGGGCGCCGATCTGCTGGTAGATGAACAGCGTGCGGTCCGGGCGCGGTGGCGGCTTGGCATTGGTGCTGGCATCGATGACCGGCACCGCGCCCGGCGCGGCCGGCGGCGGCGCGCCGTCCACCACATGGTCCATGGCATAGGCAATATAGGAGGGGAAATAATAGAATTCGTTCTTGGCCACCCCCTTCTTCAGCGAGCGCAACTCGGAGCTGAACAGGATCGAGCGCTGGGCATAGCGCGACAACGGATCGGCCACGCCCGAACCTATCGTGCCGACAACCTGCCCGACCAGCGCCAGGATCAAAATCAGCGCCCCCATCTGATAGGGACCCAGGCCCGACCCGAACAGCACCAGCAACTCGCGGCTCTCGCGCATGCGCAGCAAGGTCAGATAGGCCGCCATCAGGATCGCCACCGCCAGGGCCAGGTCGAAGATTTCGGTCGAGGTGCAGGCCAGCACCAGCCCTATGCCGGGCAGGTCGGCTTCATGGCGCACGGCATCGCGGAACACCCAGGTGAAATGTTCCGCCAGGAAGATCGCTTCGATCAGGACGATGACCGCAACCGCCTGGGACACGATACGGGCGAAGAACCCGCGCGCATAGTCTCCGCGCAGGAAGTTGGACAGGGTCACGCGCAGGCCCGTGGGCGGCGCTTGCAGGGAAGATGCCGTCAAAGCCGGAATTCCTCGCCAAGATAGACCCGGCGCACATCCTGGTGGGCGACGATTTCCTCGACATCGCCTTGCGCCAGCACCCGGCCGCTTTCGATCACATAGGCGCGATCCACGATGCCCAGCAATTCGCGTGCCTTGTGATCGGTAATCAGCACGCCGATGTCGCGCTCCGCCAGATGGTGGATCATCTGTCCTATCTCGTCGGTGGCATGAGGATCCACGCCGGCGAACGGCTCGTCCAGCATGGCGAAGCTGGGTTCGCAGGCCAGCGTGATGGCGATCTCGCAGCGGCGGCGCTGGCCGCCCGACAGGCTGCCGACGCGCTTGCGGCGAACGTCCTCCAGGCGAAACTCCCCGATCAGTTCGGCCATTTTTGCCCGGCGCGCGGCCGGGTCGGCAAGGCGCGCTTCCAGCACCAGGGTGATGTTCTGTTCCACCGTCAGGCCGCGGGGCACGAAGGGCGCCTGCGGCAGATAGGCAATGCCGAACCGCGCCCGGTCGTAGAACGGCATGGCGGTGACGTTGTGGCCGTCCAGCCCGATCACGCCGGCATCGGGCACCAGCATGCCGGTCAGCATCTGGAAGGTGGTGGTCTTGCCGGCGCCATTGGGGCCCAGCAATCCCACCACCTCGCCGCGGCGAAGCTGCAGCGTGACGTCCTCGATCACCCGGCGTCCGGCGAAAGACTTCACCAGATGCTGCGCAGAAAGCATGGCTTGCTCTTCAATTCTCTGGGGTGGCGCGCCCGCATTAGCACCGCGCCGAATCGGTCGCGGCGGCGCTGTTAGCCTTGTTCAAGGATACTATGACGCAGGTTTTTGCCTGTACAGGCGCGGCCCGGGACCAGACGGGGCCTGAAGAAATGCTACCGATTGTTACGCGCCGGGCCCGCCCGAAACGGGGAAATATCGCCTTTCCGGGTCCCCAGGGCAGGAATTTCTTAAAGGTTCGACGGCCGGTCGGAGCCGTTTTTGGCGCTAAATATAGGGACTTACCGTGATGGCGAAGGTTGTGGCATAACGATTTCCGGTTATGCTGCAAAACTGTGGCCGTTCGGGCCGCGGGGCAGTTTAAGATACTAATTCTAGAGATCAGTACCGAGGGGCAATGACGACCCATTCTGCGGCCGCCGAACAAAAGGCCATCTTGGCCGAAACCGACTTGCCTGAACGCAAAAGCGTCGTTGACGATTTTGCGGGCTATCGCGCGTTGCGCCGCCGGGTCGACGACATGGAAGGCGCCGGGCTCAACAATCCCTTCTTCCAGCCGCGCGATGGCGTCAGCCACAGCGTCATCCGCCGCAATGAAAAGACCCTGGTCAGTTTTTCCGGCTACAATTATCTGGGCCTCAACGGGCACCCTGCCGTCACCGCCGCCGCCAAGAACGCCATCGACAAATTCGGCACCAGCGCCTCGGCCAGCCGCATCGTCGCCGGGCAGATCGAACTGCATGGCGAACTCGAGCGCAAACTGGCCGACTTCCTGGGGACGGAAGACGCGCTGATCTTCATCAGCGGCTATCTCACCAATGTAAGCGTTATCTCGCACCTGCTGGCCCGCCCCGACGCGGTGGTCTACAATTCCGGTGCCCATAACAGCATCATCACCGGCGCGCGGCTTTCGGGCGCCAAGACCTTTACCTACCCCAATGGCGATTGGGACGGGCTGGACGCGCTGCTGGAAAAGGAACGCGCCGGCTTCCGCCGCGGGCTGATCGTGGCCGAGGGCGTCTATTCCATGGACGGCCAGATCCTGGACCTGAAGCGCGCCGTGGAGACCAAGAAGCGCCACGACATGCTGCTGATGGTGGACGAGGCCCATTCCTTCGGCATCGTCGGGCCAGACCGGTCGCGGCGTGTGCGAGGCGGCCGGCCTGCCGGTCGACAGCATCGACGTCTACATGGGCACGCTGAGCAAGACCCTGGCCTCCAGCGGCGGCTATATCGCCGGCGATCGCGGCCTGATCGAATATATGCGTTATCTCTGCCCCGGCCTGATCTTCAGCGTCGGGCTTTCGCCCGCCGACACCGCCGCCGCGATGGCGGCGCTGGACATCCTGGAGCGCGAGCCGCACCGGCCCGGCGCCTGCGCGAACGCGCCAAGTTCTTCCGCCAGGTGGCGCGCGAGAACGGCCTGGAGATCTGCGGCGACGAGGAATCCCCCGTCGCCTCCCTGATCGTCGGCGACGACAAGCTCGCCATGATCCTGTCGCACAATCTGCTGGAGCACGGCATCGAGGTGCAGCCCATCGTGCGTCCCGCGGTATCGGCGACCACCGCGCGCCTGCGTTTCTTCCTGACCGCCAATCATACCGAGGAACAGATCCTGGCGACGGTTCCGGTGGTGGCGCAGGAACTCGAAAAGCTGCGCCGCGAAGTCGGCTAGGGATGGCCGGCGCTTTCTTCGTCTCGGCCGAGGATCAACCGCATCCGGCGCGGACCCTGGCCATTCTCAAGGCACATCCCGAAATCCGCCGGCTCATCGGCCGCAATCCCTGGACCGCGATCATCATGCTGGGCGTGGTGGGGCTGCAGATCGGCATCGCCATCGCGATGGGCCGCCTGGGCCTTTCCTTCTGGTGGGCGGCGCTGCTGACCGCCTACGCCATCGGCGCCTTCGCCAATCACTGCCTCTATGTCATCGTCCATGACGCGACCCACCGGCTGATCTTCAAGAGCCGGGCCGCCAACTACCTGGTCGCGATCCTGGGCGATCTGCCCAACCTGATCCCGGGGGCCATCGGCTTCAGCATCTGCCACCTGGCGCACCATGCCCATCAGGGTGACTATCGGGCCGATGCCGACCTGGCGGGGAACTGGGAAGCGCGGCTGATCGGCAATCGCTGGTACGCCAAGGCCCTGTGGCTGCTGTTCTTTCCCCTCTTCCAGCTGACGCGGCCCCTGCGCCTGAGGGACATTTCGGTGATCAACGCCTGGAGCCTCGCAAGCCTGGCTGCCAGCGCCGCCTTCGACGTCGCCATGTTCAAGTTCTTCGGCGCCAACGCCATCCTGTACCTGGGCGCATCCATGCTGTTTTCCATCGGGCTGCACCCGCTGGGCAGCCGCTGGATCCAGGAGCATTTCACCCTCGACCCCAGCCAGGAGACCGGCAGCTATTACGGCCCCTTGAACCGGGTGGCGCTCAATGTCGGTTATCACAACGAGCATCATGATTTTCCGTCGGTTCCCTGGAACAGGCTGCCGGCCGTTCGCCGCATGGCGCCTGAATTCTATGACACGCTGGTGCCCTCGGCCTGCTGGTCGCGGCTGTGGCTGAAATTCATTTCCGATCGCCGGTATTCGCTTTATTCGCGCGTGCTCAGAGCCGGCAACGAATAGGGAGGCGCCTCTTGAGCTCCCCCGCAGGACGCGCCTTGCGTGTCGCGCTGGTCACCAGTTCCTACAATTACATTCCGGACGGCGTCGCCCTGACCCTCAACCGGCTGGTCGGCTATCTGGAAAGTCAGGGCGTCGACGTGCTGGTGTTCGCGCCGACCGCCGACAGGCCCGCCTTTGCGCACCAGGGCACCGTCGTGCCGGTGCCGTCCATGCCCCTGCCCGGCCGCCCGGAATACCGCCTGGCGCTGGGCATGGCCGGCTTTGTGAAACGGCAATTGCTGGATTTCGCCCCCGACATCATTCACATCGGGGTCCCGGATCTGCTGGGACATGCCGCGCTCAGGCTGGCGCAAAAGCATGGCATCCCGGCGGTGGCCTCCTATCACACCCGCTATGAGACCTATCTGAGGCACTATTGGCATCTGGCCTGGCTGGAGCGTTTTCTCACGCGCGTCCTGCGCCGTTTTTACGGCGCCTGCCGCGAAGTCTATGTCCCGTCGGACTCGACGCGCGAGGCGCTATTGGCCGACGGCCTGCGGGACAATTTCAAGCCCTGGCCGCGCGGCATCGATACCGCGCGCTTTTCACCGCACAAGCGCAGGGCGCCGTGGCGCACCCGGCTGGGCATCGGCCCCGACGAGCTGGTGATCCTGCACGTCTCCCGCCTGGTGCGGGAAAAGCGCCTGGACACGCTGACCGCAGCGCTCAACGCAATCGATTTTCCCCATCGCACCGTGATTGTCGGCGACGGACCCGATCGCGACGCCGTCGAGCGCGAACTGCCGCAGGCCATCTTTGCCGGGTTCCTTACCGACGAAGCCCTGGCCACCGCCTATGCCTCGTCCGATATTTTCGTCTTTCCCAGCGACAGCGAGAGTTTCGGCAATGTGACCCTGGAAGCGATGGCGTCGGGCCTGCCTGCGGTCTGCGCCGACGCCACCGGCAGCCGTTCGCTGGTGGTGCCGGGCCAGACCGGCTTTCTGGCCCCGTCCGGCGATGCCGCCGCCTTTGCGCGCCATCTCACCGTCCTGGCCCAGGACCCGGCGCTCAGGCGGCGGATGGGAGAGGCCGCCCGCGCCCGCGCCCTGACTTTTTCCTGGGAGGAGACGCTGGCGCGCATGCTGGGCTATTATCGCGCGCTGCTCGCCGGGACCGCCAAATCGTGAGGACCGTGTCTTGAAGACCGCGCCGTGAAGATTGTGCCATGAAGATTGTAGACGTCTGCGAATTCTATTCGCCCACCGGCGGGGGCGTGCGGCGCTATATCAACCAGAAGCTGGCGCTGGCGGGAAAGTTCGGCCACGAGCTGACCATCATCGCGCCCGGCGCGGAAACCCGCATGGAAGCCGCCCATGGCGGCACCATCGCCTGGATCAAAAGTCCGCATCTGCCCTTCGACCGCAATTACCGCATGTTCTGGAACCATCAGCAGGTCTGGCGAACCCTGGACCGGCTGGCGCCCGACCTGGTGGAAGGGTCCTCGCCCTGGCGCGGCGGCTGGCTGGCGGCGCGCTGGCCGGGCAAGGCGGTCAAGGTCTTTTTCATGCATGCCGATCCGGTGGCGGTCTATCCCCAGACCTTCCTGGGCGGATTGCTGGGGCCAGAGCGCGTCGACCGATTGTTCGGCTTCTTCTGGAACTATCTCAATCGCCTGAACAGCAACTACGACGCGGCCATCGTCACCAATCCGGCGCTGGCGGAACGCTTCGCCGGATTCGGGCTGGAGAATATCCAGATTGCGCCGTTCGGCGTGGAACGCAGCAATTTCTCGCCCGATTTCTACGATGCCACGGCGCGGCGCGAAATGCTGGCGACCTGCGGGCTGGATGCGGACGCCGCGCTGCTGATCGCGGTGGGCCGCCATCATCCCGAAAAACGCCTTCGCGCCATCATCCAGGCGGTCAGCCGGGCGCAGAAGCAGCGCAAGATCGGGCTCTACATTGCCGGCGACGGCTTCCTGCGCGCCTTTGTGGAGCGCTGGGCGCTGAACGCGCAGCATGTCTATGTTGCCGGCCAGATCAGCGATGCCGACCAGCTGGCCACCATGATGGCCAGCGCCGACGCCCTGATCCACGGGTCTGCGGCGGAGACCTTCGGCCTGGTGCTGGCGGAGGCCCTGTGTTCGGGCACGCCCCTGGTGGTGCCGGATGCCGGCGCGTCCGCAACCTTCGCCGGCCCCGGCTATGCCGAAACCTATCGCGCCGGCGATGCGGCCGATGGCGCTGACGCGATCCTGCGCCTGCTCGGCGGCGATCGCCGGATACAGTCCCAGGCGGCCCTGGCTGCGGCCGATGCGCGCGTCTTCACCGTGGAACAGCATTTCGAAAAACTGTTCGCTATCTATGAACGGATATTGTCGGAACGCTCGACGCGATAGAGCGTGTACCAATAGAGCGGCAGCAGCCTGAGAAAGCCGTGGCGGGCGGCAAAGTCCGTATAGCCGGCAATGAAATCCGCGCCCGCCGGGCCATAGCCGAAGCGGGCAAGCGGAAATTCCGAATAGATCAAGGTGGCGTGCGTGCCGCCTGGCAGAGCCGGCGGCACCGGCCTTTGGGTCATCAGCAGGACCGGTCCCTTGTCCAGGAGGTTTTTCAACGCGCCGGTGCCCGCCAGTTCTTCCGCTTTGAACCCCGCGGGCCGGAACATGGGATAGGACGCAAACGGCGGCGCGAAGCTGTAGACCGCACCCAGATCGTGGCGATACAGATAGCGCGCCATCGGCATATGGGGCCGCACCCCGAAGGGATATACGGCAAGATAGGCCATGGCGAGCAGCGACATCGCCGTAACCGTCCTTGCCGGCCACCCCTTTCGCCAATCCCAGACACGTACAAAAAAGGCGCGCCAGCGCGGCAGGCGCGGTGAAAAGCCCAGCACCGGGAAGGCGGTGGCCAGGATCGCCAGGGGAAACAGGAAACGTGCTTCCTTGTGCGCGACGGCCACATGCGCCAGCACAAAGGGCAAGCTCGCCCAGGTGACGGCATGGCGGGGATTGCGCAGCCACATCGCCACCATCCCCGCCATCAACACCAGGGTGATGGCGAAGAAAATCTGCGCCGGCAGCAGATAGAGATAGGCGAACACCGGTTCGCCGCCGAATTGATGCGCCGCCACGCCCTGCAGCAGGTTGACATCGACATAGCCCAGTGGCGGGAAGACCCAGCGGCCATAGCCCCAATGATCGGCCAGCGCGCCCAGCGCCACCGCCACCAGGCCGCCGCCCAGGAACGCGCCCAACCCCGGCAGGCGGGCGCGCCGGATCGCCGCCAGCCAGGCAAACAGGCCCAGGCCAAGGAGCCCCGCCTGATAGCGGCTTTCAAATGCCAGGCCGCAGAACAGGCCCGCAAGGGCCAGGCGCTTCACCGGCGTTCCGCCCAGCGCCAGCGCCAGTCCCAGCGCAAAAAAGGCGGCCGAGAAAGTCTCCGACGCGGTCCGCACGAACAGATAGGGCAAAAACCCGAACAGCGGCAGGTAACGCACAAAGGCGCGCTTTTCCTCCTCGCCATCAATGGTGGCCAGCAACGCGCGTGCGAAGGCGGCCAGCGCCGCCAGCGAAAGCAGGCCGGTGGCCAGCCGCAGCACAAGGACGATGGTGAACATGTCCCTGATTCCCAGCAGCAGGAGCGGCTTGGCGATCAGGAAATAGACCAGCGGCTGAAACCAGGGCCGGATGCGGGCGGAAAATTCCCACGGCAGGTCGCCGGCATGGGTGATGCCCAGCTTGTAGGACATGAATTCGAGTACTTGGTAGTGCTCGTCGGGAAAATAGAAGGTGTCGCTGAACCAGGCGGTGACCAGCGTCACCGCGGCGAGAAGCAACAGGCTGCGGCCAAGTGCCTTATCCATGGCGTTGCTTCACCAGGGCATCGAACCAGCCCAGATAGGCCTGGGCGCAGCGGGCCGAATCGAACGGCGCCACCAGGGCGGCCAGAACCTCGCGCGGCGGGCGGGGAGCGTCGCACACCGCCGCCAGGGCGGCGGCCAGGGCGGCGGGATCGCGTGTCGCCGCGATTTTTCCCGCCTCGGGAATCGCCAAAACCTCGTGCAACAGGAAGGAGCAATCGGTACTGACCACCGGCACGCCCTGCGCCAAGGCCTCGACCGCCACCGCCGGCCCGCCCTCATAGCGCGATGTGATCAGCAAGGCATCGCAAGCGGCGAGATACGGTTCGATCCGCGGCACGTGGCCTGCCAGGATCACCCTGTCCGTCAGCCCCATCGCGGCGACCTGCCGCTTTATGTCCCCGCCGAGCGCGCCATCGCCCAGCATGGTCAGACGCGCCGAACCGTCCAGGGCCTGGATGGTCCTGAGTGCCAGCCCGGGATCTTTTTGCGGCTCCAGCCGCCCGATCCAGAGAATATTGCGCGCGCGCGGCGCAGCGCCGGGCGCGCCCTGCCGGATGTAAACCGGATCGTGCAGGGCGACGATAGTGCGTCCCGGCAGCATCGCCTTCAGTTCGCGCGCCAACCCGTCATTCATGGCGGCAAAGCCGTCGACGGCGCGGGTGAAATGGCGGAACACCGGCTTGGCGAAAGGGGCAAAGGCCGGCAGCGGCGGATTGGAAATCTTCAAGGCGATAACCGGACGGGGATCGGCCCTGCGCAGCGCGTTCGCCAGCAGCAGGTGAAAATTGCCCGGCAGGAAAATCACGTCCGGACGCAGGGCGGCCAGGCGCCTGCCCATCGCCCGGCCCAGCCGAAACCGCGATAAAAATCCGCGCCGTATGGGTGGGTCCAACATCTCGACTTTCACGCGGCTGTCCAACGTATCGCGCAGCCCACCCTGGATGCTGCCGCAAAGAATGGTGACATCGCGCCCTGCCTCGGTCCAGCTTGCCGCCAGGCCGATGGCGATGCGCTCGGTACCACCGCGCGAAAAGTCATGCAGACCAATCAGGATGCGCCGGGCTGTCATGACACGCGCTCGAAAATCCAGATCGTCTCGTCCAGACTGTCATGGATGTGCACCGCCGGCCACAGCCCGTCATAGCGGGCGACATGCACCAGCCGATACCCCCGCCTGCCGTCACGCAGCCCCGCAAAATGGTCGCGCGCATCGATGTCGCGGAAGTCCGCCTGCTGCAGGCGCGAATATATGTGCCCGGCCGGCAGAGGCGCCTCGGGACGCAGATAGCGCTGCGCCCAATTGGCACTGACGACAATGAAACGCGGATCGCGCGGCGCGCCGAATGGCGCCCGCACTTCGTTGATCCCCGGCAGGGGATTGCGGAGCTTGAGATCGCCCTGGCCCACGCGCGTCACGCTGGCGGCATGCGGGAAGCGCGGCAGAAAGCAATTCTGGCCATAGGTTTCGATACGGTCGCCCGGCCTGACATGCGCGGCCATCCAGCGCTCGGCGTCATAGCGCGGATCGAACAGAAAGGCCGCGTTGACCGCAATCGCCTGATGAAAGGCAATAAAAGCCGTCACCGCCAGCACGGCACGCGCCACCACCCGTGCGCGGGCGGAAAAGGCCAGGACTTCGGCTGCAATGCCGATGTAAAATGTGGCGAGGACCGCCTGCGGCAGCAGGAATCGATCGTCGCTGCGCAGGGCGGCAAAATTGAAGCAGAGGGTGAAGGAGACGATGGCGAGTGCGGGCAAAAGACCTGCCACGCGCGCGCCGTTGCGGCTGCGGGTCCAATGCACCGCCAGCCCCAGCGCCGCCAAGGTCACGGCCACGATGCCATAACCCCGACAGAAGGTGCGGCCCATATCCGCCAGCAGCGCCAGCCAGCCGGCGGGCGCACGCAGATATTGCGCGTAATCCTGGCTGGCCGGGCCGGCGAGAAAGGCGAGGCGCCGCAAGAATCCGCTTGGATTGGTGATCGCCCCATCCACCAGCAGAAGCGCCAACAGGCCAACCGCCGCCGCCGGCAGCAGGATGCGCAGGATCGCGCGCCCGTGCGCGCGCGGCCAGGGATCGGCGGCGAACCACAGGAGCAAAAACACCGGCACACTGAGCAGGAACAGGCCATAGGCCTGGTCCTTGGTGGCGATAGCGGCGGCGGCGAACAGGGCGGCCAGCCAGAAGCGTCCCGGCTGCTGCTGCGCCACCGCGCGCATGCCCCACAGCAACGCCAGCATCCCCCAGAACAGATAAGGCACATCCAGGTTGCTGACCTGGCCGTAATAGGTCAGGCCGAAATTGAGTGCACAGGCACCGGCGGCCAGCAGGCCGGCGCGACGCCCCGCCACCAGCCGCGCCATCTCGCCCACACACCAGATGATCCCCAGCGACAGGGCCAGATTGACCAGCCGCGCGGTCACCGCGAAATAGGTCATGTAGCCGGGCCTGGTGAATTCGCCGATCACATCGGCCTGGTGCAGGGACGGCGCATGCAGCAGCGCGATGAGGATGCCGGGCCAGGTCAGCACCGTCAGCAGCAGGGCGTGCAGCGGCGGATAGGTGAAAAAGGCGCCAGGCTTGTAGGTCAGCGCCAGGGCGGTGAGAAAGTTGCGCGGCGCGAATCCGTCATCGTCCCAGCCGTCCGACCCCGGCAGGCCCCAGAACAGCCCCGCCAGCCTGAGACCGGCGGCCACGGCCAGAATCCACACCAGCGGATTGCGGACCAGCGCGCGCATCAAGGGGTTTTCCGGTCGAGCAGCCAGGCGAAACTCGCCACTCCGGCGGCCAGCACGAGGTCCGCCGCCGCCAGGATCACCAGGACTGTGGCCACCGGCGTCACCGACAGGCTGGTCATCCCCGCCGCGGCGATGCCCGCGCCCACGAAGATCAGATCCTTGTTGGGTACCAGCGGCAGGCGGGTCACGATCAGCCGCAGCGCCACGAATTGCAGGCAGGCCACCGCGGTGGGCAACGCGCCGGACAGTTCCCAGAGCCCGAACTCCACCGCCAGCACCAGGGCCGAGCGCGCAAAGTGTATGCCGAAAGTCGCGGCGATCTGGGCGCGGCTCAGGGCCGTCAGCTTGCGATGTCCCAGAACCAGTGCGGCACAGAGGATCAGCGGCACCGATCCGATCACCGCAAACAGCCAGCCATGGGCGTTCAGCGCCGCGGGAATCTTGAGGCCGCCGCTCGCCAGCAGGGCCAGCAGCATGACATAGACCATCGCCAGGCCCGCGCCGCCCGACAGGAGATTGGAGTCCTTGATGCCGTGCACCAGCATGCCCGGCGCGAGTTTCAGCCGCGCCTGGGCCCAGAAATAGAAAAACGCCTCGCCGGAATAATCCAGCATGAAGGTGTTGAGCAGCCGCTTGCGCAGGATCACTTTCATGGGCGGCGTATTTTCCCCGCCCCACAGGTTGCGGTAGACCAGATAGTCGCCGAAGGGCTGCAGGAAGAATTGCAGCACCAGAAAAAAATAAAAGACGGGATTTTCGGGACGCGCGATCCAGATCTCGCGCCAGCCCAGTTCGGTCAGGCGGCGGCCGATGATCGCCAGCAGGACGACCGGTATGCCCCAGCGCAGCAGTTGCACGCCAGCCCGCCCCCAGCGGCTGGCCGCCAGCCGGGCCAGCAATCCCGATTGCGGTCCAAGATCGGGCGCCGCCGTCATACGCGCGACAGAACCCACCGCAGCACCGCGCGGGGCAGAAGATTGGTGAAAGCCCGCATCACCGCGAACTGCCAGGGCACCACGATGACGCGCGCCCCGGCGGCGATGCCGCGCGCGATGACGCGGGCGGCGGCGTCGGCGGTCATCAGGAAGGGCTTGGGCTCGGTGACTTTGCGGCTCATCGGCGTGTCGATGAAGCCCGGCGATACCAGGGTCACCGTCACGCCGCGCCGGGTCAGGCGCATCGCCAGCAACTCGGCGAACATGCGCAGCCCCGCCTTGGTCGCGGCATAGGTCGGCGCCATCGGCAGCGGATAGGATTCGGCGATGGAGCCGACCAGCACGATCTGGCCAGCGCCGCGCCGGGCCATGGCCTCGGCCATCACATTGGCGCCCACGATAGGCGCCACGAAATTGACTTCCGCCACCGCCTGCGCGGTCTGCGGCGCTTCGCCATAGGCATCGTCCGGCGCGCTGCCGCCCAGTCCGGCATTGAAGATCGCCAGGTCGATGGGGGTGGCGGCATCGGCGGCGGCAAGCCGGTCCGCGAAGCCGGCGGCATCGCGCAGATCGAAAGACTGAATGGTGACGGAGGCGCCCCTGGCACGGCATTGACCCGCCGCGTCCTCCAGACGCGCCTGGTCCCGTCCCCACAGCAACAGCGTGACACCCGCCCCGGCATAGGCGCGCGCCAGGGCGGCGCCGATGCCGCCGGATGCGCCGGTGATCAGGATGGTTTTGGGGGCCATGAATCCCGTGCGAGAACCGCGGAAATGCGGCAATTGTTACTATCAAATCGCAGGCTGCGAGGCTATGGTGCCGCGCTTTTTGCAGGAAAACCGGCCCTTGAGCGCACCCGTGGAAATCGTCCCGGTACAGACCAAGCGGCACTGGCACGACTTTCATCACCTGCCCTTCGCGATTTACCGCGGCGATCCCAACTGGGTGCCGCCGCTGCTGCTGGAGCGCAAATTTCACTTCCAGGCCAGGCACAATCCCTATTTCCAGCACGGCCGGGCCGCCTTTTTCCTGGCCTATCGCGGCGGCGTGCCGGTGGGGCGCATCACCGCCCAGATCGACCAGCTGCACCTGGACCGCTACCACGACGCCACCGGCCATTTCGGCTTCATCGAGGGGATTGACGATGCGGCGGTGTTCGCCGCGCTGCTGAACGCGGCGGAGGGCTGGCTGCGGGATCAGGGCATGAAGCGGGTGATCGGGCCGGTCAGCTTTTCTTTGTGGGACCAGCCCGGCCTGCTGGTCGAGGGCTTCGACACCCCGCCCTATGTGATGATGAACCATCACCGTCCCTATTACGAAAACCGCATCACCGCGCACGGCTATCACAAGGGCGAAGACCTGATCGCCTACCGCTACGGCCCCGACGCCCCCACCAAGACGCTGGACAAGCTGCTGGCCCGCGCCATGCGCGGCGGCGACGTCACCTTGCGCAACATCCATATGGACAAGCGCTTCAAGGATGAAGTGGCCATGCTGCTGGACATCATCAATGATGCCTGGTCGGACAATTGGGGCTATGTGCCCATGACCAAGGCGGAGATCGACGATCTGGCGGGCATTCTCAAGCTGCTGCTGCGCCCCGGCGACGTCGCCATCGCGGAATATCAGGGCAAGCCCGCGGCCTTTACCGCCATCTTCCCCAACCTCAACGAAGCCATCCGCGACATGAACGGACGGCTGTTTCCGTTCAACTGGATCAAGTTGCTGTGGCGCATGAAGGTCCGGCGGCCCAAAACCGCGCGCATGCCGATGATGGGCGTGCGCAAGGCGCTGCAATCGACGCCTGTCGGCGCCGCCCTGGCGCTTTCGGTGATCCGCTCGGTGCGGGAATTCAATTTCTCGCGCGGGGTTGTGGACAGCGAACTGTCCTGGATCCTGGCGCGCAACAGCCGGGTGCGCCACGTGATCGAGATGGTGGGCGCGGTGCCCTACAAGACCTATCGCCTCTTCGAGAAGCCGCTCTAGAAGGTCTCGGGGTCGAAGCCGTGAATGGCACAGACCCGCCGGGCCAGTTTGCGGAACTTCGGATTGTGGTAGCCCCGCGCCGTGCCGGTCTCGTCCTGGTACAGATGGATCATCTCATGGGCCATGGTGGAAATCAGAATGTCCGTGGAATTCACCAGGCCGGCGGAAATGGCAATCTCGCTGAACCCGTCATCGCCGCGCGCCTTGCGGTGGCGGCCGCGGAAATGACCGAAACGGTCCCGCGCGCCCAGCACACGGAACATCACATGATCGGCATGCGGCAGACCCCAGCGGCAAAATGGCGGACTGACGCGCAGATATTCATACGCGCCTTCGAGCATTTCGGGGGTCAGGGTCAGGCGGGACATGGTGGCCAATCTTCCGTGCACACCATAACCTGCCCAGCCCGCGCGGGAGGCGCGGCGGGGCGTCGCGGGTGGGGGCCGCAGGTGCAATAAACCCTGATTTTACAGGGTTTTTCCGTGCTATCCGTGTACGGAAAGAGCCGTTATAAGAATGTTACAAACCACGGGTCAGGGCATGGAACTTCGCGAAAATCTCGAGGCGACGCGCGTCGTCCCGGTCATCATCATCAAGGAGTTGGGCCATGCCGTGCCGCTGGCCAAAGCGCTGGTAGAGGGCGGCCTCAATATCCTGGAAATCACCCTGCGCAGCGATGCCGCGCTGGCGGCGATCCAGGCCATCGGCGCCCAGGTCGAGGGGGCCATTGTCGGCGCCGGCACCGTCACCAATGCCCAGCAGTTCGTCGATGCCGCCGCCGCAGGGGCCAAATTCGTGGTCAGCCCGGGCCTCACCGAAGAGGTGGTACGCGCCAGCCGCGACCATCAGGTGCCGATCCTGCCCGGGGTGGCGACCGCCTCCGACATCATGCGCGGGCTGAGCCTGGGACTGACGACCTTCAAATTCTTTCCCGCCGAAACCAGCGGCGGGGCACCCGCGATCAAGGCGCTGGGTGGCCCCTTCCCGCAAGTGCGCTTCTGTCCCACCGGCGGCATTTCGCCCAGGAACCTGCACACCTATCTGTCGCTGCCCAACGTCATCGCGGCAGGCGGGTCCTGGATGGTGCCGTCCGACCTGAACGAGGCCGAGGCCTACGCCAACGCCGCCAAGATGGCGCGCGAAGCCTGCGCCCTGGCGGCGCCGTGACCAGCGCCATCTGCATCGGCGAATGCATGGTGGAACTGCGCCCGGTGGACGACGGCCATCTGCGCCGCGGCTTTGCCGGCGACGCCTACAACACCGCCGTCTATCTCAAGCGCAGCGCCCCGGATATCGAAGTCGCCTTCCTCACCGCCACCGGCGACGAAAGCCTCAGCGACGCCATGGTGGCGACCTGGCGCGGCGAAGGCATCGCCGACCGGCTGGTGTTCCGCATTCCGGGCGAGCGCCCGGCGCTTTACCTGATCGAGACCAATGCCAAGGGCGACCGCAAATTCCATTACTGGCGCAGCGACACGCCGGCCAAGGAATGGCTCAGATTGCTGCTGGCGGCGGGCGGTGCCACGGTGCTGAACACCGCCGACCTGGTCTATGTCTCCGGCATTTCGCTGGCCATCCTCAGCTATGCCGACCGTCAGGCGGCTGTCGAACTGCTGGGCACCTTGAAGACCAAAGTGGCGTTCGATCCCAACATCCGCCCCGCACTGTGGAAATCCATGGACGAGGCCCGGCACACCTTCGAAGCCATGGCGAAGCTTTCCAGCATCGTGCTGCCCAGCCGCCAGGACTATCAGCTGATGTACGGCATGGACGATCCGGACGAACAGATCCGCTTTACCGCCACCTTGACCGCGGGGGAGATCGCGCTGACCTGCGACGAGGCAGGCTGCCGTTTGCGCATGGGCGATGAGATCGTAGCCCTGCCGACCAGCGCGGTGAAGGTGGTGGACACGTCGGGCGCGGGCGATTCCTTCAACGGCGCCTATCTGGCGGCGCGGCTGCAGGGCCGCGCGCCGCTGGACGCCGCAAAAGCGGGCCTTGCCATGGCCGCCCGGGTGGTCGCCCAGCCTGGCGCCATCATTGCGCGCTAGCGGCGGACATATTTGACGATCGCCTTCTGCTCGACCTGGGCGCCGTAGACCGCGCCGTTGCCGTCGGCCCAGACACCTTCGCCGCCGCTGGTGCCGCTGCCTTCCGGATCGGCATAGGTGTCCGGAATAAAGTCGGTGACGACTCCGTCCTTGAGGCTGCCGATGCGGATGCCGCGCTTCCAGCCCGGATGATGGCCATACCCAACCTTGTCCTTGGATTCGGAGTCGGTGACATACATCACGTCGTTGCGGTCGATGGAAATGCCGCTGGGCCGGCCGAACTGGGTGAGCTGACCCAGGAACTTGCCGTCCTGGGTGAAGATCTGGATGCGGTTATTGTCGCGGTCGCCGACATAGAGCCGGCCCTTGGAATCCATCGCCAGGCAGTGCGGCATGCCGAACTGGCCCGGGCCGGTGCCGGACGAACCCCATTGCAGCAGGAACTTGCCGCCGGCGTCGAATTTGATGACGCGCGGCTGGCCCTTGTAGTCGGCCGTATGACCTTCCGCCACGAAGATGCTGCCGTCGGGCGCCACCAGAACCGCATTGGGTTCATGAAGCGTGTCCCGGCCATGGCCCGGAACACCGGGCTTGCCCAGGGTGCGCAGCAACTTGCCGCTGGAATCGAATTCCAGCACGTCGTCGCCGATTTTCTTGCCGAGCGGGCCGGCGCCGACGTGGCCGTCGGTGATCCACAAATGATCCTGGCGGTCGATGGTGAAGCCATGCGGAAATAGCAGCATCCCCGCGCCGAAAGCCTTGATGAAATTGCCCCGGGCGTCGAATTCCATGATCGGATCGAGTTTGCTGCCGGCGCAGTCATTGACGCCGCAACGGTCCACCACCCAGATATGACCCTTGCTGTCGCCCATCACCGCGCTGGACGAGCCCATGGCGCGTCCGGGCGGCAGCTTGAGGAAATTGCCGATGGTGGCGTAGCGGTTGGTCCTGGGATTGGGCGCCGCCTTGGGCTGGTCGGCGGGCTGCGCCAGGGCAGTCAAAGGCACGGCCGCCAGGACGAGCACCAGGATGCGAAGTCTCATTGTTTCTCTCCCTTTTGCCCGTGACGATAGCAGGGTGTGGGCGATTGCCCATTCGCCTGCCGCAATTGTATTGTTAAATTTATAAAGACAAAAAAATGTGCCTTTCCGGCTCAGTTTCTGAGAGCTATTCGCAAATAGGCCTCTGTTTAAAGCCAAAAAACCGAAAAGACTTGCACTCCAAAAGGCCAATCTCTCTAATCGCCGCAAAGGCCCCAAGGCCCCGTCCGGCCTATGTATTTTCCGTGGAAGGAAGACAATGAAGATCAATCCCAAGAAGTGCGTCGCCTGTGGCAACTGCACCTATGTCTGCCCGATGGGCGCGATCTATATCGATCCGGAACTCAAGCGCGCCACCATTAACCGCGACGAATGCGTGGAGTGCTATGCCTGCTACAACGGGCTCAGCAAGGAAGTGCTGCCCCCCGCCACGGTGCGTTTCGTGCGCCGTACCCTGGCCAATTTCCGCGTCCGATTCGAACCGGAACCCGACGTCTGTCCCACCACCGCGTTCGAGCCCGACCAGCTGGAATGGCCGCGCGTGGTGCGCCGCGCCTTTTCCGATCCGCGCGTACCCCATGAATCGACCGGCGTTTCGGGCCGCGGCACCGAAGAGGTCAAGACCAACGACGTCACCGACCGCGTCTCGATCGGTCAGGTCGGCTTTACCATCGAACTCGGCCGCCCGGGCATCGGCGCGCGCTTCCGCGATTTCCAGGAAATGTCCCGCGCCCTGGCCAAGGCCGGCGTCTCGTTCGAAAAGAACAATCCCGTCACCACCCTGATGACCGACGTCGCCACCGGCGATATCCGGGCCGATATCCTGAACGAAAAAGTGATGAGCGCCATCATCGAGATCAAGGTGCCGGTCGAGCGCACCGAGGAAATCCTGCGCATCGTCTGGGACGTCGAAAAGCGCATCCCCACCCAGGTGGTGATCGGCGTCGGTGTGCGCTGCGATGCCGATGGCGAGGAAAAGATCGTACTGCCGATCCTGGAGAAGCTGGGCTACAACCCGCAGCGCGCCAAGACCAATATCGGCTTGGGCCGCAAGGTTATCCGGGATCTGACCAAGGCCGCGCCTGACGCGGCGCCGAAGGAAATGGTGAACGCATGACCAACACCCTGCACCGCTACGGCAAGGCCGAGAGCTTTGTCGACGACTACATCGTCTTTTCCCTCCCCGCCAAGAGCAAGGCCGCCGGCCAGAGCGGCGACGCGCTGGCGGCGCAGAAGCGCTTCATGCAGATCGCGGCCGAATACAGCCCCTGCAGCCTGGGCGACGCGCTGCATGGCGGGTCCCTGCGCCCCACCCGCAGCAAGAGCATTTTCGGCCATTGGGGCAAGCGCAACAAACCCAACTTCAAGAAGGTGCTGGAAGGTATGAGCAAGGCCGGCACCATGGCCGCAGTGTTCGACAACCGCGCCAATGCGGAGGCCTTCGTCACGCGCATCAAGCAGGAGGACCTCGGCCTGTCGGTGAACATCTCCTCCTCGATCGAGAATGCCAAGAATGCCTGCAAGGCGGCGGGCATTCCGCGCCACTCCATCGCCTATTCGCTGGGCTTCGAGGACGTGGGCGACAATGTTCCCGCCAAGCAGGCGGTGATGCTGTCCACCATGTGCGGCCACGGCATGCTGTCCATCAACCTGGCCCAGAAAATGATGAGCTTCGTCAAGGAGAACCGCCGCACGCCGAAGGAAGCCGCCGAAACCATGGCGCGCTTCTGCTCCTGCGGCATCTTCAATACGACGCGGGCCCGCCGCATCCTGGAAGACGTCCGCGTCGGCGTGAAATAGGCCCTATTTATCAGCTTATATGAAAGCCCGCCGGTTCGCGCCGGCGGGTTTTTTCACGGGATTTTGGCGGCCTGGGCCTCCGCCACGATGCGTGCCGCGTCGGCCGGCAGCATGTAGCGCTGCGCCACCAGCGTATCGGCCTGGGCCTTCACCCGGGCGACATAGGCGGCATGGCTGGGATAGCGTTCCTCCAGCGACAGGCGCGGATCGCCCTTGGCCAGGCGCTCGGTCCTGGTGGCGGCGAAGGGAATAAAGCCGCCGGTATTGCCACAATAGCGGCCCTTTTCGAACCCCGATGCCGTGACATTCCAGCCGACATAGGTTCCCAGCGGGGCGGACAGCAGCGGCGAGCGGATGCCGTCCAGCTCATTGCCGTCGGCATCGGCGCGCGGCACCAGTTGCGCGATGGTCTTCACGATGCGCGGCGGCGTTACGCTCATCGCTCCGGTCATGTCGGGGACATTGAAACCCTCGCCGAAATCATATTGGTAAAGCGGGCTGTAAGCCGGCCGCGGCACGCCCGGAATTTTTGGAAACGCCCGGACATAGGCTTCCGGCGTGATCAACTCGCCCGCCGCCAGGCGCGGATATTTGCTGGGCGGCGGCGCGGTCCCCTTTGTCACCCAGTCCACCAGGGCGGCGAATACCGCGCGATTGGTGTCCGAGGCCGGATTGGGATTGGACGACAGCAGGCAGGCATTGGTCGGCGGGGTGACCAGGTCGAAGCCGCCGCGCCCGCCATTATGGTGGACCCCCGCATTGTAATAGCGCCGCACATTGTCCGGCAGCGGAATATCGGCCTTCAGGTCGGTGCCGACAAAATCCACGCTGGCGCGCAGGTTCCAGAATTCCGCGGACCCCAGGACCTCGGCCACCTTGGGGCAGGTCTTGTCGGGGCGGCAGCGGTCCAGCAGGCCGTGCACGCCCTGGCCGCGCGCACGGTCGTCATAGTCGCTCCACCAGTTGATGCCCTCATTGCCGACTTCATAGAGCCCGACCAGTCCCCCCGGCGTGGCGAAGCGGTAGCTCATGGAATTCATCCGCATCGCCACCAGGGGATTGATGCCGTCAAACACGATACGGCCGTCTTCCGCCGTGTTAAATCCCAGATTGACCAGCGCGCGCAGGTAATTGCCGGATTGGGAAACGCCGCGCCCGATGGCCCAGCGTATTTTTCCGGCCAGCGGATTGGCCGGCGAGGTGTCATGGCGCAGGAAGGCGATCAGGTCACGGGTGGCGGCAAAGCCGATGCCGAAAACCTTGGGATTCTTGGCGGTGAAGGCCAAGGTATAGGCCAGTTTTGGATCAAAACCGCCCTTGACGCACAGCTTGGTCAGGTCCGGCTTGCCGGGAAACGGCGTGACGCTGCAATCGGCGAAGGCCCAGTCGCTGCCCGGCACCTGCTTTTGTTCGGTGGGCCGTTCGTCGGAAACTCCGGTATAAAGCCGCGCACCCGCCGCCGTCGCGACGTCGAATTCGCGCGCACCCTGGCCACCCTGGGGCCCGCCCTTGACCGGCATGGTGGTGGTGCCGGCCGGCATGTTCATGAAACGCACATAGGCCGGACCGGTGACGGGAGCCGAAGGGACATGGATCAGCTGGACGCCGGGCTTGTCTTCCAGGTCGCCCTGCCAGCCGCTGACCACATTGACATGGCCCTCGCCGATGGCTGCCGCCGCGCCGCGGCCGCGATTGGGTACGTCATAGACCAGCACGCCGGACATCCGGCCCGTGGGCCGCGCGATGGCGAAGGTGGCCGAATATTCCACCTTCCCGCCAGCCCCGCGCGGCGCCAGCTTGATGTCGTTGACCTGGGCGTTATGGCTGTCGCTGGGGTCCAGCGCGCCGGTGAAATGGCCCTCCAGCAGCTGATAGCCGCCGGCCAGGGGCGTGGTCTTTTCCACCGTGAGCCGGACGACCGCTGCCTGGGCCGGCGTCGCGATAACAAATGCCAGCAAAAGTGCCTTGGTCTTCATGGTCCCGCCCCGTCTGTTTTAACGGCAGCATAGCTCAGCGGCGTTTGCGGTCCAGCGCGGCGAATTCCGCGTCCGTCAAGGTGACGGAGGCCGCCGCGACATTTTCTTCCAGATGGGTGACCTTCGAAGTGCCCGGTATGGGCAGCATCACGGGGCTGCGCTTGAGCAGCCAGGCCAGCGCCACCTGCCCCGGCGCAACGCCCTTGGCCCTGGCCAGCTTGTCCAGCGCCCCGCCCGGCCTGGCCAGTTCGCCATCGCCCAGCGGATAATAGGGGATAAAGCCGATGCCGTTGGCCTGGCAATAATCCACCACATCGTCGCTGTGCCGGTCGGCCAAATTGTAGCTGTTCTGCACGGTCGCAACCCGGAACACCTGCGACGCCGCCTTGATCTCGGCCACCGAGACTTCCGACAGGCCGGCATGGCGGATCACGCCCTCGTCGAGGAGCTGCTTGACCGCGCCGAACTGTTCGCCGCGGGGAACCCGCGGATCAATGCGGTGCAGTTGCCACAGGCCGATCTGCTCCACGCCAAGCTGGCGGCGGCTCTTATGGGCCTGGGCGATCAGATGTTCGGGCCGGCAATCGACGTGCCAGTGATAGGGGCCACTTCGGGTGAAACCGGCCTTGGTGGCGATCAGCAGCCCATCATAGGGATGCAGCGCCTCGCGGATCAGCTGCTCGGAGACGTCGGGGCCATAAAGTCGGCGGTGTCGATGAAATTCACGCCCAGCTGCGGCAGCCGCTTGAGCACGCCGATTGCCCCGGCGCGGTCGCGCGGCGGTCCCCAGACACCGGGACCGGTGATCTGCATGGCGCCAAAACCCAGCCGGTTTACCCAAATCTCGTCGCCGATCTGAAACGTCGACATCCACCCTCCTTCAGGAATTGAGCCCGCGCGGCTCCTTGATCACCTGGCGCGCGGGCCAGGTGCGCGGCGTGTGGCCGCTGATCTCGGTGCCGGCTTCATGGCTGAACTTGCGGTTCCAGATCGTGGCGCTCAGCGATATCAGCGCCACCGTCCAGAAGGCGGCGGTGAAATCCACGAATTGCGGCAAGCGATGCCCTCCCAGCACCATCGAGCCCTGCAGCGCCGCCGCGCCGGCGCAGATGCCGATGGACAGCATCAGCTGCTGGAATGTCGAGTAGAAACTGGTGGCGCTGCCCATGTGGTCCTGCTTGATTTCGTCATAGGCAATGGTGTTGTAGCCGGTGAATTGTATGGACATGAAAAATCCACTGGCCAACATCACCATGAACATCAGCGCTATCGGCCAGCCTGGACGAAACAACCCGCACAGGGCATAGCCGGCACTGGCGAAAAAGCCGTTCACCACCAGGGTATCGCGGAAGCCGAAGCGCCGCAGGATGGGCGGCGCCGCCGGCTTGGCGAGAATGGAGCCGACAGCGGTTGCCAGGGTCATCAGTCCGGATTGGGCGGCCGACAGGCCGAAGCCCAGCTGCATCATCAAGGGCAGCAGATAAGGGTGCGCGCCCTGGGTGACCCGGGTAATGGCGCCGGCGATCACCGAGATTCCGTAGGTGGGAATCTTCATCAGCGAAATATCGAGGATCGGATCCTTGGTACGCCGGGCATGGCGAATATAGAAGATGCCCAGTAAGCCCCCGACGGCCAGCAGCATCAGCGCGCGCGTAAATTGTCCGTCATGGCTTGCCAGTTCAAAGCCGAAGAGCAACAGGCCCAGCGACAGGCTGGACAGGACTATCCCCTGATAGTCGGTCTTCTCCGGCACCTCGCCGCGCGTGTTGGCGATATACAGGCTGACCAGGACCACACCCAGAATGCCGATCGGCACATTGATGTAGAAGATCCAGCGCCAGTCCAGATAGGTGACGATAAAACCGCCGATCGGCGGCCCCAGAATGGGGCCCGCGACGGCCGGGATCAGCACCCAGCTGGTCGCCTGGATCAGATCGCGCTTTTCCACGCTGCGCATCAACACCAGCCGCCCGACCGGCAGCATCAACGCGCCGCCCACGCCCTGAAAGAATCGCGCCGCCACCAGAAAGCCGACGGTGGGCGCCTGGGCGCAGGCGATGGAGCCCAGGATGAAGGCGATGATGGCGCTGCGAAACACCGTACGTGCACCGAAACGGTCGGCAATGCGCCCCGACACCGGAATGAAGATCGCCAGGCTGATCAGATAGGAGGTCAGGGCGATCGACAGGCTGGGAGCGGTGACGCCCAGTTCGCGTGCCATGCTGGGAAGCGCGGTCGCCAGCACCGTGCCGTCCAGCTGCTCCATGAACATGGCGGCGCCGACGATAAGGGCAATGGTGCGAAAATGGGGTTTCGGAGCGCCGGATGCGGGCATGACCCATCCCGTTTAGGCCCCGTCCGCCCGGGGTGCAAGGGCCCGGTATCGTTGAATTCAGGGCCATTTCGCCGCTGCTGTGCCCCCGCCATAAAGACGGCAAACGACCCTTCAGGCCCGACAGGACCAGGCGCTTGCCGCCCCCCGGCGCGGCGCGCTTGGGATAGCCGAAAAGCTCTACCGCCGGTACTGGCGGGGGCCATGCAAAACTTCGCCCATCATGTCCGAGACAAAGAAAAAGGGCTCCCGTTGCCGGGAGCCCCTGTTCTTGGCTTGCGCTTCGCCTAGTTGTTGAAGCGCACACCGACGCGGAACATGCGGCCAATCACGTCATACAGCGTGTTGTTGGCGTTCTGGCCGCCGGTATCCGGCGGACGGGTATTCGCGATATTGTCGATCTTGGTATAGAGCTGGGTCTTGTCGCTGACGTTCCAGTTGGCACCGACATCCAGGTACAGGATCGAACTGACCTTGTTGAAGTTGATGGTCGGGGTCTGGGTGGTGGGAGCCGGGCAGGTACCGGGCGCGCACACCAGGGTATTGCGGTTGGTGAACACGCCGCCCGAATACCAGCGTTCCGTCAGGTTGATGCCCCAGACGTCGTTCTGGTAGCTCTGGGTTTCCAGCAGCTTCCAGTTCAGGACGTTACCACCGGTCTGGTTGTAGGTCTGGCTGTTGCCGCCGCCGCCCACCGCACCGGCCAGCTCAATATTTCTCTGCGAACCGGGGAAGCCCGGGTCGGAGATGAACTTGCTGGTGTGGGTGACCAACGACCGCAGCGTGAAGTTGCCGGGGACGTCATAGTCCTGCAGGTCGAACTGATAGCTGGCTTCCAAATCGAAACCATCGGTCAGCAGGCTCGCGGCATTGAACGCCTTGGAGACGATCTGGAAGACCTGATTGGGAACTGGAGTCGACAGAGGGGAGCCGAACCACCGCCGGGCGCCGATGCGCTCTGGTTGACGCCGTTGGCGGTGGTAATCGTGTCCTGCTGGCAGTAGGTCTGGAAACCGCGGAAGCAGAGATCTTCGATGGTCTGCTGGCCTACGGCCTGGATAACCGCCTTCACATCGATACGATAATAGTCGATCGAGGCCTGGAAGCCGGGAATGAAGTCCGGCTGCCACACGATGCCCAGTTCCGTGGTCGATGCCCGTTCCGGCTTCAGCAGGGGGTTGCCCGCATTAACCGAGATGATCTGCTGCTGGGTCTGGCCGGTGAACTCGTTGGTGAAGCTGCCGTTCAGGCCCTGCGGCGGCGAGAACAGTTCCGACAGGTTCGGCGCGCGAATGTCGCGGGACTGCAACCCACGCAGACGGATGCCGGGGACCGGCGTGTCCCAGGTCAGGCCGACCTTCCAGGTGTTGGCGTCGCCGGCCGTGCTGTAGCGCGCATGGCGGCCACCCAGGTCGAGATCCATCTTGCCCCAGAACTGGTCGTTGAGCAGCGGAATACCGAATTCCACGAACACTTCGTTCACGTGATAGGTGCCGCGGCCGTTGTGGTAGTTGCCCGCGTTCCAGGCGCCCAGCGAACCGTTGGTGGTCAAGCCGCAGTCGATGAACGGATCGGTGCAGGGCATGTCGATGGTCGGCGGGGTCGAGGCCGACACACCGGCGGCGTACGGGTCGGCACGCTGGCTGTAATGCTCTTCGCGGTATTCGTAACCGGCCGCGACCGAGACAGGACCGGCCCAGCTGTCGATCGGCGAGCCGTTGACCGCGAAGCTGAAGGCTTCCTGGCGCACGGTCTGGATCGAGGTCGGTCCAATGGTGGTGCCGCCGGGGCCGTTCTGGCCGTCAAAGTAGGCGACCTGGCCGGCGGACAGGGTGCCGCCAAAGGGGTTCCATGGCACGCAGCCATAGGCCTGGGCAATGGTGTTGCGGCAGACGATCTGCCCCCTCGAATTGAACACCGCGTCCTGCGACAGGTTGAAGCGCGAGACCGCCGCACTCACCTTGCCTGTGCCCGGATCGGCCGGCGCATTGGACAGGGGCATGTTGTAGATCTTGACGCTGGTGTCGGTCTCGCCGTGCTGGAAGTAGGAATCCCAAGACCAGGTCTTGCTGAGGAAGTCGAAGGTGCCGTTGCCCCCGACAACGCCGCGGCGCATGGTGCGCAGCAGGAACATCTGCTGGTCGATAGGGGATGTTCACCCAGTCACTGCCATAATTGATGGCATTGCCCGGATAGGCCGCAAGGCACGCCGCGGTATCGGCAAATAATCCCATCTGCAGCAGATAGGCGTTGTCGCAACGGAGCGTGCCGCTCTTGGAGGAGTTGCCCTGCGCCGGGGTGTTCTGGGTCCGGCTGATGCCATAGTTCAGGCTGGCGAAGATCTGCGTGGTCGGCGTCAGGTCATAGGAGACGCGGGCATAGACATCGCCGCGGGTCAGCGGGTCATACAGGCCCTGGGTAAAGTGATGCGAATCGTTCTGGTTGCCCGGATCGGACGGCGTGCCGAAGCAGTTGTTGCCGATGTTGCCTTTCAGCGTATTGCTCGCATCAGTGTAGCAGTTGCCGGCATAGTCCCACGCGACCGGCTGGCCATTGCTGAAGGTCGTGCCGATCAGCGGGCCGTTGGTGATCAGGCCATTGGCGGCATTGCCGGTATTTTGGATCAGGGGGCCATAATAGGTGCGCGGCTGGCCGGCCGGGGTGGCGGAATCGGAACTGTAGCTGGACGTGCCCGACTGGCGGGCGATGGTGCGGCCGCCGATATTGGGCTGGGCGCCGAATTGCGAGGTGGTCGGGTAGCGCGGCAGCAGGCCATCATTGTAGGAATATTCGGCGGCGACTTCAAAATGGCCGCGGCCGCCGGCAAAGCTGGTGCCCGCCGCAGCCTGCGCCGTGACGGTGCCCATATCGCCATAGGTCGAAAGACCGGCCTGCAGATTGGCCTTGAAGCCTTCGAACCGTGTGTCGGTGACGAAGTTGATGACACCGGCGACGGCGTCCGAACCCCAGGAGGCCGAGGCACCGCCGGTCACAACGTCGACGCGCTTGATCAGCATCTGCGGCATCTGGCTGACATCGACGGCGCCGTTGAAGTTACCGCCAACCACGCGCTGGCCGTCGATCAGCACCAGGGTACGCAGCGGCGACAGGCCGCGAAGGCCAAGCGCGGAAAGGCCGATCAGGCCGGTGGTGGTTGAACCGGTATTGTAGCCGACACCCGTCGAGCCCTGCAGGGCGGGCATCTGGGTGATGGCGTCGAAGACGTTGGGCTTGGCCTGGGCTTCCAGGTCGGCGGCGCTCACCACCGTGGTCGGGGTCGGCGCATCAAAACCCGCGCTCTGAAGGCGGGTCGAGGACACCACGACCTGTTCGACACCTTCCTGCGCCATGGCAGCGCCAGCGCTCAACGCCAAAATGGCGGCACCGCCGGCGAGACGCACGCGTGTCTTGGTCAAACCATAGTTCATTGGAATAGTCCCCCTGGACGGTTGTTCTACCGGCGTAATGCCGGACATCGGCCGGTTGGATAGCAGAGTGGTGGGTGACTGATCGAGCTAAATATGCCCCCCGCCAATCGTTCGGCACATCTAGTCCCGGGAAGTGCTATAAATGCAACGCCGAATGCTGCGATGCAGCATTCCGTAAATGCCAACATAAATATCTGCTTAACCGACAGGGCGGGATCTTTCGGCGAACCCCGAGGCCGGCCGGTGAACCCGGCAAATCAGGCTAGCGCGCCTGGCGTCAAAACCGCGCCTGGCGGTTCGCTCGCATCAGCGGCGAACCGGACACATGATAATAAGTCACCGGCTTTCCAGCCGGTCTGGCTGCCGTCCGTACCGATGCACCGCACGCCGCCGTTCGGACGACTTGCAGCCAAAACCGGCTTACTGTCTAGAACAGCCATGGATCCGCAGGCCATTCTCAATCAGGCGATCGCCTTCCACCAGACGGGCAAGCTGGCCGAGGCCGAGCGGCTTTACCTGCAACTGATGGCGGTGGCACCGCGGGAACCCACGGCCCACCACATGCTGGGCGTGGTGCGGGCCCAGCAGGGACGCAACAGCGAGGCGCTGGCGCTGATGGGCACGGCGCTGACGCTGAAACCCCAGGCCCCCGAAGTCCTGTCCAATTTCGGCAATGTGCTGCGGGCGCAGGGGCGGCTGCGGGAGGCACTGGACAGCTATGACCAGGCGCTGGCGGTCAAAGCCGATTATTTCGCCACCTGGAACAAGCGCGCCCTGGTGCTGCGTGATCTGGGACGGCTGGACGATGCGCTGGACAGCGCCGACCGGGCGCTGGCGTTGCAGCCCAATTATGTGGAGGCCCTGAACACGCGCGGCATTGTCCTGGCGGGCCTTGGCCGCCTTGAGGATGCCTTGGCGGCCTATGACCGCGCCTTGGTGCTGGCACCGGACTTTCCCGACACGCTCAACAACCGCGCCCTGGCGTTGCAAGGCCTCAAGCGACACGCAGACGCCTTGGCCAGCGTCGAGAAAGCGCTTCAGGCCCATAATGGCTTCGCGGAAGCCTGGAACAATCGCGGCATCATTCTGTTCGACCTCAAGCGGATGGGAGAGGCGCTGGCCAGTTACGAACGCGCCCTGGCGCTGCGCCCCGATTACGCCGAAGCGCTCAACAACGGCGCCACCGCCCTGTTCGGCCTGAAGCGTTTCTCCGATGCGCTGGCCGCGTGCGACCGCGCCATCGCCTTGCGGCCCGATTTCGCCGACGCGTTGTACAACCGCGGCAACGCGCTTTTGGAACTCAACCGGCCGCAAGAGGCCCTGGCCGCCTATGAACAGGCCCTGGCGATCGATCCCGCCCATCCCAGGGCCCTCAGCGGGCTGGCCAATGCCGCCATGACCGTCGGCGACTGGAGGCGCAGGTCCGGCCTGGCCGACGCGCTCAAGGGCGAAGTGCTGGCGGGCAAATCGCTGATCCAGCCCTTCGTGCTGATGGGATACTGGGACGACAATGAATTGCAGCTGCGCTGCTCGCGGAATTATGTGCGCCAGGCGGGGCCCGGGCCGCTGACGCCGCTGTGGAGCGGACAGCGCTACGATCACGGCAAGATTCGCATTGCCTATCTTTCCGCGGATTTTCACCAGCACGTCACCGCCTCCCTGATGGTGGAGATGTTCGAGCGGCACGACCGCGATCGCTTCGAGATCACCGCCGTATCCTTCGGGCCCGAAGACAGTGGCGAGATGCGAACCAGGCTGGTGAAGGCCTTCGACCGCTTTCATGACGCCCGCCAGCAGGGCGACCGGGAGGTGGCGGAACTGTTGCGGCAATGGGAAATCGATATCGCGGTCGATCTGGGCGGCTATACCAGCGGGGCGCGGCCCTGGGTCCTGGCGCACCGCCCCGCGCCGGTCCAGGCCAAGTATATGGGCTTTCCCGGCACCTCGGGCAGCGACTTTATAGATTACCTCATTGCCGATCCGCTGGTGGTGCCCGCGGACCAGCGCGAATTCTTCAGCGAAAAGATTGCCGCCCTGCCCGACACGCTGTGGGTCACCGATACCAGGCGGGAAAGTGGCGCGCCGCCCGGCCGGGCCGAGGCCGGCTTGCCCGAGGACGGTTTTGTCTTTTGCTGTTTCAACCACAATTGGAAAATCACGCCCGAGATTTTCGATATCTGGATGCGGCTTCTGGACCGCGTGGAGGCCAGCGTGCTGTGGCTGCTGGAAGGCAATGCCAGCATCCGCGAAAATCTGTGCCGGCAGGCCGCCGCGCGCGGCGTCGCGGCCCAGCGGCTGATCTTCGCGGGCCGCACCACGCCGCAGCGCCACCTGGCCCGCCATCAACTGGCCGACCTGTTTCTCGATACCCTGCCCTACAACGCCCACACCACCGCCAGCGACGCCGTCTGGATGGGCCTGCCGCTGATCACCACGCCCGGCCGTTCCTTTCCGGCGCGCGTCGCCGCGAGCATTCTGCAAGCCGCCGGCCTGCCCGAACTGATCGCGGCCGATCTGGCGGCGTATGAAGCGCTGGCTTTGAAACTTGCGCGCGAGCCCGCCGCCCTGGCGGCTGTTCGCGACAAGATGGCGGCGAGCCGGCCGCGGATGGTGCTGTTCGACACCGCCCGCTTCACCCGCAACCTGGAAGCGGCCTATCGCGCCATGTTAAATGAGACATGAGCGTGCCCGCGCAAAGCCTGTCCCAGCCCATTCGCCTGTCGATCGCCGCACCCGCCTATAACGAGGCCGGGGGGATCGAAGCCCTTGTCGCGGACTGGCACCGCTTCCTGTCGGCCCGGACCGATCTGGCGGAATTCGAGATCGTGATCTGCAACGACGGCAGCAAGGATGCGACCGGCGACATTCTGGACCGCCTGACATTGACCTATCCGCAATTGCGCCCGCTGCATTTTGCCGCCAACCAGGGCGCCGCGGCGGCGCTGAACGCGGCGATCGCGGCCACCAAAGGCGACTGGGTGCTGCTGATGGATTCCGACGGGCAATTCGCGATCCAGAATCTGCCGGACATGCTGGCGGCGGTGCGCCGTGCGGGCGGCCGGGCCGCCATCGGCATCCGCCAGAAAAAGGATTCGGCCTTCGCCCGGTTTGGCAGCTGGGCCAGCGGCGCGATGTGCAACCTGGTGCATGGCAGCCGCATCCAGGACTTCAATTGCGCCTTCAAACTTGTGTGGGGACCGACCTTGCGCGGGCTGGGGCTGGAAGCCAAAGGCATGAACTATTCCACCGAAGTCACCTCCCGGCTGCTGGAACGCGGCATCGTGCCGGTGGAGGTGCAGATCGCCCACCGCCCGCGCGCCACCGGCGTCAGCAGCATGAAGCTGGCGCGCGGCGCGCTGCACCGCTTCCTGTTCGTCAGCTACATCGCCCTGCGCCAGCTGCTGCTGCGCACGGGCATTCTCATCCGGCCGCTGCCATGAGCACGCCCACCCGCATCGTGCTGTTCTGCGGCGGCCGGGGCAGCGCCACCATCATCCGCGCCCTGCTGCGCCACAGCAGTGTGGACCTGACTTTGCTGGTCAATGCCTATGACGACGGCCTCTCCACCGGGGCCTTGCGCAACTTCATTCCGGGCATGCTGGGGCCGTCGGATTTCCGCAAGAACCTGTCCTACCTGTTCGGCAACTATTCCCAGGCCCAATATGCGCTGAAGAGCCTGATGGAATACCGCCTGCAGGGCGGGGCGCAGATCGCGGGCATGGCGCGCTATGGCGACAGCGGCGATCCGGCGGCGCTGGAGGAGCCGGTCAAAAGCTGGTTCGCGCAATTGTCGCCGCAGGCCGCGAGCCGCATGCGCGCGCTGCTGACCCGGTTTTTCGCCCATGGCGCGGGCCGCCAATTCGATTATCGCGATTGCTCACTGGGCAATCTGGTGTTCGCGGGCGCCTATCTGGAGCAGAACAACGATTTCAACGCCGCAGCGGCCACGGTGAGCAAGCTGGTGGGAACCCGCGCCCGGCTGCTGAATGTCAGCGAGCAGCACAACCGCGTGCTGGCGGGACTGAAGCAGGACGGCACCGTGCTGGCCAACGAGGCAGCGATCGTGGGAGCCCAGGGCGCCAGTCCCATCACCAATCTCTATCTGCTGGAACAGGCGCTTGCGCCCGAGGATACCCAGGCGCTGGCGGCCCTGGACCTTGGCGGCAAGCAGGCCTGGCTGGCGGCGCGCGATGCCGTGCCCAAACTCTCCGCGGCCGCGGCGGAGGCGTTGGCCGGCGCCGACATCATTCTCTATGGCCCGGGCACCCAGCATTCCTCACTGTTCCCCAGTTACCGCATCGCGCAGGCCGCGCTGCGTGCGGCGTCCGCGCCGGTCAAGACCCTGGTGATGAACCTGGAGGACGACAACGACATTCAGGGCCTGTCGGCCAGCGATATCGCCGACCGGGCAATGTATTATGGCGCCAGTATCACCCACATCCTGCTGCATGAGAGCGGCAAGCTGGCGCCGGGCGCGCTGACCGACGCGGGTTATCGCGGCGCACATGTGTGCCGCGGATCGCTGGCCACGCCTGCCCGGCCCCATGTCCATAACGGCAGCGCGGTAGCGGACACCGTGCTTGGATTGCGCGCCCGCCGCACCGCGCCCAGCGTCGAGATCTTCGTCGACATACTGGGCCGCTCTGTCGCCAGCGACGAATTGATTGAGGAATTCCTGGAAATGGACTGGGGCGGCACGTCCGTCCACCTCACCCTCAACCGGCTGGCAAAACAGGAGGCAGCGGTGGCCAGCTCGCAGCTGGAGGGGCTGTTTCCCGAAATCGCCTATTTCCGCGACTGGCTGCGGAGCGGCACTTGCGACTATCTGGTGCTGATGACGGGCGATGGCGCCTACCGCTTCACCGACGTGCAGGCCATCATCCGCCTGCTGGAACAGCGCCGGTCGCTGGGCGGGGTGTTCGGCTCGCGCACCCAGAGCCGGCGCCAGTTCATCACCTCGGTGCGGGCGGCCTATGGCGAGAACCGGCTGCTTTACACGCTGGGCAAGGCGGCGGCCTTCTTTCTCAGCATGCTGTTCTATTTCCGCACCGGCGTGATCTTCTCCGATCCCCTGACGGGCCTGCGGGTGTTCCGCCGCGATGCGCTGGCGGGCCTGGGCGAGATCACGGGCACCGCGCCGCTGGGAATCGTGCGCCAGCTGATCCGCCAGGGCGTCGAGGTGGCGGAATTGCCGGTCCTGTACCGCACCTTTTCAGGCTTCACCGATCCCAACTGGCGGGTACGGCGCGGGCTGCGCAATCTGACGGCGCTGCTATGACGTTGCGTGTGTGCGCCGTCATTCCCGCCGCGGGCCGCGGCAGCCGATTGGGAACCGCTGCGCCCAAAATCCTCGCGCCCCTGAGCGAGCGGGACACCATCTGGTCGGTGCTGCATGCCAAGCTGGCGCCGCTGGTGGATCACATCCACCTGGTTCTTTCGCCGGATGGCGAACGGGACTTCCCGCCCCTGCCGCCCGACGTTTCGTACAGCATCCAGCCGGCGCCGCTGGGCATGGGCGATGCGATCTTCGGCGCCCGCGCGGCATGGGCCGGGTTTGACGCGGTGTTGATCGTATGGGGCGACCAGGTATTCGTTTCGTCCGATACCCTGCGCCGCGCCCTGGACGCGCTTGTCCCGCCCCGGCACCATGCCGTGCTGCCGGTCACGCGGATGACCAGGCCCTATGTCGAATACCGCTTTGCAGGGACGAAACTGGCGCGGGTGCTGCAGACCCGCGAGGGCGAGCAAACCGCCCCCGACGGTTTTTCCGATGTCGGCACCTTCCTGCTGGGAACCGAGGGGTTGGCGGATGCGTGGGACAGCTACCTGATCCAGGCACCCCGCGGCGGCGCCACCGGAGAAATCAATTTCCTGCCCTTTCTTCCCTATCTTTGTGCGCAAGGCTGGATGGTAACCCCGCTGGAAGTGGCCGACGCAACCGAGGCACGCGGCATCAATACCAAGGAAGATTTATCCTTCTTCCAAAACCTGTATAGAAAAACCTTATGACGACAGTCCTGGTCACCGGCGGCGCAGGCTTCATCGGCAGCCATCTGTGCGAAGGCCTCCTGGCGCGGGGCTATACGGTGCGCGTGCTGGACAGCCTGGTCTATGGCAGGCGCGAATGGGTGCCGCCGCAAGCCGCGTTTATTCAGGGAGACATACGCGACCCCGATACCTGCCGGCGCGCCGCCGCCGGCATGGACGGCGTGTTTCATTGCGCCGCCATGTCGCGATCCGGCCCGTCCCAGGAGCAGATCGACGTCTGCACCCAGTCCAATATCACCGGCACGCAGAACATGCTGCTGGCGGCACGCGACGCCGGCGCCAAACGCTTTATCTACAGCGGCTCCTCGACCTATTACGGCAACCGGCCGCCGCCGCACCGCGAAAGCGATCCGCCCGACCTGCTGAATATCTATGGACTGACCAAGCGGGTCGGCGAGCAATACTGCCTGTTGTTCGACAAGGACTTCGATCTGCCCGCCGTGGTGCTGCGCTACTTCAACGCCTATGGTCCCCGCCAGCCGCAAACCGGCGCCTATGCCCTGGTGCTGGGAATATTCCTGCGCAACTTGGCCGACAATGCGGTTCTGGAAATCCACGGCGACGGCCGTCAGCGGCGCGACTTTGTGCATGTGCGCGACGTGGTTGCCGCCAATATTGCCGCCTATGAAAGCAAGGTGCGGGGCGAGACGTTCAACGTCGGCAGCGGCGAAAACCTTTCGGTCAAGGAACTGGCGGACATGATCTCGCCCCGCCAGGTCCATGTTGCGGGGCGCAAGGGCGATTCCGCCGCCACCCTTGCCGACATCTCCAAGATCAAGGCCATGCTGGGCTGGTCGCCGCAAATCTCCTTCGCGGACGGCCTGAAGGAATTGAAGGCGCTGATCGGTTGAGGATTTTTCGGTCGCGCGCCAGTCCCCTCTGCTGGCCAATCCGCAGGCTTGCCGTTATCCTTCGCCGATAAAATAAACCGTCCAGGGGACCGCCATGCACCGCCCGCTTCTGTTGCTTTCCACCACCGCCATGTTTGCCGCATTGCCGCATCTTGCCGGCGCCCAGGACGCCAAGCCCGCGCTCTATACCGCCGAGCAGGCCAATGCCGGGGCCGCCGTCTATGCGCAGTCCTGCGGGGCCTGCCACGGCGCGCAGCTGGAAGGTGTCGCGGCGCCCGCCTTGGGGGGAGAGATTTTCGGCGAAATGGCCACGGCGCAGGGCATGACGGTGCAATCGCTGCTGGATGTGGTGGTCAACACCATGCCGCAGTCCGATCCCGGGTCACTGACGCCGGAGGATTATAGCGCCGTCACCGCCTATATCCTGCAGCGCAACGGCTATCCCGCCGGAGACGTGGCGCTGGAGTCCGGCGCGGCGGGCCTGAGCGATACCAAGGTCATGCCGTAGACCGGTCTGCAGGGGGACATCATGAAGAAATCCGCGATCGCATTGCTGACGGCGGCATGCCTGGGCCTGGGCGGCAGCGCGCTGGGACAGGCGGCAAAGGCGCCGGAGCCGGTGGGAAGCGCGGGCGAAGCAGCCGCGCCGGTCGGCGGCCGGACGACCAACGGCGTCAGCGCCATCGCGCTTGGCGCGGTGGTGGCCAATCCCGGCTCCTTCCAGATGCAGGCCGTGACCCAGAAGGTCGATGTCAGCGACGCGATGATGCTGGACTCCGACCGCTCCGACGACTGGATCCTGCATGGCCGCACCTACGACAATCAGCGCTTCTCCCCCTTCACCGATATCACCACGTCCAATGTCCGGCAGCTGCGTCCGACCGCCATCATCCAGACCGGCATCACCAAGACCACCGAGATGACGCCGATCGAAGTGGATGGCGTGCTCTATCTGGAGACCGGCGACAACAACATCCAGGCCTATGACGCCATCACCGGCAAGCAATTGTGGGCCTATTCGCCGAAGCTGGGCTACGCCAACCTGTGCTGCGGCCAGCAGGCGCGCGGCGTCGCAGTGGCCTATGGCAAGGTGTTCGCGGCGCAGCTGGACGGCCATGTCGTGGCGCTGGACGCGCGCACTGGCGCGCTGCTGTGGAAAACCGAGCACGACAATGCCCTGCCCCAGCCCGCCTATTTCTATTCCTTCACCATGGCGCCCATCGCCTATAACGGCATGATCCTGGTGGGCAATGCCGGCGCCGAATGGCCGACGCGCGGCTTCCTGGAGGCGCTCGACGCCAAAACGGGCAAGCTGGTGTGGCGCTTCAACACAACCGCCGCGCCGGACCAGCCCGGCGGCAAGAGCTGGAGCGGCGACAGCTGGAAATATGGCGGCGGCTCGGTGTGGAACAGCCCCGCCATCGACGTGAAGAACAACCTGATCCTGTTCGCCACCGGCAATCCCAATCCCGACCTGGACGGCTCAAGCCGCCAGGGCGACAACGCCTATACCGACTCCATCGTCGCCATCGACGGGACGACCGGGAAGCTTCGCTGGTGGTACCAGCAGGTCGCGCACGACATCTGGGACTATGACGCCTGCGCGCCGGTGGTGCTGTTCGACACGATCGACGCGCATGGCAAGCTGGTGCCGGCGGCGGCCGAGGCCGGCAAGGTTGGCAATGTCTTCATCGTCAACCGCCTCACCGGCAAGCTGATCCGCAAGTCGCCGCCGATCGTGATGGTCAACGAGAATTTCATGAAGCCGCTGACCAGCACGCCGATGACGATCTATCCCGGCAACAAGGGCGGAGCGATGTGGTCGCCGCCCGCCTTCTCGCCCCAGACCCGGTATTTCTACACCATGGGGGTCAACGAGGCGCACGACTTCGTGATCAACAAGCCGCTGCCCGATGTCTACAAGCCCGGCACGCCCATTGCGGGGCAGTATAGCGGCGGCAACATGGCCACCAATCTCAAGATTTTCCCGCCCAGCGGCACCTTCACCGCCGTCAACACCGATACCGGCGCCATTGCCTGGCAGTACAAGTCCGACCGCCCGATGTATGGCGGCGCCCTGGCAACCGCGGGCGGTCTGGTGTTCACCGGGGAGATGAACGGCGATTTCAACGCCTTTGATGCGAGAACCGGCGAGAAACTGTGGCACTATCCGCTGGGCGCCGGCGTCTGCACCCCGCCCATCACCTACAAGATCAAGGGCGTGCAATATATCGCGGTCGGCGCCAGCGGCTGTCATGGCGGCGAGATATTGATGCATAATGACGGCCGCCCGATATTCGGCGACGCCTTCGCCATCTTCGCCTTGCCGGAAAAATAGCGGCAGTTAGGAACCCGACATGGACACGCGCAGCAAGGACATTCTCTCCAGGATCTCGACCGCGACCCTGACCACCGTTCTGTTGAAGAAGGGTCTGCGCAATGTCTGGCTGCGCGGCGCCTTTCCCAAGCAGCCCGGCCAGACGCGGGTGGTCGGCCCGGCTTTCACCTTGCGCTTCGTGCCGGCGCGCGAGGACCTGGCGACACCCGCCAGCTGGGCCTCGCCCATCTCCACCCGCGCCGCCATCGAGGCGATGGAAGAAGGCGTGATCGCTGTCGCCGACGCCATGGGCCTGACCGACGCCGGCATCTTCGGCGATATCCTTTGTGCCCGCATGGCCAAGCGCAAGGTCGCCGCCCTGATCACCGACGGGGTGATGCGCGACATGGAAGGCGTGCTGATGACCGGCTTGCCGGTATGGTGCGCGGGCGCGGCGGCGCCGCCCTCGGTGGCGGGCCTGACCTTCGTCAATTGGCAGGAGCCCATTGCCTGCGGCGGGGTGGCGATCTTTCCGGGCGACACGCTTGTCGCCGACGGCGACGGCGCCGTGGTGATCCCCCAGGCCCTGCTGGCCGAGGTCACCGAGATGGCGTCCGAGCAGGAAGTGATGGAAGGCTGGATCATGGGCGAGGTGGAAAAAGGCGTGCCCCTGCCCGGCCTCTATCCGCCCAATGACGAGAACAAGGCGCGCTACGCCGCCTGGCGCAAGTCCCAGAACGGCTAGTCTTTTATGAAATCGCGCAGCCGTCCATAGCTGCGCTCGATATGGCTGCGCATGGCGGTCTGCGCGCCCGCGCCGTCGCGGGCGCGAATGGCGGCGATGATGGCGTCATGCTCATGCACCGCTTCCTCCGCGATCTCGCTGCGGAAGCAGGAGCGGAAAATATGGACATGGATATGCAGCCGCGCCAGGGAATCGGCGATCAGGTGATTGCCCGCCCCTTGCGCGATCAGGCGGTGAAATTCGGTGTCCATGTCGGCAAAGGCATCGTGCGACGGCGCGCTCTCGCCGCTGGCCAGCGCCGCCATCTCGGCCTCGGCCATGCCTTCGGCCGCCTTGCGCGCCGCATGCGGCTCGATCAGCAGGCGGAACTCGAACAGCTCGTCCAGCTGGGCCCGGCCCATGCGCGGGCTGGTGGCATAGCCGGCGAAATGGCGCTTGCTGACCAGGCCATTGGCTTCCAGCATGGACAGCGCCTCGCGGATGGGGGTCTGCGACACGCCCAGTTCCCGCGCCAGACTGTCCACCGAAACCCGGGTCTCGGGCGGCAGCCGCAGCGACATGATATCGGCCCGGATACGGCGATAAACCTCTTCCGCCAGGCCGGAGGGACGCACGATCAGGCGCTCCGCTTCGCTTGACGAAGACATGAAGGGAATTTTTCCCACAGAAATGCTCTTTTTTGCCATTGACCGGACAGAGCATAACCCATACGGTCCCCAGATCCTATAGGATATTTGATCGGTGCTGGTCCCCGTCGAGGAAATCCGCAAGCTGGCCGAGGGCATCCTGCTCGCCAACGGCGTGCCGGCCGACCATGCGCGCACCCAGGCGGGCCTGTTCCTGGAAGCGGAAATGCGCGCCATCCCCAGCCACGGGCTGCTGCGCCTGCGCCGGGTGATCGAGCGCATCCATGCCGGCCTGGCGGTGCCCGGCACCGCCGGCAAGCAGGTATGGACCGCGCGCAGCTTCCTGGCGGTGGATGGCGAGCGCGGCCTTGGGCCGGTCGTCGCCATGGCGGCGCTGGACACCATCGTGCCGCGCGCCCGCGAAGACGGCATCGCCATCGCCGCCATCCGCAACACCAACCACCTGGGAGCCCTGGCCTATTACGCCGAGCATGTCGCGGGCCTGGGCCTGACCTGCATTGCGCTCACCATCTCCGAAGCGCTGGTGCATCCCTATGGCGGACGCAAGGCGATGATCGGCACCAACCCGATCGCCATCGGCGTGCCGGCCACGCCCCATCCCATGGTGCTGGACATGGCCACCGGCCTGGTTTCGATGGGCAAGATTCACGACCACGCCAATCGCGGCGCCCCGATCCCGCTGGGCTGGGCGCTGGACGAGAATGGCGATCCCACCACCGATGCCAGCGCCGCCAAGAAAGGCGCCATCGCGCCCTTCGGCGGCGCCAAGGGATACGCCCTGGGCATCGCCTTCGAGGTGCTGGTGGCCAGTCTGGCGGCATCGGCGATCGGCACCGACGTGAAGGGCACGCTGGATTCGGTGGCGGTCAGCAACAAGGGCGACCTTTTCATCGTCATCGCCCCGCCGCACGCCGAAGCCGCCAAGGCGCTGGTGACGGACTATCTCGACAGCATCCGCAGCGCCGCGCCCGCCGATCCCGAACATCCCGTGCTGGCGCCGGGCGACCGCGCCCACAAGGTGCGGGCGCAATCGGAAAAGCGCGGCGTCTATCTCGACGACGGGCTGTGGGCCGATCTGCAGAAGCTGGCGGCGGAATCTCGAAAGGAAAAATTGTCATGACCGGTCTGTTCGGCGCCTTGCGCCTGCCTGCTTCCGTGGTGTTCGGCTCCGGCCAGCGCGCCGCCATCGGCATGATGACGGCCCAGATCGGCAAGCGCGCCCTGATCTGCACCGACGCGCGGCTGGGCGGCGACGCCCAGTTCAAGGCCATTGTCGCCGACATCGAGGCCAATGGCGTGAAAACCATGGTCTATGACCGCACCGAAGCCGACCTGCCGATGCAGGGCATTTCCGGCTGCGTCGCCGAATGCGCCGACTTCAAGCCCGATATGGTGCTGGGAATCGGGGGCGGTTCCTGCATGGACATGGCCAAGTGCGTGGCGGTGCTGCTGGCCCATGGCGGGTCCTTGCGCGACTATTACGGCGAGAACAAGATTCCGGGCCCGGTGGCGCCGGTGATCGCGGTGCCCACCACCTCCGGCACCGGCTCGGAAGTCACGCCGGTGGCGGTGATCGCCGATACCGAGCGCGGCACCAAGGTGGGCATTTCCAGCCCCTATCTGATCCCCCGGGTGGCGGTGTGCGATCCGGAACTGACCGTCAGCTGCCCGCCCGGCCTGACCGCCGTCAGCGGCGCCGATGCCCTGACCCACGCCATCGAAAGCTACACCGCCGCGCGCCGCGCGGTGACCGCCGACCTCACCGTCAAGAACGTGTTCGTGGGCAAGAACGCGCTCAGCGACGTCTTCGGCCTCCTGGCGCTGCAGAACATCTTCAAGGCGCTGCGCACCGCGGTGAAGGATGGCCAGAATATCGCGGCGCGCGAACAGATGATGCTGGCCTCGCTGGCCGCCGGCTGCGCCTTCGGCGCGGCGGGCACGGCGGCGGCGCACGCCATCCAGTATCCGGTGGGCAACGAAACCCACACCCCGCACGGCATGGGCGTGGCCCTGCTGATGCCCTATGTGATGGAATTCAACCGCCCCAGCTGCGTCGCCGCCTTCGCCGAGATCGGCCGTGCCATCGGCCTGTCCGGCAGCGACGAGGAATTGTCCCACAAGCTCATCGATGAAGTGGCAAAACTGCTGAAGGACATCGGCATTCCCGTCACCCTCAAGGACCTGGGCCTGCCGGAAGACAAGCAGGACTGGACGGCGGAAAGCGCCATCGGCGCCGCCCGCCTGGTCAACAACAATCCCAGGCTGCTCGACCTGGACGCCATCAAGGCGATCACCCGCGCCGCCTATTCGGGCGACCGCGCCGCGCTCGCCAGCTAATCCAACCCCTCAGAGAGTCCCATGACCCACACCGTCACCATCCCCACCCCCAAGTCCGGCCCCGCCCCCTTCCCGATCCCCACCGACCTTTGGATCGGCGGCAAATGGGTGGAAGCCGCCAGCAAGAAGCGCGTCGACGTCTTTGATCCCTCCACGGCCAGGAAAATCACCGACGTCGCGGACTGCGACGCCAGTGACGCGCTGGCCGCGGTGGACGCCGCCGACAAGGCCGCCGCCGGCTGGGCCGCGACCACCCCGCGCCAGCGCGCCGAGATCCTGCGCAAGTGCTACGAGAAGATCGTCGAGAATATAGAATGGCTGGCCTATCTGATCAGCCTGGAGAACGGCAAGGCGCTGCCGGACGCGCGCAGCGAAGTGCTCTATGCCGCCGAATTCTACCGCTGGTACGCCGAGGAAACCTGCCACGTGCTGGGCGAGGTCGCCATGGCGCCGGCCAGCGGCGCGCGCATCGTGGTGGAATACCAGCCCATCGGCATCGCGCTGCTGGTCACGCCCTGGAACTATCCGGCAGCGATGGCCACCCGCAAGATCGCGCCCGCATTGGCGGCCGGCTGCACCGTGGTGCTGAAGCCCGCCACCGAGACCCCGCTCACCGCCTTCGCCGTCGCCCAGATCATGCATGACTGCGGCGTGCCGGCGGGCGTGGTGAATGTGGTCACCACCGCCAGGGCCAGCGTCCTGTCCAAGGCGGTGCTGCACGACCCGCGGGTGCGCAAAGTCTCGTTCACCGGCTCGACCCCGGTGGGCCGCGCCCTGCTGCACGAAGCAGCCGACCAGGTGATTTCCTGCGCCATGGAGCTGGGCGGCAACGCCCCCTTCATCGTCTGCAAGGACGCCAATATCAGCGACGCGCTGGACGGCGCCATGCTGGCCAAGATGCGCAACAGCGGCGAGGCCTGCACCGCCGCCAACCGCTTCTATGTCCACAAGGACGTCTACAAGCCCTTCACCGACGGCATCGTCAAGCGCATGTCGGAAATCAAGCTGGGCGAGGCGACCGACCCCGAATCCACCCTGGGACCGATGGTGAACGAGAAGTCCGTCGCCAAGATCGCCGAACTGGTGGACGATGCCGTGACCAAGGGCGCCAAGCTGCTGCTGGGCGGCCAGCGCCTCAACCGGCCCGGCTACTACTATCCGCCGACGGTGCTGGCCGACGTGCCCGATGACGCCGATATGATGAAGGAAGAGATCTTCGGACCCGTCGTCTCGCTGCAATCCTTCGAGGACGAGGCCGAGGCGATCCGGAAGGCCAACGACACCGAATATGGCCTTGCGGCCTACGTCTATACCCAGGACCTCAAGCGCGGCCTCAGGATCTGCGAGCAGATCGAGGCCGGTATGCTCGCCCTCAATCGCGGCATCATGTCGGACCCGGCGGCGCCGTTCGGCGGCGTCAAGCAATCCGGCCTGGGCCGCGAAGGCAGCCATCACGGCCTGATCGAGTTCTGCGAGGCCAAGTATATCTCGGTGGCCTGGTAGTTTTGGTGGGTCGCGCAACTTTCGGGCTTCGCCCGGTTGCGCACCGGCCTATGACGAACAGCTCACTTCCAGGTGGCACATGTCCGGCGGCGGCGGCGCGGCAAAGGCGCCGTCGCCGTCATGCTCATCAAACGGCGCCTGCACCAGCCTGAAGACCCGGTCCAGGACGGCGATGTCGCCACGGTCCTCCACCGCGCGGATGGCGCTTTCCGCCACCCAGTTGCGCAGGACATATTTGGGATTGACCCGGTTCAGCCCGGACAGGTCTTCGCCCTGGGTGCGCGCCCGGTAGCGTGACAGCCAGGCCTGGGCCTCGGAAGCGGCGGCGCCGAACAGGGCCAGCCAGCCGGCGTCGTCGCCGGTCAGGTTGCGAAAGCCCAGACTATAGTCGGCCCGCGCCTTCGCCATCACCCGCAGCAGTTCGCCGATCAGCCGGTCGTCACCCTCTTCCTCGCGGACCAGGCCCAGCTTGGCGCGCATCAGGGCGCGGTAGCGGGCGCGGTAAAGGGATTCATAGCTGTCCAGCGCGGCCACCAGAGTCTCCTTGGCGAGCAGGCCGGACAGCGCGAAGGCCAGGGCGCGCAGGTTCCAGTGCGCGATGGCCGGCTGCATGTCGAAGGCGTAGCGGCCCTGGGTGTCGGTATGGTTGCAGACAAAGCCGGGGTCATAGGCGTCAAGGAATCCGAACGGGCCATAGTCCAGCGTCAGGCCCAGGATGGACATATTGTCGGTATTCATCACGCCATGAGCGAATCCCGCCGCCTGCCAGGCCGCCATCAGCTCCGCCGTGCGCTTCACCACATCGGCGAACCAGGCGGCATGATCGCCCGCCAGGCCGCGAAAATGCTCCGCGATGACATGATCGGCCAGCTGGCGCACCTGCTCCTGCCGGCCGGAATGGAAGAAATGCTCGAAATGGCCGAAACGCACATGGCTGGGCGCCAGGCGGGTCAGCACCGCGCCGGGCTCGGCAGTTTCGCGATGGACCTGCTCATTGGTGGCGACAATCGCCAGCGCGCGGCTGGTAGGGATGCCCAGCGCCGCCATCGCCTCGCTGCAAAGATATTCGCGGATGGTGGAGCGCATCACCGCGCGGCCATCGCCGAAGCGCGAATAGGGCGTTGTCCCGGCGCCTTTGAGCTGGATATCCCACAGCGCGCCGGCGGCATTGCGCGCCTGCCCGATCAGCAGGGCCCGGCCGTCGCCCAATTGTCCGGCCCAGACGCCGAACTGGTGCCCGGAATAGACCATCGCCAGCGGCGCAAAACCGTCCAGCGGCCGATGGCCCGAGAAAACTTGCGTGAAAAGAGGATCGTGGAAGGACTCAGGATCAAGGCCGATCAGCGCCGCGGCTCTGGGATTGGCATGGATGAGTCTGGGCTGCACGCCGACCTGCTCGGCCGGCATCGCGGTATAAAACTCGCCCGGCAGGCGCGCGTAGTGGTTCTCAAGCCTGAGGCCGAACATCGCTCCAGCCTGCGCGTTTCAGCGCCATGATGCAATTTTCCAGTTCGCCCAGGAAGCGCGAGCGGTCCTGCCTGCCGAAACCGGCATGACGGGTCTGCCCGTTGGTGATCTCGCGCAAATGCCGGCTGAGGTCCCGCATCCCCAGCGCCATGCCGATGCCCTCGGCGGTGAACGGCTTGCCGTTCGGGCCCAGCACGCACGCGCCCTTGTCCAGGCATCGCGCCGCCAGGGGAATGTCGGCGGTAATGCAGATATCGCCGGCGGCGATGTGATCGACGATCCAGTTGTCGGCGGCATCGGCGCCGTCCGCCACCGTCACATGGCGCAGCAGCGGATTGGCCGACGGGCGCAGGCCCCCATTGCTGACAATGGTGACGGCCAGGCCATGCCGGGCCGCCACTTTTTCGACTTCCGCCTTTACCGGGCAGGCATCGCCGTCGACGAACACCTGAATGGCCGCTCGGCCGGACTTTGCTGCGCCGCCACTGGCAACCGCGTCACGGTCGCCAGCGCCCGCTTCGCTTGCCTGGCCGATGGTGCGTGAAATCAAGCCGCGCTTTCCCGCTTCTTGTCCTTGCCGCGATGCCAGTGCGGCCGCGCGCCATTGCGCTTGGCGGGCGCATGGGGATCGCCATGGGGCAATGCTTCGCGTCCGCCGCCCTTATGGCCATGCGGCTTGCCCTGCCCCCGATGGTTTTTCGAGTGGCCGTGGGGACGGCGCGGCTCTTCCTGCTGACGGCGCTGTTCCTCGGTCAGTTCCGGCAGATCATGCGCCACCGGCTCGATCTTCATGCGGATGATGCGCTCGATGTCGCGCAGATAGGCCCGCTCCGAGGAATCGCAAAAGCTGATCGCGATACCCTGGCCGCCGGCCCGCGCGGTGCGGCCGATGCGGTGCACATAGGATTCCGGCTCGTTGGGCAGCTCGAAATTCACCACATGGCTGATGTCGTCGATGTCGATGCCGCGCGCGGCAATGTCGGTCGCCACCAGCACCCTGGCCTTGCCGGTCTTGAACAAGTCGAGCGCGCGCTGGCGGGCATTTTGCGACTTGTTGCCGTGAATGGCTTCCGCCACCACGCCGGTGCGCGACAGATGCTCGGCGACGCGGTTGGCGCCATGCTTGGTGCGGGTGAAGACGATCACCCGGTTCATTGCCACATCCTTCAGCAATTCGCTGAGCAGCTGGCGCTTTTGCGGCATGGGCACGAAATAGAGTTTCTGCTCGATGCGGTCGGCGGTCTTGCCCTGGGGCGCGACCTCGATCCGTTCGGGCGAACGCAGCATATCGTGGGTCAGCTTGACGATGTCGTCCGGCATGGTCGCCGAGAACAGCATCGCCTGGCGCTCGCGCGGCAGCATCGCCACCAGCTTGCGCACGTCGCGGATGAAGCCCATGTCCAGCATGCGGTCGGCTTCGTCCACGATGAAGGTGGTCACCGCGTCCAGCCGCACATGTTTCTGCTGCACCAGGTCCAGCAGGCGGCCCGGTGTGGCCACCAGGATGTCGACGCCCTTGGACATGTTGCGGACCTGGGTGTTCTGGTTCACCCCGCCCAGGATCACGGTCAGCTTGAGGTTGAGGAAGCGGCCATAGGTGCGCAGGGATTGCTCGATCTGCACCGCCAGCTCGCGGGTCGGCGCCAGGATCAGCGCCTTGGCCTGCCGGGCCTGGGGCGGGACATGGCCGATGGACAGTTTCTGCAGCAGGGGGATGCCGAAGGCGGCCGTCTTGCCGGTGCCGGTCTGGGCAATGCCCAGCAGGTCGCGGCCCGACAGCAGCGCCGGGATGGCGCGGGTCTGGATGGGGGTGGGGATGGTGTAATTCTCCGCCGCCAAGGCGCGGAGGATCGGCTCGGCAACGCCAAGCGATTCAAAAGTCACGTCAGTCACAAAAGTCCTTAAAAACCGTGGGAACGCGCCAAAGGGCGCGGGTTTACGGCTGGTTGCCGTCTTCCACGCACACTGGAGGGAACGGAGGTCAAAGCTAAGATCCGGCGATGGCAGCGCTCAAAAAGCGCCTTGTGCGGCCGCAGCGGATGGCGGCTTATCCGGGTATTCGCTGCCAATGTCAACCCGTATTTGCTGCGTTGCAGCATATGGACCGTAACATTTGTGCCGTTAACCCGGTTGCGGGCGGGGTGTTTCTGTAGTCATCATGTCGCAGTTGCCCTCGCGCAGCCGGGACGGGGGGTGGCTTGGGGTGTCCAAACCGGCAGGGGCGAGCAGCGTCGGTTCACAATGGCATATGGCAATGAGAAGTCCATTTCGCAGGCCTCTGCGAAGGGCAAGGTGAAGTGGTTTAACGCCACAAAGGGCTACGGTTTCATCACACTCGACAATGGCGGCGATGCCTTTTGTCACGCCAGCGCCTTGCAGGCGACCGGCCACGCCGACGTGCCGCCGGGCACGACGGTAGTCTGCGACCTGGCCGACAGCCAGCGCGGCCTGCAGGTGGTGTCCGTGCACAGCGTCGATGTCTCCACGGCCGAGGCACCTGCCAGGGGCCCGCGCCGCGATTTTGGCGGCGGCGACCGCTTTGGCGGCGGCGGCTATGGCGGGCACCGCGACAGCGGCCCGTCCGGGCCGATGGTCGAAGGCAAGGTCAAGTTCTTCAACGACCAGAAGGGCTTCGGTTTCGTGATGCCCGACAATGGCAGCGGTGACATCTATCTGCATGCCAGCGCATTGCGGCGTTCGGGGGTGCAGGCGGTGGAGCCCGACCAGCGCATCCGCTACTCCACCCGCCAGGGCAACAAGGGCGTGGAAGTCGACCGGGTCGAGATAATCTGACGCGCTAGACCGGTACGGCCTTGGCCACGCCCGGCGCCACGTCGGGATCGTTTTCCACTTCCTTGAGCTTTTCGCGCGCCGCGGCGGCTTCACGCTGCTTGTTCCACATCGAGGCATAGTGGCCGCTGCGCGCCAGCAGCTCGGAATGGCGGCCGCGCTCGATGATCTGGCCGTGATCCAGCACCAGGATTTCGTCGGCATCCACCACGGTGGACAGACGATGGGCGATCACCAGCGAGGTACGATTCCGCGACACCACATTCAGCGCGCTCTGGATTTCCCGCTCGGTGCCGGTGTCCAGCGCGCTGGTGGCCTCGTCCAGCAGCAGGATCGGCGGGTTCTTCAGGATGGTGCGGGCGATGGCGACGCGCTGCTTCTCCCCGCCCGACAGTTTCAGCCCGCGCTCGCCCACCATGGACTCAAAGCCCATCGGCAGTTCCACGATGAACTTGTCGATCTGCGCCAGCCGCGCGGCCTCCTTGATTTCGGCCTCATTGGCGCCGATGCGGCCATAGGCGATGTTGTATTTGACCGTGTCGTTGAACAGCACGGTGTCCTGCGGCACGATGCCGATGACGCCGCGCAGCGATTGCTGGGTCACATCGCGGATATCCTGGCCGTCGATCGTCACCCGCCCGCTTTTGATGTCGTAAAAGCGATAGAGAATGCGGCTGATGGTGGATTTTCCCGCACCCGACGGCCCCACGATCGCCACCGTCTTGCCGGCGGGCACGGTGAAGCTGATGCCTTTGAGCACGATGCGCTCGGGATCATAGGCGAAGACCACGTCCTCGAATTTGATCTCGCCGCCCGAAACCACCAGCGGCTTGGCATCCGGCTTGTCGGTGACCTCCTGGGGCTGATGGAGCAGCCGGAACATGGCCTCCATGTCCACCAGGCCTTGCGTGATCTCGCGATAGACCGTGCCCAGCAGGTTCAGGGGCTGGTAAAGCTGGATGACGATCAAATTGGCGGCGACGAACTGGCCCAGCCGCACTTCGCCCGACTTCACCATCATCGCCGCCAGCGCCAGCACGACGCACTGTCCCACCGCCATGATCGCCGCCTGGCCGGTATTGAGGATCGAGAGCGAGACCTGCGACTGGATCGAGGCGCGGGAATATTTCTCCATCGAGACATCGAAGCGGCGCGTCTCGTGCATTTCGTTGTTGAAATACTTGACCGTCTCGAAATTCAGCAGGCTGTCCACCGCCTTGGTGTTGGCGTCGGTGTCGCTCTGATTCATCTCGCGGCGGAAGGCGATGCGCCAGCGGGTGATGGCGAAGGTGAACCAGGTATAGGCCACCACCATCATGATCGCGGTCAGCGCCACCCAGATATTGAAGGTGTAGAACAACATGCCGCTGTAGATCAGCACCAGGAAGATGGTGGGAAAGATGCTGAACAGGGCAAAGGACAAAAGCGTATCAATGCCCTTGGTGCCGCGCTCGATCACGCGGCTGAGGCCCCCGGTCTTGCGTTCGAGGTGAAAGCGCATGGAAAGAGTGTGGACATGGGCGAAGGTCTCCACCGCCACTTCGCGCATGGCGTGATACTGCACCTTGGCGAACACGCCGTCACGCAGCTGGGCGAATGCCTGCATCAGGATGCGCGCCATCGCATAGGCCGCCACCAGGGCGATCACGATGGCCAGCGAGGCACGCGCCGGGGTGGTGCCGAACTCGTCCACCGCGGCGCCCAGAAACTGCTGCGAAACCGTGGTGGCGGTGATGGCCAGGACCAGAAAGAAAACGGACAGGATCACCCGCGCCTTGAGGTCGGGCCGGGTCTTGGGCCACAGATACGGCATCAGCCGCCACAGGGGACGAAACGACGGCGCGCCGCTGCCTTCCTCGACCGGGTGCGCCATCTATTGCCCCATGTTCCCGCCGCCAAATGTGACAAATCCCGCGATCAACGCAATCAGGGCCACGGCCCCCAAAATCAACAACCAGCGCGACATCACTTCTCCATTGGCGCGGGCGGCGAACCCGTCTAGGAAGACACCGATTTAAGAAGATGCGCGCCCGCGCGCAACCCTGTTGGCGGCATGGACAAGAACAAACTGGCGATCTGCGTTTTTTGCGGCTCCTCCTTCGGCAAGGACCCCGCCTTTCGCGACACCGCGCGCGCGATCGGCGCCGGAATCGCCAAAAGGGGCCATGCGCTGATTTTCGGGGGCGGCGACCTGGGGCTTATGGGCGATACCGCCCGTGCCGCGCGCGAGACCGGTACGCCGGTGGAGGGAATCCTGCCGGGCTTCCTGCGCGATGCCGAACCGCCGCTGGCCTTTGGCGAAACCACCCAGATCGTGCCCGACCTTTTCGTCCGCAAGCAGCAGATGATCGCCCGTTCCGATGCCTTCCTGGTGCTGCCGGGCGGGCTGGGAACCTATGACGAGTTCTTCGAGGTCCTGACCTCGGCACAGCTCAATGTCCATGCCAAGCCCATCATTGTGGTCAATGTGAACGGCTATTTCGACGCGCTGGACCACCTCGTGCGCGCCAGCATCCAGGCCGGCTTCGCGCGGCAGGCGGTACTGGACCTTTATCGGACGGCCAATAGCGCCGAAGCCGCGCTGGAATTGCTGGACCGCGCGCTGGCCTAGACCTCGGCCTGGTCGCGGTAGAGCTTGTAGATGATCGAGTCGGTCAGCGCCTCGAACGAGGCGTCCACGATATTCTCCGACACGCCCACGGTGGACCAGCGGTTGCCCTTGCCGTCGGCGCTTTCCACCGTCACCCGGGTCACCGCCTCGGTGCCGCTGGTGAGGATGCGCACCTTATAGTCCACCAGCCTGAGGTCGGCGAGATAGGACGAATATTTTCCCAGATCCATGCGCAGCGCCGCATCCAGCGCATTGACCGGGCCGTTGCCGCCGCCGGTGTTGCGGATCTTCTCGCCGGCCACCGTCATTTCCACCGCCGCATGGGCGCGCGACGCCATCTCGCCGCCCTGGTCGCGGACGCTTTCCACCGTGACGCTGAACCGGTCGACGGTGAAATAGGCCGGCAAGCTTCTTTTGCTGCCGCAGCGCCAGCAATTCGAAGGACGCGGCGGCATCGTCATAGCTGTAGCCCTCGAATTCGCGGCGCTTGACGTCCTGCAGCAGGCGGGCGAGGTCGGGCTTTTCGCCGCCGCCGGCAAGCGTGGCCATCTGCGCGGCGACATTGGCCCGCCCCGCCTGCGCGGACACCGGCATCGACCGCTTGTTGCCGACCGATTCCGGCGGCACATGCTCATAGGTCTGCGGGTCCTTGGCCACCGCCGAAACATGCAGCCCGCCCTTGTGGGTAAAGGCCGAGGAGCCGACATAGGCGGCGTAGCGGTCGGGGGCGCGGTTGAGGATCTCGTCCAGCAGCCGCGAGACATGCGTCAGCTGGGTGAGATTTTCCCTCGTCAGGCCGGTCTGGAACTGCGAGGCAAAAGGCTCCTTCAGCATCAGGTTGGGCAGCAGGGAGCAAAGATTGGCATTGCCGCAGCGCTCGCCCAGCCCGTTCAAGGTGCCCTGGACCTGGCGCACGCCGGCGCGCACCGCCGCCAGGCTGACCGCCACCGCCTGCTCGGTATCGTTATGGGCGTGGATGCCCAGCGCCGCGTCGGGCAGCCTGGATTTCACCTCGCTGACGATACGGTAGACCTCGTCGGGCATGCTGCCGCCATTGGTGTCGCACAACACGATCCACCTGGCGCCCGCCGCATGGGCGGTGCGGATGCAGGCAAACGCATAGTCGGGATCGGCCTTGTAGCCGTCGAAGAAATGCTCGGCGTCGAACAAGGCCTCGCGCTTCCTGGCGGCGACGGCTTCCATCGAACGGGCGATATTGTCGAGATTTTCCTCGCGCGAAATCTCCAGCGCCACCTGCACCTGATAGCTGCTGGTCTTTCCCACCAGGCAGATGGCGTCCACCGCCGCATCCAGCACCGGGGCCAGCGACGGATCGTTGGCGGCGCTGCGCCCGGCCCGCTTGGTCATGCCGAAGGCGGTAAAACGGGCATGCTTCAAGGGCGGCTTTTCGGCAAAGAAAGCCGAGTCGGTGGGATTGGCGCCCGGCCAGCCGCCTTCGATGTAATCCACACCCAGGCCGTCCAGCGCCAGGGCGATCTGGCGCTTGTCCTCGACCGAGAAATCCACGCCCTGGGTCTGGGCCCCGTCGCGCAGGGTGGTGTCGAAGATATAGAGGCGTTCCTTGCTGCCCGAGGCGGCTGTCATCGCTTGACCTCCCAGCTGGTGCCCTGCGGCCCGTCCTTGAGCACGATACCCCTGGCCAGCATCTCGTCCCGGATGCGGTCGGATTCCTTGAAGTCCTTCGCCTTGCGGGCGGCATTGCGCGCCGCGATGGCATCGGCAACGGCAACGGCGAGGGCATCGTCGATCCGGGCCGCGATCTTGAGCTGGACATTGGAAAAGCCCAGAAAGCCCAGCCCGCCCGCCAGGGCCGCAGGCCCCGCCTGATGCAGGCTGGCGATGGCGGCGGGCGTATTGAGATCGTCCGACAGTGCCTCGAAGAAAGCGGCGTCGGGCGCGGGATTGACCAGCGGCTCGGTCACTTCATACCAGCGTTCCAGCATCTTCCAGCTTTCCTTCAGGCCCGCGATGGTGAAGTCGATCGGCTGGCGGTAATGGGTGCGCAGCATGTTGAAGCGCAGCACCTCGCCGGGCCAGTCGGCCAGAAGATCGCGGATGGTGAAGAAATTGCCCAGGCTCTTGGACATTTTCTCGCCTTCCACCTGCAGAAAGCCGTTGTGCATCCATACCCTGGCCAGCGGGTGGCCGTGATGAGCGCCCTCGCTCTGGGCGATCTCATTCTCGTGATGGGGAAATTGCAGGTCGATGCCGCCGCCATGGATATCGAACGTCTCGCCCAGATATTCGCCCGCCATGGCGCTGCATTCGATATGCCAGCCCGGACGCCCCCGCCCCCAGGGCGAGTCCCAGCCCGGCAGCGCGGCGTCCGACGGTTTCCATAGCACGAAATCCATCGGGTTCTTCTTGTAGGGCGCCACCTCCACCCGCGCGCCCGCGATCATCTCATCCAGCGAGCGGCGCGACAATTTTCCATAATCGGCCTTGGACGAAACATCGAACAGCACATGGCCGTCGGCTTCATAGGCATGGCCCGCCGCGATCAGCGCCCGGATGACGGCGATCATCTGGGCGATATGTTCGGTGGCGCGCGGCGTGACCGTCGGGGGCAGGTTGCCCAGCGCCGCGACGTCTTCTTCATAGACGCGCGCGGTCTCGTCCGTCAGTTCGCGGATGGAGATGCCGCGCTCGGCGGCGCGCGCGTTGATCTTGTCGTCCACGTCGGTGATGTTGCGGACATAGGTGACGTGGGCGTCGCCATAGACGTGGCGCAGCAGCCGGAAAAGCACATCGAAGACGATGACCGGGCGCGCATTGCCGATATGGGCCAGGTCATAGACGGTGGGGCCGCAGACATACATCCGCACGTTTTTGGCGTCGAGCGGGGCGAAATCGTCCTTGGTCTTGGTCAGGCTGTTGAACAGGCGCAGAGTCATGACGGGTCCGGCGGAGAAAAGGAAACTAGCAAATTTCGGGCGAGCAGAAGGGTTTTTGCGGGCTTAGCCGCAAATCGAAATCCGGGTAATGACGATAGGCAGCGTCACGCGGTTTTTCCTTCCAGGCGCGCCACACAGCGGTCGCGCCCGATCAGAGGTAACAGTTTTTTGAGTTCGGGTCCATGCTCCAGCCCCGTCAGCGCCAGCCTTAGCGGGTGAAACAGACCCCGTCCCTTCGCCCCGGTTTCGGCGGCAATTGCCTTGGTCCAGGCGCCCCAGGTCCCCTCGTCCCAGGGCTCGGGCGGCAGCAGGGCGGCGGCCTTTGCCGCGAGGCCGGCGTCCTCGATCACCGGGGGCACCGGGCCGTTGACCAGCCGGTCCATGGTCCCGACATCGGACAATCTGGTGAGATTGGGCCTGACGGCGTCCCAGAAGGCTTCCCCCTGCGGGACGCGCGATGCCACCGCACTGTAGGGCGTGATGTGCAACAGTTTGGCGTTCAGCGCCGCCAGTTCCTCCGGCACGAAATGGGCGGGCGCGCGGCCGATCCTGGCGAAGTCGAATTCCTGCGCCAGCTCGCCCAGCGACAGGCGCGGCTCCACCGCGTCGGATGTGCCGATCTTGGCCAGGTAGGACGTCACCGCCATCGGCTCGATGCCGTCTTCACACAGGCTCTCCAGCGACAGCGAGCCCAGCCGCTTGCTCAGCGCCTCGCCCCCGGCCCCCACCAGCAGCGGAAAATGCGCGAAGCCGGGCACGCCCGCGCCCAGCGCCTCGAACAACTCGATCTGGGCGGCGGTGTTGGTGACATGGTCCTCGCCGCGCACCACATGGGTGATCGCCATGTCGATATCGTCGGCCACCGACGGCAGGGTGTAGAGAAAGGCGCCATCCTCGCGCACCAGCACCGGATCGGACATGGTGGCGGTGTCGATCTCGACGGGGCCGCGCACCATATCGGTCCAGCTCACCTTCCGGCGCGACAGCAGGAAGCGCCAGTGCGGCGAGCGGCCCTCGGCTTCCCACTTGGCCTTGTTGGCCGGGTCCAGCGAGGCGCGGTTGTAGACCGGCGGCAGCCTGCGCGCGGCGGCGAGGCTGCGCTGGCGCTCCAGCTCGGCCTCGGTCTCGAAGCAGGGATAGACCCGCCCCGCCGCCTGCAGCGTGTAGAAGGCGGCGCTGTAGCGCGCCAGGCGATTGATCTGGCGGTCGGTGCCGTCATGGGTCAGCCCCAGCCAGGCCAGGTCGCGATAGATCGCCTCTTCGAACGCCTTGGTGGAGCGCGCCGGATCGGTATCGTCGATGCGCAGCAGGAATTTGCCGCCCATCTTCCTGGCGAACAGCCAGTTGAGCAGGGCGGTGCGGGCATTGCCGACATGCAGCAGGCCGGTGGGCGAGGGAGCAAAACGGACAACGACCATCAGCGCGCATCCCGGAAGGCATTGGTGATCGGATAGCGCCGGTCGCGGCCGAAATTGCGGCTGCTGATCTTGACCCCCGGCGGCGCCTGGCGGCGCTTATATTCGGAAACATACAGGAGATGCTCGACCCGCTTGACCGTGGCCGGGTCAAAGCCCTGTGCCAGCGTCTCCTCGAAGCTGCATTCGCGCTCCACCAGGCACTCCAGAATGCCGTCCAGTATGTCATAGGGCGGCAGGGAATCCTGGTCGGTCTGGTCCGGCTTCAATTCGGCGCTGGGCGGCTTTTCGATGATGCGCTCGGGGATCACGCGCCCCTGCGGACCCAGCGCGCCCGCCGGAGAGTTCTGGTTGCGCCAATGGCTGAGCCGGAACACTTCGGTCTTGTAGATGTCCTTGAGCACATTATAGCCGCCGCACATGTCGCCATAGAGGGTGGCATAGCCCACGCTCATCTCGCTCTTGTTGCCGGTGGTCAGCACCATGGGCCCGAACTTGTTGGAGAGCGCCATCAGGATCACGCCGCGCAGCCGCGACTGGATATTCTCCTGCGTGGTGTCGGCCTGGGTGCCGGCAAAGGGCGCGGCCAGGGTCTCGCCCATCGCGGCAACCGCGCGCTCGATCTCGATGGTCTCGTAACGCACCCCCAGCAGGCGGGCACAGGCATCGGCGTCTTCCAGGCTTTCGCGGCTGGTATAGCGCGACGGCAGCATGACGCAGCGCACCCGGCCCGGCCCCAGCGCATCCGCCGCCACCGCCGCCGAGAGGGCGGAGTCGATGCCGCCCGAAAGCCCCAGCACCACGCCGGGAAAGCGGTTCTTGTTCACATAGTCGCGCAGCGCCAGCATCATGGCATTGTAAACCTGGGATGAGCGGTCTTGCGGCATTGGCTGCTCACCGGGCGCGCAACGCCATTTGCCCTTTTCGTCGCGCCGCCATTCGCTGACCGCGACGCGTTCCTCCCAGCCGGGCAGCGCCAGGGCGACGGCGCCATCCGGGTTCAGCACAAAGGAAGCGCCGTCATAGACCACCTCGTCCTGGCCGCCCAGCTGGTTGAGATAGATCAGCGGCAGCCCGGATTCGCGCACCCGGCTGGCGGCCAGCGTCAGGCGCACATCTTCCTTGCCCGCTTCAAAGGGCGAGCCATTGGGCACGCACAATATCTCCGCGCCGGCATCGGCCAGGCAGGCGGTGACCTCGGCCTTCCAGATATCCTCGCAGACCGGCACGCCCAGCTGCACGCCGCGCACCGCCAGGGGCCGCGGCGGCGGACCCGCCGCGAACACCCGTTTCTCGTCGAACACGCCATAGTTGGGAAGATCGACCTTGTAGCTCTTGCCCGCGATCCGGCCGCCATCCAGCAGCAGCACGGCATTGTAGAGCCGGCCCTCCTCCACCCAGGGCGTGCCCATCAGAATGGCGGGGCCGCCGTCGGCGGTATCGCGCGCCAGCTCTTCCACCGCGGCGCGGGCGTCCTGCTGCAGCGCGGGCTTGAGCACCAGGTCTTCCGGCGAATAGCCGACGATGAAGAGTTCAGAGAACAGGATGACGTCGGTCCCGGCAGCGATTTTCTGAACCTGGGCACGGGCGGCGCGGGCGCGCGCCAGGTTGCCGGCGATGTCGCCCATCACCGGGTTCAGCTGCGCCAGGGCAATGCGAAAGCGGTCCACGGATCGGTCAGTCATGACCGGGTTCTAACAGGCTGGCGGGGATGGGTACTAGCGGCGGCCGGCCGCGACACGGGCCTGCGCCGCGCGCTGCGGCACCGCCACGCCCGAAGCCTCCTCGATCCACAGTGCGGTTTCCAGCGCCTGGGCGGCCTGTTCGGGCGTCACCAGGGCGTCCACCCCGGCCTGGACAGCGGCAATGAATCCGGACACCGACTCGCCCAGGGGATCGCCCAGTTCCAGGGCGCCCAGGGGACGCGGCGTGGTGTTGTGCACGGTACGGGAGAGAAAATCGATTTCCACCACGCCATCGGCATAGACGGCGCGCAGGCCGCGCTTGCGCTCGGTGGCGACGCGGCTGGTTTCCAGCTTGACGATGGTGCCGCCGGCGAAACGCAGCAAGGCAAAAACCTCGTCGGCATGGGGGCCATATTCAATCAGGCCTTCGGCGCGCACATCCACCACCGCGCCCGGCACCAGCGAATGCACCAGGTCGATATCATGGATCATCAGGTCCAGGACCACCGAAACGTCGTCGCCGCGGCCGGTCCAGGGCCCCTTGCGCCAGCAGGTGATTTCCTGCGGCGCCTCCGCGACGTCCAGCAGACCGGTACGCGCAAAGACGAAACGCTCCTGATGGCCGACGGAAAGGACCCTGCCGGCCCTGCGCGACAGGTCCACGAGTTCGGCGGCCTCATCCGTGGTGGTGGCGATCGGCTTTTCCACCAGCACATGGGTGCCGGACTTCAGGAAGGCACGCACAACCTCGGCATGGGTGATGGCGGGCGAGCAGACGCTGACCAGATCCACCTTGCCCAGAAGTTCGCGCCAGTCGGCCACCACGGCGCAGCCATGATGGGCCTTGGCCTTGGCCCGCATGTCGGCATTGGGATCGGCAATGGCAAACAGTTCGACGTTTTTGCCGGACTGGCCCAGGGCCTTGTACTTGGTGGCGTGATGGTGGCCGAACACGCCGGCGCCGATAACGGCAGCCTTCAGCGGTCCATTTTCCGGCACGCGGCGACGCAGAAACAAGATTTGGGAGCCCTCGGTGGAATGAGGCCGCTATAAGGACCTGCGTTCCGGCAACCCGCCAGCAAACAAATGTTGCGGCTTGTTACCATGTAAATGATTGAAATTATTCTCTATTTTTCAGGTGCGGAGGCCATCAGCGAGGCCAGGGCCGCGACAATCAGGTAGGCCAGCATCAGCGGCGCCAGCCCGATCAGCAGCGCGCCTGTCACGTCGGCAAAGGCGCTGCAATGCAGCCAGGGATAGGCCGATCCCACGAACAGGAACTGGATACTGACCACCGCCACGATTCCAAACAGGAAAGCCCGCAGGGTCGGGCCCAGGATCTGGGGACGGTCGCTCGCTTCCAGCCGGATCAATCCGGCCTGAAGTTTCAGCCGCGAGGCGGCGCTGGCGAGGTAGATGATGGCCAGGAGCCAGGCGAAGGCGGCCGCGAAGACCCGGCCGCCGTCAATGGTGCAGGCCTCCAGCGCCAAAACCAGCGCCCGCTGGCCCGGCACCACAAAATAGATGGCGCTCTGCAGGTACCCCACGACCTCGCGGTCGATATTGCCGGGGGCGACAAACGCCTGGTTGAGGAAACTCAGAACGACAAAGATGCAGAACACCGCCTCGTTGAACCCCGGAATGAGGTGATGCGGCTTGAAACGCTGCACCCAGGGCGTGCCGCCGACATGGCCCGCCGAAACGCCGAAGCCGCCGATAAACAACAGCCCCATGGCGATGAACAACAGAGCACAGATGCCGATGGCGGGCAGCGAGGAGGCCAGGGTCTGGCCCTGCAGCAAGGCCAGGCGCAAACCATGGGCGCCGGCAAAGAGGCAGAAAATGATCCAGCCCTTGGCCAGCAGTCGCGCGATCCCCATTTCTTCCCCATACCCGTGCGCGGCGGGTCCGATTGCTTCTTCGCTTCGATCGCGGCTGGCCCGTTACGCGCACAGGCCCGGTTCAGGCCGACGCCGCCAACCCCGCATGTTTCATCCGCTCGTCGCGGATACCCTGTGCGATCAGGAATGCCAGCTCCAGCGCCTGGCTGGCATTGAGACGCGGATCGCAGGCGGTCTGATAGCGGTCGGCGAGATCGATTTCCTTCAATCCCTGCGCCCCGCCCAGGCATTCGGTGACATTCTGGCCGGTCATCTCGAAATGCACGCCGCCGGCATGGGTGCCTTCGGCGCGGTGGATCGCAAAGAAGCTGCGCACCTCTTCCAGCACGCGCTCGACGGGCCGCGTCTTGTAGCCCGATTTGAGCTTGATGGTATTGCCATGCATGGGATCGGACGACCACACCACCGCCGCGCCTTCGCGCTTGACGGCGCGCACCAGCACCGGAAGCTTTTCGGCGATCTTGTCGGCGCCGAAACGGGCGATCAGGGTCAGGCGGCCGGGAATATTCTGCGGGTTCAGCGCCGCGATCAGGCGCAGCAGGTCGTCGGGCTCCAGGCTGGGCCCGCATTTCAGGCCGATGGGATTCTTGATGCCGCGCATGAACTCGACATGGGCACCGTCCAGCTGGCGGGTGCGGTCGCCGATCCACAGCATGTGCGCGGAGGTGTCGTACCAGTCGCCGCTGGTGGAATCGATGCGGGTCATCGCCTGCTCATAGGGCAGCAGCAGCGCCTCATGCGACGTATAGAAATCGGTGCCGCGCAGCTGGGGCACCGAACCGGAGGTGATGCCGCAGGCCGCCATGAATTCGAGCGTTTCGGAAATACGCTGTGCGAGACCTTTATATTGTTCGCCGGCCGGCGAGTCCGCTATGAAGCCCAACATCCAACGATGGACATTGTGCAGGTCGGCATAGCCGCCCTGTGCGAAGGCGCGCAGCAGGTTGAGCGTCGCCGCCGACTGGGCGTTGGCCTGCAGCAGGCGCTGCGGGTCCGGAATGCGCGCCTCGGATGTGAACTCCGCGGCATTGATATTGTCGCCGCGATAGGACGGCAGGGTGACGTCTCCCTGCTTTTCGAAATCGTCGGAGCGCGGCTTGGCGAACTGGCCGGCAATGCGGCCGACTTTCACCACCGGTACCCCGGCGGCGAAGGTCAGCACCACCGCCATCTGCAGCAGCACGCGGAACGTGTCGCGGATATTGTCGGGGTGGAATTCGGCGAAGCTTTCGGCGCAATCGCCGCCCTGCAGCAGGAAAGCCTTGCCTTCCGCCACCTGGCCAAGCGCAGTCTGCAGGTTGCGGGCCTCGCCGGCGAAGACCAGCGGCGGATGGGTCCGCAGCTGCGCCAGCGCACGCTCCAGCGCCGCCTTGTCCGGATAGTCCGGCATCTGACGGGCGGGTTTTTCCTGCCAACTCTGCGGGGTCCAGCTCTGGGCCACGCCACACTCCTCAAAATACAAAATAGGGCCGTGGATATAGGCGATAGGGAGGCATTTTACCAGCACCGGGCTACGCAGGGGTGAACGGCCTGAAACGTCCGAAAAACCTTGACATGGCAGTGGCTTACATGCCCTGCGGGTCCGGCACCTTGCTGTAGCTCTTGGCCCGCATGGTCACCAGCTCCTCGGCGGCGGTGGGATGCAGCGCCATGGTGCCGTCGAAATCGGACTTGGTGGCGCCCATTTTCAGGCACACCGCCACCACCTGGATGATCTCCGAGGCATGGTCGCCGAAGATGTGGCAGCCCAGAACCTTGTCGGTCCTGGAGTCCACGATCAGCTTCATATGGGTGCGCACCGGGCGCCCGCCCAGGGTGTGGAGCAACGGCTTGAAGGTGGACTTGTAGACGTCGATCGCATGGCCCATGGCCAGCGCCCTGGCCTCGGTCAGGCCAACCGCCGCCAGTTCCGGGGTGGTGAACACCGCGCTGGGCACATGGCGGTGATCGGGCCTGGTGGGATTGTCGTGGAATGCGGTCTGGACAAAGCACATGGCCTCATGGATCGCCACGGGGGTCAGTTGAATCCGGTCGGTGACATCGCCGATGGCATAGATATGCGGTGCGCTGGTGCGCGAATAGTCATCCACCTTCACTTCGCCGCGCCTGCCCAGCTCCACCCCCGCCTTCTGGACATGCAGCGCCATGGTATTTGGCATGCGCCCGATCGCCAGCATGATCTGGTCGCATTCGATCACCGCGCCCGTGCTGGTTTCGGCATGCAGGCTGGCGCCGCGCTTTTCCACCTTGGTGAATTCGCAGCCCAGCAACACCTCCAGCCCGCGCTGACTCATCGACTCGTGCAGGGCGTCGCGCATGTCGTCGTCGAAGCCGCGCAGCACCTTGTCGCCGCGATAGACCAGCGACACATGGCTGCCCAGGCCGTGGAAGATATGGGCGAACTCCAGCGCGATATAGCCGCCGCCGGCGATCAGGATGCGCCGGGGCAGTTCCTTGAGATGAAAGGCCTCGTCGGAAGTGATGCAGAGGTTGCCGCCGGGGATGACATGGCTGGTGCCCATCTCCCGGGTCGGGTGGTTGCCGGTGGCGATGAGGATTTTTTCCGCGGTGACGCGCCGGCCGGCATTGAGCAGCAGCAGGGTATGCGGATCCTCGAACACCGCGCGGTCCTGGAAAATCGTGACCCCTGCCTTCTCGACATTGGTCGTGTACAATCCTTCCAGCCGCGCGATTTCCCGGTCCTTGTTGGCGATCAGGGTCGGCCAGTCGAAGCTGGCCTGCCCGAAATCCCAGCCATAGCCGGCGGCATCCTTGACGTTCTCGGAAAACTGGCTGGCATAGACCAGCAGCTTCTTGGGAATGCAGCCGCGGATGACGCAGGTCCCGCCCATGCGCCATTCCTCGGCCAGCGCGACTCGCGCACCGGCCAATGCCGCCATGCGGCTGGCGCGCACGCCGCCCGAACCGCCGCCGATAACAAACAGATCGTAATCGTATCGGGTCATTGCGGCCTTCGGCGGAGTATCGGCTTCCATTCGCGGAGCCGGTGCAAGGGTTACATGCGGGTGATGACGTCCACGCCGCCCGGCGCGGCAATAAGAAGCGTGGTGGCGATGCCGATGAACAAGCCATGCTCGACCACGCCGGGCACGGCCGAAATCGCCGCCGCCAGCGCGGGCGGGTTTCCGATCGCGCCAAAGGCGATGTCGTAGATCACGTTGCCGCCATCGGTCTTGAATGTGGCGCCACCGCGCTGGCGCAACGCCATGGGGACGTCGGCATAGCCGGCGGTGGCCAGCGCCGCCCCCAACCGCGCGGCACTGGATTTGTGGCCGAACGCCACCACCTCGACCGGCAAGGGAAATTTGCCCAGCCGCGCCACCAGCTTGGAGGCGTCGGCGATCACCACCATTTTTTTGGAGGCCGCCGCCACGATCTTTTCGCGCAGCAGCATGCCGCCGCCGCCCTTGATGAGGTTGAGGGCGCGGTCGGCCTCGTCGGCGCCATCGATGGTCAGGTCCAGCGGTGCGGCATCGTCCAGTTCGGCCAGGGTCAGGCCCAGCTTGCGCGCCAGGGCGGCGGTCTTTTCCGAGGAGGGAACGCAAGTGAGACTCTTGGCGCAAGGGTGCGCCGCCAGCAGTTCGACAAAGATTTCGGCGGTCGAGCCGGAGCCCAGCCCCAGCGTCATGCCGTCTGTCACATAGTCCAGCGCCTTGGCGGCGACGGCGCGTTTGAGGGCGTTCTGGTCGGTCATGGCGGGACCTTACTCAGAGCTTATCATCCGGCCAAGGCCAGCCGCGCGGTATTTTGGCCGCCGGGCGGGAGCGAGGAGCGCTGTGGGCGCATAGCCCATGAGCGACCTCGCGACGAACCCAGAGGGCAAAAGACAAGCAGCTATTCAACAGTGACGGATTTCGCCAGATTGCGCGGCTGGTCCACGTCGGTCCCCTTGGCGATAGCCGCGTAATAGGCCAGCAGCTGCACCGGCACGGCATAGAGCAGGGGCGTGATGAAGGCATTGGTCTTGGGCACCTCGATATGGGCCCAGACCTTGCCGGCCTTGGCGATGCCGTCGCAGTCGGAGATCAGCAGCACCTTGCCGCCGCGCGCCATCACCTCCTGCATGTTGGAGATGGTCTTTTCGAAATGCACGTCATGGGGGGCGATGACGATGATCGGCACCGCCTCGTCGATCAGGGCGATGGGGCCGTGCTTCATCTCGCCGGCGGCATAGCCCTCGGCGTGGATGTAGGAGATTTCCTTGAGCTTGAGCGCCCCTTCCAGCGCCAGCGGGTAGCTGGCGCCCCGGCCCATGTAGAGAACGTCGCGCGCCTTGGCGATGTCCTCGGCCACCTGCTTGATGGCGGGCTCCTGCTTGAGGAATTCGGCCATGTGGCGCGGGGTTTCCAGCAGCGAGGCGCAAAGCCTCTTCTCGTCGGTCTCGCTGAGATTGCCGCGCGCGCGCCCCGCCGCGATGGCGAAGGCGGCCAGTGCCGCCAACTGGCAGGTGAAGGCCTTGGTGGAGGCGACGCCGATTTCGGGGCCCGCATAGGTGGGCAGCACGATGTCGGCCTCGCGCGCGATGCTGGATTCGGCCACGTTGACCACCGCGATGGTGGTCTGGCCCTGGCGCTTGGCGTCGCGCAGCGCGGCCAGCGTGTCGGCGGTCTCGCCCGACTGCGACACGAACAGCGCCGCGCCGTTTTCGGGATAGACGGGATTGCGGTAGCGCAGTTCCGACGCCACGTCGATTTCCACCGCCACGCGCCCCAGCTTCTCGAACCAGTATTTGCCCACCATGCCGGCGTAATAAGCGGTGCCGCAGGCCGAGATGGTCAGGCGCGAGGCCTTGGACAGGGTGTCGCGCAGGCCCACGCCCAGCCGGCGCACCACCGGCCCCGCCGGGTCGAGATAATGGGCCAGGGTATGGCCCACCACCTCGGGCTGCTCGTGGATTTCCTTGGCCATGAAATGGGAATGGCCGGCCTTGTCGACCAGGGCGGCGGAAGCCGAGGTGATCTTGATCTCGCGGTTGGCGGGGCGCCCCTCGGCATCGAAGATCGACACCTGCGGCCCCCGTATCACCACCACATCGCCTTCTTCCAGATAGGAGACGCGATTGGTGAAGGGCGCCAGCGCGAAGGCGTCCGACCCGATATAGGCCTCGGTGTCGGCATAGCCCACCGCCAGCGGCGCGCCGCGGCGCGCCCCCACCAGCAGCCCCTCATGGTCCTTGAAGATCATGGCGATGGAATAGGCGCCGGTCAGCCGCGCCACCGCCGCCTTGGCGGCCGCATCGGGGGCCAGGCCTTCGCTCATCAGTTGGGTGACCAGATGCGCCGCGGTCTCGCTGTCGGTCTCGGACTCGAAGGTGTGGCCCTTGGCGATCAGTTCGGCCTTGAGCTCGCGGAAATTCTCGATGATGCCGTTATGGACGATGGCGACCCGGGCCGAGGCATGGGGATGGGCATTGGTTTCGGTCGGCGCGCCATGGGTCGCCCAGCGGGTATGGCCGATGCCGGTATGGCCGTGCAGCGGTTTTTGCTCCAGCACCGCGCCCAGCTTGCTCAGCTTGCCGGGCGAACGGCGGCGCTCGATGGCGCCGTGATCCAGCGTGGCGATGCCGGCGGAATCATAGCCGCGATATTCCAGGCGCCGCAGCGCTTCCAGAATAATGGGCGCCACGTCCCGTGTGCCCGCGATGCCGACGATGCCGCACATGCTATCAAGACTCCTACGTCTTCCAGTCCCATTGCCGCTCACCCAAGCTCGCGGCGTTCGTCACTTGAAATGGCCACCGGGCCATTTCATCGCTTGCGCGACCGTTCCTCACTCTCCGGTTTCTTCCTGGCGCGGAAGGCTTTCGCCCAGCCGGGTTTTTCGACCTGGGCGCCGCGCGCGATCGCCAGCGCGTCCGCCGCCACATCCCGGGTGATCACCGAACCTGCCGCGGTGACGGCACCATCGCCGATCCGGACCGGCGCCACCAGAGCGGTATCCGAGCCGATGAAGGCGCCGGCGCCGATATCGGTCCTGGCCTTGGTGAAGCCGTCATAATTGCAGGTGATGGTGCCGGCCCCGATATTGGCACCCGCTCCCACCCGGGCGTCGCCCAGATAGGTGAGGTGATTGGCCTTGGCGCCCTTTTCGATCACCGTATTCTTTATTTCCACGAAATTGCCGATATGGGCGTCTTCGCCGATCACCGCTCCCGGGCGCAGGCGGGCGAAAGGCCCGACGACCGCGCCGCCGGCAACGCTGGCGCCCTCCAGGTGCGAATGGCTGCGCAGCCGCGCGCCGCTGCGCACCGTCACGCCGGGACCGAACACCACGAAGGGTTCGATCTCCACGTCCTTCTCGATCACCGTGTCATGGCAGAGAAATACCGTCTGCGGCGCGGTCATGGTCACGCCGTCCTGGAGCAGCCGGGCGCGGGCCCGCGCCTGGAATTTGTCCTCGGCCTGCGCCAGCTCGGCGCGGCTGTTGACTCCCATGACCGAGACTTCGTCCGTCCGCGCGACGGAACATTCCACGCCGTCCGCGCGCGCCAGCAGCGGCACATCGGTCAGGTAATATTCCTTCTGGGCATTGTCGTTTTTCAACGCCGCCGCCCAGGAGAAGAATTGCCGTGCATCGGCGGCATAGCAGCCGGCATTGCACAAGGTGACGGCGCGCTCGGCATCGCTGGCATCCTTGGCTTCGACAATCCGCTCCAGGCATCCATCCGGCTTCAGCAGCACCCGGCCATAGGCGCCCGGATCGGCGGCCTCGAAGGCCAGCAGCGCCAGGCCGGTACGAGCCTGCGCCTTCAGGCATTCCGCAATCGTGCCGGAGGTGACCAGGGGCATGTCGCCATTGACGACCAAAAGGGTGCCGGAAAAGTCCGCCAGCGCATCGCGGGCGCTTGCCGCGGCATGGCCGGTGCCCAGCTGCTGATGCTGGATGGCGCATTCGGCGCCCAGCGCGCCGGCGCAGGCGCGAACATCCGCGCCGGCTTCGGACGTCACCACCACAATGCGGTCCACGCCGGCGCCGCGCAGGGCCGCCACGACATGCCCCAGCAACGAGAGCCCCGCGACCTTGTGCAGGACCTTTGGCAGGGCCGACTTCATCCGGGTTCCGGCACCCGCGGCAAGGATAATGGCGGCCTTCGGCATTAGCTTCCTCTTTGGTCGCATTTTTCCGGGAAAAATGCTCCGTGCGTTTCGGTAGTGCCCCGAGAGAAAAAGATGAAGTGACGAATTACGACGGTATATTGCCCCGATTCTAAGGACGATTCCTTAACCCATGCCTGCCCCGCCAACCCTGATTTTCGACCTGGACGGCACCCTGGCCGACACCGCGCCCGACCTTCTGGGCGCAACCAATGCGGTCCTGGCGGCCCGCGGGCGCCCCCAGCTGGATCTGGACCATCTGCGCCACATGGTGGGCTTCGGGGCGGTGGCGCTGATCACCCAGGCGATGGAGGCCAGCGGCGCCCCCGTGACGGCGCCCGAGATACCCCCGCTGATCGAGATATTTCTCGCCCATTACCGCAGCCATATCGCCGACGGCACCAGGCTGTTTCCCCAAGTGGCCGAGACATTGGCGGCGCTGAACACACAGGGCGCGCGGCTGGGGGTGCTGACCAACAAGCCGCAGGAGCTGACCGACCTGCTGCTGCCGCGCCTGAACCTGGAGGGCGTGTTCGCGTCCGTCTATGGCGCCGGGCGCAAGCCCTATACCAAGCCCGACCCGCGCATTTTTCATGACGTGGTCGCCGACACCGCCCAGACGGGCGGCGGCGCGGCGGTGATGATCGGCGACTCCATCACCGATCTCAACACCGCGCGGGCCGCGGGCGCGCCCTGCATCCTGATGTCCTACGGATTCACCCCGGTGCCGGCGGCGGAACTGGGCGCCGATGCGGTGCTGGATGCCTTCGCGCAGCTGCCGGACGCCTTGCGGGACCTGAAACTGCTCTAGATTTCCCAGACCGCCGCGCTCTTGCCGGCCTTGCCGACCAGCCGCGACACCCGTTCCAGCAGTGCGTCCGGATTGAAGGGCTTGACCATGTAATCGTCGGCGCCGCCTTCCATCGCCTGCATCACGGTTTCGGCACCGCGCTCGCCCGTCAGCATCATGACCGGCACGCCCTCGGTAAGGGGATCGCCCTTGATCTTGGACAGGGCCGACAGCCCGCCGCCGCCCGGCATCTGCACGTCCAGGATCACCAAGGCGGGCTTTCTGGTCCGCACCATGGCCAAGACCGCCACGGCGTCACCGGTGGCGACGACCTCATACTGGGCCATGGCCAGACGCAGCTTCACCAGGTTGATGATGGTGGGATCGTCATCGGCGATGACGACGCAGCGTTGCATGGAGCGGTCCCTCAAAAAGGCAGGCAGGACCTTGGCCCGGCCGCACTTAAGATTTCCCTTCCTGAAATTTCAGCGCTTCCAGACAGGTTGTGGGCTTTTAGCCGCACCAACGAAAAGTTGCTGACATTTCAGGGGGAATCGGACCCAATCCCCCCGATTTCATTGGGGGTGTTGTGTGCCGGCAGCGGAATCCTTCTTTCGCAAAGATCTCCTCGTTCCCGCCCTGCTGGCGTCGCTGGGCTTTTTCATACTGGGCTATGGCGCCATCCGGCTGACACCGCCCGGCAGTTCCACCGCCATCATCTGGCCGGCGGACGCCTTCGCCCTGTGCCTGATGCTGCGCTACGCCCGCCTCTGGCGCGAGCGCGCATTGGTTTTGGCGGGGATTTTTATCGCCGATCTGTTCAGCAACGGATTGGGCGGTTCAGGGCCGGCGCTGACGCTGGGCTACAGCCTGGTCAACACGCTGGAGCTGGGGCTTTGCCTGGCACTGGTCGGCGAAAGGCGCGTCCTGCGCTTTGCGAATGTCGGCGCGGCGGCGCTCTTCGGTCTCAAGGTCGGCGCCCTGCCGGCGCTGCTGGGCGGGCTGGGCGCCATGCTGGTGACGCATCTGGGCGGCGTCTCCGACGCATTCGCCGCCGGACGAAACTGGTTCTTCGCCGACGTACTGGGCTTCTGCATCATCTTTCCCATCGGCATGACGATCTCCTGGCGGCAGATCGGCAAACTGCGGCTGCGCCAGCGCCTGCCGCTGGCGCTGGGGGTCCTGTTCGCGCTGGTGGCGATCGGCCTGCTGGTCTACTCGCTGCATAATTATGCGCTGCAGTTTCTGATCCTGCCGGCCGCCCTGGTGGCCACCAGCCAGTTCCGCATGCTGGGCGCGGGTGCCGCCATGATCATCATCGCCGCCATCGTCCTGGCCGAGCCGGTGCCGCCCGTGATCTTCGATCCGGTGATGCGCATCCAGTATCTGCAACTGTTCCTGGCGGTGTGCAGCATTGTCTGCGTGCGGGCGGCAAGCCTTCTGAACCAGCGCGACCTGCACCAGGCCATTATCGAACGGCGCCACCGCCGCGCGGTGCGGGCCTCGCGCTTCAAGAGCCAGCTGCTGGCCCATGTCAGCCACGAAGTGCGAAGCCCGCTGTCGGCCATCATCGGCTTCAGTTCGATGCTGGAGTCCGGCTCGCTCTCGTCCGAGCGGGCACCGGAATTCGCCGCCGTCATCGCCCATAACGGCGAATTGCTGCAACGGCTGCATGACGACCTGCTGGACCTCAGCCGCGCCGAAGCGGGCGCATTGTCCATCCAAGCGGAGCGCGTGGCGGTGGGCAGCACCCTGAAGACCTGTGTCGGCGCCATTCGCATGGACGCCACCCTGGGCGGCAAGAATGTGCTGATTGAGAATGTGGCGGACGAACTGGCGGTGCAGGCCGATCCGGTGCGCCTGGCGCAGATTCTCAACAACCTGATCGCCAACGCCTTCAAGTATGGCGACAATTTCTCGCCCATCCGGGTGCGCGCCCGCGCCCTGGAGGACGGTTTCGGCCGCATCGAAATCGTCAATGTCGGACCCGGCATCCCGCCCGCCGAGCGCCAGGCGGTGTTCCTGCCCTTCCGCCGCTCCGCCGGCGTGGGACGGCATGTGGCCGGCGCCGGCCTGGGGCTTTCCATCGCCAAGCTGCTGGTCGAGGCGCAGGGCGGCCGGATCGATTTCGACAGCGTTCCCGGGCGCCAGACCCGCTTCTGGATCGACCTGCCGCTGGCCGCCTGATGGGCGGGCCGCGCCCCGTAGCGCGGCACCGGCAGCGGATCCGGAGCGGCCGACTTGACGGCCCGGACCCACGTCCCCTATAGCCCTGCCCCTCCGCCTGCCAGGCCAAGATACCGGTCCAGGGCACCGGGCGGGCGCGTAGCTCAGCGGGAGAGCACTCCCTTCACACGGGAGGGGTCCCAGGTTCAATCCCTGGCGCGCCCACCATCAAATCAAAGACCGAGTATTCGAATGGAGCGCACTTGCGGTTCAATGGAACCCCTTGGCAATTTTCCCGCAACCGAATTGGGCGAATGGTGTGCGATAATGCACTCCCCCATGCGACCCGATATCCGGGATGCGCGGTAAAAGCAGGACCCCAGACGCAGCCACAGTCAGCTGGCGGACGACAATCTTCGCCCGTTGCGCGTTGGGCCTCCGGCCTAATGTCCGCTTTGCGCCAATAGCGGTCATTCACTCGCCCTTGAATGCCTCGCACAATCACGCCGTTGCCAGCTTGGCTCTCAGCCGGGGCACCGCGAAATCCAGAAAAGCGCGCAGCTTGAGCGGCAGGGGCCCTTGTCCCGCATGCACGAGACTGACAGGCCAGGCTGCAGGCTCGAAGGATTCGAGCGCCAGCGCCAGCGCTCTCCGCCGCAATCCCTCCGCCGCCTGATAGGACAGCACGCGCGTGATGCCGACACCTGCGATGGCCGCGTCGATGGCGGCCTCTGCCGTATTGACGGCCAGACGCGCATGGACGCGGACTGTTTCGTCCCGCTTTCCGACGGGAAATGACCAGGCGTCCACCGGCATCAACTGGTCGAACGTGACGCAATCATGCCCTGCCAGGTCGGATGGCTTTTGGGGAACACCATGGGCGGCGAAATAGGCCGGGCTGGCGCAAACCACGCGGCGCACCTCCGCGACCCGGCTGGCGACAAAACTACTGTCCGAAAGCGGGCCCACCCGCACCGCCAGATCAATATGGTCGTCCACGATATGGGAAACACGGTCCGACAGGAGCAATCGCACGTCGATGTCGGGATAGGTCTTGAGAAATTCAGTCACCACCGGCAGGACGTGGATGCGGCCCAGCGCGACCGGCGCAGAGATCGCCAATTCGCCCCTCGGCGCACTGTATTCGCCACCTGCCGCGCGCTCGGCCTCGGACACCTGTTCCAGGATACGCTTGCAGGCTGTGAAATAGGCCTCGCCGGCATCGGTCAGCGCGAGGCGACGGCTGGACCGAATCAGGAGACGCGTGTTCAGATGCGCTTCAAGCTCAGAGACTTTGCGGCTGATGGTCGCCAACGGCACGCCGATGCGGCGCGCGGCGGCAGACAGGCTGCCCGCTTCGACCGACGCCACCAGCACTTTCATGGAATCGAGGCGATCCATCATCCTTCCAAATTATGAGATGATACCTCTACATAATCGCGGATATTCACGAAAAATGGAAGGTGTAGGTTGGACACGCCCGGCCGATCGGCCTTCATTTGAAAGGAAATCCAATGTCCCGCCTCGCAATCCCCCCCTCCATCGAAGCCGCCCCCGCCGCGTCGCAGCCGCTCCTCCAGGCCGTCAAGAAGCAGCTCGGCGTGGTTCCGAACCTGTTTCGCCTGGTCTCCAACAGCGCCGCCGCGCTGGAAGGCTATCTGGGTATTTTCGGCGCGTTGGGCAAAGGCAAGCTCCCTGCGGCCACCCGCGAGCGCATCGCGCTGGCTATCGCCGAGATCAATGGCTGCGACTATTGCCTGTCGGCCCATACCTACCTGGGCAGGAACCTTGCCCATCTCGATGATACCGAAATGACCGCCAACCGCAGCGGCGCGTCGAACGATCCCGTCGCCGACGCGGCGGTACGCTTCGCTGCGACGGTCGTGCACGCGCGCGGCCGGGTCAGCGATGAGGATCTGCGCGCGGTCAGGGCCGCCGGCTATGACGATGCGCAGATCATCGAGATTGTGCAGCATGTCGCGCTCAATATCTGGACCAATTATGTCAACCTGGTCGCGCAGACTGAAATCGATTTCCCCGTCGTCACGGCCCGCGAAGCGGCATGACGGCAGCCCGCGAGCCGGCGGCGCTCCCGTCGACTCGTATTCCCACAGGATTTTTTTAACATGGCTCCCGAGACACGTCCGCCACTGCCGCCCTTTGTCCTGGACACTGCGATTCAAAAGGTTCGTGCCGCCGAAGATGCCTGGAACAGCCGCGACCCGTTCCACATCTCCCGCGCCTATTCGCCCGACAGCCGATGGCGCCATCGCACGGAGTTTCTTCAGGGCTGGACACAGATCGAGGCGTTCCTGGCGGGAAAATGGGTGCATGAGCATGAATATCGCCTGGTCAAGGAGCTTTGGGGTTTTCGCGAGAACCGGATCGCCGTGCGATTTGCCTATGAATGGCATGACGACGCCGGACTCTGGTATCGCAGCTATGGCAACGAGAATTGGGAGTTCGATGAATACGGGCTGATGCGTATCCGTATCGCCAGCGTCAACGATGCCCCCATCAAGGAGCAGGACCGGAAGTTTTACTGGGATGCACCCGGTCCGCGCCCGCCAGATTATCCCGGCCTGACGCAATTGGGGTTCTAGATTGACGGATGTTAAACGGGATCGTGGCTGATTTGGCGACCCGGGCGCACTTGCCATGGACGCAATGTTCGCTTTGGGTCAAAAACGGTCATTCAGCCCCGATCTCCGCAATGTCCGCTTTGCGCCAGAAGCGGACGTTCGCCGCGTTGCGCTCTGCCCCGACCGAATAGGAGCGGCGCACGCAGTGAGCCATGCGCGAACCCGCGAGGAGCCCTTCGCAGAACGCCGTCTTTGCGCGGCAGGCGGCAAGAAGCGGCTCGCGGCGTCAGGTGAGGCTCGCGCCGAGGCGCTCGCCGGCGGCGGCGCCGTACCATGACGTCGGCCATGGTCTCGATGACGCCCATGCCGTTGATCGGCCGGGCCACGCGGATCGCCAAGCATTGCCGGGTGTACTCGTCGATCAGGGTCATCAACCGCAGCTTGCGGCCAACGCGGGGGCAGCCCACCCCAGCGATGCACCCGCCATCAGCCCCAGAATCCGCCGCGTTCAACAACTTTCTATGCCTTTCTCCCTCCGAATGCTTGTTATTGATATTCAATAAACATATTGCTGTACATCGATATGTGTGTTACCGTTTTTCGAGAATTTTCGGCTGGGGGAACCGAAATGCCTGGAACTCATCAACTTTTCACCGTCACCCGTTGGCTGCTCAGGCTGGCGACTTGGCTCAGCTTTGGCCTTATCGCGATCCTGGCGCTGGCGATCGGCGCGGCGGAGCTGACGGTGCTGGGCCTCATCCACATCCCCATTCCGGCAGAGGTCATTCAGGGAATGGACCTGGGGCAGGTTCTCACCGCCGCAGGCTTAGCCTTTGCCAGCGGCGCGATCTGCGTCGCGCTGGCGGCTTACATGTTCATCCTGATCACGCGCATAATCGATGCCGCGGGCGCCGGTGATCCCTTTGTCATCGAGAATGCCGACCGGCTGAACCGTATAGGTTGGCTGCTTTTGGCGATGCAGGCGGTGGGACTGGTCTTCGACGCCGTCATCAACATGTTCCCCGACAAGATCAAGGATCATGTCAATCTCGGCTTCGATGCCTCGGCCACCGGCATCCTGGCGGCGCTGCTGATCTTTGTGCTGGCACAGATCTTCAGGCGGGGCAGTGAGATGCGCGCCGAGTTGGAAGGCACCGTGTGATGGAGATCATCGTCAAGCTGGACGACATGCTCTACGCCCGGCGCATGACCCTGACCGAGCTGGCGGGAAAGGTGGACATCACCGTGGCCAACCTGTCGATCCTCAAGACCGGCAAGGCCAAGGCGATCCGCTTTTCCACCCTGGCCGCAATCTGCGAGGCGCTGGACTGCCAGCCCGGTGACATCTTGACCTTTGAAAACGGGAAGAACCGACGTCCCGCGCTAGTCCAAGCCAAGTAAACGGTCCCATACAACCAAACAATGGAAGATCGGCCGCATATGTTGCACAGAGACACTTTATACTGTCCCGTGGTGCGGCTCTCGCAGCGTCGCCTGCATGGGGCGATGATTCTCCTTCAGATGACGTGGCAGCATCTGTCGCCCGTACACCCGCCAAACAGCAAACCTATCCCGCCCCCGGCATGGTGGCCGGCGTGCTCGATACGCGGGTCCAGCGGATCGCGGCCCAGTGTAGGCCCGACGCAGCCGATGGCCGCGCACTGGATGGCGACATGGTCTTCGATATCGCTTCACTCACGAAGCTCTTTGCCGTGCTTAAGCATGTGGCTTGGGTAGCACCATCGCTCATCGATACAATTGGGGATTGTCGGCTCATGGACGAAGGGGCTCATGACTAACTATCTGAAAGCGACGGAGCTTTGTTCCAGCCGGCGGGCCGTTCTGCTGGGCTCAGGCATTGCCGCACTTCAGTTGGCCTCAAACACAGGGGCGGCAGCACAAGGCACCGACACAGCCATGGCTGCCGGTGCCGTGGCGATCGCGAGAAGAGTAAGCACGGCCCCGCCACTGCAGCCGCCAGCCTTGTCGATGGCAGTCGCAAACGCGACCGGCATCATCTGGAGCAGCGCGCTGGGGCAGGCAGATATTGAGTCAGGCGTGTCCGCCACCAGCGCACACAGTTTCAGGCTTGGTTCGTGCAGCAAAATCGTGACTACGGCAGCAGCAGCAAAATTGGTCTCGCGCCACATTTTGGATTTGGACGCGCCGATATCCACTTGGCTGCCGGATTTGCCAGAACCGCATCGCCAAACCACATTGCGGCAACTCTTCACCCATCGTGGCAGTGTTCGTCACTACGTGCCGAAGGATTTCGATCCACGCTCGCCCGGCGGCGCGATCTACCAGCGTGCCTATCCCACTAACAAGGACATTTTGGCCATCTTCATCGACGACCCCTTGGTGGCGCCGGTGGGAACGCGCGTCAGTTATTCCAGCTTCGGTTACACCTTGGCATCGATGGCGATGGAGGCAGCGGCCAAGCAGTCTTTCGCGCGGTTGATTACGTCAGAGATTGTGGCCAGCTTCGGCCTTCCGAGTCTGGCTGTGGATGATCCGCTCGCAATCATTCCCTTGCGCGCCAAAGGATACAGCAACACGCTGGACCTGGGCCTGGTGTCGCGGTCTGCTGCCGATTACTGGTACGCGGGTCGCAAGGACCGCTGGCTTAATATTCCGTATTTCAATCCCGCCTATTGCTTAGCCGGCGGCGGCTATTTGATGACTCCATCCGATACGGCCCGTTTTGGCGCCGCTCTTCTGGACTCGGCTGGGACAAAAATCACGCGGGACGAGCGGGCACTTCTGTTCACTCCCCTTACGGAGAAGACTGGAGACATGCCGCCCCTAGGGCTTGGCTGGCGAATCGACTCTGATGGCAAAGGGCGCAAACGTTTCCACCATGCGGGTACTACGCTTGGGGGCCGATCCAGCCTGGTGATTTATCCCGATCAAGGCCTGTCCATCGCAATCTCCAGCAATATGCTGGCGACACCGGGCAATGTTCTGCAACCGTCATCTGATCTGGCCGACGTTTTCGCGTAAGGCGCCGCGTGCGAAGACGACCCAGGGATTTGCGCATTGAATGTCCGCTTTGCGCCAATAGCGGACATTCGAGCCCATCAACGTTGGGAACCGGGCAGCGGCCGGCATGCGGCGCGCAGCCCAAGCTGCATCCATATCGGCTTTACGCCAAACGAGGACATTCCGAGTCGTTCGCTATGCGGCAGCGCAACGTCGTCACATTCACCCCACCAGCGGTCAATAGCTTGGGCCGAGGCGGGAATTCCTCGGACATTGTGGGGATCGCACGCCTGAGGATACTCGCTGTTGCCAGCCTTAACGGCGTATGTCTCAATGCCACAAAATAACGCTCTGGGGGCACGTGGCCGACAAAAACAAACAGGTCACTGGCGCGGAGCCGGTGGGCAGAACTATAGCAGGCTTAATTGTCCGAATTGGCAACTGGCTAGCGGAGGAACCCATCACTATGCGAGGGGTGCTGGCACCCTTCGTGTTGCTGATCTGCGTCTGCACGGCTTTCCAGGTGAAACCGGCGGCCGCCCAGCAAGATGTGGAAAGCTATCCGGCGGCCTATTTTGCCCCCAACCAGCCTGCCACCGCCTATCAGATGGTTGGGTTGCTGCCCGGATTTCATATTCAGCTTGGCGATCCCACCGTGCGCGGCTTTTCCGGCACAGTGGGCAATGTGCTGATTGACGGGCAGCTTCCCACCAGCAAGGCGGAGGGCGTCGATCTTCTGCTGCAGCGCATCGCGGCATCCTCCGTGGAACGCATTGAGCTGATCCGCGGTGCTGCCGACATGCATGGCTATCCCATCCTCGCCAATGTCGTGCGCAACAAAGGCGCGTCGCTGCGGGGGCGTGCCGAACTGGGGGGTGGTGTCACACATTATGGCACTACCGAGGATAAGGCGGCGCTGCACCTGACCCGGCAGGGCGCAAATTCGACCATTGAACTGTCCGCAACTTGGGGACGGGATATCGGCTCATTGAACGTGAACGGGTTCGGCACACGCGCGCGCTATCTTCCCGATGGCACGCCGCTGCAATTGTCGAATTACAGCTATCCCCTGCTCACCAACAGCACCGAAATCAGCGCCTCATACCGCCAGCCCCTGTGGGACGGTAATCTTAAATTGGGCTTGGCGCTGAAACAGCAGCGCCCTTACTCCAACATCAGCGAGCAGATCTATTTTCCCGCGAATTCCCTGGCGACCGGATATGAAAGCAGGCTTGCGCGCACCGGCGAAGGCCAGCTCGATTACGGGCGCCCGCTGGGCGATTTTGGCCAGATTCAGCTGTTCGCGGTACACCGCATTACGGAGCAGGATGAAATCAGCCAGACTGCCAGTGTGGCAGGCAAAAACGTATCACGCGGCCTGTTCAACCAACGCGAAGACGTCGTGCGCCTGGCATGGCAGTCGCAAGGCGCGCTGAAGCTGGATGCGGGCGTAGAAGGCTCGATCAATGTGCTATCCAGCCATAGCACGCTGACACTGGGCGGCGCGCCGGTGATCCTGCCTGCCGCCAATATCAGGCTGCAAGAAAAGCGCGTCGAGTTTTTCTCGACCGCCAATTGGCGCTTCAGCCCCGTGCTGATGTCGGAGTTGGGCGCGCGCTACGAAACTTCGACCCTGATACAGAGCGGCGACAGCAGCCTTACCAAGGACCTGGCCTTTTTCAAGCCGCGCTGGCTGACGACATGGAATCCCATGCCGGACAACGAAATTCGCCTGCTGATGGAGCGCCAAGTCGGGCAACTGGTATTCCGCAACTTTGCAAGTTCGACTTTGCTAAACGGCAATACCATCAACGGCGGCAACCAGAATCTCGAGCCGGCGCGTAGCTGGAATATCTCTCTGGCGTGGGAAAGGCATTTCTGGACGCGAGGCTCGCTGGTTATAGAAGCGAAGCGCGAATTCATCTCCAAAGTTGTGGATTACGTGCCCGTATACGCTGGGACGCAGGTATTCAACGCAGTGGGCAATATCGGCAACGGTGTCCGCGACGGGGTTTCGACCAACTTGATCCTGCCCCTTGACAATCTGGGACTGGAGGGGCTGACCGTGACGGGCGAAGCCGTCTGGCATCACAGCCGCGTGCGCGACCCCGCCACCGGCATGTCCCGGCAGATTGTCGGGGGCCAGACCGTCAGCGGCAATCAGTTCATCGCCGAGACAAGAAACGAAATTACCTACGATATGCCGGAGAATAATCTGCAGTTGGGAATGGATTTTCACATGCATTTCCTCGGCCACGAAACCGCCTACCGGATCGACGAATTCGACCCCAATTACCACGACTTCAAGTTGGACATCTTTGCTGAATACAAACCCACGCCGGACTGGACGGTGCGTGTGTTTGACCGGGACATAGGCCAAACTGCCGCCCACCGGAACCGCTACGTATATTCAGGCCTGCGCGGTAGTGCCCCATTGAGCTATGTCGAGTACCGCAGCCTAAGCAATGGCGCGGTGATGGGGTTGGACCTCCAGTATGACTTCTAGGATGGACTGTAACGTCGGGCCGCCGATCATTGCGCCAAATCAAATCCGTACCATGCCTAACCACTTATCCTCTTTCGTTAGCAATAGTTTTCGATTTTCAAGAAAGTCGTGCGCCGATGAATAAGCGACTTTGTGGCGCCTTGGCGGCGGGTTCCTTGTTTGCATTAATCCAGGTGCATGCGGACGCGTCGGCGGCGGCACAACTGGACGCTTCGTCACCATCGGTCCAGCGCTGCGAAGCATGTCATGGCGTGCGCGGTGAAAGTAAAAAGACATACGTCCCGCGGCTGAATGGCCAGAAAAGAGAATACCTTATTAGCCGATTCAGGAGTTTTCGCGATCCTTCCCGCGACAGGGATCATGCCAGTCTGATGACGCGCTACGCTCCCATTAGCGAAGATGACGCTGATGACTTAGCGCAGTATTTCAGCCGGCAAACGCCAACGCCACGAACTGGTTTTGGTGCCCAGTCCGATGCCGGCGCCGAGATTTTCCTGCATGGCGCAAAGCCAGCTATTCCCCCCTGCGCGACATGCCATGGTCCCTATGGCGATGGATTAGGCGGCATGCCGCGCATCGCCGGCCAGCATAGCGCGTATCTCATGCAGCAGCTTGAAGCGTTCAAATCGGGCGCGCGCGCCGGGACGGCGATGAACCGCCACACCTGGGACATGACGCTGGAGCAGATGCAGAAGCTGTCCGCATATCTTGCCAACAATTGACGGGCGCGTTCATTTACCGATTTGGCGTGACGGATATTATGAGTCAGCGCAATCGAGAGGCCATCGTACTGACGCTGGACCTGAATGTGGGCGGCAAGGATCCGTTGGCAAGGCAGATAGAGGACAAAATCCGAGACTTAAGGTGCCTGTTCGTCTCGTGCTCGCGAGCCAGGACATAACCAACCCATTGAAATCCCGGCACGCCCATCACGCCCCGCACGGCCCAGGAAACCGTCGCGCGAAAAGCACCAGCCGGGCCAGCCCGCGTTCAATGATCGAGCAGGGTGGCGAGATCGGCGACATTGTCCTTGGCGGCGGTCGGGTAGAAAGCGGGCTGCGAGCGCGAATCCTTGTCCTCCGGCGCAATGCCGGTGGTGTTGATGTACCAGTTGAGCAGGCGCTGCTGGAGCGCGCCCTGCTGCGCCGATACCGATGCCTGGCCATAAAGGTTGTGCACCTGCTGCGGATCGCGGCCGCAATCATACAATTCGCTTCGCCCGTTGGGGCGCGAGATTAGTTTGTGGGTGCGCGTGCGCACCGAGGCCGCGCGCGAGATCGTCTGCGGCCGCTCATTCTGCAGCCGGAGCTTGGGCGTGTAGATTCCGCTGACATAGCCGACCGGCTCGAAGCATTGCGGCTCATAGACATTGTAGCCGCCCTCGGCAAAAGCCGCGCGGTCCGGATCGCCCGGTTTGCCCAGGAGCTGCGGAACCAGGCTGCGCGCGAAGTGGGTGTGGCTGGCCTGGGTCCCCGCGAGTTCCAGGCAGGTCGCCATCACATCGTAAAGCTCGACCATCCCCGAAGACGCCGGCGTCGCGGCAAAACCGGGCACCCGCGCGATCAGCGGCACATGGGTCAGGGCATCTTCCAGCCCGCTCGGCCACTTCTCGACCAGGCCGTAATCGCCGGCATAATCGCCATGGTCCGATAGCACGAAGAGGGCGGTGTCCCGGTCACGGCCGGTCTTCTCCATGGCTTCCATCAACTGGCCCAGAAGCCAGTCCGAATAGCTCACCTGCCCGTAATAGACCGCCCGGATCTTGCGGAAGGTCGCGTCGGGCAAGGATCCCAGGTTGTAATATTCGCGCATGCCGGCGTGGAAGCTCGGCTTGCCGGCGGACCCCGCGGGGGCAAGCGCGGGAATGTCGGCGGGCTTGTAAAGATCATAGAATTCTCTTGCCGCCGTATAGGGTGGGTGCGGCTCGCTCATGGCCAGAAAGATGCAATAGGGCCGGCCGGTCTGGCGCCGCGAAAGCAGGTCGATCGCCGACTGGACCAGGCCATAATCGTTTGTCCCGTCGCGGGTGCCGGCCGGCGGAAACAGAAACGAAAACGTGCCGGGCGTCACGCCATAGGCGTCGGCGGCGCCGGGGGCATTGCGTGTTGCCCTGCCCTTGCCCAGCTCGGTCCAGCTTGTGACGCTGTCAGGAAAGGCGGCCGCCGACAGCGCATCATTCTTGCCAAGCCAGAAGACATCATAGCCGGCAAGCCGCAGATAGCGGAACAGGTTGGGTTCTTCCGGCCGCAGGAAATAGAACAGGCTGCGATGCCCGCGCACGCTGGCGGGCCAACCCGTCAGCAGGCTGCAGCGTGAGGCGCCGCAAACCGAAAACTGCACATGGCAATTCTCGAAACGCGTTCCCTGCGCCGCCAGCCGGTCGAAATTCGGTGTGGACGTGACGGGGTTGCCGTAGCAGGCCAGCGCATCGGCCCGCAATTCGTCGGGCATGAACAGGACGATATTCGGCCGTGGCGCCGAGGGTGAAAAAAGTGGCGATTTCTCCGTCTGCGCCCCGGCGTCCGATGCGGCCATGGAGGTCAGCGCCGCCGCGCCGCCCAGTCCCAGAATGTCGCGCCGCATGAACTGTCCGGTCATGAATCATCTCTCATCTCAGCGCCCCGCTTGAATTTGTGCATATAACCCGCGCCATTCAAAGCCGGCGTCCGCAGCTTGGCGGCCCGCCGGCTGGACTTTGGCGGCGCGCTGGGCAAAACTTTGGCAAAAATAACCGGGAGGTATGATGACTATGTTCCGCACGGGGCTTCACCTTGCCAGGCCCGCCTTGGCCATCCTGGTTACGATCGCGCTGCCGTCCGGCGCGGCCTGGGCCGAACTGGCGGTGTCCGCCAATGACGGCAAGCAGTTGCAGAAGGGCGATCCCACCCCCGTGACGCCCGACAGCGTCAGCGTGATCGACATGGGCCATTATCCGCCGACCGTGATCGGCAGTGTACACGCCCCTGCCTCCATGATCGGTTCGCCCAACGCGGTCGCGGTCAGCAGGGACGAACGCTTTGCCATCGTCACCGCGTCGCAGAAATACGATCCCGCCGATCCCATGCATCCGGCGGCGGACGACAAGGTGTCGGTGATAGACCTCACCCATCCCGCCCAGCCCAAGCTGATCCAGACCGTGTCGGCGGGCGCGAACGCCAGCGGGGTTTCGATCAATCGCGCCGGCACCTTGGTCCTGGTCGCGGCAAAGGGCGATGACGCCATCTATGCCTTCCGGCTTGCCGGCAACCGGCTGAGCCCGGCCGGGCACCTGACGCTGGACAAGGGCGCCGCGCCGACGGATGTCGCCTTCGCGCCTGACGGCCGCCATGCCTATGTGGTGGCGCAGGGCCTCAACAAGATCGAGGAACTGGCGGTGGAGGGCGATCACCTGACGCCCACTGGCAAGGATGTCGCGACGGGGCGCTCGCCCTATGGCGCGGTGGTGACATCCGACGGAAACTGGCTGCTCAATACCAACCTCGGCGGCGCGCTCGAAGGCGGCGGCACCGGGACCATCACGATGGTGGACCTGAAGGCGCACCGGCTGGCGGCGTCGGCGGCAGTGGGGCGTACGCCCGAGCATCTGGCGCTGTCGCCCGACGGCAAGTATGTGGCGGTGGTGGTGGCCAACGGATCGGCCAATGTAAAGACCGCCCCCAACTACGACACCGTGCGCGGCATCCTGCGGGTTTTTGCGGTGGGACCGGGCACCCTGAGCGAAGTGGCCCATACTGACAGCGGCCACTGGTGCCAGGGCGCGGCCTGGAGCGCGGACAGCCACATGATCCTGGCGCAATGCGCCGCCGAGCGGCAGATTTTGGTCTACCGCTTCGACGGCCATGCCCTGACGGAAGACAAGGCGGCAGCCCTGAGCATTGAATCCCGCCCCGGTTCCATCGCCACGAAGAACAGCCGGTAAGCGCCGCCCGCGGGTAACGCCTTCGTTCGCGCGCCGCGATCGGATGGTTCTTGTTTTCGCGGCCGGGGCCACTTTCGGCGCGAGCCCAGCCTGAAATAAAATGGGCACATGCAACCAGACGCGCCGCAGCTATTGGGATTTGCGACACAGGCGCTGGCGGCCGGCAAGCTTGCCGCCGCCGAGATCGCCTGCCGCAACCTGCTCGACCTGGAGCCGCGCAATGCCGCGGCGCTGCATCTTCTGGGCTATATCGCCGCCCAGGCCGGCGCGCGCGATGCGGCAATCGCCTATTTTCAGGCGGCGCTGGACATCGAGCCGGACAATGGCCGCATCCGCGAGAACCTGCGCGCGGCCCAAAGCCTGCCGCAGCCGGTATGGCCGCGGCACGAGCGCTACCTATTGATCAAGGGCTGGGGCTTCGGGTTCTGGGCCGATACGGTGCAGGTACTGGGCTCGCTGCTGCTGGCCGAGGCCACCGGCCGCGTGCCGGTGACCTATTGGGGCCCCAATAGCCTGTTTAGCGACAAGTCGGATCAGGACGCGTTTGTGCACTATTTCGAGCCGGTCGGCGATGTCTCGCTCTTGCAGCTCGCGCAAATCAAGGATGCCAGCTACTTTCCGCCGCGCTGGAACGCCGGCAACCTGAGGCGCACGGGCCGATCCAAATGGGAGGGCAAGGGCTCACGCGCCGGCGCGGTTTATTTTCTCAACCGCCCGGAGACCATCGCAGTGAGCGATTTTCATATCGGGGTCGTCAATGTCATGCCGTGGCTTACCGCCGGTCATCCCATGCACGGCAAAACGCTGGAGGAAATCTACCGCTACCTGGCGGCCAAATATCTGCGGCCGCGCACGGACATCCTGGCGGCCTGCGACGCCTTCTTCGAGGCGCATCTGGCGGGGGCGCCCTTTGTGGCGGTGCATATGCGCGGTTCCGACAAGTCGCGGGAGGAGCCCGATCTGGATGCCGCAAATCAGGCCATTCTTGCCGCGCTGGAAACGATGGAACCGTCCTGGCGAATCTTCCTGATGACCGACGACGCGCGATGTCTGGCGCGAATGCAGCAGGCCTTTGGCGCGCGGCTCGTCGCCACCGATTGCCAGCGCACCGCTACTGCGGACGGCGTACACAACCTGCCGTCGGTGGACCCGGTGCGGGCGGGGCGGGAGGTCATGATCGACACCTATCTGGCCATGCGCGCGCAGCGCTTCATCGGCAACGGCCGCTCCAATGTTTCCGCCGTAATCGCAGTCTTGAAAGACTGGGAACCCGGCGCCTGCACCCTGATCGGCGCCTCGCAGCTGAGCGATCGCAATCTCCACCTTTATCGGATGCCGATCTATGCTAGGGACGGATCGTAAGCGCCGCGCCAGCCTCGCGGCCGTTGCTCCAGACCGAAAAGGGATTCTCGCTCACCGTCTGCCCCGGCAGGGGCGCGGAAACAGAAACCACCGTCACATCCAGCAGCAGGGTCTGATTGGGCGGAATCGCGCCGTTCATCGCACCACGGCTGCCGAAGGCCAGATTGGCCGGGATCGTCAACTGCCAGTGATCCCCGGCATGCATCAGCGACAGCGCCTCGGCCAGGCCGGCCATGGCCACACTGCCCATCGCCAGGGTGGCCGGCAGCACCGGCGTGGTGCTGTCCACCAAGGTTCCGTCGATCAGCCGAATGCCATAGGCCAGCCGCACGATATCGCTCCTGCCGGGCCGGCTGCCGGTGCCGTTGCGCACAATGCGATATTGCAGGCCGCTGGGACGGGTGAGGACGCCCGGCTTGTGGGCATTGGCGGCCAGGAAGGCAGCATTGGCCGCAGGCCCAAGCGCATCCTCCGCCGCCATGGCGGCGGGTGCGAGCAGCAATGCGCACAGCATCATGGCACATGCCCGTTTCATGGCGTCGGCATTCCCGGAGCGACACGCACCGGTGCCAGCGGCGCGATCATGCGCGTCATCCCTGGATAAAGGCCAGCAGGTCGGCGTTGATCGTGTCCGCCTGGGTGGTGATCATGCCGTGCGGGAAATCCTTATAGGTCTTGAGCGTGCCATTCTTCAGCAGCTTGGCGGCCAGCGGCCCGGCGGCGACATAAGGCACGATCTGATCGTCCTCGCTATGCATCACCAGGACCGGCACCGCGATCTTCTTGAGGTCCTCGGTGAAGTCGGTCTGGGAGAAGGCAACAATGCCGTCATAATGCGCCTTGGCGCCGCCCATCATGCCCTGGCGCCACCAGTTCGCGATGGCGGCTTCCGAGGATTTCACGCCCGGCCGGTTGAAGCCGTAGAATGGCCCTTCGGGTATGTCGCGATAGAATTTTGAGCGATTGGCGGCCAGTTGCGCCTGCAGATCGTCGAACACCGCCTTGGGCAGGCCGTTCGGATTGGCCGCCGTCTTGACCATGAGCGGCGGCACGGCGCTGATCACCGCCGCCTTGGCGACGCGGCTATCGCCGTGACGGCCGATATAGGCCACGACCTCGCCGCCGCCGGTGGAATGGCCGACATGCACGGCATCTTTCAGGTCGAGATGGGCGGTCAGAGCCGCCAGGTCGGCGGCATAGTGGTCCATGTCATGGCCGGTGCCGGTCTGGGTGGAGCGGCCATGCCCGCGGCGGTCATGGGCGATGACGCGGTATCCCTTGTTCAGGAAGAACAGCATCTGGGCGTCCCAGTCGTCGGCCGACAGCGGCCAGCCATGCGAAAACACGATCGGCTGGCCCGAACCCCAGTCCTTGTAGAAGATTTCCGTACCGTCTTTGGTAGTGATGGTGGGCATGGCCGAACCTCCTTGGAAAGCATGAGGGGGAAAGAATGGAGCCGGTATGTGACCGTTTTTGCGGCCATGCGGTCAATACGGGCTTTGACCTTTTCGCCCGAAACCCGCCATCATGGCGGCAAGAAAATGCCGGGGGAGAAACATGCGCAAATCCATGGGGATGGTCATTGCCGCTTTTTTGATCGCGGCGGGCGCGGCGCAGGCACAACCCCGCGAGAAGATCATCATCGACACCGACATTGGTGACGACATTGACGACGCCTTCGCCCTGGGCCTGGCGCTGTCCAGCCCCGAATTCGACCTGGTCGGCGTCTCGGCAAGCTTCGGCGACACCCCGACGCGCGTGAAAATGCTGGACCGCATGCTGGGCGAGCTGGGCCGCGGCGACATTCCCGTCGCCATGGGGGTACCCGCCAATGTCAACCGCAATGCCTTCACCCAGCGCCGCTATGCCCAAGGCGGGGGCTTCGCGCGCGCCTCCCATCCCAATTCGGTGGATTTCGTGCTGGAGCAGGCGCGCAAATATCCCGGCGCAATCACGCTGGTGGCGGTCGGCCCGCTGCCCAATGTGGGCGCGATGATCGACCGCGATCCCGCCGCCTTTCGCCGGCTCAAGCGGGTGGTGATCATGGGCGGCAACATCCGGCCCCTGCTGGACCCCTATGGCGTGGCCGCCCCCATCGCGCCCCACCCCGAATGGAACATCAAGAACGACATCGCCTCGGCCCAGAAACTGTTCGCGGCCGGCGTACCGCTGCTGGTGATGCCGCTGGATTCCACCGCCAACCTCAAGCTGCATGACGTGGCGCGCACCGCCCTGTTCGCGCACGGCAGCATGTTGACCAATATTCTGGCCGGGCTCTATTACGAATGGCGGGCCGCGACGCGTTCGCCCACGCCCATTCTCTACGATCCCATGACCCTGGCCGCCCTGCTGGACCCCGCATTGTGCCCCCTGACGCCCATGCACATCACGGTGGATGATACCGGCAACACGCGCGAGACGCCGGGCGCGCCCAATGCCCAGGTCTGCCTGCATTCCGATGCCGACGCCTTCCTCCAGTTCTATGTGAAAAAGGTCACCGCGCACTGATGGACCTGCAGCAGCTTTACAGCCAGGCCCAACTGGCGCGGCAGAACGGCAACCTGATGGAGGCGGCGCGCCTCTATGACCAGATTCTGGCGGCTTCGCCGGTGCCCGAAGTGATGGTGAATTACGCCAACCTGCTGGTCCAGCTGGGCCGCCACGCCGAGGCGCTGGCCCGCTACGACCAGGCCCTGGCATCGCGCGCGAATTTCTTCGAGGCGTTGTTCAACCGCGGCAACCTGCTGCTGGAAATGGGCCGCGCCCGGCAGGCCCTGGCCGATTTCGATCGCGTCACCGCGATCCGGCCCGAGGTGCCGGCAGTGTGGAACAATCGCGGCACCGCCCTGCAGCGTCTGCACCGGCATGACGAGGCCCTGACCAGCTATGAGCGGGCGCTGGCGCTGGCGCCGGGCCACGTCAACGCCCTGACCAACCGCGCCATCGCCCTGTTCGACCTGCGGCGCCTGGACCGGGCCCTGGCGGCGGCCGACGCCGCCCTGGCGGCGCAGGGCGACTTCGCCGAGGCGCTCTACACCAAGGCCAATATCCTGCGCGATCTCGGCCGCCTGGTGGAGGCGCGGGCCTGTTACGCGCGCGTGCTGGACCTCGCCCCCGGCCACGCCCTGGCCTTGAACGGCCTGGCACAGGTGACGGCGGCCTTGTGCGACTGGACGGAAATGGCGTCCCTGGCGCCGCGGCTGCTGCGCGAGGTGGCGGCGGGCCGGTCGCTGATCCAGCCCTTTGTCCTGATGGGGTACAGCGAGGATGCGGCCGCGCTGCGGCGCTGCGCCGAAACCTATATTCACCGCGTGGCGCCCCGCCAGCCGCCGCTTTGGGACGGCAAGCCCTACCGGCACGACCGCATCCGCCTCGCCTATCTCTCCGCCGACTTCCACCAGCATCCCACCGCCCAGTTGATGGCGGAACTGTTCGAACGGCATGACCGCACCCACTTCGAAGTCAGCGCCTTTGCCTTCGGGCCCGACGACAACAGCGCCATGCGCCGCCGCCTGGTCGCGGCTTTCGACCGTTTCGACGACGTGCGCGCCATGAGCGATTTGGACGTCGCCGGGCTGCTGCGCGAGCGCGAGATCGACATCGCGGTGGACCTGAACGGTCATACCCATGCGGCACGGCCGGGCATCTTTGCCCACCACGCGGCGCCGGTGCAGGTGAATTACCTGGTCTATCCCGGCACCACCGGCGCGGCCTTCATGGACTATGTTCTGGCCGACCGCATCGTGTTGCCGCTGGACCAGCAGCCTAACTTCAGCGAGACAATTCTTCACCTGCCCGACTGCTATCAGGCCAATGACGCCACCCGCATCGTGCCGCCGGCGCCGCCGCGCGCCGAGGCCGGATTGCCCGACGGCGCCTTCGTATTCTGCTGCTTCAACAACAGCTGGAAGATCACCGCCCCGGTGTTCGATATCTGGATGCGTCTGCTGCTGCAGGTTCCCGGCAGCGTGCTGTGGCTGCTGGATTCGCCGGCCGCCGCCAATCTGCGCGCCCATGCCGCGGCGCGCGGCGTCGATCCCGCGCGCCTGGTATTCGCGCCCAGGCTGCCGCCCGATTCGCATCTGGCGCGGCATCAGCTGGCGGACCTGTTTGTCGATACCCTGCCCTACAATGCCCATACCACCTGCAGCGACGCGCTGTGGGCGGGGCTGCCGGTCGTCACCTGTTACGGCAAGGCCTTTCACGGCCGGGTCGCCGCCAGCCTGCTCAAGGCCATCGGCATGCCCGAACTGGTCACAGTGCGGGCGCAGGATTACGAGGCCCTGGCGCTGGAGCTGGCGAAAAACGCGGCCCTGCTCCAGGCCACGCGCGAAAAGCTGGCGCGCAATCGCACCACCACCGCGCTGTATGACAGCGCGCGTTTCCGCGCGGGGATCGAAGCGGCCTATGCGGCGATGCTGGCCAAGGCCTGATCCTTCCGGCTCAAAGCGCCTTGGGGCGCTTAGCGGGATCGAAGCCGTAAAACTTTTCCGGATTCTCCACCAGGATGCGATGGCGCAACGGCGCGTCGGGCGCCCAATGCGCCAGAAGGTTCAGCAAGGTCACATCGTCGGGCATCGCCACCGGGTTGAGCTTCTTGGTGGCGTCGGGATGCGGCCAGTCACTGCCCCAGACACAGCGTTCCGGCGCCGCCTTGATATAGCCCATCGCGGCCTGGCTGGCGCCGGCATAATCGGGCGCGCTGCCGCCGCCATACAGATAGGCGCCCGAGACCTTGACCCAGCCGCGTCCGCTGTCCAGCAGCTTGCGCACCGTATTGTATTGCGGCTGGCCCACCGCCGTGGCCCGGCCCAGATGATCGATGATTACCGGCACCGGCAGGCGCAGCAACAGCAACTCCATCTGCACCAGCTGATCGGGCGGCATGTTGCACTGGATGTGCCAGCCCAGGTTGGCGATGCGCCGGGCCAACGGCATCACCTCATCGGCGCCCACCGGATTGCCCAGGCCGAACTGCACCCGTATGCCGCGCACGCCCGCACCATGCAGGCTCTTGAGCTCCGCGTCGCTGACGGCGCTGTTGACCACGCAGACGGCGCGGCAATTCTCGCCCATCCGCGCCAGCACGTCGCGCAGGCAGCGATTGTCGGTGCCATAGGTGGAGGGCTGCACCATGACATTGCGGCTGGTGCCCAGCTTTTTCTGCAACGCGCGATAGTCCGCCACGGTGGCGAAGGGCGGTTTCAGCACAGCATCAGCATTGTAGGCAAAATGCGGATCGTAAATGTGATGGTGGCAATCGGCGGCGCCGTCGGGCACCGCGAAGGACACTTTGGAGTCCCTGGCCAGGGCCGGCGTGGCGGCCAGCGCCAGGGCGGCGCCGATCACGCCGCGGCGGTCGAGATTTCCCATCATCTATTTCTTCCCCGTATAGGTAACTTTCCATAGCGTCTGGCCGACATCGTCCGCCACCAGCAGGCTGCCGTCCCTGGCGATGGCCAGCCCGACCGGGCGTCCCCACGCCTTGGGCGGGTTCTTTGATACGCCGTCCCAAAAGCCGGTGAGGAAATTCTCATAACCGCCGACGGCGCGGCCGTTCTTCATCCGGATGCGGACCACCTTGTAGCCATGCGGTTCGGCGGTGTTCCAGGAGCCGTGCAGCGATACAAAAGCGTCGCCCTTGTATTCGGCGGGGAAATTGTCGCCGGTATAGAATACCAGCCCGGTGGGCGCGCTGTGCGCCGGAAACAGCACATCGGGCGTCAGCGCCTTGGCCACCATGTCGGGACGTTTGGCGCCCAGATCCGGATCGGGCCGCTGGCCGGTATAGCTCCAGGGATAGCCGTAGAAGGCGCCCGGCTTCACATAGGTGAAGTAATCCGGCGGAAGGTTGTCGCCCAGGCCATCGCGTTCATTGACCGCGACGAACAGATCGCTGGTGCCCGGGTAAAAGGCGATGCCCACCGGATTGCGCAGGCCCGAGGCATATTCCACCAGCTTGCCGCTCTTGATCCGGAAAATCTTGGCGCCAGGCTGGTATTCGGAAACATTGTCGTGGCTGCCCATCTCCACGAACATGCTGCCATCGGGCGCGACGGCGAAATTGCGGGTACCGTGCATGCCCGAATTGCGCAGATCCGCATCCTTGGTCACGCGTTCCAGCTTGCCGGCGCGGGTCGCACCGGCGACATAGGGCGTGCGCCAGACCGCGATCTGGTCGCTGATATAGACGTAACCGTCATGCACCGCGACGCCGGAAGGATTGTGCAGTCCTTCGGCGAAAGTGAAGCGCTGGTCCGCCGCTCCGCTGCCCTTGGTATCGCGCAGCAGGGTGACCTTGTTGACCAGGCGCTCGGACAGGAACACGTCGCCATTGGGCGCCACCGCCGGGAAGCGGGCGAAGCTCAGGCCGGTGGCATAGATGGAAACCGCGAAGCCCTTCGGGGCCTGCGGCATCACCCCGGCGGGGCGCGGGATCACATCGTTCTTGTTGGCGACCGCCGGCGTGACATAGGGCTTGGGCAGGTCGGACGGCTTGAGAAGGAATTTCTGTCCCGGCTGGTCGGCGGCGGCGGCGGCCGTGGACAGCAGGGCCAATAGCAAAACTGTCATACTGCGTTTCATGCGCTTCCCCCGAAGGCCCTGGGCCCATTTGTTCTTATGAAAAGGATGATGGCGGGGTGCGGCCCCAAAAACAATGGTGCGCCGCCGCGGTACGGGCTAAAAGCGCGGCCATGACCGACCTCGACGCCCGCAAGACACAAGCCCGCGCCTGGTTCGAAGCCCTGCGCGACCGCATCATGGCAGCGTTCGAGGCGCTGGAAGACGAGGCCCCGGCCGCGCTCTATCCCGGCGCGCCCGGGCGGTTTGAAAAAACACCCTGGAGCCGCGGCGAGGATGAAGGCGGCGGCGTGATGGGCATGATGCGCGGGCGGCTGTTCGAAAAGGTCGGCGTGCATACCTCGACCGTATTCGGCGCCTTCTCGCCGGAATTCGCCAAGCAGGTGAAAGGCGCAGGCACCGATCCGCGTTTCTGGGCCAGCGGCATCAGCCTGATCGCCCATATGAAGAATCCGCGCGTGCCCGCCGTGCACATGAACACCCGCATGATCGTCACCACCGAAAGCTGGTTCGGCGGCGGCGCCGACCTCAACCCGACACTGGACGCGGCCCGCACCGTGCGCCACCCCGACACGGTGGATTTTCATGCCCACCTGAAAAAAGCCTGCGATCCCTTCGACAAGGCCTATTTCCCCAAATACAAGAAATGGGCCGACACCTATTTCTGGCTGCCGCATCGCGGCGAGCCGCGCGGGGTGGGCGGCATCTTCTTCGATCACCATGACAGCGGCGACTGGAACAGGGATTTCGCCTTCACAAGAGGCGTCGGCGAGGCTTTTCTGGACATCCAGCCCATCATCATCCGCCGCCGCATGCCCGAATCCTGGACCGTGGAGGAGCGCCACGAACAGGCCAAGTGGCGCGGCCGCTATGTCGAATTCAACCTGCTCTACGACCGCGGCACCCATTTCGGGCTGCGCACCGGCGGCAATGTGGAAAGCATTCTGTCCTCCATGCCGCCGGTCGCCGAATGGACATGATGAAGCTGGGATCGCGCGGCTCGCCCCTGGCGCTGGCCCAGTCCCGCCTGGTGGCGGCGATGCTGGCGAAGAATGCGGGCATGGACCCGTCCGCCTTCCCGATCCAGAGCTTCATGACCAGCGGCGATCGCGTCCAGGGCCGGCTGCAGGAGGCCGGCGGCAAGGGCCTGTTCACCAAGGAGCTGGACGAAGCGCTGCTGGACGGACGCATCGATGCCGCCATCCATTCCATGAAGGACCTGCCGACCCGGATGCCGGACGGCATCGTGCTGGCCTGCGTGCCCTCGCGCGAGGACCCGCGCGACGGCTTCATTGCCATGCGGGCCAGGACACTGATGGACCTGCCGGCGGGCGCCACCGTCGGCACCGCCAGCCTGCGCCGCCAGGCCCAGACCCTGCATCTGCGCCCGGACCTGAAAGTGGAACTTTTGCGCGGGCGGGTGGAAACGCGGCTGGCGAAAATTGAGGGCGGCGCCTTCGACGCCACCTATCTGGCGCTGGCGGGCCTCAAACGCCTTGGACTGGAAAAACACGCCGCTTCCATTGTCGACAGCGATGCCATGCCGCCGGCGCCCGGCCAGGGGGCGCTGGCGATCACCGCCCGCGCCGGCGACCAAAGGACCCTGGCGGTGCTGGCGCCGCTCAACATCGCCGAACACGCCGTCGCCACCACTGCCGAGCGCGCCTTCCTGCAGGCGCTGGACGGCTCCTGCCGCACCCCCATCGCGGCCCTGGCAAAAATCGCGGACGGCCAACTGGCCTTCCTGGGCGAGGTGCTCACGCCGGACGGCCAACATTGCTGGCGGCGGCGCGAGACGGCGGCGCTGGGCGGCGATCCCACCGAAACCGCCCGCGCCCTGGGCGCGCGGCTGGGAACCGAAATCGTGGCCGAGGCCGGGGCACTCTACAAAGCCCATTTCGGCGACGGCGGCTGGTAGTGAGGCACGACCGGCACAGCCGGGCAAATCGGTCCGCCGCTGGCGCCAGCGTAGTGCGGCGACCGATTTGAGTGCCGAACGCACCGAGCTAAAGTGAGGCGCCTGCTGCTTTGCAGCACGTTTAACCCCTTTGCTTCGCCCCTAAATTGGACCAGCATCCGCCCAAATTCCTGGGGAGGAAAACATGCTCAACAAACGCGAATTCGTAACGGGCGCGATGGCCGCCACGCTGGCCGCAGGTGCGGCTCGGGCACAGCCGGCCGCGCCCGCCAACGGACTCAATCCGCCGCGCAAGATTCCGCACGGCATGATGAAAACTACCCGGATGTTCAAATACCCGCCGGGCTATGGCAATGGCCTGGCGGTGGCGCCGGAAGGCCTGTGGATCGCGCAACAGAAACTTTCGGGCGAACTCGGCGAAGCGTTATGGCGTGCCCCAGCCCGCCGACATCCGCGAAGCCGCCTGGCTGGTGGATTGGAACGGCAAGCTGCTCAAGACGGTGATGACCAACTCGCGCAATACCTCCGGCATGGCCTATGGCGATGGCTGTGTGTGGATGATGGCGAACCAGGAGCCGGAAGGCTGCTTCCAGGTCGACATGAACGGAAAGCAGATCAGCCATCGCCAGATTCCCCTGGGCCTGCCGGGCCGGGACGGCGGCGGCAGTCACGGCGCGCAATGGCGCGACGGCAAATTGTGGATCGCGGCGCTGCGGCCCAAGCTGCTGCTGCGCGTCGATCCCAAGACCTGGGCGCCGGAAGTGGCGATTTCGACCTACAACACGCCGGACAAGCCGCGCTCGCACGACCTGACTTTCGACGACGACGGCAATATCTGGCTCGTAAACGGCAATGACAGCACCAGCTACAAGGAGGGAAGACCGGGGTTGGTGAAGTATGATGGCAAGACCGGCCAGGTGATCGGCACCTATGATTTCGTGCCCGGCTCCGCCGATCCGCATGGGCTGGAATTCCACAATGGCACCTTGATCAGCTGCGACGCCGGCATCCATCCCGGCTGGCCCAATGGCGACAGCCCCCATGCGGGCTGGATTTTCAAGATCGAGCCGGCCTGAAAGGAACACAGCCGATGAAGCGCAGGGATTTTCTCGCCGCCGCCGCCGCCTCGCCTGCCGTTGCGTTACCGGGCTCCCTTCAAAATGCCTGGGCGCAACCGGCCCATCCCGCCTGCCTGCCCGGTTACGCCGCCATCAAGTCGCGCCCCGCCAGCAAAATCGAGATTCTATACAAGACCAAGCACGGCCAGCCCAACGGCCTGGCGCAGGGCGAGCATCCGGACCAGATGTGGGTGGTGGACCAGGGCGCCGACCACTGGATCACGCTGATCAACCTCAAGGACGGCTCGACGGTGCGCGAATTCCAGGCCGATGTGGTGGGGCCCAGCGGGCTGGTGCAGGACGGCAACACGATGTGGATCACCTCGACGCACAACTCCCTCATCGTACACTGCGACCTGAACGGCAAAACCATCGCCAAGTATGTGACGCCGGGCGCGGGCCGCATCTATGAGCGCGAGGACGATCCCAAGCCGCGCTCCAGCCCCCTCAAGCCCGCCTGGCCCGACAAGCCGCGCGGCATCGGTCCGGCACAGACCGGCAATGTCGGCAACAATACCGGCAAGGGCCTGCCGCCGGGGCAATTGCCGCTGACTGCCGAGGAAGGCTCGGGCGGTACCGGCGCCCATGCCATCCTGGTGGACGGCGATGACCTGATCTATGCCTGCCCGCCGGCGCGCCAGATCTTCTGGGTCAACAAGAAGAGCTGGAAAGTGAAGACCAGCTGGCCGGTGCCGGGCAACCGCACCCACGGCATGAGCTGGGGCCGGGACCGCAAGACCATCTGGTCGTCGGACTCCAATCTCAACGCCTTCTTCCACCACGATGTGGCGACGGGAAATATCTTCGAGCGCGTTCAGCTGCCCGATGACTCGCCGGTGATCCATGGCGCCAAGCTGGTGGGCGACCATATGTATATCTGCGACGATATGGGCTGGCTGTGCCGGTTTAGGATCTAGTCGACGCGAAAGCCGGGCCGCACCGTCACATAGGACGAATCCACCTGCGAAATGCTGGCGCAGCCCAGCAGCTTGAGGGTGCGGATTATGTCGGCGCGGAAAATCTCGATGGCGCGCTCGATGCCCGCGTCCCCCGCCGCCGCCATGCCGTAGGCATAACCGCGCCCCAGCAGCACCGCCTTGGCGCCCAATCCCATGGCCCGCACCACATCGGCGCCGCGGCGGATGCCGCCGTCGAACAGCACTTCGGTCTGGCCCCCGACGGCTTCGACGATGCCCGGCAGGACGCGCAGGGAACCCGCCACGCCGTCGAGCTGACGCCCGGCATGGGTGGACACCACAATGCCCTGGGCGCCCGCATCCACCGAACGCCTGGCGTCGTCGGCGGTCACAACGCCCTTGATCACGATCGGGCCGTTCCACGCCTCGCGAATCCATGTGAGATCGGTCCAGGAAACCTGCGCCGATTCCAGGGCGGCGGCGACATCCACCGCCTGCAGGGGCCCCGATCCCGGCACCACGATATTGGGAAACGGGCGCGTCATGCCGTCGGCCAGGAAGGCGGCCAGCCAGCGCGGATGCATCAGGATGTTGGGCACATAGGGCAGCTTCTTGAAGGGATTGCGGCCCATCAGCTCCTTCATGCCGTTGCGGAAGTCGCGCTCGCGGTTGCCCGCCACCGGCGTGTCGATGGTGACGAACAGCGCCGTATAGCCCGCCGCCTTGGCGCGGGCGATGGCGGCTTCCGCCGCGCCGCGCCCGCCCGCCAGATACAATTGATAGAAGGTCGGTCCGGTGGACTCCGCCTTGACGTCCTCGATGCGGTGTCCCGACATGGTGGACAGGATATAGGCGGTGCCGTTGCGCCCCGCGGCGCGCGATGCCGCCAGTTCGCCGCGCGGATGCATCAGCCGCGAATAGCCGATCGGCGCCAGGATGAAGGGCAGCGCCAGCTTCTGGCCCAGCACCGTCACGCCCAGGTCGCAGGACGGCGTCGCCACCGCGAAACGCGGCTTGAAGATCACTTCCCTGAAGGCGCGCTCGCTGTCCTTGAGCGTTACCTCATCGTCCGCCGCGCCGTCGAGATAGTCGAACACCCCATCAGGCAGGCGGCGGCGCGCCAGACGGCGCAGATCCTTGATATTGACGACGCGCGGAGAGGCTAAGGACATGGCGGGGCCCGTTGAAAGCGGCTGCGTTTATGCCCGCAAAAGTCCGTTTCCGAAAGACCGTCCCGCTTCAAAAGGCGGAAATGCCGGTCTGGGCCCGGCCCAGCACCAGGGCATGGATATCGTGGGTGCCCTCATAGGTGTTGACGGCTTCCAGGTTCAGCATGTGGCGCACCACATGATAGTCGTCCGCCACGCCATTGCCGCCGTGCATGTCGCGCGCCATGCGGGCGATTTCCAGCGCCTTGCCGGCATTGTTGCGCTTGAGCAGGCTGATGGTTTCGGCGGCCAGCCGGCCCTGCTCCATCAGCCGCCCGGCCTGCAGGCAGGCGGTCAGCCCCAGGGTGATCTCGGTCTGCATGTCGGCCAGCTTCTTCTGGTAGAGCTGGGTGGCGGCCAGCGGACGGCCGAACTGGCGGCGCTCCAGGCCGTAGCTGCGGGCCGCATGCCAGCAGAATTCGGCCGCCCCCATCGCCCCCCAGGCGATGCCGTGGCGGGCATGGTTGAGGCAGGAAAAGGGTGCCTTCAATCCTTGCGCATGGGGCAGCATGCGATCTTCGGAGATTTCGACATCGTTCATCGCGATCTCGCCCGTCACACTGGCGCGCAGCGAGAACTTGCCTTCGATTTTCGGGGTGGACAGTCCCGCATCGCCCCGCTCCAGGATGAAGCCGCGCACCTGATCGTCCAGCCTGGCCCACACCACCAGCACATCGGCCACGGGCGCATGGGTGATCCAGGTCTTGGACCCCGACAGCACAAAGCCGGTCTTGCTCTTGCGGGCGCGGCTCTGCATGGCCGCGGGATCGGAGCCCGAACCGGGCTCGGTCAGGCCATAGGCGCCGATCCATTCGCCGCTTCCCAGCCTGGGCAGGTATTTGTCGCGCTGCGCCGCGCTGCCGAATTCACGGATGGGATACATCACCAGGCTGGACTGTACCGACAGCGAAGAGCGGAACGCCAAATCCACCCGCTCGACCTCGCGCGCGATCAGGCCGTAGGCGACCGGCGATACCCCGCCAAATTCCGGCAAGGTGCTGCCCAGAAGGCCCAGCGCCCCCATTTCGCGCACCAGTGCGGGGTCGAAGCCTTCGTTGCGATGCATATCCCGGACCAGCGGCATCAGGCGCGATTGCGCGAAAGCGCGCGCGCTGGCCTGCACCAGCCGTTCCTCCTCGCGCAGCGCCGATTCCAGCAACAATGGATCGGCCCAGTCGAATGCGGGCCACGCTTGCGGCATTTCCCGTCCCCCTCAGGTGCGGGAAAGCCTTGCGCCGTCCCGATATGCCAAAGCATACCGCTTTCCCGGCGCTGCCCGCAAAGGGTGCGGCTAGTTCGATTTGGTGACTTGGCCTTCGGCGACGCCGCCCTTGCTGCCGATGCCGGGATTGACGAGATGCTCGTTTTTCGGCGAGGTCGGCATGGTCTGTTCCGTGTGGCCGGCCAGCTTGGCATTGGTATTGCCGTCGGCGCCCGGCCGACCGTTGCGCAGGTCGTTCTTCTTGGTTTCCGTCATCGGATTCTCCAATAGGGATTCAGGAGAGATAACGGCGGCAGAGCCCTTAAGGTTGCAGCCCGAAAATCCAGTCGGCGACGTCCTTGTCCACGCTTTCGCCTTCCAGGTCGCGCAGCAGCATGTGCCAGCCATGGGCATAGCGCTTTACCGTGGCTTTGGCCCCCAACCCAGCGATCACCGCCCGGGTCGGTTCAGCCGGAATGACCTGGTCGTGGGCCCCGTAGAGAAACAGGATCGGCGGCGCGGCCTTGATGGCGGCGGGCGCGGCGCGCGCCTCATCCATCAGGTTCACCAGCCCGAACAGCGTGTCGATGCGGGTTTTCTTCTGGAACAGCGGATCGCGGCCCAGCGCCCGCAGCAGGGCCTCATTGTCCGACGGCACGATCCGCACCACCGACTTCGCGGCATTGTTGGACAGGATCATGCCGGGCACCAGATGCGCGCCCAGGAACAGCGCGGCCCGATAGGTGAGCGGCATGTCGCCCCGCGACCACACCGCCGGCGCCACCAGGATCACGCCATCGGCCGCCGGCGGCGTTTGCGAGGCCAGCGCCGTCAGCACCACGGCGCCGCCCATGCTTTCGCCAAGCACAAAGACCGGCACGCCGGGATAACGCGCCCGCGCCGCCGCCACCGCATCCTCCATGTCGTCCCGCATCGTCTGGGCCCCGGCCCAGATTCCGCGATGGTCGCTGCGCCCGAAGCCGCGCTGGTCATAGGCCAGGGTGGTGATGCCCAGCTTCGCCCACACCCGGCCCGGCATGTCGAAGGCATTGGAATAATCGCTCATGCCATGCAGGCCCACGATCACCGCGCGCGGCTTGCCGTCGGCATCCCAACGGCGCAGCGGCAGCCGGGTGCCGTCGCGCGCCACCAGCACATCCTCCGCCACCATCGGCGTCATGCCGGCATCGGGGGGCGGCGCAAAACTCGGCGCGCAGGCGCACAAGACAAGCAAGGCGCAAACCAGACAGAAACGCACATCACACCCGCAAGCTTTGTTTCATAGCCGGCCCGACCATACCGCAAAGCGCCTAAAGGGGCAGCAGCCCGATCATGGCACCGGAAAGCCCGCTGGCCATGGTGCCCGCCATCAGCGCCCTGCAGCGACAACGACAGCACTTCGTCGCGCCGTTCCGGGATCAGGGCGCTCATGCCCGCGATCAGGATGCCGAGGCTGGCGAAATTGGCGAAGCCGCACATGGCATAGACCATGATCCGGGTGCTGCGGGGATCGAGCGCGCCCGCGGCGGCAGGCGCGCCAGGTGCAGATAGGCGATCAACTCGTTGAGCGCCAGCTTGATGCCCATCAAGTCCCCAGCGGTCGCGGCCTGGGACCAGGGCACGCCCAGCAGCCAGGCCGCGGGCGCGAACAGCCAGCCCAGCATCCGCTCCAGGGTCAGCGGCGCGCCCCAGGGACGGGGCAGGGCCGCCAGGATCACATTGGCCAGCGCCACCAGCGCGGTGGTGACGATCAGCATGGCGATGATCTGCAGGTACAAATTCAGTCCGTCCTCGGTGCCGCGCGCCATGGCGTCCATGGTGGAGCGGTAATGCACGCCTTGCTGCTGTTCGCTGAGCTCGGTCTCGGCCGGGCCCGGCACCATGATGCGCGCGATCAGGATGCCCGCCGGCAGCGACATCATCGAAGCCACCAGCAGATGGCCCAGCGCGCCGGGCAGCACGGTCTTCAGGATGGTGGCGTAAAGCACAAAGACGGTGCCCGCGATCACCGACAGGCCCACCGTCATCAGGATGAAAAGCTCGGTGCGGGTCAGGCGCGCCAGATAGGGACGGATCACCAGCTGGCCCTCGATATTGCCCAGAAACACCATCGAGGCGGCCGACAGGCCCACCGCGCCGCCCAGTCCCAGGCTTTTCTTCAGCACCAGCGCCAAGGCGCGCACGATGAGCGGCGAGATGCGCCAGTACCACAGCATCGCCGCCAGCGCCGAGATCACGATCACCAGCGGCAGGATGGTGAAGGCCAGGTTGACCAGGTTGGCCGGATTGGTGACGGCGAAAGGCGGCGGCCCGCCGCCCATATAGCCGAACACGAAGCTGGTGCCGGCATTGGTGGCGGTGGTCACCGCGCCGACCACGCCGTTCAGGCCGAACAGCGCGTCGCGTGCCACGGGCACCTTCAGCAGCAGCAGTGCGATCATCGCCTGCAGCGCCAGCGTGCCGGCCACCATGCGCCAGGAAAAGGCGCGGCGGTCCTCGGACAGCAACCAGGCCAAGCCGATGATGGCGCAAATACCCAGCAACGATTGCAGATTGGGCCGATTGAAAATGCAGCACGAACCCCGGCCCCCGCCTGAATGTCCCCGATAACGCTACACCAAATTCGCCTCCATAAAAGGCGGGCCCCGGCATGACAGAAAGCCGCGCCGGCGCTAGTGTCGAAAAACGGGGAGAGGCATGACGGCAAAACCGGCAGGTTCGGGAAAGATCGCTGCGCTGGCCGGCGCGCGGGCCTTTCCGCCGCTGATGGTGGTGCTTTACCATTTCAGCGAAGGCCATCATTACAGCGGCTGGCGGCCGCTGATCGACCTGGTCGCGACCCGCGGCTATCTGTGGGTCGAGTTCTTCTTCGTCCTGTCGGGCTTCATCCTGACCCATGTCTATTGGCCCCGGCTGAAGCGATCTGCTGGCGGCGCGCCGGCTATGGCGCCTTCCTCAGGGCGCGGCTGATCCGGCTTTATCCCCTGCACCTGTTCATGCTGCTGTTGATGCTGGCGATGGTGGTGGTGTTGCGCGTCGCTGGCGGCGCAGGGCGGCTATCTCTCGATCTTCGACCTGCAAATATCACCAGGATGTCAGTGCCAAGGGCTTCTGGCTCAGCCTGGCTCTGGTCCATGCCTGGAACACCATGCCCGCCTGACCTGGAACGGCGCCTCCTGGTTCGTCAGCGTGGAATTCGCGCTCTGCCTGATGTTTCCCGCGCTGCTGTGGCTTGCGAGGGCGCGGGTATGGCGCGGCTTTGCGCTGATCGCGGCGGGGCTGGCGGGGCTGCTGGCGCTGCTGCTCACATCCCGGCACGGTCTGGACATCACCTTCCACAATGGCGTGCTGCGGGGCCTGTGCGATTTCACCGTCGGGGTGGGCATGGCGGTGCTGTTCCGGCGCCTGAAACCGCGCGACCGCATGCCGGAATGGGTGCATTCGGCGCTGCAGATCGCTGCTGCTGGCGCTGCTGGCCTATGTGGTGCGCTACACCGGCTGGTCGCATACCCGCATGGACATCTTCACCGTGCTGCCGCTGATGGTGCTGGTCTTCGCGCTGGCCTTCGACCGCGGGATCGCCGCGCGGGCGCTTGCAGACGCGCCTGCCCCAGCTTTTGGGCGAATGGTCCTATGCCATCTATATGGGCCAGACCGCCTGGCTGCTGGCGATCCGCTTTTTCGAACAGCGGCTTTATCCGCCGCCGGACACGATCGTGCTGGGCATGCCCTTTTCCGCGCTGATCTGGTGGCTGGAGCCGCTCGGTCTGGTGCTGATTTGCGCTGCTGTGGGGCGGATTGCTGGCACAATTCATCGAACTGCCCGTCGCCGCCACGATTGCGCAGCCATTTCGGCCGCCGCCTTGACCCGCAGAGCATCCCCACGCCATCGTAACCGCCGCGCCAGCGAACAGGAGCCCTGCCATGACCATTTCCTTTGAGGGTAAGGTCGCATCGTCACCGGCGCCGGCGGCGGGTTGGGCCGGGCCCATGCCCTGCTTCTGGCAAGCGCTGGCGCCAAGGTGGTGGTCAACGACCTGGGCGGATCGCTGGACGGCAGCGGCGGCAATTCGGCGGCCAGCCGAGAAGGTGGTGGCCGAGATCAACGCGGCAGGCGGGGCGGCCATCGCCAATGGCGCGTCGGTCAGCGACGATGCCGGCGTGGCGCATCTGGTCAAGCAGGCCATGGACAAATGGGGCCGCATCGACGTGCTGATCGCCAATGCCGGCATCCTGCGCGACAAGAGCTTCGGCAAGATGGAGCTCAAGGATTTCGAGGCCGTGATGAACGTCCACCTGATGGGCACGGTCAAGCCCTGCCAAGGCGGTGTGGGAGATCATGAAGGCCCAGGGCTATGGCCGCATCGTGGTCACCACCTCTTCCACCGGCCTGTACGGCAATTTCGGCCAGACCAATTACGGCGCCGCCAAGCTGTCGCTGGTGGGCTTCATGAATTCGCTCAAGCTGGAAGGCGCCAAGGACAATATCAAGGTCAACGCCATCTGCCCGGTGGCGGCCACCCGCATGACCGAGGCCCTGATGCCGCCCGCCGTGCTGGAAATGCTCAAACCCGAATTCGTCTCGCCGGCGGTGGCCTATCTGGCCAGCGAGGAGGCGCCCACCGGCGTGATCATGACCGCGGCGGCCGGGGCGTTTGCGGCCGCCCAGTTGGTGGAGACCGACGGCGTCAATCTCGGTACCCACGCCACCGCCGACGATATCGCGGCGCATTTCTCGGAGATCTGCGACTGGACGACGGCGAAACATTACGGCCAGGGCGGAGAACAGAGCGCGAAATTCCTTGCCCGCGTTCAGGAAAAGCCGCTGCTGGGCTGATTTTCCGTCCCGCCCGCGCGCCGCGCGGAGCACCGCGTTCAAGGTGCGCATTCATAATTGACCGGTCCGGGGCCAGACCTGAAACATCAGGTCACAATTTTTTGCGTTTGCGGCGAAATGACTCTTGCGAGGCGTTCGGCTTTGCCTCACGCTCGCAGTCATGAACGACCTCGCGCTGAGTGTTCGCACCGCGCGGCCTGAAGATGCCGCAAACCTCGCGCGCATCTATATCGAATCCTGGCAGGACACCTATGCGGGCGTGATTTCCCACACCCTTCTTTGCACCATGTCGCTGCAGGGCGCATACCGCGCGCTGGCAGGCGGCGATCAGGGGCATGGAGAAGGGCAGCGGCACCGTGCTGGTGGCCGAAGAGGCGCGGTATCGGCGCGGTGGGGCTTTGCAGTCTCGGCAAGACGCGCGACGGCGGCACTGGCTACGAAGGCGAAGTCTATACGCTTTACGTGGATCCCGCCTTTCTGGGGCGCGGTGCGGGGCGGGCCCTGCTGTCGGGCGCTTTCGAGGCCTTCAAGGACCGCAAGCTGCGCTCCTGCCTGATCTGGGCGCATGCCCGCAACAATGCCTGTTTCTTCTATGAGGCGATGGGCGGACGCAGGGTCGCCACGCGCACCACGCGGCTGCTTGGCGAACTGACGCCGGAGATCGGCTTTGGCTGGAAGCGGCTGGCCGCCCGCAAACAGGCCCGCACGATTCAATCGCGCTCGGATCAGTCCTAGTCGGGCTGCGCCGCGCCGCAATCGCAGACGATTTCCGGCGGCATATCCAGGGGTAAACGCGCGCGGCGGTGAAATCCGTCCGACAGGGACACCAGGACCCTGTTACCGGTCGGGGCCGCTTCCCATATCGCCGTGCCGCTGCGAAGGCACTTGCGGCAGCGCAGGACTTTTTCGACGGGCGCATGCGTATCCATGCCGGCGATTCTAACAGGCGGATTCCAAAACATCCGTTGGCGGCAACCTGCGGTTTTTAAGTATATTTTGCAGCTTTTGGTGGTTCTGCCGCCATGCTGCCACAATCTCGCGTGGCGCAGTAAGGACCAGAGCCCCGCCCCTCTCACAGGTCCTTCGGCCGCACGAACTCCACCAGTTCCCCCGTCCCCTGCGCCGTGTCGCGCCAGCGCCCGACATCGAAGTCCAGCACGGCCAGGGCGCAGGTGGGGAATTTTTCCTCCAGCGCTTCGTGCCGCGCCCGCTCCTTCCGCCGCACCGGCTCGCGCGCCAGCAGCGCGGCGCAGGCTTCCAGTCCGGGGTTGTGGCCCACGAGCATCAGGGCGGACACGGTGGCAGGGACGGCGCGCACCGCCGCCAGGATCTTGGCCGGTTCGGCCAGATAGAGATTGTCGCGATATTCGATCTCGCACGCCATCTCGTGCAGCAGCAGTTCCGCCGTCTGGCTGGTGCGCACCGCGGCCGAGCACAGGATCAGGTCCACCCCATAGCCGCTTTTGCGCAAGTGGCGTGCCATGGCGCCGGCATCCTGCATGCCGCTGAGCATCAGGGTGCGGTCGAAATCCTCGATGCCGGACTCGGCGGGCACCGCCTTGGCATGCCTGAGCAGAAACAGCCGCTTCATAGGGCATCTTCCATGGTCGCTCCGGCCGGGTCGCGCCGGCCGGCGCCGATGCTCCCTGAGACCCGCGAATCCCGCATAAAGCTTATGTTCTTGACCCCCCAGGGGCAACCGCGCGACAAACCGGGCCTATCCCAGTAAGGACGGCAGGCCGGCCGCAACGCCGCGCCGCCGGGACAAAGGTCATGGCCACAAACAAGAAACCCGGAAATTGGCGCAAACGCACGCTTGCCGTGCGCGGCGCGAGCCTGCGTTCGCCGTTCCAGGAAACCTCCGAAGCGCTCTTCATGACCTCCGGCTATGCCTATGAATCGGCAGAGGAGGCCGAGGCCCGCTTCAAGGGCGAGAGCGGCGGCTACCAATATTCCCGCTTCGGCAATCCCACAGTGTCCATGTTCGAGGAACGCATGGCGCTGCTGGAAGGCGCCGCGGTGGGCCGCGCCACCGCCACCGGCATGGCCGCGGTTACCGCGGTCCTGCTGTCGTCGCTGAAGACGGGCGATCATGTGGTGGCGGCACGGGCCATGTTCGGTTCCTGCCTGCACGTGGTGGAACAGATTCTGCCGCGTTTCGGCATCGGCCATACCCTGGTGGATGGCACCGACACCGCCGCCTGGGAAGCGGCAATGAAGCCAGAGACAAAATTGCTGTTCCTGGAGACGCCCTCCAACCCGACCCTGTCGCTGGTGGACATCGCCGCCGTGGCCAGGATCGCGGACAAGCATGGCGCACGCCTGGCGGTGGACAATGCCTTTGCCAGCCCGGCGCTGCAGCGGCCGCTGGAGTTCGGCGCCCATATCGTGATCCACTCCTCCACCAAGTATATCGACGGCCAGGGCCGCGCCCTGGGCGGGGTGGTGCTGTGCGACCGGGAATTCCTGGACCAGCATCTGCAGGTCTTTCTGCGCAACACCGGCCCCAGCATCAGCCCCTTCAATGCCTGGCTGCATCTCAAAAGCCTGGAGACGCTGGAGCTGCGCATGAAGCAGCATTGCGAGAACGCCCAGCGCGTCGCCGATTTCCTGAGTACGCAGAAAAAAGTGACCAGGGTCCTGTATCCCTTCCGTCCCGATCACCCCCAGCACAATCTCGCCAAGGCCCAGATGGACGGCGGCGGCGGCGTGGTGGCGTTCGAGGTGTCGGGCGGCAAGGCGTCGGCGTTCCAGCTTGCCAACGCGCTGAACATCATCGATGTCTCCAACAATCTGGGCGACGCCAAGAGCCTCATCACCCATCCCGAGACCACCACCCATTCCAAGGTGGCGCCGGACGAACGTGCCGCACTCGGTATTACGTCCGGCCTGATGCGCATTTCGGTGGGGCTGGAAGATGCCGACGATCTTTGCGACGACCTGGAACAAGCCTTGAAGGTGGCATAATGGGTGAGCATCGCATCCAATTGAATTGGGAGAAGGGCGACGTGCCCTTCTCCTATGAGTCCTATTCACGCAACCACGCCATCACCTTCAAGAACGGCCCGGAGACGCTGACCGTTTCGGGCGCGCCGGCCTTTCACGGTGACGGCACCAAGGCCGATCCGGAAGACCTGCTGGTGGCGGCCCTGTCCTCCTGCCACATGCTGAGTTTCCTCGCGATCGCCAGCAAGAAAAGGCTGACGGTCAATTCTTACGAAGATGATGCGGTAGGCTTTCTGGAAGATGACGGCGGCAAATCGTGGATCGCGCGCGTGGTACTGCGCCCCCGGGTGGAGATCGACACCGACCCCGAAACCCTGGCGCACATCCACCACCGCGCGCATGAAGCCTGTTTCATTGCCAATTCCGTCAAATCCGAGGTTTGCGTGGAACCGCGCTGACGCGCGGTTCCCCCGTCATTTGCCGGCACGCTAACCATTGCGCCCAATTGCCGCTTGCGCCGAACGCCGCATCGCCCAATACTTGCGCTGATGTACGAAACGGAAAGATATCAGGACGGCCTTAGTTACCAGTATGAACTGGAAACCAGGCGCATCCGCGTGGCGGTACGGCCGGCCTATCTGGACGATCAGTCCAGCCCGGAAGACGAACGCTATGTCTGGTGCTATACCGTTACCATCGAAAACCGGGGCAGCGAACCGGTTCAGCTTTTGTCGCGCTACTGGAACATCGTCGATGGCGCGGGACGGGTGCAGGAAGTGCGTGGCCCAGGCGTGGTGGGCGCCCAGCCGGTGATCGCACCCGGCGAAAGCTTTCAGTACACCAGCGGCTGTCCGCTGGAGACCGCATCGGGCACCATGAGCGGCCGCTATCAGATGATGAGCGCGTCGGGTGAGAGCTTCGAGGCCGAAATCCCGGCTTTTCTGCTGGAAAGCCCCTACGAACGCCGGCAAATCCATTAACCCGTATAGAGCTTACGGTTGAAACGCCGGCGCCCGCGGGCGAAACTTTCCCATGAGCAAGCCAACCCGCAAAGAGGCCGAAAAGGCCGTCCATACCCTGTTGCGCTGGGCGGGGGACGATCCCGCGCGCGAAGGCCTGACCGACACCCCCGCCCGCGTCGTCAAGGCGTTCGAGGAGTGGTTCTCCGGCTACGACAAGGATCCGGAAGAATATCTCACCCGCACCTTCGAGGAGATCGAAGGCTATGACGACATGGTGATCCTCAGGGACATCCGCTTCGAGAGTCATTGCGAGCATCATCTGGCGCCGATCATCGGCCGCGTTCATGTCGGCTATCTGCCGACCAGCCGCGTAGTCGGCATCTCCAAGCTGGCGCGGGTGGTGGAAGCCTTTGCCCGCCGCCTGCAGGTGCAGGAGAAGATGAACGCCCAGATCGCCAACACCATCGAGAAGGTGCTGAGGCCCAAGGGCGTGGCGGTGGTCATCGAGGCAGTGCACCAGTGCATGACCACGCGCGGCGTGCACAAGAGCGGCGTCACCATGGTGACCTCGACCATGCTGGGCGCATTCCGCGACAATTCCGATACGCGGCGCGAGTTCCTCAACATCATCGGCAACCCCGCTTCGCGCGCCGAAGGTTAGAAGGGGGCCGGTCATGACTTCTGGCGCGCTTGACCTTGTCCGAGACCTGATTGCGTTCGATACGACCAGCCGGGACTCCAACCTGGCGCTGATCGACTATGCCCAGGGCCTGCTGGAAAAGGCCGGCGCGCGCTGCCGCCGCACCTCGGACGCCAGCGGCACCAAGGCCAATCTGTTCGCCACCATCGGTCCCGACGGCGACGGCGGGATCGTGCTGTCGGGCCATACCGATGTGGTGCCGGTGGACGGACAGGACTGGTCGTCCGATCCCTTCAAGCCGCAGGTGCGCGACGGCAAGCTCTATGGGCGCGGCGCCTGCGACATGAAGGGCTTTGTCGGCACCGCGCTGGCGCTGCTTCCGGACATCGCCAGGGCAAAACTTACCCTGCCTGTCCATTTCGCTTTGTCCTATGACGAGGAAGTGGGCTGTATCGGCGTCAAGGGTTTGCTGGACGACCTCAAGGCGCAAGATCTCAAGCCCGCCCTGGCCATCATCGGCGAGCCCACGCTGATGAAGATCGTGGGCGCCCACAAAAGCGGCGCCAAGCTGGTGACCCGCTGCTGCGGCCGGGAGCATCATTCCAGCGGACCGGAAAAGGGCGCCAATGCGGTGATGATGGCGGGCGCGTTCGTGACGTTGCTGGACAGCGTGGGAGACGAATTGCGCGCCGATACCGACCCGCGTTTCGATCCGCCCTATTCCACGGTGCAGGCCACCGTGATTCACGGCGGCACGGCGGTGAACATCCTGGCGCGCGAGGCGGAGGTGACCTGGGAATATCGCTGCCTGCCCGACCGTGATCCCGCAAAGATCGTCGCGCGGGTCGAGGCGCGCGCGGCGGCGGAAATCCTGCCCAAATACCGGCGCCGTGCCGCCGAAGCGGCCTTTCACACCAGCCTGCACGCCCAGTATCCGGGCCTGGTGATGGACGAGGATTCGCCCGCCATCCGCCTGGCACGGGAACTGACCGGCGCCAACCAGGCCGAAGCCGTGGCCTATGGCACCGAGGCCGGCCACTTCCAGAATTACGGCATCGCGGCGGTGATCTGCGGCCCCGGCTCCATCGAGCAGGCGCACCGGCCGGACGAGTTCTGCGCCCTCAGCGAGCTGGAAGCCTGCGAAGCATTCCTGCGCAAGGTGATCGCCAAGGCATCCGCCTAGGCCAGGGATTTCAGCCCGATCTCGTGGGTCTTGCCGCAGAGTGAGGCGGAACAGGTGAAGGTCCAGTGGACCTCCGTCCCGCCGAACGCGGCGAGCCAAAGCGAGCGGCCACGCGGCAACTTACGCCAGACTGTCAGGCCCAATTTCGTGCGTCTTCCCGCAGAATTCGCACCTCGCTCTGATGACTCCGTCGGCATCGGCCAGCCCGGCGCGGTCCTCGGGCGTGTAGGATTTCAGCACCATGGTGATGCGGGCGGCATCGCAATCGCAGCGGAACATCACCGGCTCCGGCGGCTGCACCCGCACCTCGTCCTCATGGAACAGCCGCCACAGCAGGGTTTCCGGCGCGAGACTGGTGTCCACCAGTTCCAGGTCCTCCACCGTCTTGAGCAGCAGCGACAGCCGCTCCCAGTCGTCGGAGCGTGTCTCGGCGCCCTTCTGGGCCGCATCGGGCGTCATCTGCAGCATGATGCCGCCGGCGCGCCAATGGGGTTGCTTGTCGCCCGCCACATAGAGCGGCGCCGCCGCCAGCCGGATCGCGGTGGGCAGTTGTTCGGACTGGGCGAAATAGGTTTCCGCCGAGGCGCCGATGCCGCTGGGGGACAGTTCGACAATGCCTTGATAGGTCTGGCCGCCCCGCTTGGGTTCGATGGTGATGGCCAGCGCCCCCTTGCCGGCCAGCGCCCCGAATTCTCTGGCCTGGAGCGCCGCGAACCGTTCGGTGTCCAGCCGGGCGTAGCCGCGCACGCCGCGATGGCGGTTTTCGTCGGCCCCGTAATAGTCGGCCGTCACCAGATCGAGCGGCCCATCGCCCTTGGTCTGGATGGTCAGCCGACCGTCCAGCTTGAGCGCGGTGCCCAGAAGCGCGCCCAAAGCCACCAGCTCCCCCGCCACCCGGGCGGCGGGTTCCGGCAGGGCATGGGCGCCCAGGGCGCGGGCCGAGGCGGCGTCCAGCCGCACCAGGCGGCCGCGCACGCCAGCCTTGGCGATGTCGAATGGCAGAACGAAGTCGCCATAGGAGGGCGGCTGGGAATCCATCTTGTCAGGCATGAACCGCTATATGGCGCTGCAAACGCGTCCGTTCAACCCGGCACTTTCAGATGGCGGGGGGCCAAAACCTAAGACAAGGCCCAGGCCAGGATCGCCTTCTGGGCGTGCAGGCGGTTCTCGGCCTCGTCGAACACCACCGATTGCGGCCCGTCGATTACCGCATCGGTGACCTCGTCGCCGCGATGGGCCGGCAGGCAGTGCATGAAAATGGCGTCTTTCCTGGCCAGCTTCATCAGCGCGCCGTTCACTTGGAAGGGCTTGAGCAGATTCTGGCGCTTGGTGGCGTTGTCGTCGCCCATCGACACCCAGGTGTCGGTGACCACGCAGTCGGCGCCCTCCACCGCCGCCCGGGCATCGGTGGTGTAATGCACCAGACCGCTGCTGGCGGACCAGTCGCGGGTTTCCGCATCCACCGTCAGTTCCTTGGGGGATGCGACATTCAGCTTGAAGCCGAACTTCACCGCCGCATGCACCCAGCTGGTCAGCACATTGTTGCCGTCGCCGGCCCAGGCCACGGTGGCGCCGGTAATCGGGCCCTTATGCTCCTCATAGGTCATCACATCCGCCATCACCTGGCAGGGATGGGACCATTTGGTCAGCCCGTTGATGACGGGGATGGTGGCATTGGCGGCCAGGTCCTCGACCATTTCATGGTCCAGCAGACGGATCATCACCGCATCGACATAGCGCGAGATCACCCGCGCGGTGTCGGCGATGGTTTCCTCCCGCGCCAATTGCATCTCGTTGCCGGTCAGCATCAGGGTGGACCCACCCAGCTGCCGCGCCGCCATGTCGAAGGAGATGCGGGTGCGCGTGCTCTGCTTGTCGAAGATCATCGCCAGCACCTTGCCATTCAGCGGCTGGTCGGTGTCGGGCTTGCCCTTGGACAGGCCACTGCGCGCCAGCTTGCGCCGCTTGGCATCGGCGATGATGGCCGCGAGGGTGGCGCTGTCATGGTCGGACAGGTCCAGGAAATGCCTGGGTTTGTTTTTCAGCGGGGCATTCATTGCGCGGCAGCCTTCTGCACGTCCATCTGGGAGGCGGTCTTGTTCAACAGGTCCATGCCTTCGCGGGCCTCGGCCTCGCTCAGGGTCAGCGGCGGCAGCAGGCGCACGACATTGTCGCCGGCCGGCAGCACGATCAGGCCATTGGCCCGCGCCGCGGCGATGAATTCGGTGCTGGAGGGCTTCATCTTCAGCCCGATCATCAGGCCCTGGCCGCGCACGGCCTCGAACACGTCCGGATGGTCCGCCACCAGCGCGCCCAGCTGCTGGTGCAGATAGTTGGCGACCTTGTTGACGTGATCCAGGAAGCCCGGCTCCAGGATCATGTCGATGGCTTCATTGCCCACCGCCATGGCCAGGGGATTGCCGCCATAGGTGGTGCCGTGGGTGCCCACAGTCATGCCCTTGGCAGCCTCGGCCGTGGCCAGCACCGCGCCGACCGGAAAGCCGCCGCCCAGCGCCTTGGCCACCGTCATGATGTCGGGCGCGATGCGCAGGCCCTCATAGGCGAAGAACTTGCCGGTACGGCCCAGCCCGGTCTGGATCTCGTCGAAGATCAGCAGCAGGCCCTTGTCGTCGCACAGCTTGCGCAGGGCGCGCAGGAATTCCGGCGCGATGGTGCGCACGCCGCCCTCGCCCTGCAGCGGCTCGATGAGGATGGCGGCGGTGTGGGGTCCCACCACCTTGTTCACGGCATCCAGGTCGCCCGCGGCAACCTGGTCGAAGCCCTCCATCCGGGGGCCGAAGCCCTCAAGATACTTCTCGTTGCCGCCGGCATTGATCGCGGCATAGGTACGGCCATGAAAGGCGCCCTCGAAGCTGACGATATGGAAGCGTTCGGGGTGGCCGCTGACGAACTGGTAGCGCCGCGCCATCTTGATGGCGAGTTCGATCGCCTCGGTGCCGGAGTTGGTGAAGAAGGCGGTGTCGGCAAAGGTGTTGGCCACCAGCTTTTGGGACAGGCTTTCCTGTCCGGGCACCCGGTAGAGGTTGGAGGTGTGCCACAACCGCTGCGCCTGATTCGTGAGGGCCGCGACCAGCCGGGGATTGGCATGGCCGAAGGCGTTGACTGCGATCCCCGCCCCGAAGTCCAGGTATCGCTTGCCATCCTCGGCGAAAAGGTAGGAACCCTCGCCGCGGACGAAGGCGACATCCGTCCGGTTATAGGTGGGAAGCAAAGCCGGGAACACGAAAGAGACTCCTCATTTTTGGAGGCGGTCCGGCTCGCGCCTAACGCCTTAATTTCTTCAGGCGGTCCGGCTTTCGCCTAACGCCTTGGGGATTGAAATAAAAATACAAATCAAGACCGGGAAGACCCGTTTATCTGCTTTCCGTGACGCTCCTACAACCCCACGGATCGTCATCTCAGCCCCGCCGTCTTCAGGGGGGCGCCCAAAGGGCCCGAGGCCTTTTGGCGATGGAATCATGTGGACAAGGGCCACCGGACACCCTGGCAATACTTGTGCGGCGCAAAGGCAGGGATACTGTATCTAGTGATCGGGGGGGTCGTTGGAGCCTGCCCTGGCAGCCAGGAGCAATAGCCATGACGCAGGCAAATTGGTCGGACGACCGGGTTGAGCAGCTCAAGACATTGTGGACCGAGGGCCTCTCGGCCAGCCAGATCGCCCGGGCCCTGGGCGGGGTCACCCGCAATGCGGTGATCGGCAAGGTCCATCGGCTGGGCCTGGCGGGCCGTGCCAGCCCCTCGCGCAGCGAGCGGCCCCGCATGCCCATGACCCCCAAGGTCCCCAGCGTGCGCAGCCATGTGCCGGCCGCCCCGGTGGTCGAGGAGGATCCCCTGCAGCTGGAAGACGGCAGCCACGCCACGGTGCTGACCATCAGCGACCGCATGTGCCGCTGGCCGATCGGTGATCCGGCAGGGTCGGAATTCCACTTCTGCGGCCACTCGCCCAAGGCCGGGTCGCCCTATTGCGAGGCCCATGCCCGCAAGGCCTACCAGCCGCAGCAGGCCCGCCGCGACAGCAAGGACAACAAGGGCAGAATGGCCGGCTAGCGGCGGCCACCGGCCTCGTGGCAGATTTGCGCCATGAGCGTCTACGACTATTCGGCACCCCTTCTGAGCGGCGAATATGTGCCGCTGTCCCATTGGCGCGGCCAGGTCCTGCTGATCGTCAACACCGCCAGTCATTGCGGGCTGACCCCGCAATATGCCGGGCTGCAGCGCCTCTATGAGCGGCTGGGGCCGGGCGGCCTGACCGTGCTGGGTTTTCCCTGCAACCAGTTCCTGTCCCAGGAACTGGGCAGCGAGAGCGAGATCACCCGGTTCTGCCGCGAGAATTTCGGCGTCACCTTCCCGATGTTTTCGCGCCTGAAGGTCAATGGCCGCAAGGCGCACCAACTGTTCCGCTATCTCAAGAGCCAGAAGCCGGGCATCCTGGGCACCACCGCCATCAAGTGGAATTTCACCAAGTTCCTGGTGGACCGCGACGGCAAGCCGGTGGCGCGCTATGCGCCCCGCACCCTGCCCGACGAGCTGGAAGTGCCGATCCGAAAGCTGCTTTAGGCGGCGGTGGTCGCGCTCGCGCTGGCGGCATCCAGCGAATATCCCGCCGAGCGTACCGTGCGGATGGGATCGGCGGCACCTTCGATATTGAGCGCCTTGCGCAGGCGTCCGACATGCACGTCCACGGTGCGCGCCTCGACATAGACGTCGCTGCCCCACACCGCATCCAGCAGCTGCTCGCGGCTGAACACGCGGCCGGGATGCTGGATCAGGTGGTCCAGCAGGCGGTATTCGGTGGGTCCCAGATGCACTTCCACGCCGGCACGGCGCACCCGGTGGGCGGCACGGTCCATCTCGATGTCGCCAACCGCGACCACGTCTTCGGCCAGGCTGGGGCGGATACGGCGCAGCACGGCGCGCAGCCGGGCCAGAAGCTCGGTCATCGAGAAGGGCTTGGTCAGGTAATCGTCGGCCCCGGTATCCAGGCCGCGAATGCGGTCCAATTCCTCGCCCCGCGCCGTCAGCATGATGATGGGGACATTGCGGGTTTCCTGGCGGCCGCGCAGGCGCCGGCAGACCTCGATGCCCGACAGCTGGGGCAGCATCCAGTCCAGCACCACCAGGTCGGGCTGTTCCTCGGCGGCGACCAGCAAGGCTTCCTCGCCGTCGCGGGCTTCCAGCACGCGATAGCCTTCGCGTTCCAGATTGTAGCGCAGCAGGGTGACCAGCGCGCCCTCGTCCTCGGCAACCAGGACAGTCGGTTTGCTCATGCGTGGGTCTCGTAGGGAACGCTGGTTTCGCTGGTGGTATCGGCCTTGGGGCGGTTGGCGGTGAGGTGGCCGGCGCGCACCATATGGTAGACAACCTCGGCGATGTTGGTGCAGTGGTCGCCGCAGCGCTCGATATTCTTGGCGACAAACAGAAGATGGGTGCACAGGCCGATGGTGCGCGGGTCTTCCATCATGTAGGTCAGAAGCTCGCGGAACAGGCTGTTGTAGATCTCGTCGATCTCGCCGTCGCGGCTCCATACCGATTCGGCTTCCTCGGCATTGCGGCTGGTGAAGGCGTCCAGCACCTGCTTGAGCTGATTCTGCGCCGCCTTGCCCATGCGGGCGAGGCTCTGGGTCAGGCGGATGGGCGGTTCGCGGTTGAGCACCAGCGCGCGCTTGGCGATGTTCTTGGCCAGGTCGCCGATGCGTTCCAGCTCGGCCGCGGTCTTGATCGCGGCCAGGGTTTCGCGCAGGTCCACCGCCATGGGCTGGCGCAGCGCCAGCAGCTTGAGGGCGCGGTCCTCGATTTCCTGCTGGATTTCGTCAATGCGGGCGTCGCCGCCCACGGCGCGTTCGGCCGCCACGCTGTCGCGCCGCGCGATCGCCTCGATGGCGGAGGCGAACTGGGCCTCGGCCAGGCCGCCCATCTGCGCCACCAGGGCGGACAGGGCTTCCAGCTGTTCCCCGAAGGACTTGACGGTATGCTCACTCATCGCTGGTTTCCGTTCGAGGTTCATCCGCTTCGCTTATGCGGTTCACGACACTGCTATGCGACTGTTTTGTAACACTTCCGTGACAGGCTCCGGGACGGCCGGTTTTTCAAGGCTTTCGGGGGGCGCCGCGGGAAGAAAAACGGTGAAAATGCTGCCCTCGCCCGGCTTGCTTTCGATGCCCAGGCGTCCCTGGTGGCGGCTGATGATGTGCTTGACGATCGCCAGACCCAACCCGGTGCCGCCCCGTTCGCGGCTGCGTTTGACATCCACCCGGTAGAATCGCTCGGTCAGGCGGGGGATGGCGCTGGCGGCAATGCCTTCGCCGTCGTCGCGAACCGCCGCGAACACCTGGCCGCCCGATTGGCCGAGCGAGACCTGCACCAGCCCGTTCTCGCGGCCATACTTGATGGCATTATGAATCAGGTTCTGGAACAGCTGCACCAGTTCATCCTGGTCGCCGATGACCTGCGGCATGCCGGGTTCGGCCTGCACCGTCACCGTGATGCCGTCCTGCGCCGCCAGCGGCTTGAGCGCGGCGGCGGCCTGGCGCACCACGCTCTCCAGGCTGATGCGCCCTTCCGGCCTGACATGCTCGTTCATCTCGATGCGGCTGAGCGACAACAGGTCGTCGATCAGCCGGCGCATGCGCAGGGCCTCGACGCCCATGATGTCCAGGAACTGGCCGCGTGCCGCCTCGTCGTCCTTGGCGGGACCGCGAAGCGTTTCGATGAAGCCGGTCACCGCCGCCAGCGGGGTGCGCAATTCGTGACTGGCATTGGCGATAAAGTCGGCGCGCAACTGCTCGCTGCGCTTGACCACGGTGAGATCGTGCAGCAGCAGCGCGGTCACCGACGGCGACACGCTGATGCGCGCGGCATAGGCCTGGTAGTGGCGTTCGATCGGCACCGGCTGGCTGAAGGGCACATTGGTGGCAAAGCCGCTTCGTGCCTGCGCGATCGCCCCCAGGACATCGGGATTGCGCAGCACCGAGGAGGCGCGCTTGCGGTCAAGCCCCGGTCCCAGCACATCGCGCATCGAGCGGTTGACGAACAGAACCCGTTCATTGTCGTCCAGCAGCATCACCGGCATGGGCAGCTGGTCCAGCAGCACCCGGGTCGCAGGCGGCAACGCGGCCAGCGGATCGTCGTCTTGCGGTTCGGCGGGCCGCAGGATGGGCTCCTGAAAGGTGATGAACTGGACGATCAGCATCACCGCCAGCCCCAGCGCGACCAGGGCCCAGAAAAATCCGGGTCCGGCAAACAGCACCATGGCACCGCCGGCGATGATGCCGAATAGCAGAGGCCAAGCCATGGCACGCAGGCGGGCGAGTGATTCAACCATCGCTCCATCATAGTCCCGATTGCGACGTTTCGGTAACGGCAATAACAGCTTATGGCTGCGGGGGGGGCCGTACACGGCGGCGAAGCCCTTGTTCACGCCGGCCTGGCGCGGTCCTGCTTGATCCGGGCACGGTGCTTCTTGCCCTCCAGCCGCTTGCGCTTGCTGGCCTTGGGAACCTTGGTCGGACGCCGCACCGGCTTGGGGACAGCGGCCTGGCGCAGGATTGCCGCCAGACGCGCCCGCGCGTCGGCGCGGTTCTTTTCCTGCTCCCGAAAGCGCTGGGCGGTGATGATCAGCACCCCCTCCCGTGTCAGCCGGCTGCCGCGCAACAAGGCCAGGCGCGCCGTTTCGGTCAGGCTGGGCGAGGCACGCACGTCAAAGCGCAGCTGCACCGCGCTGGAGACCTTGTTGACATTCTGGCCGCCGGGACCGGAACTGCGAATGAAGCTCTCCTCCAGTTCCGAATCGGGAATGACGATCCGGTGGGTGACGAACAGGCTCATGCGCCGAACACCTTGCGCAACCGGTTTTTCTCCAGCTTGCCGCCCGCATTGCGCGGCAGGGCGTCCTGGCAGATGCGCACCTCCACCGGGACCTTGAACGCCGCCAGCCGCTCGGCGGCAAAATCCTGAAGTGCCTTTGCGCTCACCGCCGCGCCGGGGCGCGCCTGGACCAGGGCGGCCGGCACCTCGCCCAGCAGCGGATGCGGCAGGCCGACCAGCGCCACATCGGCCACCGCGGGATGCTGGGCCAGGACATTCTCCACCTCGGCGCAATAGATGTTCTCGCCGCCGCGGATCAGCATGTCGAGCGCGCGGTCCAGGATGGTGCAGAAGCCCTCGCTATCCAGCATGGCGAGATCGCCGGTCTTCAGCCAACCGTCCTGAAAGACCTCCGCGGTGGCCTGTGGCCTGTTCCAGTAGCCCTTCACGATTCCGGGACCGGATGCCCAGAGTTCGCCGGCCGTGCCGGGAGGTTGCGTGACGCCGTCCTTCATGATCTTGAGGCGACAGACCGGCAAGGCGGGTCCGCAACTGGCGGGCCGACGCAGAAAATCCGCGCCCGAATGGGTGGTACAGGCGGCCGAGGTTTCGGTCATGCCCCAGCCCTGGCCCGGCATGGCGCCGAGACGCGCGCGGATCCGGGCGGCCAGCGAGGTCGGCGCCGGCGCCCCGCCAAATGTGACCAGTTCCAGCGACGAGACATCATGGCCGTCCGCCTGCGCCAGTAGCGCCATCACAATGGCAGGCACCCCGCCGGTGACCGTCACCCGCTCGCGGGCGATCAGGGCCAGGGCTTGCTGTGGTTCGAACTTGCGCATCAACACCAGCTTGCCGCCCGCCACCAGGTTCGGCATCAGGATGGAAAGGCTGCCGATGACATGAAAGAACGGCACCGCGATCAGGGTTATGCGCTGCTTCTCGGGCTTGCGCGCAATCTGCGACCCTTCGCGAAGCGCATTGCGCGCATTGGAGAAGGGCGTGGAGAAAATGCCGGTGGTCAGCGCCCGGTGGGTGCCCAGCGCGCCCTTGGGGGCGCCGGTGGTGCCGGAGGTATAAAAGATCGTTGCGTCATCCTCCGGGGACAGTGCCACTTCGGGCATGGGACAATCGGGCAGATCGCGCCAATGGGACGGCGCCCCGATCACATCCTCCAGAACGAGGATACCGGGCGGCGGGTTGGCCGCGCGGGCGACAAAGATCTGTGCCACGGCGGGAGGAAGGTCTTTCAACTTCGCCAGCCGCTCGGCATCGGCGAAGACAAAGCGGGCGCCGCAATCCAGGATGCCATAGGCCAGTTCGGTGCCGCTCCACCAGGCATTGAGCGGCACGATGACGGCGCCCGCCAGCAGCGCCGCCATGAACACCACGGGCCATTCCGGCAGGTTGCGCATCACCAGCGCCACCCGGTCGCCTTTTTGCAAGCCCCGTTCGGCCAGCATCGCGGCGAGATGCAGGCTGGCGCGCGCGAAGCCTTCATAGGTCACACGCTCGTCCTGATAGACCAGGAATTCGCGCTGGCCATGCCGGCGGGCCAGCGCGAAGGCCGCAGGCGCCGTGGCCGGCACATGCTTCCAGACCCGCACCATAACCCCGCGCACGGTGATTTCCTCGGTTTCAAAGGCCGCGCCCGGCGCGGTGAGGCGCGCATGCGCTTCCTCCAACGACATCGCCGGCCAGTTTTTGGACCTGTCATTCATGGCGGGGCTTAGTATAACCGGGACCATGGCAACACACCCGGGATTTTCGGACGAAAGACTGGCGCGCATTCCGCGCTTCCTGCAGGGCCAGGTCGATGCCGGCCTGCTGCCCGGCGCCCTGACCCTGATCTGGCGGCACGGCAGCATGGCCCACCGCAGCCTGGTCGGAGCCATGGATATCGGGCGCGCCACGGCGATGCGCCAGGACGCCATCTTCCGGCTTTATTCCATGACCAAGCCGGTGACGGCGGTGGCGCTGCTGATGCTGATGGAGGAAGGGCGCATTGCGCTGGATGATCCGGTGACGCGTTTCATTCCGGCCTTCGCCAGCCTGGAAGTCCAGGGCGGCGGCGGCCCGGCACGGGCCATGACGGTGCTGGACCTGCTGCGCCATACCGCCGGCTTCACCTACGGTTTTCACAACCGCACGCCGATCGACGCCGCCTATCGTGCCCGGCGCATCGCGGAAATGGATACCGAGGGCGGCCTGCCCGTCCTGATCGCGCAATTGAGCGAACTGCCGCTGGAATATTCTCCCGGCGATGCCTGGATCTATTCGGTGGCGACGGACGTGGTGGGCTATCTGGTTCAGATCGTATCGGGCCAGAGCTATGCCGATTTCGTGCGTGAAAGAATCCTGGCGCCCCTTGGCATGGGCGACACCGATTTCGTGGTGCCGCAAGACAAGCGCGACCGCTTCGCGGCCTGCTATATGCTCAAGGACGGCAAGCTGGCCTTGTTCGACGATTCGCAAGATTCCCCCTGGTTCGCGCCGCCCAGACTGGAATCGGGCGGCGGCGGCCTGGCGGGCACCGCCGATGACTATCTGCGCTTCTGCCGGATGCTGCTGAATGGGGGCGAACTGGACGGCGCGCGGCTATTGTCGCCCAAGACGGTGGCGCTGATGACCGTCAACCACCTGCCCGGAGGCAAGGAAATCGCCGATCTGTCGCCCGCCGCCGATGCTTTCAACGAGAGCGGCTATCGCGGCATCGGCTTTGGCCTGGGTGTGGCGGTAACCCTGGACCCCGCAAGGATGGGTATTCCCGGCACGGCGGGGGAATTTGCCTGGGGCGGCATGGCCTCGACCGCCTTTTTTGTCGATCCCAAAGAGGGCATGGCGGTGGTATTCATGACCCAGGCGATTGTGGACACGGCGCGGCGGGTGCGGCTGCGCCGGGATCTGCGCAGCCTGATTTATGGAGCGATGACCCAAAGCGATGCTTGAGAGCCTGCCGCTGACCAGCTGGACGGGGCCCCATGACGCGGCGCTGAAGGCGCGCGCGGTCGCGGCCCTTGAGCAGGGCGCGGTGCTGTTCTTCCCCAATCTTGGCTTTGCGCTCACCCCAGGGGAAACGCTGTTCCTGGATGCCGGCGTGTCCGACGGCCGGGCCAAGAATATTTCCCTGGACCACACCACCGGCAAGCTGCAGTCCAGCGCCCTGACCGGCGAAAAGGCGCAAGCCCTGGCGGCGATGATGGAGCGCTTCGGCAGCCAGGCCGCCGCTCTGGTGCACGAATTGCTGCCCTATCGCAACGTGGAACGCGCGCGTACCTCCTTCCGTCCGGTCCAGGTCAAGGACCGGCACTATTCGAAGATCAGCGACGACCGGCTGCTGCACATCGATGCCTTTCCCTCCCGCCCGATGCGGGGCCGCCGCATCCTGCGTTTCTTCGCCAATATCGCGCCCGACGCGCCGCGCCGCTGGCACGTCGGCGAGCCGTTCGAGGATTTTGCCCGGGCCTTCCTGCCGCGGGTGGGGCCGCATTTTCCCGGAAAGTCCTGGCTGTACGACAAGCTGGGCGTTACCCGCGGCCGGCGCAGTCATTATGACGAATTGATGCTGTCGCTGCATGACGCGGGCAAGCTGGACTCGGATTTTCAGCGCAACAGCCCGCACCAGGCAATTGAATTTCCGCCCGGTTGCTGCTGGCTGGTCTTTACCGACCAGGTGTTGCATGCCGCGTTGGGCGGGGAATTCGCCCTGGAGCAGACCTTCCATCTCGACGTCAGCGAGATGGCCGCGCCCGACCGCGCGCCGGTGAAGGTCCTGGAACGGCTCAGCGGAAAAGCCCTGGTGTGACGAGGCCGGCCTAGACGGCGACGCCGACGCTTTCGAGCTTGGAGCGCATCAGCCCGCCGTCGAACGGCTTCATCACCAGCTCGTTGGCGCCCGCGGCCAGTGCGCTGGCGACTTCGTTCGGATCGCGTTCGGTGGCCGAAAACAGGATGACGGGATGGCCACCTTCCTGCTGACCACGAACGCTCTTGATGAAATCAAGGCCCGGCATATGGGGCAGGTTCCAGTCCAGGAAGATCAGATCGGGCATTTTTTCGCGGCATGCGCGCAGACCCATCATGCCGTCCTCCACTTCGTCGACCGAATAGGAAAGATCTTCCAGGATGCGGCGCGCAACGATGCGAACCACGCGGCTGTCATCCACAATCAGACAATGTTTCATGCGCAAGATCCCGTTCAGGCCGCGGAAAAAGGAACACAACTGCGCCCAACGGTACCGCGTTAAGGTAAATACCAGCTTACCCGGCCCTCAGCTCGACGGCGCCCTCCACCGGCGTGACGGACAGTTCGGCGGCCACCGTGCGCGACAGCTTGTAGGTCAGGAAGGGCTGGACGTGGCGCGCATCCACGTTGGCGGCTTCGCCCTTGATGGCGTGGCTGACCTCTTCGGTGACGCGGGCATTGAGGCCCTGGGCGCGAATATGGAAGGACGGTGCCAGCGGGTCGGCGCCGGCCTCCACCGTGACCAAGCCGCCGCGCGGCAGACAGTCCACCCCCAGCAAGGTGGCATTCATCAGCAACTTGGCCCAGTCCTTGGCCCAGTTAAGCCGGGGCACGTTCCAGACCAGCTGGACCTTGCCGCCTTCCAGCAGCCCACCGATCAGCCGCCCGATCTCGCCCAGGTCCAGTTCCGCGCCCACCGAGCCGGCGGCGCCAAAAGCGATGCGCATGAACTGGATACGGGCCAGGGCCTGGTCGGCGCTCATGGTCACAAGCTTGATGGCGTCGGCGCGCATGGCAGGGTCGCGCTCGTCCTCCAGCACTTCCATGCCGTTGACCACGGCGCCCAAAGGCCCGACAAGGTCATGGCACACACGGCTGACCAGCAAAGCGGCGAATTCAATTTCTGTCATGGTCGAACTCAATGCGGTCCCTCTGGTTAGCAATTGGTTAACGCGCTCGGGCGTCTTAAGGAATTCTTAACATGGGCGCAACGCTGTCCCCTCGCCTGGAAACACTGGTCCACATCGCCCGCGCCGCCGGCGTGGTGGTAATGCGCCACTACGAGGCCGGCTGCGACACAAGGGTCAAGTCCGACCGCTCGCCGGTGACCGATGCCGACGAGGAGGCCGAAAAGCTGATCCTGGCCGAATTGGCCGCCGCCTTCGCGGGCGTGCCGGTGGTAGCCGAGGAACAGGCGGCGGCGGGACGCCTGATCGAAACCGGATCGCACTTCTTCCTGGTGGACCCGGTGGACGGCACCAAGGAATTCGTCAAGCGGGGCGGCGAATTCACCGTGAACATCGGCGAGGTCCGGGACGGGGTGCCGATCAGCGGGGTGGTGCTGGCGCCCGCCATCGGCCGGCTGTTCGTGGGCGCGATCGGCGAAGGCGCCTTCGAACTGTCGCAAGGCACGATGCGCGCCATTGCCGCGCGCGCACCCGCGGCCGACGGACTGGTGGCGGTCAGCAGCCGCTCGCATCCCGACGCCAGGACCGACGCATTGCTCAGGACCATGACGATCAAGGGCCACACCAATGCCGGGTCGTCGCTGAAATTCTGCCTGGTGGCGGCCGGTGAGGCCGACATCTATCCCCGCGCCGGGCAGACCATGGAATGGGATACCGCCGCCGGCCATGCCGTTCTGCAGGCCGCCGGCGGCAGCGTCACCAACTGGGACGGCACGCCCTTTGTTTACGGCAAGCCGGACTTTCGCAACGGACCCTTTATCGCGCGCGGCAAATAGCGCTACTGGTCCATGTCGTGGCGGGAGGAATAGAACACCAGCGCCATCAGGCCCGCGCCCAGGCCGACGGTCACGACAATGCCCAGACCCAGAAACAGCCAGCCCCAGCCGCTCATCCGCACGCCGGACATCGCGGTCCAGACCTGCACCGCATACCAGAGCGAGGCCAGCAACAACCCGAGCAGGATCGCCAGCGCGATCCATCCCGCGGCCGAAAGCGGCGTGTCCCTGTTCTTGTATGAAGGCGTTTTCATCTTTCTCTCCAAATCCTAGTCGAATTCGCGGATCAGGCCCAAGGGAAGCTTGCGCGCAAAAAACACGCCTTGGCGCTGTAAAAAAGCCCCAATCGGCGTAAAGATTCGGCCGGGCTGGACGAGTGATTCGTTTCGGGCGCGCGCCAAAGCGCCCCAGGAAGGGAAGCCGCGAATATGGACCGCAAGAAATTCATCACCGGATTGATGGCTCTGGGTACCGCCCCGGCGGGATCGCTGCTGGGCATGCTTCCGGCAAACGCCGCCGACGCGCAGCAGCCTCCCACAAGCAAGGACGGCTCCGCCGATTTCAGATATACCGCCGACGAGATCACCAACGCGGGCGCCGACTTCTTCGGCATCACCACCGAAGCGATGGCCAAGGGCGTACAGCATGTGTTCGGCGACCTGGGCCAGCCCGATGCTTATATCAAGGGCGACGAAGGCTCGGGCGCGTTCGTGGTGGGCCTGCGCTATGGTTCGGGCTGGCTGATCCGCAAGACCCGCGAACCCAAGAAGGTCTATTGGCGCGGTCCCTCGATCGGCTTCGATGTCGGCGGCAATGCCTCCAAATGCTTTACACTTTGCTACAATCTGCGCGATGACCGGCGGCTGATCCAGCGTTTTCCCGGCGTCGAAGGGAGCTTCTATTTCGTGGCGGGCCTGGGCATCAATTATCAACGCAGCGGCGGGGTGACCCTGGCGCCCATGCGCACCGGCGTCGGCCTGCGGGCCGGGGTCAACGCGCACTACCAAGTCTACAGCGACAAACGCGACTGGTTCCCGCTGTAGGCCGCGGCCGCCGGAACCGGCCGCAAACGCTCCTAGGCGGTTGCTTCTTCGGTCCGGGTATCGGTGGTGCCGCCGCCGCCGACCGCCGGCATGTACAAGAGCAGCATGGCCGCGACATAGGTCGATGAGAAGGTTCCCACCACAATGCCGAACAGGATCGCGACGCTGAAATTGTAAAGCACCGGCCCTCCGAACAGCAGCGGGATCACCGACATGGCGGTGGCTGCCGACACCAAGGTGGTCCGGGTGGCGATCTGGTTTGTCGACAGGTTGATCATGTCGACCAGCGACATGCGCTTGTATTTGCGCCGATTCTCGCGCAGGCGGTCGAAGACCACCACCGTATCGTTGATCGAGTAACCGGCCAGCAGCAGCAGCGCCGCCACCGTGTTGATGTTGAAATCAATCCAGGCCACCGAAAAGAATCCGGCGGTGACGAACACGTCATGGCCGGTGGCGATCAGCGCGCCCACGCCATACTGCCATTCAAAGCGCACCGCGACATAGATCGAGATCATCGCCACCGCCAGGATGGTGGCAATGATGCCATCATTCAGCAGTTCGCCGGAAATCTTGGGGCCCACCACCTCGGTGCGGCGGTATTGAAAGCTCGGTCCAAGCTTGCCCTTGATCGCGCGCGCCACCGCCTGGTCCAGTTCGTTCTGGTCAACACCTGTCGTGGCCGAGCGCGGCTGAACCCGGATCATCGCGCAACTGCCGGCCGGCTGGTCGCACACGCCGCCGCCAAAGGTCTGCACAACCGGATCATTGAACCCCAGCGCGATGATGTCGCCGCGCATCTTGCCGATATCGATCACCTGCGCCGCCTTCACCTCCATCAGCACGCCGCCGGTGAAGTCGATGCCCAGATTGAAACCCTGCCAGAGGATGGAGACGACCGAGACAACCACCAGCAGCCCATCAAGGGCGAAGGCCCAGAAGCGGTATTTGACGAAATCGACGTTGGTGGTCTCGGGGATGAACCGCAGCAGCGGCATGGGCGAAGCTCTCAAAAAATTCGGGGCGAACCTACAAGGCACGGGCCGCAGGAACAAGCGGGCCGCGCCGGGCCCAAATACCCGGTTCTGCCGATGTTCCGGCAATTTCCGGGAGAAAATTTCATGAAAATGGCCTTGTCCTGCGTCCGGGCACGGCCGGCAACGCCGGCGCAAAGACCGATCGGCCCCGCGGTCCCGACGCCATCGCATGCATCCGCAGCCGTGGCGAGGAACCGCTCCACCGCGCTATCGGCATCATGCCAAAGCCGAAACAGCCTTCGCAGGCGCAAGATGGAACGGGCAGGACTGCCCGGCTATCCTGCCGAAAACGCAAGGAGACGGTCATGGTCCGCAAAATGCTTCTGACGTCGGTATTTCTGGGAGCCTGCGCCCCCGCCTTCGGTGCCGCCACCATCGATCCCAGCCGCGCCATCGCCTTGCTGCCGGACCAGATCCAGTGGAAGAAGGGCGAGGCCAACGATACCGCCTGGCCGATCGGCGACCCGAAAAAACCCGGCATGTGCCTGGAACTGATCAAGTGGCATCCGGGTCATTTCAGCCACCCGCATTATCACGAGCAAGCCCGCTATGCGGTAGTGATCGACGGCACCTGGTGGGTTTCGACCAGCAACGTCTATGACCCAGACCACAATACGGTGCCCTATCCCAAGGGCTCGGTCCTGACCGACCTGCTGGGCGGCGTGCATTATGACGGCGCCAAGCCGGAAACCGGCGATGGCACCATCGCCATTTTCATGGATTGCCCGCTGACCTCGGTGCAGGCCGAAGTCAAGCCATAGGCTTCTTGCGCAGGAAGAAGGTGATGGCGGCCGATACGATCAGCGCCGCCGCCATCATCAGATAGGACGCGCCGGGAGAGCCGGTGATGCCGTTCAGCCGCCCCACGCCATAGGCGCCGACGAAGGAACCCAGCGCCCCCATGCTGTTGATCAGGGCTATGGCGCCGCCCGCGACATTGGCCGGGAGACTCTCGGTAATGTGGGCGAAGAAGGGGCCGTAGGGCGCATACATCATGGCGCCTGCGATGATGAGCAGGACAAAGCTGGCCCAGAAATGGGTGCTGCCCAGCAGATAGGAGCCGTAAAAAGCCGCCGCCGCCAGCGCCAGGCAGGGCCAGGTCACGCGCATGCGCTTGCCCGTCAGGTCCGACCAGGTGGACACCGCGATCTCGGCAATCACCGCCGCCAGATAGGGAACCGCCGACAGCCAACCCAGCTCCACCATGCCCATGTCCCGCGTCCTCAGGATGGAGGGCAGCCAGATCACAAAGCCATAGACGCCAATGCTCCAGAGAAAATACTGCGCAGAAAGCGCGATGACGCGGGGGCTCTTGAAGGCGGCGGCATAGTTGCGCACCGGCGCGATGGCGCGCTGCTCCTGCGCCAGCTTGTCCTCCAGCGCCTCGCGGTCGGCGGGCGAGAGCCAGGCCGCATCCTTGGGGCGGTCGGAAACCAGCCACCACCATACCAGCGCCCACAGGATCGGCGGCAGGCCCTCAATCACGAACATCATGCGCCAGCCCAGGCTCGCGGCGAGATAGCCCGACAGCAGCGACATCCACAGCATGGTCACCGGATTGCCCAGCACCAGGAAAGCGTTGGCGCGGGCGCGTTCGGGACTGGTGTACCAGCGCGCCTGCAGGATCAGCATGGCGGGCAAAACCGCGCTTTCCACCGCCCCCAGCAGGAAGCGGTCGAGATAGAGCAGTCTTATGTCGGCGATCAGGCCGGTGGCGCTGGCCAGAGCCCCCCAGCCGATCAGGCCGAAGAAGATCAGGCGCTTGACGCTGTATCGCTGGGCGTAGACGGCGCCGGGTATCTGGAACAGGAAATAGCCCAGGAAAAACAGCGACCCCAGCAGCGAGGACTGGGCCGAGGAAATATGCAGGTCGGCGGCCATGCCCGCCGCGGCGCCGAAGCTGAAATTGGCCCGGTCGAGATAGGAAAGGCTGTAGCTGACGAAAATGACCGGCAACAGCACGGTCCAGCGGCGGTTCAAACCCATTCCCCCGGTTGCGGCCCTATGCGGCCTGTTCTAGCCTCGCCCCAGAACAATTATTGGGGAACGCCATGCAGAAGATCATGCACGCCGCCATTCTGTCTACCCTTCTGACCGCGACCGGCGCCTACGCCGCCGACACCAAGGTGCTGGACCATCACGTCGCCAACATGAAGTCGGGCAATCTGGAAGGCGTGCTGTCCGACTACGCGCCCGACGCGGTGGTGGTGACGCCGGCCGGGATGGTGACGCCCAATGGCGTGTTCGTCGGCAAGGACACCCGCAAGCTGTTCGCCGTCCTGACCGACAAGGATCATGTGCCGGGCAACAAGACCATGCAGGTGCGCTACGAAAGCCTGGGCCCCGACACCACCATAATGCACTGGGTGCAGTTCAAGGGCACGCCCCAGGAAGTCTCCGGCTATGACGTGTTCGTGGTGCGCGGCGGCAAGGTCGCCTTCCAGGCGGTGGTGGTGAACCCGGCGAAATAATCGCGTTTCGCGCAGCGGTCCGAAAAGCGTTGCCAGCCGGGCCCACCCGCGTCGGCGCCGTCCCCAGGGATCTGCGGGCAATTTGAGCGCTACGGGCTTTGCGGCTTGTTACGAAGGACCGCCCACGCAGCCATGGCCCATGCCGTCCCGAGCACCCAGCCTCCCAGTACATCGGTGGGCCAATGCATGCCCAGATATACCCGGCTGAATCCGATCGCGAGGATGACGAAGGTCGCAACGGCGTAGGCCAGGATTTTGGCGCTGTTCCTTGCCTCGAGTGTGGCAATCACCGTCGCGACGGTCAGAAATATCGCGGTGGACTCGGTGGTATGCCCACTGGGAAAGCTTGCCGTATAGGCATGCAGCTGCGGCAGGATTGGATCCGGTCGCGGTCGGTCATAAAGAAATTTCAAAATTTCGATGGAGGTTTGCGCGCTTATGGCCGTCAGGGCGACGATTGTCCCTTCGCGGCGCTTTTGATGAAATAGCAGGCTAAGAACGACCACGATGGTCATCAGCGTGAGGAATGTGAAGCCACCAAGCGCGGTAACATCGCGCATCGCATCCCTGAACCATGCAGGGCCGATGGACTCTCCGCCATTCCCCGAATTTCGCAACAGGCCAATCAACTGCCGATCGATCGCGCCGGTATCGCCCTCGCCGATTTCATCTCCCAGGCAAAAAAAGGCCCATAGAGCGCCGGCGATCGAGAACCAGACGAGCAAGGCCCGGGTCTCCAATCCTTTGACACGGGCAAGGGCGCGCTTAAGAAGCATTCTGTCTTTCCACTAGACGGATCGGCCGCTCGGTTCATCCCGGTACAAGATCCACGGCGCGTCGGCAGATCGCGGCATTCAGTCAAGAAATTGCGCATTACCGCATCTTCCGGTCAACTGCCTGCCACAGCCGGGCTGAAGATACCGGCGCCGGGCCACGGGGCCCCTCCCTCGCGGCTTCGCTGCTTGACGAAGCGCTGAGTAATTTTAAGTCCGCCGCGCGCAGCGACAAAAACCGGCGCGCCGGCGGGGCAGGAAATATCGCCCCTGCCCCCTATTGCCCATGATATGCCGCATCGGCCCCGCGCCGTCATCGAACCGGTTGCCAAGCCTTAAAACAGGGACGTTACACCGATCTGGAACTGGTTGCGGGTGAAGCTATAGAGCGGAATATTGCTGTGCTGCTCGGTGAAGACATAGGAAAAGCGCGGCGTGAAACCGTGGAAGTCGTAGCGGCGGTTCAGCAGGGAAAAAGCCAGCATCACGGCGTCATCGCTGCGGGTCTTGCCGAAGGCAGCCAGGGCTTGGTCATAGCGGGTGATGAAATAGCTCGGCTGGAATCCGGCGGAAAAACCGAATGGCAGATCCTGCTGATAGCCGCCGCCGAACCAGACACCGGAATAGGAATAGGGAGCGATGCGGGCCTCCTGCCGGTTGAAGCCCACCTGCAGCTGAAACAGGCTGGACGGCGACAGGACATAGACCGCCTGGGATTGCGCCGACCATAACGGCCCGCTTTGTTCCGGAATGAACTGGTTGGTGACCGACTGTCCGCCCAGCGAGGCGCCGATCACCCAGTCGGACGTGATGCCGTAATCCACCGCCACCTTGCCGCCCGCGCCGCTGACAAAATCCTGGTTTGCGAACCAGCGCTTGAAGCCGGTGGCGAGCAGGCTGACATCCCAATTGGAAAACAGCAGCTGCGGTCCGCCATAGGCCGAAAGGGTCATGTCGTCGAATTGTCCGCCGCTATATTCCACGCGATAGAGATCGGCGCCGATACGCGCCTTCACATTGTCGCTCAGAAGCGGCGACCATTCCCCGCCGATGTTGCCGGCCAGCCCGATGCCGCTTTGCTTGCGGGCCGTCTTGTCCAGCGCGAATGGCAGGCCGAAAATGTTCACCTGGCTGGCCGAGGTGGAGGCGTTCTGGTTGGTGTCGGGCGCCAGCGCGAAGGAGAAATTGAAGGTCCATTCCCGCAGGCGGTTTATCGCTGACAGGAAGTGGTCGATATTGACCTTGACCGCATCGTCGATGTCGCCGGCACGGGCAAATCGAAACTGGCGGTCCGCATTGTCATAATCGCCTTTGAGGAAAAACGCGCGCGCCAGCTCCAACCGCACGCGCTCCACACCGGGCTCACGCACCAATATGCGACGATAAAGCGAAATGGCGGTGTCATAATCCTTTTGCGCCACCGCAATGCTGGCCCGCAGAAAGAGCAGCTCGCTATCGTCGGGGGCGGCGGCAAGGCCGTGGTCCAGCAACCGTTTGGCGTCGTCCAGCCGGTCGTTGAGGATCAGAAGCTGTGCGGCCTGAACATTGGTCAGGGGAATGGCCGGGGGCGCACTCTTGACGGCGCTCTGCGCCAGCGCGGCGGAAGCGGACAAGGCCACGCCCAGCAGCGCAACGCGAAATTTCATGAGCGTACTGAATTATTTGGCGCCAAAGGTTCCGAAGGCCGCCTTGCCATTTGTGCTGCTAGGCTCGGCCAGCGTCCACACGCCGCCCAGTTCCTCGGCGTTCGGCCCGTAAATGTTCGCATGGAAAAACCCGGTCGCGTCGCTGGAAAGGCCAGCCGTGCCGGTGGCGCCGGCCGTACTTGTTTGCCCGTTTATGGAGACGGATGAGGTTCCCCGGCTGAGAGTTCCTGCCAGAGTGACGTCGTTCCAGGCCGTGGCGGTGCTGGAGCCGGCGGGCGTGGCCTTCATGTTGCTGAAGGTGCCGCTGGCGGTATTGCCGGAGAAATTGACACTCATGGCCACGTTGCCGGCCAGGGTTCCGCTCTGAACCGTGCCGGTTCCCGAGGGTACGAAATAGGCTCCCACCACGCCGCCCGACGTCCCGTTGCCGGTATAGTTGCCCGTACCGGTGGACGGCACCGCGCTCACCGGCGAATTGTAACCAGTGACCACTTGGCCGAGATAGGATGTACCGCCGCTTGCGGGTACATAGGTCCAGGCGCCCAGAAGCGTATAGGTCATGGTTGCGGCAGCGGCGCTGACCTGGCCGCCGCCCGTCGCCGTCACCGGCGTGCCGTCGCCACGTACATTGTTGGCCGTCAGCGACAGGGCCGGCACGCTCAAGTCAAAAACCGGATAGGTCGCACCGCCCGGAGTTGGAGTTACGCTTCCCTTATAGGTCGCTGATATGCCCGTATAAATCTGCGCATCCGCGACCGCGGTGGAACTGATGGTGACGGTCGCCCCGCCCAGGGGAAGGACGGTCCCGACCACGGGAGGGTCAGTGGCAAAACTGGTACCGAAGGCGCCTCCGTTAAACCAGGAGGTAGCCAGGGTAGTAGGTCCGGCGATGGCGAGATTGATGGAAACCGGGGTTGGCGGCGTACCGCCCGAGGAGCCACCGCCGCTTCCGCTTCCTCCGCCGGGCGGGGTAGTGGCCGGCGCGCCGCCGCCGCCGCCGGAGCAGGCCGCCAACCCCAACAGAAATATCGTTGAGCCAAGCCGCAAAGCTGTTCGGTAAATTCCCATAAAAACCCCCGATCGCCGTTCAAATACTTGGAACTTTTCTCGGACTCCTGGAACTTTCCAGCGCCATGGCTCGACAATCATCGCTAGCTACTCATTAGCGTAATACACGCGCAAGGATCTATCGAGGTAATTTCTACGTAATGATATAAAAATGGTTAATTGTCAGGTCGCAGCATGCCCGATCACAGGCATGGGAGGGATAAATCGGGAACTTTACGGCCGGTAAGATTTCCAGCGGGCTTGGCACCTGGCCACCCTGCGCAGGGATGGCGCAAGGCCGGTCGGGCACCTGCTGGCGCGCTGCGCCCCTGTCCTCGCCGGCTGGAGGAACACCGGCAAAAAAAGACCGCCAGCGCGGTGGTGGTAGTCATGCCGCACACCCGGCCGGTGCCGATGGCGTTCTGGCTGCCCGCACCATGCGCCGGAGGCGGACATTGCGTTCCGGCTCCGTCTGGCGCCGCGCGGTGCGGTTAGCCCATGGCCGCCTTCGTAGCGCGGCCGCGGATTCCTTCATTTCGACTTTCAGGGGGGGGTAGTAGTGCCGCTAGGAAGGAGTCCGTCATGAAGCTCTTGTCCGGTACGGCGTTTCGCGGCCCGATAAAATTTCTTCTCGCCAATTTCATTTGAGTTTCTCAATTTGGCTTTGTCTTCGCGATCTCCACCAGCCTTGCCTCAAACAATCCCGTGTCCTTGGCACGCTGCTGCGAATAACCGCTTAGGATCAAAAAGCGGTCATCCGTCCCCCACCCCCCTGCAATCGTTGTTTTCCGGCTGGCTGCACCAATATCCGAAAGCGGGTATCTAATCCTCCATGTAAAGCCTAGCGTGGGCCGGAATAACGAACAGGAGTTGCAAAGATGGCAGCACGTGGAGCAAATGCGAGAAAGAAAGCCAAAAGACGCCGCCACGCCAAGTCGCGAAAAGCCGCGGCGCTGGCCGCAAGCACTGCCTTGCAGGATCATCAACAACCCAGAAGCCGTTAAGCTGATGCTGGCAAAGTAATCGCAAAAAGCACGAATCTGTCCGCTTTGCGCCGCAAGCGGCCATGCGCGGGCACCGGCCGTCATTACCCAAGCTCCCGTGCCCCGCTTTCGCCCAAGCCGGACATGAAAGCTACGCAAGTCCGCGAAGAATTGGGATCAGGGTGAAATCATCTGCCGCCGCGGGCCGGTGGACGGCCCTGTTACGCTGTCGCCCGGGCCGCCCGTCGGCGCTGGCTTGCACAGCGCCTCCCTGGATGTTGCGCCGCGCCAGGCGGCGTTCGGCTTTTGCAATTTCGCTGCGCGCACCCGTAAAATTGGTGCCCCCAACGAGAATCGAACTCGTGTTTCAGCCTTGAGAGGGCCGCGTCCTGACCGCTAGACGATGGGGGCCAGCGGAGCCAGCGCTTATAGCGGGGCCTTGCCGCCGCCCGCAAGTTCGGCGGGAACAAAGCGGCTTTCGGCATGGATAAATGCCGCTATCCGGTCGCCGGCCGCAATCAGCCAGAGGAAATCCTCCTCACCCGCCCCGGCCAGATCGGTGGCGGAAGGCTCGGCGCGGCCGCCGGGATGGGAATGATAGCAGCCGATGACCGCATGGCCGTTCGCGCGCGCCGCCTTGTGGGCCGCGAACTGGTCCAGCGGATCGATGTCGAAGCGGTCCGGCGACGCCGCCAGATTGCGGGCCGGATGCAGCGCCGTGATGCGGAAAACCTCCGTCTCGCGCACCCCTTCCACCAGGCCGCAGCATTCATTGGGGTCGGCGTCGCGCGCCGCGCGCAGAATCCGGGCACGCAGCGCGTCCGGCAGCGCCACCCGCCTCATGGCGGCGCGGTCTTGACCTGCCCGGTCAGCCTGCCGGTGGCCAGGTCGATGATCTCCACTTCATCGCCCGCCGGCGTCGCGACATGCAGCACCAGCTTGCCGGCATCGGTGGTGGCCGAGACGATGCGTGCGCCCGGCGCCAGGGTGATGGCAGCGGCCGCGCCCGCCGGCCGGGCGGACGAAGCGGCGGGCGCCGGCCGGGCCGCCATCATGATGCGCGCCTGGCGCACAAATCCCCAGATGGTGCCCAAAAGAGCCAGCACAAAAAGCGTGCTCATGATAATGACGAGCACCCAGGCGGTCCGGCGGCTCGTCGCCGGCGGCGGGGCTGGTTGATGCACGTCTTTTTGATGCAGGGGCATGTCGGACACGCAAAACTCCCAAACGGATCGGCGCAAGGCACTTGCCGGCGACGATCATGCCGGCTGGCGGCTGGACCGCTTCCTGGCCGCCGCCCTGCCCGACTTTTCGCGCTCGCGGCTCCAGCAATTGCTGGAAAACGAAGCCGTGTCGCTGGGCCAAAAAGGACAACAAAGCCGGACGATAAAAGACGCCAACCACCGGGTCAAACCGGGCGAGACCTATACCGTGACCGTGCCGCCCACCGCACCCGCCATTCCCCAGGGCCAGGACATTCCGCTGGAGGTGATCTATGAGGACAAGGACCTCATCGTCATCAACAAGCCGGCGGGGCTGGTGGTGCATCCGGCCGCCGGAAATCCCGACGGCACCCTGGTCAATGCGCTGATCGCCCATTGCGGCGCCGGCATGCTCTCGATCGGCGGCGAGGCCCGCCCCGGCATCGTCCACCGGCTGGACAAGGACACGTCGCGGCCTGCTGGTGGCGGCCAAGACCGAACGCGCCATGGCCAGCCTGGCCAAGCAGTTCGCCAATCACACCATCGAACGCGCCTACAATGCCGTGGTGTGGGGCGCCCCGCGCGACGCAGCCGGCCTGATCGAAAGCCAGATCGGGCGCAGCCCCTTCGACCGCAAGCGCATGGCGGTGCTGCGCGCCGGCGGCAAACGGGCCGCGCACGCGCTACAAGGTGATCGAAAAATTCGGTTCCCAAGGCCAGACCGAGCCGGACGCGCCTTCGCCTCCCTGATCGAATGCCGGCTGCGAGACCGGGCGCACCCACCAGATCCGCGTCCATCTCACCCATCTGGGCCATCCCCTGATCGGCGATCCCCAATATGGCCGCAACCGGACGCGCCCCGCGCGGCAAGTCCGAGGCCGAGAGCCGCGCGTTTACAGCGGCCGCGCAGTTCAAGCGCCAGGCGCTGCATGCTTTTGTGCTTGGATTTCAACATCCTAGCCTGCACAAGACCCTGCGTTTCGAGGCCCCCTGGCCTGCGGATTTCGCGGAACTTGTCGCGGCCCTTCGGGGATTGAATAAACCGTAAGCCTGCTTATCTCTTCACAACTTTCGGGGCGTTCGGGCGTTATGGTTCGCGCCCCGATAACGGGGATTTTCAAAGGGGAATTGATGAGCAGTCGTGGACTTCCCGTATTGTCGGGCGAAGCCGGCCTATCGCGCTATCTCACCGAGATCCGCAAATTCCCCCTTCTGTCGCCGGAAGACGAATACATGTTCGCCAAGCGCTGGAAGGAACATGAAGACCCCGAAGCGGCGCGCCGCCTGGTCACCAGCCATCTGCGCCTGGTCGCCAAGATCGCCATGGGCTATCGCGGCTATGGCCTGCCGGTCTCCGAAATCGTTTCCGAAGGCAATGTCGGCCTGATGCAGGCGGTCAAGCGCTTCGATCCCGACAAGGGCTTCCGCCTGGCGACCTATGCGATGTGGTGGATCCGCGCCTCGATCCAGGAATATGTCCTGCGCTCCTGGAGCCTGGTGAAGATGGGCACCACGGCGGCGCAGAAGAAGCTGTTCTTCAATCTGCGCAAGGCCAAGAACCATATCGGCGCCATCGAGGAAGGCGATCTCACGCCCGATCATACCGCGACCCTGGCCGACCAGCTGGGCGTCACCGAAACGGAAGTCACCGAAATGAACCGCCGGCTTTCCGGCGGCGATGCCTCGCTCAATGCGCCGCTGCGCTCGGAATCGGAAAGCGAATGGCAGGACTGGCTGGCGGACGACACCGTCGACCAGGAAACCCGCCTGGCCGAGCGCGAGGAGATGGGCGACCGTCACGCGCTGCTGATGGACGCGATGAAGGACCTGACCGAGCGCGAGCGCGATATTCTCCAGGCCCGGCGCCTGCAGGACGAGCCCGCCACCTTGGAGGAGCTGTCGCAGAAATATGGCGTCAGCCGCGAACGGGTGCGCCAGATCGAGGTGCGCGCGTTCGAAAAGCTCCAGCGCGGCATGAAGACGGCGATGAGTACCGCCGCCCTGCCGGCACCGGCATAGCAAGCATGCGCTGACCGCGTTTGCAGCTTCGCGAACGCGCGCTAGGCTCTCCTCATAAAAGGGGAACGCCATGAAGCTGAAAATCTGGCAGGTGGATGCTTTCGCCGGCAGGCCGCTGGACGGCAATCCCGCCGCCATCGTGCCGCTGGAAAGCTGGCTGGATGCGGAGCTGATGCAGCGCATCGCCGCCGAGAACAATGTCGCGGAAACCGCTTTCTTCGTGAAGACCGCGCCCGGTGCCTACGCCTTGCGCTGGTTCGCGCCGTCGCGCGAAGTGGAGCTTTGCGGCCACGCCACCCTCGCCAGCGCCTGGATCATTTTCAACAGGATCGATGCCGCCCTGAACCAGGTGCGCTTCATGACCCGTTCCGGCGAACTGGTGGTGACGCGCGGGGATGCCGGCCTTGCGATGTCGCTGCCTTCGGCGGAGTCGGAAATCTTCACGCCGCCCGCGGGCTTTGCCGAGGCGCTCGGCAAGTCCCTGGGCGGCGCGGCGCCCACCGAGCTGCATATCAGCGCCAAGGGCGGCGCCGGCGCCAAGGCACTGATCGCTTTGTGGGACACACCCGCACAGATCGCGGCGCTTGTGCCGGGCGCCGCTTTGCAGGAGGTGGCGATGCGGGTGGGCGCCGGCTCGGTGCTGGCGACGGCGCCGGGAGGCGGGGCGCCCTATGACATGGTCTCGCGTTTCTTCGCCCCCTATTACGGCGTGCCGGAAGATCCCGTGACCGGCTCGGCGCATTGCGCGTTGACGCCCTTCTGGGCCAAGCGGCTGGGCAAGAAAACCTTGAAGGCGCGCCAGGCGTCGGCGCGCGGCGGCGATCTGGTCTGCACCGACGACGGCGCGCGCACCATCATCGAAGGGCAATGCGCGCTTTATCTGACGGGCGAAATCGAAATCTGATCTGAATTCCATTCGCATCTGTCCGGATGGCGCCCGTGCGGACGCTTTTCTTGAGCCATGCCAACAGCTTGCGATCTTCTCCCGTCCTTTCGTCGATTCCGGCGTTGACGCGGGCGGCCCCCGCGCCTATATCGGCGGCGGGCCACACCTCCCCAACGAGGTGCTATCATTCTGGAAGGAATGAACCGCGATGACTGAAGTTGCCAAAGAAGGCAAACATCCGGCTGTGCGTCCCGCGCGGCCTTTTTTTTCGTCCGGACCTTGCGCCAAGCGCCCGGGCTGGACGCCCGAAGCTCTCAAGGGCGCGCTGGTGGGACGTTCCCACCGCTCCAAACCCGGCAAGGCCAAGCTGAAGGACGCGATTGCGCGCACCAAGGCGCTGCTGGGCGTGCCGGACGGCTATCGCTGCGGCATCGTCCCGGCGTCGGATACCGGCGCGGTGGAAATGGCGCTGTGGTCGATGCTGGGCGCGCGCCCCGTCGACCTGTTCGCCTGGGAAAGTTTCTCCGAAGACTGGGTCACCGACACGGTCAAGCAGCTCAAGCTCAAGGATGCGCGCACCTTCAAGGCGCCCTATGGCCAGCTGCCCGACCTCAGCCAATATGATCCCGCCCATGACGCGGTGTTTGTGTGGAACGGCACCACCAGCGGCGTGAAAGTGCCAAATGGCGACTGGATTCCGGCAGTCCGCGAAGGGCTGACCATCTGCGACGCCACCTCGGCCGCCTTCGCCATGGACCTGCCCTGGGACAAGCTGGATGTGGTGACCTTCTCCTGGCAGAAAGTGCTGGGCGGGGAAGCCGCGCACGGCATCCTGATTCTCAGCCCCCGCGCCGTGGCGCGCCTGGAGAGCTACACCCCGCCCTGGCCGCTGCCCAAGATCTTCCGCATGACCAAGGGCGGCAAGATCGTGGACGGCATCTTCGAGGGCGAGACCATCAACACCCCGTCCATGGTGGCGGTCGAGGACTATCTCGATGCGCTGAGCTGGGCCGAGAGCGTGGGTGGGCTGAAGGGCCTGATCCAGCGCTCCAACGACAATCTGCATGTGCTGGAACAGTGGGTGGCCAAGTCGTCCTGGGCCGGATTCCTGGCGGAGGGTGCCGCCATCCGCTCCAACACCAGCGTCTGCATCGCCGTCACCGATCCCGGTTTCACCGCCCTGGCCGACGAGGCCAAGGCCGATGCGATCAAGAAGATGTGCGCCCTGCTGGAGAAGGAAGGCGTGGCGCTGGACATCGCCGGTTATCGCGCCGCGCCGCCGGGCCTGCGCATCTGGTGCGGCGCCACCGTGGACAAGGCCGATATCGCGGCGCTGACGCCCTGGCTGGACTGGGCCTGGGATCAGATCAAAAGCTGAAATTCCAAGGGACCGTTTGTCATGCTGTTCATCGCGGAAAACCAACTGGAAAAAGCGCTGGTCGCGGCGGCGAAAAATCCGGCGGCCGCGCCGGAGTTCTACCGCCTGCTGCTGGAAACCGACCTGCTGGTGCTGGGCACCGTGGAAGGCCAGGAAGGCGCAGCCGACAAATTCAGCTTGTCGCCCGGCGGCAAGCTGAACCTGGTCACCGGCCTCAAGGATGGCGGTCAGTTCCTGCCGGTCTTTTCCTCGCTGGCGCGCATGCAGGAATATGTCAAGCAGGAGAGCAAATATCTCAGCATCAACGGCCGCGCCCTGCTGGACCTGACGCGCGGCGCGCCGGTCACCCTCAATCCGGCATCCCAATATGGCAAGGAGCTGTCGGCCAGCGAAATCCAGCAATTGCTGGACAGCCAGGGCGGTGGCCGCGGCGAACCGCGCACCATTGTCGGCGAAGCGGATTATCCCATGGCACTGGTCGAGGCCATGATGGCGGTGTTCGCCACCCGCGCCGATATCGAGGCCGCCTGGATGATCCAGGTCACCTTTGCCGACCGCGCCCGGGAACCGCATCCGCTGGTCGGCATCGAAACCGGGGGCGACTGGCCCTCCCTGATCCAGGCGATCAAGGCGGCGGCCGAGCTGGCCGTCCCGGACATGCTGTTCGATGTCCAGCGCGTCGACCGCCACAATCGGGCCGGCATGACCGACGCCTTGCTGCAGGTGGCGCCATTCTACCAGCGCCGCACGGGCACCCTCAATTAATTCACCGAAGGATCCTTCCCCATGCCCAAAGTTCTGATCGCCGACAAGCTGTCGCCTGCCGCCGTCGCCATTTTCCGCGAGCGCGGCGTCGACGCCGATGTGAAAACCGGCCTCACCAAGGAAGAGCTGATCAAGATCGTGGACCAGTATGACGGCATCGCGATCCGTTCGGCCACCAAGCTCACCGCCGACGTGCTGAAGGCCGCCAAGAAGCTGAAAGTGGTGGGCCGCGCCGGCATCGGGGTGGACAATGTGGACATTCCCGCCGCCACCGCCGCCGGCGTGATCGTGATGAACACCCCGTTCGGCAATTCCATCACCACCGCCGAACATGCCATCTCGCTGATGCTGGCGCTGGCGCGCGAACTGCCGGCCGCCAACACCTCCACCCAGTCCGGCAAGTGGGAGAAGAACCGCTTCATGGGCGTGGAAATCACCGGCAAGGTGCTGGGCCTGATCGGCGCCGGCAATATCGGCAGCATCGTCGCCGACCGCGCCAAGGGCCTGAAGATGCGGGTGATCGCCTATGATCCCTATCTGTCGCAGGAACGGGCCAACGATCTGGGCATCGAGAAGGTCGAACTCAACGAGCTGCTGGCGCGGGCGGATTTCATCACCCTGCACGTCCCGCTGACGGCGGAAACCAGGAACATCCTGTCGGCCGACGCCATCGCCAAGACCAAGAAGGGCGTGCGGATCATCAACTGCGCGCGCGGCGGCCTGGTCGACGAGCATGCCTTGAAGGCCGCGCTCGACAACGGCCATGTCGCGGGCGCGGCGCTGGACGTGTTCGAGACCGAGCCGGCCAAGGAAAACATCCTGTTCGGCAACGACAAGGTGGTGGCAACCCCGCACCTGGGCGCTTCCACCACCGAGGCGCAGGAGAATGTCGCGCTTCAGGTGGCCGAGCAGATTTCCGACTACCTGCTGACCGGCGCCATCACCAATGCGCTGAACATGCCGTCGATTTCCGCCTCCGAGGCCCAGAAGGTGCGCCCCTGGATCCTGCTGGCGGAACGGCTGGGCTCCTTTGCGGGCCAACTGACCGGCACCAGCCTGGCGGGCGTGGAGATCACCTATGAGGGCACCCCTTCGCTGCTCAACACCCGGGCCTTGACCCAAGCGGCGCTGGCCGGGCTGCTCAAGCCGATGCTGGCCGAGGTCAACATGGTCAATGCGCCGGTGATCGCCAAGGACCGCGGCGTCAAGGTGAGCGAGACCCGCCGGGACGCGCAGGGAATCTACGAGGGCTATATCAAGCTGGTGGTGGAGATGAGCGACGGCTCGACGCGCCGCCTCGCCGGCACGGTCTTCTCCGACGGTCGCCCGCGCCTGATCCAGATCAAGGACATCAACCTGGACGCCGAGTTCGCGCCGCATATGTTTTACGTCGTCAACGAGGACACGCCGGGGTTCATCGGCAAGCTGGGCACCATGCTGGGTGACGCCAAGGTCAACATCGCCAATTTCACCTTGGGCCGCAGCGCCCCGGGCCAGGACGCCATTTGCCTGATCCAGCTGGATGAGCCGATGCCGGCGGCGGTGGCGCAGGCCGTTGCCAAGCTGCCGCAGGTGAAACACGCCAAGCCTTTAGCTTTCTGACCCCCATCCGTCGCAGCTCGGGACGGCTTCGCCGACACCTCGCTGCGACACCTTCCCCCTCCAATGGCTTCGCCATGCGGGGGAAGGAAACTGTCGGATGCTGATGGTCGCGCCGCGCAAATGCGGCGCGCGCGCCTAGGCCTTGCTCTTGGCAATAGCCTCGTGATGGCGGATCACTTCGGTGACGATGAAGCCCAGGAACTTTTCCGCGAAGTCCGGATCCAGCTTGGCGTCCTCGGCCAGATTGCGCAGGCGGGCGATCTGCGCCGTCTCGCGCGACGGATCGGCCGGCGGCAGAGCATGGGCCGCCTTGAATTCACCGACCGCCTGGGTGCACTTGAACCGCTCCGCCAGCAGGTGGATCAGTGCGGCATCGATATTGTCGATGCTGTCTCGCAGACGCAGCAGTTCCGGATGGGTCATGGCGTGCCTTTCCTACGGCCCTGCACAAATCTCAGGCGGAATATATGTTTAAGCGAAAGGGCCGCGGCACGCCAGCAAAGTTCCCCGGGCGGATTTATTTTCCAACAGGGTGAACATAGGCGGCCATCCCCCTTCCGCACCCCCGCGCCGGAGTGATTAGCTTTACCGGGGATGTTGGGGCTTGCACGACCCTGCGAAAAGCGGGCGGCAAGATGGTGTGATGCGCAAAATCCGGCTGTTGGGGGCGTTGGCGCTTGGACTGCTGGCGGCGGGCTGCACGCATGCCGGTCCGCGCGAAGACGTGCAGCTTGCCAGCGATCCCTTCGAGAATGTGAACCGCTTTTTCTTCGACCTGAACCAGCGGCTGGACCGCAATGCCGGGCGCCCCGCCGCCGCCGCCTATCGCCAGACCGTGCCGCGGTCGATCCGCGGCGGCCTGCACAACATGCTGGACAATCTGGGCGGACCGGTCACCGTCGCCAATGACCTGCTGCAGGCCCGCCTGGAAGGCGCCGGCATCGCGGCGGGACGTTTCCTGGTCAACACGACGGTCGGCGTGGCGGGGATATTCGACGTCGCCACCGATTGGGGCATGCCGGCCCGCAACCGCGACTTCGGCGAGACCCTGGGCACCTATGGTGTGCCCGCGGGTCCCTATCTGGTGTTGCCGTTTCGCGGCTCCACCGACGTGCGCGACTTCGCCGGCAACTACCTTGACGGCTATGCCACCCCGCTGCGCTATTTGCGCTATAGCGGGCGCAACTATGTCGGGCTGATGAAGTCCACCCTGGGCTCCGTGGACAACCGCGCCGCGACCCTGGCCTCCTATCGCGACATCCAGCGCGCGAGCGTGGACTATTACGCCACGGTACGCACCCTGTATCTGGAACGCCGGGCCCGGCTGGTCGAGGATCGCGGCGTGCGGATCGCGGAACTGCCGGACTTTTAACCCCAGGCCAAAAATGCTCTAACCCGGCCATGATGGCCGTAGAACGCATTGTTGCCCTGTGCTGCCGTGTCCCAAAGACCGTGATCTTGATCTGCCTGCTGCTGGCGGGCGCCGCCGGCTGGTACACCCAGCAGAATTTCGCCATGAATACCGACAGCGAGCAGCTGATCGACGCCAAGGTGGGCTGGCGCGTGCGCCAGGCGCATTTCGATGCCGCCTTCCCCCAGCAGAGTAACCTGACCCTGGTTGTGATCGACGGCGCCACTCCTGAACTGGCCGAATCCGCCGCCGCGCGCCTGACCGAAAAGCTGGCCGCCGACCGCCGCCACTTCAGCCATGTCCGGCGTCCCGACGGCGGTGATTTCTTCAACCGCAACGGCCTGCTGTTCCTGCCCCTCAAGGATGTGCAGGACACGACCCGGCAATTGATCAAGGCGCAGCCCTTCCTGGGCGGTCTGGCTTCCGATCCGTCCCTGCGCGGCATCATGGGCAACCTCTCCACCGCGCTGCTGGGCGTCGGCGCGGGCGAGGCCAAGCTGGCCGATCTCGACCGGGCGATGTCGCGCTTCGCCGGCGTGTTCGCCGCCGCCGCGGACGGCAGGACCGAATTTCTTTCCTGGCGCTCGCTGATTACCGGCGAGCCGCCCAGGCCGGAAGAAATCCGCCGCTTCATCGAAGTCAAGCCGCAGTTGGATTTCAATGCCCTGGAACCGGGACGCCAGGCCAATGATACGATCCGCGCCGATGCCCGCGCCCTGGGCCTGACGCCCGAGCATGGCGTGCGGGTGCGCCTGACCGGTCCGGTGCCGCTGTCGGACGAGGAATTCGCCACCCTCACCGATCGGGCCGGGCTGATGGCGGCGGCGATGATGGGCGGGGTGCTGCTGACGCTGTGGCTGGCGCTGAAGAGCTTCAAGATCATCTTCGCCATCCTGGTGACATTGTTTGTCGGCCTTTCCATCACCATGGGTGCGGGCCTGGCCGCGGTGGGCGTGTTCAACATCATTTCCATCGCCTTTATCGCGCTCTTTGTCGGGCTGGGCGTCGATTTCGGCATCCAGTTTTCCGTGCGCTATCGCAGCGAGCGCCACCACAACGATGACCTGGCGGGCGCCCTCACCGCCACCGGCCGCGGTGTGGGCATTCCGCTGGCGCTGGCCGCCGCCGCCACCGCCGCGGGATTCTTCTCGTTCCTGCCCACCAGCTACACCGGTGTCGCCGAATTGGGAATGGTCGCGGGCCTAGGCATGATCGTGGCCTTCCTGCTTTGCATCACCATGCTGCCCGCCTTGCTGATGCTGCTCAATCCGCCCGGCGAAATTGAAGATGTGGGCTTTCGAAGCCTGGCGCCGGTGGACGACTTCATGACCCGCCATCGCCGCAATGTCATGCGCATCGCCGCAGGCGCGGGCCTGGTCTCGGTGGGACTGATGGTATTCGTGAAATTCGATTCCAATCCGCTGGACTTGCGCAGCCCCAAGGTGGAGTCGGTTTCCACCCTGCTGGATTTGATGAAAAATCCCCAGACCTCGCCCAACACGATCGACGTGCCGGAGCCGTCGCTGACGGACGCCGATTTCGTCGCCAAGCGCATTCAGCGCGAACCGCTGGTGGCCCAGGCTATCACCCTTTCCAGCTTCATCCCCGAGCAGCAGACGCAGAAGCTGGCGCTGATTGCCGACGCCAATAACCTGCTGGACGCCACGCTCAACCCGTTCGACGTCCTGCCGCCGCCCGGCGACGGCGCGGATGAAGCCGCATTCCGGGCCACCGCCGAAAAACTGCGCGCCGCGGCGGGAACGGCGCAGGATCAGCCTGCCCGCGATGCCCGCCGCCTGGCCGACGCGCTGGAGGCGGTGGCCAGGGCCGGCACCCCCGCCATCGCCCGGGCCCGCGAAGCCCTGGTCCCGGGCATGCGGACCATGCTGGGCCAGGTGTCGCAATCCCTGACGGCGAGGCCTGTCACGATTGCCGACATGCCGGCCGACCTGCGCACCGACTGGGTCGCGCCCGACGGCACCGCCCGCATCCAGGTCTTTCCCAAGGATACCAGCAACGATCCCGACGCCCTGTCGGCATTTTCGGACCAGGTGCTGCGCGTGGCGCCGCAGGCCACCGGCGCGCCGATTTCCATCCGCGAATCCGGCAAGACCATCGTCGGCGCGTTCACCGAAGCCGGCGCCTTGTCCTTCCTGGCCATCATCCTCCTGCTGGCGCTGGTGCTTCGCAGCGTCCACGATATGCTGATGACCCTGGCGCCGCTGATACTGTCGGGTCTTTTGACCCTGGCGAGCTGTGTGGTGCTGGGCTTGCAGCTGAACTTCGCCAATGTCATCGCCTTGCCGCTGCTGCTGGGCATCGGCGTCGCCTTCAACATCTATTTTGTCGTCGCCTGGCGGCATGGACAGCGCTGCTTCCTGGCATCCGGCCTCGCCCGCGCAGTGATCTTCTCGGCCGCCACCACCGCCAGCGGTTTCGGCACCCTGTGGCTGAGCGTTCACCCAGGCACCGCCAGCATGGGCGAACTGCTGATGATTTCGCTGGGCTGGGTGCTGGTGACGACCTTGTTCCTGTCGCCTGCGCTGCTGGGCCCGCCGTCGCACACCTTGCAGATGCACGACCCTGAAATTTAATGAACCCCTCCGGCTTTCGCTGGCCCAAGGGTCAGCTACAGCCACCTCACCTTCCTATGCGCTTATGCGCATGAAGCGGAGGCGGGCCTGTGCGTGCTGCGCTAGCCGAGCATCTGATCCGCCAGCGCGTTGATGCGCTTGGCCAGGCCCTGCGGCCCGCTCGCGGCCAGCGTCCCGGCGAAATCGGACCGCTTCTGCGCCATCTGGCTGATATTGCCGGCAAGATAGACGTCGGTGATTTTCCACTCCGCGCCGACCTGATGCAGGCGATAGTTGAAGGCGATGGTTTCCTTGGAGGTCTTCAGATTGCTCTTGACGAAATGGTCGTTGCCGCGGGCGATGGAAACCGGCTCCACGGTGAACGTCTCCCCGTCATAGGAATCGAAATTCTTGGCATAGTTGGCGATGGTCATGCGGGCGAAGGCCTCGATCAGCATCTTCTTGTCGGCGTCGGAGAAGGACGTCCAGCCGGGCCCCACGGCGATCGCGGTCATGGCGGGAAGATCGAAAGCTTTTTCCACCGCGGGCTTGAGTTTCTCGTAGCGCGACTTGGCGCTGCCGCCCGCCTTCATGGAGGCCAGCAGGACTTCATAGAAACCCTGCACCTGCGCGCTGGCCGGGTCGGCGCCCTGCGCCATCGCGGTCTGTGCCGCGGCCGGCGGGGACGATATCCCCAGCGTGGCGAGACATGCCGCCAGCACCAGCACCGCACAGACGGAACTCCAAAACCGGCTCATGAAAAACTCCCTACGCCCCATGCAACATTCGTAAACGGAATCTACGCCGGGAAGACGGCAAAAATCAGCCCTTTGCGGGACGTCAGCTGTCACGATCCAGCAAAAAGAATGGCAGTGCCGACAATTCCGGCGCCTTGGCGGCGTAGGGACCCAGGGCCTCGACCGCGCGCCGGGCGCGCTTTTGCGCCTCGGCCCGCGCCCCCTCCAGGCCCAACAAGGTTACCAGGGTCTGCTTGCCCATCTGGGCATCCTTGCCCACCGCCTTGCCGGTCTTCTCGGCAGTGCTGGTCACGTCCAGCAGGTCGTCGGTTATCTGGAACACCACACCCATGTCTTCGGCATAGGCCTTGAGCCGGGCACGGGTCTCGCTGTCCGCCTGGCCCAGGATCGGTCCGGCCTCGCAGGAGAATTCGAACAGCTGGCCGGTCTTCAGCCGCTGCAGGTTGATCACATCGTCGATGGCGAAACTCTTGTCCGCCAGCATGTCGATGATCTGGCCGCCGATCATGCCACTATGGCCGGAGGCCTGCGCCAGCCGGGCGATCAGGGCGCAGCGCACCTCGGCGCTGGGATGGGTGCGGGCATCGGACAGGATTTCAAATGCAATGGTCAGCAGCGCATCGCCCGCCAGCACCGCCGTCATCTCGTCAAAGGCGATGTGGGTGGTGGGGCGGCCGCGGCGCAGATCGTCATCGTCCATGCAGGGCAGATCGTCATGCACCAGGCTGTAGGTGTGCAGCGCCTCGATCGCCGCACCCACCCGCAGGCTGCGCGAATCATCCACCCCGAAAAGCCGCGCCGAATGCAGCACCAGGAAGGGCCGCAGGCGCTTGCCCCCCGCCATGATGGCGTAGCGCATGGCCTCCTGGACCCGGGCCTGGCGTCCGGCCGGCGGGGGCAGGACCGCGTCCAGGGCGGCATCGACCAGCCTGGCCGAGGCGGCGATCGCCCCGGGCAAGCCGCTGGTATCGATCCGCTGGCCGGCAGGGCTCCCCCCCGGAGGAACTTCAAGGGAATTACTGGACATGCTGCCCCATTTCAGGTCCGCCAAAGCGTGAAATCGGGGCCGCTCACCCCCCGGGGCCGGCCAGTCAGGCCGGGCGCTCCCGGACCGCTTGTAGCCCTGAACCCGGAGGCTTTTCCAGCCGCTTTGCCTGGCGGTCCCCGCAACATTTCACCACCCCTGCCGGGGGTGGCTATTACCCATGCGGCAGAAGGGGTTGCACCCCCTGTTGTGAAAAGAGAAAATGACTATGTTGCAGTGCCAAACCAACAGCCATGCCCGGTCAGGCCGGGTGGGATCTGGCCCCGGGCGGCCAGGCACTTTTGGAGCCGGATTAGGGATCGACATGCGAGTCATTCTTGCCCAGCCACGCGGCTTCTGCGCCGGCGTCGTGCGCGCCATCGATATCGTGGAAAAGGCGCTCGATAAGTATGGCGAGCCCGTCTATGTCCGCCATGAGATCGTGCACAACAAGCATGTCGTGGACACATTGAAGAACAAGGGCGCGCGCTTCGTCGAGGAACTGGACGAAGTGCCCGAAGGCGCGGTCACCGTGTTCAGCGCCCATGGCGTGCCCCAGTCGGTGGTCAAGACCGCCCAGCATCGTGGCCTGCCGGTGCTGGATGCCACCTGCCCGCTGGTCTCCAAGGTGCACAACCAGGGCAAGCGTTATGTCGCCCATGGCCGTACCCTGATCCTGATCGGCCATGCCGGCCATCCCGAGGTGGAAGGCACCATGGGTCAGGTCGGCGCCCCGGTGACCCTGGTGCAGAACGAGGCCGACGTCGCGGCGCTGGGCATTCCCAGCACCACGCCGGTCGCCTATATCACCCAGACCACGCTTTCCATCGACGACACCAAGGGCATCATCGTGGCGCTGAAGAAGCGCTTCAGCGATATCGTCGGACCGGAAACCAGCGACATCTGCTATGCCACCCAGAACCGCCAGACCTCGGTGCGCGAGCTGGCCAAGATCGCCGACGTGATCCTGGTGGTGGGCGCGGCCAACAGTTCCAATTCCAACCGGCTGCGCGAAATCGGAATCGAGGAAGGCGTGCCTTCCTACCTGATCAATGACGGCAGCGAGCTGAAAGCCGAATGGGTACGGGGCAAGGAGGTGGTCGGGCTGACCGCCGGTGCGTCGGCGCCCGAAGAACTGGTGCGCCATGTGATCGAGGCCTTGGGCCGGATCGAAGACGTGGATGTGGAACAGATGGACGGCAAGAAGGAACATATCGAGTTCCGTCTTCCCGCCGAATTGAGGGCTTAACGCATGGGACTTCCGCTGCGACAGGCCGCCAAGATCGGCGCCTATGTGATGAAGAAGCATCTTTCCGGCGGCAAGTATCCGCTGGTTTTGATGCTGGAGCCGCTGTTCCGCTGCAACCTCGCCTGCGCCGGCTGCGGCAAGATCGATTATCCCGATGATATCCTGAACCAGCGCCTGTCCTACCAGCAATGCATGGACGCGATCGACGAATGCGGCGCGCCCGCCGTGTCTATCGCCGGCGGCGAGCCTCTGCTCCACCGCGACATGGCCAAGATCGTCGAGGGCTATATCGCGCGCGACAAGTTCGTCATCCTGTGCACCAATGCGCTGCTGCTGGCCAAGAAGATCAACCAGTACAAGCCGCATCCCAATTTCACCTGGTCGATCCACCTGGACGGCGACAAGGTGATGCACGACAAATCGGTATGCCTGGACGGCACCTACGAAAAGGCGGTGGCCGCCATCCGGCTGGCCAAGTCCAAGGGCTTCCGTACCCAGATCAACTGCACCCTGTTCGACGGTGCCGATCCCGAGCGCACCGCCGCCTTCTTCGACGAGATGATGGCGATGGGCGTGGACGGCATCACCGTATCGCCCGGCTATGCCTATGAGCGCGCGCCCGACCAGCAGCACTTTCTGAACCGCGAACGCACCAAGAAGATGTTCCGCGAGATTCTATCGCGCGGCAAGCGGCGGCAGGAATTGGGAATTCACCAATTCCAGCCTGTTCATGGACTTCCTGGCCGGCAACCAGACCTATGAATGCACGCCCTGGTCGATGCCGCTGCTCACCGTGTTCGGCTGGCAGAAGCCCTGCTACCTGCTGGGCGAAGGCTATGCCAAGAGCTTCACCGAGCTGATGGAAGGCACGGAGTGGGAAAAATACGGTGTCGGAAAGTATGAGAAATGCGCCAATTGCATGGTGCATTGCGGCTTCGAGGGCACCGCCGCCACCGACGCGATCAAGCATCCGCTCAAGATGCTGCCGATCCTGCTGCGCGGGGTGAAGACCGAAGGCCCGATGGCGCCGGAGATCGACCTCTCCAGGCAGCGCCCGGCGGAATTCGTTTTCTCACGTCCACGTCGAGAAGAAGATGTCAGAGATCCAGCGCCGGCAATTCCAGACACCCCAGAGTCGCGGCAGCGGAGTAGCTGCCGAACGCCTTGCTGGAGGCCCGTGCCGGTGCGGATCAGCGCCGGCAACTGCCCCGGCCTGCGCAGCAAGCGACCCCAGCACCCGCCGATGGCGATGCCGCCGTCCGGCTTCATCGCCGCCAGCGCTGCGGGCGGCAGCACATGGCCGGCGTCGTCGGAAATGACCCGCAGCACCGCCAGCGGCAGGCCCCGGGACGCGGCGAAACGGGCGGCGACCTGGCTTTCCATGTCCACCGCCAGGGCGCCCGTCGGCCTGATGCAAACGGCCGGACTTGGTCTCGGCCTTTTCGATGATCATGTCGCTGCCAAACAACGGGCCCTGATGGGCATGGCGGCAGCCGCGATGCCAGGCGCACGCGCCAGCCTTCATGGCAGGTCCCATTTTTCGGTTCCGGTCACGACCTGATCGGCGATCACCACGTCGCCGACATGCAAGAGCGGTGACAGCGCGCCTGCCAGGCCGATGGAAATGACGCCGCGGATATCGCCATGCAGGGCATCCAGCTTTGCCGCCAGACCGGCGGAATCGCCGCCGCCCGCCACCGCCACCACACCGGCGATGCCGACAATCTCGGCCTCTTTCGCCAGGCCGGTAACGGCGAGAACCGTCACTTCAAGGTCCTCATAGTCCGTACTCGACCCGGCGCGCATTGCCGGTCTTCAGATTGCGGTAGCGCGCCAGCGCCCAGAGCGGGAAGAATTTCGGATAGCCGTGATAGTTCAGGTAGAACACGCGCGGAAAGCCGCCGCCGGTGTAGTGCGGCTGGGTCCACAGCCCGTCCGCCTCCTGGCGTCGCCTTCAGCTACTGGACGCCGCGCGCCACGGCCGGATGATCGACTTCGCCCGCCGCCATCAGCCCCAGCAGCGCCCAGGCGGTCTGTGAGGCGGTCGATGGCGCAGGCTCATAGCCGCGATAATCCAGCCTGTAGCTGTCGCAACCCTCGCCCCAGCCGCCATCCGCATTCTGGATCGCCACCAGCCAGTCGGCGCCGCGCTTCATGGTGGGATGATCGGGCGTCAGCCCCGCGCCATTCAGCCCCGCCAGCGCCGACCAGGTGCCATAGATGTAGTTGACGCCCCAGCGGCCCCACCAGCTGCCGTCGCCGCGCTGTGTCCGGATCAGATAATCCACGCCCGCCTTCAGCCGCGGATGGCCCTTGCCGGCGCCCAGCTGCGCCAGCATGCCGACACAGCGCCCCGACACGTCTTCCGTCGGCGGGTCCAGCAATGCGCCATGATCGGCGAAGGGAATATTGTTGAGATAGGTATAACTGTTGTCGGCGTCGAAGGCGCCCCAGCCGCCGTCGCGGCTTTGCATCCCTTCCACCCATTCGGACCCGCGCGCGATCGCATCCTTGTAGGCGATCGCGCTGCCCGGCGCGGTCCATCGCCATCACCACCACGGCGGTATCGTCCAGGTCGGGATAATGATCGTTGCGGTACTGAAAGGCCCAGCCGCCGGGCCGCACATCCGGCTTTTCCTCGGCCCAGTCGCCCGCGACGTCCAGCACCTGCAGCGGCTTGAGCCATTCCAGGCCGCGCGCCGCCGCCTCTTCGGCCTTGGCATCCCTGGTTTCCATCAACGCATGGGCAACCAGGGCGGTATCCCACACCGGTGAAACGCAGGGCTGGCAATAGGCCTCCTGGTCCTTCACCACCAGCAGATTTTCCACCGATTTGCGGGCGATGGCGCGGTCGGGATGATCGGGGGCATAGCCCAGCACGTCATACATCATCACGCTGTTGGCCATGGCGGGATAGATCGCGCCCAGCCCATCCTCGCCATTCAGCCTTTGCGTGGTCCAGGCGCGGCATTGCGCGATGGCGCGCGCGCGCAGGCCCCGGGGCCAGGGCACGTGCTTCAGGATGCGGTCCAGCAGATTGAAGAACAGCGACCAGCCCGCGCTCTGGTGCGGGGCGCGCGGGCTTGCGGCGGGCACGCCCGGCACGAACAATTCGGGCACGTGAATGCCGCGCGGATTGCGCGCGACGGGCCGCAGCGCCGCCAGCACCAAAAGCGGGACGATCACGGTGCGCGCCCAATAGCTCATCTTGGACAGATGCACCGGAAACCAGCGCGGCAGCAGGATCAACTCCACCGGCACGGTGGGCACATTTTCCCAGGAGGTCTCGCCGTACAGCGCCAGCAGGATACGGGTGAAGACATTGGCCTTGATGGCGCCGCCGCGCGCGTGCAGCGCCGCGCGCGCGCGCGCCATATGCGGCGCATCGACATCATCGCCGATCATCTTGAGGGCGAAATAGGCCTTCACCGTCGCGGAAATGTCGAAGCCGCCCTCGTGGTAGAGCGGCCAGCCGCCATGGGCGCCCTGGATGCGGCGCAGATAAACGCCGATCTTGCGCTCCAGCTCCAAGTTGGGCACTTCCGCCAGGTAATGCACCAGCAGGACATATTCCGCCGGAATGGTGGCGTCGGCTTCCAGCTCATAGACCCAGTGCCCATCCGGCCGCTGCTGGGACAGGATCGCATCGGTGGCGGCGCGGATCGCGCCCTCCACCTCCTGCAAGGGAGGGGGGGCAAATGCGCCCGGGTCCAGCTGGTTCATGACGCCATTATAGGGATAGTTGCCGCAGCGCCAAAGCCGCGGCGGTTTCGCCCGAGCGCAGCGCCCCTTCGATGGTGGCCGGCAGCCCGGTCTGGGTCCAATCGCCGGCCAGGAACAGGTTGCGCCACTGGGTCCTGGCCGACGGACGGCGGGCATCCTGCGCCGGCGTGGCGGCGAAGGTAGCCCGCTTTTCCTTGACGATCTGCCAGGGCGGAAGAGAGCCCGGCACGGGCGCCTTGATGTCCAGCGCCCGTGTCACATCGGCCCAGATGCGCACGGCAAGCTCCTCGCGGTCCTGATCGACGATGGCATCGGCGCCCGATATCGTGACCGAAATCCGGTCGTGGAATGTAAAAATCCATTCCGCCGTTCCGCCGATCACGCCCAGCATGGCGGGAGACCCGGCCGGCGCGGTCATCTTGAAATGGGCATTGACGATGGAGCGGAACTGGTTGGGCGCGTTGAGACCCGCGATCAGGTCGGCTGCCGCCCAGGGCGGCACGGCCAGCACCACCACATCGCCCGCCGCAACCGGCAGGGTCGCCTCCGCGGTGTTCAACGCCATGGCCAGGCTGCCGTCGAACGCCAGATCGCGCAGGCGCGTCCCCATGTGCAGGGTCGCGTTCCTGCTTTTCAGAAATTTCAATGCCGGATCGACAAAGGCCGCCGCCAGGTTGGGATGGGCAATGCGGGGGCGATAATGGCGCCCGCCCCTGGCCAGGGTCTCGCGCAGCACGGCGCCCGCCAGCGCCGCGGAGGCGCCCTCGGGCTCGGTATTCAGCGCCGCAAGCAGGAAGGGGTGCATCAGCCGCTGCCATAGCGGGCCGCGATCGGCGACCACCGCGCCGACGCTGGCTTTCCTGTCCGCCCACAGCAAGGGCGCATATTGGAGATAATCGCTTGCCCTGGTGCCCGGCACCCGGCGCGCCGCGCGCGTGATCCAGAAGGGTACGGCGCCCTCATTGGGCCGCAGCATCCAGCGCCTGTCCTCGTGCAGGTCCACGAAGGAAAATTCCGCGCGCGGCGGCCCGGTCAGCGCGCCGCGCGCGCCGATCCGCGCCAGATAGCTGTAAACCGCCCGGTTGCCCGACAGCACCAGATGATTGCCATTGTCGATGATGCCGTCGAAGGCGGAGTCGAAATAGGACCGGCAGCGCCCGCCCGCCTGTCCCGCCGCCTCGATCAGGGTGACGGCGGCGCCGCGCCCCGCCAGGATGGTGGCGGCCGACAGGCCCGCCAGGCCGGCGCCGACGACATAGACCTTTCGCGTCATCTGCGAAATTTCGTCATGAAAAGAGTCCCTGGCGAAGCACCAGCGACAAGAGCTGCGATTTGCGCAGGGAAACCCGCTGGCGCGGGGCTGCGAAGCCCTGGGCCTCGCTGGCGCGCAGGATCTGCGAATAGACCGCGCCCATCAGGCGCGGGGTCTTGATCCGTCCCTTGGGCCGCGCCGCCAGGATGCGGTCGGCCTCGTCATAATGATGGTGCGCCAGCGCGGCCACCCGGCGGCAGACCGCGTCGATTTCCGGCATCGCCACGATCGCGGCGGGATCCATCTGGCGGCAGCAATCCATCGCTTCGAGATATTCGCGCGGCAGATAGAGCCGGCCGGCCGCGGCATCCTCGTCGATGTCGCGCAGGATATTGGTCAGTTGCAGCGCCCGGCCCAGATGATGGGCCAACGCGAAACCCGGTCCCTCGTCCATGCCGAACACCTTGATCGACAGCCGGCCCACGGCGCTGGCGACGCGGTCGCAATAAAGGTCCAGGGTGGCAAGATCCGGCGCCACGATATCCTCGGCCACATCCATGGCCATGCCGTCCAGCACGGCCAGGAAGTCCTCGAGCCTGAGGCCATAGCGCGCCACCGCCGGCGCCAGGAAGCGCACCTGCTGCGCCACCTTGCCGGCATAGAGTTCGACGAGGTCGCTGCGCCATTGCTCCAGCCTGTCGTGGCGCTCGGCGCGGGTGCCGATTCCGTCATCGGCAATGTCATCCACCTTGCGGCAATAGGCGTAGATCGCGAACATGGCGTCGCGCTCCTCCGCCGGCATCAGCCGCATGGCGATATAAAAGGAGCTGCCACTGGCTTTCTTCTTGACGGCCCTGGCGGCGGGGACGCCGAGATTTTCTGCGTTGGTCATGCTGGTCTCTGGCGGGTCAGGCGCATCAGGGCGAAGGCGGGAAAGCGTTTCAGGAACAAGGCGGCCACATCCATCTTGGAATGATGCACGGCTTCCGATAAGGGATCGCGGTTCATCAACATGCGATTGAGATCGACGGCCAGGGTCTGGATGAGATCGACTTCCATCGCGAGGCGGCCGTCTTTTATCCCGCCCGCAAAGGGCCGCGAAGCCTCCAACAGCGCCGCATTCTGTCGCGCCAGGCCGGAAATAACGCCTGCCAGGGCCGGGTTGGCCCGGTTTTCCCCCAAAGCGTCCACACCAATTCCCGCCGCCGCCAGCAGGGGTTCGGGAATATAGACCCGGTCCAGGTCGCGGTAATCCTTGGCGCAATCCTGCAGGTGATTGATCACCTGCAGCGCGGCGCAAAGTGCGTCATTGGCAGGCCACAGGCTTTGGCTTTCGCCATGCACGTCCAGCACGAAGCGGCCGACCGGCATGGCGCTATAGCGGCAATAGTCGATCAGTTCGTCCCAGTCGCGGTAGCGCAGCTTGGTGCAGTCGCGGCGGAATGCCTCCAGCAGATCCAGGGCATGGGCGGCCGGCAGGCCGCGCGCGGCCAGGACCTGGCGCAGCGCAACGCCTTCGGGCACGAAATCGCTTTCGCCCACCAGGCTGGCGCGCATCTGTTCCAGCAGCATCAGCTTTTCGTCCGGCGGCGCGGCGGGATTGTCGGCGACATCGTCGGCGGCGCGCACGAATTTGTAGAAGGCCAGAACCGCGGGCCGGTGCCGCGGCGCGATCAGGAACGACGCGACGGGAAAATTCTCGTCATGATGGCCCTTGCCGGACTGCAATTGCGCAACGCTGCTCATGCCTGTTCCCCGGTCTTGTGCGCACCGGCCTGCGCGCGGCCCTTCCACATCCCGCCCTTGCCCGACCAATGCTGGACGGCGGACTGGAACGTGAAAGCGGCATAAAATACGCCGATCAATGGCAGCGCCAGTCCCCATAGCGGCGACAGGCGGTAAAAACGCAGCATCGGCTGGTACATCACCGCCATGATGATCCAGGCCAGCCAGCCGGCCATCTGCGAGATGCCCCAGGCAAACAGCGCCGTCATCACCGGGGCCAGGTAGACCATCGCCAGGCCCAGCAGGGTGCCCGCCAGCAGCAGCGGCGAATAGCCCAGCTGGGCATAGGCGGTGCGCGTCACCATGTGGCGGATATCGGACAGATGCTCGTAGGGGCGCAGGCTGACGGCGCGGTCGCTCAGGCCCAGCCAGATCGGCCCCTGCGCCTTCATCGCCCGCCCCAACGCGCAGTCGTCGATGATGTGGTGGCGGATGGCGGCAAGCCCGCCCGCCTTTTCCAATGCCGCGCGCCGCACCAGCATGCAGCCGCCGGCCGCGGCCGCGACCGGACTTTTTGCATCGTTGACCGCCCCAAAGGGAAACAGCATGTCGAAGAAAAAGACGAAGGCGGGAATCAGGAAATGCTCGGCGTAGCTTTTGCAGGACAGGCGCGCCATCAGCGACACCAGCACCTTGTCGCCGGCCTGGGCGCGGCTCACCAACGCGCGCAGATTGTCGCTGCTGTGGGCGATATCGGCGTCGGTGAACCAGAGGAAATCCGGCGCGCCCGCCGCGGCATGATCGGCGCCCTGCTGCATCGCCCATAATTTTCCTGTCCAGCCGTCCGGGCGCGGCGTGCCGTTCAGCACGGTCAGGCGGCCCAAATCGAGCCCTCGCGCCAAGGCACCGGTGCCATCTTCGGACTGATCGTCCACCAGCACGATATGAAAGGAACCGGGATAATCCTGGGCTGCCAGGCTGGCGAGGCCGTGGGCGATCACGGCGGCCTCGTTGCGGGCCGGCACCACCGCCACCACCGAGGGCCAGGAGGCCGGCTCCTTCTGCGGCGCGGTATCGCGCTCGCGCAACAGCCAGAAACCGTTGCGAAACAGCAGCAGATAGAGCCACGCCGCCAGCGGCACGAAACCGAACAGGATGCCCGCGATCATTGCAGATACCCATTTTCACGGAACCAGGCCAGGGCGTCCCTGAGGCCCTCCTTGTAGGGCCGCGCCGTATAGCCCAGTTCGCGCCGGGCCTTTTGGGAACTGAAGAACATGCGATAGCGCGACATGCGCAAGGCATCGGCGGTGAGGAAAGGCTCCTTGCCGGTAACCCGGGCGAGTGCCTCCGCCGCCCAGGCCAGCGGGAACAGGGGCGCACGCGGCAGCTTGATGGTGGGCGCGCGGCGCCCCGACAGAAAGGCGATATCGCCCAGCATGGTTTGAAGCGCCACGTCCTCGCCGCCCAGGATGTAATTCTCCCCGATCCTGCCCTTGTCCAGCGCCAGCAGATGACCCTGGGCCACATCATCGACATGCACCAGATTAAGGCCGGTGTCGACAAAGGCCGGCATGCGCCCGCACGCGGCTTGCACGATCACCCGCCCCGTGGGGGTGGGCTTGATGTCGCGCGGTCCGATCGGGGTGGACGGCGCCACGATCACCGCCGGCAGGCCCTCATCCCGCACCAGGCGTTCGACCTCGCGTTCGGCCACCAGCTTGCTGCGCTTGTAGGCGCCGATCACGCTTTGCGGCGTGTGGCGGGAGCTTTCGTCGACGGCCGTCTCGCCCGGCTTCAAGGCGGCGACCGAAGAGGTGTAGACCACCCGTTCCACCCCGGCCTTGAGGGCCGCGCCCATGGTGGCGCGGGCGCCGTCGAAATTGTTGCGCTCGATCTCGCCCGGATCGCGCGCCCACAGCCGGTAATCCGCCGCGACATGAAACAGGTGGCGCGCGCCCTTGAGGGCGGCGGCCATGGACGCCTCGTCGCGCATGTCGCCAGTGACGGGCTCACAGTTGATGCCGGCGATATTGCGGCGCGAGGCGCCGGGCCGCATCAGCACCCGCACGTGCAGGCCGCGCGCCACCAGGGCCCGCGCCACGGCCGAGCCGACAAAGCCGGACGCACCGGTGACCAGCGCGACATCAGACATTGTTGGCCTCGGCGGCGGCCAGCGCCTTGCGGCCTTCCATGCCCTGCCAATAGAGCAGCGCCGGAACGCCCAGCACGATCTCGCGCGCGCGCTTGAGCAGCGATACCGCCACGCCCATTTCGGCGGGCAATCCGAACAGCGGCGCCAGCATGGCATAGCCCCATTCCTGCACGCCGATCGCCGCCGGCACCGGCGCGGCTATGCTGCGCAGGGTTGAAAGCAGCGCTTCCAGGGCGATGGCATTCAAAAGGCCGATATGGCCTCCCACCAGGCGGAAGGCGATATAGGTACCCCCGCCCGCCCCGACCCAGGCGAGCAGATGCAGGGCCGAGGACGCCGCCAGCCGGCTGCGGGACTCGTAGAGGTCTTCGATGGCCGCGTGAAACGACACGCCCTGGCGCGCCTGCGGGAAAAAACGGTCCGCCACCCTTTCGGCGAAAATCGCGCCTTTTTTCTGCAAAAAGATCAGCAGCGCAATTCCGGGAACCGCCAGCAGCAGCACCGCCGCCATCGCCTCGGTCAACGGACCGGACCCCGCCAGGTGGCGGAACTGGGTGAAGCCCAGGCCCAGTCCGAAGGCCAGGAACACCATCTGGGCGATCGCTTCGGTGGTGGTGTCGGCGGCGACCGAGGCCGCGGCATAGACAGGCTTCATGCCCTTCAGGATCATCACCCGCGCCGCCGCGACCATGCCGCCGACCGGCGAGAAAGGCGAAATCTCGGCAATGGAATCGCGGACCAGCCGGGCGATATACAGATCCGCGACGGGGCGGCGCTGCGGCTGCGGCAAAAGGAAATACCAGGCAAACGCCAGGCTGACGAAAACCGCCAGCGCATACAGGCACAGCAGGGCCAGCCCGCCAAAGCCGGCCCGGGCAACCGCCGCGAACACCGCGTCGAAGCCGATGGACCAGACCAGGTACACGGCCGCGACAACGCCGGCCAGCAGCGCAACAGCCACGCCGATCTTGGGCGCCCACTTCATTACGCAGGCAGCGGCTTGGTGCGGAAGCTCCACAGGCGCATGGCGCCCAACGCGGTTTCCGCCAGCTGGGGCAGGAAGCTGGGACGCAACAATTCCTTGTCAAAGACGCCCATGCGGCGGCGGTTCTCCAAATAACAGTCCTCCAGGAAGCGGCGGAAGGTAAATCCGTCCAGGAAAACGCTGGCCTGGGTGGCGGAAAATTCCTTGCCGTCGTTCATATCCTTGCCGCGCTTGGCGGTGCCGATCATGCGGCCCAGGGCGCGCATGTAATACCGAAAGTCCGTGAAAGGCAGAATCAGCCGCGCCAGGAACCCCTTCTGCGCCTGGTTGTAGGCCATCCAATTGACGAAGAAGACGATGTGACGGGTCTCTTCGTACATCAAGGTTTCGAAAATGCTGAACATTTCCTTGGGCAGGAATTGCGACTGCATGGCGATCTTGAAGACGCCGAACCCCAGGAAGGAATCCATGCACTCGCCAAACCCGAAATCCTTGAAGCGGGTTTCGACATTATCGCTGACATCCTCCAGCGGCCGCTCGGCGGCATCAATGCCGTATCTGTCGATCATCACCCTGAGCAGCTTGGCGTGGCGCGCCTCCTCGAAGCCCTGCAGCGCCACCGCTTCCTTCATCACCGGGTCCTGGATCGTCTTGACGAATTCGGCGACGATGGCGCCGGCGCGGCGCTCGGTATAGAAAACCTCTTCCCAGAACGGCACCGATTTCAGGCGCTGCAGCGCCGCTTCGTCCAGCTCCGGCCAGGGCAGCGTTTCGGGGTCGAACTCGGTATAGGTCTGCATGAAGTGGCGGCAGAACGTATCGCGATGTTCCGGCGATCCGATTTTCATCAGGCGACTTTCCGCTTGGGGCCGATGAACCTGAGCGCCAGCCGCGCCATGAAAGGCACAAAACGCGGCCGCTTGAGGCGCAAATCATAGGGCGCCAGGCGCTTGTCATTCTCCGACAGGCAAATCGCCATCAGTTCGCCGGCATCCAGCTCGGCCCCCAGCTGGCTGGCGCCGTTGACGGTGAAATTATTGTCCTGCTGGCCGTTGGAGACGTCCGAGGCGATCCCCATGCGTTCATAGATCAGGAACAGCCAGACCGCGAACACTTTCAATTCAAAATAGGGCCGCCGCCACAACGGCATGTTGCGGCGGTGCCAGGCGACCCAGTTCACGAAGAACAGGATGTGGCGACCCTCTTCGCGCACGACCGGTTCAAACGTGTCGACCAGCTCGGGTGGAAAATAGCCGGTGTCCTTGGCCGCCTTGAACAGGCCGAAGGCGAAAAAGCAATCGATGCATTCGCTGTAGCCGGTGACCAGGAAAGACCATTCCGGATTCCTGGGCCGCGCATAGACCGGCTCGGGCGACAGCGCGATGCCATAGGCCTCGACCAGGTTGGCCAGCACATGGCGATGGCGGCGCTCCTCGAATCCGTTCAGTTCGATCGCCTTGCGCAGCAGGGGATCCGATACCCCTTCCGCATAGGTGCACACATTCAGCCCGGCGCGGTTTTCGGTCTGCACCGCGATGTCCCAGATGGGCAGCGAGGTGATGCGCTTCTGCGCCTCGGCGCCCAGCTTGGGCCAGTCCAGCACCGCCGGCTTGTAGGGATCATGGGTGTCCAGCAGCGTCTTGCAGAACAGAACCTTGTGTTCGTCGCTGCCGAACTTGATCGGGCCGGGCTGCGGCCAGGCGCCGGTGTCGCGCGTCAGGTCGGGCGGAATGGCGAAGGCTGGACTACTCATCAAAAAGCCTGCTCACGGGGTTTGCTGCTGCGTCCCTGCAATACCCCTTTGACGGGGCCAATTGAACCCAAAAATGAGGACCCGAAAATTCGGGTTAAGCCATTGATATCATTAATTTGAAAAGTCACCAAAGCCGCCACTTTTGATGCCGCCCGCAGCCAGCAGGCCCGGCAGGCGCGGATCGGTCAGGGCCGCCAGCTCATCGGCATACCGGTAGCCCGGCGCCGACCCGGCATAGGGGCCGGTAGCGGGGTGCAGGTATATCTCGCTCAGCCCGTCGGGCAGATGCGCGATCAGGCCCGCCAGGCGCTCGCCGGTCATTGCGCCCGACCAGGCCAGGCCGAAGACCGAATCGGGCGAGGCTATCGCGGCCCGCCGCAGACGGCGGCGCAGACCCCGCGCAAACGGCGCGGTCAAGGCGGCCACCGCCGAGGCCGTGCGCTGCTCGATTTTTCCCAGCACAGCCTGCGGCTCCAGCGGCACCCGCGCGCTCTTCATGCCATAGGCCTTGCCGATCTTCACGATCAGGGACGCCATGGTGGGATGCAGGTGAAAATGCTTGTGGGCATTGACGTGGTCGAGGACAAGGCCGGTGGCGGCGAATGCGGCGAACTGGGCTTCGATCTCGGCGGCCAGCTGGCGGCGCACCCGGGGCAGGAAGAACATGGCGGCGCCGGCACGGGCCATGTCTGTACGGAACCGGCCCGCGCCATCCACCAGGTCGGGGACGGCAGCCGCCGGCAGGACCGGTTTGCCATCCACCAGAACCAGATGCAGCCCCACCCGCAGCGCCGGCATGGTCCTGGCGCGCGCCACGGCGTCGCCGGCGGCGGCGCCCGCCACCATCAGGCTGGCGGCGCTGAGAATGCCGCCGCGATGGGCGCGCTCGACGCCAAGATTGACTTCGACGGCGGCGCCGAAATCGTCCGCCGTGATGACGAGATTTTTCAACCCGCCTCAGGCCGCATGTTCACGGCGTTCCTTCAGGAAGCGGAAGAACTCCACGCCTTCGCGCAGGCGGCGTTTCATCATGTCCGGCTGGGTCATCATCTCGCCCACGATAGAGGCGATCTTGCTCCGCCGGAAATAGAAATTGCGGTAGAATTTCTCCAGCGAGCCGAAGATTTCCTCATGGCTGAGATGGGGATAATGCAACGGCGCGATCTGGATTCCACTGTCGTCCACCAGCTCGGCATTGGCGGCATCGAGCCAGCCATTCTGCAGTGCCTGATTGTAGAGGAAGGTGCCGGGATAGGGCGCCGCCAGGGACACCTGGATGGTGTGCGGGTTGATGCGCTTGGCGAATTCGATGGTCTCGCGGATCGTCTCGCGGGATTCGCCCGGCAGCCCCAGAATGAAGGTGCCGTGGATGGCAATTCCCAGTTCATGGCAATCGCGGGTGAACTTCTCGGCGACCTCGATCCGCATGCCTTTCTTGATGTTGTGCAGGATCTGCTGGTTGCCGGACTCATAGCCGACCAGCAGCAGGCGCAGGCCGCCATCCTTCAGCTTCTTGAGCGAGTCATACGGCACATTGGCCTTGGCGTTGCACGACCAGGTCACGCCCAGCTTGCCCAGTTCCTTGGCGATGGCCTCGGCGCGCGGCAGATCGTCGGTGAAGGTATCGTCGTCGAAGAAGAATTCCTTGGTCTGGGGAAATGCCTTCATCGCCCATTTGATCTCCTCGATCACATGGCCGACGCTGCGGGTGCGGTAATTGTGACCGCCCACGGTCTGCGGCCACAGGCAGAAGGTGCAGCGCGACTTGCAGCCGCGGCCGGTATAGATCGAGATATAGGGATGCTTGAGATAGCCGATGAAGTAATTCTCCATCACCAGATCGCGCTTGTAGACCGGTGTGACGAACGGCAGCGAATCCATGTTCTCGATCATCGGGCGGTCCGGATTGTGCACGATCGCGCCTTGCCGGTTGCGGTATGAGATGCCCTTGATCTCGCCCCATGGCAGGTCGTCGGCGACGTCCTTGATGGTGAAATCGAATTCGTTGCGGGCGACGAAATCGACCGCCGCGCCTTCGCGCAGGGACCCTTCGGCGTTGACCGCTACCTTGGCGCCGATCAGCCCGGCCTTGAGGCCCGGGTTGGCCTGCTTCATCGCCTCGATCACCTTGACGTCCGATTTGAAGGACGGCACCGAGGTATGGGCCACCACAAGATCGAAGTCTTTTGCCTGCGCCACGACATCGGCCAGCGACGTCTTGTGCGGCGGGGCGTCGATCAACTTGGAATTCTCGACCAGCGCCGCGGGCTGGGCCAGCCAGGTGGGATACCAGAAGCTCTTGATTTCGCGCTTGGCCTGATAGCGCGAACCCGCGCCGCCATCGAAACCGTCAAAGGAAGGGGCCTGCAGGAAAAGCGTGCGCATCATGGAGGAAAACTCCCAAAATCCAGTTCGTGACGTCGCGCGGAAAAATCGTCCGCCGACGGTTATTGCGAAAAAAAGGCGCCGCCGAGCCGCCATTCAATGATCAGGGGGACGTCGCTCTCGGCACGGGCATCGGGCTCATCATCACCATAACAGGGCACCGCCATTATGAACTATTTGACAGGATTTGATAGGGTTGGCCAGCCGAATTGCGGCGGCGCGCCGGACCCGCCGGTGCAATGTCGAGCAATCAAAGATCAAAAGACGGCCTATCCGGAAACGATCATGTCTTCGCGGTTCCGGAGGAACTGGAAGAACTCCACGCCCTCGCGCAGGCGCCGCACCAGCATGTCACGCGAGGTGAGCATCTCCTTGACGATTTCCAGGATCTTGGAGGGCCTGAAGTAGAACTGCTTGTAGAAATCCTCCACCGAGTCGAAGATTTCGCCGTGCCCCAGGTGCGGATAGTTGAGCGGCGCGATCTGGGTGCCGTCATCGGTCAGCAAGCTCACATCATCGGCGAACCAGCCATTTTCCTTGGCCTGCTTGTAAAGAAAGGTGCCCGGATAGGGCGCGGCCAGCGACACCTGAATGGTGTGCGGGTTCACGTCCTTGGCGAAGCGAAGGGTCTCCTGGATGGTTTCGCGAGTCTCTCCCGGCAGCCCCAGGATGAAGGTGCCGTGCACCACGATGCCAAGATCGTGGCAATCGCGCGCGAAACGCTTGGCAACCTCCACCAGCAGGCCCTTCTTGATATTGTGCAGGATCTTCTGGTTGCCGGATTCATAGCCGACCAGAAGCAGCCTGAGCCCCCCCGCCTTCATCGCTTCCAGGGTCTTGCGCGGCACGTTCGCCTTGGCGTTGCACGACCACACCACGCCCAGCTTGCCCAGTTCCCGGGCCAGCGCTTCGACGCGGTCGTGATTGTCGGTCAAGGTGTCGTCGTCGAAGAAGATTTCCTTCACCTGCGGGAATTCGCGCTGCACATACTTCACCTCCTCGATCACTTTCCCGATCGACTTGAAGCGGTAATTGTGGCCGCCGATGGTCTGCGGCCACAGGCAGAAGGTGCAGCGCGACTTGCAGCCCCGCCCCGTGTACCAGGACATATAGGGGTGCATCAGGTAGCCGCCGAAATACTTCTCGATATCGAGCTGCTTGTACATCGGCAGCACCGAGGGCAGCGCATCCATGTCCTTGAGGATTTCGCGCTCGGGATTGGAGATGATCTCGCCCTTGCCGTTGCGCCAGGTCAGGCCCTTGATCGTGGACCAGTCGTTGCCGTTTGCCAGTTCCTGGATGGTGAATTCATATTCATTGCGGCAGACGAAATCGAGCGCGGCGCAGGCTTGCATGCTTTCCACCGGCTCGACCGCCACTTTGGCGCCGATGAAACCGATCCTGGCCCCGGGATTGAGGGCGCGGATCATAGTGGCGGTCTTGCAATCCGAATTGAAGCTGGGGGTGGAGGTGTGAATGACGATCAGCGCGTGCGCCTTCACCTCCCCGGCGATATCCTTGAACGACAGATTGTGCGGCGGCGCATCGATCAGGCGCGAGCCCGGCACCATCGCCGCGGCCTGGGCCAGCCAGGTGGGAAACCAGAAGCTCTTCACTTCCCGCTTCATCTGGTAGCGGGCGCCGGCACCGCCGTCATAGCCGTCATAGGACGGCGCCTGGAGGAATAGGGACTTCATCATTGTCGAACCTCGGGGGCCTTCTATGTCTCAGACCTGGGACATCGCGCCGGAGGGCTCTACTGCAAAGTGCGTCCCGCGCCAATGCACGGTTTCGCCGGTCAGCGAGACAAGAAACACCGCGAAGCTCAGCAGGTCGCGCAACGGCATCAGCCAGGCAGGGCCGGCATGGGTGCCGAATACGTCGTCGATCCGGCTTTTCAGGAACAGGCGGGCGGCCAGGGCCAGCACCAGGATCCCCAGGCCGACAATGTTAAATTGCAGCAATATCGCGGCGATGAGCGCAAAGGCAAAGCCGTGGGTGACAAAACTGCCCAGATGGCCGACCGGGTTCACCAGCCGGATGGTACGGGTCCAGCGCAGTTCATGGCGAAACAACGCGCCGGCGCTGTTCTCGGCCGCGGTGTGGCTCACCCCCATGGCGGGAATCGCCAGCGTATATCCCATGCCGCGCACCGCCCGGCCGATCTCATAGTCATCGGCGAGATGATCGGCGAAGGCCGCGAAGCCGCCCACCTCGTCCAGCGTCCGCCGCTTGAGCGCGATGGTGGAACCGAAGCACGGCGCGGCCAGGCCCAGCGTGGTGCCCAGCACCACATTGGGCAGGAAGGTATAGGACGTGCTCATCGCCGCCAGCGCCGACCAGAGTTTATGGCCATCCCTGGCGGGCGCGCCGGTATAAACGCAGGTGACGATTCCGACGCCGGGACGCGCCAGCGCGGCCGTCACCTGGGACAGCCATAAGGGACCCACGGCAATGTCACTGTCCGACAGCACCAGCGTGTCATGGCGTGCCGCGGGCAGCATATTGATCAGGTTCGACACTTTGCCATTGGCGCCATACAGCGCGGGGTCCGCCACAATAACGGTATCGCAATGGGGATACCGGGCCTGCAGCGCGCGCACCACCGCGACGGCCGGGTCGCATTCGTCATGCACGCCGAACACGATCTGCACCGCGCCGGCATAGCTCTGGGTGAAGAAGGTCTCCAGATTGCGCGACAGGTCCGGTTCATCCTGATGCAGCGGCTTGAGGATGGTGACGGCGGGACTGTGCAGGGCCGGGCCTTGCGGGCTTTGCATGAAGCGGCCCACCAGCACGGCAGCCAGAAACGTATAGGCCGTGCCCACCAACGCGACGGCCGCCAGGCCCCAACCGAAATTCAGGAAAAGCGAATCCATGCTCACGATCTAAAGCGACCCAGCCCCAGATACGTATTAGAGCATCGAACTTCGAGGGGGGAAGGCCCACAAAGTGACATTTTGCGACAATTTAAGTTGGTGCTGTCTCTTTTAAGCCATTGAAGAAATGTAATAATTGTGGCCCGGGCGCGTTTTGGGCCTGGGAGCCCCCCTCCTGTAGACTAGCGCACATGGTCACACTTAAAGCCGTCCCGGACCTTCAGCAGGCCCTCGCGCTGGCCAATCAGTTGCTGCGGGCGAAGGATACGGGTGCTGCCGACCGGCTGCTCACCCCCCTGCTGGAACCGTTTTCCCACGACCCCAGGCTGCTTCACCTGACCGGAACACTGCGGATGCATCAGCAGCGCTTTGAGGAGGCCGCCGGGCTTTTCGCCCGGGCCCGCGCCGCCGAGCCGCGCGAGGCGGTCCTGGCATTCAGCCAGGGCACCGCCCTTCGATGGCTGGAGCGCCACGACGAGGCCATCACAGCCTTCAGGGACGCCACCCGGCTCAAGCCCGACTATGCCGAGGCCTATTACGAGGCCGCCACCGCCCTGCAGCAGGCCGGAGATCTCGCGCAAGCCGAGGCCGTGCTGCGCCAATGGCTGGACGCGCTGCCGGACGATGCGCGCGGCACGCTGGCCCTGGCCGACCTGCTGCTGGTGCGGCAGCAGCCCCGGGAAGCGCAGACGATACTGCGCGAGGGATTGCAGCTCATCGTTCCCCAGCAGATGCGCGCCGCGCTCCACCAGTCTCTAGGCCTGGCCCTGTACCGCCAGGGCAAGGACGGCGAAGCGCTGGAAAGCTATGACCGGTCCGCGGCCCTGAACCCGGATCCCGCGACGGATGCGATGCGCGCGGAAATCCTGCAAAAGCTCAGGCGCTATGAAGAGGCGGTGCAGGTGAGCCGCGGCATGGTCGCGCGCGAGCCCGCCAATCCGCAATGGCACAAGCTCCATAACGACCTGATGTACCGGCTGGGCAATGATGATTATCTGAAATCCTACGAGCGGGCGCCAAAGACCGTGGACCTGCTGCTGTCCAAGGCCTATTTCCTCAGCCACCAGCAGCGCGGCGAGGAGGCACACCAGGCCTATAGCCAGGCGCTGGCGATGGATCCGGACAGCCGGATCGCCGCCATCGGCGTCGGCAACACATTGAACATGATGAAACGGCATGCCGAGGCGCAGACGCTGTTCGATGCCCTGTTGGCGCGCCACGGCGATGCCCCGGACCTGCTGAGCTGTGCCGCCGAGGCCGCGATATCGGCAGGGGATGCGGAGAAGGCGGCCGCGCTTTGCGAAAAGAACCTGGCGCTGACGCCCCACGACCAGGAGGCCCTGTCGATATTGGGAACCGCCTGGCGGATGATCGGTGACGAACGCGATGAGTTGCTGAACGGCTACGACACGCTGATTCAGGCCTTCGACCTCGACCCGCCCGATGGCTTTTGCGACATGGAGAGCTTCAATGCCGAACTGAATGACTGGCTGGATCGGGTGCATCCCACGACCGGGGAATTTCTCGGCCAATCCTTGCGCAACGGCTCGCAGACGTCCGACACGCTGTTCGGCCGCGGCCACGACCTGGTGGAGCGGCTTCAGCTTCGCATCCGCGAGGGGATCGGCCGCTATATCGCCAGCATGAAGGAGGACGACAGCCACCCGCTCCTTTCACGACGGACGCGCGGCTTCGACTATAGCGGTTCCTGGTCGTCGCGATTGCGCGATTGCGGCTTTCATACCAACCACATCCATCCGCAGGGATGGATCAGTTCCTGCTACTATGTCGCCCTGCCGCCGGCGGTCGAGGACAGCAAGGGACGGCAAGGCTGGATCAAGTTCGGCGAACCGGCCCTGGCGGTGACCATCAAGGAGCCGATCCGCCGCACCATCCAGCCCCGCCCGGGACGGCTGGTGCTTTTTCCCTCCTATATGTGGCACGGCACCGTGCCGTTCCGCGATACCCAGCCGCGCACGACGATTGCGTTTGATGTCGTGCCAAAAGGCTAGGAGGCGCGGCGGCGCGTGGGAACCGATTTCGATGTCGCGCGGCGGGCCTTGGCGGCCGCCACCAGCAGCAGCCAATTGCTGAACAGCCGCACCGTGTTGGGCCGCCAGACCTGACGCGGCAGGGCGCCGAGCACCACCTCCTGGTAGCGCTGCAGATCGGCTTGTCCGCCGCCGCCGATCTCGGCCAGCCGGTCCTCGGTGGCGCGATCGAAATAGTTTTCCGGAAGCGAAGGCCGCTCCGCGCTTTCGCCCTGGAGGAAACGGGTCATGTCGCGCAGATATTCCCGGCCCAGCGTGCCCGGATCATATTCCGGATGCCCCTGCAGGAAGATAAAGTGGCTGTGTCCCGGCAGCTCGCGGCTGAAAATGTCGACCTGGCTGCCGCTTCTGTCCCCCGCGTCCAGCCGCGCCAGCACGCGATAATCTTTATCCAACAGGTCCGCTTCGGCGATGTCGTTGCGCCGCGAATGCGGCATCGGCACGGTGGATGCGGCGTTGAAGAAAAGCGGATCATCCTCAACCCGGATGCTCCGATAGACACCGGACAATTTCCCGGCCAGCGGACGGCGTTTGATGCCGTCCAGATGCAGGACCGCCGCATGCGCCGCCAGGCAGGAAAACAAGGTGGAGAGGGTGCCGGACTGGGCCCAGTCGATCAGTTGGGCCAGTTCCGCCCAATAGGGCTCGTCACGCAGGTCCTGGGTTTCCGGCTGGGCGCCGGTGATGATCAGCGCGTCTATATTGGCGGCCTGCAGAAACGCGGCATCGTCATAGAATCCGGCCATGCGGGCGCGCGCCTGTTCGCCGCGCGGGATCGATCCCAGCGAAAAAAGCCGCAGGCGCACGTCGAGCGTGCCGGCCGCGTCCTTCAATATCCGCGCAAATTGAAGCTCGGTGGCGCGCAGGGCGGCATCGGGCATGTTGTTGATCAGCCCGACGTGAATGGCGGTGCGGTTGTGGCCGCTGCCCAGCAAGAACTGCTCGACCCGGCTCATCGCGCCACCTGCCGCAGGGTGCCGCGCATGGCCGCGGCCAGGGCCTGATCCAGGTCGGCGATGATGTCGTCGCGATGCTCGATGCCGACCGACAGGCGGATGGTTTCGGGCGTCACCCCCGCCTTGCGCTGCTCGGCCTCCGCCATCTGGCGATGGGTGGTGGAGGCGGGATGGCAGGCCAGCGACTTGGCGTCGCCGATATTGACCAGCCGCTTGACCAGGCCCAGCGCGTCATAGAAATTCTTTCCGGCCTCAAAGCCGCCCTTGACCCCGAAGGTCAGCAGCGAGGCGGGGCGGCCCTTCAGGTATTTCTGCGCCAGCGCATGATAGGGGCTTTCGGGGAACCCGGCATAGTTCACCCACGCCACGCGGGCGTCGTCGCGCAAAAACTGCGCCACCGCGCGGGCGTTTGCGACATGGCGTTCGACACGCAAGGCCACCGTCTCGATTCCCTGCAACAGCAGGAAGGCGCTCATCGGCGACAGGACGGCGCCGGTCGCGCGCTGATAGACGCTGCGGGCGCGCGCCACAAAGGCGCGATTGCCGAAACGTTCGGCATAGATCAGGCCGTGATAGGACGGATCGGGCGTGGTGAATTGCGCAAAGCGCGCGCCGTGCGCCATCCAGTCGAAACTGCCGGCATCCACCAGCGCGCCCCCCATGGCGACGCCATGACCGCCCATGAATTTGGTCAGGGAATGCACGATGATGTCGGCGCCATAGGCGGCGGGCTTTAGCAGCACCGGAGTCGCCACGGTGTTGTCGACGATCAGCGGCACGCCATGGGCATGCGCCATGCGGGCGATCGCCTCGATATCGCAAATGTTGCCGGCGGGATTGCCCACCGTCTCGCAGAAAACCGCGCGGGTGTTTTCATCGATGCAGCTTTCCAGCGCCTCGGCGCTGTCGCCCTGGGCGAACCGGCCCATGACGCCCTGGCCCGGCAGCACATGGTGCAGCAAGGTGTGGGTGGTGCCGTAGAGCTGCGGGGTGGCAACGATATTTTGGCCGGACTGCGCCACATTGGCGAAGGCGTAATACAGCGCCGCCTGTCCGCTGGCGGTGGCCAGCGCGCCGGCGGCACCCTCCAGCGCCGCGACCCGCTCCTCCAGCACCGCCACGGTGGGATTGGCGATGCGGCTGTAGCGGTAGCCATCCTCCTCGAGATTGAACAGGGCCGCGCCGTGGTCGGCGGAATCGAACTGATAGGCCGCCGTCTGATAGATCGGCACCGCCACCGCCCTGGTGGCAGGGTCGGCGTCAAATCCGGCGTGCAATGCGAGCGTCTCGTCGCGCATAAAGTCCAAAAAAGTCCCCAAGGTGCCCATTCTAGCGGTGGGTGGATTAACAAAATCTCGGCGCGATACGGTACCCATGGCCGGCCCGCGTTAACCGTGCCTCCACGCAAACCGCGATAGTGTGATCCCGCGCCGCGCCCATGGCCGTATCAATTCGAGACACAGATGACGCTGCCACTTGCCAGGATAGAATTCTTCGGCCTCCAAGGCGTGGCTGCGCGCCCTGGAAATGACGGCCGCCATCGACGATATGCCCGCGCGCACCTTTCCCGCCGTGATCGAGGAATTGGGTGCGCGCTTTGGCGACGCCCCCGCGCTGATGTCGCCGGGGCAAGATTTCAGCCATGCCCAGCTGGCGGCGCGGGCCAACCAGGTGGCGCGCTGGGCCCTGGCGCAGAATATCCAAAAGGGCGAGCGGATCGGCCTGCTGATGCCCAATGCGCCGGACTATCTGGCAATCTGGCTGGGCCTGACCCGCATCGGCGGCGTCGTGGCGCTGCTCAACACCAACCTGAAGGGCGACGCGCTGGCCCAGTGCATCCATCTCGCCGCGCCGCGGCTGGTCATTGCCGCCGATGCCATGGCCGGCGCGCTTCGCGCGGGGGCGGCGGCGGCGCAGCTCTGGCGGTATGGTGAAGATTTCCTGCCGATGCTGGGCGGATTTTCCGGCGCGCCCCTTACTTCGGCCGAGAAACGCGACGTCACCCTGAACGACAAGGCCCTGCTGATCTATACCTCGGGCACCACCGGTCTGCCCAAGGCGGCCCATGTCAGCCACCGCCGGGTGATGACCTGGACCCATTGGTTCGCCGGTCTTACCGGCGCGCATGCGCAGGACCGGCTCTACAACTGCCTGCCCATGTATCACAGCGTGGGCGGGGTGGTGGCTTCGGGCGCGGTGCTGCTGGGCGGTGGCGCGGTGATCCTGCGCGAGAGGTTTTCGGCCCGCAATTTCTGGAACGATGTTGCGGAAAGCGGCGCCACCATATTCCAGTATATCGGCGAATTGTGCCGCTATCTGGTCAGCGGCGATGGCGAGATACCCCCCCACAAGTTACGCCTGGCGGTGGGCAACGGGCTGTCGGGCGATGTGTGGGAGGCTTTTCAGAGCCGCTTCGCCATTCCGCAAATCCTGGAATTCTATGCCGCCACCGAGGGCAATTTCTCGCTCTACAATGTGGAAGGCAGGGTCGGAGCGATCGGCCGGATTCCGCCCTTCCTGGCGCATCGCCTTGCCACCGCGATTGTCCGCTTCGACGCCGCCACCGGCGCGCCGGCCCGCAGTGGGGAGGGCTTTTGCATTCCCGTGACCCGCGGGGAATGCGGCGAGGCCATCGGTAAAATCGCCGGCGGCGCCGCGCGCTTCGAGGGCTATACCGATGCGGATGCGACCGAAAAGAAGATCCTGCGCGACGTGTTCCAGACCGGAGACGCCTGGGTGCGCAGCGGCGATCTGATGCGTCAGGACACCCAGGGCTTCTTCTATTTCGTGGACCGCATCGGCGACACCTTCCGCTGGAAGGGCGAGAATGTCGCCACCACCCAGGTCGCGGCGGCCGCCGCGTCGGCGCCCGGCGTTGTGGCCGCCGCCGTCTATGGCGTCGCCGTGCCGGGTCATGACGGCCGCTGCGGCATGGCGGCGCTGGAAGTGGGCGCCGGCTTCGATCCCGCGGGATTGCGCGAACACTGCGCGCGGCTTCTGCCCGGCTATGCCCGGCCGGTCTTCCTGCGCCTGGTGAAATCTCTGGCGGTTACCGAGACCTTCAAGCAGAAGACGCACGCCCTGGCATCACAGGGATTCGATCCCCGGCTTATCGCCGATCCGCTTTATGCCGACCTGGGCGATGGCTATGTCCGGCTGGATGCGCAGGCCTATACCCGGATCAATTCCGGCCTGATCCGCCTGTGAACCCGGCGCTCGGGAAGCGGCGGCAGCCTTACGGCATAGCGGATCTCGGTCCCGATGATGCGCATCGCTTCCTGCGCATAGGGAATCATGCGCGGCATGCAATAGAAGTAGTGAATCATGCCGGGATGGCAGCGGCCATGCACGGGCACGCCAAAGCCGCCCAGGCGCTGGGCATATTCCTCGCCTTCGTCGCCGAACGGATCGAACTGCGCCGTATGGATGAACGCCGGCGGCAGGCGCGCGAACTCCTCGGCGCGCAAGGGCGACAGGCAGATATCGGACAGCTCGCAGCCCTGCGGCACATAAAGTTCCAGATCGCGGCGCAGGGTTTCGCTGTCCAGGAAGAAGCCGTCGGCCAACTCGCAGCGGGCGGCGGATTCGCCGCGCACATCCAAAATGGGGCACAGCAGCAACTGGAAGGCGATGGCCGAGCTGCCCGCATCGCGGACGATGCGGCACAGGACGGCGGCCAGGGTGCCTCCCGCGCTGTCGCCCGCCACACCCAGCCGTTGCAGGTCCACGCCGAAAAATCTGGGATTGCGGGTCACATGGTTCAGCGCGGCGACCGCGTCGGACAGGCCACACGGAAAAGGATGCTCGGGCGCCAGCCGGTAATCCACCGCGATCACCCGGCAGCCGGTCTCATTGCTCAGCCGGCGGCAAAGGCCGTCATGGGTTTCCAGGCTGCCTGCCACCCAGCCGCCGCCATGAAAAAACAGGATGCCCGGCAGGATGCGCGCCGGTTCGCCCAGGGGCGAATAGGTTCGCAGGCTGATATGGCCGTCATCGACCGGCAACAGATGGTCCCGCACGCCGCCGATCGCTTCGCTGCCGGGCGGGTCTACCACGTCGGCCAGATTGACCAGGGCGGCGCGGCGCTCCTCGACATCGTCATAGCGGCCGCGGCTTTGCCCCGCGGCACTAAGCATTTCGAGAAAACGGCGGGCATGGCGGTCCAGCGGCATATTAGTTTCCTGTGGGACGCCCCCTGCGAAGCGTCAAGCCGACGTCAGGCCGCTTTCGCGGTCACCGAAATCAGGGCGTCAATGGCTGCAACCGTGTCGAAATTGTCGGGCGTCATGGCGCTTTGGGGAATCTCGACGTCGAACTCCGCTTCCAGCGCCAGCATCAGGTTGACCATGTCCAGGGATGTCAGGCCGGCCTCCCGCAGATTGTCCCCGGGCCCCGGAACGGCGTCGACACCGCGTTTGAGCAGCAAACTGCTGGCGATGGCAATGATGCGGTCACGGGACGACGACATGGCGGGCTCCTGGCCGTCAATCTAGCCCTCACCAGTAAAGCATTGGTTGCGCAGATGGCGCAGCGCAAGACCGCCGCGCATTAACGGCCCGCTTACCAAGATTTTCCGAATTCATCCTTGTTTCAGATTTAACTTTTATCCTGCGCTTCAGTCACCGAGGCCCATCATGCTGCAGCCTGTCCCGTCCCGGCCTGTCGCCAAAGCACCGCCCGGAAAATTCCTGGCGCGCGCCGCCCGGGCCGCCGAAATTGCCGCCGCCCATGCCGACACGGTGGACGCCGACGCCCGCTTTCCGGAAGAGGCGATCGGCGCCCTGCGGGAAGAAAAGCTTCTGGGTATCGTCGTGCCGGCCGAACTGGGCGGCGAGAACGCCCGCGTCAGCGACATTGTCGATGTCTGCTATGCGCTGGGGCGGGCCTGTTCCTCGACCGGGATGATCTATGCCATGCATCAGGTCAAGGCCGCCTGCATCGTCCATCATGGCAAGGACAGTGGCTGGCACCGCGACTTCATGGCGCGCATGACCCGCGACCAGTTGCTGCTGGCATCCTCGACCACCGAAGGCAAGGGCGGCGGCAATGTCCGTTCCAGCGAAGCGGCGGTTGAGCATGCCGAGGGCCGTATTGTCCTGGCGCGGGACGCCAGCGTGATTTCCTATGGCGCCGAAGCCGACGCCGTGGTGACCACGGCGCGCCGTACATCGCAGTCCGACCCCAGCGACCAGATTCTGGTGGTGTTCGAGAAGACGGACTATGCCCTGGAGAAAACCGGCGGGTGGGACACGCTGGGCATGCGCGGAACCTGCAGCGCCGGCTTCTCGCTCAAGGCGGTGGGAAGTCCCGGCCAGATCCTGCCCGCACCCTATGGCGAGATTCATGCCCAGACCATGGTGCCGACCGCGCATCTGATGTGGTCTGGAAATTGGGCGGGTATCGCGGCCGGCGCCGTGGACCGCGCCAGGAAATTCATGCGCAAGGCGCAGCGGTCGGGCGCCACCCCGCCCGGCGTGCCCCATTTCATCCAGGCACAGACCAATCTGCGCGCCCTGCGCGCCCTGATCGCCGCCAGCCTGAACCGCTACGAATCCATCGCCCATGACCCCAGGGCGCTGTCGGCGATCGATTTCCAGACCGCGATCAGCCTGCTGAAGGTGGATGCCTCGGAACTGGCGGTTCGCACGGTGATGAACGCCATGCGCGCCGCCGGCCTGGCGGGCTATCGCAACGACACCGAGGTCAGCATCGGCCGCAGCCTGCGCGATATCCTGTCCGCGCCCATCATGATCAACAATGACCGCATCCTGTCGAGCCTGGCCAGCGCCTCCATCCTGTCCGACATTCCCGCCTCGATCCGGGATTGACCATGAATCTTGTCGCGCCGCTTCCCCATGCCTGCTGCGGTTCCGCCACCGGCCAATTCGAGCCGGCGCATCTGCACGCCACCGTCTCGCAATTGTTCACCCCGTCGGGGGTGGACGGCGTCTATGGGCGCACCGGCGCCTATGAAGACGTGGTCGAGGCGCTGGCGGCCCTGATATCCCGCCATCGTCCGCAAGGCGCTGAGGTGCACCGCTTTGCGCCGGTGATGTCGCGTGCGTCCCTGGAAAAACAGGGCTATCTGAAAAGCTTTCCCAACCTGATCGGCGCCGTCTCCACCCTTGCCGGCAGCGAACGCGAAATCGCCCGCTCGGCGGCCAAGCATGAGGAGGGCGGGGACTGGACCCAGGACCTCAAGCCCGCCGACCTGGTGCTGGCCCCGGCCGCCTGCTACCCCATCTATCCCATCGCCGCCGCGCGCGGCACGGTGCCCGATGAAGGCTATATCTTCGACGTCGCGGCCGACTGCTTCCGCCACGAGCCGTCGCGCCAGGTCGACCGCTTCCAGAGCTTTCGCATGCGCGAATATGTCCGCATCGGCACGCCCGAACAGATCCAGGCCTTCCGCGAGCCCTGGATCGAGCGGGCCAAGGGCATCGCCGACGCGCTGGGACTGCCCTACAGCGTGGACGCCGCCACCGATCCCTTCTTCGGCCGGGTCGGGGTGCTGATGGCCAACCAGCAGCGCGCCGATGCGCTGAAGTTCGAACTGCTGGTGCCGGTGCGGTCCCAGGATTTGCCCACCGCCTGCATGAGCTTCAACTATCACAAGGAACATTTCGGCGAGGTCTGGGGCCTGCGCAACCAGGCGGGCGAGGTGCTGCACACCGGCTGCGTCGCCTTCGGCATGGACCGGCTGGCGGTGGCGCTGTTCGTCGCCCACGGCGTGCAGACCGGCCAATGGCCGGCGCGCGTGCGCCAGACCCTGAAGCTCTAGGCCGTATTTCCGGCATCCACCGTCAGCACCGTACCGGTGATGTTGCGGGCGGCATCGCTCATCAGGAACGCCACGCCGGCCGCAACATCCTCCACCTCCACCAGCCTTTTGAGCGCGGCGCGATTGGCAATCCGGGCGCGCTGCTCATCCGTCATGCTGCCGGTCATCTCGGTATCCATGAAGCCGGGCGCCACGGCATTGACCGTCACCCCCAGCCGCCCCACTTCGCGCGCCAGGCTGCGGGTCAGGCCCAGCAGCGATGCCTTGGTGGCGCCATAGACCGACAGGCCGCTATAGCCCGTGGACGCGATGATGGAACTGATATTGACGATGCGGCCCTCGCCGGCGGCCATCATGCCGCGCACGGCATATTTGGTCAGCACGATGGGCGAGAGGGTATTGAGCCGCACCAGCTTCTCGATTTCGGAATTGTGCATGGTGGACAGCAGGCCCTCGGTTCCCAGCGCGGCATTGTTAACCAGGCCGTAAAGCGGGCCGTGCGCGGCCTTCATTTCCCGCACCAGCTCCGCGATACCCTCCAGGACGGCGAGATCGAACGGCACGAAGTTCATCACCCCGGCGGGAAACTGCGCGATGGCCGCGTCCAGCCCCTCGCTTTGCCTGCGGCCGAGCGGCGAAGACGCGATAGCCGTCCGTCGCCAGCTTGCGCGCGATGGCAAGACCGATGCCGCGGGTGCCGCCGCTGACCAGGACGTTACGCATGGCGCCCCTCCCGGGAACGGGAGATCTTGCCGCCCGCCGTCAATTCCAGCGCCGCCACGAACCGCAACATGGCCGGCACCTTGAAGGCCGGCAGTTTCTCGCGGCAGGCCTCCAGGATGGCCTGGCGGAAGCCGGCATTGTCGTTGGCCGCATCCGCCAGCACGATGTCGGCGACGACGATGGCGCCGGTGATGGGATTCTTGCGGCCCGAGACCCGCGACATGCGCACGCCGGGATGACGGTTGATCACCGCCTCGACTTCCTCCGGATTGATCTTGAGGCCGCCGACATTGATGATGCCGCCGGCGCGGCCGGCAAAATGGAAGCGCGGCCCGCGCTGTTCCACCAGATCGCCGGTATTGACCCAGCCGTCGGCCGTCAGGGCCTGGGAACCGCCGACATAGGCGCTAGCGGTGCGCGGCGAGCGGATATGCAGCGGTGGCGTCCTCCACCTTCATCGCCACCGCGCCGGGGCGCCGAAAGGAACCCGGCGGGAAAACCCTCCAGCCCGTCGGTGACCTCAAAGCCCACGCCGGCTTCCGTCGAGGCATAGGCATGGCCAATGGCGGCATCGGGAAACCGTGCCTTCAGATTGATCGAGGATGGCCTGGTCGGCGATTTCGCCCGAAAGGCGGACATAGCGGGGCGCGATTGCCGCAAGGGCCGGGCTCATCAGGGCGCGGCGCCAGTGCGACGGCGTGCCGGTCAGATGGGTGACGCCATGCCGGCCCAGCCGCGCCAGGAAATCGGCGGCCGTCTCGGCGCCGTCCGACAGGACCAGCGAGGCCTGGCCCAGCAGCGCCCGCAGCAGAATCTGCAAGCCCCCGAAACGGCGGATATCGTAGAACGTGCCCCAGGTGACATCGCCGGCGGACCCGGGCGCGATGGCGCCGGTCAGGCCCTCCAGGCTGTGCACCACCATCTTGGGGGTACCGGTGGTACCGGAGGTGAACAACACCCATTGCGTCTTGCGCGATGCCGCGATGGGCTGGCCCGGCTGCGGCAGGGCCACGGGGGCAAAGGCGTTCCCGGCCACCGCCATATCCGGATCGTCGCCAGCCACGACATCGATCGCGGCGCTTGCGATGACCGAGGGCAGATGCTCCGGCGCGACATCGGGCGGGGCGATGACGATACGCGCCGCCACCCCGTCCAGCTCGATCAGCGCCAAGGCCGCGAACAGCTGGTCGGACGTGCGCAACAGGACATTGGCGCCGGTCAGGTCGCCCGCCATGGCGCGGCCCATGTCCCGCAGGCCGAGCCGCAGATGCCGGCCGAACAGGCTGGCGCGGCTGCCCAAGGTCGCGGCACGCAGCGTTTCAGGCCGCGGCGGCATCTTGGTAGAACTTGATGAAGTCACCCAGGGTCACCGGGAAATAGACATCTTCCGAGGCGGTGAAGGGATCGATGCCCAGCTGGTCTTCCAACCGCGCCACGATGATGGCCAGGCACAGCGAGTCCAGACCGCAATCCAGCAGCACCGTTTCGTCCGCCAGGCCGGCGAGGGTCTTTTGCTGCTCGCGCGCCACCTGTTCGAATTCGGCACGCACAATGGTCGCGACGGTCATGGCAAATCCAGCGGAATTCCGGGGGTTAATCTAGCCGCGCGAGCTTTAACGATCCGCTAATGGCAAATGGCGCATAAGGGCTTGGGGAAAGGGACTTTTTTCGCGCGCCGCCGCATGACCATCGAACCCCAGCAGACCAGCCGTGTCCGCTGCCGCCCGATCGTCGAAAACGATCTGGACGGCCTGGCCGACCTGTTGACCCGGGGATTTGCGCGCTCATGCCGCGACTATTGGGTGCGCGGCTTCGACCGCTGGAAAAAGCTCCCCGTGATCGAAGGCGTGCCGCGCTACGGCTATGTGCTGGATGGCGGACTGGGACTGGTGGGCGCGATCCTGCTGATCTCCTCGAAACGGGGCAACCAGATCCTGTCCAACCTGTCGAGCTGGTATGTCGATCCGCAATGGCGCACCCACTCCACCCTGCTGATCTCGCTGGCGACCAAGCTCAAGCATGTCACCTATATCAACGCTTCGCCCGCCCCCCATACCTGGCGCACGCTGCAGGCCCAGGGATTTGTGCCCTATAATTTCGGCCGCAGCGCCGTCTTCGCCCTGCCCGGCCGGGGCGCGGTCAGCGAGGTGATTGCCGACGATCTGCCGGAGGCGCAGCTGCTGCGCGATCATCGCGACATGGGCTGGATCAGCCTGACGGTGAAAAAGGACGGCATCGTCTCGCCGTTCGTGCTCAAGCCCCGCCGGCTCGACAAGCCCCCGGTGCCGGTGATGGACGTGATGTTCTGCCGCGGCGCGGCGGACCTGCGCCGCTGCGCGCCCGCGCTGGCCGGGCATTTCCTGCCACGCGGCTCCCTCGGCTTCCTGATTGACGGTGACATGGAGGCGATGCTGTCGCACTATGCCGAAGGCAAGGAGCCGCGCTACTTCAAGGGTCCGTACCGCCCGGTTCTCGGCGACCTTGCCTATACCGAGAAAGTCGTATTCGGATGACCATGCACAGCCAGGCCGCCAGCCGCACCGTCGCGCAGCAAGCGCGCAGCGCGGCCAAAGCGCTGGTGGACCAGCTGCGCATCCAGGGCGTCACCCGCATCTTCTGCGTGCCCGGCGAATCCTACCTGCCGGTGCTGGACGCGCTGCATGACAGCGGCATCGCCATCACCGTCTGCCGCAACGAGGGCGGCGCCGCGATGATGGCGGAGGCCTGGGGCAAGCAGACCGGGCGGCCCGGCATCTGTTTTGTCACGCGCGGGCCGGGCGCGACCAACGCTTCGGGCGGCATCCATATCGCCCAGCAGGATTCCACTCCCATGATCCTGTTCGTGGGCCAGGTGGAGCGGGAAAATCGCGGCCGCGACGCCTTTCAGGAAATGGATTACCGCGCTTTCTTCGGCGGCATGGCCAAATGGGTCGCCGAAGTGAACGAGCCCGACCGCATGGGCGAGATGGTGGGCCGCGCCTTTGCGACCGCCCTGGCGGGCCGCCCCGGCCCGGTGGTGCTGTCGCTGCCCCACGACATGCTGCCTTTGGCATCGTCTTCACCCGATGCGCCACTTGTCCAGGCGCTGGAAACCGCGCCCGGCGACGAACAGATGGCGGCGCTGGACCAGCTTCTGGCGCAAAGCAGCCGTCCCATGCTGATCCTGGGCGGCGGACGCTGGAGCGAGACGGCGCTGGCCGGCATCGCCCGCTTTTGCGAGCGCTTTGGCGTGCCGGTCTGCACCGCGTTCCGCCGGGCCCATCTGTTCGATCCGCTGCACCCCAATTACGCCGGCGACCTGGGCCTGGCGGCCAATCCCAGGCTGGTGGCGCGCGTCAAGGCCAGCGACCTGGTGATCGCCGCCGGTACGCGCCTCAACGAGCTCACCTCCCAGGGCTATACCCTGTTCGACATTCCCGCCCCCCAGATGACGCTGGTGCATGCCTATCCGGGCGCCGAGGAGATCGGGCGGGTTTACCGGCCGCATCTGGGCATTCATGCCGCGCCCCAGGCTTTTGCCGCCGCCCTGGACAGGCTTTCGCCGCGCCGCGCGCCCTTGGATGCCGGCGCCGCGCATCGCGACTATCTGGCATGGTCGCAGGAGCCCCTGCCCCAGCCGGGCGCGGTCAATCTTTCGCAGATCATGATCTGGCTGCGCGAGCAGCTGCCGGACGATGCCATCCTGTGCAACGGTGCGGGCAATTATGCCGGCTGGATTCACCGCTTCTATCGCTTCCGCCGCTTCAATACCCAGATGGCGACCGTTTGCGGCTTCATGGGTTATGGCGTGCCCGCGGCGGTGGCGATGAAAAGCCTTTATCCGCAGCGCACGGTTGTGGCGATCAATGGCGATGGCTGATTTCCTGATGAACGGCCAGGAATTCGCCACCGCCGTGCAATACCAGCTGGCGATCATCGTGCTGGTGTTCGACAACAGCACCTTCGGGACCATCCGCATGCATCAGGAACGCGAATATCCCGGCCGCGTCAGCGGCACCGATCTGGTCAATCCCGATTTCGCCGCCATGGCCGAAAGCTTCGGCGGCTTCGGCGCGCGGGTGGCAAAAACCGCGGACTTCGCGCCCGCCTTTGCCGCGGCCGAGGCCAGCGGCCTGCCCGCCATCCTTCACGTGAAGTTCGATGCCGAGGGCATCACCCCCGTCACGACCCTGTCGGCAATCCGGGATTCGGCGCGCAAGCACGCCCAGTCTTGAAGAACTAGCGCCCCAGCGCCACCGGCAAGGCTTCGCGCATCGGCAAGGTCTCGATCCGCGCGGCGGCGACACGGCCCAGCGCCCAGTCCAGCATCTTCGGCGTGGAGCCGTAGGGCGAGGGAGCGTCCGACACGTCGTGGGTATAGAGAATCAGCCAGCCATGGCTGTGCAGCACGTTCTGGATGGCGGCCTCGATCGCGCCCTGGTTCCAGCAGCGCGATTCCAGCGAGACCACATTGAGTTGCGCCAGGTCCACGCGGCCCACATTGATGCCGGGATGCACGCCCCGCGCCGAAGCAAAGCGCGCGGCATAGAAGCGCTTGGTGCGCGCGCTGACGCGGCCGAAGGGATAGGCATAGCTTTCCGGCGCGCCGCCCTTCAGGAAGGGCCGGAGGAATGCGCGGTTGCGCGCGGCGTCCTTTTCAAGGTCGTCGTCGCTCAGGCTCGGGGTTGGCTGGTGTCCAAAGCCGTGGCAGCCGATCTCATGGCCGGCCGCCGCCAGCTCGGCCAGATCGCCCGCATCGTAAAATTGGGTGCCCTCCACGGTGCGGCCGCAGAACCCGCCTGCCGTATAATAAGTGCCGCGCACCCCATGACGGGCCAGGATCGGGCCCCCTTCGGTCCAGGCATTCTTGGGAAAATCGTCAAAAGTGATGCTGGCCAGGGGCTTGTGCCCGGCCAAGCGCGCGGACCGGGTCACCAGGGTGCGGGCCACGAAGCTGGTCAGCTTGGTTTTCAGGTGGTTCCCCAGGGCCATGGCCGGTTTTAACGGGCAAAGCCTTAAAAGCCGGGTAATGGGTCAATTGGTATCTTGCAAGACAAGGTACCATGTGATAGACACTAGCTCATGGTCGAATCTCTTCAAATTCAGCTCAAGAAAGGCGTCCTGGAGATGTGCGTGCTGGCGCTGCTCTCCCGCGGCGACAATTACGCCTATGACATCGCCAGCCGCATGGCCGAGGCGGTGGGCATGGGCGAAGGCACCATCTATCCCTTGATGCGCCGCATGCAGAATGACGGGCTGGTCTCGACCTATCTGCAGGAGTCGGGAAGCGGCCCGCCGCGCAAATATTACAAGCTCACCAAAAGTGGCGCCCTGGCGCTGAAGTCGCAAATTTCCGATTGGCAGACCTTCGAGATTGCCGTGCGGAAAATTCTGGGAGACGCAACATGAACCGCGCACATTTCATGGCGCAGCTTCGCGACGGCCTGGCGGGCCTGCATCACACCGACATCAACGATATCGTGGCCGACTATGAAAGCCACTTCGCGGACGGCGCCGCCGACGGCCGTACCCAGGAAGAAGTCGCCGCCGCCCTGGGCGATCCCATCCGCCTGGCCCGGGAACTGCGGGCCGAGATCGGATTCCGGCGCTGGGAGGAAAACCGCAGCGCGGGAAATTTCCTGGGCGTGGTCCTGGCCCTGCTGGGGCTGGCCACCATCGATTTCGTCATTCTGCTGCCGCTGCTCTGCGGTCTGGCCGCGATTTTCTTCGGCCTGTCGGTCGCCTGCCTTGCCTTCGTGGTGGGCGGCTCGTTCCTGCTTTTCAACCTGCTGCCCTTCGGCTGGCACGGCGTGATGGGCAATGCGGCGATGCAGCTGCTGGTGGCCTTGAGCCTGATCAGCGGCGCGATCGGCGGCGGCGCCCTGCTGCTGCTGTTGATGGATATCATCGCCAAGCTCCTGATCCGCTATGCGCGGCTGCATTTCCGCCTGTTCGATACCGCCAACAAATCCATCTGAGGAGAGAGTCATGGTGCACAAGCTCGCCATCATCGCCGTCATCGGCCTTACCGGCTCCGCCGTCTGCATGGGCGCCGCCGCCGCCATCGGCGGCAGGGAATTCGGCGACAATATCGATTTTTCCATGTTCGGGGACAGGCCGCGCTGCGAAATCATCCAAGGCGCCACCGCCACCAGCCGCGACATCGACTGGGACGACAGCGACCATGTCGGCCTGTCGGTGGGCGGCCATGCCAGCTATGCGCCCGGCAGCGGCGACAAGGTGCATCTGACCGGCGATCCGCAGACGCTGGCGCATATACGCCTACGCGACGGGCGGATCGAAATGGATTGCAACCGCGGCGGACATTTCGACCGCGGCAGCCTGGAAATCACCCTGCCCGGGCGGGAATTCAAGAAGTTCGGCATCGCCGGCAGCGGCAACCTGGTGCTGCACAATCTCAACCAGGACAGGCTGAAGGTGAGCATTGCCGGCAGCGGCGACATCAAGGCCGACGGCAAGGTGGAACATGCCGAGATCCATATCGCCGGATCGGGCGATGCCGACCTGGGACAGGTGACGTCGCAGGCCGTCGAGGTCCATATCGCCGGCAGCGGCAACACCGACATCGCCCCCAGCGACGAGGCCGAGATCCATATTGCGGGCTCGGGCGACGTCAATTTGCACACCAATCCCAAGCGGCTGAACACCCATATCGCCGGTTCGGGGCGCATCCATAACCTTTATTCCGGCGGTTAAGGCATCATGGCCAGCAAGCTCGTCACCATCGCCGTTCTTGGTCTGGTGACCTCGGCGGTCTGCATGGGTGCCGCCGCCGCCATCGGCGGCGGCAGCCTGGGCGACGGCATCGAAGGCCTGTTCGATGATGGACCGCGCTGCCACAGAATCGACGGTGCCACCGCAACCAGCCGCGATATGGACTGGGACGGCAGCGACAAGGTGCAGCTGGTTGCCTACAGCGACGCCCGCTATGCGCCGGGGAGGGACACCAAGCTGCACGCCAGCGGCGATCCCCAGGTGCTGGCGCATCTGCGTATCCGCGACGGCACGATCGAGCTGGACTGCCACGGCTGGCGCAACCGCGACAAGATCAAGCTTATCCTGCCGGGGCGCGAATTCCGCAAGTTCGCCATTGCCGGCCGCAGCGACCTGCGCCTGGAGGCGATGCAACAGTCCAGCGTGAAAGCGGAGATCGCGGGCACCGGCACCATGCGGGCCGCCGGCCAAATTGGCGATGTCGATATCAAGATCGCGGGCGTGGGCCATGCGGATTTCGCCCAAGTCGTATCGCGCAACGCCCGGGTGGATCTTGCCGGTGTGGCCAGCGCCGACATCGCTCCCAGCGAGTCCGCCAGGATCCGGATTGCCGGACCAAGCACCGTCAACCTCTACAGCGACCCCAAGCAGCTGGACACCAAGATCGCCGGCCCCGGGTCGCTCAACAAGCGCGCCCCCGGCGACTGACCTCGACAAAAAATGCGGGCCGGACTATGTCCCGCCCCATGCCTTCCCGCCCCATGTCTTCAGGCCTGACTATCGGTGACGTGACAATTGCCGGCCGGGTGCTGACCGCGCCCATGACGGGGGTATCCGACCTGCCCTTCCGGCGCATCGCCAGCCGTTGCGGCGCCCCCTATGTGGCCACCGAAATGGTGGCCTGCGACAGCTTCGCCCGCGGCCGCCCCGATGTTGTGCGCCGGGCCGCCATCGGCGCCAGGCAAGACGAGCATGCCCTTCCCCTGATGGTGATCCAGCTGGTGGGACGCACCCCCGAATGGATCGCCAAGGGCGCCCGGCTGGCGCAAGAAGCCGGTGCCGACATCATCGACCTCAATATGGGCTGCCCCGCGAAAGAGGTGACCGGGGCGCTTTCAGGCTCGGCGCTGATGCGCGAACCGGAGCTGGCCGCGCGGTTGATCGCGGCCGCGGTCAATGCCACCTCGCGCCCGGTGACCCTGAAGATGCGGCTGGGATGGGACGATACCAGCCGCAACGCGCCGCAGATCGCGGCGCTGGCCGAACGGCTGGGGGTCAAAGCCATTACCGTACATGGCCGCACCCGCCAGCAATTCTATGGCGGTCGCGCCGACTGGCGCGCCGTCGCCGAAGTGAAGAAGGCCACCCGCCTGCCGGTGATCGTGAATGGCGACATCACCGACGCCGCTTCCGCCCGCGCCGCGCTGGAGCAGTCGGGCGCGGACGCGGTGATGATTGGGCGCGGCGCCTATGGCCGCCCCTGGATCGCCGCGGCACTGGACCAGGCGCTGAACACCCGCGCGGACCTTTCGGAACCCGCGACTGCCTGCCGATTGGGCATCGCGCTTGAACATTTCACAGACACGTTGCGTTTCTATGGTGACGCGTTGGGCCTGAAAATATTCCGCAAACATTTGGGCTGGTACATCGAACAGGCATTATGTCCTGCCGACCCGGTTTTGCGGCGCGCCGCGCGGGCTCGTCTGTGCCAAATTGACAGCGCACGCGGCGTAGAATCTGCATTAACCGAGCTCTGGACGACACTTTCGCCCAATTCCGCCCTTCCAATTTTCGCATCCGCTCATATGTAAGGGGCCCCGCGGACCTGCCGCCTCGGGGCTTTTATTTGCGTTCGGATGTCTGGGGCGGGTTTCGCCGATCGTCATCCTGGTCCGTGACAGTTTTGGGGGATTAATGCCGCGTTTCATTTTGCCTGTCCTGGCCCTGAGCCTCGCTCTGGCAGCCTGCGACCGCCCGCAGCAGCAGCAGATGCCGCCGGCCAATATCGGCTATATCACCGTTGCCGAACAACCGGTCGAGTTGACCGTCGAGCTGCCCGGCCGCACCCATCCTTTTGCGGTCTCCGAGATTCGCCCGCAGATTTCCGGCATCGTCCAGAAAAGGCTGTTCGTGGAAGGCTCGACCGTCAAGCAGGGTCAGGCGCTTTACCAGATCGACCCGGCGCCCTATCGCGCCGCCTATGACAGCGCGCTGGCAACCCTGTCCTCCACCAAGATCAAGGCGGAACGCTATGCCCGCCTGCTGGCCGAGAAGGCCATCGCGCCCCAGGACGCCGACGATGCCCGCGCCGCCTATCTGCAGGCCAGGGCCAACGCCGAGGCCGCCCGCATCAATCTGGGCTATACCCGCATTACCGCGCCGATCAGCGGGCGCATCGGCGCCTCGACCGTGACGGAAGGCGCGCTGGTGACGGCGCAGCAGGCCACCGCACTGACCACGGTTTCGATCCTGGACCCGATCTATGTCGATGTGGACCAGTCCAGCGCCGAACTGGTGGCGCTCAAGCGCGCGGTGCAGGCCGGCAATGTCAATGCCGGTGGCCCGCTGACCGCGGAGGTCTCGCTCACGCTGGATGACGGCAGCATCTATCCCCAGAAGGGCAAGCTGCAATTTACCGACGTCACGGTCGACCCCGCCACCGGCGCGGTGCAGTTGCGCGCGCTATTCCCCAATCACGATGATCTATTGCTGCCCGGACTTTATGTCCGCGCCACGATCAACCAGGGCGTGGACCCGCATGGCATCCTGGTGCCGCAGAACGCCATCGGCCACAACCAGAGGGGCGAGCCCACGGCCCTGGTGGTGGACGAAAAGAATTTCGCCCGCCTGCGCCTTCTCAAGACCGGCCGCACCGTCGGCAACAACTGGCAGGTGCTGCAGGGCCTCAAGCCGGGTGACAAGCTGATCACCGAAGGCCTGGCCAAGGTGATGCCCGACATGCCGGTCAATCCGCAACCCGCCGGCCAGGCGCCGAAACCGACGGCGGCGCGCTGATGTCGCTGTCACGCTTCTTCATCGACCGGCCGGTTTTCGCCTGGGTCATCGCCGTGGTCATCATGCTGGCGGGCGGCATCGCCGCCTTCAGCCTGCCGATCGAGCAATATCCCACCATCGCACCGCCCGCGGTGGTGATCAGCGCCGTCTATCCCGGCGCGGACGCCGAAAGCCTGCAGAACTCCGTCACCCAGGTGATCGAGCAGCAGCTCACGGGATTGGACAATCTTCTCTACTTCTCGTCGCAGTCCAATGCCGATGGCACGGTGCTGATCACCGCCACCTTCGCGGCCGGCACCAATCCCGACATCGCCCAGGTGCAGGTGCAGAACAAGGTCCAGGCGGCGGTGCCGCTGCTGCCCAGCGCCGTGCAGCAGCTGGGCGTGGTGGTGGCCAAGAACACGCCCAACTTCATCATCGTGGTCGGCATCTATGACGATACCGGCCGCTACACCAATGTGGATATTTCCGACTTCATCACCTCCAAGATGCAGGATCCGCTCAGCCGCGTGCCGGGCGTGGGCAACACCCGCGTGTTCGGCGCGCAGTACGCCATGCGCATCTGGCTGGATCCCTACAAGCTGCACAATTTCAACCTGCAGCCGTCGGACGTGAATGACGCCATCCGGACCCAGAATGTCCAGGTCTCGGCCGGCCAGATCGGCGCCCAGCCCACGACCCCCGGCGCCGCCATCAACGCCACCGTCACCGCCCAGTCGCGGCTGCAGCACCCCCGAACAGTTCCGCAACATCATCCTCAAGACCGCGCCCAGCGGTGCGGTGGTGCGGCTGGGCGATGTGGCGCGGGTCGAGCTGGGGGCGGAAACCTATGCCATCGCCAGCCTGTTCAACGGCTATCCCGCCGCCGGTCTTCGCCATCATGCTGGCGCCGGGGGCCAATGCGCTCAAGACCGTGGATGCGGTCAAGGCCAGGGCGGAGGAACTGAGGTCTTCGCTGCCGCCGGGCATGAAGCTGGTCTACCCGATCGACAACACCACCTTCATCCGCCTTTCGATCCACGACGTGATCGTGACCCTGGTCGAGGCCATCGTCCTGGTGGTGCTGGTGATGTACGTCTTCCTGCAGAACTGGCGCGCGACGCTGATCCCGGCCATCGCGGTGCCGGTGGTGCTGCTGGGCACCTTCGGCGTGCTGGCGGCGGCGGGTTATTCGATCAACACCCTGACTCTGTTCGCGCTGGTGCTGGTGATCGGCCTGTTGGTGGACGACGCCATCGTGGTGGTGGAGAATGTCGAGCGCATCATGCATGAAGAGGGGCTGCCGCCGCGCGAGGCCACCCTCAAAAGCATGCAGGAAATCACCGGCGCGCTGATCGGCATCGGCCTGGTGCTGACCGCCGTGTTCCTGCCCATGGCATTCTTCGGCGGCTCGACCGGCATCATCTATCGCCAGTTTTCCGTCACCATCGTCTCGGCCATGTCGCTGTCCATCATGGTGGCGCTGGTGCTGTCGCCGTCGCTGTGCGCCACGCTGCTGAAGCCCGTGCAGGGCGAAGGCCCCGTCAAGCGCGGCCGTTTCTTCACCGCGTTCAACCGCAATTTCAACGCCTTCCGGGATTGGTACCACAACGCCACTGCGGCCTTCCTGCGGCGCGGCTGGCGCACCTTGATCGCCTATGCGGGAATCGGCGCGCTGCTGGTCGTGCTGTTCATTCGCCTGCCCACCGGTTTTCTGCCCGACGAGGACCAGGGCTTCATCTTCAACCTGATCACCCTGCCCGCCGGCACCACCCAGCCCGCAACGCTGAACGTTGCGCAGAATGTGGCCAAATACTACCTGGACAGCGAAAAGGACAATGTCGATTTCGTCTTTGCAGTGGCGGGCTTTTCCTTCGCCGGCTCGGGCCAGAATACCGGCATGGCCTTCACCCACCTGAAGGACTGGAGCGAGCGCAAGGGGTCCCGGAACACGCTCGGTCTCCATCGCCAACCGCGCCATGATGCACTTCTTCCCGCTCAAGGAAGCACAGGTGTTTCCCATCGTGCCGCCCTCGGTGCAGGAACTGGGCAATGCCACCGGTTTCGACCTGGAACTGGAGGACCGCGGCAATATGGGCCACGCCGGCCTGGTCGCCGCCCGCAATCAGCTGCTGGGTCTGGCCGCCCAGGACCCCCTGCTCAGCCAGGTGCGCCCCAACAGCCTGGACGACACCCCGCAGCTGCATGTCGACATCGACCAGGCCAAGGCGAGCGCGCTGGGCGTGTCGCTGGCCGACATCAACTCCACCCTCAGCGCCGCCTGGGGCTCGACCTTCATCAACGACTTCATCGATCGCGGCCGCGTCAAGCGCGTCTATATGCAGGGCGATGCGCCCTATCGCATGACGCCGCAGGACCTGGACCGCTGGTATGTGAGGAGCGCGGGCGGCGACCATGGCGCCCTTCTCCTCCTTCGCCACGTCGCGCTGGACCATCGGCCCGGCCTCGCTGACCCGCTATAACGGCCTGCCCGCCATCGAATTGCAGGGCCAGGGCGCGCCGGGGGTTTCCACCGGCACCGCGCTCCAGGAAATGGACAAGCTGGCCCAGCAGCTGCCCAAGGACACCGGCGATCGAGGCCACCGGCCTGTCCTACCAGGAGGAGGCCAGCGGGGCGCAGGCGCCGGCGCTGTATGCCCTGTCCATCCTGGTGATCTATCTGTGCCTGGCGGCGCTGTATGAAAGCTGGGCGATTCCGCTGTCGGTGATGCTGGTGATCCCGCTGGGCGTGGTCGGCGCGCTGGCCGCCACCAGCCTGCGCGGGCTGTTCAACGACATCTATTTCCAGGTCGGCCTGCTGACCACCATCGGCCTGTCGGCCAAGAACGCCATCCTGATCGTCGAGTTCGCGGTGGACGCCGAGCGCAAGGGCGCTTCGGCCTTCGAAGCCGCCATGGAGGCGGCGCGGCTGCGGCTGCGGCCCATCCTGATGACCTCGATCGCCTTCATCGCCGGCGTCACGCCGCTGGCGCTGGCGCATGGCGCGGGCGCGGGCAGCCAGAATGCCATCGGCACCGGCGTGGTGGGCGGCATGATTACCGCCACCGTGCTGGCGATCTTCTTCGTGCCGGCGTTCTTCCAGCTGGTCAACACGCGATTGCAGCATCACAAGTAACGATCCTTTTGCGGGTCGCGCCCGGACACGCCCTCGCCGGGGTCCCTGATTGACGCGCCATGCGAAGTCCGTAGGATCGCGATCGGCGATCCCGGCCTGCGGCGGCGGCGGATGAAGGCCCGGGCGGAGGACGAAATTGGGACAGCGCATTCTGGTGACCGGCGGGGCGGGCTTCATCGGCTCGTTTTTGTGCGAGGCCTTGTTGTCGCGCGGCCATGACGTCCTGTGCGTGGACAATTTCTTCACCAGCTCCCGCCACAACATCGAACATTTGCTGGGCGACAGGCGCTTTGAGCTGATGCGCCACGACGTGACCTTCCCGCTCTATGTGGAAGTGGACGAGATCTACAATCTCGCCTGTCCCGCATCGCCGATTCACTACCAGCGCGACCCGGTCCAGACCACCAAGACCTCGGTGCATGGCGCAATCAACATGCTGGGCCTGGCCAAACGGGTGAAGGCGAAAATTCTCCAGGCCTCCACCAGCGAAGTCTATGGCGATCCCGTCGAGCATCCGCAGACCGAGGCCTATTGGGGCAATGTCAACCCGATCGGACCGCGCGCCTGTTATGACGAAGGAAAGCGCTGCGCCGAGACGCTGTTTTTCGACTATTACCGCCAGCACAGGCTGCGCACCAAGGTCGCGCGCATCTTCAACACCTACGGCCCGCGCATGCATCCCAATGACGGCCGCGTGGTGTCCAATTTCATCGTCCAGGCGCTCAAGGGCGAAGATATCACCATCTATGGCGAGGGTAATCAGACCCGGTCCTTCTGCTATGTCGATGACCTGGTCGATGGCCTGATCCGGCTGATGGACACGCCGGACGACGAACCCGGTCCCATCAACCTGGGCAATCCGGCCGAGACCACCATCCTGGAACTGGCACAGAAAATCGTCGCCATGACGAAGTCCAAGTCCGGCATCGTCATGCGTCCGCTACCCCAGGACGATCCGCGCCAGCGCAATCCCGACATCACCAAGGCACGCAGCCTGCTGAAATGGGAACCCAAGGTGCCGCTGGAAAAAGGCCTGCAGCAGACCATCGGCTATTTCGCGCGGATGTTCGCCGGCCAGGCGGGCGGTTAAGGACTTTCTCGCGCCATTGCGCAGCGCACAAGAACCGCCGGCCGGTTTGCGGCGGGCCTTTCCCGGCCGCGGCATTCGGGTGATACTCGCCAAAAATGGGGAGGTGGAAAATGGCGCGATTGTGGACGGTGTTGCCGCTGCTGCTGGGACTGTCTGCGCCTGCCGCGGCACAAGGCGTCGAGACCCGCGACCACAGTGTCACGGTGGTTTCCAAGGTGCCGGTCATCGCCGGCCGCAAGTCCAGGCTTTATGTGCGCGAGCGCGCTTTGCCGGCGGTGCTGCGCGGCGGCGGCGGCGACAAGGTGGTGCTGTTCGTGCACGGCGCCGGCACCCCGGCCGAAGTCAGTTTCGACGTGCCCTACCAGGATTACAGCTGGATGGGGTACCTGGCCGCCGCCGGCTATGACGTGTTCGCGGTGGACATGACCGGTTATGGCCGCTCGGCACGGCCCGCGCCGATGAACGACAAATGCAACCTCTCGCCCCAGCAGCAGAAAAGCTTCGGGGTCGATTGCGCCCAGAGCTATCCCGGCGCCCTGACCAATATCGAGTCGGACTGGAACGACATTTCCGCGGCGGTGGATTTCATCCGCAAATTGCGCCACGTCGACAAGGTCAGCCTGATCGGCTGGTCGCAGGGCGGCCCGCGCGCCGGGGGCTGGACAGCACTGCATCCGGACCAGGTCGCCAAGCTGATCCTGCTGGCGCCCGCCTATAACCGCGCCACCAAGGCACAGGCTCCGGCCGTGCTGCCCGCGAAAGGCGCGGTGTTCAACACCCAGAGCCATGATGAATTCATCGCCAACTGGGATCGCCAGGCGCCCTGCCCGGGCCAGTACGACCCCGCCGCCGCCGCCTCGGTGTGGTCGGAGATGCTGAAATCCGATCCCGTCGGCGCAGGCTGGACCCCGGCGGTGCGGCGCGCGCCCATCGCCTCCTCCGGCTGGGGCTGGACCCAGGAACGGGTGAAGGCCATGACCACGCCGACCCTGATGGTCAGCGGCATCAACGACAAGCAGGTCAATCCGGAGCGGGTGCGCGATTTCTATGCCGATATCGGCAGCCCGCAGAAGGTCTTCATCGACCTGGGCTGCGCCTCCCACAATGCCATGTGGGAGAAGAACCACCTGGTCCTGTTCAAGGCCTCGCTGGAATGGCTGGAAAAAGGCACGGTAAACGGGCAATCCAATACCATGCTGAAGCTGGGCTACTAGCCTTGGCGGATCACGGGCGCTAGAAAGCCGCCCATGACGCCCGGTCTCGGCCACCATCGCTTCAGCGTCGCCCCGATGATGGACTGGACCGACAGTCCCTGCCGGGTGCTGCATCGCTGCCTGACAAAGCACGCCCTGCTCTACACCGAGATGGTGACGGCGGAGGCGGTGCTGCATGGCGACCGCATCCGGCTGCTGGGCTTCGACGCCTGCGAACATCCCGTGGCACTGCAGCTGGGCGGCTCGGACCCCGCCAGGCTGGCCCAGGCCGCCAGGATCGCTGCGGACTTCGGCTATGACGAGATCAACCTCAATGTCGGCTGCCCGTCCGACCGGGTGCAGTCGGGCCGTTTCGGCGCCTGCCTGATGCGCGAGCCGGCGCTGGTGGCCGACTGCGTGGCGGCGATGCGCGCGGCGGTATCCCTGCCCGTGACGGTCAAGTGCCGTATCGGCGTCGACGACCAGGACCCGGAGGAAAGCCTGCGCCTGCTGATCGATGCCTGCGCGAAGGCGGGCGTCACGGTGTTCGCGGTGCATGCCCGCAAGGCCTGGCTGGACGGGCTGTCGCCAAAGGAAAACCGGGACGTGCCGCCGCTGGACTATGAGCTGGTCTATCGCATCAAGCGCGAGCGGCCCACCCTCACCATCCTGGTCAATGGCGGCATCGAGACACTGCAGCAGGCCGAAGATCATCTGCGTCATGTCGATGGCGTGATGCTGGGCCGCGCCGCCTACCACAATCCCATGCTGCTGGCTGAGGTGGATGCGCGCTTTTTCGGGGCCGCCGCGATCGATCCGGAGGCGGCGGTGGACGCCTATGGTGACTATGTCGAACGCCGGCTGCGCCAGGGCGCGCGGTTGCATCCCCTGATCAAGCCCATGCTGGGACTCTATAATGGCCGCCCCGGAGCGCGGCTGTTCCGCCGCCATCTGAGCGAATATGCGGTGCGCGATGGCGCCGGTATCACCGTGCTGCATGAGGCGCTTGCCTTTGTGCGCCAGCGCCGCGCCGCCTAGGCCCGCGAAAATCAGCCCGGCCGGGTGAAGAAGCCGTGGCTGGCGCCCCAGTGCAGCAGCAGCTCGGGCCAGGCCGCGGCGGGTTTGCCCGCGGTGCGGGCGATGCCGAAGCCATGGCCGCCCGCTTCGAAGATATGAATCTCGGCGGCAATCGCGGCCGCGCGCAGGGCTGCGAAATAGGCGATACCGTTGGGAAAGGGCGGCACCACATCGTCGTCGGCGGCCAGGCAGAGAAAGGTCGGCGGCGCGTCGGCGGGGACATGCTTCTCGCAGGAATAGGCGTCGATCAGGGCCGGCGGCGCGCCGGGCCCCAGCAGCTTGTCGCGCGAGCCAACGTGACGGCCCTCGCCCATGGTGATCACCGGATACATCGGCACCGAAAAGCTGGGCCGCGCGTCGGCCGTATCGGCGCTGTCCAGCGGGGCATAGACATTCGCCGCAAAACGGGTGGCGATGGAGGCCGCTACATGGCCGCCGGCCGAGAATCCCATGAAGCCGATGCGCGCCGGATCGACGCCGTATGTGGCCGCATTGGCGCGCACCAGCCGCATGGCGCGCTGGGCGTCCTGCAGCGGCACGTCGCTGCGGTTGGCCCAGCCTTCGCCCGGCAGCCGGTAGCGCAGCACAAAACAGGTGACGCCCGCGCCGTTGAAATGACGCGCCACGTCCATGCCTTCGAAATCCAGCATCTCGCGGCTATAGCCGCCGCCCGGCGCGATGATCATTGCCGAGCCGTCGGGCCGGTCGGGCCGCAATACGTTCATCACCGCAATGCCCACCTGATCGATGGCGCGATCGTTGGGCGTCAGATAGGGCGGTTCATGATTGACGACCCGGATCGGCGGCAGGCCAAGGCCCTCGCCGCCCGGCGGGATGCCCGGCCACAGGGTGACGGTTTCCCTGGGATCGCTGGGCAAAATGCCGTCTCCCGGTACAACCGTGTCGGCCAGGGCCGACTTTGAAAAAGCCGCGGCGGCCAGGCCCAGCGTGAGTGCGGTGCGGCGGTCCATCTCTCTCTCCTTACAATTCCATCCCAAATTCGCATTCTTTTCTTTCACGGTTAAAGCGCATTCTTCGCTGTCATGAAGGCTTGGTCATGCCTTGAAGCCGTGCGTGGCGGCCCAGGCCAGGAACAGGTCCGGCCAGGCGGCGCAGGGTTTGCCCTGCGCCCAGTGCAGGCTGAAGCCATGGCCGCCTTCCTGGAACACGTGAAGCTGCGATGGAATTTTCTGCGCCTCCAGCGCGCCGAACATGGCGATGCCGTTGGGGAAAGGCGGCACGATCATGTCGTCCGCGGCCAGGCAGAGGAAGGACGCCGCCGTATCCGCCGTCACCTGCTTTTCCAGCGACCAGTCCGCCACCGCCTGCGGCGATGGATCGGACCCCAGCAGCTTGTCGCGCGAGCCCTGGTGGGCGCCTTCGCCCATGGTGATGACGGGATACATCAGGCCCGCGACCATGGGCCTGGCATCCTGTGCGTCGGCGGCGTCGACCGCATCATAGACTTTCATCCCATGGCGGATCGCCAGCGAGGTGGACAAATGCCCGCCCGCCGAAAAGCCGATCGCCGCCAGCCGCGCCGGATCGATGCCGTATTTGACGGCATCGCGGCGGATCAGCCGCATGGCGCGCTGGGCATCCTGCAAGGGTACAGTCTCGCGGTTCTGCCAGCCTTCGCCGGGCAACCGGTAGCGCAGCACGAAGCAGGTGATGCCCAGCGAGGAAAAGTGCTGCGCGATCTCGCGCCCGCCGCGGTCGCCGCCCTCCGAGATGTAACCGCCGCCGGGAATGACCAGCAGGCCCAACCCGTTGGGGCGCGCCGCGCGATAGACGAAGTAGCCCGGGGTCTGGATCTGGCTGATGGCGCGGACATGAAAACCGTCGGGCTGGACCGCGTCCGTGACCTTGAGGGTGAGGTTGATGCCTTCACCGCCTGGCGGCATGCCCGGCCATAGCGGCACAAACTCCGTGGAATCGCCCGGCAGATAACCGTCCGCCCGCATGGCCTGCGCCAGGGCCGGTTTCGACAGCAACACGCCCGCGAGCCCAAGTCCGATTGCTTCGCGCCGATCCATGCCTTCCTCCCCCATTTGTTGGGAGGGATGCTTGCCCGGCGCCGGCATCAAGGCAAGGCTAAATCTTCTGGTCGTAGGCGCCGACTTCGGGATGCCGGGAAAGCCGCATATCGACGTCCTTGAACATCGCGCGCATATTGGCCTCGGAAGCCGGGCTTTCCACCACCACCACCAGCGACGGCTTGTTGGAGGAGGCGCGCACCAGCCCCCAGGTGCCGTCTTCCAAGGTGACGCGCACGCCATTGACGGTCACCACGCTGGCGATCTTCTGGCCGAGCAGCGTCTCGCCCTTGTCCTTCAGCGCCGAATATTCCTTCACCACGGCTTCAACCACGGCATATTTCCGGTCGTCCGGGCAGAAGGGCGCCATGGTCGGCGAGCCCCAGGTCTTGGGCAGGGCGTCATACAGCGCCGACAGCTTCTTGCCCCCGGCGCGATCCAGCATCTCCAGCACGGCGATGCCGGCAACGATGCCGTCGTCATAGCCGTTGCCGATGGGCGGGTTGAAGAAGAAGTGGCCGGATTTTTCGAAGCCCGCCAGCGCCTTGAGTTCGGCGGTGCGCCGCTTGATGTAGGAATGGCCGGTCTTCCAGTAATCGGTGGTGACGCCGTTGGCCTTGAGCACGGGATCGGTGAGATAGAGGCCGGTGGATTTCACGTCCACCACGAATTGCGGATTCTTGAACTTGGCGGAGAGGTCGCGCGCCAGCATCACCCCGATCTTGTCGGCGAAGATCTCGCGCCCCTGATCGTCCACCACGCCGCAGCGGTCGCCGTCGCCGTCGAAACCCAAACAAAGGTCGGCGCCCTGCGCCTTTACCGCGTGGCTCATGGCATGCAGCATTTCCATGTCTTCGGGATTGGGATTGTATTTGGGGAACGTGAAATCGAGATCGTCATCCATGCCGATCACCTCGGCGCCGATGCGGCGCAGCGCCTCGGGCGCGAAGGCCCCGGCGGTGCCGTTGCCGCAGGCCGCGATGACCTTGATGGGCCGCGACAGCTTGTGGCCCTTGGTGACGGCCTGAAGATAGGTCTCGCGCATGTCGGGCACCGCGACATAGGCGCCACCCGGGCGCTCGCGGCCCTTGTCGTTCAGCACGATGTCCTTGATGGCGTTGATTTCGTCGGGCCCGAAGGTCAGCGGCCGCTGGGCGCCCATCTTCACCCCGGTCCAGCCATTCTCATTGTGGCTGGCGGTCACCATCGCCACGGCGGGACAGTCCAGCGCGAATTGCGCAAAATAGGCCACCGGCGACAGGGCCAGGCCGATGTCGTGCACCGTGCAGCCGGCGCGCATCAGTCCGATGGTCAGCGCCTGCTTGATCGACAGGGAATAGGAACGGAAGTCGTGGCCGGTGACCACCTTCGGTTCCACGCCAATGTCATGCAGATAGGTGCCAAGCCCCAGGCCCAGCGCCTGGATGCCCAGCAGGTTTATCTCCTTGCCGAACAGCCAGCGCGCGTCATATTCGCGAAATCCATTGGCGGTGACCAGCGGCAGGTTTTCGTAATCGGCGGTATTGGGAATGAGATCGGAACGGGGCTTGACCATGTTATCCGCCTGTTGAAATGCGGGATGTTTTTAGCGGGCCGGGCGATGCATCTCAATGGTGCGCCCGATAATGTGGCCTCAAGGCCGGTTCCATCGCTGTTTTTTGCGCCCATTGCGCATGATATAGTGCGAAAATGAACACCGATATCGCCGCCAAACTGAACTTGCCCGCGCTGGAGAAAGGCTGGGTTTGGCTGGTGGGCGCTGGCCCCGGTGATCCCGGCCTGATCACCGCGCTGGGGCTCCAGGCCCTTTGCCAGGCCGACTATATTCTCTACGACGCGCTGGTGGACGAGGCGCTGCTGGCCCTGTCGAACGCCGAGAAGATCTACGCCGGCAAGCGCGCCGGGGTGAAAAGCTGCAAGCAGGACGAAATCTCCGATCTGCTGGTGAAGCTGGCCAGGGACAATCAGCGTGTGCTGCGGCTCAAGGGCGGCGACCCCTTCGTGTTCGGGCGGGGCGGTGAGGAAGCCCAGGCGCTGGCGCGGGCCGGGATCAACTTCCGCATCGTCCCGGGGATCACCGCCGGCATCGGAGGCCTGGCCTATGCCGGCATTCCGGTCACCCACCGCGACACCAATCATGCCGTCACCTTCATCACCGGCCATGGCGTGGACGGAAAATTGACCCGGCTGGACTGGGCGGCAGTGTCGCGCGGCGCGCCCACCCTGGTGCTCTACATGGCGCGCAAATTTGCGGGCGAAATCACCCAGGCGCTGCTGGCGGCGGGGCGCAGCCCGGACGAGCCGGCGGCGGTCGTCGCCAATGCGGCGCGCAAGGATCAGCAGGTGATCGTCACCACCCTGGCCGGCCTGCCGGCGGCGGCGGACTCCGCGCCGGCCCTGACCATCCTGGTGATCGGCGAGAATGTCCGGCTGGCCGGCGAACTCAGCTGGCTGGCGAAGACATCTGCCTGAGGCGCTCCGGCAGCTCTGCCATCACCTGGCGGCGCTCCGCATCGCGCATGGAGAACCAGGCGCCGATTTCCTCCAGGCTGCGGCCGCACCCCCGGCACAGGCCCGTGCCCGGATCGTAGGTGCAGATCTTGACGCACGGGCTTTCCATGCCCCTGTTTAGGCGGATGCCCAGGAAATTCAATCGTTTGGCGGGCAGATCGTTTCAAAATGGGTGGCCGCCTTAACCGGGGTTTAACAGCGCTTCCTTAGGCTGGGCGGGCATTTTCGGATAATACCCTCCATGGCCAAAGCGCAGTTCCACAAGAACCAGCGGGTTTACGTGAAACCGGTCGGCACCTGGGCCCTGATCGAGCATGTCGTGCCGCACTGGGCCAAGGGGATCGATGAACCGATCCGCATCCACTACGATGTCGGCCTGGGCCGCGAATTCGCCGCCGAGGAACTGCTGAGCGAGGAACCGCTGGGCGACAAGGTGCCCGGCGAGGCGCAGACCTGGCGGGTCATCCGGGCCCGCAACAAGTGGCAGCCCAACGAAGACTGCGCCCGCCATCCCATCCCGGGCACCTATCCGGTGGTGGTGACCGGTGACGCCGACTGGGGCGGCTGGCGCGTGCCCGGCGCGGAGTACGACCTGGACCCCGCCAAGATGGAAGAACAGGCCCGGCTGATCGCCAATGCGCCGCGGCTGGCGTCCTTTGCTTCGTCGCTGGTGAACTGGGCCCGCAAGTCGGGCGAGGACATGCCCAACGAGCTTGTGGAACTGGCGCATCTGGCCCAGGACGTGCTCACCGAGGTCAAGCGGACCGGCTGATGACCGTGCTCGACACGCCCACGGGCGCGAGCGGGCGTCTTCACATTCCGGCGCTGCCGCGGCTGGCCCTGGTGCTGGGCGGCTTTACCCTTCTGACTATCTTTCTGTTCTGGCCCTGGCTGGCGCATCTGTCGTCAGCGTTGATTGGGCCGCCGGAAGACAATATGCAGGACTTCTGGAACAGCTGGCATGCTGCGAACGCGCGGGGCTGGCAGGACATGCTGTTCACCCGCCAAATCCGCTTTCCGGAAGGAACGTCCCTCACCTACCATTCCTTCGCCTGGCCGCAGGTGTTTGCGGTGGCGCTGCTGTCTCGGATGGTGGGCACCGACCTCGCCACCGTGATGACACTGCACAACCTCACCTTGTTGGCCTGCTTCCCGCTTGCGGCCACGGCGATGTTCTATCTGCGCAAGATATCTTCTGGGCGAGGTGCCTGGCCGCGATTTCGGCGCGGTCGTCGCCGGCTTCATCTTCGCTTTCAATCCCTGGCATGTGGCGCAAGTGATGCATCATGCGCATGTCTCCGGGATCGAGTTCCTGCCGCTGTTTGTGTTGTTCTACCTGCTGGCGCTGAAACACCGGAGTCTCGCCTGGCTCGCGGGCGCGGCCGCCATGCAGGCGTTCAGCGCCCTGTCCTGCTGGTACTTTTTCTTTTACGCGCTCTACTTCATGGGTTTTCACCTTCTGGCGTCGCGGGTGCGCGAATCCAAATGGCCGCGTGGCTGGGCGCTGGCGGTGCCCGTGCTATGCGCGGGTCTCGCCACCTTTTTGCTTTCGCCCTGGGTGGTGACAATGGCGGAATCCGGATTGAAGGCTTCGGTCTATTACGGCAGCAACATGTTCGTGGCCGACCCGCTGGCGATGGTCGCGTTCCCGCCCACCCATCTGCTGGCGCGCTATGGCAGCGGCGTCTATGCCGCACTGACTGGCAACGTATGGGAAGGCACGGTCTATCTGGGCCTGGTCAATCTCGCATTCCTAGTGTGGGCCTTGACGCGCAAGACCGACAAGAAGCTGATGCACTATGCCTTGGGCGGCATGGTCTTCTTCGCCATTATTGCGGGCGGCGAGGCATTGCACTTTGGCGGCCGGGTCACGCCGCTACATTTGCCCGGCGTGATCCTGGCCAACCTGCCCCTGTTCGCAAATGTCCGCACACCCGCCCGCGCAATGGTGTTCGTCTATCTGTTCCTGGGCCTGGGCCTGGCACAGGCGAGCGTCTTGGCGCTGCGCCATGGCGGGCGGGCGGCGCGGGCCGCGCTGGCGCTGACCACGCTATTGATATTTCTGGATTTCGCGCCCGTCCACCTGGCCAGCACGCCGGTCCGCTGCCCGCCGGCGCTGCCGACATCGCCAGGGATCCCGGCAGCTTCGGCGTACTCGACCTGCCGCTCGGCTATGCCGAAGGCAATGCCGCCATGATGCTTTCGGCCTGTCACGGCAAGCCGATCGTGCAGGGCGAGACGTCGCGTCGCATGGGCCTTGCCCTGGTCGACCGGCTCCAGACCCACGACCTTGCGGAACAGAAACGGCAACTGACCGCCGCCCATGTCAAATATATCGTGTTGCACGACCCGCAAGGCGACCTGTATCACTGGAACGATGCGGACGGGACTTTCGCCGCCTATGCAAGCGTCTATAAAACCGTGCGGTTCGGCGGTGGTGTGACGATTCTGCGCGTCTATTGATGGACCTGCCTGATTGTTCGAACTTTAAAGACCGGGCTATAACCCTTGCGCATTTCCCGAAGGGCGAAGTCTGATCATGCGTACCGAGGAGCCGCGCGCCATCCATCTCGCCGATTACAAGGCGCCGGAATTTCGCATCCGGACCGTCGAACTGGATTTCTCGCTGGAGCCGCAGGCCACCCGCATCACCGCCAGGCTGACAATCGAGCGGCTGTGGGGTCATGGCGCCCTGGTGCTGGCGGGCGAAAACCAGGCGCTTGTGCGCATCTTGCTGGATGGCCGCCCGCTGGGCACGAGCGATTACCTGCTGGACGACAAGAATCTCACCATCCCCGATCCGCCGGCGAACCTGACCCTGGAAATCGAAAGCCAGATCAATCCCGCCGCCAACACCGAACTGGAGGGGCTGTTTCTTTCCAGCGGCATGTTCTGCACCCAATGCGAGCCACAGGGCTTCCGCCGCATCACCTATTTCCTGGACCGCCCCGACAATCTTTCGGTCTTCACGGTGCGGATCGAGGCGGCCAAGGAGCAGTATCCCGTCCTGCTCTCCAACGGCAACCGCGTGCAAAGCGGCGATCTGGCCGATGGGCGCCATTTCGCGGTATGGCACGACCCCTTCCCCAAGCCGTCCTATCTCTTCGCGCTGGTGGCCGGCGACCTGGGCTCCATTCACGACGGCTTCACCACCATGAGCGGGCGCAGGGTCGCGCTGGACATCTATGTCGAGCACGGCAACGAGCCGCGCGCCCGCTATGCCATGGACGCGCTGAAACGGGCGATGAAATGGGACGAACAGGCTTACGGCCGCGAATATGACCTCGACATCTTCATGATCGTGGCGGTCAGCGCCTTCAACATGGGCGCCATGGAAAACAAGGGTCTCAACATCTTCAACGACAAGGTCCTGCTGGCCACGCCGGAAACCGCCACCGATGACGACTATGCCCGCATCGAGGGCGTGGTGGCGCACGAATATTTTCACAACTGGACCGGCAACCGCATCACCTGCCGCGACTGGTTCCAGCTTTCGCTCAAGGAAGGCCTCACCGTGTTCCGCGACCAGAGCTTTTCCGGCGACGAGCGCAGCCATGGGGTGCAGCGCATCCAGGACGTGCGCGCCTTGCGGGCGCGGCAATTCGTCGAGGATGCCGGTCCCCTCGCCCATCCCGTGCAGCCGCAGAGCTATATCGAGATCAACAATTTCTACACCGCCACCATCTACGACAAGGGCGCCGAGGTCATCGGCATGCTCAAGACCCTGGTGGGCGAGGACGGCTACCGCAAGGCGACGGATCTGTATTTCGACCGCCATGACGGCCAGGCCGCGACGGTCGAAGACTGGGTCAAATGCTTCGAGGACAGCTCGGGCCGCGACCTTGGCCAGTTCCGGCTTTGGTACAGCCAGGCCGGCACGCCTGCGATCGAAGCGCGCGGCGCCTATGACGCGCAGGCGCGCCGCTACACGCTGGATCTGACTCAATCCCTGGCGCCCACACCCGGCCAACCGGAGAAGAAGCCGATGCATATTCCGGTGCGCATCGGGCTGGTGGGCAGGACCGGCGCGGCCCTGCCGCTGACCCTGGAAGGGGAGAACCGGACCGGTCCGCTGACGCGGGTGCTGGAACTGACCCAAGGCGCCCGGCGCTTTGTCTTCGTGGATGTCGCCGAGGCGCCGCTGCTGTCACTGGGCCGCGATTTCTCCGCTCCCGCCGTCTTTCGCACCCCCCAGAGCCGGCACGAGCGCGCCATCCTGATGGGCAAGGACAGCGACGCCTTCAATCGCTGGGAGGCCGGCCAGACCCTGGCCGCCGAGATCATGCTGGAGGGATCCGGCGGCACCGACAACGACTATGTCGCGGCGATCGGCGATGTGCTGGCCCGGGCCGAGGAAGACCCCGCCTTCGCCGCCCAGATGCTGATACCGCCCACCGAGAGCGAGCTGGCGGCCCGCAAGACGCCGGTGGACCCTGCCGGCATACATCTGGCCCGGCGCGCTTTGGTGAACGCCATCGCCCTGGCGCACCGCACCCGCCTGGCACAGCTTTACGAGCATATGCGCGGTCCGGGCGACGGCCGGGGCGGCGAATTCTGTCCTGACGCCAGATCGGCGGGCCGCAGGGCCTTGCGCAACGCCTGCCTGCGCTATCTCACCGCCGCCGACGACGAGGCCGCCGCCGGGCTGGCCCATGCCCATTACCGCACCGCCGGCAACATGACCGACATGATCGCGGCCCTGGGGGCGCTGGTGCGCATGGAATCGCCGCTGCGCGATGCCGCCTTCACCCACTTCCATGACCGCTTCAAGAATGACCCCCTGGTACTGGACAAGTGGATGAGCCTGCAGGCGGGTTCGCCGCTGCCGGACACGGCCATGGCGGTTCGTGAACTGATGAAGCACCCCGCCTTCGACATCAAGAATCCCAACCGCGTGCGTGCCCTGGTCGGCGCCTTCGCCGTCAACCATCTGCGCTTCCACAATGACGACGGCTCGGGCTACCGGCTGGTGGGCGAGGTCATACGCACCCTGGACGGGATGAACCCCCAGGTCGCGGCCCGCATGGCGGGCGCCTTTGAAAGCTGGCACCGCTACGATGATGGCCGCAAGGCGCTGATGCGCGGCGAACTGATGACCATTCACGGCCAGTCGGGCATTTCGCCCAACCTGTTTGAAGTCACCGGCAAGATGCTGGGCTGAAGCGCGAGCGAAGGGCCGAGGACCGAGTCGTTCACTGATTCGGCGGCGCCGGGCCATTAAGCTGGTGACGCCACATGCGCCGATTCCCATACTGGCCTTGCGCAAATCAACGCGCGGATGGGGATGATGGCCGAGGCGACAACTCGTCCTTGGAACAGGCTGGATGGTGCCTTCGCCGGTGTCCTGCGGCGTCCCCTTGCCCGCCGCATGGCGCGCGATGTCCGTTTCATCGTCCCGGTCTGCATCGTCCTGATCTGCGGCTGCTTTGCCGCCGCCGCCCTGCTTCAGATGCGGCTGGACCGCAGCCATGCCCTGGCCCAGGCAGCCGCCTTCGAAGGCGAACGCACCGTCGCCGTGGCGCAAGCCACCGGCCGGACGCTGGATCGCTATGCGCGGCTGGGCGCGGTTTTCGCGGGCGCGCCCCAGCAGTATCGCAGCGCCGACCTGGCGCGCGCCGAGCCTGCCATTCGCGACATCGCGGTGTGGGATGCATCCGGCAACCAGCAGGCGCGCTTCCAGGCCGCCACCGACACGCCCTTGCCCGAGCCCGTATTCAGCGGCGCGCGCACCAGCTTTCCGGGCGGCCTGGCCTTCCGCGACGGCGGCCGGGTGATTGCCGTGCTGTTCGATCCGGGCAGCCTGAACCTCGGTTCCCGCCGCACCGCCCTGATAGCGCCGCGGGCCGTTCGCAGCGCCGGCGCCGTTTCGGCCGCCGTGCCCGGCTGGCCGCTGGCGATCATGACCAGCGTGAACGAAAAAGCTGTGCTGGCAGGCTGGGCCCAGGCCTTGCCGCTCTACCTGTTCGTCATCCTGGGACCGGCGCTGGCCGGCGCCTGGCTCGCGGCCCTGCTGGTGGGCGCCTTCGAGCGCCATGCGCGGGCGTCGCGCGCCATCCGCGCCCTTAAATCCACCCGCCCGGTCGAAGCCCGGCTGATGGTGCGCCTGGCCAATGCCGAACGCGGCGCGATGGAGGCGCTGCGCGCCAAATCGGAATTCATCGCCCATATGAGCCATGAATTGCGCACGCCGCTGAACGCGGTGATCGGATTTTCGGAAATCATTGCCAAGGAATTTTACGGTCCCAGCGGCCATCCCAAATATGGCGAATATGCCCGCGACATCGGCGATGCGGGCCGCAACCTGCACGCCAAGATCGGCGACATACTGGAATTCGCCAATATCGAGGCGGGACGCTATCCCCTGCGCGAAGAGGCGGTGGATCTCGCCGCCCTCGCCAGGGCTTGCGTGGACGAACAGGAAGGGCGGGCCTTCTCGCGCCGCATTTCCCTGTCGCTGGCCTTCGGCGAGCCGGGATGGGTGCGCGCCGACACGGCTGCCGTGCGCCGCATCCTCACCAATCTTCTGGCCAACGCCCTCAGCTACACCGCCGAAGGCGGGATCGTGCGCGTCGATGTGCGCTTCGACGAAGGCGCCGGCATCCTGGTCCTCGGCGACAGCGGCATGGGCTTCACCGCTCGCGAGGCGGGCTCGGCCGGCAGGCCGTTCCAGCGCTTCGACCGCGCCGGCACGGTGACCGGAGCGGGCCTGGGGCTGGCCATCGCCATGGAGCTGGCGCGGCGCATGGGCGGGACCATGCGGCTGGCCGGCGCAAACGCCCCCGGCACGGCCGATGGTGCGGTCCGGGGCGCGGTGATGGAATTGCGCCTGCCCCGGCTGTGAGCGGGCGCAAAGATGCGGTGCGCGTCCCAACCCGACCCTGTGAATTTTGCGGCGGCGCGTCTAACCTTGGCTTCGCAATTGCGGGGTGACCGACATGAAGGCGGGCTGGCCAATTCTCAAATGGACTTTGGGCGGCATCGCGGCCGCGCTGATCGTTACCGCCAGCGGATGCGGGCGCAGCGCCACCAGCCCGGTCACCCTGTTCCAGTGGCAGGATTACATGGAGCCGCCCTTCCTGGCCGACTATGAAAAGGCTTACGGCGAAAAACCCGCCATCACCATTTTCGCCGACGAGGACGAGGCTTTCTCCAAGATGCGCGCCGGATTCAAGCCCGACGTGATGGGCCCCTGCTATTATGAATTCCCCCGCTGGAAGGAGGCCGGCCTGCTGGCGCCGATCGACACGTCCAAGCTGAAGAACTGGGACAAGATCTCGCCAACCCTCAGGAACCTGCCCGGCATTTCGGCGGGGCCGGGCAAGGTGTGGTTCGTGCCGCATTACTGGGGCAACACCTCGCTGACCATCCGCACCGACCTGGCGCCGGAATATGCCAAATCGCAGAGCTGGGACATCCTGTTCGACCCCAAATACAAGGGCCGGGTGTCGGTGATGGATGGGGTGGACGATACCGTGCCCTTCATCGCCCGCATGGCCGGGGTCAATGCCTATGCGATGGACGAGGCCGGCTGGACCAAGGTGCAGGCCAAGCTGCGCGAACTGGTGCCGCATCTGCGCTTTGTCTCCAGCGACGATACCGCCCTGGCGCAGGGGCTGGCCTCGGGCGAACTGGTGGCGGCGATGAGCTGGCGCACCACCTTCGCGGCGCTCAACCGCGAGCACAAGCCGGTGGCCTACCTCACCCCGCCCGGCGGCATTTTCACCTATGTCTGCGGCCTGGTGATGCACAAGGACCCGTCGAACGAGGAAAAGGCCCTGGCACTGATCAATTCCTCGCTGTCGGACGCGGCTGCGGTCTATACCATCGAGCATATCGGCGACGAGCCCGCCAATGTCGGGGCCATGGCCACGGTGCCGGATTCGGTGTTCGCCAATCTGGGCATCCAGCGCGACCTGGAGGCTTTCCTGAAAAGCGGCATCTTCCAGCGCCGCCTCAAGGACAAGGAAAAGATCATCAGCGCCTGGACCGAAATCCGGAGCGGGATTCAGTGATGTTGGCGGCCAAGCCAACCGAATGCCGAGCACCAGGGCAAAGTTGCGAAGGCCGCAAGGGGTCATAGCGTGCACAAAGAAAAAGGGCCGGAGAGGCGACCTCTCCGGCCCTATTTTCTAATGCGTGCGTAAACCTAAATCACGCCGCGCTTGTGCTCGCCGACCACGACCCGGCCCGGATTGAAGGCGCGCTTGAAGACTTCCAGCGCCTTGCGGGGTTCGGCATCGCCGCACATGAACACATCGAAGGCCGCAAAGCCTTTTTCCGGCCAGGTGTGGACGGAGATGTGGCTTTCGGCCAGCACCGCCACGCCGGAAATGCCGCCGCCATCCTCGAACTTGTGCAGGTGAATATGCAGCAGGGTCGCGCCCGCCTCATTCACCGCGTCGATCAGCGCGGTTTCGATCCGCTCGCGGTCATCCAGCCCCTTGGCTTCCCAAAGGTCGATGATGACGTGACTGCCCGCATAGGACAGGCCGTTCTTGGTAATGAAATGATCCTTTTGGTCGTCGTTCGAAGGAGGAACGATGACCGCAACGGGCCTCGCAGTCGCGCGGACGCGGACTGCGCCCTTTGCTTCTTTGTTCGCCGCCACCAGATTAAGTCGAGCCATTCAAGCACCTACCCGTCTTGGAGTTGACACCTGCGCCTTGGCCTTGTGGACTTCCGGACGCGCCTAAAGAAGAAAGCGACGCACGGGGTCACCCGGTCGCCGCTTTGTCCCGCTTTTTTTCTCGCGGGGTCGGACTGCAAATAGGGCTAACTCCCCGGTCATGCAAGAAGAAATTTCCCTCCGGGGCAATTTTCTTGTCCGGCGTGCCGCCGCCGGCAGCGCGCCGCGCGCCCGCGGCGCGGCGGCGCGCAAGGCCGGCGCGCGCGCGAAAGGCCCGTCATCCGGGCTTTAGACGCGCAAACCGGACGCGGTAGACAGCACCGCGCACGCGTCCTATAGGCGTGGCCCGGAAGCGGTTGTCACAATCTTTAAGGAAACGTTATGGCCAAGCTCTCAGAGGTTAAGGCCCGTAAATCGGTCCAGGAGAAGCTCCACAAGGGTTACGCCCAGTCCATGGAGGTGACCAAGGTGCTGGCGGACGAGAAGAGCCGCTACCAGCACATCCGCATCTTCGACACCGTCGCCAATGGCCGGGTGATGACCCTGGACGACATCGTCCAGATCACCAGCCGCGACGAGAGCGCCTATGCCGACATGCTCACCCACCTGCCCATGCTGGAGCATGGCAAGGTCGAACGGGTGATGATCGTGGGCGGCGGCGACCTGTCCATTGCCGACGAGGCCCTCAAGCACAAGAACGTCAAGGAAGTCGTGCTGGTTGATATCGACGGGCGGGTGATCGAACTGTGCAAAAAGCTGTTCGGCGAGATCAACGCCAAGGCCTTCAAGGACAAGCGCATGACCATCGAGGTCGCCGACGCTTTCGAATATCTGGGCCGCAAATCCAGCAAGAACCGCTTCGACCTGATCATCGCCGACCGCCCCGATCCGGTGGGGCCTGGCAAGGCGCTGTTCGGCGAAACCTTCTACGACCGGGTGAAAGGCGCGCTGCGCAAGGGCGGCTATGCCACCTTCCAGACCGGCGTGCCCTTCTACCAGCCCTGGGAGATCACCGAGGCGCTGGAGGAACTCAGCGCCTTCTTCTCCAAATCCGGCCTGTATCTTACCGTGGTTCCCACCTATATCGGCGGCTTCATGGCGCTGTCCTGGGCCACCAAGGGAGGCGCGGCGCTGGGCACCGAAAAGGGCATCAGGCGGGCCGCCAAGGCCTACAAGAAGGCCGGTCTGAAATGCGATTATTACAACCCGGCGATCCATGCCGCCGCCTTCGCGCTGCCGCAGTGGATCAGCAAGCTGGTTCCCTAGGATTTTGCGGTTTTTCGCGGCCCCGCAAAGCGCGCCGGGGCGGCTGCGGGCTTTCTTTTTGCCCGGCGAATGCCCATCTTTCGGGGTAGGTAAACAGCGGAAAGCAACGACATGGCACTGATCGGCCCCAGCGGGCGCCCCCTCACGTCCCAGCCCGCCCAGAACACGGCGACGGGCACCAGCCCGCATATCAAGGATTCGGGGCTGGCGACCTTTGCCGCCGACGTGCTGGAGGCCAGCCGCGCCGTGCCGGTGATCGTGGATTTCTGGGCGCCCTGGTGCGGCCCCTGCAAGACCCTGGGCCCAGCGCTGGAAGCGGCGGTCGAACGCGGCCAACGGCGCGGTGAAGCTGGTCAAGGTCAATATCGACGAGAATCCCGAGATCGCCCAGCAGCTGCGCATCCAGTCGATCCCCACCGTCTATGCCTTCAAGAACGGCCAGCCGGTGGACGGCTTCATGGGCGCCATCCCCGAAAGCCAGATGAAGGCCTTTGTCGCGGCCCTGGCGGGCGGCGCGCACGGCCACGACCACGGGCATGATCACGGGCATGATCACGGCGGCCCGGAACATACCGCCGAGGTGCTGGCGGTGGCGGCCGAGGCCTTGGCGGCCGGCGACGTCGCCATGGCGGCGCAGGCCTATGGCCATGTGCTGCAGGACGAGCCGGGCCATCCCAAGGCCGTGGCCGGGCTGGCGCGCGGCCTATCTGGAGAGCGGCGACCTGGAGCGCGCCAAGACCACCTTGCAGATGGTGCCGCCCGACGCCGCCCAGGACGAAGCCATCCGCGCCGTGGAGGCCGAACTGAAGCTGCGCGAGGCGCCGGTGCCGGAAAACGGCGAGACGGCGGCGCTGCGCGCCAGGCTGGCAGCCGATCCCAAGGATCATCAGGCGCGCTTCGACCTGGCCATGGCGCTGGACGCGGGCGGGGATCGCGACGGCGGCGCTGGCCGAACTGCTGGAGCTGGTGCGGCGCGACCGCAAATGGAACGAGGATGCGGCGCGCAAGCAGCTGGTTACCCTGTTCGAAGCCATGGGACCGGCCGATCCGCGCACCATCGAGGCGCGGCGCAAGCTTTCGGGCATCTTGTTCTCCTGATGCCGCGGCACTACCATTCCTATACCGACCTGCCGAAATCGCTGCCGCTGTTTCCGCTGACCGGCGCGGTGCTGCTGCCGCGCGGGCAGTTGCCGCTCAACATCTTCGAGCCGCGCTATCTGGCGATGGTCGATATGCCCTGCCGGGCGACCGGCTGATCGGCATGATCCAGCCGGCGGAAGACGAGGAGACGATGCCGCGACCGCCGCTGTCGCAGGTGGGCTGCGCCGGCCGCATCGTCTCGCTTCCGCGAAACCGACGACAATCGCTATCTGGTCACCCTGGCCGGGATCTGCCGCTTCCGCCTGACAGGCGAGATGCACGACCACGCACCGCCCTGGCGGTGCCGGCTTCTGCGACTTCGCGGCCTTCGCCGGCGACCTGGCGCAGACGGACGATGAGGAATTTCCCCGCGAGCGGCTGCTGACGGCGCTGAAGGCCTATCTCGCCAGCCGCGACATGAAGGCCGACTGGGACAGCGTGATGACCGCGCCCGGCCGAGGCGCTGGTCAATGCGCTGGCGATGATGTGCCCGTTCGAGCCGGCGGAGAAACAGGCGCTGCTGGAGGCGGCAGGCTTGCAGGAGCGCGTCGCCACCCTGATGGCGCTGCTGGAAATGGCGGCGGCCGAAATCGGCCCCGCCACCGATGAACTAGACGCGCCGGAGCCCTGATGGAAGCCGATCCCAAGCTGCTGGAAATCCTGGTCTGCCCCCTGACCAAGACCATGCTGCGCTATGACCGCGACAAGCAGGAACTGGTCGTCGCGGGCCGCGGGCCTGGCCTATCCCATTCGCGGCGGCGTGCCGATAATGCTGCCGGGCGAGGCGCGCAGCTTACCGATGACGAACGCGATGCCCTGCGCGAACCAACTCCCTGGCCCAGCGAAATGCGCCTCAACCCGGCGCAGCGATGCGCTGACGGTCGCCTTCGACAATGGCAGCCGCTTCGACCTGCCGGCGGAATATCTGCGGGTGGAATCGCCCAGCGCCGAGGTGCGCGGCCATGGCGGCCCCAAGACCATCGTGCGGGGCAAGGAGGCTGTGAAGATCTCCGGGCTGGAGCCGGTCGGCAATTATGCCGTGCGCATCGGCTTCGACGACGGCCATGACAGCGGGCTTTACAGCTGGGCCTATCTGCACCGGCTGGGGACGGACAAAGATCGCATCTGGGCGGCGTATCTTCAGGCAAAAAGCCCGCCCGCGCCGCGCGCATGAGCGGCGCACCGCAGACCCCGCCCAGCATCCCGCCGCCGCCGCGCCGGACCCGCAGCCTGGCTAGGCTGCCGCGCGGCAAGCGCCTTGCCGTCGTGAAGGGCCAGGACAGCGGCCGCTTCCTGGACTTCTACCACAAAGTCCTCACCGTCTCCTGGCCGTGGTTCTTCTTCCAGCTGCTGGCGGCCTTTGTGGTCATCAATCTCGTCTTCGCCACGCTCTATGTCATTGACCGGAACGGCATCATCAATGCCCGCGCCGGCAGCTTTGCGGACGCCTTCTTCTTCAGCGTGCAGACATTGGGCACGCTCGGCTATGGCGCGATGGCCCCGCGCACCCTTTACACCAACCTGCTGGTGACGGCGGAAAGCTTCGCCGGCATCCTGACCATCTCCTTGTTCACCGGCATCATCTTCGCCCGCTTCTCGCGGCCCTTCGCGCGGGTGGTGTTTTCCCGGGTGGCGGTGGTGGCCCCGTTCGACGGCGTGCCAACGCTCATGTTCCGCGCCGCCAACCAGCGCGGTGAAGCGATCATGGATGCCAGTGTGGTGGTGACGCTGGCGCGCCAGCACACCACCCTGGAAGGCGTCACCATGCGCCGCTTTCAGGAGCTCAAGCTGACGCGCTCCCACAATTCGCTGTTCGCCCTGTCCTGGACGGTGATGCATCCGATCGACCGGGACAGCCCGCTCCACGGCCTGACACGGGAGGACATGGACGCGCAGGACATGGAAATCGTGGTGATGCTGAACGGGCTGGACGAAATCCTTGCCGACCGCATCTATGCCCGCCACGCCTTTTTGGCCGACGAAATCCTGTGGAACCGCCGCTTCGTCGACGTGATCTCCCTGACCCCCAATGGCGAGCGCCTGGTGGACCTGACCCGGTTTCATCACACGATTGAAATTTGACAGGCACAGGCTGTGCCGCTCAGGGCTTGCCGACGGCCTCGCCGAGTGTCGCAAAGCCGTCGCGCGCCAGGCAGGCCAGCAATTCGGTGCTTGATGCGCGCCACCAGGCCAGGGCCCTGGAAGGCCAGCGCCGTGTAAAGCTGCACCAGGGCGGCACCGGCGCGGATCTTGGCATAGGCGTCTTCGCCGCTGGCGATGCCGCCCACCCCCACCAGGGTGACAGCGCCCCCCAGCCGCGCATGCATCTGGGCCAGCACGCGGGTCGAAGGCTCGAACAGGGGGCGCCCCGACAGGCCGCCGGCTTCGCCGGCATGGCACGATTTCAGCGGTGGGCGCGCCACGGTGGTGTTGGAGACGATCAGGCCCTCGATGCCGGTCTGGCGCACGACGGCGGCGATATCGTCCATCGCATGCCCATCGAGGTCGGGCGCGATCTTGAGCGCAATGGGGATCTTGCGTTCGCCGCGCGTGGTCAGGAGCCTGTCGAGGAGGGCGGTGAGTTCGTCGCGATTCTGCAGGCCGCGCAGGCCCGGCGTATTGGGCGAGGAGACATTGACCGTCACATAATCGGCCAGCAGCGCCAGCATCGCGAAGCAGTTCTGGTAGTCGCGCATGCGGTCCTCGCTGTCCTTGTTGGCCCCGATATTGATGCCGACAATGCCGCCGCCCCGGCGGCGCCCCAGATTCTGCGCCGCTTTCCACATCCCGGCATTGTTGAAACCCATGCGGTTGATCACGGCGCCGTCCTCGGGCAGCCGGAACAGGCGCGGGCGCGGATTGCCGGCTTGCGGGCGCGGCGTGACCGTGCCGCATTCGACAAAGCCGAAGCCGAACTTGGCCATGGCATCGGGCACGCTGGCATTCTTGTCGAAGCCCGCCGCCAGGCCCACCGGATTGGGGAAATCCAGCCCGAAGGCCGTCACCGCCAGGCGGGGGTCGTCGGGGGGCGGCGGGGGCAGGAATGGGCCCGCCAGGCGCGCCAGCGCCAGGGTGGCGCGATGCGCGGGTTCGGCGGGCAGCTGCCGCAGCAATCCGGCTCCCAAATCGATCATACCCACCTAGACCCCTATGGACGGACCCGCCGTCCTGCCCTTATTATAGGAATATAACCGTAATGTCCGGTTTGATTCCTAAATGCTGACCCACCCGCAAATCTGGCGTGCCATAGACGCCCTCGCCGCCCGGCATGGCATGTCACCCTCCGGCCTGGCCAGGCTTGCCGGCCTGGATCCCACCACTTTTAACAAGAGCAAGCGCGCCGCCGCCAATGGAAAGCTGCGCTGGCCCTCGACCGAGAGCCTGGCGAAGGTCCTGTCGGCGACCGGGGAATCGCTGGAAGAATTCGTCGCCCTGGTGAGCGACCAACGGAGCGTGCGGGCCCGCCTGGTGCCCCTGATCGGGCTGGCACAGGCCGGCAGCGCCGGCTATTTCGACGATGCCGGATTTCCCGCCGGCTCGGGTTGGGAAAATATCGCCTTTCCCGAGATCGCCGACGCCCACTGCTACGCACTGGAGATCACCGGCGAATCCATGCTGCCGGTCTATCGCGACGGCGACCGCATCCTGGTGTCGCCCTCCGGCTCCTTGCGGCGCGGCGACCGGGTGGTGGTCAAGACCCATGCCGGGGAAGTGATGGCCAAGCAGCTGGGACGGATGACCGCCCAGCGCATCGAGCTCAAAAGCTTCAATCCGCTGTTCGAGGACCGCAGCTTCGCGTTGAGCGAGATCGCCTTCGTGCATCGGATTATCTGGGCCAGCCAGTAACCGGGCGCGGACTGGCGCCGAACTGGGAGTCGAACAGCCACAGGGGATGCCATTGGGAAAATTCATCGCCGTCATCATGCTGGCGCTGGGGCTGGCCGCACCGGCCGCCGCCGCTCCCGCCTTCGAACTCGGACCTGCGAGCGGGACGGTCGCGCCCTCCATCGGAACGCCGCTGGACCAAAGCGGCAAGCCGCGCAGCCTGGATTCTCTGATGGGCGAAAAGGGCCTGGTGCTGTTCTTCTTCCGCTCGGCCGCCTGGTGTCCCTATTGCCAGGCCCAGCTGATCGACCTGAACAGCGGTGTCGCCGAAATCGCCAGGCGCGGCTACCGGCTTGCTGGCATCTCCTACGATCCGCCGTCGGTCCAGGCGGAATTCATCGCCGATCGCGCGATCCGCTACACCCTGCTGAGCGATCCCAAATCCGAAGTCATCGACCGCTACAAGCTGCGCGATCCGCAATACAAGCCGGGCAGCCGCGCCTATGGCGTGCCGCGGCCCATCATCTTCGTGCTGGACCGCAAGGGCGTGATCCGCGCCAAGCTGTATGAGGAAACCTACAAGACGCGCCCGCCGGTCGGGCTGGTGATTGAAACACTCGACAAGATTTCCGCCGCCGCGAAATAGGCGACCGGCGACCACTACTCGTATTCGTAGATCATGCTGGTCTTCCAGCTTTGTCCTGCAAATGTCCGCAGCGCGGTTTCCAGCGACGCCCGGCTGGTGAAACGGCAGGTGCCATAGTCATCGGCCTTCACCCCCGGCAGCCTGGCGGCGGCGGCGGCCTTGCCGCAGTCGGGGTAGGAAACCTCGGCGCCCGTCCTGGTCAGACGCACCAATCCGTAATCGCGTTCCGACTTTGCCGTCAGCGGATGACAGAGATTGCCGGGCCTGCATGCGTCGTCCGACACTGCTTCAAACACGTAGAGGCCGTCGTGCAGCCCCGGCAGCGCGAAAAAACGCAGCACCATGGCGTCTCCGAAATCGGACGTACCCTTGTCGGCGTTGGTCAGGCGGTAGGAACCGCCTTTCTCCCGGGTCAGCACAAAATGGCTGGCTTGCGCAGGCTTGCCGGGATCGCTGGAGACAAGTTTTCCGGCGCGGAAGGGTTGAACGGACTTGGCATCGCCAAACAGCGAACCGTCCGATTGCCAGCAGGCCGCCACCAGAAAACAGCCGAGAAGAACGAGGGGTGATAGCGTTCGCAAGCCGGCCTCCTAATCGGGAAATCCCTGGTATTTGCGGACCCGCAAGTCGAACGCCTCACGCGCACCCTGATTCAGAAGCGCAAGAAGTTCGCCGGCGCGGCCGCGAATCTTTTCTTCATACGCCGTGTCGGGCGTGCTGGAGAGCGACGATTTCAGTTCCGACACCACCCGCATGCGATACTTGTCCAGATCGAATCCCGCCAGCGACAGCGCGATCTGATAGTGCACCGCGACATTGGCGGGCGCCAGCCGCACCGCGCGATCGAACAGCGCCAGCGCGGTGTCTTCGCGCGCGCCATAGAGCAGCCGCGCCAGAACGGCGCCACCGCCGCGCACCACTTCGATATGCCAGCCGCCCAGGGCCGACACCGCGAAAGGATTATTGGGATCATCGGCCACCGCGATATCCAGTGCCGCCTTGGACTGGGCAGGCGCCCCCTTCAGCCGCGCCTTGATCGCGCCGGTGATGCGCGCCTGGTAACCCAGCGACACCGCCAGCCACACCTGGCCCAGGGCAAAATGCGGGTCGGCGGCGACGGCCCGGCGCGACAGGTCTTCCGCCCGCTCCAGGCAAGGCAGGCAGGGGGAGGGGCGCAGCACTTCATCGGCCAGCACGGCGCGGGCGGCGATGGCCAGTCCCGGCGCGGTATGGGACGCCTCGCCCAGGCGCGCCGCCTGTTCATAGTCGCCGCGGGCATAGACGGCAAAAAGCGCGTCACCGGCCGCGGCCCCTGCCGGCAGCGGCGCAAGCAGCAGCAGCAGGGCGGCCAGCGCAAACCTCATGTCAGGAATTCACCCGCCAGCGCGCTGCGGATCATGGCGGCGGTCTGGGCGCAGCCGAACAGGGCCGCGAAGGAGCCGAAGCGCGGCCCCTGGCTCTGGCCCAGCAGCACCTCATAGAGCGCGGCGAACCAGGCGCGCAGCGGCTCGAAGCCATGCGCCTTGCCCACTTCGTAGATGACATTCTGCACCACCGCGCCGTCGCGTTCGTCGCCGAGTTTTTCCAGCCGGCCCGCCAGGTCTTCCAGCGCGGCGCGCTCCTTGTCGTCGGCCGCGCGAAACACCTTGCTGGGCTTCACGAAGTCCTCGTAATAGCGCAGCGCGAAATCCACCAGCCGGTCCAGCCCCGGATTGCTGTCCGGCGATACGGGCTCGGACGAATAGGCGCGGATGAACCCCCACAGCACGTCGCGATTATGCGCATTGGAGGCCGAGACCAGATTCAGCAGCAGGGCGAAGCTGACGGGATAACGCTCCGCCGGCACCTGGCCGCCATGAATGTGCCAGAGGGGATTTTCCAGCCGCTGCGCGTCGCTGGTCTGGTCGGCGTGATAGGACTCCAGCAAGGCGATATAGTCGTCCACCGCCTTGGGGATCACGTCGAAATAAAGCTTCTTGGCGGCGCGCGGCTTCTGGAACATGAACAGCGCCAGGCTTTCGGGCGAGCCATAGCTCAGCCAGTCGTCCAGGCTGATGCCATTGCCCTTGGACTTGGAGATTTTCTGGCCCTTGTCGTCCAGGAACATCTCGAACATGTATTGCTGCGGCGGGACGCCGCCCGCGATTGTGCAGATCGCGTCATAGAGCGGCGCCTGGGAGATATGGTCCTTGCCGTACATCTCATAGTCCACCCCCAGCGCCGCCCAGCGCATGCCCATATCGGGTTTCCATTGCAGCTTGCAGTGGCCGCCCGTCACCGGCACGGTTTGGGGACTGCCGTCTTCCTCGATATAGGTGATGGTGCCCTTGGCGACGTCGCGGTCCACCACCTTGGCCAGCAGCACCTTGCCGCTGCGTGGGCTGATCGGCAGAAAGGGCGAATAGGTCTGCTGGCGTTCCTCGCCCAGGGTCGGCAGCATCACCGCCATCACCTCGTCATAGCGGGCCAGAATCCGCAACAACGCCTCATCGAACCGTCCCGACTTGTAGGTGGCGGTCGCCGAATAGAATTCGTAACGAAAGCCGAAACGATCCAGAAACGCGCGCAGCCGCGCATTCATGTGATGGCCGAAGCTCTCATGGCTGCCGAAGGGATCGGGAATGGCGGTCAGCGGCTTGCCGAGATTGGCGGCCAGCATCTGTGGCTGCGGCAGATTGTCGGGAACTTTGCGCAAGCCGTCCATATCGTCGGAAAAGGCGATCAGATGGGTGGGGATATCGGACATGGCCTCGAAGGCATGGCGCACCCAGCTGGTACGCGCCACCTCGCCGAAAGTGCCGATATGCGGCAGGCCGGACGGGCCATAGCCGGTCTCGAAAAGCACGCGATCCACCGGCTTTCCCGCCTTTTTGCGGGCCTCCAGCCGCGCCAGCAGTTTGCGGGCCTCCTCGAAGGGCCAGGCCTTGGCGGCAAGCGCCTGTTCGCGCGTCACGGTCACGGACATATTCACCTTTGGTTAAGCCCGGTTTAAGCGTTTCGAAAGGGCGCGAAAGCTAAGCTTTGGCACGGATTTGCGCAATGACCGAGAAAAATTCGTCCCAGGAAAGGCCTGCGGATCCGGTGTTCGCCGGCCGCATCGATATCCTGTACGCGCTCGGTCGCCATTATCTCTCCCTGCCCTTCGCGGTGCTGTGCGTCCCCGCCACCCTGATCGCGCGCCAGCAACCCAGCATCCTGCCCTTGATGCCGCTGCTGTTGCAGCTGACGGTGGTGATCGCGGCCGAACAACTCACCAGCGCCTACAAGATGCGCCCGCCCGGCAGCGATCCGCATTTCTGGGCCCGGCGCTACACCTTCGTGTCGGCCATTTCCGGCGCCACCTGGGGCGTGGCCGCGCTGTTCTGGTTCGTGCCGGATTCCTTCCCCGCCCAGGCCTATCTGGCCATGGCCTTTCTGGGCATGACGGCGACGGAATTCATCGCCCGCGCGGCCCATCGCCCCGCCTATATCGCCCACACGCTGTTTTCTCTGGGGCCCCTGGTCGTGCTGCTGATCTCGCAGGGCGGACTGTATGCCAGCTGCACCGCGCTGCTCGTCGTCCTGTTCGCAACCGTGTTGATCAGCTACTGCCAGGGCATGGCGCGCCTGCTGGACGAAAGCGTTAATCTGCGCGACGAGAACGGCCAGCTGGTCATCCGCCTCCAGCGCGAAAAGAACGAGGCGGTCATGGCCCGCGAGGCCGCCGAAACCAGCGCCCAGGCCAAATCCGCCTTCATCGCCAACATCTCCCATGAATTGCGCACGCCGCTTAATGCCCTGCTCGGCATGGCGCAGCTGCTGGAACGCGCCGAGCTGCCCAAACAGCAAAAGGACCATGTCAAGGTCATGCTGCAGGCGGGCCGCGGACTGCAGACCCTGATCGACGACGTCATTGTGCTGACCCGCGACAACATTCAAGAGATGGATGAGGAAGATTGCGATCCGGTGCAGGCAGCGCGCGTCGTGGCGCGCCTGCTGCAGCCGCGCGCCTGGGAAAAGCAGCTCCACCTGACACTGAGCTCCGCCCCCGACCTGCCCCGCGTTGCGGCGGATCCGCGCAAGGTGCGCCAGGTCCTTCTCAAGCTGGTGGACAATGCACTGAAATTCACCGAACACGGGCTGGTGGACGTTCGCCTGGACCTGAGCGACGACGGGCAGTCGGTGCGCTTCTGCGTTTCGGACACCGGTCAGGGCGTGGCGCCGGAAAAGGCGGATAATCTCTTCAAGCCCTTCTCGCCCGGCGATTCTTCCTATGCCCGCATGCAGCAGGGCGCCGGCCTGGGACTGGCGGTGGCCAAGCGCGTGATCGAACAGGCCGGCGGGGAAATCGGCTTCATCAGCACGCCGGAGGACGGCGCACAGTTCTTCTTCACCCTGCCGGTGTCGGGCATGGCACCCAGCGCCGCCGCCGAACCGGGCGAAGCGGAGAGCCAGATTATGCCGCCCTCCGGCTTGTCGCTGCTTCTGTATCTGCCGGTCGCGGCCGTCGCCGACGCCACCGCCCGCCTGCTGGAGCCGTTCGGCAATCGCGTGGTGCAGGCCGGCAGCCTGGTGGAAGCGCAGGAGCTGGCGAGCAGGGAATGTTTCGACGTCATCATCGCGGGCGCCGGCGACGCCGACATGCTGGCGGCCGCGCCGGGCGTTAGCGCGCCGCATGATCGCGATTCTGCTGCGCGGCGACCGTGCCCCCATCTCGCCCAGCGGCTTGCTGCGCTGGCCGATGGAGCCCGATCAATTGTACCGCGCCCTGGATCATGTCCGCCGCAAGCCGGATCAGGACGACGCGGGGACGTCCGATGCCGTGGACCCTGTGGCATTCAACACCCTGGAAAAATCGGTGGGGGCAAAGGTGCTGCTGGAGATCCTGCAATGCTACATCGTCACCGCCGAGCAGTTGACCAAGGGATTGGCGGACGCCTGCGCGGACGAAAGGTGGGACGAGGCGGCGCGGCTGGCGCAGGACATCGTCGGCGCGGCGGGCGGGCTGGGCCTGGCGGCCGTCACCCAGGCGGCCCGCGAATTTGCCCGCAAGGCGCGTGAGGGCGATGACCGTCACGCGCTGCGCAACGCCGCCCAGACCATCGTGGCCGAGCATCTGCGCGCCCGCCAGGCGCTGATGCACCTTTATCCCGACGCGGCCTAGTTTTTGATGGGCGCGCGCCGCATTATCGCGCGCCCATGGAGTCGCTCTCGACCCTGATTGCGCGTTGTTCCCGCGCCCCCCGGCGCGGCGATCGCGCGTGCCGGCGCCGCCGCCGAGCGGATCGCGCTGGGTGACGCGCGCGCCCTGTTCGAGGGCGGCGCGGTACTGGTGGCGCATTCGGCCTTTGTCGCCGGACGTCTGGGCACGCGCGCCGATGTCATGTTGTTCGACATATTGGAGCTCTTCGCCTTCGTGCGGCCCGGCCTGCCCCTGGTGCCCAGCGCGCTGGGACTGGCACGGGCCCTGGGATTGGCGGTGCCGCACACCGCGGAGCAATCCGCCCGCGCCCTGCACGCCATTGCCCAGGCCCTGCTGGACGAGGTCGCGCACTGGCCGCACGATGTGCGCGCCGCCCTGGCACCGCTGGTGGGCACGCTGGCGCGCGCGGGATGGCGCTGGGCGCCGCTGCTGAAGGAATATGTGGGAGAGGCACCGCATGGCTCGCCCATCGCCGGGCTGGAAGCCTGGCGCGGCCTGCCGCAATGGGATGACGAAGCGCCCGTGGGCGAGCCCGGTTCGCAGGGCGTGGACCCGGCGGAAGCCCGCGCGCGTCTGGCGCGCATGGTGGGCGTGATGCGCCCCGAACAGGCCAGCCTACAGCGATGCCGCGAGCTATGCCTTCGGGCCGCGCGAACAGGCGGGCGCGCCGCGCGTGGCACTGGTCGAAGCGGGAACCGGCACCGGCAAGACATTGGGTTATCTGGCGCCCGCTGCGCTATGGGCCGAGAAGAACGGCCCCGGGCTGTGGATCTCGACCTACACCCGCAACCTGCAGCGCCAGATCGTGCAGGAGATCGCGCATCTGTGGCCCGACCCCGTCGAGCGCGCCGAAAAGGCGGTGGTGCGCAAGGGCCGCGAGAATTATCTCTGCCTGCTGAATTTTGAAGAAGCGGCCAAGCGTACCGCCCTCGCGCCGGGCCAGCGCACCGTGGCGCTGGCGCTGATCGCACGCTGGATTTCTTCGCCCACCGACGGCGACCTGTCGGGCGTGGGTTTTCCCGCCTTTCTCGCCGCCACCATGCCGCTGTCAACCGTCACCGACAGGCGCGGCGAATGCATCTATGCCGCCTGTCCGCATTATCGCATCTGCTTCATCGAGCGCGCCATCCGCCGCGCCCGGCATGCCAGTATCGTCATCGCCAACCATGCGCTGGTGATCGCGCAATCCACCCAGGATATGGCATCGCGGGACTGGCTGGGAGAGGACGAGACCAGCGATACCCAGAGCGAACGCCGCCTGCGCTATGTCTTCGACGAAGGCCATCACCTGTTCGACGCCGCCGACAGCGGCTTTTCGGCTGCGCTCTCGGGACGCGAGATGGCGGAGCTGCGGCGCTGGATCCGCGGCCCGGAGGGGCGCGCCCGCACCCGCATGCGCGGGCTGGAGGAGCGGCTGAAGGATCTGGTCGCCGATGATGAAACGGCACAGCGCGCCCTGGAAGACGCCGTACAGGCCGCCGGCGCGCTGGCGGGCGAAGGCTGGACGCAAAGACTGCGCGAGGGGCGGCTGGGCACAGGGCCGCGCGGCCCCGGCGAGATATTTCTCGCCGCCGCCTACAGCCATGTGCGCGCCCGCAGCGCCGACGCCGACGCTTTCTATTCGCTGGAAGCCGAGCCCCATCCGATGAACGACGAGATGCTGGATGCGGTGCGCGGCCTGGCGCGCGGGCTGAGGCGCATTGCCGATCCCCTGGCCCGCCTGGCGCGGCTGTTGCGCAAGAAGATGGACGACAAGACCGCCACGCTCGAGCCCTATACCCGGGCGCGGCTGGAAGCGGCGGCGCGCGGGCTGGATCGCCGTGCCCGGACCATCCTGCCCGCCTGGATCCAGATGCTGGAAACCTTGGAGCAGGGCGAGATCGCGCAGGAATTCGTCGACTGGTTCGAGATCCTGCGCGAGGACGGCCGCGATAGCCGATGTCGGGCTCAAGCGGCACTGGATCGATCCCACCAAGCCGCTGTCGGCGGCCGTGCTGGAACCGGCCCATGGCGCGCTGATCACCTCGGCCACCTTGCGCGACAGCGGCGGCGATCACGACGACCATTGGGCCAGCGCCGAAATGCGCACCGGCGCCGGACATCTGCCCCAGCCGCGCGCGCCGCGCCCATTTCGGTTCGCCCTTCCGCTATGAGGACCAGTCGCGCATCTTCATCGTCAAGGATGTCGCCCGCCGCGAGGCCGACGCGCTGGCCGCCGCCATCCGCGAACTGTTCCTGGCCTCGGGCGGCGGGGCGCTGGGCCTGTTCACCGCGGTGCGAACCCTGCGCGAGGTCGGCATGCGCATCGCCGCCCCGCTGGCCGAGGCCGGCCTCACCCTCTATGCCCAGCATATCGACCGGCTCGACACCGGCGCGCTGGTCGACCTGTTCCGCGCCGAGGAAAATGCCTGCCTGCTGGGAACCGATGCCCTGCGCGACGGCGTCGACGTGCCGGGGCGCTCGCTCCGGCTGGTGGTGTTCGACAAGGTGCCCTGGCCCAAGCCCACCATCCTGCACAAGGCGCGGCGGGCGCAGTTCGGCAAGGGCTATGACGACCTGATCACCCGCTTCCGCCTGAAGCAGGCCTTCGGGCGCCTGATCCGCGGGCCGCTGGACAAGGGCTGTTTCGTGATCCTGGAAGGGGCGACACCCAGCCGCCTGCTGACGGCTTTTCCGGAAAAAAGCCCGGTCAAGCGCTGCGGCCTGGCCGAGGCGATTGGGGATATCCGGGCATTCCTGGGGCCGGAGGCGGTGACCCACGCCCCGGCCCCGCTTATAACCGAATGATGGCTGCGACCGTGGAAACCCTGATTCCCGCCGACGAGGGCCCAAGCGAAAGCTATGGCCGTTTCTCAACCGGCATCCTGCCCAGCCATGTTCTGACCCGGCTGCTGGATCAGGGCCGCGAGATCACCGCCTCCGAGCCCTTCGCCGAGGGCCAGATCCAGCCCGCCAGCATCGATCTGCGGCTCGGGCCGGTTGCCTACCGGGTCCGCGCCAGCTTTCTGCCGGGGGCTGGCGCAACCGTGGCCGAACGCCTGCAGTCGGTCTTCATGCATGAAGTCGACCTGACGCATGGCGCGGTGCTGGAAGCCGGCTGCGTCTATATCGTGCCGTTGCTCGAGCGGGCGGAATTTTCGTCGCGCATCTCCGGCGGCGCCAATCCCAAAAGTTCGACCGGGCGCATAGACGTCTTCACCCGCCTGATCACCGATTACGCACCCTCCTTCGACCGCATCGAGCCGGGCTATCGCGGGCCACTCTACGCCGAAATCTGCCCGCAGACCTTCCCGGTGCTGGTGCGCAAGGGCTCGCGCCTCAACCAGTTGCGCATCCGCCACGGCTCGCCCCAGTTCAGCGACACCGCATTGCGCCGGCTGCATGACCAGACGCCTCTGGTGGACGGCGAGCCCAATATCGACAATGGGCTTGCGCTCTCCATTGATCTCAAGGGAAGTGCCGATGCGGGCCAGCGCATCGGCTTTCGCGCCAAGAAACACACCGGCCTGATCGATGTGGACAAGGTGGGGGTCCTGGACCCGGCCGATTACTGGGAGCCGATCGAGGCCAATGCCCGCGGCGACATGGTGCTGGACCCTGACGAGTTCTACATCCTGGTCAGCCGGGAACGGGTGGCGATTCCTCCCGACCACGCCGCCGAAATGGTGCCCTTCAATCCCCTGGTGGGCGAGTTCCGCGTCCATTATGCGGGATTCTTCGATCCGGGCTTCGGATATGAGCCCGGCAGGCCGCCATCGGCGCGCGGGGTGCTGGAAGTCCGCTCCCGCGAAGTTCCCTTTATTCTCGAGCACGGCCAGGTCATCGGCCGCCTGATCTTCGAAAGGTTAACCGATCCGCCGCCGCAGGGTTACGGCGCCGCCTTGGGCTCCAATTACCAGCGCCAGGGCCTGAAACTGTCCAAGCATTTTCGCGGCTGAGCGCGGCTTTTCCGGACATCTGCGCGGCGTGATGCGAGCCATTCGTAACAATTGTTGCGAAAAGTCCACATTGCCCGCCAAAGAATCGCCAAGATACGGTAAATCCAAGCAAAACCGTTGCACACGCACGTGTCTGCGGCACAGTTAGCATGCTGCGGACGGACGGTTCGGGGGAACCCCGCGGTGATTGGCTTTCCGGATTGGGGTCCGGGTCCAATGGTCCTTTTTGAAGGGGGCAGTGAGAGGCGGTTACGGCGCGAAAGCAGCCGGCCGCCTCTCGGTTTTTCAGCCGCCGGCCTGTCGCCTTGCGGTCCGGCATGATTCTTCTGGCCCGCCGCTTCGCCGGTTGCGGCATTCTTAATGGCCTACCGCTTCGCAAGTTGAGGCCCATGATCCTGAAAACCGACCGGTTAACGCTGCGGCCGCAGCAGCCAGCCGATGCCGCAGCCCTGTTCGCGATCCTCGGCGACGTCGAAGCGATGCGATTCTGGAATCGCCCCGCGATCACGCGCCTGGCGGTGGTCGAGGAACTGTTGCGCGAACAGCAGGCGGCGATGGCCCAGGGCCTTTGCCGCTATTGGACGGCGCTGCTGGAAGGCCATGCGGTCGGCAGCGTCGATCTCAGCCTCATAAGGGACGGCGCGGCCGAGCTGGGTTTCCTGCTGCGGCGTGAGCGATGGGGCGCCGGCCTGGCCAGCGAGGCGGTGGGCGCGGTGGTCGCGCACGGCTTTGACGCCCTTGATCTGACACGGCTGGCGGCGGCGGCGCAGACGGCGAACCGCGCCGCCGCGCGGGTATTGGAAAAGAACGGCTTCGTCCGGATCGAGTCGCGCCCGGTCCTGCTGGCCGATGGCCGGCGCCGGGACTGCGACTTCTATCTGCGCACGCGGCCGGCAGTCAGGGCTTGAGGCCGAAGGCCCACACATGGCCGGCATGGTCCACGGCGAACAGCTTGCCCAGCGCCACCACGGGCTGGGTGAAGTGCACCGTGTTGCCGTCCATGGTCTTCTTGCTCGACCACAATTCCTTGCCGGTTTCCACATCGAAAGCGAACAGGGTCATGGTGGCATGCGGGGTCATGATGCGGTTGATGGCGCCCAGTTCCGGGGTCCAGCCGGGTTTGCGGGTGCCGTCGGCATTGAAGATGTCCCTGGGCACCTGGATGGCGCTTTCGGCCGTCTGCAAGGCGTAGACCACGCCATTGGCCACCACAGGCGGCGAGGACAGGTTGAGGTCGCGGGAGATCCATTGCGGCTGCAGGACCGGCTTGCCGTTCTCGTCCACCACCTTGAAGGCCATGATGCTGCCATCGGGGGCGTCGCCATGGGTGACGGGAAATTTCGGCGCCGATTTTCCGGGCCCACCCCACATGGGAACATAGAGCCAGCGATCCCCCTTGTCGCTCAAGGTCGTGGCAAGGCTGCCCCACACGCCCTGGGCCTGGAAGTCCTGGGTATCATTGCCCAGGCGCGGCGACTGATACAGGCCGGTCATGTGATCCACCCCGCCCAGATTGTCGGCATCCAGCAGAAAGACCACCGACTCCTTCGACGCCGTGGCGACGAGGTTGCGCTTGCCGAACGGGAACAGCAGCGGACCGCCCGAACCGAAATCCAGATCGCGGGCGTTGATATACCGCCAATGGGTGGGCGTGAAACTGTCGTTGAGGCCCCAGGCATGCGGCCGGATCGCCAGCACCATGTCGCCATAGATGCCGCTGCCCGGATTGTTGGGTCCGTCGGCGGTGGCGACATAAGCGCCTTGCGGGCCCCAGGCCACGCCGGTCGCGCCCCAGGGACCGGCGGGACGGCCCTTGCCGGTATAGAAGCGCGACAGGGAGGGATGGGAAGGATCCGAAACATCCATCGCCGCCACGGTGCCGAACTCGACCGGCTGGGCGGGACTGCCGCCGCAGCCGCGCGCCGTGGTGGTGTAGACCACATCGTCCACCAGGTTCAGGCTCCAGTTGCGGCTGAAGGGTTGCACCATGTCGGTGGGGGTGATGGCTTCGGAGCCGTCGCCCAGCCTGGCGCCGCGCAGCTTGCCGTCGCTGGTGGTGAAATAGATGATGCCCTTGGCCTTGTCGATTGTCGGGGTCGCCTGCTCGGTATTGGAACAGCTGATGGCCGCCTTGCGCATCGGCGTCAGCGGATTGGCGAAGTGTTTCTGCCACACGATCTGGCCGCTGGCGGCATCCAGCGCGCTCAGCGTGTCCTCGATGCTGATGGTGAACACCAGGTCCTTGGCGCCGCCGGGCGTGGAAACACCACCCGCCACGACGGGCGCGGTCAGGGTGGAAAGGATCAAGGCCTGGGACGCGGTGGTGAGCTGGGTGTGCCACAGCGGCTGGAGCTTGCCCACGGTCTTGGCCGACAGGATGGTTTCGCCCCGATTCCAGCCCGTGCGCTGCTGGTCGTAGCTGTAGGTCGGCCAGTCCGGCACCGCGGGACCTGGCTCGATCAGCTTGATCGCGGGCGGCGGTTCGGGGTGCATGGGCGGCGGCGGGGCCAGCTGCTGTGCCGCGGCGGGCAGCGTTAACGCGGCCATAACCGCCAGTTGGAGCGTGGTCGAAATCCTGGTCATTTGATCTCCCCCGACGGTCGCTGTGCCGTCTTGATCTGCAGCGTCCCCTATCGGCGTCCCGGCTGTCAACACGGCACGGGCGCGGCTAAACTGCTCCGCAAAGGGAGAAATTCATGAATTTTCCGATCAAGCGGGGTATCGAAAGCATACCCGGCGGCATGGTGATCGTGCCGCTGACCACAGGGGCGCTGATCGCCACTTTCGCCCCAGGTACGGGCAGTTTTTTCGGATCCTTCACGGGGGCCCTGTTCACGGGCGCCCTGCCCATCCTGGCGGTCTTCTATGTCTGCATGGGGGCCACCATCCCCTTTGAGACCCTGCCCCAGGTGGCCGGCAAGGGTGGCGTGCTGCTGGCGGCCAAGATCCTGCTGGGCGCGACCGCCGCGCTGGTGGTGGGGCATTTCCTGGGCAGCGAGCCGGTCACGACCGGGCTCCTGGCCGGGCTTTCGACCCTGGCGGTGGTGGCGGCGATCAACGACACCAATGGCGGGCTCTATATGGCGCTGATGGGGCGCTATGGCACGCCGCAGGAGATGGGCGCCTATTCGCTGATGTCGCTGGAATCGGGGCCCTTCATCACCATGATGACCCTGGGCGGGCTGCTGGCCTTTCCCTGGCAGACCCTTTTGGGTGCGATCCTGCCGCTGGCCATCGGCATTGCCCTGGGCAACCTGGACCGGCAGATGCGCGAATTTCTGGGCAAGGCCGCGCCCGCCCTGATTCCCTTTTTCGCGTTCGCCATCGGTTCCTCGCTCAACCTCGCCAATGTGTGGCGCGCCGGATTGCTCGGACTGGCACTGGGCGGGGTGGTGCTGGTGGTCTCCAGCCTGGTGATGTTCGCCGCCGACCGCATCAGCGGCGGCAAGGGCATTGCCGGGCTTGCGGCGGCAGCCACCGCCGGCAACGCCGCCGCCGTGCCGGCGCTGGTCGCCGCCGCCAATCCGGCCTATGCGGCGGCCGCGCCCGCCGCCACCATCCTGGTCGCGGCCAGCGTTGTGGTCACCATGCTGACCGTGCCCCTGACCACCGCCTGGTGGGCCAGAAGGATCGCAGGCGCGTCGGGGCGCACCTGAACGGCGCCTGCGCGCAACCCGTCTCAGCCCGGAACCACGTCGAAGGCGATGGTGGTGCGCACTTCATCATCCTGGAAGGGAATGGTGCCATGCCACATATAGGACGGGAACAGCACCAGCCTGCCGGGCACCGGCTGCACCGCATGGCGGATGGGATCGGACAGGGCCAGGGCGTGGCCGGGCTCGCCGAACTTGATCCAGCCCTGCTTGCTCTGCGCGTCCCCGGCTGCGGGCGGGACGCCGGCATAGTAGCACGAACTGATCCACCCCGCCGGGTGGACATGATTGACATGGAAACCGCAACTGGCGAGCCGCGATGACCAGGAGCCGGCATAGTGAAAATCGGCGCGGCGCCGCGACAGCAGCGGATGGCTCTCGGGGCCGCGCATGTCTTCGACATAACGCCGCACCGCCTCGGCGATGCGCAGCTGCAACCGGTCGACCAGCTCGTGGCCCGAATCGAAGAGATGGTCCGGCGTCTGGGTCCCGCCCCGCAGGGATTGGTCGATATATTCGCGCGTGCGCGGATGCAGGCGGTCGAGAAAGGCGCACAGTTCGGCATTGAAATCGTCCATGCTGGAAAAGCCCTGGGGCGGCTCCAGGTCGAAGACCCGCACGAATGCGTCATAGCGGTTCAGGGCCTCGTCGCGCGCATCGCCCATCATGCGCCAGGACAGGCCAAGATTTGCCAGGCACAGCTGGTCATGCGGCGTCAGGACAAGCGCGCGGCGGCAGAAATCCTGCGCCGCCTGCGGCTCCTGGCGCAGCAAGGCTGTCTCGGCGGCGCGGCAGAGCAGTCCGGCATCCTCGCCGCCGGCCAGGACAGGCGCGAGAACGGCCTGGGCCTCGCCGTGGCGCTTCAGCGTGTTCAGCGCGTCGGCCGCGCCCAGGGCGGCCGCCTTGTCGCGCGGATCGTGCCGGAGCAGCAGCCGATAGACTTCCAGGGCCTCGGCCGCGCGCTTTTCCTGGGAGAGGAATGATGCCTTGCCCAGTTGCAGCACGCGACTCTGCGGCGCCCGGTCATAGGATTTCAGATATTCCTCCGACCGGTTCAGGCGGTAGAGCAGGTCATTGTAGCGCCGGTGCAGCTCGGGATCCGCAGGATCCTGGGCGAGGGCTTCCTTGTAGACCGACAGGGCTTCGTCGTAGCGCTCCAGATTCTGCAGGCCCTCGCCCCGATGCACCGCCAGGCCCGGCTGGCGGGGATCGAGCGCCAGTGCGCGGTCGTAATTGTCCAGCGCGTCCTGGTCCTTGCGCTGGCGGCGCAGGGCCAATCCCAGATTCGTGTGCAGCGCCGCCTTCAGCCGCTGCGGTGCCGCCAACTTCAGGCCTTCGCGCAACGGTGCCTCTGCCTGGGTGGGGTGGCCGGCGTCTATCAGCACACCGCCCAGCGCCAGCCTGGCCGGCACATATTCGGGCGCCCGCGACAGCAGCTCTTCAAAAGCCTTGCGCGCATCCTCCAGCCGGCCCATGCGGTGAAGCCCATTGCCGAGCTCGTACCAGGCATCGGCAAGGGCGGGATTGAGGCGAACCGCGGACTGGAAGGCATCAATGGCCTCGGCCTCGCGCCCCAGGCCCGCCAGCGCCATGCCATGGCCGAACGCCGGCTGGGCCATGGCCGGTGCCAGCGCCCGCGCCCGCGCGAAGGATGAGGCCGCCGCCTGAAAATGGTCCTGGCGCAACTGTGACATCCCGCTCAGGTGCAGGACCTGCGGATCGCCGTCATGTCCGCTGGCCAGCAAGGCGGCCAGGACGCGTTCCGCCCCCGCGAAATCCGCGGCTTGCAAAAGCTGCACCGCCTGCGCGACGGAAGGTGGGCACGCCGTCATCGCGCCTGCCACCCGCGATCCGTCCGCAGCCGCCCCGCCGGGGCCTTCAAGGTTTGGGATAATCTCTCCACAGCCATTCCAGCGCCGCCGGCAAGGTCTGCCGCACCACGCGGTTGTCGACATGGTGGGCATCCATGGCGAAGACGTAACGATAGTCATAGCCCTTCTTCTTCAGCACGGCCGCCATGCGGTTGTTGGCCAGCGGCCAGTTGTGCCAGGTCTTTTCCGGATCATCGAAATGCAGGTCCTTTTCGCCCACTTCCATCCAGATGCGGATGGGCTTCTTCGCCGCCTTGGGAATCAGGTTGGCGTGATATTCCCAGCCGCCGCGCGGGGTCTTGGGGTCCTGGGGCGAGGCCTGGTTCACGAAGGTGCCCGAATAGGAGAGCACCTTGTGATAGCGCTCGGGATGAAACCACGCCATGGTCCAGGCGCAGATCGCGCCCGATGAACCGCCCATCGCGGCGCGCCCGTCCGGATCGCTGGTGAAGGTGACGCCGTATCTCTGCGACACCGCCGGCAGCAGTTCCTGCTCCACCCAGTTGGAATAGCGGTCGGACAGGGTGTCATATTCCAGACCGCGTTCGGAACCTTGCGCGTCGCTGCCGCCGGAATCCGGCGCGATGATGATCATCGCCGGCACGCGATGCGCCGCGATCATGTTGTCCAGCACCGGCGCCATCCGGTTGATATAGGAATGGCCGTCCTGCACCACCATGAAGGGTGCATCGGGCTTCACCTGCTTGGGGATATAGACATAGACATGGCGCTCGTAGCGGCCGGGCCGGGACAGCTGCTCGGCCGGCCATGGCATGCGGTTGTCATAGGCATCGCGCCTTGCGGCAAGCTCGCCATCGATGCGCACGATGCCCGGATAGATCTTGCTGTCCTCGGAATAGAGGATGAATTCACGCACCTCGCCCTGCGGCACCGCCGGGTTGACGGCATATTCCGGCGCATCGGCGTAAGGGGGATTGATGATGCTGGTTTGGGCATCCACGGCCGGCGGCGGGGTTGGAAATTTCGGCAGCTGCGGATTGGCGGCGGGCTGCGCGAATGCGGGAAGCGCCGCGATCAAGGCACCGGCCAGAAGCGATAGTGTCAGCTTGTTTCTCATTTTTCTTCCCTTATCGAATCGTGTTTCGGCCCCGAATGCCTATCTGGGATAATCGCGCCACAGCCATTCCAGCGCGGACGGCAGGGTCTGCATCACCACCCGCCTGTCGACATGCCCCGCATCCCTGGCGAAGACATAGCGATAGTCATAGCCCTTTGTCTTGAACACCGCCGCCATGCGGTTGTTGGCCAGCGGCCAGTTGTGCCATGTTTCCTCGGGCGCGTCGAAGCGATTGTCTTTTTCGCCGACCTCCATCCAGATGCGGATGGGCTTTTTCGCCGCCTTGGCGATCAGGTGATCGTGATACTCCCAGCCGCCGCGCGGCGTTTGCGGGTCCGGCGGCCAGGCCTGGTTTACGAAGGTCCCCGAATAGGAGAGTACCTTGTGATAGCGCTCGGGGTGGTACCAGGCCATGGTGAAGGCGGCGATCGCGCCCGAAGAGCCGCCCATGGCGGCGCGCCCGTCCGGATCGGCGGTGAAGGTGACGCCGTAATTCCTCGACACCGCGGGCAGCAATTCCTCCTCGACCCAGTTGGAATAGCGGTCGGACAGGGTGTCGTATTCCAGCCCGCGCTCCGAGCCCTGGGCGTCGCTGCCGCCGGAATCGGCCAGGATCAGGACGATGGGCGGCAGGCGCCCGGCGGCGATCATATTGTCCATGATGTCGACCATCCGCTTCACATAGGAATGGCCGTCCTGCACCACCATGAAAGGCGCCGGCGTACCGGGGACATATTGGCTGGGGATATAGACATAGACATGGCGCTCATAGCGGCCGGGCTTGGAAAGACTGGTGCCGGGAGGAACGATGCGGTTGCCATAGACATCGCGCTTCATCTCGTCCTGAACGCGCACGATGCCGGGATAGATCTTGCTGTCCTCGGAATAGAGGATGAACTCGCGCACCGCGCCCTGGGGCACCGCCGGATTGGGCACGGCTTCCGGCGCATCGCCATACTGTGGCCCGATGATGCTGTTTTCGGCCGTCACCGCCGGCGGCGGCGTGGGGAATTTGGGCAGGTCACCCCCCGGCGGCTGCGCCGCAGCGGGCAGCGCGGCCACGGCCGCGGCGGCGAGAAACAATGCCAATTTGCCGTTGCCCATCCCCTTGTCCCTTCCTGCCTATGACGCGGTTGCCGGAACAACCGATTTTTCCGCCTCGGCCAGCAGCGCCGGCACGGTATGGCTGATGTCCAGGATCACGGCATGCTCGTCGGGGGTAGGTTTTTCCAGCGTGGCGAACTGGCTGTCCAGCAGCGCCGGCGGCATGAAATGACCCTTGCGCCGCCTCATGCGCTCGCTGATCAGCTCGCGCGATCCGTCCAGCAGGATGAAATGCACCGTGCCATGCACCTGCTTGCGCAGGCAGTCGCGATAGGCGTGACGCAGGGCTGAGCAGGACACCACCACGCCATGGCCGGTGATGCGCTCCGCTTCCATGCGCGCGCCGATCGCTTCCAGCCAGGGCCAGCGATCCGCATCGGCCAGGGGCGTTCCGCTGGCCATCTTCTTCACATTCGCGGGCGGATGCAGCAAGTCGCCCTCGACAAAAGGCACGCCAAGTCTTTCCGCCAGGCCGCTGGCGATGGTGGTCTTGCCGGAACCGGCCACACCCATCACCACGATCAGGAGCTTTTCATCCGCAGGCAACATGGTCATGGCAGCCCCCTAGTCCGGCAAGGCGAAGGCGTAAAGCATGTTGCCGGCGGAGATGGCGACATATTGCTTGCCGTCCACGGCATAGGAGACCGGCGAGGCGGAGATCGGCCCGCCGGTGCGGAAATTCCACAGCGCCTTGCCGGATTTGGCGTCCAGGGCGATGAACTGGCCCTCGGCGGTGGCGGCGAACACAACCCCGCCGCGGGTGGCGATCACGCCGGCCGAATTGGTGGCGCGCATGACCGGGAATTTCCACCGGGCTTCGCCGGTGGTGGTGTCCAGCGCCTCGATCCCGGATTGGGGCGGCGGGCCCGGTGGCGGGATCACCGTTCCGCGCGCGGTATAGAGCTTGCCGCGCTCGAACACCGCCGGCCCCATGGACATGAATCCCTGGGTGTCATTGTAGTGCTGGTAGAGGATGCGCGTTTCGCGGTCGTAGGATGGCGCCTGGAAATTGGTCGCCGCGCCGGCCGGCCACACCACCCTGCCCTCGGGCGTGGCGTCGGTGGTGTGATCGATAATGGGCCGGCCATTCTTGTCCCAGCCCTTGGCCCAGGTGACTTTCACAAAGGGCTTGGCCCAGAGGAATTTACCGGTCTCGCGGTCCAGCACGTAAAAGACGCCGTTGCGGTCGCTGTGCAGCAGCAGCTTGCGCATCTTGCCGTCCACCATCTGGTCGGCCAGCACCATGTCTTCTTCCGAATCCCAGTCGTGGGAGTCGTTGGGCGTGAACTGGTACCACCATTTCAGCTTGCCGGTGTCGGGATCCAGCGCGATCACCGAGTCGGTGAAGAGATTGTCGCCCTTGCGCACCGTCTGGTTGAAGGACGGCGCGGGATTGCCCACGCCCCAATATAGAAGATTCAATTTAGGATCGTAGCTGCCGGTCAGCCAGGTGCCGCCGCCGCCCAGCTTCCAGCTGTCGCCCGCCCAGGTATCGCCGCCCGGCTCGCCCGGCGCCGCCGTGGTATAGAAGCGCCACAGCCGCTTGCCGGTGGCCGGATCATAGGCATCGAGAAAGCCGCGCAGGCCCATTTCGCCGCCGGACGAACCCATGATGATCTTGCCGTTCACCGCCAGCGGCGCGCCGGTGAGGGTGAAGCCTTCCAGCGTGTCGGCGACGCGCACTTCCCACAGCTCGCGCCCGGTATGGGCGTCCAGCGCGATCAGATTGTCGTCCAGGGTTCCGAAGAAGACGCGCCCGTCCAGCACCGCCACGCCGCGATTGGACGGATTGATCTGGTAGGGATTGACCACGTCCTGCTTGCGGTGAAATTGCCAGAGGGTGAGCCCGGTCCTGGCATCCAGGGCATAGACGCTGCCGGGCGGTCCGGAGACATACATGATCCCGTCCACCACCAGCGGCAGGCTTTCCAGCGCCGACTGGCCCGGCAGGGCCGCGGCCCAGCGCGCCTGAAGCCGGGACACGTTGGCGGTGTCGATCTGCTTCAGCTCGCTGAAGTGATGGCCGTCATAACCGCCCCAATAGCTCAGGTAATTCTGCGGTTCGGCCCGGCTGTTTTCCAGCCGCTGGATGGTCAGCACCGGCGCGGGGACCAGCTTCGATGTCTGGGCGAAATCGCGCTTTTTCTGCTGCGCCAGGTAGGCGACCAGATCCTCGGTCTGGGCCGGCGTCAGGGTCAGGTCATGCGGCAGGGCATCGCGTGTCGCGGCAATGTTGCGGACATCGGCCTTGTTCAGCACGACATTCCTGCCGTCGGCCAGAAGCGCGATGGTGAAGCTGTCTTCGGCGGTGACAAAGCCATGCACTTTGTGTCCGTCGGTGGTGGTGACGTCCGCGAAATGCGGGGGCGCGCGGAAGCCGGCCGGCCTCTTGTGCGCCGCGCCGTTGCGGATGGCCCCCAAGGGCTTGGCGCCGGCATCCGACAGGTCGGCGGCGATCGCAGCCCCCCGGCCGTTCACTTCATGGCAACTGGCGCACTGGCCGGCACCGAAGAACAGCGCCTCGCCCGCCGCCGCATTGCCGGTGGCGACTTCATTGCCCCCGCTTCCGCCTGACAGGCTCTTGATGTAGGTGACGGCGCGCCAGACATCGTCGGCGGAAAGCGCGGCGAAGCTGGGCATCTGGGTGCCGGGAACCCCGCTGCGGATGGTCTGGAACAGCTCGTAATCGCTCGCGCCATGCGTGAACTGGCCGGTGTTCAGGGCCGGCCCGCGCCCGCCCGTGGCGCCCTGGCCATGACAGGCGGTACAGGTGGAATTGAACACCTTCTGGCCGGCCGCGACCGCCGCCGGATCATGGGCGAAAGGATTGACCGGGGTATCCGCCGGCTGGGCCATCGCCATACCGGTTACCGCCAGCACAAATGCACCGGTCCACAGGACAGCGCTTTTGCGAATGCCGTGCTTCATGCATGTTCCCGGCCGTTCCCGCCAAAGGCAGCGACGACCGGCCTCCCATTCCCATGGCCCCAAGGGCACTTTTTTCGTGCGCCGGATACTATAGTGTCAGCCGGCAAAGCCCAGTCAAAAACGGGCGGAATCGAGGAGAAATATGCGGACAGGCGCGGCAGTTGCCATTCTTTTCCTAGCGGCGGCCATGGGCGCCGCCCAGGCCGGTACGGTGAGCACGGCCGTCTACGGCACCACCAGGGACGGGGCCACCGCCCATATCTTTACCATGACCAACAATCACGGCATGCGCGCCCAGGTGCTGGATTACGGCGGGATCATCTGCGCTGTCGACGCGCCGGGCCGTGACGGCAAGATGGCCAACGTCATCCTGTGCCAGAAGGACCTGAAAGGCATCGAAGCCACGGGCCCGATGAGCGCGCTGACCGGGCGCTATGCCAACCGCCTGCTCCACGGCTTTACCCTGGACGGCCGGCATTACGACCTGCAGGCAAACCCCGCCGGCGTCACCTTGCATGGCGGACGGCCCGGCTACAGCACGCGCATTCTGCAGACGGTGGACACCTTCCAGCACGCCAATGATGCCGGCGTCACCCTGCGCCTGGTGTCGCCCGACGGCGATCAGGGCTTCCCCGGCACCTTGACGGTGGACCTCACCTATACGCTCACCGACAACAACGACTTTCGCATCGACTACAAGGCAACCACCGACAAGGACACGGTGTTGAACCTGACCAACCATACCTATTACAATCTGGCCGGCTACGGTTCGGTCGAGGGCCAGGTCATGACGGTGATGGCGGACCAGGTCACGCCCACCGACGTCAACCAGGTTCCCACAGGCGAACTGGCCAATGTCGCGGGTACCGCGCTGGACTTCCGCACTCCCAAGCCGATCGGGCGCGATCTGCGCTCGTCCGAACCGCAGATGCTGATCGGACGCGGATACGACCATAATTATGTGCTGCGCAAGTCCAGGCCGGGCGCGCTGGAACTGGCGGCGCGGGTCAGCGATCCCGCCAGTGGGCGCACCCTGGAACTGTCCACCACCGAACCGGGCGTACAGGTCTATTCATCCAACAACCTGGCGGGCGGCGCGGTCAACGCGCTGGGACTGACCATGCGGGCCACCGACGGGATCGCGCTGGAAACCCAGCACTTTCCCGACAGTCCCAATCACCCCAACTTCCCCTCGACGGAGCTGAAGCCGGGGCAGGCCTTCACGTCAACGACCCTGATGCATTTCACGACGCAATAAGCGTCACGGTCACGCCAGCGCCGTCCGCGCCCATTCAAAGCAGCGGATATTGTTGCTTTCCTCGACCTCGGCCTGGGCTTCGGGCAGCAGCGTGCTGACCACCGGCAGGGGCTTGGTGCTGGCATTTGCGTTCACCAGCCGGATGGTATCGGCGAGATACCTGCCGCTGCGGTCGGGCCAGGTGACCCAGTATTTGTCGGTCATCACCGGCACCTTGAGCGGATCGCGGGTGATCAGCTCATGCATGGGCTGGAGCCTGGGGTTGGCCTTCTTCAGCACCGCCCACAGGGCGGGAATGTCCAGGAAGCCGTCCTCGAACAGGACTTCCGACAGCAGGAACCCGTCGGCGATAAGTCTGCACCCCCATATTCTTGATGTGGCAGGACTTCACATAGGGCGCGAGCTTGTTGATGACATCCACCGGGTCGTCGCACATCGAGATATTGTTGCCGAAATCGACCAGCGCGCCGAAGTTGCGGGCTGGAATATTTCTTCAGCACCGCGACTTCCTCATCCACCACCCGGTCCTTGTGGTTTTCCATGGCGAGCGGAATGCCGACCTTGTCGGCGATGGGCACGCACACATCCAGCACCGCCAGGGCGTTGTCTCTCCAGTCCTTGTATTCCTGCAGGCTGGTGAATTTCTCGTAGCGGCGGCCGACAAAACAGACGGTGCGCACGCAGGGCGCGCCCAGCTCCTTGTACATCCGCAGGCCCTTTTCAAAGGCGGATGTATCGTCGCCGGGATGTTCGATCAGGCGGATGTCGCCTTCGAAGAACAGGTTGTTACGCTCCAGCCGGGCGCGCAGCTTCTTGACGTCGGTGTCCGGCGGGATGGCCATCTGGATGCCGCCCGCGCCCAGGCTGCGGACGTAATCGGCGGTGGCGAATGGATCGGCGGGGCCGCGGGCGCCCGGACTGTCGCCGCGCACCTTGCGGAAATAATGGCCCAGCGCCGTCTGGGCGACGCCCAGCGGCGATTGCGGCCGCAGCCTTTCGGCTTGGCCTGCGGCAAACGCCGGCATCGCCGAAGCAGCCGCCAGCGCGGCGCCGCCCATCATTACGTCACGCCGTGTCGTCATGTCGGTCTTCCCCTTTGTCAGGCGGCAGTCCAGCCACCGTCGATCAGAATGTCGATGCCGGTAATGAAACCAGCCAGGTCGCTGCACAGATAGCAGGCCAAACCGCCGATTTCCTCAACTTTGCCCCAGCGGCCCACCGGCAGCTTGGTGAGGAACAGCTTGTTGGCTTCCGGATCGTTGATCACCGGCAGGTTCATTTCGGTGTGGAAGGGGCCGGGCGAAATGGCGTTGACGGTGATGCCCTCGCCCGCCAGCTCCAGCGCCAGCGACTTGGTGAAGCCCAGGAGCCCCGCCTTGCCGCTGGAATAGGCGGTGCGGTTGGGCAGCGAAACATGCGCCATGATGGAAGACAGGTTGATGATGCGGCCATAGCCGGTGCCCTTCATGCCAGGCACGAAGGCGTTGCAGGCCAGGAAAGTCGTCACCAGGCTGGAATCCACCACGCTCTGGAATTCGGCCAGCGTGAAATCGGTAACGCTTTTTCGGATATTGATACCGGCCGAGTTGATCAGGATCTGCGGATTTTTGAACTTGGCGTTCACGTCCTTGGCCAGCCGCGCGACATCGCTTTCGCTGGTGACGTCGGCGGTGAAGGTTCCCACCAATCCGCCCTTGGCTTTGATATCGCCCGCCACCTTGTCCAGCTTGGCCTGGTTGCGGCCCACCAGCGCGATCGCGGCGCCGGCCCCCGACAGGGTATGCGCCATGGCTTCGCCCAGGCCGCCACTGCCGCCCACGATGACCGCCGCCTTGCCACTGAGATCAATTTTCACGACGTCAAACCTTCTCTTTGCTGGAATTTTTTCAACGCTCGGCGTCCGGTTCAATGAAGAACCAGCAGACGGCGGAAACGACCGCCGCCGCGCTCATGGTGTACATCACGGCGGCCCAGTTGTTGTCGGTATCCTGCAAAATGAGGCCGAACACCACCGGCGCCACAAAGCCCGCGAAATTGCCCAGCATGTTCATGGTGGACGACACCGTGGCGGTATATTGCTTGCCGATCTCGACACAGGTGTTCCAGCTGATCGGCATGGTCAGGTCGCTGGAGAAGCTGGCCAGCCCCATCAGCACCATGGGCAGCGCCACACCCGGCACATTGGGGATAATGGCGATCAGGATGGCGGTGCTGGAAAATCCGCCGATCGCCACCCATTTGCGCGGCACCGCGAGGGGCAGAAAGCCCGAAACGATGGACCCCAGACCGCCCAGTGCGAGCGGTATCATCGCATACCCGGCGGCGACGCCCGGCGCCAGACCGCGCGCCTGCTGCAACCAGGTCGGCAGCCAGGTGACGTAGAAATACCAGGTGTAGGAAAAGCCGAAATACTGCAATCCCAGGAAGGCAATGTCCCGTTGCATCAACAACCGGTACCAGGGCATGCCGTGATCGTGCAGCACCAGGGCGCGCGATTCCTCCAGCATCTCCAGTTCGGCCTTGTTGACCGCCTTGTGCTCGGCGGGATCGTTGCGGAACCAGGGCAGGAACACGGCAACCCAGGCCACGCCCAGCATGGCGAGCGCGACAAATCCCAGCCGCCAGCCGAAATGATAGATCACGAAGAACGCCACCGGGGGTGCCAGCGCCCCGCCCCAGCGGCCGAAGGCCCACATCACGGCCTGCGCCCGGACGCGCTCGCCTACCGGCAGCCAGGCCGAGAGCATCCGCGTCAGGTTGGGAAAACAGCCCGCCTCGCCCGCGCCGAACAAAAAGCGGACCACCCACAGCGAGGTCAGATTCCAAGCCGCGCCGGTCAGCGCGGTAAACAGGGACCAAATCAGGACCAGCTGGCTCAGCACCCAGCGGACCCCCAGCCTGTCACCCAAAAAGCCCATGGGCATTTCGAAAAGCGCGTAGGAAAGACCGAAAGCGCCCAGCACGGCGCCGGTCTGGGCCTTGTCCAGATGCAAATCGGCGGAGATCGGCACGATCGCCTGGCTGATCGCCACCCGCTGGATATACATGATCATCGCCAGGGCCAGCGCGAAAACCACGACCCAATAGCGCGCGTGCGTCGGTTTCATGAGCCTTCCTGCCCCCTGTTATCCTGTCCCGTTATTGGGGCATGGGAAGCCGGCCCTGCCATGAGGCTTCACATCGGCTTACGACTTCTATACTAAATTCGGTCCGTGGGAAGTCAATGTATCCGGGCCGGTTTGCGCGCGCGCGACTTCGGAAATAACCAATATAAATCAAGGGCATTTGGCACCACGCCGCCATCCCCCATGCCCTCCATGGAGCACCGCATTGAGCAAGCAAATTCCCTCGCAATCCTTCAACTTTGAGGGCCAGGTGGCGCTGGTGACAGGGTCGGGCCGCGGCCTGGGACGCATGATCGCCGAAACACTGCTGGCTGGCGGCGCTTGCGTTGCGCTGCACGATATCAATGAGGAGGCGCCCGCCGCCTTCGGCGAAAGCCCCAGCCTGACGGCACTGGCGGCGACGCTGTCCGAACGCGGCGGCGCCAGGGTGACGGCGGTGACCGGCGATATCTCCCGGGAAGACGATTCCAAGGCGATCGTGGCGAAAGTCGAGGCCGCGCTGGGCCCGATCTCCATCCTGGTCAACTGCGCCGGCGGCGACATCGCCGCCAAGGGCGGCAAGCCCAATCCCAATGACGCGCTCAATATCAGCCTGGAAGACGCCCATGCCGTGATGAACCGCAACTTCATCGGCACCATGTTGATGTGCCGCGCCGTGGTACCGGGCATGATGCAGCGCCAGCGCGGCGCCGTGATCAATTTCGGCTCGCTCAACGGCCATGTCGGAGTGTCGCCGGAGGTGGTCTATGGCTGCGCCAAGGCCGCGATCCTGCATTACACGCGCTGCCTGGCGCTGGAGATGCGTCCCCATGGCGTGCGGGTCAATGCCGTCAGCCCCGGCCCCACCACCACGGCGCGATTTCTGGCCACCCGCACAACCGATCCCGCTATGATGGACGGCGTCTCGCTGGAGCGCTATGCCAAGCCGGCGGAGATCGCCGGAGCCGTCGCCTTCCTGGCCAGCAGCCAGGCCGGCTTCGTCAACGGCCAGGTCCTCAGGGTCGATGGCGGCATGACCCTGTTCGCCGGCTGAACCGGTTTTCATTTTGGCTCTTTAGGAACCTTCCATGTCCGACAAGAAATACGACGGCAAGACACCCCAGACCCTGCGCAGCCGCGCCTGGTTCGACAATCCCGACAATCCCGACATGACGGCGCTGTATCTGGAGCGCTACCTGAATTTCGGCCTGACGCGCGAGGAACTGCAGTCGGGCAAGCCGATCATCGGCATCGCCCAGACCGGCAGCGACCTGTCGCCCTGCAACCGCCATCACATCGCCCTGGCCGAGCGCATCCGCGAAGGCATCCGCGAGGCCGGCGGCATCGCCATGGAATTCCCGGTGCATCCGATCCAGGAGACCGGCAAGCGCCCGACCGCGGGCCTGGACCGCAATCTCGCCTATCTGGGACTGGTGGACCTGATCTACGGCTATCCGCTGGACGCGGTGGTGCTGACCATCGGCTGCGACAAGACCACGCCGGCCTGCCTGATGGCGGCGGCGACGGTGAATATTCCCGCCATCGCCTTCTCGGTCGGCCCCATGTTGAACGGTTGGCATGCGGGCGAGCGCACCGGCTCGGGCACCATCGTGTGGAAGGCGCGCGAGATGATGGCGCGCGGCGAACTGGATTATCGCGGCTTCATGGAACTGGTGGCCTCCAGCGCGCCCTCGGTGGGCTATTGCAACACCATGGGCACCGCCAGCACCATGAACAGCCTGGCCGAAGCGCTGGGCATGCAATTGCCCGGTTCGGCCTCCATCCCCGCGCCCTATCGCGAGCGCGGCCAGATGGCCTATGCCACCGGCAAGCGCATCGTGGAAATGGTGCATGAGAATCTGCGCCCGTCCCAGATCATGACCAAGGAAGCGTTCCACAACGCCATCGTCGTCAATTCCGCCATCGGCGGTTCGACCAACGCGCCCATCCACATCACCGCCATCGCCCGCCATATGGGCGTGGATGTGCCGCTGCAGGAATGGCAGACCGTCGGCCACAAGGTGCCGCTGATCGTCAATATGCAGCCGGCCGGCGAATATCTCAGCGAGGATTTCCATCACGCCGGCGGCATTCCCGCCGTCGTCAACCTGCTGATGCAAAAGGGCCTGATCAAGGAAAACGCCATGACTGCCAACGGCAAGACCATGGGCGAGAATTGCCGCGGCCGGAAGGTGTTGCTGCCGGAGGTGATCTGGCCGTTCGACAAGCCGCTGAAAAAGGACGCCGGTTTCATCGTCCTGTCGGGCAACCTGTTCGACAGCGCCATCATGAAGACCAGCGTCATCAGCAAGGAGTTCGCCGACCGCTATCTCTCCAATCCCGCCGACCCCGACGCCTTCGAAGGCCGCGCCGTGGTGTTCGACGGGCCGGAGGATTACCACAAGCGGCTGGACGACCCGTCCTTGAACATAGACGAGCACACCTTGCTGTTCATGCGCGGGGCGGGCCCGGTCGGCTATCCCGGCGCCGCCGAAGTGGTGAACATGCATCCGCCGACGGCGCTGCTGAAGCGCGGCATCAATGCGCTGCCCTGCATCGGCGATGGCCGCCAGTCCGGGACATCAGGCTCGCCCTCCATCCTCAATGCCTCGCCGGAAGCCGCCGCGGGCGGCGGGCTGGCGCTGCTGCAGACCGGCGACCGGGTGCGTGTCGACCTGCGCAAGGGAACCGCCAACATGCTGGTTTCGGAAGAAGAACTGGCCAGGCGCCGCAAGGACCTGGAAGCGCGCGGCGGCTTTGCCTATCCCGCGTCCCAGACGCCGTGGCAGGAAATCCAGCGCGCCGTGGTGGGCCAGATGGGCACCGGCATGGTCCTGGAAAACGCGGTCAAGTATCAGAAAATCGACGAGACCATGGGCGTCCCGCGCGACAATCACTAAAGCCATATGCACAAAAGCAAAGGGCGCCGGAATTTCCGGCGCCCTTTTGTATGGCGGCGATTCAGATCTTCGTCCTTTTGACGCTCTGCTTCTGTGCGCCCAGCTTGTCGATGCCCAGGGTGATGACATCGCCCTCTTTCAGGAACACCGGCGGCTTCATGCCCAGCCCGACTCCCGGCGGGGTGCCGGTGGAAATCACATCGCCCGGCTGCAGGCTCATGAACTGGCTGACATAGGACACAAGGGTCGGCACATCGAAAATAAGGCTGGCGGTGGAGCCGGTCTGCATGCGCTTGCCGTTGACATCCAGCCACAGGCCCAGCGTGTTGAGGTCGCCGACCTCGTCCAGCGTGACCAGATAGGGACCGAACGGCCCGAAGGTGTCGCAGCCCTTGCCCTTGTCCCAGGTGCCCAGCCGCTCCAGCTGATATTCGCGCTCCGACAGGTCGTTCACCACGCAGGCGCCCGCGACATAGTCCAGCGCCTTGTCCTTGGAGACATAGCGCGCCTCCTTGCCGATCACGATGCCCAGCTCCACTTCCCAGTCGCCTTTCTTGGAGGTGGGCGGCAGATAGACGTCGTCATTGGGACCGATGATGGCCGAGGTCGCCTTCATGAATATGATCGGCTCGCTGGGCTCGGCCATGCCCGATTCTGCGGCATGGTCGGAATAGTTCAGGCCGATGCAGAGGAACTTTCCAACCCTGGCCACGGGCTCGGCGATGCGCACGCCCTTGTCCACCACCGGCAGGGCCTCGACCTTGGCGGCCCGCACCGCGGAAAGATCCGCCAATACACCGCCGTCAATGTCCTTCACGATCCCCGACAGGTCGCGGATTTGGCCATTTGCGTCCAGCAGGCCAGGCTTTTCCTGGCCCTTGGGGCCGTAGCGCAGCAGTTTCATCGTTCTTGTTCCTTTGGATTAAAGCCCGAAAAGCCCGCCGCGTTTTAACGCGGTTGGGGGCCCCCATGACAGCAATTTATGGCTACTTGGGGGGAAATTTGGCCGTCAGATACTGGGTAATGGCATCGAGTTCGGCGTCCGTGGCATTGGCGCCATTGTTGGCCATCTGATTGACCAGGTCCTTCCAGCCCTGGGCATCCAGGTTCTGTTGCGCCGCGATTTCCGGCGAATGGCACTGGGAACAGACCCGTACCGTCACGTCACGGCCGGGTCCCTCCGGCATCAATGCGAAATCGTCGGCCCGGACCGGACCGCCGGCCACGACCCCGACCAAGCCCAGGAAAACTGCTACAGCAATAACACGCACGATCATCTCTCTCTTCTGCCCCAACCAGTCCTCGATTTACTTCTTCGGCAATGCAAAGGCTATGACCTCGTCATTGGTGACCACCGACCCGGTCTGGGAACCGCCGGTATCCATGGCCGCCACGAATTGCCGGCCGTCGGATCCCTGATAGGTGACCGGCGTGGCGGTAACGGAGGCCTTCAGCTTCACTTCCCACAATTTGTCGCCGGTGGCGGTGGCAAAAGCGCGGAAGCGGAAATCGTCGGTGGCGCCGACAAAGGTCAGGCCGCTGGCGGTCAGGATGGTGCCGCCCAGCCCGGGACGCCCGGTATCCTGCAGCCCGGCCGGGAAACTTTCGGTGACACCCAATGTCTTGCGATAGACCACATCGCCCGTATCCACATTCACCGCCACCAGCTGGCCCCAGGGCGTGGGCCCGCAGGGAAGCTTCTTGTCGGGGTCCCAGAAGCGCAGCACGCCATAATCATTGACGAAGCTGCCGTCCGGCTTCTGCACCACATGCATGGGCTGAAACAGATTGTTCACATTGGCGACGAACAAGTGCAGCTTGGGATCGTAGCTTCCGCCATAGAAGTTCACGCCGCCCTGGGTACCGGGCGGCGACACGGTGATTTCGTTATAACCGGGCGGCAGATAGGGCCCGCCCAGCACCATATGCTTTTCGTCCACCAGCTTCTCGCAATAGGCCTGATGTTCGGGCTCGCCCTTGTAGAGATTGTCGCGAGACAGCCTGTTCTGCGACAGCGGCTCGGGCTTGACCGGGAAAGGCTGGGTCGGCGAGGTCTCTTCACCCGGCACCTTGCTCGGCGGCACGCGGCGCTCCTCGACGCCAAAGATCGGCTTGCCGGTGACGCGGTCCAGAATGAAGGCCAGCGCATTCTTGTTGACGGTCAGCACGGCGGGAATCGTCTTGCCGTCCTTTTGCACGTCCATCAGCACCGGCGGGTCCTGGGTGTCATAGTCCCAGATGTCGTGATGGGTGACCTGGAAGTGCCAGAGATACTTGCCGGTATTGGCATCCACCGCCACCAGCGAGGAGCCGAACAGATTGTTGCCGGGCCGGTCGACGCCGACGCGGTCATTGTTGGGCGCGCCCAGCGGCATGTAGAGGATGCCGCGCTTTTCATCCACGGTCATATAGCCCCAGACATTGACGCCGGAGCGATCCTTGGCGCTGTCGCCGCCCCAGGTATCGAAGCCAAACTCGCCGGGCCGCGGCACGGTGTGGAAGGTCCAGACCAGCTTGCCGGTGCGCGCATCCCAGGCCCGCGTATCGCCGGTCGGTCCGATTTTGGGGGCCGCGTCCGGCGTGCCCGCGCCCGTGATGATGAGATTCTTGTAGACCAGCGGCACCGCGGGCTGGCCATAGGGCAAGTTCGGGTAAGGGCCCATGACTTCGGGCGTCTTGAGGTTGACGATGCCATGCTCGCCAAAGCTTTCGACCGGCGCGCCGGTCTTGGCATCGACCGCATAGAGCCGCCCCAGCCGGCTGCCGAACACGATCGTTGCGGGATGGCCCTTGGCGCCCTTCCAGTAGGCAACCCCGCGCGCTGTCGGGATGTCGGTGTCGGGCAGCTTGAACTTCCACAGCTCGGCGCCGGTGGTGGCATTGAGCGCGACGATTTCGCCATAGGTGGAGCTGATGTACATGGCGTTGCCCACCACGATCGGAACGGATTCCAGCAGGCGCGGACGGCCCGCATAGCCCGCCGGGGTCAGGTGATAGCTCCAGGCAACCTGAAGATTGGCGACGTTGGATTGGGTGATCTGGGTGAGCGGCGAATAGCGCTGCCCCCCCGGATCGTGCCCGCTGGTGGTCCAGTCGCTGCCGGCGCCAAAGGCGCCCGTCGCCAGCAAAGCCAGCGCCGCGACCGCAGCCGTGCCCTTCAGAACAGTCTTCATCATTCGCCCCTTCTAGAACTTCTCACCTGACTGGGAGATGAACGGCCACCGCCACACCCGGCGATGGCCGTGGAACTTTCCCGCTGCTATTGCGCCGGACGCGAAGCGCGGGGCGGCGGCGGCACATAGTCCGTCAACTCGGTGTAGGGCTTCTTGCCGGCCCAGGCGATGCCGCGCATCAGCACTTTGCGGATGGCGGGGTCCTGCAGGCTGTCCACCATATGGCCCTGCATCCAGACAAAGGCGCGGGCCGGCTGGCCCCCCGGCAGGGTATGTTCGTAGGTCCACATTTGCGGGACAGTCTGGCCCACGCCGCCGCCGCGCCGCGCACTGGGCGTGTCGGGCATGGTGACGCTGAGGATGGGGTGCACTTCCGGCGCGAAGTTCAGCTTGAAGAAAGCCTCATCATAGATCTGCGCCGGCATGCCCTGGGCGATGGGATTATCCTTGTCGACAACATTGTAGTCCAGGGTCGCGGTCCAGGTGTAGTTGACCTCGCCATGCTTCTTGCCGGCGCCGACCAGGGTCGCCATGTCGGCCGGATCGGGACCGCACAGCGAATCGTGGAAGGTGACCAGGCCGCCGCCGCGCTTCACATAGGCCTGCAGCCGGGCGCGCTGTTCCGGGGTCATGTAGCCGGCATCACCCTTGTAGATGATCACGACATCGGACTTGTCGAGCTGCTCCTGGCTGGGAAAGGACAAGGCGCCGTCCACCACCGCGCCATGTTCCGTCAGCAGCTTGCTCCAGCTGTCCAGCCAATAGGGATAGTCATGCGCGCCCGGACCATGGCTCTTGAGGCCGGCAAACAGGAAGATGTGCATGCCATTGACGTTCTGGCCCTGGGCGTGCGGCGCGGGCCACTGGGAATAGCGGGCATAGTCCTTGGCGGTCTGCGCCAACCCGCTGCTGGCGGTCAATGATGCACAGGCCAGCGCCAGCGCGCCGGACAACAAAAAGGTCTTGATAGTCATGATGAAGCGGTCCTCCGGTGGTAATTGCCTCAGGTGGAGGTTTTCGACGGCCCCATCTCTGTAGACAATATACTTTAGTCAGGCGCTGGTTCTTTGGCCAGCGGACATGTTGCCTCCCGGCTGCAGCGCGCCTTCGCAACTGCACAATTACCGCTAATTTAGGAGGGCTTCCGCGCCAGGGTCGAATAGCGTTCCGGCTCGGTATAGGCCATGCGCATATGCGTCAGGAGCACGGCCTGCGGATCGTCCATGGAGCGGCCCGCCACGGCGTCCAGCAGGATATGGTGGTGGTTCATCCGCCAGCGGCGTACGTCCCTTGTGACATGCTCCAGGGTCTTGTGCGCGAACAAGGGCACCATCAGGGCGTTCAACGCCCGCTCCAGATAGGGATTGCCCGCCGCTTTCCACAGGGTGCGGTGAAATTCCAGGTCCAGGGCGGCGGCCTCGAGCAGCGTGCCGTTCCAATTGTCCATCCGGTGGACCAGCTTGTCGAGGGTTGCCAGAATTTCCGGTGTCATGCGCTTTTGCGCCAGGCGAAGCGCTTCGGTTTCAAGCACGATACGCAGGGAGGATATCTGCTGCACCTCCTCAGGCCCGATATTGGTGACGAACATGCCGCGCCGCTCGCGGTTCTGCACCAGGCCCTGTTCCTGAAGCTGGGACAGCGCCTCGCGCACCGGGATGCGGCTGATTTTCAGTTCACGCGCGATCTGGCTTTCGTTCAGCCGGTCCCCGGGCTTGTATTTTCCCGACAGGATGCCGGCGCTCAGGGTCTTGACGACATGCGCACGCAAAGTTGTCGGTGCGCCGGGAGCGACGAGCTCCTCGGGGAAATTCTGCTCCAGATTCTCCACTATCGCCTCCTACGGCAACGCATAGGCAATGACGTAATCACCCTGCTTGTTCTGCAGAGCGGAATGGCCGCCCGCCGACAGAACCACATACTGCTTGCCGTTGGAGTCGAGCCGGTAGGTCATCGGCATGGACTGGCCCGCGGCCGGCAGCGATACCCGCCACAGTTCCTTGCCCGTCGCCGTTTCAAAGGCGCGGAAATACCGATCGGTGGTGGCGGCGATGAAAGTGAGCCCCGATGCGGTGGTGATGGCGCCGCCCTGGTTGGGCACGCCCAGATGGAACCACAGCGGCCAGGGCGCCTCGTCGCGGCTGGTGCCCAGGGGTACTTCCCACACCTTCTTGCCGGTGGTCATGTTGATGCCGGTAAGCCGGCCCCAGGGCGGCGCGTTACAGGGTGCGCCGAAGATCGACATCATGTTGTCATAGACCTGGCGGTAGGGCGTGCCGATCAGGGGTGAATAACCGTCGGACCCCTGGTGGGGCGCCAGATGATGGGCGCCGAGCACATTGTTGGAATTGACGACCAGCAGATTGCGCGAGGGGTCGAAGGCCAGGCCGCCCCAGTCCATGCCGCCGACACTGACGGGATAATCGACCGAGGATTCCGCGTAAAAAGGCGTGAAGATGCCGTCATTCTTCAGTTTGCGGAAGCGGCGCAGGCAATCCCAGCGGTCGATCAGCGCGAACCCGAAAATGTCGGAATCCTGCATCTTGGTGATCTGGACTTCGTGTTCGGGGAGAAGCGGAATCGGCTGGGTGGGTGAAAGGCCCTTCTGCAGGCCGCCGGTGGAAACGGGCGTTTCCTTGACGGGAAAGATCGGCGCCCCGGTTTCCCGGTTGAGGACAAAGATGTAGCCCATCTTGGTCGCCTGGGCGAGCGCGGGGATCACCGTGCCGTCCGGCGCCTTGTAGTCGAACAGCAGCGGCTGGGCCGGCGTGTCATAATCCCAGATGTCCTTGTGCACGAACTGGTAGTGCCAAACCGGCTCGCCGGTGTCGGTGTTCAGCGCCACCACCGAACTGCCGTAATAGTCCCAGTCGCCCTTGCCGAGTACCGCGTCCACCTGCGGCGTGCCGGTGGGCAGGAAGATCAGCTTGCGCGCGACATCCACCGACATCGGCGCCCAGACATTGGGCGCGCTGCGCGGATAGGTCTTCCCGTCGGCCTCTTTATTTTCTGAAGGCGGCGAATCGGGCGGCGCCGCCGTGAAGGCCCATACCAGCTTGCCGGTGCGCGCATCCAGGGCGCGCACCACGCCACCGGGCATATCGACATTGTGGAAGTCGATGATCTTGGAGCCGGTGATCACCATGTCGCCCACGATGGTGGGGGCGCTGGAAACACCATAAAGACCCGGCTTTTCGATGAAGCCCAGATTGTCGTGCAGGTCCACCCGCCCGCCGGTCCCGAAGCCTTCGCACGGCTTGCCGGTATCGGCATCCAGCGCCCACATCTTGCCATCGATCGTGGCGGCGAAAATGCGCTGCACGCACGCCTGGCCTGGCATTTGGCCACTGGCCTGGCTGTCCTTCCAGTAGGAAACGCCGCGGCAGGTGATGACGGTGGCGCCGTTGGTGTCGGGCTTCAGGTCCCGCATCCACTTTTGCTTGCCCGTGGTGGGATCGAGCGCAGCGATGCGGTTGCGCGGAGAGCAGAGATAGAGCGTGTTGTTGGCCAGGATGGGCGTGGCCTCGAAGGCAAGCGTCGCGCGCTCGCCGGGCTTGGTCAGATCGCCGGTGCGGTAGGTCCAGGCGACCTTCAGGTCTTTGACATTTTCCGGGGTGATCTGGATGTTGGCGCTGTAGCGCTGCCCCTTAAGGCCGTGACCCCAGACCGGCCATCCGTCCACGACGCCGCCCGAATGGCTGTATTTGCCTTCCGGCTTGCTGTCGCATCCCGTCAGGCCGGTCAAAACCGCAACTGCGAAGGCCAGTGCGAGCCGCCCGCCATTACCGGTTCTGAACATCCTGCGCCGTCCCTTGTGCATTTGCGGGCATTTTCGAGCGCCCTGCTTGTACTCTATATATAACTATGCAGCCTACCATCTATAACTTTATTTGCTGGGGGCGAGGTGCCCGTCTATGGCTTTACCGCCCGCGAATGAGGACAAAAAAGGGAGCGCGCGATGACGTCATGCCGAATGGAAATTTCACGTCGCATGCTGATGGGCGGACTGGCTGCGGCGGGCGCGGTGCCTGCCTGGGCCGCCGACAAGGTGAAGCCCCGGGCCCTGGCCCTGGTCGGTGACCGCTACCACAACCCTGACTATATCCGCGTCAGCCTGGACAAGGTGTTCGGCGAACTGGGTATCGGCATCGATTACACCATCGACTATGGCGCGCTGTCGGCGGCCTTGCTCAAGCCCTATCAATTGCTCCTCATCCTGCGCGACGGCATGATCTGGCCGGGCGGCTATTCCGGGCCCGACGCCTACAGCGCCTATGAGACCAACCTGGAGAATGCGGAGGATTTTCCGGCCGCCAAGTCGGTGTCGTGGATGACCGAGGAACAGGGCCTGGCGGTCAAGAATTTTGTGCAGGCCGGCGGCGGCTTCTATCCGCTGCACAATGCCAGTCACATCTCGCTATCGTCGAAGAATTACCGCGACGTGATGGGCGGCGCCTATTTCGGCCATCCGCCGCTGCGGCCGTTCCAGGTGCATGCGACCGCCAATGCCCACCCCATCACGGCCGGCATGAAACCGTTCATCGTCAATGACGAGCAGCATTACGTCGATTACGACAAGGACCCGCGCTACGTCATCCTGGAGTCCGAGAATCTCGACGGGTTGACCTATCAGGGACGTGGCACCAAGTCCCCCGCCGGCTGGGCCTATGACTATGGCAAGGGCCGGGTGGTGTTCACGGCGGTCGGTCATACCATTCATGCCATGTGGAATCCGCAATATGTCGAGCTGCAGAAACGCTCGGTCCGCTGGCTTCTGAAGGATCTCTGAACCGCGGATGGAACTGCGTGCGGTGTTCGAGCAAGCCATGGCGGTCCATCGCGCCGGCAACCTGGCGCAGGCGGAAAAGCTGTACCGGCAGATCCTGCGCGCCGATGCCGGCAATTTTCCGGCCCTGCACATGCTGGGATTCCTCAAGGCGCAACAGGGTTGCTATGAAGACGCCATCGCCCTGCTGAACAAGGCGGTCAAGCGGAATCCCGGCGACCTTTCCGCCCGCGCCCATCACGCCCATGCCCTGATGGCGGGGCGGCATTTCGATGCGGCGCTGGCGGCCTATGACCGCGTTCTGGCGGCTCAGCCGGACAATTTCGAGGCCCTGTACAATCGCGGCGTCATCCTCTCCCAACAAGGCCGGTTCGAAGAGGCGCTGGCGGCGCTCGATGCGGCCCTGGGCGCGGCGCCGCACGTCGCCGCGGTATTTCACAATCGCGGCGTGGTTCTGGCGGGGCTCGAGCGCCATCGCGAGGCGCTGGAAAGCTATGACCAGGCGGTGAAACTGGATCCCGCCTATGCGCCGGCGCGGGCCAATCGCATCATGGCGGCGCTCAACCTTTGCGATTGGACGCGGGTGGCGCAGACGCCGGCCGCCGAACTCGCCGCCATCGCCCCGCCCCTCGCCGTCCTGGGCTATAGCGACGACAAAAAGTTGCAGCTGCAATGTGGCGTGCGCGCCATCCGAACGCTGGTGCCAACACCCTTGCCGCCACTATGGCGCGGTGAAAGTTATCGCCATGGACGAATCAGGCTGGCTTATGTCTCGGCGGATTTTCGCGAACATGCCGTGGCCATCCAGCTGGCGCCCCTGATCGAACGCCACGACCGCGCGCGCTTCCAGTTGATCGGGATTTCCACCGGTCCCGGCGACGACAGCGCCGTCCGGGCCCGGCTGGTGAAGGGTTTCGACCGTTTTCACGATTTCGCCGCCCTGGACAGCGACGAGATTGCGCACCGCATGCACGAAATGCAGATCGACATCGCCATAGACCTGGGCGGCCATACCGGCCTGGCCCGGCCGCAGATCTTCGCGCATCGCCCCGCCCCCGTGCAGGCCGGCTGGCTGGGCTACCCCGCCACCACCGGCGCACCCTTCCTGGACTATCTGATCGCCGACCCTATCGTGGCGCCACTGGAAGACCAGCCCTTCTACAGCGAAAAGCTGGTGCATCTGCCGCACAGCTATTTTCCCGCCGATCCGCAGCGCGCGTTCGGCGCGGTGCCCAGCCTTGCCGCCTGCGGCCTGCCCCAGAACGGCTTTGTCTTCTGCGCCTTCAACAACAACTGGAAGATCACCAGGCCGGTGTTCGACGCATGGATGCGGCTGCTGCATGCGGTGGCCGGCGCCGTGCTGTGGCTGAAGCAGCCTGGCGCCGATGCACGGGCCAATCTGGAACGCGAAGCGGCGGCGCGCGGCATCGATCCGGCACGGCTGGTCTATGCCGAAGACGTGCCGCGCGCGGTCCATCTCGCCCGCCATGCCAATGCCGGCCTGTTCCTGGACACGGCGCCCTATAATGCGCATGCCACGGCCGCAGACGCGCTGGGCGCGGGGCTGCCGGTATTGACCTGCAAGGGCAACGCCTTCGCCGGGCGTGTCGCCGCCAGCCTGCTGGAAGCGGTGGGCCTGCCCGAACTGGTAACCGCAAGCCTGGAAGATTATGAGGCCAGGGCGCTGGAGCTGGCGCGCGATCCGGCCCGGCTGAAGAGTTCTCAAGGACAAGCTGGCGGGGAATTTGGCGACGGCACCGCTGTTCGATGCCGACGGCTTCCGGCGCGATATCGAAGCGACCTATACCGCCATGTGGGAGGCGCGCGCAGACCCGGGCCGAAATCAGTAACGGTCGCGATCGCGTTCGCGATATGGATGACCGCAACGCCGCTCATAGGCCCGGCGGCCGCCATGATCGCGCCATACCGGATCGCCCAGGTTCAGGTCACAGGGATCGGTGGCCGCACCGACCACACCGCCCGCCACCGCGCCGGCCGCGGCACCCAATCCCGCATTGCCCGCCGCCGCGCCGAGGACAGCGCCACCGGCCGCACCGATCAAGGCGCCGCTCGCGGCGCGGTCGCCTTGGTTGGTGCCGCAGCCCGCAACCAGCAAACACGCGGAAAACCCCAAAATCAGCATCTGTGTGCGCATGGTCTTCTCCCTTATTCGGGAGTGTTAACGCGCGAGCGCGCATCCAGGTTCCGGCCGGGCTTGGCCCGGTCTGCGCCAATCCCCTTTTGGCGGGCGGAACCACGGCAAAATCCCTCGCGCCGGTCATGCAACCCGCACGAAAGCCTGCAAATGTCCGGTAAAAAGGCGGCCTAGAGGCGCTCCAGGCGCGTCTGTGCGTCGCCGAACTTGTCCAGCTTCAAATCGAACCGGTCCATCAGCGACAGATACAGGCTGCACATCTTGCGATTGTCGTCGCTGTCCTTCAGGTAGTTCAGCGTCCGGCCGGTTTGCAGCGTGCCGCCAAGGCCGCCCGTCAGGACAAGCGGCAGTCTTGTGTTGTCGTGCTTGCGGCCGACAAACATGTTGGACATGAACATCAGGCAGCTATTGTCCAGCACGGTGCCGTCGCCTTCCTTCATGGCGTCGAGCTTGGAGGCCAGATAGGCATACTGGCCGACATGGAAGCGGGCGATGCGTTCGTAGCCGTCCGAGGCATTGTCGTGGCTTGCGGCATGGTGGCCTTCCTTGACGTCCAGGAAGGGATAGTACATCGCCGACAGGTCGCGCGAGATGATCAGGGACGCGACGCGGGTCTTGTTGGTCTGGAAGGCGATGGCGATGAGATCGCACATCAGCTTTGAATGTTCGCGCAGGTCCTCCGGCAGGCCGCTGGCCGGCCGCTCCATCATGGCGGCGGGCATGTTCCTGGCCTTGGCGCCGTCATCGGCGTCGGTCTTGGCCTTGCGCATCACCTCGACGCGCTTTTCAATCTCGCGCACGCTGGTGAGGAACTCGTCCAGCTTGCCGCGGTCGGTGGCGCTGATCTTGCGCGACAGGTCCTGGGCGCGCGCCTTGACGCGGTCCAGCACGCTGAGATTGAGCATGCTGCCGCGGTTGTCGAACAGGCTGTCCCAGGCCAGCGAAGGATAGACCTCGACCGGCACCGGCGAATCCGGGGTCTGCCAGGACAGGTGCGAGCTGTAGGCCAGCGAGAAGTTGGTCTCGTGATACCCGGTCATCGGCTGTTCGCAGGCCAGCACCATGGAGGATTGCGGCGTGTCCTGGCCGACCCGGTTCGCGATCATCTGGTCCACGCTGATGCCCGAATGGATCAGCGCGCCCTTGGTGATGTGTTCGCCCGACAGCAGGCTGCCGGTCTGGGCCGGATGGATGCCCTGGTTGGTCAGGGATTTGACATAGAGGCCGTCGATGACATTGATCTTCTGCTTCAGCGGCTCCAGAGGCTGCAGCGTCTTGCTGAGCTTCATGTCGGCGCCGTTGCCTTCCGCGCTCCAATGTTCCTCATTGATGCCGCAACCCAAAAACACCACGCCGAACCGCTTGGGGAAATCGGCGGGCGAGGGCGTGTCGGCCAGGGCATTGACCGACTCCAGCCAGGGCAAGGCCATGCTGCAACCTGCGCCCTTGAGCACCACGCGACGGGAGAAGGCGCGGGACAAAGGAGTCCGGGTGGTTGAACCAGGCATGTCAGTTCCCCTTCCTGAGATAGGCCTTTATAGCATCGATATTGGCGGGCTGCAGCGCGGCATGCTTGATTTCGGCCATCTCCGGCTCCCGCATGTTGAGGAATTGCGGGCTGGCCACGATGGCGTCCACCAGGGCGCGGAACCTGTATCCGTCGGATTCCAGCCTGGTCTTCATCTTGTCCACCAGCGATTCATCGGACAGCTGGAGCGAGCGGTTGAGGGCATAGGACAGCAGCTTGCGGCAAAGATTCTCCACATAGCGGTCCTGCCGGTGCTGGCGGATATAGGTCTGCAGACCGGAGACGCCGACGGCATCCACGCCGCCCGGGAAGGTTGCCGAGGCATCGATCGGCCGGCCGGCCAGGTCCTTGGTCCGCGCGTCGCCCACCGGGCCATAGCCCTCGAAGACAAGACCGAAGGAGTCGAAGCGCTGGTGGCAGCCGGCGCAGAAGGGATTCTTGTGATGCTGCTCCAGCATGGCGCGGATCGGCAGATCGGTCTTGGACTCATCGCTGGGCAGTTCGGGAACCACCGGCGGCGGCGGCGGCACGCGAATACCCAGGACCTTCTGCACCACCCAGTTGCCGCGCTTCACCGGACTGGTGCGCAGGCCCGGCGAATATTCGGTCATGAACACCGCCATGGGCAGGATGCCGCCGCGGCCATATTTTTCCGCATCGTCCACCCGCACCCAATGATTCACATCACCCTCCACCGCGGGCATGCCGTAATGGCGGGCCAGCGGCGGATTCACGAACGTGTAGTTGCCGTAAAGCAGGTCCAGCATCGAGCCGTCATGCACGATTGTGTCCTGCATGAAGTGTATCGGCTCCTGGAACATGGCTTCGCGCAAATTGTCGTCGAAGGTGGGGAAGCGCTGGCGATCCACCGAATTGTTGGTTTCGAACTGGCGGAAGACCAGCCAGTTGCCGGTGAACTCGGTCGCAAGCCCGTTGACCCTGGCATCCTTGAGCATGCGCTGCGCCTGGGCCCTCAGAACGTCCGGCCGGTGCAGGTCACCCGCCGCGGCATGCTTCATCAGTTCCGCATCAGGCATGCTGGACCACAGGAAATAGCTCAAGCGGCTGGCCAGGCTGTAGTCGGACAGCGGTTCGCTGGTGAAGGGCTTGGTCAGCGCCGCGCTGGTCAGCGCGGGTTTCGGCCCGCCCGCAACCGCCTTGCCCAGGTCGAAGCGATAGAGGAAATCCGGCGACATCAGTACGCTGACGATGCAGTCGCGGATGGCGTCTTCATGCGACAGGCGGTTCTCGGCGCGAAGCTGCTTGTAATAGGCCACCAGGCTGGCGCGCTCGCCGGGCGTGAGCGGACGGCGATAGGCGCGCTCGGCAAAGCGGGCCAGCGCCGCCAGATGCCTGGGCTCGGCGGCGGTGTGCTCCTTTTCCAGGCTGCGCAAGGTCGCGTTGATGAGACCGAAATGCCAGCGGATCGCTTTCGGCGCGATCGGATCATTGTCCTTGTCCGCCGCCGCCCGGGCCAGATACTTGTCGCGCATCGCAATAATCACCGCCGCGTCGGTGACTTCGTGGCCTACCGGACGCTTCGATCCGGACTCCGAAGACAGGGGCCCATTGATGTTGCCGTCTACTTCCCCGCTTTGATTGAAATAATACTGGACCCAGGTGCGTTCGGTCTGGTGGGCGACGAAGTCGAACTCGTTCCACAGCCGGTTGAGCCGAGCCTGTCCCTTCTTGTCCAGGATCAACTGCATCAAGGCGGTGTCGTCGCGGTAGTAACCGCCGGTATTGTGATAGCCGGCGCTCAGCAAACGGCCCTGGTCGGTGGAATTGTCGGGCCAGTAGCGGCCGCGCTCGCTGACGTAGAAAGTGTCGGGGAAGACATCGGCGAAGCGCGCAAAGGCCTTCTGGTAGCGGGCCTTCTGCCCCGCCGGATACACCAGGTCGGCATCGCCGGCCCGGGCATAGGCCGACAGGACCTCCCAGCGCGGCGAGGCGTCGTCGTGCAGCGCCGGATATCTGGGGACTTCCGGCAGCACCGGCTCGGGCTGGTTGTCGGCGCGCAGGTCATTCGGATCGCTCTTGCGATGGCCCTGGGCATACTGCTCAAGCCGCCAATTGTGCAGCGGTTCGGACTGTCCCGGCAGCCCCTTCACCACTGGCGCGGCATACTGCATGGCGGTGTGGGCGCGGATGCGGGTAACGAAATCGCGCATCGCCTCGGTCTGGGACTGAAGCTGGCCGGCCGCGGCATTCTTGGGCGCGGGCAAGGCGTTCCACATCGCCTGGAGCTTTGCCACCGGCCCCACGGGCTGCTTGTCATGGAGAATGGACCAGACCCGCGGCAGGTACACGGCGCTGAGCTTGGCCTGGACCGCGGTCTTGGCCAGCGTCATGCCCGGCGTGCCCAGCTGGGCGCGATACCGGTAGCGCCAGGCGGCCTCGAAATAGTCGGCAAAGTCGGTGGGCTGGGCCTTGTAAAAGGCGATGATGCGCTGGATCGCGTATTTGTCGCGGTCGCTTTCCACCTCCATCAGGTGCGGCGCGAAATCGATGCCGTCGGGCGAAAGCACCATATGATCGGCGACCTGGCGCGCCGCCTGCAGATACTTGTTCAGCAGGGACGGAGACATGGTGAGCGATTCGCCGGAATTGTCGAAACCGGCGGGGTTGGCGGGATCCACCGGGAACTGGCGGGTGAGTTCCATGTCCTGACCGGTGAGGTCGCGGATGGTATAGTTGTACTCGGCGTTGCTGAGACGGCGGGCTAGCACGATGCCCGGATCGCCGCCCAGCCGCTTGATCTCCTCGCCGCGCACCGCATGAACCCAGTCGATGATCTTCTGAACGGCTTCCGCCGGCGGCTGGGGCATCGGCTTGGGGGGCATTTCATGGGCGGTGAGCCGGTCGGCCAGCAGCGACCAGCGCGGGAAATCCTCCTTCACCTGATCCACCGTGGTGTAGGATTTGAGATCGAACTGCCCCGTGGGCTGCGCGCCGCTGTGGCAGCCGGTGCAGTATTTGGTGACGAACGGCTTTACCGTCGTATCGAACTGGTCCTGCAACCCCGGCGAATCCGCGAAGGCAGATGTGCTGACACAGGCCAGTAGAAAAACAACAAACCGCTTCATGGATGACTCTTACTACTTTTTGCTTTTTTGTTTTTTGCTTTTCTTTCGTCCGCGTTGCCGCGCCAGCGCGGCTTATCCCCCGAAAAGTCGCTGGCGAACTCAGCGCAATCCTCAGACAAATAAGCAGAATTTGGCCCCGCTGTAAAATTGCCGGGCGCCCCGTCAACCGCGCTGTTGCCGATATTAGCGTTACCGGCCCGCGGCCTCGCATTCCGGCCATGGTGCGGCGCACAAAATGGCACGGCGGCCCGCGGCCCAAAACCTGCCCCACGAGGCGAGCGCCGCGACTCGGGGCACAAAAAAACCCCCGCGCCTTTGGGCGCGGGGGTTTGTCTTGCGCCGAACGCGCTTAGTCGCCGGTCACTTCGAAATTGTGCAGGATCGGCGGCCGCGGGTTGAACGGAACCCGCGTGGACCAGGGGGCGCTGGGATCGTTGCCGGCGCGATGCCAGCGGCCCTGCGCGGCGATCATCACGTCGCCCGGATCGCATACGAAATACTTCTCGCCTTCGACCTTCATGCCGATACGCCCTTCCAGGATGAACCAGAACTCGGTCCAGCCGACGTGGAAGTGGCCCTTGTTGCTGTCGGGCGGCACTTCCTTCCCGGCCTTGCCGCGCAGGATGTTGGAGGTGAAGTGGTCATCCCACACGAACTTGCCGCCATACGGCTTGTCGGTGCCGTTGAGCTCCTTCATGTAATCGACATAGATAGGATTGGTGTCCTTTTCCTTGGCCGGACCCGGCAACTCGGTCACCTTCACATAGGTCATGCCGGAGACCGGATCGGGCGTCTCGCTGGCCGGATAGATCGGCGTGGAACCGGTCTGGCGCACTTCGAAGCGCAGCGCCGGCGTGGTCCCGACATTTTCCAGCGTGTAGACGTGGCGGAAGGGGACGTTGACCATGAAGCCCTTGGTGGCGACAAAGGGTTCGTAGCCGTCGATCGATACCTTGATCGAACCGTCCCACACGATGAATACCAGCCGGTCGTCAGGCCACATCTTGGGCTTGGTCGTCTGGCCGGCGCCCATCGAAACATAGTCGCCTTCCTGGTCCTTGTTGCGCACGATGGGCTGTACCCAGTCGCTCTTGCCCTTGTGGGCGGCCAGGATCTCCGACAGCTTCCAATGCGGCTTGTTGGGCGCCGTGTAGGGCGTCATCTTGCTGGGCTTGGGCGCCCAGAACTGGCCGGTCATGCGGTTGGCCGTAACCGCATTGTCTTCCTTGCCCAGGAACTGTGCGGACGCGGCAAACGGCGTCAGAAGCGCCACCGCGGTGGCGGCGGCGATACAAATACTAGACTTCATGTGAGTTTCCTTTTTGTGCGGCCTGTCCCCCAGGGCGGCCGGATGAAGGGTTCTTAATGTAAAATATTCCACCCAACCAGAGCCACGTGGCCGCACGGAACTTCGCAGGCGCTCTGCGTCTCCTTCGCTTGTGCAGCATGACGGTCGGGACGGCGCCCACCGGCCGGGCCCGGATCCAATGGCGCCGCCGGACGGACGGACCCGCCGGTTTCAGCCGCGCATGGGCGCATTGCGCAGGGCGTCCGCGACGGCTTGGCGCAGCAGCTTGGGCTGGTAGTTCGGATCGTACAGGGTGCCGCGCTTGAGCATGCCGTCGGCGCGGCGGGTGCGCCCCTGCAGCCAGGAATGATGATCCAGCAGGCCCCAGCTCATCACATGGTCCAGCCCGCGATAGCGCAGCATCATGTCGAGATAGCGCCGGGCGAGATCGGCGATGATGCGGTCGCGCGAAGGGATGTCGGCGGGTGTGCCGACCTCGCTGACATCGAACTCGGTGATCTGCAGGCGCGGAATCATGGCGGTGGCGGCGTCCATGAAGCTCTTCCAGTCTTTTTCCTCGCGCGCGTCAAAAGTCATCGTACCCTTGACGTCGCCGATCTCGCCGGCGCCGATGTGGCTTTGCACGCCCAGCACATCGACCGGCACCTTGCGCGTCTTCATCCGGTCCAGCAGCTTGAGCACGCCGTCGCGATGCCGGGCGCTGTTGTCGCCCCAGGTCATGAAGTCGTTATAGACCAGCTGCGCCTGCGGCGCGGCCTTGCGCGCGGCGTCGAACACGATGTCCATGCAGTCGTCGCCCAGGTGGCGGGTGAACACCATGTCGCGCATCGCGCCGCTGGCCGGGTCGATAGCCTCGTTCACCACGTCCCAGGTGAAAATCCGGTTGCCGTAGCGCCGGCAGACGGTGGTGACATGGTCGCGGATGAGCCGTTCGGCCTCGGTGCCGGGACGCGGCCCGAAATCGTAAGCGTTCAGCCAGTCGGAATTGCGGTCCGGGCGCAGCCACATCAGGTTGTGGCCGCGGATTTTCATGCCGTTCTTTTCGGCCCAGTCCAGCAGGATGTCGGCGCCATAGAATGTGAAATCCCTGGGATTGGGACGCAGCGACGTCCATTTCAGCTCATTTTCCGGAACCAGGATGTTGCATTCGCGCAGCTGGATGTCGCGGGCGCCAAGATCGCTGAACGCGCTGCCCGGCCGGTCGACGCCGCCGATGGCGCTGCCGAACCCGGTCAGGCCCCTGCTGCGGGCAAGGCCCGCAAGGGACTGAGGAGCGGCCGCCGCTTCGGCGCTGCCCGTGAGCGCCGAGGCCGCGCCGCCCACCGCTGTAAGAACAATGCTGTCGCGACGAGTCAAATTATCCATGTCTGCCTCCCTGGGAACCCGCACATGCTATCAGAACAGGCTATCAGAACAGGGACGATTTGGAGCGGGTGAAGGGAATCAAACCGCCGTATCGCGCACAATTTTTCCGATAGTGAGCAGTGTCACAGTCGTGGAAAAAATGTCCTTACGCGCCCCCGATCCCGCCATTTCTGGGCACGCCATGGCACGCCCCTTACGGTCCCCTTAACCCGGCAAGGTATACGCCACCAGATCGGCACCAAAGGAACCGCCCTGGGCGCAAACCAGATACTGCTTGCCCTTGTGCATGTAAGTCATGGTCGCCCCGGTCTGCACCTTGTCCATGAACACCGCGCCTTTCTGCTCGCCGGTGGCCTTGTCATAGGCGCGCAGGCGCGCGCCCTTACGGCCCGTCTCGTCGGTGAACAGGCCGCAATCGCCGCAGATCACCAGGCTCTTGGTGGTCAGGGTGCCCAGAATGCCAGCCTGGCCGGTGCGAGGAATGGAAACGCCTTTGAGCAGGCGATGGTTCTTGATGTGGTCCGGCGTCTCGCCGTGCACGATTTGCCACGCCAGGGTGCCCTTGCCGAGGTCAATGGCGGTGATGGTGCCATAGGGTGGCTTCATCAGGGGAATGCGTTCGATCGAGATCACGCCCGGTCCGATGGGATCGTTGAGACCGTCGGGCCGATAACGAAATCGGGAACTGCCACCCGTGATGCTTGCCACGCCACCGAAAGAACCGCCATTCGCATCGGCACTACCTGGCGGCGGATAGCCACCCGCTTGAACGACTTTGCCATCTTTCGTCACGGTCGCGCCGATAACACCCATCTCGTTTTTGGAAAATGCATAAAGAATGTTGGTTTCCGGATCGTAGGACGCGCCGGGCCAGTTAATGCCGCCCTGCAGGCCGGGCATGCACAGCGCACCGAAGATCTTGTCGTTGACCAAAGGCGGCGGGTCGTAGAGCGCTGCGAGATGATAGTGGCTGGCGATCTCAAGCGCGCGCGCCTTTATTTCCGGTGTCCAGTCCACCAGGTCGTTCACCGTCACGCCCTGCCTGGCGAAGGGGGGCGGTGCGCTGGGAATGGGTTGGGTGGGCGAATACCATTCGCCCGGCACATTGCCCTTGGCGACCCGTTTTTCCGGGATCGGCCAGACCGGCTTGCCGTTGGTGCGGTCCAGCACATAGACGAAGCCCTGCTTGGTGGGCTGCGCGATGGCTTTGACGATCTTGCCGTCATGGGGGATGTCGCAGATGACGCCGGCACAGCAGACGTCACGGTCCCAGATGCCGTGATGGACCATTTGATAGTGCCACCTGCGCGCTCCGGTTTCGATGTCCAGCGCCACCAGGCTTTCGGAAAACAAATGCGGGCCTGTGCGGCTGACACCCACGAGGTCCGTCGGCGGCAATTCGACCCCCACATAGACCAGACCCAATTCAGGATCGGCCGACATGGGTGCCCAGGCCCCCATGTTACCGGCGGCTTCGGCCTGCCCGGGCGTGGTCCAGGTCTCATAGCCGAATTCGCCCTTGCGGGGGATGGTATGAAAGATCCATTTGCGCTTGCCGGTCTTGACGTCGAAGCCGCGCACATAGCCCTTGGAAGCGGCGGTCGGCGCCGCCCCGACCACAACTGTATCGCGCACCACGAATGGCGGCGCATGCAGACCGATCACGCCGCGATTGGGATCCATCTGCTGGTCGTCATCCAGGCGCAGGTCGACCATGCCGTTGGTGCCGAAGTCCGGATCGGGGATACCGGTCTTGGCGTCGAGCGAAAACATATTGTAGGCGCGCGTGACATAGACCACGCGTTCACTTGTGCCGTCAGTCCAATAGCCGACGCCAAGGCCCGGACCGCCGCGAGAGCCGATGCGCTCGCCTTCGTCATAAGTGTGCATCCAGAGAATCTCGCCGGACCCCGCGTCGAGGCAGACCACGTCTCGGCGAAAACCGGCGGTGACATAAATGCGCCCATTCACCATCAGCGGCGTGGATTGATAGTCGGCGTCCAGCCGCGGCCCCAGGGAATTGGTGCTGAACCGCCAGGCCAGTTCCAGATTGTTGAAGTTCGAGGCGTTGATCTGATCCAGCGGCGAATAGCGGGTGCTGGACAGGTCGTTGGCGTAATGCAGCCACGGCGTGTCTTGCGGGACAGTTTGAGCACCTGCAGAGCTCGGCCCTAGCAGGGCTAGCGCGGACGTCGTAACCAAAAAATATCTGCGATCCATCATACATAGGCTCCCTTTAATCCGTGGCGACGACGACTATCCTGGGCATTTTCTATCCTGGGCATTTTTTAACTCCCGACCGATTCCGGAACGCCGACCGGCGGCCAAGCCCCTTCACCTACCAGTTGGTGAAAGATCCGTCAGGACGATGGTTGAGCAGCATCCCGGCGCGATAGGTAGCGTATTCTCCGATCTTCGTCAGCTTGCTCACATCCACTTCCACGCCCAGGCCGGGGCGCTGGTTGGGCCATAGCTTGCCGTTTTTGAAATCATAGACCTTAGGCAGGTAGGGCCAGGCGCGCGTGCCGTTGCCCAGCATTTCCATTAACGCCGGCACGGAGGTCGCAGCCAGGCAGTTGACCAAGGCTGCTTCCGCAATCGGGCCGGTGAAATGCGGAATCATGCCGACATAATGAGTCTCGGCCATAGCCACGATCTTCATGAACTCGCTGATGCCGCCGACATTGGGCAGGGTGACGCGGGCATAGTCGATCAGCTGGCGCTCGATCAGCGTGTTGACGTCCCATTTGTAGCCGAACTGCTCGCCCACTGCGATCGGGAGCTTGGTGCGCTGGCGCATGATCTCATAGGCGTCGACATTCTCGCTGCGGATCAGGTCCTCGCAGAAATAGGGGGCAAGCTGGGCATCCTCGATCAATTGGCATAATCGCATGGCGTCCGGCGGGTCCAGCTCGGTATGGAAATCCATCGCCCAGCCGCCATCGCCCGCTGCTTTCTGCATGGCCGCGCAGTCGTCGAACATGCGCCGCACCAGAGCGAACCGGTCCACCTCGCGCCCGCCCCCAATATCGGCGGCGCTGCGATAAACGCGAAAGCCCGCATCGCGGCAGGCCCGCGCCGTGTCGGCGATGGTGGCGCCGGGCTGGGGCCGGGGAAACGCCGTCGCATAAAGCTCGATATAGTCGCGTGATTTGCCGCCGAGCAACTGCCACACCGGCCAGCCCGCCGCTTTGCCCTTGAGGTCCCACAGCGCGAGGTCCAGCGCGCCCAGGGAATGGATCTTTTCCCGCCCCGCGGGATAGAAATAGCCACGCATCATGCGCTGCCACATATTCTCGATGCGGAACGGGTCTTGCCCGATCAGCATGGCGGCACATTCCTCCATGGTCCGGGGCTCGCCACCTTCACCGATGCCCATCAAGCCGCTTTCGGTTTCGATGATCACCACATTGGTGGACTGGTTGACCATGGGCTGGCCCTGGCGGCCCTGGGCATCACCAAGATTGGCGTAGTAGCGGATCACCTTTATCTTGTCGGCGGCGAGGCCCAAGGCATCCGCCGATGGCGGTAGCCATAGTGCTGCGCCGGCGGCTCCGCCCAGGTGCGCCAACGCGCGGCGGCGATTCCACAGTGTCATGAGATCCCCCGAACCGGACGGACAGAGCCCCGCCGTCCTATTTCGCGCCATTGCGCAGCTTAGCCGCGGCGGCGCATTCCTCCATTACCGTGAAGTAGTTTTGAACGCTCTGCGGCCCCACGATGAACGGGTTGCCTTCCCCGACTTCACGCTTCACCCCCACCAGCCGCGCCTTGGTATAGGCGTTGTCATACTCGCTATGGTTGGAAAGAATAACGGAGGCCCCGGCGGCGGCGGCCGCCTGGGCAATACGCTTTTGAGAATCGATATACTCATCCCAGCGTTTGCCGTCGGTGCCGAAGGCGCCGGTCAAGGTACCGCCGGAATAGGCCACCATCACCGTCTTGCCCTTGTCTTTCACCGGAAAGACATAGGACAGGGTGCCCGGCGAGTGCCCAGGTGTGAAGACGATGTCCACCGTGGTGTCGCCCACGGTCACCTTGGCACCTTCGGGTCCCACCGCAATGTCGCCCGGGCCGCGTGTCGGCACGCCGCCCGCCACATCGGGAGCGCGCTTCAATGTGGCGTCCCAGTCGGGGCCGCCCATGACCACTTTGGCGCCGAACCTGCTCTGCAGGGTGGCGACGCCCTGGTCATGATCGCCATGGGCGTGGCTGAGTATCACGTATTTGATGTCCTTGGGGTCGAGCTTCAGCTTCGCCAGGCCGTCCAGGATTTCCGGCTGTGTCGCCCAGGCGAAATTGGTGTCGATGATGATGAGGCCTGCGCTGGTTTTCAGCGCCCAGGAAGAATGTTGCCGCGTGCCGAGCCAGTAGAGATTGTCGAACACCTGATAGGGCGAGGCATACCAGGTCCCACGGTCGGGTGCGGGCCGCGGCGCGAGCAGCGCAGCCGCACCGCGTGGACCACCCGGAAAAGGGGTGGGAAAGCACAGATTTACGAATGTGGCGCGATAATCCAGTCCCGCGGCAGTCTTGGCCGCCGCGATATGGCTATCGATTTCGTTACTCGGTGTTTGTGCGTTCGCCGGAGCGGTGGTCGCAGACGTGCTGATGGCCGTGGCCAATAGGACGGTGACAAGACCGTTCGCTTTCATGGCAGCCTCCCCTGTTGTTTTTCTGACGATAATATTGCCCGGCCACAGTCTAAAGTGCCTCTGGCGGTTTGCACAATTTAAAATGCCAATCGCCGCCTTAGGACCGCCGGATATTCCGCATCGCAACAATTACCGGTCCGCGGCGCCCAGCCGGACGCAAAATCATTCGCAAAATCGCTCTCAGATTTCGGGCCAGGTATTGGAGCGGGTGAAGGGAATCGAACCCTCGTATGCAGCTTGGGAAGCTGCCGTTCTACCATTGAACTACACCCGCAACCGACGGTGCGTATAACACACCGCCGGCGATCGTGATTGTGTATTGCGTCTGGCTGGCGATGATGACCATGTCATTTTGGTTCGTCAAGGTGGACAACCTCGCAGAGTTCTTTTATTCGTTCTACGAAGCCGCGCGTTTTCCGATTACCGTTTACGGCGGTATGGCTGCGCGCTGCCCTCACGTTCGTAATCCCCATTGCGTTCATCACGACCGTTCCCACGTACGCGCTGTTGGGCTTGCTCGAATCGGACCAAATTGCCATTGGTGTGGTGCTGGCGCTGGCTGCTGCTCTTTGGCACGAACCGCTTGTGGAATTTCGCCATTCGTTCATACGCCAGCGCCAAGACTCCTAACGATATTCAAAATTATCCAGACGATCAGAGGGAAATTCTCCCTATCGCTCCAAAATAGTCGAAGTGGTCTTAATATCTCTATGATGTTATTGATTGTACAGCTTAGCTACAACCCCATACGGGAAAGGGAAAATTTATTATCTCCCTCCGTGATTCACAAGCAGACCTGAAAATACAATCCAACAAGAAATGAGGGATTCACTGTCATTGCGAACGTTTATGTGAGAATTCTCGTCTTCCCGAATCCGCGAAAGCCAAGCTCAAATGCACCTGGTAGACAACGCCATAAATTCCACATCCCACGAGATTTCGGCGCTGAATTATATCGCATCGCCAAACCTGCTGCTCGAAAAGACAGTACGGGCGACGGCGCGCGTCAATTCGGCTGATCTGCAACGTCTCGAAAAACAAGCCGACGGCATCCGGGGTCAAGGTGATTGGCGGACAATTCGCTGTGATCCTTGATGACCCGCTTTTCCTCCCACGCCGGACGATAAGGGCGGTCCAGAGCAGGCGTCCCGAATACGCTCCGACCGCGAAACAGCCGCCGCAGCGAGGGGAATTTGATTTCCGCTCAGCCCACGCGGATAGCCCGTGCCGTCCCATTTTTCATGATGACAATAGGGAATATCCAACGCGTCATGCAAATAGGTGATGGGCGACAATAAATTGTAAGCATCGGCCGGGTGTTTACGCATAATCACCCATTCCGCCTCGGTCAAGTGGTCGGGTTTGAGCAAAATCGCATCGGGAATCCCCATTTTGCCGATATCGTGGAATCTAAGCGCGACGCGCCCGAATGTGGACCATCTGCCCGCCGCTGATCCCGGCGTGCTGCGCCAGCCGAAGCGTGCATGTCCGTCACGCGCTGGGTGTGTCCTTCCGTCTCTTTGTCGCCGGAGGTCGAGCGCATTCGACCAGACCTTCAATCGTCGTGTCATATGCCATAGACAGCTCGGTATTGATGCGCTGTAAATCCGTAAATTGCTTGACACTGTCAATCGCAATTGCCGTCTGTCCCACGATCATTTTTCCAGAAACACGAACCAGTCGTCCGCGCTTGAAAAGCAGAGCGGAAACAAGACGGTCATGCGTCCCAATGAGATTGCCTTTGACAATCAGCGGCACGGCATAGCTGGTTTGAAATTTTCTCGCGGCAAAGCATTTCGGAGAATTCCGTTGGTCGACAGGATCGGCAGAGCGTCGGTCGGATGGATTGACAACCGCGCCCTCCAGCCCTGCCGTTCCCGTAACGCCCTCGCCGACACGCACATCGGTCGCATGGTTCGTCAATGCCCGGTTCAAGCCGATGGTCGCCGCGTCCAGCATCAGATTGTGCAAATTCAGCAGAGTAAATGAGCCCGGCATCCCACACCGAGACGGGTCGCGGGTCTCTTGCAAAACCGTATTGAGCGCAAGGTGCATATCGGTCGTATTCAAGATCGCGCGGTCAATCGTATGCAGTGACTGTGAGGCGCAGAGATCTCTTGTTCCGGCCTGTTCCTGCGCCCGATGCTGTTCTGTCATATCCAACGAAAGGATAAAGACCCCTTCCGGGGAAGGGTCGATGCTTCAGATCGAACCAACCCTTGCTCCCATCGGGAAAGATAAATTCGTTTTCGAGGCGTTGGGGTTCGGCTGTTCCATGCACCGCCGCAGTCAGCTCCGAAAAAGGCGGTGTTTTCGATGCCGGGGTAACATTCCATCATCGTGCGCCCCAACAGCTCGGCTTGCGTACTGCGTTCAGCTCCTGTATGGCTTCCGTAGGCGTTTATATAGCGATAGACAAAATGCAGGTCGATAATCTGACAGCCCTTCCAGCGAATTGTCGAGGGTGCTTCTCAAGCGGGCTTCGCTGGCCTCCAGGTCCCGTTGGGCGCGGCGCGCTTACGGTCAGATCGCGGATACTGCGCGACCATGATTCCTTCCGCCTGGTGAAAGGGACCCAGCAGGATGTCAAGCGGGAATCTCGCGCCCATCGTGGGCGAGACCCACAAAGTGGGCCTCTTTGCCCAAAAACTGGCGGTGGGAGTGGGCTTGCAAAAAGGTTTCGAACGCGCGAGGATGGTTTATCGCGGAAACGCGGGGGGACAATTGCGTTGAGGGTTTTGCCCAATCAATTCCGCGTGGAATATCCGAAAAAGGGGTCTAGGGCTTGCGCGTTGCTGTTGACAAGTGATGCCATTGAGCGTCCATACAAGATTGATCGCGGCATATTCAAACAATTCTGCCGCGATAGTTTTCGAAAATTCCCATGTTTTTCCTCCAAAACGACCAGCGCCCAACCAGAGTTGCAGGTAACCTAAAACTCCGGAACTGTTACAGCGAGCGATTTTGTGCAGAGGGCGCGGGATGAATGAGTATAGTGTAATCGCCGTTCGTACGCGCAGTCGTACTCATCGGATTGAATGTGCGGGTATGAGAAAATCGTTCCGTCAAGAGCAAGTGAGGGGTGGGGTATGGGCACGAAAGCCACAGACCCAAAGAGGGGATTGCTGTTGAATGACGGGAGGATTGGGCGGGACGAGTCTACTATAGCAAGGTGGTTGTTCCAAAGTACTAACAAAATGGCGTTCGTATATACAATCCTACGTCAAAAAGGGGCGCTTTATATCATTCTAATACAAGCATTTTTCAACGTGGAGGTCGAGGCGTGGATGTAAGAGAAACAAACACTGTCCTGCGGGCGCGGGTGCGCCCGTGGGTGACGGCGGTGGCGAGCGGGTTTCAGGCACTAAGTGTGCGGAATTTTCGTCTCTTTTGGTTCGGGCAGATTATTTCGCTCACGGGCACGTGGATGCAGACGACCGCACAGGCATGGCTGGTGCTTCAATTGACCGACGGTTCGCCGTTCGCTCTGGGGTGGTGATTACCTTGCAATACGTTCCGGTCATGTTGTTTGCCCTGTTTGGCGGGGTGTCGCAGACCATTTGCCAAAACGTTCCGCACTGCTCGTGACACAGGCGCTCCTCCTCATTCAGGCGGTGATTTTTGGAACGCTCGTTGCGACAGGGGTGATTCAATTGTGGCACGTCTATGTGCTGGCGGTGACGCAGGGTCTGATAACGGCGGTGGACAATCCTCTACGGCAGGCATTTCTGTATGAAATGGTCGGGCGCGAAGTGTTGGTGAACACGGTCGGCTTGAATTCCATGACGTTTCACGGCGCGCGCATTTCGGTCCCGCTTTGGCGGGCGTCGTCATTCAATTGATTGGCATTGCGCCGACCCTCTTTGCCAACGCCATCAGTTTTATTCCCGTCATGATTGCGCTTGCATGATGGATGCCACCGCGTTTTTCAACCCTTCGCAGGGCGACGAATGGCTCGATGCTCACACGGTTAAAAGAGGGTTTGCAGTTTGCGTTCACGCACACCCGCTAATCTCTTCCGATTTTGATTTTGACCGCGTTTATCGGCATGTTTGGCTTTAACTTTACCATTATTACGCCCCTCGTTGCCGACAATGTATTAAAAACCGATGCGGCGGGATTTGGTTTGCTCAGCGCCGCAATGGGGTTTGGCGCGCTGCTCGCGGCGTTCGCACTCGCATACATGCGCCGCATCAACATGCAGCGGATATTATCAGCGGCGCGATTTTTGGCATTTTCCTCGGCACACTCGCACTTTCCTCGTATTTTTGGCTCTCGGCGTTCCTCTTTGTCATTGTCGGCTTCACCGGGATTACCTGCGCGACGGTGGCGAGCTCGCTCTTGCAATTAAACACGCCCGAACATCTGCCGTGGGCGCGTCTTGAGCATCAACCTGCCTCTTGACGATGGGCAGTACGCCGATTGGCGGTTTCTTTGTCGGCACAGTCGCGCAGCTGGCAGGCGTCGAGACCGCGCTCATTATCTGTGGCGTAATGTGCGTGGTGGGGGTGGGCGTGGCGGCGGCGTACGGGCGCGCAAGGGGAGCGAGCAGATGGCGGAGGGGCGGGTCGTCGGATAGCCGGACGACGGACGACAGAATGTCGGTTAGTCGGATAGTCGGGCGGTCGGGGCGCCGGGCAGGGTGAGAAGCGGGGCAGGTTGGATGGTGTAGCACATGTTTGGTGTGGGGAGGTAAAGCAGGCGGGAAAGGGAACGCCTTATGCTTACCCCCCAGTGCGGACGACGGACGACAGACGAGTCGGAGCGGTCGGATGGGCGGGTGGTCGGGTGGAATTGGTTCATGGGATAGGTGTAGCACCAAATTGCGGGTTTGTCTATCCCATAAATATGTGATTTTTTGTAGGAACACGGCATTCCCTCCACAACTTTCAGTGTCTCGCCGCTCAACCTATATATCGCGGAGGAGATCAATAGCACGTCTCTTATAATCTTTGCCGGAAATTCAAAATAAACTGTTTCTTATCCAATCTATCGGTAACGCGGACTCTTCTGGTGTGTCACACTTGAAGAGGCACATTTTCTTCAACGTCCTTAATGCCTATTGGAGATATTTGCACGGTCTTGTTTTTCGGATCATACTCAATTAGTTTATCTTTATGTGCTTTCACTAGAATATCCCGTCTGTAGACAGCCTGATTTGAATGCTCGACCCATTGGAAAAGATCGTATTCTGAAACCAGACCGACATTGCCATAAAGCAATGCCATGGTTTTGTCTTCATAAGATGGGGTTCAAGACTCTTTTGTTTCCTCCCACTTCCCAAATTAGTGGTAAGGTTCGGTCGGTAGGTGTCTCAACGAAATTTGTCGCAGTGATAGTGTCGACACCATGAAATACTCTGACGAGTTCAGCCATCACCCATTTTGCAGCACCCAAAACAAAGACACTATCCATGTGGTTGGGATCGACATCTCCACCTGCATGTCCAACTCCCCTATTGTTACGGACTTCGTAAAGCGCAACTAGCACACACGGAATATGCACGCGAATCGAACGACTGAATTTCGCAGAATCCGCTTTTTCAAGTCACTTACATGCTTCATCCATGCGCTGAGGTTTTTGAGGCTTATTGGAAAATTTACCTTCAATATGCCCCTTCAGAATTGTATAAACAATTTCAGACAACTTGCCCCCATTCAACTCAGCCGGCTCCCACCGTCCTTCTCTAAAATTCTTGACAATAGACCCATAAGATTCTAGTAAAGGATCCCGAAGACCCGTCGGGAATCCAGCCAATATTGATGAGGAATTTAGATTCTCTACAGACATTATTTCCCTTTCACTCTACATGCTACTGAATCCTACTTCGACTTGTTTCTATTCTTTGATTTACTAGATTTCTTTTTGAAAGGATGTGCAAGATATGCCTTCTTTACCGCTTGTTGATCTGGAAGTGCCTCAACCACGGCACTTCCTCTTGCCGACAAACACTTTGTATGTTTTCCAGATTCCGAAAACAATCCTTCTCTCCGAGTTGCGGTCCTCAATTCTCTCCCCATATCACCGACTGGTGGTTGCCGCGCATCCGAATTTGCCTGAATTAGCATCTTACTTGTAATCTCTGTAATTTTATTTCGATTTTCGAGAAAATAAGCGATACAAGCAAGACGCTGAGATAATGTTGCTGGTCGTTTTGCCGTCACGAAGTCCTTTATGCTTGTGTCGTCTGACAGTTTCGTGGC
>CAWIGN010000004.1:0-213124 GCA_963835715.1 uncultured Alphaproteobacteria bacterium
CAGCTCGCCCTGGGCATCGGCCCACTCGTCCCAGATGGTGACGCCATGATCCTGCAGCCAGCGCACATTGGTCTCGCCGCGCAGGAACCACAAAAGTTCATAGATGATGGATTTCAGGTGCACCTTCTTGGTGGTGACGAGCGGAAAGCCATCCGCCAGGTCGAAGCGCATCTGGTGGCCGAACAGGGACCGCGTGCCGGTACCGGTGCGGTCGCGCTTTTCCACGCCCTGGTCGCGGGCAAGCCTGAGCAGGTCCAGATATTGCTGCATGGGAAAATTCTAGAGGATTCGCGCGGCCGCTTCATCCTCGATCTGACCTTCAGAATGGCAGGGGCTTGAGGTCCGGTTCCAGCCAGTGCCGCCGCGCCTCAGCGGACATCAGCCGCTCCCGCGACCAGTATTCCAGCAGCCAGTTGGGGTTGCCCAGGTTGGACGACATCAGGGCGTTGACGATTCGCCAGACCGGCACGTCCGCGGGATTGGCCGCCAGCACGCCCCGCGCCGCCCGCAGCGAGGCCTGGGTGATGGTTTCGTGATAGCCGCCGCTATCGTCATTCACCCGGCCGACGGATTCGTTATAGGCGCGGATCAGCCCCGGCATGGCTTGGGCCGGGTCCAGCTCGGTGCGGTAGCGCATCAGCCACAGGGCGGCGGCGAAATGGGCCGCATGGGTCCATTCCGCCCTCGGCAGGGAACAGGACGCCAACCCCTCGCCGATGCGCTGGATCTCGGCCTCACTGGAATAGATAACCCTCATTTATCAGGCGGTTGCCCGCTCCCGGGCCGCAAGTCAAGCAGGCCTTCAATTGTTAAGCGTCAGTCCTTATATTGGTGGGGTCGGCATGTCCGACTATGGCGATAAACGACTGTGTAATAAGCGGCCCGGACCCGGGGGCAGTACCCGGCGCCTCCACCACAAGCCCTCCCAAGCCCTTGGCGCGGGAGGGTTTCTGTGGGGGCGAAACAGGATCGACGGACGTGTAAAGGCAGTTCTTTCTCCCGGTATTGTTCCGCCGTTATCGGGCTTTCGTACAGGTGCCAACGATAATGAAATGGCCCTCGCTGCCTAACTTCGGTTAGCCAAGCGCGGCTCGGGGGGCGCCGGGCAACAGAAGCCCCCCACCTTATCAACCCTGCGGCGCCCCCTATTTATAAGGGCACTATGCGCAAGCGCATCGGGTCTGGGCGCCGGCAACAGAAGCCCGCCACCTTATAATCAACCGTGCAGGGCGCCCCCCTATCTATTAGGGCACTATGCGCAAGCGCATCGTGCCTGGGCGCCGGGCAACCCAGGCCTCCCGCCTGAATTCTGTACACAGGAGGGGCGCGAAATTTTCTTTTCGGCCGCGACCGCGTGCCCCGGATTTTTGCCGCAATTGCATCAAATTTGGGCTCTGCAGGCCGGCCTGCGCGCTTGGCGCGATTGACTCCCTAGGCGCGGCGCTTAGTCTCCGGCCCATATGGCAAAAGACTTTATCGGCTATCAGGCTCTCACCGATTCGGCGCTGCGCGGCGTCGTGCGCGACGCATTGCGGCGCATCGAAAAGTCCGGGCTGATCGGCGCGCACCATTTTTATCTCACCTTCAAGACCCATGCCGAGGGCGTGGACATTCCGGAATTCCTGAAGGAACAATATCCCGACGAAATGACCATCATCATCCAGCACCAATATTGGGCGCTGAAGGTCAAGGACGACTATTTCGAAGTGACGCTGACCTTCAAGAAGCTGCCGGCGCCGCTGCATATTCCCTTCAATGCCCTGACCGCCTTTTTCGATCCGGGCGTGCAATTCGGCCTGCAATTCCGCGCCGAAGGCGACGGCACGTCCAAGCCCGCCACCGGGCCGGTGATGGTTCCGACCAATCCGCCGGAAACCGACGAGGGCGAGGTGCCGGAGCCGGACGAAGCCAAGCCCGTGCCTGCCGCCGAAAAGCCCGGCGAAGTGGTGAGCCTGGATTCCTTCCGAAAAAAATAGCCCGTTCCGAAAGACCTTCCATGACCAAGACCCGCACCGAGACCGATACCTTCGGCCCGATCGAGGTCGATGCCAGCCGCTACTGGGGCGCGCAGGCCCAGCGCAGCCTGGGCAATTTCAAGATCGGCTGGGAGAAACAGCCGCTGCCGATCGTGCGGGCGCTGGGCATCGTCAAGCGCGCCGCCGCCGAAACCAACATGGCGCTGGGCGGGCTGGACAAGACAATCGGCGAGACCATCGTCGCCGCCGCCCAGGAGGTGATCGACGGCAAGCTGGACGCGCATTTCCCGCTGGTCGTCTGGCAGACCGGCTCGGGCACCCAGTCCAACATGAACGCCAACGAAGTGATCTCCAACCGCGCCATCGAGATGCTGGGCGGGGTGATGGGCTCCAAGAAGCCGGTCCATCCCAACGACCACGTCAATATGAGCCAGTCGTCCAACGACACCTATCCCACGGCCATGCACATCGCCTGCGCCGAGGAGATCGCACAACCGGCTGCTGCCCGCCCTCAAGCACCTGCATGCCGCGCTGGACGCCAAGGTCACGGCCTGGGCCGACATCATCAAGATCGGCCGCACCCATACCCAGGACGCCACCCCCATGACCCTGGGCCAGGAATTTTCCGGCTATGCCGCCGCAGGTTTCCAACGGCATCGCGCGCATCGAGCAGACCATGCCCAAGCTGATGGAACTGGCCCAGGGCGGCACCGCGGTCGGCACCGGCCTCAATGCCCCGGTCGGTTTCGACAAGATGGTGGCCGAGCGCATCGCCAAGATCACCGGCATGCACTTCACCACCGCTCCCAACAAGTTCGAGGCCCTGGCCGCCCATGACGCGATGGTGTTCAGCCACGGCGCGATCAACACCGTGGCCGCCAGCCTGTTCAAGATCGCCAACGACATCCGCCTGCTCGGCTGCGGCCCGCGCTCGGGCCTGGGCGAGCTGGCGCTGCCGGAGAACGAGCCCGGCTCCTCGATCATGCCGGGCAAGGTCAATCCCACCCAGTGCGAGGCGATGACCCAGGTCTGCGTGCAGATTTTCGGCAACCATGCCGCGCTGACCTTCGCCGACAGCCAGGGCCATTTCGAGCTGAACGTCTACAATCCGGTGATGGCCTACAATTTCCTGCAAAGCGTGCGGCTGATGGCCGACGCCGCCATCAGCTTCACCGACAATTGCGTCGTCGGGATCGAGCCGCGCCGCGACAATATCAAGGCGGGGCTGGAACGCTCGCTGATGCTGGTGACGGCCCTGGCCCCCAGGATCGGCTATGACAATGCCGCCAAGATCGCCAAGACCGCCCACAAGAACGGCACCACCCTGAAAGAGGAAGCGGTGGGCGGCGGCTATGTCACGGCCGAGGAATTCGACGCCGTGGTGAGGCCGGCCGACATGATCGCGCCGAAGTAACGAGCCGGTGCCCGCGTCGATGTTTCGCCGCAAGATCTGGCTGCTGCTCCTGCCGCTGGCGGGGCTGGCGGGCGCGGCGCTGCTGCCGTCGCGCGCCGCCGAGCCCGCGCCGACCAACGCCATCGAAGCCTTGCAGGCCCGGCTCGACAAAGGGGAGGCCAGGCTCACCTATGCGCAAAACGGCCTGGGCTATCTGAAAAGCCTGCTCGCCGCCCTGGACGTGCCTGAGGATTCCCAGGTTCTGACCTTCACCCGCAGCAGCCTGCAGTTCGACAAGATCAGCCCGAAGACGCCGCGGGCCATCTATTTCAAGGACGATGTCGCGGTGGCCGCCGTGCATCAGGGCCGGCTGCTGGAACTGATCGCCGACGACACAAGGGGCGGCCTTGCCTTCTACACCCTCGATACCGCCAGGAGCGACAAGCCGCGATTCACGCCCGAGGGCAACACCTGCGCCCTGTGTCATGGCATGGTCAACCGCTATGCGCCGGGCTGGATTGTCGCCAGCATCACGGCAACGACAGAGGGCGAACCGCAATTTCCCGATCCCGCCAAGCCATTCGACTTCACCGAACAGAGTACCCCGTTCGAACAGCGCTGGGGCGGCTGGTATGTGACCGGCACCCACGGCGGCATGATCCATCGCGGCAATGAGGCCTCCGATCCGGCGCATCCTTACGATCTTTCCCCGACGGCCGGCCTCAACGTCACCAACCTGTCGGACCGGTTTGATCTTGCGCGGACGCTCAGGCCGACAAGCGATATCGTCGCGCTGATGACCCTGGAACACCAGACGGGCATCGCCAACCGTATCGCCAGCATCAACGCGCAATTCGGCTCGGGCGTGCCCGCCGACGCGGGCAAGCTCATCGACGATCTGGCCGCCGCCATGACTTTCGCCGACGAGGTTCCCCTGCCCTCGCCGGTCCAGGGCAATTCCGGATTCAGCGCCATCTTTGCCCGGCGTGGCCCGCGCGATCCCCAGGGCCGCAGCCTGCGGGATTTCGACCTGCAGACAAGGCTGTTCCGCTATCCTCTCAGCTATATGGTCTACAGCACATCCTTCGACGCCCTGCTGCCCGCCGCCAAGGCGCTTGTGTGGCGGCGGCTCTACGACAGGCTGCGCGGCAGCGATCGCGGCGCACAGGCCATCGCCATCCTCGCCGTCACCAGGGCGGACGTGCCGGCCTACTGGAAGCCGGAACCATGAGACGCACATCGCCCGCCCCCGGTCATGTCATCGTCCAGGACAACCGCACCGGCAACGTATCCTATTGGCAGAAGGAGTATCACCAGAGCGCCGGCGACGCGCGCGGCGTCTCCACCGCCGACTATATCCATGCGATGTATTTCTTCCTGCGCCAGGCAGGGTGCAAGGACGTGCTGATGATCGGCTGCGGCGGCGGCACGCTGGCCACCATGCTGCGCCGGAGCGGCGTTCAGGTCACCATGGTGGACATCCACAAACTGTCCTTCGACATCGCGCGGGACTATTTCAACCTGCCCGCCGATGTCCCCTGCCATGTCGCGGACGGCATCGCCTATCTCAAAAAGCACCGCCACCGCCATGACGCCATCGTGCTGGACGCCTTCGGCGAAGGCGGCATGCCGGCCAAGTTCCACAAGCCGGAATTCTTCCGGCTGGCAAAATCGCGGCTGAAGCGGCGCGGCGCGCTGTTCCTGATGAACGTGATCGTGGACGGCGACGAAGACCAGACCCCCGACAATCTGGTGCGGGTCATGCACCGGCAATGGACCAGGGTGCGGCTGCTGGACACCGATGGCTGGATCGACCGCAATGCGGTGATCGCGGCGGGCGCCGCGGCAAAACTGAAAAAGCCGCGTGTGCTGATGCCGCCCCGGCCCGGCGGCGCCAAGCTGGCGCGGCAACTGGCGGTTCTGGACTGGAGGAAGGTCCGGTGAGCCTGAAAAAACGCTCCTTCACCCTGTCGGGTCATCGCACCAGCGTGGCGCTGGAAGCCGAATTCTGGGCGGCGGTCGAGGCGGGCGCCGCCCGCGAGCGCCTCACCCTGGCGGCGCTGGTGGCTAAAATTGATGCAGGCCGGGACGACCGGCCGCTGGCCAGCGCGCTGAGGCTTTACGCCCTCGCGGCCAGGCCATAGCCTGCTTTTTCCATTGGACGGTTTGACATGCTCACGCTCTTTCATCACCCCCGCACTCGCTCCAGCCGCTTCATCTTCCTGCTGGAGGAACTGGGTGCGCCCTACGAAATTCACCGCATCGCCAATCTGCGCCGTCCCGACGGCTCGGGCGGGGTGGACCCGGAAAATCCCCACCCCCACGGCAAGTCGCCGGCCCTGAAGGACGGCGAGGTGGTGGTGTGGGAATCCAGCGCCATCGCGCTCTATCTCACCGACAAGTTCACCCAGAACGGCATCGGTCCCTTGGTGGGCGATCCAAAACGCGGCGCCTATGTCAGCTGGCTGGCCTATTATGCCGGGGTGATGGAGCCCGCCTGGATGAGCGCCTACATGAAATGGGAAATCCCACGCGGCACCGCCGGCTGGGTCAAGATCGACGAAGTGATGGACTTTGTGAACAAGACGCTGGAACAGGGGCCTTACATCCTGGGCGAGAAGTTCAGCGCCGTGGACATACTGGTCGCCACCACCTTCAAGATGTTCCTGGGCAGTCCGCTGCTGGAAAAGACCGCATTGCTGGAAGGCTATGTCAGCCGCGTCACCAGCCGCCCCGCCTATGCCCGCGCCCAGGCCAAAGAGAATGGCTGAAATCATAAATCTGCGCCGCGCCCGCAAGGCCAAGGCCAGGGCCGAAAAGGACAAGACCGCCGAGGCCAACCGCGTGGCGCATGGCACGCCCAAAACCCTGCGCAATCTGGCCGAGGCGCGCAAAGACATGGGGGAACAGCGCCTGTCCGGCCACAGACTGGAAAATGAGGACGATCATAATTAGGTGGGATTCCCGCGCCCCGCGTTCTAAAATCGTTCTCATGTCCCCAGATTCCCCAAACGTCCCATGAGCGGCTATGGCGACCGCTATTCCGATCCCCTGGATTCGGCCCTTAATGAGGAGCAATCCGGCGCGCCCGTCCCGCGCGAGCCGCCCTATTTCGCCGGCCTGAACAAGGAACAGCGCGCGGCGGTGGAAGCGGTGGACGGCCCCGTGCTGGTGCTGGCGGGGGCGGGCACCGGCAAGACGCGGGTGCTGACCACGCGGCTGGCCCATATCCTGGCCACCCGCCGCGCCTGGCCGGGACAGATCCTCTGCGTCACCTTCACCAACAAGGCGGCGCGCGAGATGAAGGAGCGCATCGGCGCCCTGATCGGCGGCGTGGTCGAGGGCATGCAGTGGCTGGGCACCTTCCATTCCATCGGCGCCAGGATGCTGCGCCGGCACGCCGAGCTGGCGGGGCTGAAATCCAATTTCACCATCCTGGACACCGACGACCAGCTGCGGCTGATGAAGCAGCTGATCGAGGCCGAGGGCGTGGACGAGAAACGCTGGCCCGCCCGCACCCTGGCCAGCATGATCGACGGCTGGAAGAACCGCGGCCTGCGCCCCGATGACGTTTCCGAGGGCGAGGCCCAGGGCTACGCCTTCGGCAAGGGCAAGTCGCTCTACCGCCAGTATCAGGAGCGGCTGAAGGCGCTGAACGCGGCGGACTTCGGCGATCTGCTGCTGGAAACCCTGCACATCCTCAAGACCCATCCCGACATCCTGGCCGATTACCGCGACCGCTTCCGCTACATGCTGGTGGACGAATACCAGGATACCAATGTCGTCCAGTATCTGTGGCTGAACCTGTTGGCGCGCGGCTCGGGCAATGTCTGCGTGGTGGGCGACGACGACCAGAGCATCTATGGCTGGCGCGGCGCGGAAGTGGAAAACATCCTGCGCTTCGAGCGCGATTTTCCCGGCGCCAAGGTGATAAGGCTGGAACGCAACTACCGCTCCACGCCCGCCATATTGGGCGCCGCGTCCGGCCTGATCGCCGCCAACAAGGGCCGGCTGGGCAAGACCTTATGGACCGAAGGCGAACCGGGCGAGAAGATCCGGGTTTCGGGCGTATGGGACGCCGAGGAAGAAGCGCGCAATGTCGCCTCGGAGGCCGAGGATCAGCATCGCCAGGGTCACCTCTATTCCCAGATGGCGGTTCTGGTGCGCGCCTCCTTCCAGATGCGCGAGTTTGAAGACCGCTTCATCAGCCTGGGCCTGCCCTATCGGGTGATCGGCGGCCCACGTTTCTATGAGCGCCAGGAAATCCGCGACGCCATGGCCTATCTGCGGCTGATCGCCCAGGGCGACGACGACCTGGCCTTCGAGCGCATCATCAACAAGCCCAAGCGCGGCATCGGCGATGCCTCTGTGGCGACCTTGCATGCCTTCGCCCGCGCCCGCCAGATGCCGCTGCTGCCGGCGGCGCGCGAGATCGCCGAGACTGACGAGCTGCCGCCCAAGGCGCGCAAGGCGCTGGGCGAACTGACGGGAAATTTCGCGCGCTGGAGCGACACGGCGAAAGTCTTGCCCCACACCGAACTGGCCGAGATGGTGCTGGACGAAAGCGGCTATACCGACATGCTCAAGGCCGACAAGTCGGCGGAAGCGCCGGGCCGGCTGGACAACCTCAAGGAATTCGTCCGCTCGATGGAAGGCTTTGAATCCCTTGCCGCCTTTCTGGAGCATGTCAGCCTGGTGATGGAAATCGCCCAGGACGAATCCGGCGACCGCATCAACCTGATGACCCTGCATGCCGCCAAGGGGCTGGAGTTCAACACCGTCTTCCTGCCCGGCTGGGAAGAAGGGCTGTTTCCGTCCCAGCGCACCATGGACGAGAACGGCCTGGCCGGCCTGGAAGAGGAACGCCGCCTGGCCTATGTCGGACTGACGCGGGCGCGCCAGCGCATCCGCATTTCCTTTGCCGCCAACCGCCGGGTGCATGGCAGCTGGCAAAGCGCCCTGCCCTCGCGCTTCATCAAGGAAATCCCGGAAAGCCATGTCGAGGTGGCGATGGATGACGGCTTTTACGGCGGCTATACGGGCTTTCGCGACAATGACAATGCCGCCAGTTTCGGCAGCACCTATGATTTACCCGGCTGGAAACGGGCCCAGATGAACCGCGCGGCGCAAGGCGCCGTGCGCACCCGCCCGCCGCTGATCGAGGCCCAGGCCTGGAGTGTGCAGACCTCCGATCCCGGCGCCTCGCAATATGCCCGCGACGACCGTGTGTTCCACCAGAAATTCGGCTATGGCCGGGTGCGTTACGTCGAAGGCAACAAGCTGACTGTGGAGTTCGACAAGGCGGGCGAAAAACGCGTCATCGATCAGTTCGTGAGCAGGGCCTGAGGCCTCGGCCGCTCGCCCAAGCGCCCTGCGCGCCGTTCATTGCACGTGCAAGGTCGCCAGCACAAAGGTGCCGTCCGACTTCGCCAGATGCGGCACGCCTTTGGGCACGAAGATGAAATCGCCTTTCTTCATGCGGATGTCGTCACCGCCCGCGATCGCATCGCCGTCGATATTGGCGCCGGTATCCTTGGGCTTCACCACCGTGCCGCCGGCAACGATCACGCCCTCGCCCTCAAGCACAAGCATGAACTCGCCATCATTCTTGTGCACCGAGGCGATGCCCCTGGGCGAACGGTATTCCAGCCCCATGCGGTAAGGCGGCAGGGACAGGATGGTGGCGCCGCCGAAGAAGCGCGGCGAGGTTGCCACGGCGGCTTTCGCCTTCTCGGTCATGGCGGGCAGGTCGGCCGCCAGGTTGAACAGCTTGGGCGCGGCGGGCGCACGGCCGGGGACCGGCGCGGGCTCGCCTGCGCGCGGCAGATGCAGGGTTGCCAGCACCAACGCGCCGCCCGCATCCGGCACCATCATATGCGCCGTGTTCTGGGGCACGATCAGCATGTCCCCCTTCACCACATGTTGGGCCGTGCCGTTCGCGATATCGCTGCCGGATATATTGCCGTTGGCCGCGGCGGCGGCGTTCACCAGCGCACCCCCGGTGGTGACGGTGCCCGTTCCGTCCAGAACGATTATCACCTCGGCCTCGGCAGGATGCTGGGAGGCGGGGGCCTTGCCGGTGCGGTATTCCAAGTTGAGTAGATAGGGTGGTGCGGAGATGATGGGCTTCAGCCTGTTGGGCATGGCCGGCATGGCCGCGGCCTGCGTCGCAGCGCTTTGCCGGATCTGCTCGAGCTGTTCGGCGCTGACCACAATGACCCCGTTTGCCATCTGGGCGGCGGCGGGGACGGCCGCCAGGAACAGCAGCGCGGCAGCGAGGATCGGCGTCTTCATGGCGTTTGCCTCTATCGTTTTCCCGGGTCGTTGACCCCGGCAGGCTAGCACGGCATATCCCCGGCATGACAAATCCCCCTCTGTGGAAGGCCTGGGTCGCGCTCACCAAGCTCGAGGCCGCCGATGCCGCCGCCGCGCTGGAGCTGGACGGCAGCGCGCAAGCCGTTCTGATCGTGGAAGAACCCTTCGCCGACGGCGCGGTGGTGGAGGCGCTCTACACCGACCAACCCGACGCCGGGTACCTTTCGCGCATCGCCGGCCGCACGGTGACGGTGGCGCCGCTGCCCGACCAGGACTGGATCCGCCTGAGCCAAGAAGGCCTGCCCCCCGTGCGGGCCGGGCGTTTCTTCGTCTATGGCGCCCATGACGCGGGCACCGTGCCCAAGGGCGTGATCGCGATGAAGATCGAGGCGGGACTGGCCTTCGGCACCGGCCATCACGAGACCACCGCCTTGTGCCTGGCCGCGCTGTCCGAGCTGGCGCGCCGGCGCCGCTATCGCAAGGTGCTGGACCTGGGCTGCGGCACCGGCCTTTTGGCGATCGGAGCGGCGAAACTGTGGAAGCGCCCCGTTCTTGCCTCGGACATCGATCCGGTCGCGGTCGCGGTCACCCGGGAGAATGCCCGCGCCAATGGCGCGGGTCCGCTGGTGCGCGCCGTAACCGCCGACGGGCTGACCCATCCCATCCTGGCCGGCGCCGCGCCTTACGACCTGGTGATCGCCAACATCCTGGCGGGGCCGCTGACCCGGCTGGCGCCCGCATTCTGCGCGCCCTGGCGCCCGGCGCGACCCTGTTGCTGTCGGGCCTGCTGCGAAACCAGGAAAAACTGGTGACCAGCTTCTATCGCGATCTGCGCTTCGTCGGCGCGCGGCGCAGCGGACCCTGGAGCGCGCTGGTGCTGGAAAAATCCGCGCGGTAAGCTGGGGCATGGATAAAAACGGCCCCTTCCAGACTTATGACGACACTTCCGACGCCGCCACCTGTGCGCCGCGCCTTGCGGCCTTGCGCGCCGAACTGGCCAAACGCGGGCTGGACGGCTTCGTGGTGCCCCACAGCGACCAGCATATGGGCGAATACCTGCCCGCCCATGCCGAGCGGCTGGCCTGGCTGACCGCCTTCACCGGCTCGGCCGGCGCGGCGGTGGTGCTGACGGACAAGGCCGCGATCTTCGTCGATGGCCGCTACACCCTGCAGGTGCGCAACCAGACCGACACCACGCTGTTCGAACCGCGCGACCTGGTCGGTGAAGGACCGCAGGGCTGGATTCCCGATCACCTGTCGCCCATGACGGGAAAGGGGGGGCGAAACTGGGCTACGACCCCTGGCTGCACACCCAGCATGGGGTGGCGCATCTGAAGGGTGCAGCCGAAAAGGCCGGCGCGACCCTGGTGGCGGTGGAGAGCAATCCCATCGACGCGGTGTGGAGCGACCAGCCCGCGCCGCCGCTCACCCCGGCCAGGCCCCACGCGCTGAACCTTGCGGGCGAAAAGAGCGAGGCCAAGCGGCTGCGCCTGGGCGACGGGCTGAAAAAGGCAGGCGCCGAGGCCGCGGTGATCACCTTGGCGGATTCGGTCTGCTGGCTGCTGAACATTCGCGGGGCGGACGTGCCGCACACGCCCTTCACTTTGGCCTTCGCCATCCTGCACGACGATGGCGGCGCCGACCTGTTCTTGGACCCCGCCAAGCGCAATCCGGACCTGATGGCGCATCTGGGAAATTCGGTGCAGGTGCATGCGCCGTCCCAGTTCGCGGGCGCGCTGGATGCCATGAAAGGCAAAAACGTGCTGGTGGACCCGTCCACCGCCGCGTCCGCGATTTTCGACCGGCTGGCCAAGGCCGGTGCCAATATCAAGCAGGGCCCCGATCCCTGCCAGCTGCCCAAGGCCTGCAAGAATTCCCTGGAAATCGAAGGCATGCGCAAGGCCCATATCCGCGACGGCGCGGCGCTGGCCCGCTTCCTGGCCTGGTTCGAAAGCAATGCCGCGGGCGGCGAACTGACCGAGATCCAGGCGGCCGAGACCCTGGAAGGCTATCGCCGCGCCACCGGTGTCTTGAGCGACGTGTCGTTCGACACCATCTCGGGCGCGGGCAGCAACGGCGCCATCGTGCATTACCGGGTGACGCGCTCCACCAACCGCACCATCCGCCCCGGCGAGATGTTCCTGCTGGACTCGGGCGCGCAATATCCCGACGGCACCACCGATGTCACCCGCACCATCATGGTGGGCGAACCCAGCGCCGAAATGCGCGACCGCTTCACACGAGTATTGAAGGGCCATATCGCCCTGGCCACCGCGCGCTTTCCCGACGGCACCATCGGCATGCAGCTGGACAGCTTCGCCCGCCGCCCGTTGTGGGAAGCGGGGCTGGACTATGACCACGGCACCGGCCACGGCGTGGGCAGTTACCTGTCGGTGCATGAAGGGCCGCAGAACATCTCCAAGAAGCCGGTGATGCAGCCGCTGAAGCCCGGCATGGTCTGTTCCAACGAGCCCGGCTTCTACAAGGCCGGCGAATTCGGCATCCGCATCGAGAATCTGATCGTCGTCACCCAGCCGCAGGATTTGGGCGGCGAGCGGCCGATGATGGGGTTCGAGACCATCACCCTGGCGCCGATCGACCTCAACCTGGTCGAGCCCGCGCTGCTGACCGAAGGCGAACGCGGCTGGCTGAACGCCTATCACGCGCGCGTGCATGCGGTGATTGCGCCGCTGGTGGAGCAGGACGTCCGCAAGTGGCTGGATCGGGCGACGCGGGCGATCTGACTCATCTGTCATTCCCGGCCGAGCATTGCATGAGCAATGCGAGGGGAAGGGAAACCAGATGGAAAGACCGGACTTAATCCATCCGCCTGGGTCCCCTTCCCGCGCACGCGCCATCGCGCGTGCTCGCCGGGGACGACACTAAGAAATCAACTTCAGCCAGGCATCCTCGTCCAGGATTTGGACATTGTGCTTCTGCGCCTCTTTCAGCTTGGAGCCCGCGCCCGGGCCCGCCACCACGATATCGGTCTTGGCGGAAACCGAGCCCGAAACCTTGGCGCCCAGGCTTTCGGCCCGCGCCTTGGCTTCCTGGCGGGTCATCTTTTCCAAGGTGCCGGTGAACACCACCGTCTTGCCCGACACGGGCGAGGATTTGGCCGGCGCCGCCATGTCCATCACCGTCAGCCATTCCAGCAGCCGGCCCAGCGCCTTGACATTGTGCGGCTCGTCGAAGAAATCGTGGATGGCTTCCGCCACCACCCCGCCGATGCCTTCGATGGCCTGCAATTCCTCCAGCGCATCCTCCGCCGTCATCCCCTTCAGGAACGCGTCCAGCGTCAGGTAATGCCGCGCCAGCAGCCGGGCGGTGGTTTCGCCGACATGGCGGATGCCCAGCGCATTGATCAGCCGGTCCAGGCCGATCGTGCGCCGCCGCTCGATCGCCGCCATCAGGTTTTCCACAACCTTGTCCTCGCGGTCTTCCTTCTTCGCCTTGGTCTTGACCGGCTCCTTGCCCTCGGCGGCGCGGCGTTCCTCGGACAAGTGCGGCGCGGTGCGCGGCCAGCACCTTGCTCGACCTTCTCCGGCTTTTGCGTCAGGGCGAAGATGTCGGCGGGCTCCTTCAGCAGCCCCTTGTCGTGGAACAGCTCGATCATGGTGCCGCCCAGGCCCTCGATGTCGAAGGCGTCGCGCCCGACGAAATAGCGAAGCCGCTCCACCGTCTGGGCGTCGCAGATCAGACCGCCGGTGCAGCGCCGGTCCACATCCACCTTGCCGGTCTTCTCATCCACCTCGCGCACCGCATGGCTGCCGCACACCGGGCAGAGATGGGGAAACTTGTAGGGCTTGGCGCCCTTGGGCCGCTTTTCCGGGATCACCCGCAAAATCTGCGGGATCACGTCGCCGGCGCGTTGGATCACCACATGGTCGCCGATGCGCGCGTCCAGCCGGGCGATCTCGTCCTCATTGTGCAGGGTGGCGTTTGAGACCACCACCCCGCCCACCGTCACCGGCTTCAGCCGCGCCACCGGCGCCAGCTTGCCGGTGCGGCCGACCTGGATCTCGATATCCTCCAGCACCGTCTCGGCCTGCTCGGCGGGGAATTTGTGGGCGATGGCCCAGCGCGGCGAGCGCGAGACAAAACCCAGCCGCTCCTGCAAATCCAGCCGGTCGACCTTGTAGACCACCCCGTCAATGTCATAGCCCAGGCGGGCGCGCCGGCTTTCCATGTCGCGGTAGAAGCGCAGGATCTGGTCCAGGGTCTCGCACTTTTTCACCAGCGGATTGACGGCGAAACCGTACGCCTGAAACTTTTCCAGCATGCCGCTCTGGGTTTGGGCGGGGACCTGCGAAATCTCGCCCCAGGTATAGGCGAAGAAATTCAGCGCCCGCGACGCGGTGATGGCCGGATCGAGCTGGCGCACCGAGCCGGCGGCGCTGTTGCGCGGATTGGCATAGGTCGGCTTGCCGTCCTTCTCCTGCCGCCGGTTCAGCGCCGCGAACGCCTTGTGGGTCATATAGACCTCGCCGCGCACTTCCAGCAGGGCGGGCGGCTTGCCGCCCAGCCGCAGCGGAATGTCGGCGATGGTCCTGAGGTTGGCGGTGATGTCCTCGCCCTCGCTGCCGTCGCCGCGGGTGGCGCCCTGCACCAGCACGCCATTCTCATAACGCAGCGCCGCCGAAAGCCCGTCGATCTTGGGCTCGGCGGTGACGGCGACCTCCTCGCCCTCCTTCAGGCCCAGGAAGCGGCGCACCCGTCCCAGGAAGTCCGCCACCTCCTCATCGTCGAAGGCATTGTCCAGCGACAGCATCGGCACGCGATGAATGACCTTGGCGAATTTCTCGGCCGGCCTGGCGCCGACCCGGTGGCTGGGACTGTCGGCCCGCACCAAAAGGGGAAAGCGCGCCTCGATCGCGGCATTGCGCCGGCGCAGCGCGTCATACTCCGCGTCGGAAATGCTGGGGGCATCCTCGGCATAATAGCGTCGGTCATGCTCGGCGATCAGCTTTGCCAGCCGGTCGAGTTCCTTCTGCGCTTCGGCGGAGCTGAGCTTGTCGACCGGCTTCATGCCCGCTTGCGCGTCCTTTTCGGCGCACTGGCCTCGGCCATCAGCCGCTTGGCGGCGGCGCGGGCCTCGGCGGTGACATTGGCGCCCGACAACATGCGGGCGATTTCCTCCAGCCGCTGCTGGTCGTCCAGCAATTCGATTCGGGTCTTGTCCTTGATGCGGGAGATGCGGAAATGCCGCGCCGCGCGGGCTGCAACCTGGGGCGAATGGGTGACCAGCAACACCTGGGTGGTCTGGGCCAGGCGTTGCAGGCGTTCGCCCACAGCATCGGCCACCGCGCCGCCCACGCCCCGGTCCACCTCGTCGAACACCATGGCGGCGGGAGAGGAAACCTGCGCCAGCGCCACCTTCAGCGCCAGGGAGAATCGCGCCAGCTCGCCGCCCGAGGCGATCTTGGCCAGGCCGCCGAAGCCGGCGCCTTCCACCGTCGCCACTTCAAAGGCGATGCGTTCCAGGCCCCCCGCCGCGCCCTTGTCGTCTTCCAGCCTTTCCAGGGCCACGCGGAACCTGGCATGGCCCAGTTTCAGGGGCGCCAGTTCGCCCGCCACGGCCGCTTCCAGCCTGCGGGCCGCGCCTTCGCGCGATTTCGACAATTTGCGCGCCGCCGCCAGATAGGCCTGGCGGGTGGCGGAAACCTTGGCCTCGGCCTGCTTGATCTGGCTTCCGCCGGCGCTCAATGCCTGCTGTTTGGCGACATAGTCGTCGCGGGTAGCGGGCAGCTGCGCCGGCGTCACGCCATATTTGCGCGCCAGCGCCCGCAGCGCGAACAGCCGCTCCTCGGTGCGCTCCAGCGTGCCGGTATCGGCGTCCAGCCGGGACAAAAGAGAATCCAGCTCGCGCCTGGCCTCCTCCGCCAAGGCATAGGCCTGTTCCAGCGCGGTCTCGGCGGGGGCGGCGATCTTGCGCGCCTCCGCATTCATGCGGCTGAGCTTCTTGAGCGCCTGGGCCAGGCCGGTCTCGGCGCCGCGCTCGCCCGCCAGCGAGTCCAGCGCAGAGGAAACATCCTCGACGATCCGCGCCGCGTTCATCATCAGGGCGCGCGCGCCCGCCAGCTTTTCCTCCTCGCCTTCCTGCGGCGAAAAATCGGACAGTTCATTGGCGGCGGCGCGGACGAAATCGGCCTCGGCCTGGGCGCGCTCGGCCAGCGCCAGGAGGTCTTCCAGGGCGGCGCGGGCCGACGTCCATTCGCCGTGCAGCGCCGCCACGGTCTGGGCATCGCCATTGAGGCCGCCGAAGCCGTCCAAAAGGGCGCGATGGGTGGCGGTGTCGAACAGGCCCCGGTCGTCCTGCTGGCCATGGACTTCCAGCAGCAGGCCGCCCAGCTCCTTGAGCAGGCCCACGCCCACCGCTTCGTCATTGATGAAGGCGCGGCTGCGCCCGTCGCCGGCCAGGGTCCGGCGCAGCACCATCTCCCCGCCGGTCGCCATGGACTGGTCGCGCAGCATCGCCCAGGCGGCATGGTTTTTTTCCGGTTCGAAAACGGCCGTGGCGGAGCCTTGCGACGCGCCGGTGCGGATGCTGGCGCGGCCCTTGGCCCCGGTGGGCCCGCCCACCGCCAGGCCCAGCGAATCCAGCAGGATGGATTTTCCCGCGCCGGTTTCGCCGGTCAGCACATTCAGGCCCGGCGCGAATTCCAGCGCCGCCTGCTCGATCAAGACGATGTCACGGATGGTCAGCGCCGCCAGCACGCCCGCCCCGAATCTCTAGAAAACGCGATGGAAAGCCTGACTGATCCAGGAGCGCGTGTCTTCCACCGGCTTTAAATTGCGCCCTTTCAGGATGTTATAGGCGTCCTTGTACCAGCCAGAGCCGGGATAATTGCGGCCCAGCACGGCGGCGGCCGTCTGGGCCTCGCTGTCCAGGCCCAGGCTGTAATAGGCCTCGCAGATGCGCTCCAGCGCCTCGGCGATCTGGGGCGTGGTCTGGTACTGGTCCACCACGGTGCGGAAGCGGTTGATGGCGCCGATATAGTCGCCCCGCTTGAGGTAATAGCGGCCCACCGCCATTTCCTTGCCCGCCAGATGGTCGTTGGTCAGGTCGATCTTGAGGGTGGCGTCGCGGGCATATTCGGTGTCGGGAAAACGCTGCACCACGTCCTGCAGGGCCACCAGCGCGCCCTCGGTGTTGGACTGGTCGCGGCCGATATCCACGATCTGCTCATAGAGCGAGATCGCCTTGATGTAGAAGGCATAGGCCACCTCCGGGCTGCCGGGATGCAGCGCGATATACTGGTCGGCGGTGGCGATGGCGTTGGGATAGGCATTGGCCTGGTAGGCGCAGAAGGCGCTGATCAGCATGGCGCGCCGCGCCCAGACCGAATAGGGGTGCTGGCGGTCGACTTCGTTGAACTGGGCGGCGCAGATATCCCAGGCCCCCGCATTGATCGCCCGCCAGCCATCGGCATAAATCTGCTCGACGCTGCGCTCACGGTAATTGGCGGCGTCCTTGTTGGCGTTGTTGGTCTCATCGTCCTTGCCCTCGAACAGCGAGCAGCCCGCCAGCAGGACCAGGCCCATGCCCAGGACGGCGAGCCGCAGGCCCGTCTTGCAACGAAATGGCTTCAGGCGAACGACACAGACCATTTGCTTTCCCTGGTTCGCGCGTAAAAACAAGCTTTTTCAAAGGCTTATTTGGGCCCGCAGGCCCGGATCGCGCTTTGTGCCCTTTATATACAGCGCCGGTGGCGTCTCAGGAAAGTGTCAGTTTGGCAAGCTGCCCCTGGGCTGGCCCGAGGGCCTGTTGCGGGCCCATCCCCATAAAAGCTGCTGGGCGCCATGGGCAGGATTTCAAAGTTCCCTGCACGCATAATTCCGAGGATCGGAAAACAGCGCCCGCAACAAGGCATTGTTGGTGGCGTGGCCGGACTTGCAGCCCTCGAAGCGGGCGATCAGCGGCGCTCCGGCCAGCGCCATGTCGCCGATGGCATCGAGAATCTTGTGGCGGACGAATTCGTCGGCAAAACGCTGATGCTCGCGGTTGATCACGCCGGAATCGTCCAGCGCCAGGGTATTGGCCAGCGAGGCGCCCTTGGCCAGATCCATCCGGTTCAGCGCATCCAGTTCCTTGAGAAAACCGAAGGTGCGGGCGGGCGCGATTTCGGCCCGAAAGCCGGCGCGGCTGAAGGCGAAGGCATAATATTGCTCTCCGATCACCGGGAAGCTGAGCGCATAGGAATAGGACAGGCTTTCGTCCGGCAGCAGCGATGCCCTGGCATCGCCGCTTTGCACCGTTACCGGCCGCAGCACCTTGATCACGGTGCGCGGCCGGTCTTGCTCGGCCGCACCGGCGCTTTCCAGCAGGGTCAGATAGGACAAGGCATCGCCGTCCAGGATGGGCGGCTCCGGACCGTCCAGCGTCACCAGCAGATCGTCGATCTCCGCCCCGGCCGCAGCCGCCATCAGATGCTCGACCACGCCCACCCGGGCGCTGCCCTGCCCGATCACGGTGCCCAGCCGGGTCTCGCTCACCAAATCATAACGGGCCGGGATATCGAGGCCCAGGTCGGCGCGGCGAAAGACGATGCCGCTGCCGCCGGCCCCTGGCGACAGGGTCATGGTTACCGGCACACCGGCATGCAGGGCGGTGCCGGTGGCGGTAACCGGATGTGCGATGGTGCGGCGGGGAGGCATGAAGCGCAGTGTAGCCCGAATGGCGCAAGCCCCGAAAGCTGTTGCGGGGCCGGACGGGCGGGCGTTTACTGGAGCGTCGGCTTACGGAGCAAGCCGCATGCGTTGGATTTGCGCTTTTGTGGCATTGCTGGCGTCGGCCGCCGGCGCCTATGCAGCCCTGCCCACCGAGCAGCCGTATCGCTTCGGCTATCACGACCGGCTGGTCACCGACGTTTACATCGACGGCAAGGGGCCCTTCGCCTTCCTGCTGGATACCGCGTCTTCCCGCTCGCTGATCTTCGAGCATGTGCGCCAGCAACTGGGCCTGACCCGGTCGCAGCCCGGGCAGCTGACCGTCTATGGCATCAACGATGTCGCCGAGGCGGTGCCGGTGAGGCCGGGCGAACTCACCATCGCCGGCGAGAGCGTGCGGGACCTGACCTTGGGCGTTCTGCCCGACATGCAATCCAGTGGTCCGGACGGCATATTGGGGGTGGACGTCCTGTCGCGCTATTTCGTGGTGCTGGACCGCAGCGCCATGCGGCTGAAGCTGCTGGCGCCGGGCGCGGACTCGGCCCGCGCCTATGCCGGCTGGCCGCAGACCAAGCTCATCCCCCGGCCACTGAAGAACTTTGCCATCCAGTTCTGGTATCTCAGCGCCCGCTTCAATGACCGCGCGATTACGGCCCTGTTCGATCTGGGTGCGTCTTTCACTTTGCTGAACTGGGATGCGGCGGAGCGGCTGGGCATCCGCAAGGTGGACTTCGCCGCCAATGGTCCGCCGCCCGCACTGCTGCAGGACGTGCTGGGCAAGAACGCCCCGGCGCTGCGCTTGTATGGCCTGGACGTGCGGATTTCGGGCCAGTCATGGGACCGCCAGCCGGCCATCGTCGCCAATGCCCCGGTCTTCAGCTATTTCGACCTCGACGAGCGCCCGGCGGCGATTGTGGGACCGGGGTTGCTGCGCGACAATTCCCTGGCGATCGATTTCGCCGGCCAGCGGCTTTACGTCGGGCCGACCTTGTCGGACGGCGGCTGAGACCCCAAAAAAAGGGCGGCCAAGGCCGCCCTTTTCATTCTTTGCGCCGCGCAGGCCTAGTTCGACTGCCGGCGCAGGAACGCCGGAATCTCGAACTGCTCGTCCCGCTTGTGATCGGGAAACAGATCGTCGGCATTGCTGCGCGAAGGATCTGCCGGCGCCTGCGGCAGCGGCGCCATGGGCTGGGCGGTGGCGCGCGGCGCCCCCCTTTCCATCATCGACGCATGTGGTTCCGGTGCCGGCTCGGTACGTATGTCGGGGGCGGTTTTTTTGCGGCCGAAGAAGCCCCAGCCGCTTTTCTTTTCCGGCAGCGCTTTTGGAGCCTGCTGGGACAGCGGCTGCTGCTCCAGCGGGCGGTAGCTTTCCGTGGCGGGATACCGGGCCGGCGCCACCTCGCCCGCAATTTCCGGAGCGTCGGCGCCGCCCAGAATATAGTCTTCCGCCGGGCTTTTTTCGGCCCCCATCTGGTTGGCCAGCGCCTCCATGCTGGCATGCACCGGATTGGCCGATTGCCGCATGGGCGCGGCGGAAACCGGCACGGGCTGGGCCACCCGCGCGGGCGACTTCAGGTTCAGGTGCGGATGCAGGGGGCGGACCTTTTCGGGCAGCGGCAGCTTGAACTGCTCGGCATCGATGCCGGTGGCGACCACCGAGACGCGGATGCGCCCTTCCATATCGTCCAGGATGGTGTTGCCGAATATGATGTTGGCGTCCGGGTCCACTTCCGCGCGAATGCGGTCGGCGGCCTGTTCGACCTCGAACAGCATCAGGTCGGGACCGCCGGTGATGTTGATGAGGACGCCCTTGGCGCCCTTCATGGTCACATCGTCCAGCAACGGGTTGGAAATCGCCATGTCGGCGGCCCGCATGGCGCGGTCCTCGCCTTCGGCTTCGCCGGTGCCCATCATCGCCTTGCCCATCTCGCTGATCACCGACTTGATGTCGGCGAAATCCAGGTTGATCAGGCCGGGCATGACGATCAGGTCGGTGACCCCGCGCACGCCGGCATGCAGCACCTCATCGGCCATGGCGAAGGCCTGGGCCATGGTGGTGCGGTCATTGGCGACCCGGAACAGGTTCTGGTTGGGGATGACGATCAGGGTATGGACGAACTGCTGCAGCTCGGCGATGCCGCGCTCGGCGACCCGCATGCGGCGGTCGCCTTCCAGGCTGAACGGCTTGGTCACCACGCCCACGGTGAGGATGCCCGCCTCGCGCACGGCCCGCGCGATCACCGGAGCAGCCCCGGTGCCGGTGCCCCCGCCCATGCCGGCGGCAATGAACACCATATGGGCGCCGGAAATCTGGTCCATGATTTCGGACAGGGATTCCTCGGCGCCGGCGCGGCCCACATCCGGTTGGGCGCCCGCGCCCAGGCCTTCTGTGGTGGATACGCCGAGCTGGATGCGGCGACTGGCCTTGGACTGGGCCAGGGCCTGGGCGTCGGTGTTGGCGACCACGAAGTCGACGCCTTCCAGACCGGCCTCGATCATGTTGTTGACGGCATTGCCGCCCGCGCCGCCCACGCCCAGCACGGTGATGCGGGGGCGCAGTTCCTTCGTCTCAGGGACTTTAAGGTTGATCGCCATATTCGACTCTCCTCAGTAACTTGTTTCGATCACCTTGCGGCACGCCAGGATTCCCAACCGATTCGCTGTTATATTGTTGAATCATTAGAGCCACCTGCGGGTCAACCGCCCCAACCATCCCAACGGGCCGCTTTCGCCCTTGGTCTTGGCCCGGCCGATGGCGATATCCGGATTTAGAAGTTCCGGCGGCATGGTCGCCCCGGCCATCATCAGGCCGATCGCGGCGGCATAGTCGGGTCCCGCCGACGCGGCGGCCAGGCCTGAAAAAGCCGTCGGGCGGCCGATGCGGACCTGCTTGTTGAGAATCCGGGCGGCCAGTTCGCGGGTCCCCGCCAGCTGGCAGGCGCCGCCGGTCAGAACCGCGCGGCGGCCAGCCGCCACGTCGAAGCCGGAGGCCCGCAGCCGGGTCTGGACCTCGCCGAAAATTTCTTCCAGCCGCGCCTGGATGATTCGGGTGAGCATGGAACGCGGCAGGCGCAGCGCCGAATCGTCGCCGTCCTCGCCCATCTGGGCGACCGAAACAACGTCCGCCGCGCCACCCATGTCCCCCATGGCCGCGCCATAGAGCGTCTTGGTCCGCTCGGCCGCCGCCAGCGGGGCCGCCAGCATGCGGGCGATATCGTTGGTGACGGCGAATCCGCCGATCGGAACCACATCGACATGGACCAGATGGCCCTCCAGGAAGACGGCGATGGAGGTGGTGCCGCCGCCCATGTCGATGACCGTGGCGCCGACCTGCTTTTCGTCCTCGGTGAGGGTGGACAGGCCGCTGGCATAGGCGCCAAACAGGCTTCCCACCACATTGAGATGGCAACGCTCCACCGCCAGCTTGAGGTTCTGCAGCGGCGACGGCTTGACCGCCACGGCATGCATGGCGACCCCGATGCGCTGGCAGAACATGCCGGACGGATTCTTCACCCCGCGCGCCTCGTCCACCACATAGGTGGTGGGCGCGGACTGGAGGATCTCATGGCCGTCCAGCCTGGCGCGGGCCCGGCCGTCGGCCAGCAGCGCGCGCAGGTGATCGTCGGAGACCAGGGCGCCGTCCAGCGACATTACGCTGCGGCTGGTGACGCTGACGGGCTGGCCGCAATTGACGCCGATCAGGACATTCTGGATGCGGGCATCGGCCATGTTCTCGGCAGCGGCGACGCAGTCGCGGATCGACTCTTCGGCCTGTTCCAGGCTGGTGACGGTGCCGGCCCGCAGGCCGGAGGATTCGCGCAACGCCGAGCCCAGGACCTTGAGCGAGCCGGCTTCGGCCTGGCCGATGACGCAGACGATCTTGGAGGTGCCCACATCCAGCGCCGACACAAGGCCGGTCCGGTAGGCAGGGATTTCATTGTTCACGCGCAACCGCAGGGTTTCGCCCATCAGGTTTCCTTGCCCCTCTCAGCATCCTTCTTTTCGCCGTTCTTCAGAAGGAAAAAATAGTGCGTCGGAGAACGCAGATCGATTTGCGTGATATCGCGCTCCAGGATGCTGCCGTCGATGATCAGGTGTTCCAGCGCGTCCAGTTGCCTGGGCCAGCCGGTTTCCGGCAACTGCACCACCACGCCGTCATCCAGGATCAGGTTCCAGCGCCGGTCCGAGACCCGGACATAGGCGGCGATCCGCGCGGCAATGGCGCGATGGGTGGCCACCGCATCGACCAGGTCGGCGGCGGCTTGCGGCGCGCCGGCGCCCACCAGCTTGGGCAGGCGGCGGAACTTTTCGATTTCGCGGCTGGTGATCGGGCTGCCATTGCGTTCCACCACGTAGATCGGCGCTTCCCCCCGGGCGTTGGCCGGCGGCCGCCAAAGGGCAAAGGGGCGTTTTTCCACCAGGGTAACGAAAATGGCGTCGGGATAGCGGCGATGGACCTCGGCCGAGGCGATCCAGTCCAGGTGCGACAAGCGGTTGCGCGCGCTCCACAGATCGGCGCTGAAGATCGACTGGCCCGGCTTCATGCCCAGCACTTCCAGCACCTGCCGGTAGGGCGTGCGGCGATTGCCGCTGATATGGATCTCGGAAATGCCGAAGCCGGCATCGGCGGTGACGGCGGCAATGCCGCGGTCCACCGCATGAATGCCGCGCCCGATCACGCCACTGGCGAACAGCGCGGCCAGCAGCACCAGGACCGCCAGCAGGACGCACATCGCCATCATGGGCCGGGCGATGAAAAGCGACAGGCGCGCGCCCAGCCGCGACAGAAGGCCGGGCTTCTTGGCGCGGCGGGCGGTACCGGGCTGCACCGAAGGCAGCTCGCGATTGCCGCGGGAGGCGGAGCGGGCGCCCTGGGCCCGCGGCTTGCTGCGGCCCTTGCGGTTCAGGCTCAGCGATCGCACGATGCGTCCTCCACGATCCAGCGGCACAGTTTGGCGTACGACATCCCGACCAGGGCCGCCTGCTCCGGCACCAGCGAGGTCGGCGTCATGCCCGGCTGGGTATTGGTTTCCAGCAGAATCATACGGTGCTTCGCGCCGGTATCGTCATAGCGGAAATCGGTGCGGGTGACACCGCGGCAGCCCAGCGCCCGGTGGGCGGCGACGGCCAGAACCATCGCCTCCTCGGCCACCTTTGGCGGGATCAGCGCCGGCAGGATATGCCGGGAGCCGCCCGGGGCATATTTGGCTTCATAGTCGTAGAATTCCAGCTCGGTGGTGATCTCGGTGACGCCCAGGGCGCGCTCGCCCATCACCGAGACCGTCAATTCGCGGCCCGGCACGAATTCTTCCACCATCATCTCATTGGAAAGGGTCCAGGCATCGCTGCCCAGTTCCGCGGGCGGACGGTTGTCGCCCTTGCGGATGATGTAGATGCCGACCGACGAGCCCTCATTGACCGGCTTGATGACATAGGGCGGTTCCATCAGATGCGCATCGGCGACGGTGCGCCGGTCGGCGACAATGGACCTGACCACCGGCAGGCCGGCGGCGCGGTAAATGTCCTTGGTGCGCTCCTTGTGCATCGCCAGCGCCGAGGACAGGACACCGGAATGGGTATAGGGGATGCGCATCAGTTCCAGCAGCCCCTGGACCGTGCCGTCCTCGCCGAAGCGGCCATGCAGGGCATTGAACACCGCATCGGGCCTGGCCTCGAACAGCTGCTGGCCGGGATTGTCGCCCGGATCCAGCGGGCTGGCATCGAAGCCTTCCTCGCAACAAGGCCTTGACGACGCCGCGCCCGGACGAAAGCGAGACTTCGCGTTCGGCCGAGCGCCCGCCCATCAGTACGGAAATCTTGCGGAACTGCGTCATGCCACGCCCACCCGCCTGATTTCCCATTCCAGCATCACGCCGGATTTTTCCTTCACCCGCCGGCGGACTTCCTCTCCCAGGGCTTCCAGGTCGCCCGCCCTGGCCTCGCCGGTATTGATCAGGAAATTGGTGTGCTTTTCGCTGACCTGCGCCGCGCCGATCATCAGGCCCCGGCAGCCGGCCTCGTCGATCAACTGCCAGGCCTTGTGGCCGGGCGGATTCTTGAAGGTCGAGCCGCCGGTCCTGGACTTGATCGGCTGGCTGGCCTCGCGGTTGGCGGAAAGTTCGTCCATGCGGGCCCGGATGGCAGCGGGCGCATCCGGTGTGCCTTCGAACACCGCCTCGACGAAGATCAACTCCTCGGAGGCGCCGTTGGCCTTGCGGTATGCGAAGCCCATGTCGGCGCCGGAAAGCTTGATTTCATTGCCTTTTGCATCGATCGCGACGGCTTCGACGAAGATGTCCTTGATCTCGCGGCCGTAACAGCCGGCATTCATCCTCAGCGCCCCGCCGATGGTGCCGGGGACACCGCGCAGGAATTCCAGGCCGGCAATTCCGGCATCGGCGGCGGCGCGCGCCACCGCGCCGTCCAGCGCCGCCGCCCCGGCGCGCAGGCGCGTGCCATCGGTCTCGATTTTTCCGAATGCCGAAGACAGCCGCACCACCACGCCGGGAATGCCGCCGTCGCGCACCAGGAGATTGGAGCCCACACCGATCACCGACACAGCGCAGGTCGGCGGGCTTGGCCGCGATGAACGCGGCAAGGTCCTCGGCATCTGCCGGGCGGAACAGGATCTCGGCGGGCCCGCCGGCGCGAAACCACACCAGGTCCTTCAGCGCCGCGCCGCGCACGACCGAACCGCGCACCGGCGGAAGCATGTCGCAGGGCCCAGAAGCATGCGGCGAGGTCATCATCACGACGCCCTCCCCAACAGCTTTTGCAGTTTCTCGGGCAGATTATTCATCCACCCGGTGATGGAGCCCGCGCCGGCGCCGATGATGGCGGCACCCGGCTTCACATAGGGCGCCACGGCCGCGGCGAGATCCGCCTCGCCCTCGATGGTGATGACATTGCGATGGCCATGGGCGCGCAGCGCCTCGGCATAGCTGTCGCGGTTGATGCCCGCGATGGGCGCCTCTCCCGCGGCATAGACCGGCGCGATCACCGCCACATCGGCATCGTTCAGGCAGGTGGCGAACTGCTCGAACGTGTCGCGCAGCCTGGTGTAGCGATGCGGCTGCACCACCGCCACGATGGGCCCCTTATAGGCCTGGCGGGCGGCGCGCACGGCGGCGGCGATCTTGAAGGGATTGTGGGCATAATCGTCGATGATCGCCGCGCCATTCACCTCGCCCACCTTGGTGAAGCGGCGGCCGACGCCGCGAAATCCGGCCAGGCCCTTGCGGATCACCGCATCCGCCACGCCCAGCTCGCGCGCCACCACGATGGCGGCCATGGCGTTCTGCACATTGTGCTCGCCCGGCATGGGCAGGCTCATGCCCTCCAGCCGCGTTTCGCCGCCCTTGCGGCGGTCGGTGAAGACGCAATCGAAATGCGAGGCGCCTTCGGAGAAGCGCACATTCACCGCCCGGGCATCGGCCTGGGGCTGAAAAGCCATAGGTGATCATGCGGCGGTCGGTGATGCGGCCGACCATCGCCTGCACTTCGGGATGGTCGATGCACAGCACCGCGAAACCGTAGAAGGGCACATTCTCGACAAAGCGCTGGAAGGCGTCGCGCATATTGTCGAAGGTGCCGTAGAAATCCAGATGATCGGGATCCTCGTTGGTCACCACCGCGACGGTGGCGGGCAGGCGCAGGAAGGTGCCGTCGCTTTCGTCGGCTTCCACCACCACCCATTCGCCAGCGCCAAGCCGGGCATTGGTGCCATAGGCGTTGATGATGCCGCCATTGACCACGGTGGGATCCATGCCGCCCGCATCCAGCAGCGAGGCGACCAGGGTGGTGGTGGTGGTCTTGCCGTTGGTGCCGGCGATGGCGATGCAGGAGCGCAGCCGCATGATCTCGGCCAGCATCTCGGCGCGGCGCACCAGCGGCAGCGACAAGGCGCGGGCGGCGTCGAACTCGACATTGCCCGGCTTGACCGCCGAGGAATAGACCACGGCATGGGCGTCTTTCAGATTGTCGGCATTGTGGCCGACATGCACGGTGATGCCCATGGCGCGCAGCCGCTTGACGTTGGCATTCTCGGCCACGTCGCTGCCCTGCACCTTGTAGCCCAGATTGTGCATGATCTCGGCGATGCCGCTCATGCCGATGCCGCCGATGCCGATGAAATGGATGGCGCCGATGTCGAGCGGAACGCGGGTGGTGACGGGTGTGGCCATCACGCGGCCTCTTTGCTGAGCGATGGCCCGCGATAGGGACCCGCAAGCCCGTCCACCAGGTCGGCCAGTTTCTCGGCCGCATCGGGTGTGGCCAGCGCGTGGGCGGCGGCGGCGCGCGCGGCCAGCGCCGAACGGATCGGCAAGGATCTGCGTCAGCATCCGGGCCAGGGAATCGGGCGTCAGACCGGCGCTGGGCCACGCACCAGCCCGCGTCGGCGCGCGCCAGGATATCGGCATTGGGCGTCTGGTTGTCGTCCAGCGCGTCCGGCAGCGGCACCAGGATGGCGGGACGGCCGATCGCCATCAGCTCGGCCACGGTGCCGGCGCCGGAACGGGCGATCACCAGATGGCATTCGGCCATGCGCCGCGGCAGGTCGGAAAAGAACGTCTGCAGTTCGGCGCCAATCTCGGCATTGCGATAGATCTGGCGCACCGTCTCGATGTCCTCGGGCCGGCATTGCTGCACCACCGAAAGGCGCGTCTTCATGTCGTGCGGCAGCCGCGTCAGGGCGGCGGGCACGATCTCGCTCATGGCGCGCGCGCCCTGGCTGCCGCCGAACACCAGCAGGCGCAGCGGCCCGTCCGCTTCGGGCGCGTGATAGGGCGCCGCCCACAGGGCCTCGACCTCGGGGCGCAGCGGATTGCCCGTCAGCACGATCTTGGATTTGTCGGCCGGTGCGAAGCGGGCGATGGGAAAGGCGGCGGCCACCAGCCTTTACCCGGTTCATCACCAGGCGGTTGGCCCGGCCGACCACGGCATTCTGCTCGATGATGGCGGTGGGAAGGCGGGCCAGGGTGGCGGCCAACATCACCGGAACGCTGGGATAGCCGCCGAAGCCGATGACGGCGGCGGGCTTCAGCTGCAACAGCTTGGCGAAGGCGATGACGATACCGGCGGCGATCTTGAACGGCGCGGCGATGGCGTTGAAGGGTGCGGACGGCACCGTCTCGATCCGCGCCGCCGGGAAGGCGGTTGCGTAATTGGCAAAGCGGGTATCGGTCATCACCACAATGTCGCGCCCGCGCCCGGCCAGCGCGCCAGCCAGCGCCTGGGCCGGGAACAGATGCCCGCCCGTGCCGCCAGCCGACAGAACGATGACGTTGGACGCATTCATGCCCGCACCATCGAAAAAGCCGGGGTCGTCCCGGACGGTGAGACGGACCTGCGGCCGCTGGCGCGTCACCGCCAGGGCAAAACCCATGGTCAGCGCCACCGCGAACAGCGAGGAGCCGCCATAGGAAATAAACGGCAGGGTCATGCCCTTGGCCGGCAGCAGGGACACCGCCACACCCATGTTGATGAAGGCCTGTACCGCGGTCACCACCGCAAGGCCCGCGCCCGCGAGCTGCGCGAAGGGCTCGCGCGCGCCCGCCGCGCGCAGCAGAAGCCGCACTGTCAGGACGCAGAACAGCAAGGCGATCAGGCCGCAGAGCAGCAAGCCGAATTCCTCGCCGGCGACCGCGAATATGAAATCGGAATGGGCATCGGGAATGCGGTACTTGATGGTGCCGGCGCCGGGACCGACCCCGGCCAGCCCGCCATGGGCGAAGGCTTTCAGCGCCAGCCCCGCCTGATAGCCGGTGTCGGACTCGCTGAGGAATTGCTGCACGCGGTGATGCACATGCGGGAATATCTCATAGGCGGCAAAGCCGAGTACCCCGGCGACGCCGAAGCCTACCCCCACCCACACAAAGGACATGCCCCAGAAGAACAGCATCGCCCCCCACAGGCACAGCAGCAGGCCGGTCTGGCCGACATCGGGCTGGCAGACCAGGATGGCCAGCGCCGGCGCCAGAAGCAGGAACGTCGACCACCGGCTTGGGGACCGCCAGCGGCTGGCGGTCGGCCAGGATGGCGGCGGCCAGGACGGCGAAGCTGGGCTTGAGGAATTCCGACGGCTGCAGGGCGAAGGCGCCCAGATCCAGCTCGCGCCGCGCGCCCAGCACATCGGCGCCCACGAACAGCACCAGGAACGCACCGATCAGGGCGCAGGCAAAGACGACCGCCGCCAGGATCTGGATCTGGCGCAGGTTGAGAAGCGACACGCCGCAAAGAATGGCGACGGCGAAGCAGGCAAAGGCGACCTGGCGCGCGGTGTAGCGGAAATCGCCCGCCGTCTGCGGTCCGCCGGTGATGGCGGGGCTGGCGGCAAAGGCCAGCATCAGGCCGATGCCCGCCAGCACCAGCATGCACAGCAGGGCGACGCGGTCCACCGTGAACCACCAATTGGCAAAACCGCTCTTGTCCGCCCTGTTCAGCCCTGGCCTTCATGATGCGGCCCTTGACGTCATGGCGGAATTCCGCGGCAGCCTGGCGACCAGGCTGCGGAAGGCATCGCCGCGATGCTCGAAATCCTTGAATTGATCGTAGGAGGCGCAGGCCGGCGACAGCAGGACGACCGGCGCGGCCACGGACGACGCCGCGGCATCGGCGGCGGCGCGGGCCACCGCCGCCTCCAGGACCTGCGACATCTCATAGGGCGCCTTGCCGTCCAGGGTGCGGGCAAAAACGGGCGCGGCTTCGCCGATCAGATAGGCCTTGCGGATGCGCGGAAAATAGGCCGCCAGGCTTTCGATCCCGCCTTCCTTGGGCTTGCCGCCCGCGATCCAGAAAATATCTTGATAGACCGCAAGCGCCCGGGCCGCGGCGTCGGCATTGGTGGCCTTGGAATCGTTGATGAACGCAGTCTTGCCGACATGGCCGACATCTTCCATGCGATGCGCCAGGCCGGGGAAGCTGGCGATGGCCGCCGCGATCGCCTTGCTATCGGCGACAAAGGGCCGGACCGCGCCATAGGCCAGTGCCGCGTTCTGCCAATTGTGGGCACCGGGAAGATGCACCGCCGCCGCCATGTCCATGACCTTGACGGCGTTGGCGCCCATCGCGTCATACAGAATTCCGTCCACCACGAAGATGCCGCGGCCCAGGATCTTGCCCACCGAGACGGGGTGCGCCTGCGGGCCGCCGGACGCCGACAACTGGGTGAAGATGGCGGAGGCATGGCTGTCGTCCACCCCGATCACCAGCTGGCCGTCCCTTGCCGTCTGCCGCATCAGCCGCGCCTTGATAGCCGCGTAGTTTTCCATCGTGCCGTGGCGGTCGATATGGTCGGGCGACAGGTTGGAGAGTACGCCCACATCCGGCGTCAGGCCGGGCGAAAGGTCGATCTGGAAGCTGGACATTTCCAGCACATAGATGGTCTTGGCCGACGGCGGCGGCAATTCCAGAACCGAGTTGCCGATATTGCCCCCGATCTGTGCGTTGAATCCGCATTGATTCAGGATATGCCCCACCAGCGCGGTGGTGGTGGACTTGCCATTGGTTCCGGTGATGGCAATGACGGGCGCCTTGCCGGGCTGGTCGGCATGGCCGCGGATTTCGCGGGCGAACAGCTCGACATCGCCGATCACCGGCACCCGCGCGCGGTTGGCATGCTCGACCACGCCATGGGGCCTGGGATGGGTCAGCGGCACACCCGGCGAGAGGATCAGCGCGGCGATGGTTTCCCACGGCCATTCGCGCCACGGCATCAGCTGGGCGCCTTCCTGCCCGCCCAGGTCGCGCGCCAGCGAACTGTCGTCCCAGGCGATGACCTGGGTGCCGCCGGCCACCAGCGCCCGCACCGCGCCCAGCCCGGTGCGGGCCAGGCCGAAGACGGCGACGATTCTGTTGGCGAAGGCGCGGCTGGGAATCATGGCGTCACCGCAGCTTCAGGGTGGCGAGGCCAAGCAGCGCCAGCACCACCGCCACGATCCAGAAGCGGATCACGATGGTGGGCTCGGTCCAGCCCAGTTGCTCGTAATGATGATGGATGGGCGCCATTCGGAACACGCGCTTGCCGGTGAGCTTGAAGGAGATCACCTGCACCATCACCGACACGGTTTCCACCACGAACAGGCCGCCGACCAGGCCCAGCACGATCTCGTGCTTCACCGCCACCGCCACCACGCCCAGGGCGCCGCCCAGGGGCAGCGAGCCGGTATCGCCCATGAAGATGGCGGCGGGCGGGGCGTTGTACCAGAGAAAGCCCAGGCCGGCGCCGACCAGCGCCGACAGGAAGACCGCCAGTTCGCCGGAATATTCGACATAGGGGATCTGCAGATAGGCGGCGAACCGCTCATTGCCCACCAGATAGACGATCAGGGTGAAGGTGGCCGCCGCGATCATCACCGGCACGATCGCCAGCCCGTCCAGGCCATCGGTGAAATTGACGGCATTGGCCGCGCCGGCAATGACGAAGACACCGACGCCAATGAAGAACAGCCCCAAGGGCAGCAGCGCCGTCTTGATGAAGGGAACCGCCAGCACGCCCGACAGGGACGCGGTTTCGGAGTGCATGATCAGCACGGTGGCCAGCGCCGCCACTGCGAACTCGATCAACAGCCGCATGCGGCTGGAAAGACCGTCGGAGGTGCGCTTGGTCACCTTGTAATAGTCGTCCAGGAAGCCGAGCAGGCCATAGCTGACCGTCACCAGCAGCGCGATCCAGACATAACGGTTGGACGGGCTGGCCCACAGAAGGGTGGAGCAGACCCAGGGGATCAGGATCAGCAGCCCGCCCATGGTCGGCGTGCCGGCCTTTTCGAGGATATGGCGCTGGGGACCGTCGCTGCGGATCGGCTGGCCCTTGCCCTGCTTCACCTTCAGCCAGCGGATCAGCATGGGATTGATCAGGAAGGCGATCATCAGCGCCGTCACCACCGCCGCGCCCGAGCGGAAGGTGAGATATTTGAACAGCCGGAAAAAAGCCAGCTGGTCGGTATGGGTGAGGAGCGACAGATAATAAAGCATCAGGCCGCCTCCCCCTTGAGGGCTTCGATGATCACCGACATTTTGGACCCGTTGGAGCCTTTCACCAGCACCGTGTCGCCGCGCTTCACCGCCGCCATCACCTTGGGCGCAAGGCCGGCGGCGGTCTCGGCATAGGCGCCGCGGCGCGCGGCGGGCAACGCGTCCCACAGGGCCTTCATCTGGCTGCCGCTGGCGAATACCAGGTCCACCTTGTTGGCTTCGATGGGCGCAAGCAGGCCGGCATGATGGCCAAGGCCGCCCGCGCCCATTTCCAGCATGTCGCCCAGCACCGCGATCCTGCGCGTGGCGGCATTGCCGAGCAGCGCCAGCGCCGCGGCCATGGAGGCGGGATTGGCGTTGTAGCTTTCGTCGATGACCTGCACGCCGCCGGCCTCAAAGCGTGCGCCCCGGCCTTTCAGCGCGGTGAAGGCCTTCAAGGCCGCCGCCGCGTTCAGCACGTCGCCTTCCAGCGCGGCCACCGCCGCCAGCGCCCCCACGACATTCTGGGCGATATGGGCGCCCGGAGCGCCCACATGACAGTCCACCGCGCGCCCCATGATGTCGGCCTTGACCCGCATGCCCGCGCCGTCGGGGGTGGCGGAAATCAATCTTGCGTCGCCCGCCGTGCCGAAAGTGACGATGCGCGAGACCTGCGCCTGGCGGGCGCGGTCCTTCAGGCGCCCGGCATAAGGGCTGTCGGAGGGGATCAGCGCCGCGCCGCCGGGCAGCAGGCCCTCGAAGATTTCCGACTTGGCGTCGGCGATGGATTCGCAGTTGCCGAAGAATTCCAGATGCGCCGGGGCGATGGTGGTGATCAGCGCCACATGCGGCCTGACAAAGGACACCAGGTTCCGCAACTCGCCGAAATGGTTCATGCCCATTTCAAAGATGCCGTATTCGGCATCGCGCGGCAGCGACGCCAGGCTCAGCGGCACGCCCCAGTGATTGTTGTGGGAGGCGGCACTGGCATGGGTGCGGCCCAGCGCGTCGCAGGCCAGGCGCAGGATTTCCTTGGTGGTGGTCTTTCCCGCGCTGCCCGTGACCGCGAGGATCTTGGCATGGCTGCGCGCGCGCGCGGCCCGCGCCAGATCCTCCAACCCGCGCTGGGTGTGCGCGACCGTCAGCAGCGGCCCGCCGACACCGGCGAGGGCGTGGGTGACCAGCGCCGCGCCCGCCTTGGCGTCGAAAGCCGCACGGACGAAATCATGGCCGTCGCGATTTTCGCCTTTCAGGGCGACGAACAGATCGCCCGCCTTCAGGGTGCGGGTGTCGATCGAAAGACCCGACACGTCAAAGGCACGGCTGGCCTTGCCCAGGGTGGCGGCTTCGGCTTCCAGGTGCGTCCACAGCGCTCATGCCGCGCGCCCTCCCAGAGCGGTGGCGGCGGCGACGGCCTCGTTCGCGGTCGGAAAAGGGGTGCACCTCACGCCTTTATATACTGGCCGGTCTCATGGCCCTTGCCCGCGATCACCAGCACATCGCCGGGCTTCAGCCCGGCGACGGCGGCACGGATGGCCTGGGCGCGGTCGCCGATCTCTTGCGCTCCCGGGGCGGCGGCCAGGATTTCGGCGCGGATGGCGGCGGGATCTTCGCTGCGGGGATTGTCGTCGGTGACGATCACGTCGTCGGCGCGTTTCGCCGCGATGGCGCCCATCAGCGGGCGCTTGCCCTTGTCGCGGTCGCCGCCGCAGCCGAACACGACATGCAGCTGGCCGGCGGTATGCGGGCGCAGGGCCTCCAGAACCTTTTCCAGCGAGTCGGGGGTGTGGGCATAATCGACATAGACCGGCGCGCCGCCGGCGGCGAAAGCGACCTTTTCCATCCGGCCCGGCGCGCCTTTGAGGTCTTCCAGCGCCGCGAAAACCTTTTCGGCGTCTTCGCCCAGGCCGATCGCCAGCCCGGCCGCGACCAGCGCATTGGATGCCTGGAAAGCGCCTGCCAGCGGCAGCCGCACCGCATGGTCTGCGTCCGGCAAAATCGATTCTCAGGTGCTGGGCATCGCCGCGCTCTTCGCGTCCCGCCAGCCTTATGGTCTCGCCCTTCTCGCCCACCGTGATCAAGGTCAGGCCGCGCGCCTGCGCCGCGGCGATGAAGCGCTCCGCATGGGCGGCGTCGGCATTGACCACCGCCACGCCGCCGTCCCGCACCACCTCGGTGAACAGGCGCAGCTTGGCCGCCAGATAGTCCTCGAAGCCGGCGTGGTAATCCATGTGATCGCGGGTGATGTTGGTGAAGCCGCAAGCCGCGAAATCCGCACCCCGTCCAGCCGGTACTGGTCCAGGCCATGGCTGGAGGCTTCGATGGCCAGATGGTCCACGCCCTCCTGTTTCAGCCTGGCCAGAAGTTCGTGAATCTCCACCGGATCGGGCGTGGTGTGCGACAGCGCCATCGTGCCGTTCGGCCCCGACCACGCCCACCGTGCCCAGGCTGGCGGCCGGCTTGCCCAATGCGGTCCAGATCTCGCGCAGGAAGGCGACGATGGAGGATTTTCCCTTGGTGCCGGTGACGGCGGCAACGATGTCGGGCTGGCCGGCAAAGAAAGCGGCCGCATAGCGGGCAAGCCCGGCCCGCGGATTGTCCGCCGGCGATGAAGCGTACGCCCAGCGCCGCGACCGCGTCGGCAATCGCGGGCGCGCCCAGCACCGCCACCGCGCCGCGCGCCACCGCGTCTTGCACGAAGGCGGCGCCGTCGGTCCTGGTGCCGGCCAGCGCCGCGAACAGATAGCCGGGCCTGACCTTGCGGCTGTCGCTGGTGAGTCCGGTAAAGTCTTTCACACCCAACATGGTGGCGTTTCTTGCCTTATGCCCAACGATAGATTCGGAATGTGGCGTCATTAGGGGCTACTCGCCGCCGCCAGCTTGGTGGGCGGGGCGCGATTGGGCACCCCCAGGAGCGGCGCGATGCGCTGCGATGATCCGGCCCACCGCGGGGGCGGCCGTCCAGCCGGCCAGGGCGAAGCCGCCGGTTTCCCGTGGTGCCGTGCGGCTGGTCGAGCAGGATGAACACGACATAGCGCGGATTGTGCACCGGAAAAACGCCGCAGAAGCTGGTGCGCAGGGCATGCGGAATGTAGCGGCCATGCGGGCCCGGCACCTGGGCCGAACCGGTCTTGCCGCCCACGTCATAGCCGGCAACGTCGGCGCTGCTTGCCCGTGCCGTCGGTCACGACATAGCGCAGCAGGTCGCGCATCTGCAGCGATGGTTTCTGCCTTGATCACCTGCTCGCCGCGCAGGTCGCCGGCCGCCTGCTTGAGGAAGGTCGGGGTGACGCGGCGGCCGCCATTGACCACCGAGGCCGCAGCGGCGACGAAGCTCAGCGGCGACACCGAAATGCCCTGGCCGAAGCCGATGGTGGCGGTCTCGATCTGGCCCCAGTTGCTGGCGGGATATAGCGGGCTGCGGCTTTCGGGCAATTCGGTCCGCACCGGCGCGAGCAGGCCGAGCCTGGCGAGGAACGCGCGCTGGCGCGCGGGCCCCGAGCGCAACGCGATCTGCGGCGTGCCGATGTTGGAGGATTGCGCCAGGATATCGCGCGCCGCCAGGGTGGCTGGCATGTGTTCGGCTTCATGGATGGTGTATTTGCCGACCTTATAGACCTGGCCGATCGGGAAGACCTCGTCCAGGCTGCGCAGCGTGTGGTCCTCGAGCGCCATGGCGAAACTGAAGATCTTGAACACCGACCCCAGTTCGTAAACGTCCTGCGCCATGATGTTGCGGGTGGAGTCGCCTTGCCGACAGGCGGCGCTGGTTGGGATCGAAGTCGGGCAGCGACACCATGGCCCAGCACTTCGCCGGTGTTGACGTCCATCACCACGCCGCCGGCGGCGCGCGCCGTGAAGGTGCGGCGCGCCGTCTCCACTTCATGCGCCAGGATGTACTGCACCCGCATGTCGATGGAGGTGACGACCTTGCCGCCCACCGCGGTGCGGATCTTGTCCTGCAGCCCCAGTTCCAGCCCGCTGAGGCCGTTATTGTCGGGGTCGGTGACGCCGACCAGCTGGGCGGCGTTGCGGCCATCGGGATAATAGCGCTTGGTGCCCGGTTCGAACTCCAGCCCCGGCAGACCCAGATGCATCACCGCGGCTTCGGTGTCGGGCGTGATCTGGCGGGCGACCAGCACATAGGGATGCCTGGCATTGTTGAAGCCGTTCAGCAGGCGGCGTTCATCGGCGCCGGTCGCCCGGGCCAGGTCGCGCGCGGCCTGCGCCTTGTCCCAAAAGACCTGCGGACGGGCGTAGAGATCCTTCACCGGCAGGTCGCGCGCCAGAAGCTCGCCATTGCGGTCGACCAGATCGGCGCGGGCGACCACCGCGACCGCGGCGCGGCCATTGTCCAGGGATTTCAGGAGCGTGACATGGACGAGGCGGATTCCCACCAGCGCGAAGGCGGCGACACACAACACCGCTCCGATAATGATGCGCCGCTGAAAGACGGTGGGGCCCTCGTTCATATCCTCACATGCCGGGATCTGGCGTGGCGGCCGGAATCTGCGCGCTGGCATTGTGCAGCGGCGAATTGTTCAGCGGCGCGGGATCGGCGCCGCGGCGCGGCAACTGATCGAAGGAACTCAGCTGCACCGACGAACTGTCGGCCATGCCCAGCCGGGACTGCGCCAGCTGCTGGATGCGCTCGGGCGATGCGACATGCTGCCATTCGGTTTCCAGGACACTGATGGCGCCGCGTTCCGCGGTGATCTGGGCGGTAACCCGGTTCAGCTGCATATGGGCAACGCGGGTTTTTTCCGACACATGGTAGAGCGCCAGGATCGAGAACCCCATCAACGCCACGCAGAAGAAGTTCAGGATGCGAACCATGCTATCTCCTATGCTGCCAGTTTGATGCCGGCGCGCATTTTCGCGGACCGGGCCCGGGGATTGGATGCGATTTCCGCCGCCGACGGGACGCGCCGGGCGAGAAGCTGAAAGGCCGCGGCCCGCGCCGGCGTATCGACGGGCGCATGGCGCGAGGCGCGCGGCGCGCTGGTCGAGCGTTCGCTGAGAAAGCGCTTGACGATGCGGTCTTCCAGGCTGTGGAACGAGACCACCACCAGCCGGCCCTGGGGCCTGAGGATCTTCAGCGCCGCCTCCAGGCCGCGCTCCAGTTCGCCCAGTTCGTCGTTCACATGGATGCGCAAGCGCCTGGAAGGTGCGGGTGGCGGGATGAATGGCATGGCGCAGGGCGGCGGGGCCTTGCGCCTCGCGAGATGATGGCGGCCAGTTGCGCCGTGCCCGTGACGGGGCGCGCGGCGATGATGGCGCGGGCGATGCGGCGGGCGTTCTTTTCCTCGCCATAGCGGGCGATGATCCGGGACAGGCTGCGCTCATCGGCGCTGTTGACGAGATCGGCGGCGCTTTCGCCGGAAAGACTCATGCGCATGTCGAGCGGGCCGTCCTCGCGGAAGGAGAAGCCCCGCGCCGGCTGATCGAACTGGAAGGACGAGACGCCGAGATCGAGCACCACGCCATCGCTCGCCGGCGGCGACATTCCTCCATGCGGGAGAATTCGCCCTGCACCAGGGTCAGCCGCCCGCCGAAGCGTTCGACCAGCGCCTGGCCGCGCGCAATGGCGTCGGGATCGCGGTCGATGCCCAGCACCCGGCAATCGGCGGCCTCGAGAATGGCGCTGGCATAGCCGCCGCCGCCAAAGGTGCCGTCGACATAATGGGCGCCGTCGCGCGGCGCCAGGGCGTCGAGAACTTCGGCGAGCATCACGGGGATGTGGCTCACGATGCCTCTCCGTTGCGGGCGCGTTCCATCCGGGCCTTCACGCGCGCCAGCGCCTCGGCCTCGATGGGCGCGTAACGCTCGGCATCCCAGATCTGGAATTTCTGCGCCTTGCCGACAAAGACGATTTTGTCCTTCAGCCCGGCATGGGCGATCATCGCGTCCGGAATGCGCACGCGGCCATTCTCGTCGATCGGCAGCGACTGGGTACGGGCGATCAGCGCGGTGGCCTCATCGTCGAAGCCGGCGGAGAAAAACGGATCCTGGTCCGCCAGCCGCGCATTGATGCGGTCCAGCAGCTGCTGGCCGAAAGCGTCCAGCGCGGGATCGATGAAACTGGGGCAGACAAAGACGCCGCTGGTATTCTGCGCGGCCAGCAGATGGCGATGGGTGGCGGGGATGCAGACCCGCCCCTTGCTGTCGAGCGACCCTGGAACCGTCGAAATGAACGGCTGGACCAACCCGGTCATCGCACCTGATACCCCCTAGTCCCGGTGGCCTTTTCGCGCCGCCGGTCGGGCGCGCGGTCAGGTGGGTCTCACAGACCCTTGGGACGACATGGGATACCATGGGATGACATGGCCCGTCAAACAAAAAGCCCAAATATTTGAGGGGCTTGGCTAGTATCGTGAACCTTCGGAACCCCCAGCGGTGGAGTCCAGAGGAACGATTAACGAACGTGGTAACAATGTGGTGACGGGAGTAAACAGCGCGTTAACGGTTTGCCCGGCGGTACAACCAGAAGATGTGGATCGCGGCGCCGGTCGCCGGGCGATTATATACTTGACTGAACACTGATTCGGGGGTACAAAAGGACAACGGTCGAGGATTGGCCTCGACTGATAATCTGTCAGATACCCCAATGGACCTCAAAAACCCCATTTTCAACAGCGAAACCAAGGCCCGCGAATACCTTGAGGCTACCCGCTGGCCCGATGGCGCGGTTTGCCCCGTCTGCGGGTTGACCGAAAAAGTGGTCCCCATGCCCCCCAAAGGCTCCATGGGCGCTGGCTGGTACCACTGCAATCAGTGCCGCGAGAAGTTCACTGTCCGCGTCGGCACCCTGTACGAGCGCAGCCATGTGCCCTCTGCATAAGTGGCTGCTGGCTACCCATCTGCTTTGCTCAAGCAAGAAGGGCATGAGCGCCCACCAGCTCCACCGTATGCTTGGCGTGACCTACAAAACCGCTTGGTTCATGGCCCACCGTATCCGCGAGGGCATGACCCCCACCAATCCCGGCCCCATGGGCGGGGAAGGCAAGGCTCTCGCCCAGCGCGGCCGGACCCGTCCCAAGCGCACCGGAGGCAGCATCTGCCGGCTCTTGTCGGTGGAAGGCACAAGACTGAAAGTGCGCGGCCTTGATGCCGTGGACGGCACGCCCGTGCTGGACATCAAGACGGTGATGAGGGGCTTTCTTCGCGCGCGAAACTCGCCGGTCGCCGACGCTTTCGGACCACAACCACAGGCTGATTCGGGAGCTATCTGGACATCGCAGCCGCGATGCGGATTCTGCCAACCGGACAAAGCAGGGTGACAACATGAAGATCGGATTTATCGGCCTGGGACGGATGGGACATCATGTGGCGGCCAACCTGATGAAGGCGGGCCACAGCGTGACGGTGTGGAACCGGTCGCAGGAGCCCGTGGCCGCGCTGGTGGCCAAGGGCGCCACCGCCGCGCAAACGCCGGCGGAAGCGCTGCAGGGCGATGCGGTCTTCTCCATGCTGTCCAACGACGCGGTGATGCGCGACGTGGGCCTGGCCGGGCCGCTGCTGGAAAAGGCCGCCAAGGGCCTGATCCATGTGAACATGGCGACCATCTCGGTCGCCTTCGCCAGGGAATTGGCGGCGGCGCATCACAAATACGGGCTGTCCTACATTTCGGCGCCGGTGTTCGGCCGTCCCGACATGGCCGAATCCGCCCAGCTGGTGCTGGTGGCGGGCGGCGACGCGGCGGCGCTGAATGCCATGCAGCCGGCCTTCGACAAGATCGGTGCCCGCACCGTGGCCCTGGACGCGCCCGAGAAGGCCAACCTGTTCAAGATCGCGGGCAATTTCATGATCGCCAGCGAGCTGGAATCCACCGGCGAGGCCTTTGCCCTGCTGCGCAAGGGCGGCGTCGACCCGGCACTGTTCCATGACGTGCTGAGCGGACGGCTGTTCACCGGTGCGGTGTTCAAGAATTACGGCACCATGATCCTGAACCGCAACTACGAGCCGGCGGGCTTTGCCCTGACCCTGGGCCTGAAGGACGTCAACCTGGCGCGCGCCGCGGCCGAAGGCCTGGGCGTGACCATGCCCACCGCCGAGCTGCTCAAGACCCATTATGACGAGGCGGTTTCGTGGGGCTGGCAGGACAAGGACTGGGCGGCGATCGGCGAAGTCCCGGCCAGGAAAGCCGGCGTTTGAGCCTTGAGCGTTTTGTCGCGGCGCAGGCGCCGGTCTATCGAACGGTGTTGGCCGAACTCAGGGCGGGCCGTAAGCAGACGCACTGGATGTGGTTTGTGTTTCCGCAAGCTTCGGGGCTTGGCCGCAGCGCAATGGCGCAGACCTACGCGATCCAAAGCCTTGCGGAAGCACGCAGCTATCTTGTCCATCCGCTACTGGGCGCGCGGCTGCGCGAATGCACCCAGGCGGTGCTTAACGTCGAAGGCAACAGCGCGCACGCGATATTCGGTTCGCCCGACGATATGAAATTCCGCTCCTGCCTGACACTGTTCGCACGGGCCGCACCGGACGAGCCGCTGTTTCGCGCCGCACTGGAGAAATATTTCGGCGGCGAGGAAGACGCGCGGACAGTCGAAATTCTGGCTTGAAACAGGCACTGGCCCGCCTCCCCTTCGTGCGCGTTGGCGCACAGGAAGGGGAGGTGGCCGCAGCAACGCCGCGGCGCGCCGGTGAGGTCGGCGGCCAAGCCGACCGAACGCCGGGCACCACGGCAAAGTTGCGAAGGCCGGAGGAGCTCAAAAAAGAAAGTGTCAGATGGCCTGTAAGCCGGGTTCTGTCCTTCCTTGCGGAAGGGGTGACCATTCCTCTGGGATGGGTGTCGCCACCCACCTCACGCGACCGACCCGGACGGCTGGCCGAAAAAACCAACGTGCCGTCCCTATTTGGTCTTGCTCCCGGTGGGGCTTGCCGTGCCGCCCCTGTTGCCAGGGACGCGGTGCGCTCTTACCGCACCATTTCAACCTTGCCGCGGCCAATCTTCCGGAGAAGACCGGGCCGGTAGGCGGTGTCATTTCTGTGGCGCTATCCCTGGGGTCGCCCCCGCCGGACGTTATCCGGCACCGTCTTTCCGTGGAGCCCGGACTTTCCTCGACTCTCTTGCGAGAGCCGCGGTCACCCGGCCATCTGACAGGCGGCTTATACGCCGGCGGTGCCTGACAGGGAAGCCAACAATCCGGCGCATTCCCCATCCCACAGGCCGTCCAGCTTTTTGGGGCGGAAATGGCGCTGGAAGGCGGTAATCACCTTGTCCTGGGGCGCGCCGGGGTCATAGCCGTAGCGGACGAGCGCCTCCGGCCCCAGATCGCCGGCCACCGCCTGCGGCCATAGCCCGATCCCCGCCTTGGCCAGCCGGGCCCAGGGAAACAGTTCGCCGGGATCCTCCTTGCGCGCCGGCGCCACGTCGCTGTGGCCCAGCACCCGCCAGGACGGGATGGGATGGCGCATCAGGATGCTGTGGCACAGGGTGGCCAGCACCGCGATCTGGGGTTCGGCAAATTCGCGATAGCCGAATTCGTGCCCGGGATTGACCAGCTCGATGCCGATGGAGCGGGCATTGATGTCGGTCGCGCCCGCCCAATGGGCTGCCCCGGCATGCCAGGCGCGGCGCTGTTCGGGCACATGGACATAGACCGTGCCGTCCTCGTCGATGGTGTAATGCGCCGAGACCCGGGCGGCCGGATCGCAGAGCCGGTCGAGCGCCGCCTTGGCGCTCTGCATGCCGGTATAGTGCAGCAGCAACATATCAACGGCGCCGCCGCGTTCGTCCTGGTTGGGCGAGGGCATCTCCACCCGCTTCACGCCAACCTCCTCATGCCAGCCCCCGCTCGGCGCGTATCTTTTCATAGGCGCTGTTGATCGCCGCCAGCTTGTCGTTCGCCAGCTTGATGAATTCCGCCGGCACGCCGCGTGCCATCAGGCTGTCGGGATGGTTTTCGCGCACCAGCCGGCGATAGGTCTGTTTCAGCTCCTCGTCGTCGGCCACATAGGACAGGCCCAGGATCACATAGGGATCGGTCAGTTCGGGCGCGAAATGGCTGGCGCGGATGCGGCGATACTCGCCCGGCGCGAAACCGAAAATTTCCGCCACCCGTTCCAGGAACCGGGCCTCGCAGGGATGCAGCACGCCGTCGGCCTTGGCGATCTCGAACAGTCCGTCCAGCACGTCTTCCAGCATGGCGGGATTGCCCACGAACAGCTGCGCGATCTGCCCGGCATAATGTTCGAAGCCGGCTATGTCCTGGCGCGCCAGGTTGAAGATGCGCCGGACATTGGCATCCTCGTTCGACGGCACGCCGAAGACGCGCTGGAAGACCTCGAATTCCTCCTCGGTGACGACGCCGTCGGCGCGCGCCATCTTGCCGGCCAGGGCGACCACCGCGATGGTGAAGGTGACGCCGGGGTCGGCGTCGCGGTCCAGGAAGAAATGGCCCACCACCGCGCCCACCACCGCGCCGACCGGGCCGCCGACAAACAGCCCCGCCGCCGCACCGCTGACTTTACCCCAGACTGACATAACGCTCCTTAAGCGGCGTCAACCGCACGGGGATTATAATTGAGCTGCGGCGCAAGCCAACGCTCGGCTTCCCCAAGGCTCCAACCCTTGCGCCTGGCGTAATCTTCCACCTGGTCGCGCTCGATCTTGCCAACGCCGAAATAGCGGCTCTCGGGATGGGCATAATAGAAGCCCGATACCGACGAGCCCGGCCACATGGCAAAGCTTTCGGTCAGCTTGACGCCGATCTTGTGTTCCGCATCCAGCAGCTTGAACAGGGTGGCTTTTTCCGAATGTTCCGGCTGGGCGGGATAGCCCGGGGCGGGACGGATGCCGCGATAGGCTTCCTTGATCAGCGCATCATTGGTCAAACTCTCGTCCGCCGCATATCCCCAATAGTCCTTGCGCACCCGCTCATGCATGCGTTCGGCAAAGGCCTCGGCCAGGCGGTCGGCCAGCGCCCGCAGCAGGATGGCGGAATAATCGTCCTTGGCGGCCTCGAACTTCTTGATGTGCTTGTCTTCTCCGATGCCCGCGGTCACCACAAAGCCACCGATATAGTCCTCGACACCCGGCGGGGCGATGAAATCGGCCAGCGCCAGGTTGGGACGGCCCTGCTCGCGCACCATCTGCTGGCGCAATGTGTGCAGGGTTGCAATGGGAAATTTGCGCGCCTTGTCGCCATAGACGATGATGTCGTCCGGATGTCCGGGATCGCGATTGACCGGCCAGAAGCCGATCACGGCGCTGGCGGTCAGCCACTTGCCGTCGATTATCTTCTGAAGCATCGCCTGGGCGTCGCGATACAGATCGCGCGCCGCCGCGCCGACCTTGTCGTCCTCCAGGATGGCCGGAAACGGGCCGGCCAGCTCCCAGGTCTGGAAGAAGGGACCCCAGTCGATATAACCGGCAAGCTCCGCCAGATCGTAATTGGTATGGATGCGCGCGCCCAGGAATGCGGGCGCCGGCGGCGTATAACCGGAAAAATCGAGTTTCGCCGCGTTGGCGCGGGCCGCGGCGATTCCCAGCCGCTTGCCGCCGCTGCGCTGGTTGGCATGGCCGGCGGCGATTTTTTCATAGTCCGCGCGAATGTCCGCGGCATACTGGGCGCCGGTATCCTTGCTGAACAGGCTGGCGGCGATGCCCACCGCGCGCGAGGCGTCCGTCGCATAGACGGTCTGGCCGCGGCGGTAGGCTGGGTCGATCTTGACCGCGGTATGCACGCGGCTGGTGGTCGCCCCGCCGATCAACAGCGGAATATCGAAGCCCTGACGCTCCATCTCCGACGCCACGAACACCATTTCATCCAGAGACGGCGTGATCAGGCCCGACAGGCCGATGGCGTTGGCCTTGTGTTCGCGCGCGGCGTCCAGGATCTTCTGGGCCGGCGTCATCACACCCAGATCGATCACCTCATAGCCGTTGCATTGCAGGACGACGCCGACGATGTTCTTGCCGATGTCGTGCACGTCGCCCTTCACCGTCGCCATGACGATCTTGCCGGCCGGTTCCTTCACCTGGCTCTTGTCGGCGTCCATGAAGGGCAGCAGATAGGCCACCGCCTTCTTCATGACGCGCGCCGACTTGACCACCTGGGGCAGGAACATCTTGCCCGAACCGAACAGATCACCCACCACATTCATCCCCGCCATCAGCGGGCCTTCGATCACGTCCAGCGGACGGGCGGCGGCGGCGCGCGCCTCTTCGGTATCCTCCACGATGAAGGCGTCTATGCCATGCACCATGGCGTGGGTGATGCGCTCGATCACCGGCAGCGCGCGCCAGGCCGCGTTTTCCACTTCCGCGACCGCGCCGTCGCCGCGATATTCCTGGGCCAGGGTCAGCAGGCGTTCGGTGGCGTCGGCGCGGCGGTTGAACAGGACATCCTCGATGCCCTCGCGCAGGGGCGTGGGAATGTCCTGATACACGGTGAGCTGGCCGGCATTGACGATGCCCATGTCCATCCCCGCCTTGATGGCGTGGAACAGGAACACCGAATGCATCGCCTCGCGCACCTTTTCATTGCCGCGGAACGAGAAGGAGAAATTGGAGACGCCGCCCGAGATATGGGCGTGGGGATTTTCCCTGCGGATGATCCCGGCCGCCTCGATGAAGGCCTTGCCGTATTCGTTATGCTCCTCCAGGCCGGTGGCGACGGCGAAGATGTTGGGATCGAAGATGATGTCTTCGGGCGGAAAGCCGACCTGGCCGACCAGGATGTCGTAGGCACGCTTGCAGATCTCGGTCTTGCGGGCGCGGGTGTCGGCCTGGCCCACCTCGTCGAACGCCATCACCACCACAGCGGCGCCGAAGCGGCGCACTTCGCGGGCCCGGGCGATGAACTCCGCCTCGCCTTCCTTCAGGGAGATGGAATTGACCACCGCCTTGCCCTGGCAGCATTTCAGGCCGGCCTGGATCACGCTCCATTTGGAACTGTCGATCATCAGCGGCACCTTGGAGATGTCCGGCTCGCCGGCGATCAGGTTGACGAAGCGGGTCATCGCGGCTTCCGAATCGATCAGCCCCTCGTCCATGTTGATGTCGATGATCTGGGCCCCGTTCTCCACCTGGCCGCGCGCGATCTCCAGCGCCGTCTCATAATCGTTGGCGGCGATCAGCTTGCGGAAGCTGGCCGAGCCGGTGATGTTGGTGCGCTCGCCCACATTGATGAAATTCAGGTCGGGTGTCAGCGTGAAGGGTTCCAGCCCCGACAAGCGCATGTATTTCGGCTTTTGCGGAATGGCACGCGGCGGCACGTCGCCGATCGCCTTGCCGAATGCGGCGATATGGTCCGGCTTGGTGCCGCAGCAGCCGCCCACGATATTGACCAGGCCGGAGCGGGCGAACTCGCCGATCATCTCGGCCATGGTCTCCGGAGTCTCGTCATAGCCGCCGAATTCGTTGGGCAGGCCGGCATTGGGATGGGCGCGAAACCAGCGTGTCGCAGGCACCCGCCAGTTCGGCGATATAGGGCCGCAGTTCCTTGGCACCCAGGGCGCAGTTGAGCCCGATGGCAAAGGGATCGGCGTGGCGCACAGAATGCCAGAAGGCGGTCGGGGTCTGGCCCGTGAGGGTGCGGCCCGACAGGTCGGTGATGGTGCCGGAAATCCACACCGGCAGCCTGACACCGGTCTCGACGAACACTTCCTCGATGGCAAAGATCGCCGCCTTGCAGTTCAGGGTGTCGAATACCGTCTCGATCATCAGCACATCGGCGCCGCCCCGGATCAGGCCGCGCGTGGCTTCGCGATAGGTTTCGCGCAGCTGGTCGAAGGTGATGTTGCGGAAGGCCGGATCGTTGACGTCGGGCGAGATGCGTGGCGGTGCGGTTGGCCGGCCCCAGTACGCCGGCAACCAGGCGCGGACGCTCGGCGGTGGAATAGCGGTCGCACAAATCCCGCGCCAGCCTGGCGCCGGCTTCGTTCAGCTCGCCCACCAGATGGCCCAGTCCGTAATCTTCCTGGCTGGTGAAATTGGAATTGAAGGTGTTGGTCTCGATGAAATCCACCCCCGCTTCCAGATACTGGCAGCCGATGTCCTGGATGATCTCAGGCTTGGTCAGGGTCAGCAGGTCATTGTTGCCCTTGAGCTCGGACGGGTGATTGCCGAAGCGGGTGCCGCGAAAATCCTCCTCGCCCAGCTTGAAGCCCTGGATCATCACACCCCAGGAGCCGTCCAGCAGCAAAAGGCGTTTTTGGGCCTCCTGCTTCATCCAGGCGATGCGGGCATTGCGATCAGAACTCATGACGGATCCTTGGGCACAATTCCCAGAATGCGGCAGGCCGCATAGGTCAGATTGGCCTGGTTGAGGGTATAGAAATGAAACTGGCAAAAGCCGCGGGCGCGAAGTTGCTCCACCTGGTCGGCCAGCACCGCGGCGGCGAGGATGCGGCGGCTCTCCACATCCGTCGTCCAGCCCTTCATAGGCCTTGGCAAGCCAGGCCGGAATGGAGGCGCCGGCCTTGGCCGCCATGCGCGCGACGCCGTTGAAATTGGTGGTGGGCATGACGCCGGGCACGATAGGAATGGTGATGCCGGCGCGCGCCGCATCGTCGCGGAATCGCGCGGTCGCATCGTTCGCGAAACAGAACTGGCCCAGCGCGCGGCCGGCGCCGGCATCCATCTTGGCCTTGAGCAGTTCGATGTCATGGCCATGGCTGGGCGAATCGGGATGGCGCTCGGGATAGAAGGAGACGCTGATTTCAAAGGGCGCGATTTTGCGGATGCCCGCGATCAGTTCGGGGGTGGAGCGATAGCCGTCGGGATGCGGGCAATAGGGCCCGCTCATGCCCGGCATGTCGCCGCGCAGGGCCACGATGTGGCGGATGCCGGCGTCCCAATAGGCGCGCACGATGTCGTCGATCTCGCCGCGCGGCGCCGCCACGCAGGTCAGGTGCGCCGCGGGCTTCAGGCTGGTCTCCTCGACGATGCGCTTGACGGTGGCATGGGTACGCTCGCGCGTGGAACCGCCCGCGCCATAGGTCACCGAGACAAAGGCAGGCGCCAAGGGCTCCAGCCGCCGGATCGCGGACCACAGACTGGCCTCCGCCTCTTCCGTCCTGGGCGGTGAAAATTCGAACGAGACCTGGATGGGACTCGGATCGGTAATGAGATTTTCCAGGCTCATGCGGCTTCTTTTTTTGTCTTGGCCCTGGCGGTTGCCAGCCACAGTTTGACGGTCAGTTTTTCGCCCGCGCTCCCGGGCGCGATGGTTTCGTGCCCCCCATTGACCAGGTTTGCGGCGGAAAACCAGCTTTCCACTTCCCGGTCGGAGAAGCCCAGGCGGCGATGGGCGAACTCATCGCGCAGGAACTCCTCGCGATGGGGCGCGAAGTCGGCGATCAGCAGCCGGCCGCCCGGCGCCATGACGCGCGCCGCCTCGCTCACCGCCGCGCCCGGATCGTCGAGATAGTGCAGCACCTGATGGAAAAGCACGACATCAAAACCGGCGCCGGCCGATCCGTTGGCAAAAGGCAGGCGGAAAATATCGCCCAGCCGCACCTGGGCATTCTGTATGTTCGCCCGCAGCAGGCGGTCGCGGGCGATCGCCAGCATTTCGGGGCTGACATCGATGCCCACGGCGCGCCTGGCGTGCGGCGCGATCAGCTCCAGCATCCGGCCCGTGCCGGTGCCGGCATCCAGGAAATTCTCGATTGCGTTGCTGGTCAGATGGCGCGTGATCGCGTCCTCGACATCGCGCTCCGGCGCGTGCAGGGCGCGGATGCGCTCCCATTCCGCCGCATTGGACTTGAAATAAGCGGCTGCCGCGTTGGCGCGGGTCTGGCGCACATGGGCAAGCCGCGCCCGGTCGGCTTCCTGCAACGCCGGATCAGCCAGCGCCGCAATCGCCGCCCCCAGTTCGGCGCCGGTGCCCCGGTCGGCGGCGCGGCAAAACACCCAACTGCCTTCCTTGAAGCGTTCCACCAGCCCGGCCTCGCCCAGCAGTTTGAGATGCCGGGAGACCCGCGGCTGGGACTGGCCGACAATATCGATCAGCTCGCTGACGGTGAGTTCGGCCTGGCGCAGCAACAGCAGCAGGCGCAGGCGGGTGGGATCGCCCGCGGCACGCAGCATGGAAACCAGCCTGTCCATCGCCTTCCTACATATAAACATATCTTTATATGATTAGAGTGGCTGCGGCCGCAAGGGGTCTGGATTCCGGTGCCAAAAACCGGCAAAACCCGGGGAAATCTTGGGTTTTGGGTCAGGTATGCGCGGGGTTCGCGGATTGTTGCTGGGGCTGTGCGGGCTGGCCGTAACCGGCTGTGCGGCCACCGCACCCTCGCCCGAGGCGCTGGCCGCAAACGACCCCTATGAGCAAACCAACCGCGAGATGCTCCGCTTCAACGGCAAGATCGACAAGTATTTCGTCATTCCCACCGTTGGCCTTTATTTCTTCCTGGTGCCCGAGGGGGGGCGCCGGGGTGTCCACAATTTCCTGGGCAACCTGTCATTGCCGACCATTTTCGTGAACGACATGCTGCAGGGCGAACTGAGCCGGGCCGGCAAATCGATGTGGCGGCTGGTCCTCAACTCCACCATCGGGCTGGGCGGATTCTTCGACCCAGCCAGCAAAATCGGGATTCCCGGGCATGGGGAGGATTTCGGCCAGACCCTGGCGGTGTGGGGGGTGGGGGAAGGCCCCTTTGTGATGCTGCCCTTTTTCGGCCCCAGCAACCCGCGTGACGCCGCCGGACTGGTCGTGGACGCGGCCATGGACCCCACCAACCAGATCGCCTTCAAGCAGCATATCTGGTGGGCGGGTGCGCGCGAATATTTCACGCTGCTGGACTTGAGGGCCCAGACCTATCAAACCGTCCAGAGCATCCAGCGCGGCTCGGTGGACTATTACTCCTCCTTGCGCAACCTGTACCGCCAGCTGCGCGCCGAACAAATCCGCAATGGCCGTGGGGTTGCCCAGGATCTGCCCGACTTTTGACCGTGACATTTCCGTCCTGCCTTGAACTTGCCATACCAAACCGCGAACATCGCCCAAACAGGAAAGATTCCCCATGCGCCTTTCGACGCCCCTGATGCGCCGCGCCTTTGTGGCGCTGGCCGTATTGGCCGCAGCGCCCTTGCTGGCGCCACAGCCTGCCGCTGCCGCGCAGAATGTGGCGGAACGCTTTGTGGATGAGAATATTCACAAGGGACTGGACATCCTGCGGGACAAGAAGCTTACCGCCATCCAGCGCCGCGACCAGTTCGAAACCCTGCTGCTGGGGCTGGTGGATGTGCGCCGCATCGGGCTGTTCACCTTGGGCCAATATCGCCGCACCGCACCGCCCGAAGACGTGGATGCGTTCATAGGCGCGTTCAAGAATTACGCGACCGCCGCCTATCAATCCTATTTCTCCCGCTACACCAACCAGACGCTGAAGGTGACGGGCTCGACCGAGCGCACACCGACCGATTTTATCGTCCAGACCCTGCTGATCGATCCCAGTTCCAACCAGCAACCCGCGGAAGTCGATTTTCGGGTGCGCACCGATACGGGCAAGCCGGTGCTGGTGGACGTGGCCTATCAAGGCGTCTGGCTGTCGCTGGAGGAACGCGACCAGTTTGTCGCCTTCCTGGGCCAGAACAACGGCAATATCCGCGTCCTGATCGCGCATTTGAGCGAACTGGCGGCCAACTTAGGCAAGCCGGCGAACTAGTTCGGTCACCACTCTGTTGGCGTAAGTATCGCCTCCCAAGTCGCACACAGTATGGCGACCCCATACGCGGTAGCGCATGCGCGCGATTAGGCGATAGATCAAATCGCGGCACCACACGCGGCACAATGCGCAGGCTGCGCACCCAGCCTAGGCCCGGCAGCAGCGATACCACTCGTAGGGCGGCGTCGGAACGGCGATAGGCGACGCCTTTCCAGATCACCGCGTTGGTATCAGGGTCTTCGGGATCAATGCCCAGCGCCCGCGCCAAGGCGCTGCCATAATCGGACTGGATGGGCGTGAAGCGGAACAGGCGGTCGCGCCGCTGCACAAATCGCATCCATCCGGAGCACAGCACGCAGACACCGTCATACAGAATGATGCCATCATCCGGCCCAAAGCCTGCGTCCGAGCGATTGGGGTTCATCGATCGTCCAGAATGGCGAGACAGAAAACCATCAAAATGATCGCCGGACCTGTTTTGACCAAGGCGCCTAGTGGCTCAAGCCACAAATCCGGCATGATGATCGCGGAACCGCCCATATAGCCCAACGAGACGAGAATTCCCGCAATCAAGCCAATCCGGCTGGTGCGCCGGAAAGCGATCAAAAGGCCGACGGAAATATCAAGCAGGCTGCTGCCGACGGTCACCCCCTGCGCCAGATCGAAGGAAAAACCATGATCGAGCAAGGTCTGGCGCGCAGCCGCAAACGACACGGTCAGTGCAATGGTCCCGGACGCGCACCAGAAAATCGCCAAACTCAAAAGGCCGAGCGCTTTGAGCAGAAACAAACGCGCGAACCATTTTTCCTGAACGGTGGCAGGGATCGCGGCCACTGCTTCCAACGCCGACAAAGGCGTGATGCCGGTCTCATCCATCCACGGACGCGGATTACCGGTAACGCCGCGCCGCATTTCGCGGATGGCAGTCCTGCGGATGGGCGGCTTCCATCCCAGCCAAGCTGCCATGTCGCCAGCCATCACGCCGGGGCCCAGCATCCAGCCGGGCAAGACCAGCAATGGTCTGGGCCCTCCCTGACGGGCTCGGAACGCCGCGATAACGCCGCCGACCGTACCAGGGGTCTCTTCCATCACATCCCACGTCTTGCGCCAGTTCCTCTCGCCATTGCGCCAGCGCGTTGCCACGCGGGCCACAGTCTCGCAAAGATCCGAAATTGCCGCCACGGCGAAGCACGAATCCTTTTCTTTGGGTGATAAGTCCATCGGCAAAGCCGCCAGCGCCCGCATCAGCGCGCTGCCGCCATAGGCTGCGGGGGCAACGACAAAACCGGGGCGCAGGATGACGTAAGGCGCACCGCTGTCCGCAATTGCGCGCTCGCCCGCACGCTTGCTGCGGCTAAAGGCGGTGCAGTCATCTTTTTTCTGTCCAGGAACGGATAAATGAATGAGCAGTTTTTCCGGAGCGGCGGCGCAAACACCCGCCAAGCGCAAGGCGAATTCGCAATGAACTACCGCACTCTCCGCGCCCTGCAGCATGCCGATGGTGTTAATGACAATGTCTGAACCTTCCAGGATCTTTGCCAGTTCGGTACGCGACCGATACACCAAGGACGTTTCGATGGCGGCATCACCCAACGCGGCGCGTTGGGTCGCTGTGAATTTTCTTGCCAAGCCTCGCACCCCAAACCCTCGCCGTTTTAGGTCAATCGTCAAGGCGTTCCCGATTAGGCCGTTTGCACCCAGGACGGCGATGGTGGGCATCAGTAGAGCACCGGCTTTGCAATCATGAGAAACAGGATGACCAAAACCGCGCCAAAGCCCGGCAAGCCGAAAAGAAACCAGATGCGGAACAAATGATGGTAGGCGTCCGGTAGCGGAGCGGACAGCTGCGCGGCGGTCTGTGCCAGATCACGCAACCGCGCCTGAATCCATACCACCGGCAGCCAGAAAGCACCCGCGACCAGATAGAGCGCCAGCGACACTGCCACCCAGCTTTCCGCAAATGTCACGCCCGTCTGCCGCATCAGAAGATAGCCGGTGACGGGCTGAAGAATCACGGCGCTGCCGGTGAAAATCGCATCGGCCAGCACCACCAGGCGTGCGGTGCGGGCGATGAAGCCGGCATCGCCGCTCCTGTGTGCCATCAGCATGAAAAAGGCGATGCCGCTGCCAGTGCCTAAAATGACGGTGGCACCAACGACATGCGCGAATTTCAGGATGAGATAGCTCAGGTTCTGGCAAACCTTTTATACTTGATCCGGTGCGGCTGGTCGGCGTCCAGCCCCAGGCGCCGCTTCTTGTCGGCCTCGTAATCCTGGTAGTTGCCCTCGAACCATTCGACATGGCTGTCGCCCTCGAAGGCCAGCATATGGGTGGCGATGCGGTCCAGGAACCAGCGGTCATGGCTGATGATCATGGCGCAGCCGGCAAATTCCTCCAGCGCCGATTCCAGGGCGCGCAAAGTGTCCACGTCCAGATCGTTGGTGGGCTCGTCCAGCAGCAGCAGGTTTGCGCCCGACTTCAGCATCTTGGCCAGATGCACGCGGTTGCGCTCGCCGCCCGAAAGCTGGCCGACCTTTTTCTGCTGGTCGCCGCCCTTGAAGGCGAAGGCGCCGACATAGGCGCGCGAATTCACCTTGGTCTTGCCGAATTCCAGTATGTCGGTGCCGCCGGAAATCTCCTCCCAGACATTCTTCTTGGGATCCAGCGTGTCGCGCGACTGGTCGACATAGCCGATCTGCACGGTGGGCCCGACCTTCAGCGTGCCGGCATCGGGCTTTTCCTGGCCCGTCAGCATGCGGAACAAGGTGGTCTTGCCCGCGCCGTTGGGGCCGATGACGCCGACAATGCCGCCCGGCGGCAGCTTGAAATTCACATTCTCGTAGAGCAGCCGGTCGCCATAGCCCTTGGCGAGATTGTCCGCCTCGATCACCACATCGCCCAGCCGCTCGGCCACCGGGATCATGATCTGCGCCGTACCCTGACGCTGTTCCTGCGACCTGGCGACCAGATCTTCATAGGCGTTGATGCGCGCCTTGGACTTGGCCTGGCGCGCCTTGGGCGATTGCTTGATCCATTCGCGTTCGCGCGCGATGGTGCGTTTCTGCGCCGCCTCTTCGTTGGATTCCTGTTTCAGGCGCTTTTCCTGAATTTCCAGGAACGAAGAATAGTTGCCCTCATGCGGGATGCCCTTGCCGCGGTCCAGTTCCAGGATCCAGCTGGTGACATTGTCCAGGAAATAGCGGTCATGGGTCACCAGGATGACGCAGCCGGTATAGTCGCGCAGGGTATGCTCCAGCCACTCCACTGATTCCGCGTCCAGATGGTTGGTGGGTTCGTCGAGAAGCAGGATATCGGGCGCATCCAGCAGCAGCTTGCACAGCGCGACGCGGCGGCGCTCGCCGCCCGACAGGGTTTCGACCGTGGCGTCGCCGTCGGGACAGCGCAGCGCGTCCATCGCCTGGTCCACTTTCGAATCCAGGTCCCACAGGCCCTGCGCCTCGATTTCGTCCTGGAGCCGGGCCATCTCATCGGCGGTCTCGTCGGTATAGTTCGACGCGATCTCGTTATAGCGGTCGACCAGCGCCTGCTTCTTGGCGACGCCTTCGATGACGTTTTCGCGGACATTCTTGCCGGCATCGAGCTGCGGCTCCTGGGACAGATAGCCCATGCGCACGCCGTCGGCGGACCAAGCCTCGCCGGTGAAATCCTTGTCCATCCCCGCCATGATCTTCATCAAGGTGGACTTGCCCGCGCCATTGACGCCGACAATGCCGATCTTGGCGCCGGGATAGAAGCTCAGCCAGATGTCCTTGAGCACCTGCTTGCCGCCGGGATAGGTCTTGGAAAGACCCTTCATCACATAAACGAATTGCGGCCCGGCCATGGACGGTTCCTTTGATTTGCGCGGATGCGGGGGTTTTAGCGAAGCCCGGCGGCTATCGCCAGTTCAGAATTTGATCTTGGCGCGGCTCAGCAGCGACACCGAGGTCGCGCCGGGCTGGCCCTGGGCGTTGGTCTGATAGGCGGCGTTGGTCTGCAGCGCCACCGCGCCGTCCAGGAAGTTGGTGACATACCCGACCTGGAAGTCGGTTTCCTGGGCACGGTTCAGAGGCATGCTCTGCGACACCGTCAGCGGCAGGTCGCCGGCCGCCGACAGAACCGAGAAACTGCCGGCCATGCTGGGGGCGGGCCGCGAGAAGGAAAGGCCCAGCGCATCATCGCCGAACACCCCGCGCTTGGCGATGGCAACCGAATAGGACTGTTCGTGCAGCGTGCTGCCCGCGAAAGCACCCCGCGGATCAAATTGTGTCATGCCTTCGCTGAAGGACGCGGTGGTGACCCAGCCATGGCCCATGTCCATATGCGCCGAAACGCCCAGCGCGGCGGTGCTGGACTTGGCCGCGATGCCGGCATTGCGCGTGTAGCCGAGCGGAATTCCGGAGTGCTGCGACGCGATGGCCGTGACGTCCAGGCCAAGCGCACGGGAAATATCGAAGGACAGGCCACCCAAAAGCGACTTGCTCTGGCTGGCATCATAGGTCATCGCCAGGGGGCCGGTGGGCGCGCTGGCATCCACCTTAAACCGGTCCAGCCGCTCGTCATTGAGGGCGGCGCCAAGGCGTATGCGCAGATTGTCCGCCGGCACAAAGGTGATGCCGGTATAGCGGCCGCCATCGGCCAGCGCGGCATAGGGCGCTGTCACCGCCGACAGGAAAGGCGACGCCACGCCGTCATAGTTGTTGAACCGGGCCGCGATATCCAAGCCCTTGCCGAAATCCAGCGCCAGGCTCGGTGACAGCAATACGCTGGACGCCAGGGACGAGGTGCCCGGCCCCGCGATCACGAGATTTGTTTGGGACAGCGACGTCGCGACCGTGGGCTGCACCGCGCCATCCGTCTGACCAGGCGCGGAAAGTTCGTAGGCCGAAATCGCGCGCGACGTGCTGAAAGATTGCAGGCTGAGGGTATGATCGGCGGCAAGCACCGGCACTGCTGCCAAAACCATGGCAGCAGCCCCCACGGCCAGAACCGTAGCGTGCCTCAAATTGCCCATTGCCTACCCCTCAAACGGGGCCCCTCTGATAGAGGCTGGAAATTACCAGACCAGGGGTTCCGATCCAAGAAAAACCTATGTTTTTCTGAGGCTTTCCGGTCACAGGAGGGCCTAACAAAGCCTACAGGGTTGCCGCCTGCCAACGGCAGGTTGTAATTATATTTCAAAATAGCGGGGATTGCTGTGCCGTTTTTGGACTTGGGGGGGCATCCCTTCTTTTTTGAGCGCCGGGGGACGGGGCCCCGCCTGCTGCTGATCGGGGGCACCGGCGGCGACCTGCGCCGCCCGGAAACCCGCTTCGAGGGTCCCCTCGCCCGCCATTTCGAGATCCTTTCCTACGACCAGCGCGGCCTGGGCCAGAGTTACAAAGGCGAAGGCGTCGTCCCCTTCACCATGGCCGATTATGCCGACGACGCGGCCGCGTTGATGGAAGCGCTGGGTTGGGACAAAGCCCATGTCCTGGGCATCTCCTTCGGCGGCATGGTGGCGCAGGAATTCGCCTTGCGGCACCCGCGCAAGGTGCAGCGCCTGATCCTGTGCTGCACCGCCTCGGGCGGCGCGGGCGGATCGTCCTTTGCCTTTCACGCATTGCCCAGGATGAGCGGTGCCGAAATGGCGGCGCTGAAGGTGAGGATCTCCGATAGCCGCCATGACGAAGCCTGGGCCAGGGCCGATCCGGCGCAGTATCAAATGCTGCTCGCGCTTGCCGCCGCCGATCCCTTCGCCGAGGAAGCGGGCCACAAGGAAGGCGCGGCCCGGCAGATCGCGGCGCGTGCCCGTCACGATAGCTGGGAACGATTGCCCCGGATCGACTGTCCGGTGCTGGTGATGGGCGGGCGCCATGACGGCACCGCCGTGCCGGATGTGGTGACGGCGCTGGCCGGCCGCATTCCGGGCGCCGGGCTGCGTTTTTTCGAAGGCGGGCATCTGTTTATGCTGGAAGACAAAAACGCCTATCCGGCGATGGTGGAATTCCTCACCACCCAGGCCGCGACGATATCCCCACCCGCTTTAGGGTGATCGCGGTCAGAGCTTGTCATCGTCCTGTCGGCACACCAGATCATGCTCGCGGGCGCCATTCATTCCGACAGATCATGAAATATATCGGGTTCCAAATCGCCGCTTTTCCTGAATTAATCCAGGTCCCGTGCGGGAACCACGGTTGTATGACGCCGGTTATGGTTGGACATTTGCATTTTCGCGGCGACGGCGGCGTAACCGGTGCGCCCGCTTGCCGAACGGACCAGAGATGAAAGCCGCTGCGCAAACTTTCGATGACCTGGCCGAAGCCTATGGCACCATACGGGCCCAAAGCGAAATGCTGGCGGCGCCGCTGTCGGCGGAAGATTGCGCCATTCAATCCATGCCCGATGCCAGCCCGGTCAAGTGGCATCTGGCTCATACCAGCTGGTTCTTCGAGACCGTGATCCTGTCGAAACGGCCGGGCTACAAGCCGTTCGATCCGCGCTTCGCCTATCTGTTCAATTCCTATTACGAGGCCCTGGGGCCGCGGCATCCGCGTCCGCGCCGCGGCCTGATCACCCGCCCGGGCCTGGAAGAGATCTATGCCTATCGCGCCCAGGTCGACGCGGCGATGGCGCGGGCCTGCGGCGATGAGAATCTGCGCGGCGCGATCACGCTGGGATTGAATCACGAACAGCAGCATCAGGAACTCATTCTCACCGACATCAAGCATGCCTTTTTCTCCAATCCGCTGCTGCCCGCCTATCGCGGCGAAGCGCCCGCCCCGCGCGCGGCGCAAAAACAGGAATGGCGCGAGCATCAAGGCGGCGTGGCGCCGATCGGCCATGACGGTTCGGGCTTTGCCTTCGACAATGAGGCGCCGCGTCACCAGGTGCTGCTGCGCCCCTTTCGCATCGCCGCGCGCCCCGTCAGCAACGGCGAGTATCAGGCCTTCATCGCCGACGGCGGCTATCGCCGTCCCGAATTCTGGCTGTCGGATGGCTGGGCCCGCGTGCAGGAGGAAGGCTGGGAAGCACCGCTCTACTGGCTGAGGGACGGCGACGGCGACGAAAGCGTATTCACCCTGTCGGGCGCACAGAAGCTGGATTGCCACGCGCCGGTCGAACATGTGAGCTTCTATGAAGCGGCCGCCTATGCGGCCTGGGCCGGCGCGCGCTTGCCGACCGAATTCGAATGGGAAGCGGCATCGTCATTGTTCGCGCATGGCGAGGTCTGGGAATGGACCCGCTCGTCCTATGACCCCTATCCCGGTTTCAAGCCGTTCGAAGGCATCGCCGCGGAATATAATGGCAAGTTCATGGTGGGCCAGTTGGTGCTGCGCGGCGGCTCGGCTGCCACCCCGCCCGGCCATATGCGCTCGACCTATCGCAATTTCTTCCCGCCGCCGGCGCGCTGGCAATTTTCGGGAATCCGTCTGGCGGAGGACGCATGAGCGCGCCTGCTCTTTTCAATGCCCTACCGCTTCGCTGCTTGAGGGCGCCGGCGCGCCGGCAGTTTTCGGGAATCCGTCTGGCGGAGGACGCATGAGCGCGCCTGCTCTTTTCAATGCCCTACCGCTTCGCTGCTTGAGGGCGCCGGCGCGCCGGCAGTTTTCGGGAATCCCTCTGGCGGAGGATCTGTGATGGACGCCAATCTCGCACGTCTGCAAGCCGTCGCGCCGCCAGAGCCGGACAGTTTCGCCGATTGCCTGGCAGCGGGCCTGCGCAAGACGCCCAAGGAAATCGCCTGCAAATATTTTTATGACGAAGCCGGCTCGCGCCTGTTCGATGCGATCTGCGCGTTGCCGGAATATTACCAGACCCGTACCGAAATGGAGCTTCTCAGGCGCCATGCCGCGGAAATCGCCGCCCTGCTGGGGGACGGCGTCGAGATCGTGGAATTCGGCGCCGGCTCCCTGCGCAAGGTTCGCATCCTGCTGGACGCGGCGAAAAAACCGCGCGCCTATACGCCGCTGGACATTTCCGGCGCCTATCTGCAGGCGGTGGTGCGCGCCCTGGCGGCGGACTATCCCGCGCTGGCGTTGCGGCCGCTGGTTGCGGACTTCACCCGCCCCATGGCGATTTCCGTCCTGCCGGATAATCCGCCCCGCGCCGGATTTTTTCCCGGTTCGACGATCGGCAACTTCAAGCCCGACGCCGCCCTCGCCCTGTTGCGCCGCATGCGCGCCAGCCTCAACGGCGGCGGTCTCCTGATCGGCGTGGACCTGGTGAAAGACCCGGTCCGGCTGCATGCGGCCTATAACGATGCCGCCGGCGTCACCGCCCGGTTCAACAAGAACCTGCTGGTGCGTGCCAATCGCGAGCTGGGCACCGATTTCGACCTGGACGGCTTTGCGCATTATGCGCCCTACAATGCCGCCGCCCACCGCATCGAGATGTATCTGGTCAGTCTCAAACGCCAGAGTGTCAGTCTGGGCGGCCAGCGCGTCGAATTTGTGCAGGGCGAGCCGGTGCATACCGAGGACAGCCATAAATACACCATCGAATCCTTCCGCGAGATGGCGGCCCGCGCCGGATTCAATCCGCGCGCGGTGTGGACCGACAAGGACCGGCTGTTCGCCCTGCACTGGCTGGAAAGCCGCTAGGACGGGACGGCTGGGATTGTCCGTCTCGCAATCGCCCGCCTTGCAACCGTTTCGGCAAAACGCCAATCTGCGCCCCGGATTCCGGGGAGTACATCCATGAAAACGACATTGATTGCGGGGATTGCGGGCTTCATCGTGCTGGCTTCCAGCGCCGCATTCGCCCAATCGGGCGGACAGATGGATGTTCCGGAGGGCCCCGACAAGCAGGTTTACGACGTGCCGCATGGCAGCAAGGACCAGCGGGTCATCATTCAGGTCCGTTCGCTCAGGGACGGTGAAACCGTGACGCCGCATATCCATCACGGCGTGGAGATGACGCAAGTGCTGAGCGGCACTTTCGAACTCTACATCAAGGGCAAGCCCATGAAAGTCATCCATGCCGGCGAAAGCTTCATGGTGCCGCGCGAAGCTCCCCATGACGCCCGCCCCGCCCCCGGCAGTCCGCCGGTGCATGTGGCGGTGACCCTGGTGATCGACCAGGGCACGGCACCGCGCACGCCCGTCAAGGACGTGTTGATCCCCCCCAAATAGGCCACGAGGTTTCTCGTCCGCCAAACGTCTGATCCTGCATCCGGGCGGGCCGCAAAGGCCTTGCCCCAACGGCGCATTCATGCGCCACTCGGGCCAACAAGAACAAGAAAATGTTGGGGAAACGCGTGCGTAAACTTCTGATTCTGCTTGGTATTTCCGGGATGGCGGCGGCCGGCGGCGCCATCGCCCAGAGCAAGGACGGCCCACCCGTATGGGCCTATCCGGTGCCCCAGATGATGCCGGCCCCGTCCCGGCCCGACAATATCGTTTTGAAGCGCGTGCCCGGGTCCCGGCAACGCTTCACCCTGGCCAGGGTCAATGACCGCTTCAACATACCGGACTGGTTCCCGCGCGCGCACCCGCCGCTGCCGCATGTGGTCGCCCATGGCCGCAGGCCCGATGTCATGGCCTGCGGCTATTGCCATCTGCCCAACGGCCAGGGACGGCCCGAGAACGCCGCGCTGGCGGGGTTGCCCGCCGACTATATCGTCGAGCAGGTGATGGAGATGAAGCTGGGCCGGCGCAGGACCTCCCAGCCGGCGATGGGTTCGATCAAGGCCATGCACGCCATTGCGCGCGCGGTTTCGCCGCAAGAGCTGAAAATCGCCGCCGACTATTTCTCGAAACTTCATTATCAAAAGTGGATCCGTGTCGTGGAGTCGGACACCGTGCCGAGAATTCTTCATCTCCAGCCACAACATGCTGGTCAAGGCGCCGGGCAACCGCAGGGCGGCGCTGGGCCGGCGCATCGTGGAGATGCCGGAGAATGAGGCGCGCGAGGAACTGCGCGATTCCACCTCCGGCTTTGTCGCCTATGCGCCCAAGGGCAGCGTCGCCAGCGGCAAAAAGCTGGTGGCCAGCGGCGCCGGGGCGTTTCCCTGCGCCTCCTGCCACGGCGCCGACCTGCGCGGCGACGGCAACGTGCCGGCGCTGGCGGGACGCTCGCCCAGCACAATCGTGCGCCAGCTATATGATTTCAAGCACGGCGCCCGCAGCGGCCCGGCGGCCGACCCGATGAAGACCGAAGTCATCAACATGACCAGCGACAATATTCTGGACATCGCCGCCTACCTGGCGTCCCTCAGCCCGTAAGCAAGGAAGGATTATCATGATCAAATCGCGGCGCGCATTCCTGATGGGCACGGCGGCGGCGGTTGCCGCGACAATCGCGCCCTGGGCGGCCCTGGCCAATTCCCCCATCACCATCGATACCCCGATGGACCCGCCGGAATGGGCGCTGCTGCAACGCGAACTGCTGCACGCCCACACGGCGGCCTGCGTCAAGTTCTTCCAGCGCTACTTCGACCAGGCCAATGGCTGGCTGGAGACCACCGTGCGCTGGGGCGGCGATGACGGTCCCGACGACGCCATCGAGAACGTCAATGACTGGCCGCATGTCTATGCCCTGGGCGGCGACACTGTTCTCAAGGAGATGTACGAGAAGGCCTATGAAGGCCATGTCCGCCAATACACCGCCGCCAGGACGACAGACGTGCCTTTCGCCAAAGAGGGCATGTATTTCAAGGAATTCCCCACCCAGATGGACTGGCAGCACAATGGCGAGGGCCTGACGGTCTTCAACCTGATGCCGCTGGGCAATCCCTACAGCCGCACTTATCGCGAGCGGGTAATGCGCTTTTCCGGATTCTACATGGACGAAGACCCCGGCGCGCCCAACTACGATCCCAAGCTGAAGCTGATCAAGAGCCTGATGAACGGCAGCCGCGGCCCCATGCTGCGCAAGGCCACGGCGCTGGACTGGACCGGCGATCCCATCGAGGTTGAAAACCGCTTTCCCTCGCTGGGCCATGGCGAGGGCGCCTATGAAGGCATGCTGGCGCACTTCAAGGAATATACCGACGTGGTGGGCGACCACCCGCTCAATCTTGTTGCCACGACGCTGGCAACCAACGCCTATCTGCTGACCCATGCGCGCAAGTACCGGGACTGGGTGCTGGGCTATTGCGACGCCTGGGTTCAGCGCACCAGCGACAATAACGGAATCATCCCGTCCAATATCGGACTGGACGGCAAGATCGGCGGCGCCGCCGACGGCAAATGGTATGGCGGCGCCTATGGCTGGGGCTTTTCGCCCACCGTGCCGATGACGGGCAAGCGCGAGGACCGCAACCGCGTTCCGCGCTGCATCGTCGGCCTGATGAATGCCTATCTTCTGTCGAAGGGCGACGACAAATATCTGCAAGTGTGGCGCAGCACGGCCGACCGGATCGACGCCCAGGCCAAGACCGTCGACGGCAAGCCGTCAACCCCGACCATGTATGGCGACCAGGGCTGGTACAGCTACAAGCCCGGCAAGTACCGTTTCAATTTCCTGGAAATCTACCACCTCACCATGAAGCCGTCCGACCGCGCCCGCTGCGAGGAGACCGAGTGGTACGGATTCCTGGAAGGCAAGAATCCCGACTATCCGGTAAAATCGCTGCGCGCCGGCCTGGCGCGCATCCGCCAGCATATGGAAATCGTCGACAGCAATTCCACATCGCCCGATATGCGTCTTGCGGATTCCGCGCTGGACTATAATCCCGCCGCGGTGGTGCCGCTGACCCAACTGATGGAAGCGGGCCTCTATATCCAGCATCCGGGCTGGGCCAAGACCACGCCGGGCCAGGGCGGCAGCCTGCAATTCTCGCGGCTGCGCTATTTCGATCCGGTGCGCCGGCGCGCCGGCATGCCGCCGGATGTGGCGGCATTGATCGAGAGCTGGGGCGCGGACAGCTTGACCGTGACGCTGGTCAATGTCAGCCCCAGCGCGGCGCGCAGCGTGATCGTGCAGGGCGGCGCCTATGGCGAACACCAGATCGTGTCGGTATCCGACGGCAAGACCACCACCGCGGTGGACGCGCCGAACTTCCCGGTTCGGCTGGCGCCGGGTGCGGGTGCGAAGCTGATCCTCAAGATGAAGCGGTTCGCCAATGATCCGACGCTATCCTTCCCCTGGGAATCCACCGTGCCGGACCTTGGCAACCCTCCGGATATAGCGAAATATGTCCATAAGAGCGGCGGCGCTCCGTAAGAACCGCCGGACAGGCATGGGGGATGGCGATGCGTTGGAAGTGCATTGGCGTGGCGCCGGCCGTCTCGATTGCGGCGCTGGTTGTTTGCGCTCCGGCTCCCGCCCGCGCGGCGGACGAGATCCGCGTCATCAGCCCCGGCGTGATTTCCAATTCCGGCCTCAAGGAGGTCGCCGCCGCTTTCGAGAAAAAGACCGGCGTCAAGGTCATCATTGAGCCGGACGGGATGGCCGCGATCATGCAGGACGTGCGCGGCCGCACGCCCGCCGCCGATGTGATGATGCTGCCCATGGACCTGATGGGCACCATGGCCTTGTCGGGCGGCATTGTTCCAGGCAGTTTCACGCCGCTGGGCCGGGTGGAAATCGGCTTGTTCGCCAAGCCGGGCTTCAACATCCATCCCGACATCTCCACCGTCCCCGCCCTGATCGCGACCCTGAAGACGGCCTCGGCGGTGCTCTATTCCGATCCGGTCAGCGGCAGCATGCAGGCCGGCATGAGCGATCGCATGCTCCAACGTCCCGACTTCGCCGGCGTGCGCGGCCAGCCGGTCAAGGGCGATGCCGAGCCGGCCCTCAAGCGCGGCGACGGCGACGATCATGCCATGGGCCTGGGACTGATCCACGGCGCCCATGCGCCCGATAATGCGCCCACCGACAATCCCTATCTGATCGGCCAGCTGCCGGCGGAACTGGGCATGCACATGGACATGGCCACGGCGATTTCCGTCCGCAGCGCCGATAGCAGGAACGCCGCGGCCTTCATCACGTTCGCGACCTCTCCCCAGATGAGACCGGTGTGGAGAAGCAAGGGCGTGGAGCGCTATTAAGACAACCAAGGGGAATGCCATGAAAAAACTCTCGACACTTCTGATCGGCGCGATGATGCTGGCGCCCGCCGCGCTGGCGCAGACCTACAATGCCGGACCGGTCCAGGGCGAACCGCCCGGCCCGGTGAAGATTCCGGACGCCCCGCAACTGCCCTATCACTTCGGGGCGCGCCCGGTGGCGCCCAATGGCGAGAAATTCGGCAACGTCGCCGCCATCACGATCATGGCCAATGGCGATCTGTTGGTTTTCAACCGCAACCCCGCCATCATGATGGTGGAATATGATCCCACCGGCACCACGGTGAAGCGGGTGTTCAACCCCAACATCGCCATGAACCCGCACGGACTTCGGATCGACCGCCACGGCAATATCTGGGCGACCGACAGCTTTCTCAATGTCATCTACAAGATGAACGCCAAGGGCGAGGTGCTCAAGGTGTTCGGCACCCGCGGCGAGAATGCGCCCTGGGACGACACCAAGTGGAACGGCATGTTCAACCAGCCGCTCGATGTCGCCTTCGACAAGGACGACAATTTCTATGTGGTGCAGAGCCACGGCGGCACCTCGCCGCCCGCCGACTGCACCTTCTGCGCCACCTATGACAGCCCGCAGACCCACAATGCCCATGGGCGTGCGGCCTTCGTCACCCATTCGCCGGCGATCCCCGGCTCGGATCCGCGCGTGATGAAATTCGACAAGGACGGGCACCTGCTGGCGTCCGCCAGCCTGGCCCATCCGGACGGCAAATATCCCACCATCCATAGCGTGATCGTTTCGCCCACCGGCGAGGTCTGGGTGGGCGACCGCGCGTCGCAGAAGATCCTGATCTTCGACAAGGACCTGAAAAGCCACCATGACATCCAGATGCACAACCTGACCTGCGGCTTCTACCAAGACGCCACCGGCCAGCTGTGGATGTCGACCGGGCGCGATGGCATGGTGCTGAAGATGGGCTGGGACGGCAAGATCCAGGGCTGGTACGGCAAGCATGGCAGCAACCCCGATTCCAACGACGTGGGCGAAGGCCATTATATGGCGGTCTCCAAGGACCAGAAGACCATCTACATCGCCGACACGGTGCTGGCGCATGTGCTGAAGCTGGAGCACAACTGATCCAGGGCTTTGGCGGCTTTTGCCGGCAGGAAAGACTAAGGGCGGCGCCGCAAGGCGCCGTCTTTTTTTTAAAAGGTGACCGGCGGCGGATCGTCGGCCGGATCGCCGGACAGCAACTTGTAGGCCAGGGTCAGCCGCTCCTGGGTGCAGGCGCGTGTCGGCACCGTCCCGCGATGCAGTATGGCGCCGCGCGAAACCACCACCCGCCCAGGGCGCGGCGCCACCACCACTTCGGCGTCCTTGTCGTCATTGTAGAAGATCGTCTCGCCACCCCAGTCGCTGTCCCACTCCAGATTGGCGTAATAGAGCAGCGTGACGTGATTGCGGTGGGCCGAGCAGTCGCGATGCGTGAAATACATGTCGCCATAGACGCTCTTGTTGATGTAAGCGCGCTGATCGCGCAGCTCTTCGCCGGGAAACATGCCCTGCGCGATCTCGCGCAGGCGCAGAAAAAAAGGGTCCGCGGTCAGTGCCGAAGGAGCGATATCGGCGGATGCCGCCCCGGGCGGCACATCCGTGCGGCTTCGCTCCTTGCGCTGGTAATGCAGCGTCTTCACGACGTCCGCGATCCTGGCGACCATTTCAGGATCGACCATGTTATCGCAGATGAAAAGCTCACGGCCGGATACCAGTGTTTTACCAACTTTTGGTTCGGCCGATATCACTGCTGCGCTCCAAAATCCGCGTCCATCTTGCCACGCGATGCTATTGGGGGCATAGAATTCGCGCAATGGCCCTCAGCGCATCCGTTCCGCAAGCATTGGCTCTGGCGAGCCAGTCCCTGCAAAACGGCGACCTCGCCGGCGCCGAACAGGCCCTGGCGCCGCTGTTCGCCGGCACCGCGCAACCCGGACCCGAAGCGCTCGATCTCGCGGGCATGATCCGCTTGCAGCAGCGGCGGCCGCACGACGCCGCCGCCTTGTTCGCCCGCGCCCGCGACGCCGAACCGCGCCAGCCGCTATATGCCTTTCATCTCGCCAAGGCCAGGGCGGCGCTGGGGGAACTGGCCGAGGCCATCGCCGCCTATCGCGCCGCCATCAAGCTGAAGCCCGATCTGGTGGGCGCCTATTTCGAATTGGCGGTTTTGCATCAGCGGGCGGGCCAGCTGGAGGACGCGGAAAACACCTACCGCAAATTGCTCCGCAACATGCCCGACAATATGCAGGCCAAGCTGATGCTGAGCATGGTGTTGATGGAAGCGGGGCGCGCGGCGGAAGCCGAAGTCTTGCTGCGCCGTGCCCTTGTTGGCCAGAGCGACACCAAAATACTGGGCACGCTGCGCAACGCACTGGCCTGGTCCCTGCGCCGCCAGAACAAGAACCAGGAGGCGCTGGAGGAATTCGAGTCTGTCCGGCGCCTCGACCCGGCGATTCCCTTCGTGGACATGCAGCGCGCGGAGATCCTCCAGGACATGCGGCGATTCGACGAGGCAATCGCGATTCTGCGGCAGGGGCTGGAGCGTGAGCCGCTCAATCACCATTTGCATCGTTCCTACAACGATCTGCTCTACCGGCTGGACCGCAAGGACGACTATCTGAAATCCTATGACCGCGCGCCCAAAAGCCGCGAACTGATGCTGGGCAAGGCCTATTTTCTGTCGCACGAAAAGCGCGCCGAGGAGGCCCACGCAATCTACAGCGAAATTCTGGCGCGCGATGCCGCCGATCCCGCCGCGCTCAATGGCGCCGCCACCATGCTGGCGATGGCGGGCCGCTATGACGAGGCGGCGGGCGCCTTCGACACGGCACTGGCGCGGCACGGCAACGATGCCGAACTCTGCAACAATGCCGCCGAGGTTGCCGTCCGGCGCGGTGATGCGCAAAAGGCGCTGACGCTGTATCAGCGCGGTCTTGGCCTCTCGCCCTATAATCAGGCCAGCCTGGCAGGCATCAGCGTGGCCTTGCGCATGATGGGAGACGAGCGCGACGAACTTCTGAACGGATATGACACGCTGATCCGGTCCTTCGATCTCGAGCCGCCCGAGGGTTTCAGCGACATGACGGCCTTCAATGCCGAACTGAATGCCTATCTCGACGGACTGCATCCCGAGGCGCGCGAATATATCAGCCAGTCGCTGCGTGGCGGCACCCAGACCGCGGCGCAGTTGTTCGGTGCCGGCCACGCCCTGGTGCAGAGCCTGCAGGCGCGCATCGGCGAGGCGGTGGGCCGCTATATCGCCGGGCTGAAACGGGATGACAGCCATCCCTTCCTGTCGCGGCGGGCGGCGGGCTTCCGCTATGCCGGGTCCTGGTCCTCGCGCCTGCGGGACTGCGGCTTTCACATCAATCATATCCATCCCGAAGGCTGGATCAGCTCCTGTTACTATGTGGGCGTGCCCGAGGCGGTGAAGGACAGCCAGGCGAGGCAGGGCTGGATCAAGTTCGGGGAGCCGTCCTTCGAGGCCGGCCTGAAAAATCCCATCCGCCGCGCCATCCAGCCCGCCCCCGGGCGGCTGGTGCTGTTCCCGTCCTATATGTGGCACGGCACCGTGCCGTTCCACGACGCCCAGGCGCGCACCACCATCGCCTTCGACGTGGTGCCGAAGACGGCGGCGGGTTGAGAATGGAATTTCGGCACCGCCGGTGCCGAACCACAGCCAGCCGTCAGGCCGGCGGGCTTGAAATCAGCTTGTAGGCGATGGTCAGGCGCTCTTCGTAACAACCGCGCGTCGGCACGGTTGCGCGATGCAGGACCGCGCCGCGGCCAACCACCAGGCGGCCCGGACGCGGCGACACCGCAAGGACGGCATCCTTGTCTTCATTGTAGAAAAGCGTTTCGCCGCCCCAGTCCGCCTGCCATGTCAGGTTGGCATAATACAGCACCGTGAGGTTCTGGCTGTCCTCCGGGCAGTCCCGGTGCATGTAATAGGTGTCGCCATAGACCGCGCTGTTGACATAGGCGCGCAGGTCCTGGAGCGCTTCACCGGGAAACATCTTCTCGGCGATGGCCCGCAGCCGCAAGAAGAAGGCATCCTTGGCCAGCAGCGCCGTATCGATGTCGGCGGAAGCCGCAAGACCGGGCACGTCGGGGCGGCTTTTTTCCTTGCGGACATAGTGCAGCGTCTTCACCGCCGTACCGATCCCCGTGACCATCGCGGTATCGACGAGATTGTCGCAGACAAATAGGTCGCGGCCTTCGATCTGCACGCGGCCAACCCTGGGTTCCGTCGTCGCCATCCCTGTTTCCCCGCTGCAGAACTCACATAGCAGGCGATTATAGCAGCCGCGCGCGATGCACAAGCGTGCGCCACGCCGCAAGGCCCCGCGCCTAGGAACCCGGCTTGGGCGTCCTGGGGTTCTTGCCCTTGTAGCCGCCGCCCGGCCTGCCGGAATTCTTGCCGCCGAATTTCTTGCCGCCGTCCTTGCCGGGGAATTTCCTGGCATGGAAACCGGGCTTGCGCGGCGGGGCGTCGCCCGGCGCGTCGCCTTGCACCGTCCGTTCGCGCGGGCGCGCGGTGGATTCTCCCGTCTGGTTCAGCGCCGGCGAGATGCGTACACCGCCCTTTTTGCGTTCGGCGACCAGGATGGTGAATTTCGGCGCTATCGCGGGGTCGATCTGGAACAGGGTTTCCATTTCGAACACCCGGATGGCGCCGATGTCCTTCTTGGTGACTTCGCCCTGGCGGCAGATTTCCGGCAAAAGCCATTTGGGATCGGCATTGCGTTCGCGCCCGACATTGAGGCGGAACCAGACGCCATCTGGCCATTTCGCCCGGCGCGGCGCCGCCGCGCGTGGCGTCGGGGCATGCTGGCGTTCGCCGGTCCTGTGCGGCGCGCGGTCCGCTGCTCGCGCGGCGCGCGATCCTCGCGCCGGACGGAACTGGTGCTTTTCACGCGGGCCCTCGTTGCGCGGCTTGTGCGCGTGGCGCGGGCTTGCGCGTCCCGTGGATCGGACTCTTCCTCGATATCTTCCGGCGCCGGCAGGCCGGCGCGATACATCCTGACAAACGCCGCCGCCAGCTGGCGCGGGCTGTGCGCCTTCAGCAGTTCATCGGCCATCGCCAGATCGTCTTCGGCGTGCCCGGTTCGGCCAGCAGGGGATTTTGCAGCAGTCTTTCCTGGTCCACCTTGCGGATGTCTTCGGCCGAGGGCGCGTTGCCCCAGCTGGCGCCGACGCGGGCGCGGGCCAGCATTTCCTCGGCGCGGCGGCGGCGCGCCGGCGGCACCAGCAGGACACTGATGCCTTTCTTGCCGGCGCGGCCGGTGCGGCCGCTGCGATGCTGCAAGCACCTGGGCGTCGTTGGGCAGCTCGGCATGGATGACGAGACCCAGGCTGGGCAGATCGATACCGCGCGCCGCGACGTCGGTGGCGACGCAGACCCGGGCGCGGCCGTCGCGCAGGGCCTGCAGCGCGTGGTTGCGCTCGCTCTGCGACAGCTCGCCCGACAGCGCCACGGTGGCGAAGCCGCGTTCGGTCAGCTGCGCCTCCATATGGCGCACCGCGTTGCGGGTGTTGCAGAACACCAGCGCGCCCGGCGGTTCCAGGAAGCGCAGCAGGTTGACGACGGCGCGTTCGATGCCGCCGGCGGCGACGCGGATGGCGCGATATTCGATGTCGGCATGGCCCGGCGTTTCGCCGCGCGCGGCGATGCGCAGCGCGTCCTTCTGGTAATGCGTCGCCAGGGTGACGATGGCCTTGGGCAGGGTCGCGGAGAACAGCAGCGTGCGGCGGTCTTGCGGGGTGGTTTCCAGGATGAACTGCAGGTCTTCGCGGAAACCCATGTCGAGCATCTCGTCGGCCTCGTCCAGCACCACGCGCCTTCAGCGCCGACACTTTCAGGGCGCGGCGTTCCAGGTGATCGCGCAGGCGGCCCGGCGTGCCCACCACGATATGGGCGCCGCCGGCCAGGTCGCGGCGTTCGCGGCCCGGGTCCATGCCGCCGACGCAGGATACGATGCGCGCGCCGGCATGGTGGTAGAGCCAGGCAAGTTCGCGCTGCACCTGCAGCGCCAGTTCGCGCGTCGGCGCGATGATCAGCGCCAGCGGATCGCCCGCCGGCCCCATCGCCTGGGCGCCCTCCAGCAGGGTTTCGGCCAATGCCAGTCCGAAGGCGATGGTCTTGCCGGAGCCGGTCTGGGCGGAGACCAGCAGGTCGCGGCCCTGCGCTTCTTCGGTCACGACTGCCAGCTGCACCGCAGTGGCGTCCTGATAGCCACGCTCGGCAAGGGCGCGTGCAAGGGCCGGATGGGTGGTGGGGAACGCCAAGGGGGGACTTTCGGGCAAAATTTCGCCCCTTCTTTATCGTTCCCCCGTGAAAAAGATAGCCAAACCCCGAGTCAGCGCTTCATACCGCCCATGCGCGCCAGCATCTGACGGTCCTTATTGTCCCGCATCAGCAGGCTCAGCCCGGAAATCGTTGCAAAACCAAGCCCGCCCGGCATGCCGGTTTCCGGGTCGGCCTGGATCTTGGAATAGCTTTCGCTTGAGACCTTTTCCCACTTTCCGGCGGGCTTCTTGATTTCGACACTGGCGACGGTGGCCTTGAGCACCAGCCGCACGATGGCGGGGTGGGGGGCGGCGGGCTTGGTGAGGCTTGGCGCCCCGTCGATCATCTGCCAGCCATTGGCCAGCGCCCAGCTGGTGATCTCGTCCCTGGTCATGGCGCGGCCGCTGCAGGCTGCGCTACGAAAGCGGCGACGTCCTGGGCCGCCAGGGTTTCCACCCCCGGTTTCTGGAAGAAGCCCAGATCGCGCAGCCAGTGGACAAAGCGGTTCTGCCAGGTGCCTTCGCCGGTGAATTCGCGATAGGTCAGCCCGCCGCCATGCTTGCCCCGGGCATAGATGTGCATTTCGACATTTGGGATGCCGGCATTCAGCATTGCCGAAAAATACTCATCCGCCCAAACGGCATGGACCTTGTCCTGCCAGCCCGCGCCGGCGATGAAGGATGGCGGCGCGTCCTTGGGGATCGCCGGCGTTCCGCCCTTGGTGAAGAGCGAGGGCCCCGGATAGATCGCGCCCACAAAATCGGGGCGCGAACTGATGCCCGCCAGCGGATCCGCCGCCGCATTGTTCCCGGCATCGAAGCCGGGATAGGCGATCGCCGCCGCCATGGTCAGTTCCGCGCCGGCGGAAAAGCCCATGATGCCGATCTTCTTCGGATCGATATGCCACTGCGCGGCATGGGCCCGCACCAGGCGGATGGCTTGCTGGATGTCATACACTTCGTCGGTCTTGGGGTCATAGCCGTCGCGCCTGAGCCGGTTGCGCAGGATGATGGTGTTGATGCCGTATTCGAAGAAATAGGGCACCGGATCGGTGCCTTCCAGGCCCACCACCAGCGTGTTGTGGCCGCCGCCGGGCGCCAGGATGATCGCGGTGCCGGTGTTGTTGCCGGCGCCGGCAAGATGCACCTCGATGGACGGATTGTGGATATTGACGATGCGTTCGACCCGCCCCGGCACCACCGGGTCCATGGTGTAGACCTCGGCTTCGCCGACACGCTTGGCGTTGAGATAGGGCGAGCCCGGCGGGAACAATGGCATCACGATGCCGCCGGGCAAAAGGGCCTGCGGCGCATAGGAGCCTTTTGTCGCCGGTCCCGGCTTGGGCACGCTCTGGGGGGCGGGAACCGGCGGCAGCGGCGCCTGCGCCGCCGACGGTGCGACGAGCGACAGCGTCACAAGACCGGTAATGATGAAATTGCGCATGTCCCCGCCCTTTTCCTTCTTGTTGGGCGGGAGTTTGGATCAGGGCTGCGTCCGCCTCAAGGCGCTTGTGGTCCCGCGCCGGCGATTTTGGCAGGTGGCGGCGGCCCCCTTGGTCCTTGCGCTATTGCCGCGTAAGCCGGTTTGGCGCATTGCGATCAAGGGGGTTAAGGGCACTTTAACATAAGCAGCCTAATATCCGCGCCATGTTGCGTCGAACCGCGGAGTGAACAAGCAGATGTTCCTGGAAGCCCTTCCATTGAACGTCCGGTACCGCGGCAAGGAACGCCGCGCCCATCCGCGCCGGATCCTCGACGAACATGGCGAGCTGATCATCCCGGCCGAGGACATGACCCTGCCTTGCCGCGTGGTCAACATTTCCGCCGGCGGGGCGAAAGTAACATGCGACGCCATTCCCCCTTCCGGTTCCCAGGTCATTTTGGTTATGGGCAACGGCGACCGTTACGCCTGCATCACCACCCGCTACGGCGAAGGCGAGCTCGGCCTCAAATTCACCGCGCGAATTCCGAACAAATAGCCGCCGCCTGAGCCTGGGGGTCAGCGCAGGATTCCGGCGGAGGATTTCCACAGGACGAAGGCGGCCACCAGGATAACCGCGACGGCGAAGATTTTGGAAAGCATGCCGCGCTTTTCCGACAGGCGGATCGACAATTTCACGCCGGCCAGCCCTCCGGCGACGCCGCCCAGGACAAAAACGGCAGCCACCCGCCAGTCCACCAGCCCGGCCAGGGCATAGGTGACGGCGGTGGTCAGGCCAAAGGCGCCAACCGAAACCAGCGACGATCCAACCGCGTTGATGGTCGCCATGCCGCTGCCCAGCATGATCGCGGGCACGATCAGAAAACCCCCGCCAATGCCAAAAAAGCCGGACAGCAGGCCCACCACCAGCCCCGTTGTCCCCAGGCGCAGGGCGATGGCCGGATCGATATGGACCAGCGCATTCCCCTGGGCGGCGCGGCGGCTGAACATGGCCATGGCCACCGCCAGCATGACCAACCCGAACAGGAACAGCAGGTGCTGGCCGTCGACTTGGCGCCCCAGATACGCGCCCAGCGCCGCGCCCGCGATGCCCGATACGGCGAACACAATGGCGCAGGGCCATTTCACCGTTCCGGCGCGCGCGTGCGGGATCAGGTTGGCAAAGGCATTGACCGACACCGCCAGCGCGCTGGTGCCGATCGCGACATGGGTGTCCTTCAGGCCCACCACATAGACCAGCAGCGGCACCGCCAGGATTGATCCGCCGCCGCCCAGCAGGCCGAGGGAAAAACCGACCAGGCTGCCCGAGCCGAAGGACAGCAAGTCGCCCATCAGGCGGTCTGCCGGTTCCAGGGCATCATGGCCAAGACCCTGGCCATGCCGCACCAGCCCGAGACGCCGGAAAAGACAAGGCCGGCGCCGACCAGGCCCGCCAGGCCCAGGAACAGCGGCGAGACCAGCCGCGAAAGCAGCAGTCCCGTCAGGATCAGCACCCCCGCGGCGATCTGTACTTGCTGCTGCAGGCCGATCGGCTTGCTGCGGTCAATGCGGGTGGGATGGCCCTCGGCCTTCCAGCGCAGGAGCCCGCCTTCCAGCAGATAGGCTTCGGGGAAGGCGCAGCTGCGCAGCAGGCGGGCATTGTCGGCGGTGCGCCGGCCGCTCTGGCAATGAAAGATTGGCGCGGTCGAGCCGCACAACGCCGTCAGCGCCGGCGCATCGAAGGCGGACAGCGCATGCAGCCGTGCGCCGGGAATGGCCTCGCGCGCATGTTCCCTCGGCTCACGAATATCGACCAGGATGGCCGCACCTGCGTCCAGGCGCTTCCTGGCCTCGGCCGGGGTGATGGTGACAAGGCTCATCTCGGTTACCTCTTGCAATAGATGTCATGCAGCACGCCCAGGATACGGGCGGCGTTGGGATCGGCGATACGATAGAAAATCGACTGGCCGTCGCGGCGTGTGGCGACCAGGCCTTCCTCGCGCAGCCTGGCCAGATGCTGCGACAAGGCCGACTGGCCGAGGCCGGAACGCTGCACCAACTCGCCAGCCGTCCGTTCGCCCTCCACCAGATCGCACAGCACCCGCAGCCGCGCTTCATGCGACAGTGCCGCCATCATCGCGGCGGCCGCGCCCGCATGCTTGCGCATCACCTTCAGGTCATTGGTCGAAATCGTGTCCATCGGCCCTTGATATATTAGATATTTCTAATATATTGTCAAGCGAAATGGAGGACCGTCATGCAGCCTGAGATTCAGGCCTTTTTCGACGCGCAGACTTTCACGATCAGCTATCTGGTGAGCGATCCGGACAGCCGGCGTGCCGTCATCATCGATCCGGTGCTGGATTTCGACCCCAAGGCGGGGCGCACCGCCACACACGCCGCCGACCGGCTGCTCGCGGCGGTGAAAGACGGCGGCCTGACCGTCGAATGGATCCTGGAAACCCACGCCCATGCCGATCACCTGTCGGCGGCGGCGTATCTCAAGGCCGCCACCGGCGCCAGAACCGCGATCGGCGAGCATATCCGGGATGTGCAGAAAGCCTTTGCGCCGCTGTTCGATGCCAAAGACGTCACCGGCGATGGCGCGCCCTTCGACCGGCTGCTGAAGGACGGCGAGACACTGAGCGTCGGCGGCCTGCAAATCGAGGTCATGGGCACCCCCGGCCATACGCCCGGCTGTGTCAGCTACAAAATCGCGGACAATGTCTTTGTCGGCGACACGCTGTTCATGCCGGACTATGGCACCGCCAGGGCGGATTTCCCCGGCGGGAACGCACGGGATCTGTACCGCTCGATCCGGCGCATCCTGGCGCTGCCAGCCCAGACCCAGCTATGGATGTGCCACGATTACCTGCCCGCCGGCCGCAAAACCTTCGCCTGGCATTCCACTGTCGGCGAAGAACGGGCGCGCAATATCCAGATACATGACGGCATCAGCGAAGACGCGTTCGTGGCGGCCCGGGTCGCGCGCGACAAGACCCTGGACATGCCCGTGCTGTTGCTGCCGTCGTTGCAGGTGAATATCCGCGCCGGCCAGATGCCGCCCCCGGACGCGAACGGACAAGTCTATCTCAGGCTGCCCGTGAACAAGCTCTGATTACAGCCAATAGGCGACTTGCGTGATGCGCCAGATATTCCATCCCAATGAGCCCGATGGACATATTCCCGACATGCCGGCGCTTGATGGAAAATCACCTTGCAAGGAACCGGGCGGAAAAATTGACTTTTCCAACCCGCGGAAACATTCTTCCGCCGCAATGGGATACCCAAGATGCCATCGAAGGCATTAGAGTACTGGATCATCACCCAGAATATCGCGCGGTTTCAGGAACTCCTGAAAGCTGAAACCGACGAAGCCAAGCGTGCCAAGCTTCAGGAATTGCTGGCGCAGGAACAGGCCAAGCTTGGAACCCCCATCCCCAGAGACTAGCCGGCGCGACGCCAAGATCTACCAGCTGCGCACGCGTCCCACGTCCACATGGACAAAGTCGGACTGGGGATAGTAGCCGACGCCGCCGGCGCGCTGCGCCAGTGCGGCCGTGTGCACCGCCGCCAGCGGGCGGCCGGGGATGCGGATGTCGATCGCCATCCCCTGCATGTGCAGGCTCTTTGTCGCCACGCCGGAATGCTCATGCTCGCCGCGCAACATGGCGTTGGTCGCGGGCGATCGATAGCCGGAAATCACATTCACCGCCGCGCCCGTATCCAGCCGGGCGCGCAGGAGCGACAACAGGTCGAGCAGCTGCGGCGCGATTGGGTGCACCTCTCCGGAGCGAAAGTCGCGCAATACGTGATTCACCTGGGCCAGCGCCTCCGGCACATACTGGCCGTCGGCCCAATATTCGACCTTCAGCTTCTCGCCGGTATGAAGATTGTCAAAAGCCAGCAGCCGCGCGCCTGCGTTACGCGCCAAGGCCGGCCCCGGCGCCAAAAGGCTGGCGCCTGCACCGGCGAGGAAACAACGACGTCCCAAAACAGGCATGCGCAGCAAAACCTTTGAATGCGGGTCAATTCTGACAGCCGACAGTTTATGATTTCTAACAGGCGGCGGCTTAGGCATCAAACATTTTACCCCTTGGCACAGGCGGCGACGTTGGCGGCGACGCGCGACGCTCCGCCTCGCATTGCCGCGATAAGACGGCGATCGCGGCCATAAATGTCGGGGCGGACCTGCAATTCGTCCTGCGAACCGGCAAAGGCCGTCCAATAGAGGAAATAGACCGGCAGCTTCTTCTCAAGGGGCAGGGTCTTGGTATCCCCCTGGGCGATGGCGCTTTTTATCTGCTCTGCGGCTGTCAGGTCTCCGGCCAGCGCATAGGACGCCAAGGGCAGGATCTGCTCGACCCGCACACAGCCATGGCTGAGATCGCGCGCGGACTTGTCGAACGCGGATTTTCCGGGCGTATCATGCAGGTAGACGCTGAAGCGATTGGGAAGCTCAAGCTTTATCCGTCCCAGCGGATTGCGCGGCCCGGGAACCTGCCGGATTTGATAAGGAAACGTACCGGCCGGGATGGCGCGCCAGTTGACGTGAAGACCTTGCGGATCGCCGGCGGGGCCATTGAGCAAAACCATGTCCTGGCTCGCCAGATAGGCATGGTTCTTCTTCAACTTTGGCAGGATTTCCCGGGCGGCGATGGAATGGGGAATGGTCCAGGGCGGATTGAGCGTCACGCCCGCGCCCTCCGCCCGCAGGATCGGAGTCGGGTCGCTGGGACGGCCCACGATCACGCGGGAGGTGAGAATCAATTTTGCGCCAAGCCACAGCTGCAACTGCGCGTCCGCCGCATTGATGACGATACGGTCCGGCTCCAGAGAGGCCGGCAACCAGCGCCAGCGCTCCATATTGGCGACGATGGCATCACGCGTGCCGGCGTCGGGGTTACGCGCCAGCGCGGCTTTCAAGTACGCATATTCGCGATAGCGTGGCGCCAGCCCGGTGAGCATCGCGGCAAACCGGCCCTCCCGCAGCGCCTTTTGCAAAAGCGCCGGAGCATCGAAGGCGCGAAGCGGCAAGGCAACGTCCGCATCCAGGCTTTCCAGGTCGGCGCGTCCGACGGAGAGATCGCCCATATACCGCAGCAGGGCCGCGCTCAGGGCGACGTCGCGCGCCACGGCATCGCCGCCGGGCGCCACCCGGTAGCGATCCGGATCAAGCCCCTCCTGATCGGCATGCTCCAAGGCCGTCAACGCCAGACGCGCATCCGCTTCGCCAGTGCCGCCGCCCCATGCCAGGGTATCGTTGCGTTGCTGGTAAAACCGGCTCGTCAGCCCGCCATCCCCGACGCCTGCCGAGGCTGCTTGAACCGCCAGCGCGGTGTCAGCCGGCTGCGCGGAAGAATATCCGGGCAGGATCGACAAGATCGCCATCAGGACGGCCGCACGCCAAAACATCTGCATAGTCATAATCCCAAGCGACGCCCCCCGGGGGTTGCGGCGGTGCAAACAAGGTGTAGGGCGCATACCCATCCGTCTAATCTAATATAGTGACGATGCCTGGCTGGGCCTTGATCTGAAGCAAGATACCTGCCGGATTTTCACATAACCGATTGTTTTAGAATGATATTATTCGAGGTCCGCGCCTATTGCACGCGGCATTGGCCGCCGCGGCCAGCGCACAGGGCGGACCAGACCGGCCCGACACGGCTATACGCTTCGTCCAGCGCAAGTGCCGCATCGGCCTGCAGCACATTTCCCCAGCCGGGACGGTAGAGATGGCAATGCAGGCGTCTGTTTTTCTCTGCGCTGCAGTCCGCCTGCATCAGCGCCTGGAACCGCGTCATCGTGGCCGATATCTGATCGCGCAAGCCATGCTCGCCATGCCCGGCGCCGGCCGTCACGAGCATGGGCTGTGGCGGCAGCCCGCGCCGGCCAAGGATCAGGGCGATCTGGTCAACCATGGAATCCAGCCGCCCCGCCTCGATCGTCTGGACATAATCCTGCTGCGGATCGCTGCGCAGGGCCACCACCAGCCAGGGATAGCCGGGGGTGCCCTTTTCGGCGCGCGGCGGAAAACCGGGAGGACAGCGCACCCCTTCCGCGCCCGGACCGCATCCGCGGTCCAGGATACCCATGCCGATATAGAGTTCGTCGATCTGTGGATCGGTTCGCCGCGCTTCGTCGATATCGGTGATCCCCGCGCCGGCCTGGCGGAGCCCGAGCTTCGCCAGGCCCCTGGCAAACCGCGCCGACGGCTGGGCAGGCCTGGCTGCCAGTGAGGCATCGTAATCGGCAATCGCCTCGCGAAGACGGCCCAGGCGCAATTTCACCAGGCCGCGGCTGTTCAGCGGCCCCGGCGTTCCGGGCGCAAGCGCCAGCGCGCGATTGCAATCCGCCAATGCGGTCTTGAGATTCTTGCCGGTGCCGGCCCGGGCCCAGCAAAGCCCGTTGCGATAGGCGGCCGATTCAGGCGCCAGCGCCACTGCCCTGGAGAATTCACCGATCGCCCGGGGAAATTGCCCCAGCCCGCTCAGGCTCTGCCCATAACCGGCCCGGCTTTCCGCATCGTCGGGCTGGAATTTGAGCGCAACGCGAAAATCGGCCTCCGCCCGCTCGAAGCGGTGCTCGATCAGATAGACATAACCGCGCAACTTGTAGCCGGTTGCCGCCTGCGGATCCAAGGCAATGGCCTGGCTGCAGGCCTGCTCCGCCTGGACGGGACGGCCGCTGGCCAGCGCGCCCAGGCAGGCGACCAGAAAATCGTTGACGGCATTGGGCGCCGGCTTTTGCTCCAAAAGCGGCGTGTCGCCGGACTTCAGCGATGTCCTTTGCGGCGGTTGCGCGCCCGCCGCCGCGGCCATGACGCAGCCGGCAAAAGCCAGGGCGCAAGCGGTGCGCAAAAACATGGCCGACACCTTCTTTCGGTCGTAACGGCGGTTGGGAGCGGCGCAACCGCTCCGCAATCTTCCCGCCTCAGGAAATACGCAGCCGATCGTCCACCCGCACCACGCCGGGCGCCAGCCAGGCGGCATGCTCCACCGCATCGCGCTCACGCCAGTCATGGACATAGCCGTCCAGGAAAACATGGCCGCCGTCTTCCACCGAGACCTCAATGGCCTGGGCGTCGATCTCGGCATGGCGCTTGAGCGCGGCTTCGATCTGGTGCTTGACGTCGACCGCCCGGACCCGCGGCTTGATGGTGATGGCATTGATTACGCCGGCCACGCCCGAAAGCCGGCGGATTTCCGCCTCGGCCGCGGTACGCTGAAACTGCCAGTTGACCTGGCCGCTCAGGCTGACCCAGCCACCCTGGACCTTGACCAAAACGCTGTCGGCGGGCACGACGGCGCTCCAGCGCAACAGGCTCACGGCGCGCGCGGCAATCTCGTCGTCGGCGGTCTTCTTGTCTTCCGGGAAGCGGACGTCCAATTCCTCGGCAATGGCCTTTACACCCCGGACGCGCTTGACGGCCTTTTCGGCCGCCAGCTTTTCGGCATAGCTGCCGACATGGCCGCTCAGGGTCACCACGCCATCCTTCACGGCGACGCCGATTTGTGCAGAGTTCACACGCGGTTCGAATTGCAGCTCATCCATGATGTTCTGACGAAGAATCAGGTCCGACATGTCCTTCTCCTCAGGCTTTCGCGGCCAATATTGGCCTATGTCCGCAAGCATCATGTGATCTGGGGCAGCGGCTGCCTTGCGCCAGATCAATGTGAAGCCGGGCAATTGTTACAGTTTAGAAGCATTCGCATCCGGAGACCGCATGACATTGAAACTTTCATTCCTGGGCGGCGCGGGAACGGTCACCGGGTCGAAATATCTTCTCGACAATGGCGAACACCGCATTCTGATCGATTGCGGCCTGTTTCAGGGCTACAAGGCACTGCGTCTGCGCAACTGGGCGCCGGCCCCCTTTGCGCCCCGCGACGTCTCCGCGGTGGTACTGACCCATGCCCATCTCGACCATTCCGGATACCTGCCCCTGCTGGTGAAAAACGGATTTCGGGGGCCGATCTTCTGCACCGAAGCCACCGCCGACCTCTGCCGGGTCCTGTTGCCGGATTCCGGCCATCTGCAGGAGCAGGATGCCGAATTCGCCAATCGTCACCGCTTTTCCAAGCACCATCCTGCCATGCCGCTCTACACCGAAGAGCAGGCGCTCAAGTCCCTGGCGTTCCTGCGGCCCTGTGCCTTCAACCAGCCCATTTCCCTGCCCGGCGGCGCGCAATACCATTTTCTGCGCGCCGGCCATATTCTGGGTGCCGCCACCGCGCTGGTGGAATGGGATGGAACGCGCATTGCGTTTTCCGGCGATATCGGCCGCTATGACGATCCGCTGATGCTTGACCCCGTGACGCCGGAACGGGCCGACTATCTGTTGATGGAATCCACCTATGGCGATCGCCGCCACGACGATGCCGACCCCCAGGACGTGTTGGCCCGGATCATCGGCCCGACCGTGCACCGCGGCGGCACGGTGATCATCCCCGCCTTCGCGGTCGGGCGGGCGCAAACGCTCCTCTTTCACATAGCGCGGTTGAAGGCCACCGGACGTCTGCCCCGGCTTCTGCCCGTCTTTCTCGACAGCCCCATGGCGATAGACGCCACCGATATTTTCCGCCGCCACGGCCACGACCACAGGCTGATTCCGGACCGGTTGGAGGCGCTGGATGGCGAGGTGCGGTATGTCCGCACCAGCGAGGAATCCAAGGCCTTGACGGCAAATCCCATCGCCAAGGTCATCGTCTCGGCCAGCGGCATGGCGACAGGCGGGCGTGTGCTGCATCACCTGGAGCATTACGCGCCCGATCCGAAGAACGTGATCCTGTTTGCCGGCTTTCAGGCCGGCGGCACGCGCGGCGCCGCCATGGTGGCCGGCGCCGACCGCATCAAGATGTTCGGCCATTACCTGCCCGTGCGCGCCAAGGTCCACAATCTTTCCATGCTGTCGGCCCATGCCGATCAGCGCGAATTGCTGCGCTGGGCCGGCGGGTTCAAGCCGCGCCGCGCACCGCCTTTATCGTGCATGGCGAGCCGCAAAGCGCCGACGCGCTGCGCCATGCGCTGGAAGAGGAGCTGCACTGGAACTGCGTGGTGCCGGACCATGGCCAGACGGTCACCCTGTCATGACCGACCCCGTCCAGCATGGCCTGAAGGCGCGGCGGCTGGGGATCGACACCCATGCCGAGTCGGTCGTCTTCCTGCGCAAGGACAGCCCGGTCTGCCGCTCGGAGGGATTTTCCTCGCACAACCGCATATTGCTTTCGGCGGGACAGCGCCATGCCATTGCCACGCTCTACCAGGTGGAAGGGGACTTTCTCGGCTGTGATGAAGCCGGACTGTCGGATGCGACCTGGCGGTTGCTGGGCATTCAGGACGGCGACCGGATCAAGGCCCGGCACGCGCCGCCGGTGGAGTCCCTCGGCTCCATGCGCGGGCGCATTTATGGCCATGCTTTCGATGAAGCCGCGCTGCACCAGATCGTCGCCGACATCGTGGCCGGCCGCTATTCGGCGATCGAAATTTCGGCCTTCATCACCGCCTGCGCGGCGCGGCCGCTGTCCCATGCAGAAATATGCGCCCTCACCCGGGCGATGGTGAATACCGGCGACCGGCTCAGCTGGGACGCGGCGGTCGTCGGCGACAAGCATTCGGTCGGCGGCCTGCCGGGCAACCGCACCAGCCCGATCATCGTGGCGATCTGCGCCGAGCTTGGGCTTGTCATGCCCAAGACCTCGTCGCGCGCCATTACCTCGCCGGCCGGAACCGCCGATACGATGGAAACCCTGGCGCCCGTGGCACTGGACGAAAAGGCGATGCGTGACGTGGTGGCGCGCGAAGGCGGCTGCGTTGTGTGGGGCGGCAGTATCGACCTCAGCCCCGCCGACGATATCCTGATCCGCATCGAGCGGGCCCTGGATATCGACAGCGAAGGCCAGATGATCGCCTCGGTTCTTTCCAAGAAGGTCGCGGCGGGCGCGACCCACCTGGTCATCGACATGCCCGTCGGACCCACCGCCAAGGTGCGAAGCCCGCAAGCCGCGCAGCTCCTCAGCGGCGGACTGCTGGCGGTGGCAAGCGCCTTTGGCCTTAACACGCGCATCGTTCCCGGTGACGGCAGCCAGCCCATCGGGCGGGGGATCGGTCCCGCCCTGGAAGCGCGCGACGTGCTGGCGGTGCTGCAGGGCCAGGAGGGCGCGCCACAGGACCTGCGCGCGCGCGCTCTCGCGCTGGCCGGCGCCTTGCTGGAATTGAGCGGCAAGGCCGGCGATGGCGCGGGCGCGGCAATGGCGGCCGCGACCATCGACAGCGGCCGCGCCTGGGCGAAATTCCAGCGCATTTGCGAAGCCCAGGGCGGCATGCGCATCCCGCCCCGCTCCACCCATCGCAAGGATATCATGGCGATGTCGGACGGGATTGTCGGGGCCATCGACAATCGCCGTCTCTCCAGGCTTGCCAAGCTGGCCGGCGCCCCCGAAGACAAGGCCGCGGGAATCGAACTGCATGTCCGCGTCGGCGACACGGTCGCGCGCGGCGCCCCGCTTCTGACCTTGCATGCGGAGGCCGCCGGCGAGTTGGCCTATGCGCTGGCCTATGCCGACGCCAATCCCGACATCCTCGACATCGGCCAGCCATGACACTCCTGCTTGCCATGCCCGGCAATGAGCCCCTGGCGCAGGCGCTGGCGGCAAAACTCCCCGGCGCTGTCGGCGCCTTGGACGTGCACACTTTTCCGGACGGGGAAAGCGGCGTGCGCCTGCTGGATGATGTGGCCGGCCGCGACATCGCCCTTGTCTGCAGCCTGGCAAATCCCGATGAAAAATTCCTGGCCCTGGTCTTCGCCGCCGCCGCCGCGCGCGACCTCGGCGCCCGGTCGGTCGGCCTGGTTGCGCCCTATCTGTGCTACATGCGCCAGGACCGGCGCTTTCATCCCGGCGAGGCGATCACCTCGCGGACCTTCGCCGAACTGGTTTCCCACCGCTTCGACTGGCTGGTGACGGTGGACCCGCACCTGCACCGCTACAAATCCCTGGACGAGATCTATGCGATCCCCAGCCGCGTCCTGCATGCCGGACCGCCAATCGCGGCGTGGATAGGTGCCAATGTTGCAAAGCCATTCCTCATCGGACCGGACGAGGAAAGCCGCCAATGGGTCCAGGCGGTCGCCGCGGCGTGCGCCGCGCCCTTCGAAATATTGCGCAAGGAAAGACTGGGCGATCGCGAAGTCCGCAACACGCCGCCGCAGCTGACCTTGCCCGAGGGCGCAACCGTGGTGGTTCTGGACGACATCGTTTCCAGCGGGATCACCATGGCGGAGGTGTTGCGGCTGCTGGCCCCGCTGGCATCGCGGCCGCCCATCGCCATCTGCATTCATGGCATTTTCGCCAAGGGCGCCCGGGCCGCCATCGAGGGGACTGGCGCCCGCCTGGTCACCACAAGTTCGGTGCCCGGCGCCGGCGGCGTCATCGATCTGTCGGACCTGATCGCCGCCGGCATGAAGGATCTCGCCCCGCCCGCCGCGAGGAACTGAAAGGGACGCAACAATCGCGCGGCCGCGGTCGGGGTTTGATCGGAATCAAGGTATTCGGGCCTTTACTGCCCCATTCTGCCTTACAAAGGATGGCCGATGTTTTCAGCCGCGCGCAGATTGTTCTTCGGATTTGTGGTCCTCGTCTTCCCCGCGGGCGCGACCCTTGCGGAGACGGCGAATACATCCAATACCTATGATGTGAGGGAAGGGGATCGGCTGGCGCATACATTGTGTGTCAATTGTCATGTCGTCGATGCCCATGGCCCCGAGATACGCAATGATCGCGTGCCCTCCTTTACCTGGATAGCGGGTCAGAAGGGGTTGACCCCGACCACACTTTCCGCATGGCTCAGTACCTCGCACGATAGAATGCCGGACATCCATCTGACCCGCGACGAGATCCGCCAAGTGTCCGCCTATATCCTGAGCCTCAAAAAATAGCGGGCAACGCCATGTTCAAGAGAAGGACCCCGTTTCACCTTCGGTTGAACTTGCGATGAACCAGGTTCATCCTGCAGCAATGCAAGCGATGGTCCTGCAGCATCCCGGAGCGCCGCTGGAGAAAGTGGTGTTGCCCCAGCGCCACCCCGGTGCTGGAGAGATTCGGGTTCGCGTCACTGCCTGCGGCGTCTGCCGCACCGATCTTCACGTGGTGGATGGCGATCTGCACGACGCGAAATTGCCGATCATTCCGGGCCACGAGATCGTGGGACGGATCGAGGCGCTGGGCGAAGGGGTGGAGAGGTTCCACCACAACCAGCGCGTCGGTATTGCCTGGCTGGGTTCGACCTGCGGGACCTGTCCTTACTGCGCCGCGGGCCGCGAAAATCTGTGCGACCACCCTCTATTCACCGGCTACACAATCGATGGCGGCTTCGCGACCGAGGTCATTGCGGACGCGCGCTTCGCCTTTGCCCTGGGCGAGCCGGGTGACGACGCGGCCCTGGCACCGCTGCTATGCGCTGGACTGATCGGCTGGCGGTCGCTGGTGATGGCCGGAGAGGCCCACAATCTGGGGCTATACGGATTTGGCGCGGCCGCCCATATCATCACCCAGGTTGCGCTGGCGCAGGGACGGCAGGTTTTCGCTTTCACCAAGCCCGGCGATACCCAGACACAGTCCTTTGCACGCGGTCTGGGCGCGGCATGGGCAGGCGGTTCCGATGAGATGCCGCCCGAACGGCTCGATGCGGCCATTCTCTATGCCCCGGACGGCGCGCTGATCCCCAAGGCCCTGGCCGCGGTTCGCAAGGGCGGGCGTGTCGTCTGCGCCGGTATCCACATGAGCGAAATACCGGCCTTTTCGTATGATCTTCTGTGGGGAGAACGCCAGCTTCTGTCGGTGGCCAACCTGACACGCGAGGATGGAGTCCATTTCCTGGCCCTGGCCCAGCGCATCGGGATCAAGACCCAGGTAACGCGCTACCCGCTTGCCGACGCCAACCGGGCCCTGGCCGATCTGAGAGCAGGAAAATTCGACGGCGCCGCAGTCCTCATCCCGTGATGACGGACCGTCGCGCTGCGGCAGCCGGACTGCGACTTCCGCCGCCTTTGTTCCCGCCACCGGACAGTGGCGCATTATCTTGCGGTTTTCCGATCCCGACCGGGGCAATTGATCCCGCGCAAGGCGCGCCGGACCGGAACCTTCATATTGCTGTCATGATCTCTCTTGAGGATTGCATTGCCTTTTGTGGTCTGACGGAGGCGGAAATCGCCGCCATCGCCGAACATGAGCATGTGCCGGAAATCGCCGCCGCCACGCTGGGGCAGTATCTGGTCCACCAGGAACATGGCATCGAACGGATATGCGACATGATCCGCGACGATATCCGCGGCGCGCTTGCCGCGGGAGAGGCGGCCCACGCCGCGCGCCTGGTGTCGGCCTTGCGCCATTTGCTGGAGACACACCCGCAGGCAGGGCAGGTTTTTCCGCCGATCAATTGACGAGAACAGCCCATGCGCCACACCCCGGCATGTCCTGGAAATCCGCGATCCATGCGGATTCGACGGCGCGACAGATGAAGCATATGTTCCCGGCAATCGCGCGTCTTTGTGGAACGGCGGCAGCGGCAAGAGCTGACGGCGCCGCGCCACCGCCTGAGGCCGTGAAACGCGGATCCTGTCATGGCGCAGGCGGCGATTGAGGCGCCAGGGCGCACTTGCGTTACAGCGCCGCATGGAGATACCTCAAAAGTCCGTCTAAGGGCCGTGAGGTCCGGCGCCGCCTGATGGACGTAAGGAGACAGATATGGCGAATGACGAACCGCTTTCCCCTGAAATGCTTTCGCGCATGCACGCCTGGTGGCGGGCGGCGAATTACCTGTCGGTCGGTCAGGTCTATCTTCTCGCCAACCCGCTGCTGCGCGAAAAATTGTTGCGCGAGCATACCAAGCCGCGACTGCTGGGCCATTGGGGCACCGTACCCGGTCTCAACTTTCTTTACGTCCATCTCAACCGGATCATCACCGACCGCGACGCCAATATCCTGTTCATCGCCGGTCCCGGCCATGGCGCGCCCAGCCTGGTGGCCAATAGCTGGCTGGAGAAAACCTACAGCGAGCTCTATCCGCAAGTTTCGCAGGACGAAGCCGGCATGTGCCGGCTGTTCCGCCAATTCTCCTTTCCCGGCGGCATCCCCAGCCACGCCAGCCCCGATACGCCCGGTTCGATTCATGAGGGCGGCGAGTTGGGCTATTCGTTAAGTCACGCCTTTGGCGCTGTCTTTGACAATCCGGAGTTGGTCGTCGCCTGCGTCATCGGCGACGGCGAAGCGGAAACCGGTCCGCTTGCCACTGCCTGGCATGGCAACAAATTCCTCAATCCCGCGACCGACGGCGCCGTGCTGCCGATCCTGCATCTCAACGGCTACAAGATCGCCAACCCCACGCTGCTGGCGCGCATTCCCAATGAAGAGCTCGAAGCGCTGATGCGCGGCTATGGCTATGACCCGATATTCGTCGCGGGCAGCGATCCGGAAACCATGCACCAGAAGCTGGCGAACGCGCTGGACCGGGCATTCGACGCCATTGCCGCCATTCAGAAGAAGGCCCGGCATGAAAAGGCGCCGCAGCGGCCCTATTGGCCGATGATCGTGCTTCGCACACCCAAGGGCTGGACCGGTCCTGCCACCGTCGACGGCCTCAAAAGCGAGGGATTCTGGCGGTCGCACCAGGTGCCCTTCACCCTGGAAAAGCCGGAACATCTGGGACTTCTTGAACAATGGATGCACAGCTACAGGCCGTCGGAACTGTTCGGTGCCGATGGCGCTCTGCGCGATGAAATTGCCAGCCTGGCGCCCAAGGGCACGCGGCGCATGAGCGCCAATCCCAGCGCCAATGCCGGACAGTCCCACCCGCTATGCCTGCCCGATATTGCGCGCTGCGCCGTCGCGGTGCCCAGGCCTGGCGGCGCCAGGCTGGGCGCGACCGCGATCCTGGGAAATTATTTGCGCGACACGCTGCGCGAAAACGCGCAGAGCCGGAATTTCCGCGTTTTCGGGCCGGACGAAACCGCCTCCAATCGCCTTCAGGCCGTGTTCCAGGCGAGCGACCGCACCTGGCAGGAGCCGGTTTTCGACTATGACGATCATCTGTCGCCCGATGGCCGGGTGATGGAGATTCTCAGCGAGCATACCTGTCAGGGGTGGCTGGAAGGCTATCTGCAGACCGGCCGACACGGTTTCTTCTCGTGCTACGAGGCCTTCATTCCGATCGTCGATTCCATGGTCAACCAGCATGCCAAGTGGATCAAGACCGCCCGCGAAGTGCCCTGGCGCCGGCCGATCGCCTCGCTGAATTATCTTCTGACCTCCCATGTCTGGCGCCAGGACCATAACGGCTTCAGCCACCAGGATCCCGGTTTCATCGATCATGTCATGAACAAGAAGGCGGATACCGCACGGGTCTATCTTCCGCCGGACGCCAACACGCTGCTTTGCGTCGCCGAGCGCTGCCTGAAGAGCTGGAACCGCATCAATGTGATCGTGGCCGGCAAGCAGCCGGAATGGCAATGGCTCGACATGGATGCGGCCGTGCGCCATTGCAGCGGCGGCGCCGGCATGTGGGAATGGGCCAGTTCCGACCGGGGCGGCGAACCGGACGTGGTCATGGCCTGCGCCGGAGACGTGCCCACCCTGGAAACCCTGGCGGCGGTGGACTTCCTGCGCCAGCAGGTGCCGGCGCTCAAGGTGCGGGTCGTCAATGTGGTCGATCTCTTCGCGCTGGAGACCAAGCCGCAACACCCCCACGGGCTGGACGATGCGACCTTCGACGCCCTGTTCACCACCGACAAGCCGGTGATCTTCGCCTATCACGGCTATCCCACCCTGATTCACCGGCTGACCTACAAGCGCGCCAATCACGGCAATTTCCACGTTCACGGCTATATGGAGGAAGGCACGACCACCACGCCCTTCGACATGGCCGTCCGCAATCGGCTCGACCGCTACCATCTTGCCGCCGCGGCCATCGACCAGCTGCCGGCGCTGGCGAATGCGGCCTATGTGCGCCAGGAGATCCATGACCGGCTGGTCGAACACAAGGCCTATATCGCCGCGCACGGCATCGACATGCCGTCCATCCGCGACTGGCAATGGCCGCAGTGAGGATGAGGATCGGTGGGCCCGGCACCGCCGCGTAGCCGGCGCCTTGTGGCGGCAGCCGGGTTCCCGCCGGCTTTTTGCCTTTCGCCATAGCGCCCGGGCCGGAATCGGGACGCTTTGCTGCGCCGCACTCTTACCGGGCTGCCCGAAACCGTGATAAATTTTCGCTTCGACGAAAGCGAGGCCGCGATGATTACGCTGAAGATCAACGGCAAAGAGCATCAGCTGGAGCTGGAACCGGAGATGCCCCTGCTCTGGGCCTTGCGCAACGAGATCGGCCTGACCGGCACCAAATATGGCTGCGGCATCGCCCAATGCGGCGCCTGCACCGTGCTGATCGACGGCAGGCCGGTGCGCTCCTGCACCCTGCCGGTATCGCAGGCGCGCGGCGACATCACCACCATCGAGGGATTGTCGAGCGGGGACGCCTTGCATCCGGTGCAGGCCGCCTGGATCGCGGAAGACGTGCCGCAATGCGGCTATTGCCAGTCGGGCCAGATCCTGGCGGCGGTGGCGCTTCTGGGGCGGAAACCCAAGCCCAGCGATGAGGACATCAACACCATCACCAATATCTGCCGCTGCGGGACCTATGTGCGCGTGCGGCGCGCCATTCATCGCGCCGCCGGCGTCAAGGCGTGAGGGGGGCGGCGATGGGAATCCTGCAGTCACGCAGCGGCCAGACCCGCCGCCAGTTCATCGTCACCGGCGCGACCGTCTCCGGCGCTTTCGCGCTTGGCGTGCTTGTGCCCGGCACGGCGCGGGCCGAGGCGCCAAAGCTGGGCGCGCGCTACTGGAGCGCCGACACGGTCGATCCCGATGAGGTCAATGCCTGGGTGGTGATCGCGCCCGACGATGCCGTCACCCTGAAATGCCCGATGGCGGAAATGGGCCAGGGAACCGGGTCCGGCCTGCCCATGCTTTTGGCCGAAGAACTGGAATGCGACTGGAGCAAGGTGAAGGTCGAGTTTGCGTCGGTCAACCGCAATATCCGCGAGGACACTGTCTATGGCGACATGCTGACGGTGGGCAGCCGCGGCATCCGCTCCACCTGGGAATATGTCCAGCAGGCGGGCGCCTCGGCGCGCGCCCGCCTGGTCGCGGCCGCGGCGGCGCAATGGAATGTTCCCGTCGCCCAATGCCAGGCGGCGGGCGGCAAGGTTTCGCACGCGGCCTCGGGGCGCACATTGCGCTATGGCGAACTTGCCGCGGCGGCCGCGAAAGTCGTGTTGGCCGCGGAGCCGGCGATCAAGACGCCGGAGCAGTACAAGCTGGTCGGCACCCGCCAACCGCGCCTGGATTCGCGCGTCAAGTCCGACGGATCGGCGAAGTTCGGCATCGACACACGCGAGGCGGGCCAGCTCTATGCCTCGATCATGAGCTGCCCGGTTTTCGGCGGAAAGCTGGTCTCGGTGGATGCAACCGCTATCCAGGGGCGCCGCGGCATTGTTCAGCTGGTGCAGCTCGATGACGCGGTGGCGGTCATTGCCGACAATTACTGGCGCGCCGACCAGGCGCTGAAGGCGCTCAAGATCGTCTGGGACGGCGGCGGCGCGGCCACCACCGACAGCGCCCAGTTCCGCGCCGAATACCGCGCCGCCCTGGACGGCCCGATGCTGACCGCCCGCAACGATGGCGACGCCGGCGGCGTGATCGCCAGGAGCAGCCATGTGGTCGAGGCGGTTTATGAGACACCCCTTCTGGCGCACGCGACCATGGAGCCCTGCAACGCCACGGTGCATCTGCAGCCCGACCGGCTGGACATCTGGATGGGCTCGCAGTCGGCGCTGGCCAACGCGAAAATGGCCGCGGATTTGGCCGGCCTGAAGCCGGAACAGGTCTATTTCCACCAGACCTATCTGGGCGGCGGCTTTGGCCGGCGTTCCTTCGGCGATGAACTGCGCCAGGCAGTGCAAGTCGCAAAGGCCGGCAAGATCGACAGGCCGCTCCAGCTTCTGTGGTCGCGCGAACAGGACATGCGCGCCGACCGTTACCGGCCGCAATCGGCCATCCGCATGAAAGGCGCGCTGGGCGCCGACGGAAGGCTGGAAGCGCTCTACATCCAGAGCGCCTGCGGCTCCATACGGCGCTCGACCGGAAGCATGCGTGGCGACGCGCTGGACGGCACCTCGCTGGAAGGCATCGGCCCGTCGGTGCCCTACAACAAGGTGCCCAACTGGTATACCGGGCTGGTCAACAAGAATACCCATGTTCCGGTTGCCTATTGGCGCGCGGTGGGCGGCTCGCAGAACTGCTTCTATCTGGAGAGCTTCATCGACGAGCTGGCCCACGCCGCAGCAAAGGACCCGCTGGATTTCCGCCGCGGCCTGACCGACCGGGCGGACTCGCTGGCAGTGCTGAACAAGCTTGCCGAGGTCAGCGACTGGGGCCGACCCCTGCCGGCCGGCAGCGGGCGCGGCATTTCCCTGGCCGACAATCACGGCGCCATCGGCGGCCATGTCGCCGAAGTCACGGTCGACGCCAAGGGCGCGGTGCGGGTGGACCGCGTCTTCGCCGCCACCGACGCCTATCACGTGGTCAATCCCAACCTGGTCGATGCCCAGATCGAGGGCGGCGTCATCTTCGGCATGACCGCCATGCTGTATGGCGAAATCACCATCCGCGACGGCGCGGCGGAACAACATAATTTCGACAGCTATCGCATGGTCCGGCTGGCCGACGCGCCGGACGTCAAGACCTACCTGGCGCTCACCGGCGGCAGGGACAGTGCGGGCAAGCCAAAATGGGGCGGGGTGGGCGAATGTTCGGTGGCGCCCATCGCCGCGGCCATTGCCAATGCCATCTTCGCGGCCAGCGGCAAGCGCATTCGCTCCCTTCCCCTCAAGAATCTCAAGCTGACGGAGTTGACCCGTCTTTAGCCCGGCAGGCCCGGCATCCGCCGGCGCAGCCCGCCACCCGCGGATGGGCGAGCCCCTGTTTTTCGCAAGATCAAGAAGAGGTCGAGGAGGCACGCGATGGAGCTGGACCGACGTGTGATGCTGGGAGGCGGCGCCGGCCTTGGCGCCGCCGCGATGCTGCAAAAGGCGCGGGCGCAGGGCAGCGCCAGTCGCGTAGGTCGTCTCAAGCAATCTGTTTGCCGATGGACTGTGGATTCCCGCGGCCAGACACCGCTGCTGGACGTATGCCACCGCGCCAAGCGGATCGGCCTGGTGGCCATCGATCTGCTGTATCCGGATGAGTGGCCGGTCGCGCAGGATGCGGGCCTCACAGTCTCGATGACCTATCCCAGCCGGAGAAACGCTCGCGGCTTTATCGGGACCGGGTTCAATATCGTCGCCAACCACGCCGCCCTGCTGAAGGATCTGGAAGAGGTCATTCCGCAGGCCGCGAAGGCGAAGGTACCAAATGTCATCGCAATGTTCGGCAATCGCGTTCCCGGCATGAGCGAGGAAGAGGCCATCGACAATTGCATTGCTGGCCTATCCAAAATCGCACCCCTCGCGGCGGAGAACGGCGTGACGGTCTGCGTCGAACTTCTCAACAGCAAAGTGAACCATAAAGGCTACCAAGGAGATCACACGGCATTCGGAATCGCGGTCATGAAAGGCGTCAATTCGCCGAACGTGAAGCTACTCTACGATATCTATCACATGCAGATCATGGAGGGAGACGTGATCAGTACCATCCGCGACAATGCGCAATGGATCGGGCATTTTCACACCGGCGGGGTTCCGGGCCGGCACGAAATAGACGACACCCAGGAACTGAATTACCGGGGGATTGCCGCAGCCATCGCAGACCTGCCTTTTCCAGGCTATGTCGCTCATGAGTTTGTTTCGACGCGTGCTGACCCGTTTGAGTCCCTTGCCGAGGCCTATGCAATCTGCACGGTCTGACGACGAGCATAAAATATTTGTCAGGCGAACTTTACTAACTTTCTAACTGTTAGCAGCAATCGTTGCTTAGGAAGAATTTAACGCATCCCCCCAATGGGCAAGATTACAGGTCCGCTTTTGGCACCAGGCGTCAATCGCAGGATGCTAATCGTGGAACCCGGGCGCAATCTCGCCACGTTCCTGCCGCGGGATTATGCTTTTCTACGAGGCTCGGCTAACGGAAGTTGCGATGAGCAGAGAAGGCAGCCCGCCCTCGGACGCGAACTTATTGGAAGAGGCCGGCCAAGCGCGGGTCCGGCGGCGCGACCGCGGCTTGGCTTGGGCCTTCACCGCCGGCGTGCACTCGGTCGTGCTTGCCGCGTTATTCTGGCCGCACGCTGACCGATCGTCTTCACTCGACAGACCTTCGCTTTCGTCAATTATGGTCAGCGTGCCGCCCAAACCCGCCGGTTCGCCGAACGAGGCACAGTCCGGCGGACGCGAGGACACCGTGCAACCAACACTGTTGCATCCGACGGCGCCCGCCCCGGTTCCGGTCACCATCACTGTGCCCGACAATTCGGATCTCCTGAGCGAATCTCAGCTTGCCGGAACGGCGAGCGTGGGCGAGGGCGGAGGCGGGGGCGGCTGCGACTTGGCGCGGGCCGTGCAAAGTGCCTTGCGGCGCGATCCCCTGGTGCATACGGCGGTGGAAAGCGCCAACCGCTTGGGCAAAGCCGTCATGATGTGGAATGGCGACTGGGTGCGGTCGGGCGGGCAGGACGGCAAGGGCCTGTCGGCCGTGCGCGAGGCAATCATGTGGGAAGTGGCCTTCGCGCCCAAATCCTGCCGCAACGAGCGAATGCGCGAACCGGTACTGTTGTCCCTGGCGGATGGGCGTACACGTTTCGCAATCGGCTCGGGCGATTGGCGCTGGTCGGACCTTTTGGGTCTGCGCAAAGTCCCGTCGGATCGCTGACGGCGCACGGCAGGTTGGAGGGACCGGCCCGGCGGACCGGCCCCGATCCGTCAGGACATTACGACCATCACGACGCGGCGGTTCTGGCTCCGGCCCGTGCGGGTCTTGTTGTCGGCCACCGGATCCGCTTTCCCGTAGGAAATGGTCGCCATCCGGTTCAAGGGCACGCCATGCTGGTTCATGAACAGGCGCACCGCCTCAGCCCGCTCCTCGCCGAGCCGCATGTTGTAGGAATCCGGTCCTCTGGCATCGGTGTGGCCCTGGATTTCCAGATAAACATTGCGGTTGTCGTCTTTCAGTTTATTCGCGAAAGCGGTCAGGCGTTCCTGGGCCTCCGGCGAAAGCTTGGAACTGTCCGCCGGAAACTTCACCGAATCGTCCGACAAGACCATGGAATAGAGGAATTTTCCTTCGGCCAGTTTGCCGGCGGCAGTGGCGCGGTCGAGCGCGTCCTTGGCCGTTTGATCGAGCTGGCTAAGATGGGTTTGGTGCTGGTCCAGTTGCGTTTGGGTGGATTGCACCTTGGCGTCTACAGCCGCCACGTGCTCGTCCACATAGTCTCTGGTCGCGCAGCCACCAAGGCTGAGAGCGCTGGCTGCCATGACGATGACGATGATGGAGGGATTTATTTTCAGCATTGGCATTTCCTTTTTGTCGCCCCCGCGGCGACCGGAAATTACCTTCAGCATATACTGTGGCAAATTGCAGTCGTTTAGTGTGGCGAAATTGGGGAATTCCTAATGTTGCGGACGCGAGCAAATGAAGCCCACCAATAAAGTCACTACCCGGGAAGGATGGTCGGCCCAGCGCTTCGCGGCATATTTCTCAACGGCCTTTTGCGCTGGCGCATGCCGACTGGTCGCGATGGGCTATTTGCTGTCGCGGCGCGGCACTGTCGCTCAATACAGCTCAAGCGGCTGACTCCATTGCGTCACGAAAATGCGGAGTTGGGCGTGGAGGGCAGACGGCATATTGCCGGTAGCGCTATAGGCCTGACAGTGTTGTAAGCGTCCTTCCAACCGGTCGGCGCCTCTCGGGCAAATCAGCAATCTGTGACTCCCCAGCATCTCGAGATTGGTCTCGTCCTGACAGGATTCGCGGCGGCGCTCATGGGGGGATCGTTGCAATTGCACCGGGTACGCGTACGCGCCAACATCGCGCCCGGCGAAGTCTGGTGGGGCCGAAACCCATAGGGCGTTAGCGACGCCGGCGCCCGGATGGAAAATTCAACGCATTGATCTGGAAGGAAAAGTGGTGGGCGGTATAGGGATCGAACCTATGGCCCCTTCCATGTCAAGGAAGTGCTCTCCCGCTGAGCTAACCGCCCCACCTGCCGGCCCGACCTGCCGGAAGGGGGCTTCTATAGCGTCGGGGTTTGCGGGGGGCAAGCGGACTGTTCCGCCGGAGCCGCCCCCCCGCGCCGGCTCCGAGCGGAAAGGCCAGATCACTGCGCGTTGATCAGGCTGAACGTCACGCTGGCAAGCACATGGCTGACGGCGGGAACCCCCTTATCCAGGGCCGGCTTGTAGGCCCAGTGCGCCACGATCCATTGCCGGGCCGTCTGGTCCAGGTCATCGCGACCGCTGGAGGTCACGATGTCCGCCTGGCTCACCCGGCCCTGCGCCGACACGGTCAGCTGCAAGGTCACCTTGCCTTCCGCACCGATGCGACGCGCGATCGGCGGATAGGGCGGAACCGTGTGGGTGGACAGGATGGCGACCGGTGCGCGATCCGGTCCCGCTGCGGTCGGCGGCTGGTTGGTCTCGGCCGGCGGCGGCAGGCTGATGGCATTCCCGGTCTGCCGCGGCCCCAAATCAACGATCGGCTTGGTGACTTGCGGGCCCTCTATTCTCGTTGGGATATGAGGTTCCGGCGGCTTGACGCGCGGCTGTTCGGGATCTTGAACCCGAACGAGATCGATGACGGGCGGCACATATTTTGTCCAATGGCCCACCAGGCCGTGGGTGAACAGCAAGAACACGGCGAACTGCAGCGAGAACGCCAGTGCGACAAACGGCAGGCGTTGCGCAACGTGACGCGATTGCGTGTCGAAGATGATGTGTGAAGGACGCTCCATAGATCCTCCTTTGACGCCGGCAAGGGTGCTGGCGTGTGAAATGTTACGCTTGTTTGGAGCCTTTGTTTATTGCTATTATCGAGCTTCGGCCGCCGCGAAAACGGCGCTGCGCCGCAGGGGTGGGTTTGCGCATTGGGCCTGGTTATCGCCGCCTAGGCGGCGGCCAGCATGCGGTCGACTTCCGCCACGATCTCGCGCAGATGGAAAGGCTTGGACAGCACCTTGGCCTGCTTGGGCGCGCCGGAGGCGGGATGCAGCGCCACGGCGGCAAAGCCGGTGATGAACATGATCTTGAGGGCCGCATTCAGCTCGGCCGCGCGCTTGGCCAGCTCGATCCCGTCCATGCCCGGCATCACGATATCCGTCAGCAGCAGGTCGAAGGTGAAGCCCTGGATGCATTCCCAGGCATCGCCGCCATCGCCGAAATCGGTCACGGCATGGCCAGCCTTCACCAGGGCCGCCGCAAGAAACTTGCGCAGCGATTCGTCGTCTTCCGCCAGAAGGATATGCGCCATGCCAGCCCGCCTGCCCGTCCTATAAGAGCTTATATAGGGCGAAGCTGTAAACGGTGGTTAACGCCACAGCTTGCCAGCCCCCCGGTCGTGGTGCGACCCTGCGACCGGCAAAGAGTTCCCCGCCCATGGCCCAAGACCCCGAATCCGGCCCGTTTCGACTGGACCGCCCGCCACGCCAGTCGGTCCCGTTCCTGTTTGCCTCCCCCCATTCGGGACGCTGCTATCCCCCCAGCCTGCTGGAACGCACCAGGCTGGACGCCACCACCCTGCGCCGCTCCGAAGATGCATTCGTGGACGAATTGTTCGCCGGCGTCGTGGCGCTTGGCGCCCCCCTGCTGGCCGCCCATTTTCCCCGTGCCTTTCTGGACGTCAATCGCGGCATGGCCGAGCTGGACGCCGGCATGTTCGCCGGAACCCTGGGCGTACCGGTCGACCCGCCCGGCCCGCGCGTGGCGGCCGGGCTGGGAGTCATTCCCCGGATCGTGCGCGACGGCGCGGAGATTTATCGCGGCAAGCTCGACGGTGCCGAAGCCCGGGCGCGTCTGACCCAATTGTACCAGCCCTACCATCGCGCCCTGGCAGCTGTGATAGAGGAAATCCGCGGCCAGTTTGGCGTCGCGGTGTTGATCGACTGCCATTCCATGCCCTCGGCGCTGTCGGTGCCCGATATCGTGCTGGGCGATCGTTATGGCGCCTCGGCCGCGCCGCAATTGACCGCGCGGGCGGAAGCAGCCTTTGTCCGCGAGGGATTTTCGGTGGCGCGCAACACGCCTTATGCCGGAGGCTACACCACGACCCTGTACGGACGCGTCGCCTCGGGTTGCCATGCCCTTCAGATCGAGATCAACCGCGCGCTTTACCTGGACGAGGACAGGATCATCAAGAAATCCTCCTTCGGATCGGTGCGCGCGCGCCTGACGCGGGCGATGCAGGGGTTGATGGCCCTTCCGCTCTCCCATCTGGGCCGCCCACGCGCCCTGCCCGAAGCCGCCGAGTAAAAACCCGGTTCACTTCACCCAAGCACGGCGCGTTCGGCAGCCAATTCGGCCCGCCGGACCGATTTTCCCGGCAAAGCCCGCCATGCCTCGCGGCAAAAAAAATGGCCGCTCCGAAGAGCGGCCAAGTTCAGGGAGGAAACGCCCAGGAAGGGCGGCGGCATTGCAAATCAGGGAGCGCAATGCCGCGCTGCAACAATATGCAGAAAATCCACTTTGGGTACAAGGCACAAAGTATAACAATTCTAGACAAAACGCCGCAGAAACGCTGGATAAAATGTCAGAAACTGCCGTGATTTTCATCCAGATGCCGCCTCCTTTGGCATTTGTGCGGTGCAATATGATGTCACAGTGGTTAACGTGGCGGTTTCATCACACTGTCGCAGGCACGCAACAAAAGATTCGCGCGAAGCGACTATCTCCGGCTCAGGCAAGGCTGGAGATACCCGATGGCCGACGTGGCGTGGTTCGAAAATGCGCTGGACAGCTTTACACCAAGCCGCGCCAGCGCGCCGCCCGCGCTCGCAACCGACACATCCCATTTCCGGCGTCATCGCACCATTTTCATTTCCGACACCCATCTGGGCACGCGCGGTTGCAAGGCCGAAGCGCTGGCGGATTTCCTGGCGCACAATGACTGCGCCACCCTGTTTCTGGTGGGCGACATTGTCGATGGCTGGCAACTGAAGCGCCGCTGGTACTGGACGGACGCACAGAGTCAGGTGGTGGCGCAGATCCTGCGCAAGGTGGACGCCGGCACCAGGGTGATCTTCGTTCCCGGCAATCATGACGAGTTCGCCCGGCACTATGCCGGCCGGCTGTTCGCCGGCGTCGAGATCACCGGCGAGGCGATCCACGAAACCGCTGACGGCAAGAGGCTGTGGGTGCTGCACGGCGACCGCTTCGACGGCGTGATCGCCTGCGCCAAGTGGCTGGCGCATGCCGGCGACTGGGCCTATGGCATGGCGCTGCGCTGGAACGACCTGCTGTTCGCCGTGCGCAAGCAGCTCGGCCTGCCCTATTGGTCGCTGTCGGCCTGGCTGAAGCACAAGGTCAAGAACGCCGTCGAATATGTCTCCCGCTTCGAGGAGATCGTGGCGCATGAGGCCCAGCTGCGCGGCGTGGACGGCGTGGTGTGCGGCCATATCCACCATGCCGAGATCCGCCGAATCGGCGACGTCCTTTACCTCAACGACGGAGACTGGGTTGAAAGCTGCAGCGCCCTTGTCGAAGATGCCCACGGAAATATGGAGATTCTTCGCTGGGCAAATCCTTCGCAGAGACACGCCGCCAAATCCCGGAAAGAGTGTCCGGCCGGTCTTGCCGGCGCGCCCAAGGCCGCGCTTATACCCGCCTAGGGCCAGGCGCCTGGAGCCGGGTCCGATACCCGGCATGGCGGCCCATTTGAAGATCATGATCGTGACCGATGCCTGGTTGCCCCAGGTCAATGGCGTGGTGCGCACGCTGGAAACACTGGGCAAGGACCTGGAGCGGCTGGGTCATACGGTCCGCTTCATCACGCCGCTGGGCCGGCGCACCTTTCCGCTGCCCACCTATCCGGAAATTCGCCTGGCCCTGTTTCAGCGCCGCGCTTTGAGCCGCGAGATGCGCGAATTCGCCCCCGACGCGGTGCACATCGCCACCGAAGGCTCGCTTGGCCTGACGGCGCGCCACGTCTGCCTGAAACATGGCATTGCCTTCACCACCGCGTTCCACACGCGCTTCGCCGAATATATCCATGCCCGGTTCCGCATGGTCCCGGTAAAGCTGATCTGGCGCTGGCTGCGCTGGTTTCATCATCCGGCCACCGCGGTGATGGTGGCGACCCAGACCCTGCAGCGCGAACTGGCCGAGCATGGTTTCAGGAATCTGCGTATCTGGTCGCGCGGGGTGGATATCGACAAATTCCATCCCGTTGCCGGTGCCCGCCTGCCCTATGACGGACCGATCTGGATCTATGTCGGCCGGGTGGCGGTGGAAAAGAACATCGAGGCCTTCCTGGCCCTGGAGCTTCCCGGCACCAAGCTGGTGGTGGGCGACGGTCCCGCCGCGGCGGCGCTGTCGCACAAATACCCGCAGGTGAAGTTCCTGGGCAGCCTCAGCGGCGAGGCCCTGACACGCGCCTATGCCGGCAGCGATGTCTTTGTCTTTCCCAGCCGCACCGACACCTTCGGGCTGGTCACCCTGGAGGCGCTGGCCTGCGGGCTGACGGTGGCGGCCTATCCGGTGGAAGGCCCCCGCGACGTGGTGGGGCCGCAGGTCCCGGGGGGCGCGGACGTGGCCGTGCTGGACGAGGATCTGCGCAGAGCCTGTCTGGGGGCGCTGGAGCTGGCCAGGCAGCCCCGCGCCGTGACCCCCAGGGCCTTTGCCGAAGGCCACTCCTGGCGCGCCTGTACCCTGCAGTTCCTGCACAATATCGCGGTTGAGCCGGACCCCGACGCACCAGGTCCCGAAAGCCGCTAACCCCCTTTCGCAACAGGCCTTATCGAATGCCCCGGGCTGGGCTAGAAGGGGCGGGAAAGCTTTCTCGGTGTCCCGCCCCCCTATGCACCCGCCCAACCGCCTCACGGCCCGCGAAGTTGCGTTCCTCGGCCTGGCGATTCTGTTCTGGGCGGCCTTTGTCATCCTGCTGGGCAAGGATACCAGCTGGGACTTCCGCAATTATCACTGGTACGGCCCCTATGCCCTGCTCAACCATCGCATGGGCATGGACGTCGTGGTGGCGCACCAGGCCACCTACTACAATCCCTACCTCGACCTGCCCTTCTACTGGCTCGCCACCCACGCCCGCGCCTGGATCGCGCTGGGCGTGCTGGGCGCGGTCCAGGGTGCCAATATCGTACCGCTCTATCTGATGGCGCGCCGCGTATTGCGGGTGGATGCGTCGTCGGCCGACATCAAGATCATGGCGGGCGCGCTGGCGCTTCTGGGAACGGTGGGGGCGCTGACCCTGACCGAGTTCGGCACTACCTATTACGACAATGTGATGAGCCTGTTCGTTCTGACCGGGCTCGCCCTGCTGGTGCTCAATCGTGAAACGCTGCGCCAGGGCCCGCTGGCAAAGGTGGCGGCGATTTCGGCCGCGGCGGGATTGATCACCGGCATGGCCATGGGCCTGAAATTGCCGGAGATGCCCTTCTGTGTGGGATTCGCCGCGGCCCTGCTGGCCCTGGGCGGCAGCCGCAAGCACCAGGCGGTGCGGCTCATGGCGGGCGGACTGGCAGGCGCGATCGGTGTCGCGGTCTTTGCCGGCCCCTGGATGCTGTACGTCTATCACCTCACCGGCAATCCCCTGTTTCCCTATTTCAACGACTATTGGAAATCACCGCTGGCGCTGGCCGCGCCCTATCGCGATTTGCGCTTTGTGCCCACCCACATCTGGCAGCAACTGTTCTTTCCCGTCCTGTTCACCCTGGACTGGCATGTCGCCGGCGATCTGGGCTTTCAGGATATCCGCGTCATGCTGGCCTATTTGCTGGTGATCGCCGCGATGATTTTGGGACTGGCGAAACGCCAGAGTCACGACCCTCTTATCCGCAAGCCCGACACCGCTATCCTGTTCGCCTTTTTTGGCGCCAGCTATTTCGCCTGGCTCGAATTCTTCGCCATCTACCGCTATGCCATCCTGTACGAGATGCTGGCGCCGCTGTTGATTGTCGCCGCCGTGGGATTGCTGCCGCTGTCGCGGCGCAGGCGGTATCTGATGTTGATCACCCTGTGCGCCGCCTGCCTGCTGATCGCCCACAGCGACTTCCTCGAGCGCGCGCCCGTCCACGATCCCTATGTCGAAGCCGCCTTGCCGCCTATCCCGCGCCCGGACAGGACGATGGTGGTCCTGACCGGGGATGCCCCCCTGGGCTTTATCGCCACCACGCTGCCGCCCCAGATCCCGGTACTCAGGATTGACGGCTGGATGGTGCAGCCCCGTGACGGCACCCGCCTGACCAGGGAGATGATGCGCCGGGTGGCGGCGCATCTGGCGGCCGGCGGCGACCTCTATCTGATCGCCGATGCCGATGACATGAACCGCGCCCGCGATGCGCTGGCCGATTACCGCCTCGCCATCCGCTGGTCGGAGTGCCAGCAATTCGATACAAACCTTATCGGCACCTACCAGTGGTGCCCGCTCACGAAGAAATCCTGAAAGCGAGATGGCCGTGAAAATCGCCGTCCTGGTACCCTGCTACAATGAGGAAGCGGCGATCGCCAAGGTGGTGGAGGACTTCCGTGCCGCCCTGCCCGGCGCCGTCATTTATGTCTATGACAACAATTCCAAGGACCGGACCGTGGCGCGGGCGCGCGAAGCGGGCGCGGTGGTGCGCACCGAGCAGCGCCAGGGCAAGGGCAATGTGGTGCGGCGCATGTTCGCCGACATTGAAGCCGACATCTATGTGCTGGTCGATGGCGACGATACCTATGATGCCGGCGCCAGTCCCCGCATGGTCGCGCGCATGCTCGAGGACGGGGCCGACCTGCTGACCGCGCGGCGCATCCATATCGACGCGGCTGCCTATCGCCGTGGCCATCTGCTGGGCAACCGGCTACTGACCGGCCTGACTGCGCTGCTGTTCAACGTGCATCTGACGGACATGCTGAGCGGCTATCGCGTTTTCTCACGGCGCTTCGTGAAATCATTCCCATTCACCGCCGAAGGCTTTGCCATCGAGACCGAACTCACCGTCCATGCGGTACGGCTGATGATGCCCATGACCGAGATGGATGCCCGCTACAAGGAGCGCTTTGCCGGCTCGGTCAGCAAGCTGAATACCTGGCGGGACGGCTTACGAATCCTCGGCACCATCGGCTACCTGGTGCGCGAGGAGCGGCCGCTGGTGTTCTTTTCCACGATCGCGGCCCTGTTCGTCGCCGTCGCCGTCCTGATTGGAATGCCGGTGGTCTCGGAATATCTCCAAACCGGACTGGTGCCGCGCCTGCCCACGGCCGTTCTGGCGACCGGCTTGATGGTGATCGCCTGCCTGTCGCTGACCTGCGGATTGATCCTGGACACGGTCACCCGCGGGCGCTGGGAGGCCAAGCGCATGGCCTATCTTGCCATCCCCGGCCCGCAAGACCTCACATGAGCAGGATGCTGGCGGCCCTGTCGCGCGTCTCCATCCTGCGGTTCGCCGTTATCGGCGTTCTGGGCATGCCGGTCGACTGGACCGTGCTGCAGCTGATGGTGCATTGGGGCGCCGGGCCCTATATCGGGCGCATCGTGTCCTGGTCCTGCGCCGCCACCTTCACCTGGGCGGGCAACCGCTATGTCACCTTCGCCGACACGCGCGCGCGCGGGGTCCTGGCGACCATGAAGGAATGGCTGCGCTTCCTGGCCGCCAATGCGGTGGGCGGGCTGGTCAATGTCGGACTCTATTCGGTGCTGGTGCGGTTCGCGCCGCCCCCCATGAACGATTTGACCGTGGCGCTGATGCTTGGCGTGCTGCTGGGGCTGGTGTTCAACTTTACCCTGTCCAAGAAAATCGTCTTCAGGGGCGCCGGAGCCGGCCGAGGTAACAGCGCGCAGACGGAGAATCGGCTGAATGGCCCCCTGTAAGGCCATCGCCTTTGGCGGCGATGCATGGGAGCGCTACCGCGATCGGCGGCCGGAAAAAAAGGGGCGCGGAGAATATCCGCGCCCCTGATTCGTCCATTGTTGGTCTCTTAGTGGCGGGCGGCCAGAGACCAGAGATGGGCCACCATGGCGTCCTTCTCGGGCGCCTTCACCTTGTTGAAGGCGGCAATCGCGTCGGCCTTCTGGCCTGCGGCGAGATAGGCCTGGCCCAGGCGAATCTGGCCATTGTTCGCGTCCCTGAGGGGCTTCTTGAGACCGTTCTGGATCACGGCAATCGCCTCCTTGGCCTTGCCTTCGCCGATCATGTTCTCGCCCACCTTGACCAGGTCGTCGCCCTGGGGAGCGGCATTGGCGGCGGCCAGGGCCTTGGCCTCGCCGGCCGCCGTGGCGGCGGCCTGCGCCTTGGCGGTCGCCAGCAGGCGCAGGGAGCGGTCGTCGGTCAGAACCTTGGCGGCGACGCCCTTCTCCATCACGCTCTGGGCCTCGGCGGCAAAGCCGAACTGGAGCGCGAACTGGCCCAGCGAGATATAATCGTCCTTGGTCTTCATGGCGCCGGTGAGCAGGCGCAGGCGGTTGATGTCCAGGGTATTGTGGTCGGACAGGCCGCGCGCGCGCTCGCCCAGCTTGAGCAATCCGCTCCAATATTCCGGCTTGCCGGTTCGGCTGACCAGGGCTTCCAGCGCCTGGCGCTGGGTCGCGTCGTCGCCGATTTCGTAGGCGCAGCGGGCCTGCAGCTCCAGCGCCGTGTCGGAACTTGCGATCGTCTTGGTGTAGCGCACGCAGCCGGCAAAGTCGCCCTGCTTGTAATAGGCCTGGCCTATGATCAGTTGGGACTGGGCATCCAGGACGTTCAATTTCCTCAGGATGTCGCCATCGGCGATCACGTCCCGGTACTTGCCGGAATTGTAATCGTTGGCGAATTTCGCCTTCGCACCCGCAGGGGTCGAGGTGTCGCCGGACTTCACGGCGATATACTGCTTCATCTGGTTGATGACGGTATTGTCGTCGGCGGTCTTGCCGGGCGCGGCCTCGGCCTCGTTGATCTTGGCCATGGCACCGCGATAATTGCCGGCGTTGGCAAGCGCTTGCGCTTCCTGGAGGATCGGACCCACATGCGCACTCACCGTCGCGGCCTGGGCCGGAGCGGACGATATTAGGACGCCAGCGGCTGCGGTGGCGGAGCCCAGAAGGATCGCCGTCAGAGCGGCACGCAGATTACAAACAGTCATACCAAGACCTCTTTCACATCCATCAAAAAGGGAAAGCGTGCGGGGGTGCCGCACGCTTCACACCCACGGCTATGACCCTCACAGCCTAATTATACTGATCAATCCCGCTGAAGCCAATATGGGTCGCGCCCAGACGCTGGGCATCGGCCAACACCCTGGCAACGGCGTCATATTTGGCCAGGCGGTTGGGACTGACGTGGATTTCGGGCTGCGGATCTTTTTTTGCGGCATCCTCGAAATAGGCGTCCATCGTGGCGCGGTCCACCGGGACGGAATTCCAGGTGACGGTGCCGTCAAAGTCCACACCCAGTTCCACCGTCTCCGGGATGACGTCCGGCGGCGGCGTATTGGCGGCGGGCATGTCCAGTTTCACCGCATGGGTCTGGATCGGCAGCGTGATGATCAACAAGGTAAGAAGAACAAGCATCACGTCGATCAACGGCGTGGTGTTCATCTCCACCATGACGTCGCCGTCAGCCGTGCTGGTACTCATTGCCATGGCGAATTACCTCAATAGCTGTTGGCTTCCAGAGCATGCGGTTCGGTGATGAACCCCACTTTCTGGATGCCGGCCCGTTGACAGGCCAGGATGACGCGACCGATCGCCTCGAAACGCACATTCTTGTCTCCGCGAATATGCACTTCCGGCAAAGGCTTATTGGCCGCCTGCGGCACGCTGCAATGCCTCAACGAAATTCTTGAGCATCGTCTGCGGGTCGGTCAGCACATTGTTGTAATAGACCGACTCGTCGGTCGTGACCGAGATCACGATATTTTCCGGCTTCGTCTGGGTGACGATGTTGCGGTAGGTCGGCAACTGAACCGGCACCGTCTTCAAGATCACCGGGATGGTGACCAGGAAGATGATGAGCATCACCAGCATCACGTCCACCAGCGGGGTGGTATTGATCGTGACGTTCAGTTCCGCTTCATCATCTTCGACGGCATGTTGGACGTCGACTGACATGGCTTTATCTCCGGTGAACTATCTCTGGACCGGGCCTACTTGCCCTTGCTGATGAGATAGGCCTGCAGGTCGCCGGCGAAGGCGCGCAGCTTTTCGGTGATCACCTTGTTGCGGCGGACGAGGTAGTTGTACAGCAGCACCGCGGGAACCGCGACGAACAGACCGATGGCGGTCATGATCAGCGCTTCACCGACCGGGCCGGCGACCTTGTCGATCGAGGCCTGACCGGCAACACCGATGCCGATCAGCGCGTTCAGAATGCCCATGACGGTTCCGAGCAGACCGACGAACGGGGAGACCGAACCGACCGAGCCCAGGAACGCGATGCCGCCCTGAATGCGGGCATTGGCATCTTCCAGCTGACGGGTCAGGGTCATGCCGATCCAGTCGTTCATGCCGACCAGGGTGGTCCCGCCCGCGGAAGCCTTGAGGCCGGCTTCGGCGATGCCGCGGAACACGGAGGTCTTGGCCAGCTTGTCGACGCCTTCATTCAGCGTGCCGGAGGTCCAGAACTTCTTCTCGACCTGCGCAGCCTGGCTCAGGATGCGCTGTTGTTCGATCCACTTGGTGAAGAAGATGTACCAGGTACCGGCCGACATGATCGCCAGCACGATCAGAATGGCCTTCGAGATCCAGGAGCCTTCCTGCCAGATATGGCCAAGGCTGTACTGGGCGGGCGCGTCCTGCGTCGCGGCCGAGGGCTGATCGGAAGCCGCGGGAGTTGCGGCCGCCATGGCGTCGGGGGCCGGCGCAGCGGCATCGGCGGGCGGCGCGGCCGCATCGGCAGCCGGGGCCGCCGCATCGGCGGCCTGGGCGTAAACCGGAGCAACGGCGCTCAGGCTGGTCATGGCGACGATAGCAGCGGCGATCGTCAGTTTCTTGAAGTTCATTTTTCTACTCCGTGGTAAACTGATAAATTGAATTGAGGGTTAAATTACTTGGCGTCTCTGAGGTCCCACTTTACCGACACGCGGGTCGAGATGGCGGTGGGGACGCCCTGCGTGGTCGGCGGCTGCCAGCGCCAGCGGTTCTTGACATAGTCACAGGCGGCATTGTCGAGACGCTCCGAACTGGAAGACTGCAGCACCTTGCATGTGTCGACATTGCCTTCGGTGGTGATGTGCACCTCCATCAGCGTGGTGCCGGACTCATTCAGGCGCACCGAAATCGGCGGATAAGGCGGGAGCGTATGGGTGCGCATGATGGGGCGCAGCGGATCGCTCGGAGGCGGGGCCGCCTTGGGCGGGGGCGCGGGCGGAGGAGCCTTCACGGTGGTGACCGGCGGCGGCGGCGCGCTGGCGACCTGGAAGACCGGAACGATGGCAACCGGCGGCGGCGGCTTCACCAGGTCCGGCGGCGGCGGCGGCGGCGCCTTGGGCGGCTCCTTCTGGGTATCAACGGTCGCCTTGATCTCCTGCAGCTGCTTCAGGAGCGCGCCCTGGTTGAGCGCGGCGATCAGCCCAAAGATCACGGCGATATGAATGCCGACAACAATCGCAAGACTGCCGGCTTTGCTGGTGGCGCTCTTGTCGCCGACATTCAGATGATTTGGACGTTCCATGCGCTCCACTCAAAGACATAAAACCGGCACGCGTGCCCGGTCCAACAAATTGTTTGAGACCAAGTTCACCCACTAGGGCGCCTTGTTGCCGGCACCTCGCAGGGTGCTTTTAAAGCAATCGCTTACCGTCTTTGCAAGAGGTATCCGCTGCGTCATGAACCAAGGCGCAGCCCTTTGTCTTCGCCATGTGAGGGCCCGCCATGCCCCTGCAACGATGCGAAAGTCTGTTGCGAACGCTCAATTCGCATTTGCAGCATTTGGCAATTTGTCAGTTAAGCCTCGGCACAGCCGATGGAAATTGGATTCACCACAACTGCAATGTGTCCATCGCGCAAGGAAGAGGCTTGCCCCAAAGCGATACCTGTCTTCGAAATGGGTTCCCTTGCGACATCTTCGCTTTCCCGCGGTCTTTGTCCGGCGCGGAAAATTCGCGATGCTGGGCCGGCGGGAAAACGGCAACCTTTTGAGGATCACGGAATGCGATATCTCCACACCATGGTGCGTGTGTCCGACCTGGATGCGTCGCTGGGCTTCTATTGCGGCGCGCTGGGGCTGGTGGAAGTGCGGCGGATGGAAAGCGAGAAAGGCCGGTTTACGCTGGTTTTCCTGGCCACCCCGGAGGACGCCGAGCGTATCGCGCATGGCGCAATAGAGAGCCCGGTGATCGAGCTCACCTATAACTGGGACGAGAAGGGCTATGACGGCGGACGGAACTTTGGCCACCTCGCCTATCGGGTCAGCGACATCTATGCGGTGTGCGACAAGCTGCGGGCGGCAGGCATCGCCATCAACCGGCCGCCGCGCGACGGTCATATGGCCTTTGTGCGTTCGCCCGACGGAATCTCCATCGAACTCCTCCAGGACGGGCATCTTGAGCCCCGGGAACCCTGGGCCTCGATGCCCAATAGCGGAAGCTGGTAGCCCGCCCGGCGCGGACCGCGGCCCTCAGATACGCCCCAGAACCGTGATTATGCCGACCTGGGTGGTGGATCCGTTGTTGCCGCGAATCCAGTCGTAATTCACGCCCACCTGCCAGGTATCGGTCGAGGCGCCCAGGCCCAGGCCCAGGACGGCATTGCCGCTGTCCGGGTCGGGACCGACAAAGGTCATGGTGTTGCCGGCCGTGCCACGCCCGCCCGTGGACTGGAAGGCAGCCTTGACCTTCACCGCCTGCTGCAAAAGGTCATAGCGGTAGCCCAGGCGCACTTCGGGTGTGAGATCGAAATCCCAGATCGTGACCTTGGTCTTGATGTCGGCGCCCAGGGCGGTGCGCACCGAACTGGCGAAATAGGGCGCAACGTCCAGGTTGAAGCCGGGGCCGCCATTGGCTTCCTGATAGCCTTCCTCGCGCAGGGTCATCGCATCCAGGCTGACATGCGGGTCCACCTCGATGCCGGAGTAATGCAGCATGGCGCCGGTATTGGCGCCCAGGGCCAGCATGGCGCCGGGGCGGCGGCTGGTGGCGGTGCGAAAGAGCCCGCCCACCGTGAGATTGCGATGCTCCTCGAAAGAGCCATAGGCCGCGCTCACCTGGGTGTCGAGGAAGACATGCTTGCCGCGCCAGTCCGTGTAACCGGTCAGCATGAACCATTGGGTGCTGGTGCGGGTGGCGCGGGGCAGCTCCTGGATGACGTCGCCGCTGTAGAAGGTGAAGGCGCCGCCATACCAGCCATTGCGCGGACTGCCGCCGTCAACGCCCAGCGCAAAGCCGAAGCCATGGTCCTTGTAGGCGGTCAGCGTGCCATCGCTGGCGACGCGCCCCCGGTTGGTGATCTGGCCGGTGAATTCCTCGCCCCACAGGGTCATCTCGCCGGGCGTGTCGCCGAAGCTGCGCAGCAGCCGCTGGCGCGCCGCGACCGGGCCGCTGGCCTGGTCGGTGAGCAGAATGGCGATCTCGCGCGTGCCGCCGGAAACGTCGGGGGCGAATTGCGAGAAGACCTGCTGGGCCTGCTGCTGGGAGGCCGCAACATTGATGCCGCTGCCCGGTACGCCCGGCGTGTTGTAAACGGTCAGGCTGGTGGCAATGGCCGAACCCAGCTGGCCGTCGGTGGAGAGCGCCTGCGCCGCGAAGGGAAACTCGTTTCTGGCCCCCCCCGACAGGTTGAGGCCGGGCGAACCATCGGCATTGGTGGCGCCGGTGGACCGCGGCAACAGGTGCAGCAACAGAACCTGCTGACCGCTGGGATCATTGTTGACGCTGAGCGGCGTGACGCCGCTTTCGGCGGGGGTTTCAAACAGGAAGGGCGTGTTCTGGCCCAGCACCGCATTCTGCCCGGCGATGGTGGTGTCGTTGATGACCGGCGCGCGGATCAGGGTGATGGTCTGGGCGGTGGGGCTTGCGGTGCTGGCCGCGGTGAAGCCCGAGGAAATATAGGTTCCGAATTGCAGCGCCAGAACGGCGCCGGAAACATCCGCGCTGTCGGCCTGCACGACCGGGTTAAGGCTGTTGAGATTGCCCTGGGATATCGCCAGGCCGAGCGTGCCGTTGGCGCCGACATTGAAGCTGGAGGCCTGCAGGGGGGCGCTATTGTTGGCGATGAAAAGCTGGCCGTTGGGATCGACCTGCACCGCCAGGGCGCTGGCGCCCGAATTGAACAGGGCATTGACATAGCCATAGCCGCCGACATGCAGCATGTGACCTGTGCCCGAGCCGAAATCGATCACCGTGGGTGTGGTCAGGGGCGCCAGCCCGGCCGATTCGTTGGTGATGGACTGCGCCACGATCGCGTAATCGGTTGGTGTGTTGACGATGCCGGTGGCGGGATTGGCGGTGGTGCCGCCGCTGCCGGTATTGCCGACATTCAGTATGTTTCCGTTGCCGGCGGAGCCCATCAGGACGTTGCCCAGGATTCGGCCGCTATTGTTGATGGTGACGCCTCCGTTCGTGCCGGCGGAAAGGTCGATGGCATCGGTTATCGAGCTGGTGACGGCACCGGTGCCGGGAATCAGAATTGTATTGGTGGCCTGGATGATGCCGGCATTGTTGATGGTCTTCAGGGTGCCGCTCTGGTCCAGCAGGGCCTCGGAGACAAGGCTGAACGGCGCGCTGGTGGTGGCAATGTCCTTGCTGGGAGAAACCGTGCTGGTCGAAACGGTGGCGGTGATGCTGGCGCCCTTGCCCACATTTACCACCGGCACAACGGAATTCTGACCCAGGATGACGCCGAAGGCGCTGCCCTGGCCGATACCGGCGACGGAGGCGACGATGACGCCCGCCGTGTTGTTGCCCGCGCTGATGGCCTCCGATTTCAGGTCCAGGGTCGGCACGGTGGCGAAGGCGCCGATATAGAGTGCCGTGGCGGTGGTAATGCCCCTGGACGTGACGGTCTGCGAATTGGTGGTGGCCTGAACGCTGACGGTGCCGGTGTTCAGAAGGCCGCCGAGCGCGGTGTAGGAGATCGGCGTGGTGACGCTGGCGCCATTGATCGTCTGGGCGACATTGTCGGTCCGCGATTGCGGCGTGGTATTACAAACGCCGTTGGAAGCGCTGCCCGAGACGCTGCCGAGGCAGGTGAAATAGGTCGAAGACGCGCCCTGGATGATGATGCCGACGGCGCTTTTGTCGGAATCGGTCGGCCGGGCCGTGATGGTGCCGCGATTGATGAAGGAGTAGCCCGGGTCGACCGAGTCGACATCTGCCGTAACCGGGCCCAAAATCACCGGACCGCGCGGCGCGTTCAGATTGCTTGTAATCGACCGGCTCGGATCGATCAGCACGACCGGCTGGGATGCCCCGGACACGACCAGGCCGGATGACGAGAGCAGCGCCTGGGAGGAATTGTTGGACGTGCCCGGTCCGAAATTGAGGAAGCCGCCATCGACGTTGCCGCCGATGACCAGGGCGCTGCCCGCTTCCGCATTGCCGCGCGAGTTGTAGAACTGGGTCCCGATCAGGGAGATCGAGCCGGCATTGATCAGGGAACCGCCGGACGATGTCGCGCAGGTAAATCCGGTTGGGGCGTTGGTATCGCTGGCGCAGGAATGGATCCCGCCCAGGGTCTGCAAGCCGATCAGCCCGGCGCCCACGCCCGACAGGCCGGACACGTTGATCAGGTTGCCGTTCAGCGTGCCGTCCAGATCCACCATGATGCTGTTGGAAGCGGTGGAATTGGCGGCCGCGTTCTGGATGATTCCGCCGCCGCCCAGAAGGATGTTGCTGGTGACCGTGGTGCCCTGCAGCAGCAGGAAGGCGGCGGACGCGTCGCCTTGCACGATCACGGACGAGGTCTGGGACGTACCGGTGGCGCCGGTCAGTGCCACAACCTGCAACGACGTCAGGCTGATCGGGCCGTAAAAGGTGTGGCCGCCCAGAATGACGACACCGCGCTTGCTGGTGCCCTTGCCGCCAAGGTCGATGGTGCCGGTCGAGGTGAAGCCGTTTGGCGACAGCAGGTTCCCGGCGGTGGTGTCGATAACCACGCCCACGCCGCCGTCGATATCGGTATTGGAGAGGCCGCCGTTATTGACCACGCTGTTGGCGGAGTTGAGGGTGACTGTCGCGATGCCGGCCTTGCTGATGGCGATGCCGCCGGTGGCGTCGATCAGGATTTCCCCGGCCGTTGCCGTGTTCAGCTCGGTGGACGTTTTGGTTGAAACCTCGGTATCGGCGCGAGCCGCGGCAACGGCCACCACTGCCGTCAGCAGGGCAGCCGCAGCAGCGGAAAGCATCAAACGGTGCTTGATCAACTCAGCCTCTTATAAATGTCGCCGGGCGGCGGCGCCGCCTGTTTCGGCATTGTCTTGTCGCAAGGTCCGCTCCCGGACCTTTGGCCGCGCATCCCGCGCAGCCCCGCACCGTTTACCCTTCGCCGGAACGTTCCTGCCCGGAGGGGACCGGGGCAAGGCGCTACTGCAGCGCCTTTGTACCCGGCTATCGTCCCGGTTCAACAGCAATTTTCGCGCCCGGCCCGTCCTTATGGGCCAAATCCCCCAGTCTTAATCGGGCGTTAGCGGGCTTCGGAGCAAAATCCCCCGTGAAAAAGCCTTAACGAACCGACTTTGCGCCCATGACCCCGGCCCGGCATACCAGTTTCGCCAGGCTCACCCAGCAGGATGTGAGCACCAGCGCCAGCCGCCATGAGATGCTCCAAACGGGGCGCCTGGGCGGGGCGCGGGCGGTTTTTGCCTTCTGCGACCTTTCGGGCCTGGATCTGTCGGGCCGCAACCTGGCCGATGCCGATTTCACCGGTGCGGTCCTGGAAGACGCCGAATTTCGAAGGCGCCCGGCTGGATTCGGCCAGTTTCTTCGGCGCGGACCTGCGCCGGTCCAACCTGGCGGGCGCGTCCCTGCGCCGCGCCGACATGCGCGGCGCTTCGATGCGCGGGGCCAACATGATCGGGGCCGACCTGTTCGAGGCGGATCTGCGCGAAGGTTCCATCGCGGAAAAAGACAAATACGGAAATATCCGGTTGCTGCTCCACGACCTGGGACCGTCGGAGCTGCCCGCCGCGATGATGAACTGCGCCAATCTGGAGCGGGCCAAGATGACCGGCGCGATCGCCATCCAGGCCGATTTTACCGATGCGGTCATGAAGGGCTGCCGCCTGGTACGGGCAAATTTGCGCCAGGCGCGCCTGACCGGCGCCAATCTGGAAAATGCCGACCTGTCGGGATGCAACCTGACCGGCGCCGATCTGGCCGGCTGCATCCTGGTGGGCGCGAAACTGGATTTCGCCACCACCCATGGCGCGGACCTGGCCAAGGCGCTGACCGAATCGGCCGAACCCGATCCGCAGGATGTCGCCACCATCGAAAATATCCTGGCCGCCCATTCGCTGTGGGCCGAAACCGACGGCCGAGAGGGCAGGCCCGCCGACCTGGCCGGCCGGGATTTGCGCCACATCGCCGGACTGTCCCGATTGCACCCTGACCGCGCTGATCGCGCCCGGCGCGCTGCTGTATGGCGCCAACCTCGAGGGCACCTGCCTGCAGGGGTCCAACCTGGCGGGAAGCGACCTGCGCTCGGCCAGGCTGGCCGGCGCGGACCTGCGCGGCGTCAATCTCTCCGGGGCGCAACTCAACCATGCCGATCTGCGCGACACCAAGCTGGGCCCGCTGCTGATTTCCAACGGCCGGCTGTTGCCCGCACGCCTCGACAATATCCAGGCGCGTTACGCCGACCTGCGCGGATCCGATCTGCGCCGCGCCCGCCTGTCGGGCAGCGACCTGTCCTATTGCAATCTCATCGACGCCGACATGCGCGACAGCGAAATGGAGGGCGCCGATTTCTCCGGCGCCAAACTGCCCGGCCGCCTGGCCGAAGCCCTGGCGTCGTCCATCTGAGCCGTGGACCTCAGGCCGCCATCACCGCGCTTTTTGCGCGGATGAACTGGGCGAGCCGCGACAGGGAGACTTTCGCCTCGTTGCGGCCAGTTTCCAGCTGGAACAAATGGCCCATGCCGTCATAGATCTCCACGCTCACCGGTACATTGGCGGACGCCGCGCGGTCCCCCAGCTTGGAGGCGTCGTCGCGCAGGATTTCGTTGGCCCCCGCATGCACCATGATCGGCGGCAGCCCGGCAAAGGAGGCATAGGCGGGCGACGCATAGGCATCGCCGGGATTGGACTTTCGCAGATAATGCCGCGCGCAAAGAAACAGGATCTCCCAGTCCACCACGGTATCGGACTTGCGGTTTTGCAATATCGACAGGCCCGAGAGGGAAAGATCGGCCCAGGGCGACAGGGCCACCAGCCCGCCGGGCATATCCAGTCCGGCATTGCGGATCGCCAGCGCCACCGCGAAGACCAGGCCTCCCCCCGCCTCGTCGCCCGCCAGGACGACGGAAGTTGCAGCCCTGCCCTTGCCCAGCAGCGCGCGATAGGCATCGATGCCGTCGCGGACGGCCGCGGGGAAAAAGAATTCCGGCGCCAGCCGGTAATTGACGCTGAAGGCGCCGACGCCGCTGGCGTCCACCAGCCTGCCGATGACGGGGCGATGGCTTTCCGGCGAACCGGCGACAAAACCGCCGCCGTGAAAATACAGGATATTGCGGCCGGAGGTGTCCCGGTCGGCGCCCACCCACTCGCCAGAAATGGCGCCGAGCTTGCCCGGCGCGAACGTCACGCCGGCGGGAGGCGCCCCGAAACGGCCAAAGGATGCGCCATAGCGGCCCCGCATCTCCTCGATCGTGAGAATCTTGCCCTGCGGGCTTTGCGGCCAGAACGCCATCGCATGCCAATACAGCGTTTCGGCGGCCAGACTAACAAGAAAACAGGGGCCTCCGGAAGGAGACCCCTGCCCAGGTCAAAACAGCATTCCTCAGGCGGCCCTGGCGCCTTCAATCGTGGTCAGGCCCGGCGCATTGATGGTGATGCGGCGGGGCCTTTTTTCCTCCGGCACGAGGCGCTCAAGATCCACATGCAACAGGCCGTTTTCCAGCCGCGCCGCCTTGACTTCGACATGCTCGGCGAGCTGGAAGCTGCGCTCGAAGTTGCGGGCGGCGATGCCCTGATGCAGCAGCGTGGCCGCGGTTTTTTCGGCATCCTCGCGCTTGCCGGTGACGGTCAGCACACGGTCCTTCACATCCACCGACAGGTCCTTTTCGGCGAAGCCGGCGACCGCCAGGGTGACGCGGTAGTTATTCTCATCGCTGCGCTCGATATTGTAGGGCGGATAGCCCTGGTCCGACGCAGACTCCAGCAGGCCGATCAGGCGATCAAAGCCGACGGTGGAACGGAAAAAGGGGGAATAGTCGATACGCATGGGACAACCTCCTGAAAAGCGTTGTTATCGGTCCCGCCAGACCATCTGCGCGGGGCATGGAACCGGCCCCAAAGGCGACCGGCAGACCTTATTTGGGGGCCCGCAAACGCCGTTCAAGACCCTTTCGGGCACTTGAAAATGGGTCTTAAGTGCCTCCGCAGACACCCGATTCACCGAATTGATCCGTTCCCCAAAATGATCCCGGCACCAGAATGATTCCGGCCGCGACGCTGTTTGATCCCCTGCCCATCAAGGCCGTCGGCGCCTCGCTGCGCGCGGCCCGCTTCGCGGCCGCGCCGGACGTGGCGGCCAGGGGCGTGTGCGTGCTGCTGAACGGGCAGACCGAATTCATCGAGAAATATTTCGAGGTGATCGATGAGCTGCGCGGCCGCGGTTTTGCGGTCGCGACCATGGACTGGCGCGGCCAGGGAGGCAGCAGCCGCATGACCCATGACAGCCGCAAAAGCTTCATCGGCGACTTCAGCGAATATGACGAAGACCTGGACACGCTGATGAACTGGATCGTCACGCCGATGCTGGGGGCGGGTGAAAAGCCGGTGGCGCTGGCCCATTCCATGGGCGCGCACAATCTGCTGCGCCGCCTGGTGCGCCGGCCCTCCGATTTCGCCGCCTGCGCGCTCTCGGCTCCCATGATCGGCATTTCCTTTCGCGGCCAGCGCGAATTTCTGGTGCGGGCGGTGACGGGCTTTCAGGCGTGGCGCGGCAAAGGCGCCGACTGGGTGTGGGGCATGGAAGCGCGCGACCCCCACAGGGTGACCTTCACCACCCAGCTGGCCACGTCCGATCCCCAGCGTTTCGAGCGCACCCAGATGCTGCTGCGCGAACAGCCCGAGCTGCGCCTGGCGGGCGCGACCTGGAGCTGGCTGGCAGCGGCGCTGCGCTCGATGGACTGGCTGCGCGGCCAGGCCGGCGCCGTGACCACGCCCCTGCTGATTGTCGGCGCCGGCAAGGACCGCATTTGCGTGACGGCCCAGGCGCGGGACTTCGCCCGGCACGCGCCCCATGCCGAATATGTCGAGATCGCCGAGGCCGCGCACGAGATCCTGATGGAGCGCAATCCCATCCGTGCCCAGTTCTGGTCGGCTTTCGACGCGTTTTTCGCGGCCCATGGGGTGGGCCGCTAATCAGGCGTTCAAAAGCTTCATGACGGCTTCATGGACGCGCCTGTCGCCGCAGGCAAGAATGGTCTTGCCGTCGCGGCAATCGCCGCCGTCCCAGGCGGTGATGATACCGCCCGCCCCTTCCACCAGCGGAATCAGGGCCGCGACATCCCAGCGATTGAAGCTGGCCTCGATAACGATATCGATGAAGCCCATCGCCAGCGCCGCGAACAGATAGCAGTCGCCGCAATAGCGGGTCATGCGCGCCGCCGCACGCACCCGCTGAAACGCGGCCTGCTGGGGCTGGGTGAAATAGGACCCGGGATCGGTGGCGCAGAGAATGGCCTCGCCGACCGCGGCACATTCGCGCGTGCGCAGGATGGTGCGCTTTTCGCCTTCGACCAGCACCGAGCGGCCGTTGACGCCGACAAAGCGTTCGCCCAGCACCGGCTGGTCCAGCACGCCAAGCACCGGCACGTCCCTGTCCTCCAGTGCGATCAGCGAGCCCCATTCATGGCGCCCGGTTATGAAGGCGCGGGTGCCGTCCACCGGGTCCAGCACCCAGCGCAAGCCATTGCGTCCCGGCTTTTCTCCATATTCCTCGCCCAGGATCGCATCGTCGGGGCGCTCGCGTTCGATGATGGCGCGCATGGCGCGTTCGGCGCCCTTGTCTGCCTCGGTGACGGGATCGAAGGCCGCCCGGCCGGGCTTGTGCGTGACGTCGATGCGTTCGCGAAAATGGGGACGGATCACCGCGCCGCTGGCATCGGCCAAGCGGTTGGCAAAGGCGATAAGCTTGTCATCGACGCTCATGCGGCTGTCCGCAGGTTCGCGTTCGCCCCGCCAGGCGCGGCCCGCCGGGCGCGGGCCGGACGCGACCAGGCCGGGCCGGCCTGCCCGAACCGAACCTTGCGGAACGCAGCGTCTCCCGGAACGTCCGGGGCGGGGGCAACCGGCCTGTCGGCCAACGGATCCATTTGGCGAGTCCCTCAGATACGCCTACAATAGTAGCTCGAAAGACCATGCGAGGGCGACATGCGGCACGGCCTCTCCACGACAATTCTGACCTGCCTGTTTCTTTCCGCCGGACCGGCGGCAGCGCAGGGGATCACCGAGATGGGCTGCGGCCGGGCCATCGCCAAGGATGGGGCGCCCCCACAACTGGTGATGGACGAGACCCTGCATGTGCTGGAACAGACCAGCAGCAATGCCCGCTTCGATCCCGGTCCGGTACCGCCGGGCGCCAGCATTAGCTCCATCTTTTGCGCCCGCTCCGATATCGTGCCGGCGCCGTCCGACTACAAGGTGGTGCAGGCGGGCTATCCGCTGATGCTCTTCACCCGCGACAAGGTCGGGCTGGGCAGGACGCGCATCGCGGTGCTGGAGATGAACGACGGGCAGTTGCGCCTGCGCTCGGTGAGCCCGACCGGCTTTACGCCCCAGATGATCGCGCGCATCCGGACTGTCCTGGATGCCTCCCTGCCGCAAATCGGCAAGACCGTTTCGGCGCGCTGAGCCTCAGGCTTCGGCGGCCTGCTTGGCGCGCTTGCGCAGATGCGGCCGCAATTCGCGCTTGCGCAGACGGATGCTTTGCGGCGTCACCTCCACCAGCTCATCGTCCTGGATATAGGCCATGGCCTGTTCCAGGGTCATCGGCACGATCGGGGTCAGCCGCACCGCTTCGTCCTTTGAGGTGGTGCGAATGTTGGTCAGCTGCTTGGCCTTGGTGGGATTGACGTCCAGGTCATTGTCCTTGGCGTTCTGGCCGATGATCATGCCCTCATAGACCTTGGTGCCCGGCGTGACGAACAGCTTGCCGCGCTCTTCCAGATACCACAGGCCATAGGCCACCGCTTCGCCCGCCTCGGTGGAAATCAGCACGCCGTTGACGCGCCCCCCGACATTGCCCTTGTGCGGAGCATAATTGAGGAACATGCGGTTCATCACCCCGGTACCGCGCGTGTCGGTGAGGAATTCGCCGTGATAGCCGATCAATCCGCGCGCCGGACCGTGAAACACGATGCGGGTCTTGCCCGCCCCGGTGGGGCGCATGTCCACCATCTCGCCCTTGCGGTTGGAGATCTTCTCGATCACCACGCCGGTATAGGCGTCGTCCACGTCCACCGTGACCTCCTCGATCGGCTCAAGGCGATGGCCATTCTCGGTCTTGAACAGCACGCGCGGACGCGAGATCGAAAGCTCGAAACCCTCGCGGCGCATGGATTCGATCAGCACGCCGAGCTGCAATTCGCCGCGGCCGGCCACCTCGAAATTGCCCTCGCCGGTCTCATGCACCTTCAGCGCGACATTGCCTTCGGCCTCGCGCATCAGCCGGTCGCGGATGACGCGGCTTTGCACCTTGTCGCCTTCGCGCCCGGCCAGGGGGGAGTCGTTGACCGAGATGGTCATGGCCAGGGTCGGCGGGTCGATGGGATGGGCCGGGATGGCCTCGTTCACCGTCAGGTCGCACAGCGTGTCGGCGACGGTGGCGGTTTGCAGCCCCGCGATGGCGACGATGTCGCCGGCCTCGGCCCGCTCCACCGGCACCCGCGCCAGGCCGCGGAATGCCAGCAGCTTGGTCACCCGCGCCTTTTCGATGACTTCACCGTCGCGGTTCAGCACCTTGATGTTGCGATTGGTGGTGATGACGCCGGATTCGATGCGTCCGGTCAGGATGCGGCCCAGGAAATTGTCGGCCTCCAGCGTGGTCACCAGCATCTTGAAGGGATGGTCCTCGGTCGCCAGCTGGTACGGCTTGGGCGCCGGCACGTCGTCCACGATGCGGCGGAACAGCGGCGACAGGTCCGTGCGCTCGTCTTCCAGCTCGTTCACCGCCCAGCCGTTGCGGCCCGAGGCATAGAGGTGATGGAAATCCAGCTGGCTGTCATTGGCTTCCAGCGCCAGGAACAGGTCGAAGATGGACTCCAGGGTCTCCCTGGGCTGGGCGTCGGAGCGGTCGATCTTGTTGATCACCACGATGGGCTTGAGACCAAGCTTCAGCGCCTTGGACAGCACGAACTTGGTCTGGGGCATCACGCTTTCGGCCGCATCCACCAGCAGCACCACACCGTCCACCATCGACAGGATGCGCTCCACCTCGCCGCCGAAATCGGCATGGCCGGGGGTATCGACCGTGTTGATGCGGACCCCGTTCCACTCCACGGAGGTGCATTTCGCCAGGATGGTGATGCCGCGCTCGCGCTCCTGGTCGTTGGAGTCCATGGCCCGTTCGGCCATCTGCTGGTTCTCGCGCACCGAGCCGGATTGCTTGAGCAGCTGGTCCACCAGGGTCGTCTTGCCATGGTCGACATGGGCGATGATGGCGATGTTGCGGATTTCCATGGAACCAGAATCAATCAGTGAGAGGAGCGCGAGGGTCGCGGGCTTATAGACGCTGGCCCTGCTGCGGAGCAACATCATGCTGCCTCACCCGGGCCCGCATTTGCCGGTGTTAATGACTTTTACAAGCCTTTTCCGGTACTTGTGCGGTTCCGGAGGAGACGTTTCCGGGACATTTGTGAGAGAGTTTTGGCATATAAATGCCGGGAATAGCTGAAATCCCGGCCCGGGTCTGGGCCGGGATGGTCGGGGAAACCCGGAGCATCGCGCCATCGGCCGCCCTGTCCGGCGCGGCGGAATTGAGATTGTAACCTTTGTGCCAGCCGGACCCGGCTGGCCGCCTCGGGACTGTGCCGCATGAATGTTCAGATTTCACCGCTGCAAACCCCGCCCACGCGGGACGAGGACCGGGACGATGCCCCGGCCCGGCGCGGGCGCGCATTTGTGATCGGGGGGGCGGCGCTGGCGCTTGCCCTGGGCGGATTCTGGTATTTCACCCATACCAGCGCCCCCACGGCCCCGCGCAGCGTTGCTGCGCCGGTCCAGGTGTCCACCGTCCGCACCGGCAACATGGCGGTGATCGAGCGCACCATCGGCACGGTGATGGCCAACTCGACCGTGCAGATCAACGCCCGCATCCAGGGTCAGATGACCAAGGCCTTCTTCAAGGAAGGCCAGATGGTGAAGACCGGGGACATCCTGTTCCAGATCGATCCGCGCCCCTATCGGGCGACATACGACAATGCCCTGGCATCGCTGGCCACCGCCAAGGCCAAGGCCGACCGCTATGCGCGCCTGGCGTCGCAGAATGCCATCGCCGGCCAGCAGCTGGACGATGCCCAGGCCGCCTATCTGGAAGCCAAGGCCACCGTGGAATCCGCGCGCCTGAATCTGGAGTTCACCCCCATTCGCGCGCCGGTCAACGGCAAGACCGGTGCGATTCTGATCCAGCCGGGCAACATGGTCGCCGCCTCGACCGCCAGCACCAACGCCACCCCGCTGGTCACCATCAACGAGATCCAGCCCGTCAAGATTTCCCTGGCCCTGCCGCAGTCGGACCTGCCGCGCATCCAGGAAATGCAGCGTACCAAGGGCCTGACCGTCACCGTCGCCCTGCATGATGCGGGCGGCGCCGCGGACATCCAGGTGCCGGTGGACTTCATCGGCAACGCGGTGACCAACACGACCGGCACCATCGAGCTGCGGGCAACCTATCCCAACAAGGACATGGCTCTGGTGCCCGGTCAGCTGGTGGACGTGACGGTCGCGCTCTCGGAAATCCCCAATGCCACCCTGGTGCCGCGCGAGGCTGTCAACACCGGCCCCGATGGCCAGTTCGCCTATGTCGTCAAGGACGGCACCGCCCAGCAGGTGCCGGTGCACGTAATATTCGACGATGGCGTCGACGACGCGGTGACCGGCAATCTGAAGCTTGGCGACATCGTGATCACCGAAGGCCAGCTGCGCGTGATTCCGGGCGCCAAGGTCAGCATCACGGGCAGCAAGAAGCGCGCGGCCGGCGACAGCACCATGACCGCGGCCGCCGCCGGGTGCAGCCGCAGCAGGACAATGAAGGCTAACCGGGGTCCGGGATACTGAGATGAACCTCTCCAAGGCCTTTATCGAACGGCCCGTGATGACCACCCTGGTCATGGCGGCGCTGGTGATTTTCGGCGGCTTTGGCTATGTCAGCCTGCCGGTTTCCGACCTGCCCAATATCGACTTCCCCACCATCCAGGTGACGGCCTCGCTGCCGGGCGCCGATCCCGACACCATGGCCTCCTCGGTGGCCTCGCCGCTGGAGAACCAGTTCTCGACCATCAACGGCATCGACCAGATGACCTCGTCGAGTACCCAGGGCTCGACCAACATCCAGCTGCAGTTCAGCCTGAGCCGCGATTTGGACGGCGCCGCCTTGGACGTGCAATCCGCCATTTCCGCCGCCACCCGCCGCCTGCCCAGGGCCCTGCCCCAGCCGCCCACCTTCCGCAAGGTCAATCCCGCCGACCTGCCGATCCTGTTCCTGGCGATGCGGTCCAAGACTCTCAAACCGTCGGAAGTGGACGAATATGCCGAAACACTGCTGGCGCGGCAGATTTCCACCATCGAGGGCGTCGCCCAGGTGGGCGTGTTCGGCAGCGCCAAATATGCCGTTCGCATCCAGGCCGATCCGGCGGCCCTGGCCACCCGCCAGATCGGCATCGACAAGCTGGTCAGTGCGGTCGCCAACGCCAATGTCAATCTGGCGACGGGCGCGCTCAACGGCCCCACCCGCTCCACCGTCATCCATACCGGCGGCCAGCTCAACAACGCCGCCGAATTCGAAAACCAGATCGTCGCCTATTCGAATGGCAGCCCGGTGCGGCTGAAGGACGTCGCCAAGGTCATCGACGGCCAGGAAAATCCCTATGCCCGCAGCTGGTACAAGGGCGACGACGCCATTCTGATCGCCATATTCCGCCAGCCCGGCTCCAATACCGTCGGCGTGATCGACAATATCCGCAAGGTCCTGCCGCAGTTCCAGGCCAGCCTGCCGCCGTCGGTGACGCTGGACGTGGTGTATGACCGCAGCCAGATGATCCGCGCCTCCATCGATGACGTGCAGCACACGCTGCTCATCGCCGGCATGCTGGTGGTGGGCGTGATCTTCGTCTTCCTGCGCCGGGTTTCGGCCACGATCATCCCCTCCTTGGCCCTTCCCATCGCCGTCATCGGCACCTTCGCCGGCATGGCCGCCTTCGGCTTCAATCTCGACAATCTCTCGCTGATGGCGCTGACCCTGTCGGTGGGCTTTGTCGTGGACGACGCCATCGTGATGCTGGAGAACATCGTCCGCCATATCGAAAAGGGCGAGAAGCCCTATGAAGCGGCGATGAAGGGCTCCGGTGAGATCGGCTTCACCATCCTGTCCATGACCGTCAGCCTGGCGGCGGTGTTCATCCCCATCGTGTTCATGGGCGGCATAGTCGGGCGCTTGCTGCACGAATTCGCCGTCACCATCATTCTGGCCATCCTGTTCTCCGGCGTCATCTCGGTGACACTGACCCCCATGCTGTGCGCCCGTATCCTCAAGGACGAGCACAGCCAGAAGCACAATGCCTTCTACAGATTCAGCGAGAACAGCTTCAACCGCCTGCAGGCCTTTTATGACCGCACCCTGCGCTGGAGCCTGATCCACCGCCGCGTCATCCTGGGAATCTTCTTCGCCAGCCTGGTGGCCAGCGGGCTGCTGATGACGGTGATGAAGCAGGACTTCCTGCCCAGCGACGATAGCGGGCGCCTGCAGGGTACGATGCAGGCCGCCAACGGCACCTCCTATACCCAGATGGCCAAATATGTTCAGCAGGTGACGCGCATCGTGGCGTCGGATCCCGATATCGAGGGTGTCCTGGCGAACATGGAAGGCGCCAACGGCACGGCCGGCAGCAACAGCGCCCGCATGATGATGATTTCGCTCAAACCCCTCAGCGAGCGGACATCCACGCCCGACCAGATCATCCGCCGGCTGCGCCCCAAAGTGGCGCGCGTCCCCGGCGTCAACGTGTTCCTGACCAATCCGCCCGCCATCCGCCTGGGCGCGCGCGGCTCGCGCTCCAACTACCAGTATACGCTGCAGGGCCTGGATATGAATCAGTTGCAGGACTATTCCGGCAAGCTGATGGCGGCGCTGAAAGCGCGGCCCGGTTTTGTCGACGTCACTTCCGACTATGAAGCCGCGATGCCATCGGTGCAGGTCAAGATCAACCGCGACCGTGCCGCCGCCTTCGGTGTCTCACCCTTGCAGATCGAGCAGGCGCTGGGTTCGGCCTTTGGCGGGCAGCAGATTTCCCAGATCAACACCTCGTCCAACCAGTATGAAGTAATCATGGAACTGCTGCCGCGCTATCAGCGCGACGCCTCCGCGCTCGACCGGCTCTATGTCACCGGCTCGGGCGGCACGCTGGTGCCACTGACCGCCGTCACCGAGACCACCGCCAGCACCGTGCCGCTTTCGGTCAATCACGCGGGACAGATTCCCGCCATCACCATATCCTTCGACCTGGCGGCGGGCCGGGCCCTGTCCGACGCCGTCAGCGGCATTCGCCAGGCCAGCGATGACATCGGCATGCCCGCCTCCATCCAGGGCAGTTTCCAGGGCACGGCGGCGGCGTTCGAGGAATCCACCCAGAACATGGGTATGCTGCTCGTGATCGCCATGGTCGTGGTCTACATCATCCTGGGCATCCTGTATGAGAGCTTCATCCACCCCCTCACCATCCTGTCGGGTCTGCCGTCGGCGGCGGTGGGCGCGCTGATCACACTCTATTGCGCCCATCTGCTGTTTCTGGCGGGCATCATGCCGTCCGACATGTCACTGACCCTCTATGCCTTTGTCGGCATGATCATGCTGATCGGCATCGTCAAGAAGAACGCCATCATGATGATCGACCTGGCGCTGACCCGGCAGCGTGCCGACCGCAGCCTGACGCCGGAACTGGCGATCTACGAAGCCGCCATCACCCGCTTCCGCCCGATCATGATGACCACCATGGCGGCGATGATGGGTACGCTTCCCATCGCCTTCGGCACCGGCGCCGGCGCGGAATCCCGCCGTCCCCTGGGCCTTTGCGTGGCGGGCGGCTTGCTGCTGTCGCAGCTTCTGACCCTCTACATCACGCCGGTGATCTACACCTATCTCGACCGCTTCAGCACAAGGCTGCAGCGCCGCAAGGTGCCCCGCCACCTGGGTCCGGCGCCGGCGCCGGCCGAGTAAGACGCAATCGGCCCCAACGCCGCGCCACATTGCCCATTGACCCGCCGAACCCGCGCGGCGGCTAGCGGCAGGGCTCCAGGATGGCGGTTTCACCGAACAGCGCCCCCGGCGGCGGCGAACCGGTATAGCAATTGCCCGCCATCGCCAGGCGGCTTCGCGACAGGGTGGGAATCACGGCGGTGCCGTCCGGGCTGATGTCCTGGCCGGCGGCGCGCAACTGGGCCCAGAAGCGGTTGGTCTTGCAGACTTGCGGACCCGGCAACCTGGAACCCGGCAGGGCCTGCGGCACGCGGCAGGTGACCGCGTCGGGTTCGCCATCGCCCCTGGGATCCAGCGCCAGCATCGCCTCTTTCGGCGCCGACGCGCGTGCCGGGACGGCGGGAACGGGGGCAACCACGGGCTGCTCGACCTGCGGCGGCTGCGACGGCACGGCGAGGACGGCCGGCGGCGATGGCGGCATCTCGACCTGCGGCAGCAGCGGCGGGGCGGCCGCCACCTTGACCTTCAGCCGCGGCAGGGCGGTGACGCTCACATGCACGGCCGGAACCATGCCGATCTGCTGGGCCATTTCCGCCACGGCCATTTGGGCGCGCGCCTGCACGGCAATGACGTTGCGCCGCACCTGCACCGCCAGGGGAGTGTTCGCGAACCCCGCCATGACCGGCAGCGCCAGGGCCGCCGTGGCGGCGCCCGCCAGGAGCAGCCGCTTGCCGGTACCCACATCCAGGGCGGCCTCGGCGGTCATGATCAGCCGCACGCGCATCCCAAGGTCGGCGCCGGAGACACCCGCGACACAGGCCAGCGGCGAGCGGATGCAGAACCTGCACACTTTCAGAATGCCGCCGGCGTAAACTTCCGGATCATGACCCGACGCCAGCACGCTCTCATCGCAGGCGCGCTCGCGCTCGGCGATCAGCCGCGCCCCGATCAACCAGACCGGCGGGTAGAACCAGAACAGCGCCTCGACCGTCATATGAAGGGCTGCGGTGACGTTGTCACGGCGGCGAAGATGGCTCAGTTCATGCGCCAGGATGGAATCCCGCTCCGCTGCGGACAGCCCCGCCATCAAGCCGGCGGGCAGCAGCACCGCCGGCCTCAGTATGCCCACCAGCCCCGGTTCCAGCAGCGAGGGCGATGTCTTGACCGGGACCGGTGCTGCAATCGACAGGTCCTGCGCTGCCGCCATCACCGCGCGCAAGCGCATCCCGCGCAGCAGGCGAAGGCCCAGGATCGCGGCAAAGCCGGCCAGCCAGATGCCCAGCAGCAGCGGCGCCGGATCGAAATTTTCGGCATACGGCGCCACCAGCGTCCGGGCCGGCGCCGACAGCCTTTCCGCCGCCGGCTGGATCGCCAGGATGGAGCGCGGCAGGGCGGCGGGAAACAGGCGGCAGAGATATTCGCCCAGCGCCGCCAGGGCCGCGAACGGCACCAGGAACTTGATCGAGGCCGCGAACCACAGCCAGAACCGCAGGGCCGCGCCGTTGCGGCGGAATACCAGGGTCAGCAATCCGGCGGCACCCGCAAACAGGGTGGACTGCCAGATGTGATCCAGCAGCGCCAGGGTCATGCGTCCCCCTTGCGCTTGGCGGACAGCTCCTGCAACAGCTTTTCGGCGTCGCTGACATCCTTGGGCGACAGGTTGCCGGCTTCGATCAGCTGGGCCATCACCGGCTGCATCCGGCCGCCGAAAATCGACAGGAATTCATCGACCAGCCGGCGCTGCGCGGCATCGCGCGAAATCAGCGCTTCGAAAATATGGGCATTGCCGACCTTGTGCGCCCGGCGCAGCGCCTTCTTGACTTCAAGCCGGTACACCATGGTCTGGACGGTGGTGTAGGCGGGGCGGTTCTTGCTCCCGAAGCTTTCCTGAATCTCGCGGATTGCGGAGGGACCGGCGCTCCACAGCACCTCCATGATCTGCATTTCCAGCTTGCTCAATTTGGGCTGCCGCATCCGCCAATCCTACTACAGTCGTTAGAAATCTAGGCCCATGACATGCCGGCGGCAAGCCTGCGATTGCCCGCCGGTGGCCGGGCCTAGCTGTCCAGGGGCGTGCCGACGGCGCGCGGACGCAGGCGATCGAAAGGCCCGCACAACAACAGGCCGGTGACAAAGCCGCCCAGATGGGCCTGCCAGGCAATCAGCCCGCTTTCCCCGCCCATGCCCAGGCCGGTAATCCCGGTCAGCAGGTTGATGGCCACCCAGACAGCCGTAAAAATCAGAATCTGGCGGGAGAATATGGGCGCCAAGGGGGTTTCGCCCGGCAGCGCCCAGGGGGCCTGGCCGGGCAGCATCCGCAAGGCAGCCGCCATCAATCCGGAAATGGCGCCGGACGCACCCACCACCGGCACCGGACTGGCCCAATTGAACGCCAGATAGGCCAGGGCGCCCGCCACGCCGCAAACTGTGAAGAAGACAAGAAACAGCGCGGCGCCGAAGCGCCGCGCGACAATGGGACCGAACGCCAGGAGCCACAGGCAATTGATGACCAGATGGGTCCAGTCATTGTGCAGTCCCATATACGAAATGAAGGGAACGGCGCGTTCCCACACCGTGCCCGGATTGGCCATGTGGCTTTCCAGGAAGGCGCGGCTGTAGCGCAGGGGATAGAGCCCGAAGGTATAGACCAGGCGCTCCGACTGGTCCTCGGGCTGCGTCACCCGCGCCAGATGCAGGGCCGCCAGGGCGCCGATCAGCCACAACACGACGGACGGCGCGCGAAAGATAGGTTGGCGCGGAGGCACCGGTTGCAGGAAAGCCATGCGCCTATCTAGGGCGCTTTGGGGTTTCCGCCAAGGCGCGAAAGCCGCGGCCATGGCGCTGTCCTGTGCCAGGGCGAAACAACGGACCGGCCGTGTGAGCGGCGCGATCATGCCCCGGCGGGCAGTCAATTCGGGACAGTGGCCGGCACCCGATTGCCGCCGCCGCCGAAGGCGCGACGCCGGAGGGCCCGAAAACCCCGCATTCCCGGGCTTTTATTCCGGGACTGTGCCGCCTTGGCACGGCCCATGCCTAACACGCATTAAGGACTGGCACGGGCGTTGCTCTGATCCAGGCAACAGATTGGAAAACCGCCTCATGACCCGTTTTGCGACGGCCATTGCCTTGACCTTTTTCGCCCTGACCGGCTCCGCGGCGCGGGCCGGCGACTGGACCAATTCGGCCATGTACAATGGCTATGGCACGGCCAGCCAGAACCAGGCGTCCGGTTATTCGATGCGCGACGCCAACGGCAACCTGACCATGGTGAATGGCCAGGTGACCTCTTCCACCTACCAGCAAGGCAGCGGCGCCCAGTATGCGGGCGGCGGCGTCGGCACCGGCGGTTCGGTCTCGGCCTACGGGCAGGCCACCGCCGTCGGCAACCAGCTCTCGGTGGTCGTCCTGGGCAGCCACAACACCACGATCGTCAACTCGACCCAGACCAACAACGGCAATCAGACGGCCACCGCCAACCTGAACACGCACTGACGTTCATAGAAAGAAGGGACGCCCCTCCCATGACTGGCCGCGCTCGCAAGCACCTCCTCAAGCCGCTGGTATTCCTGCTGGCCGCGGTGGCGTTGGAAGGCTGCATCAGCCCCGTGGCCAACTCGGTTGGCCGTTACACCGCGCCGATCGGCGGCGCGCCCGTCATCTCCAACGAAACGCCCTATTCCGCCGCCCTGCGTTGCATGGCCGGCTATGTCCGCCAGCGCCCGATCCGCATCGCGGTGGGCCAGATCGCCGATTATACCGGCAAGACCGAAGCCGATGGCTCGGGCCGCAAGGTCACCGCCGGTGCCGCCCTGATGGCGATGAGCGCCCTGAACAAGGCCGGCGTGCATATGGTCGAACGATTCGACACCTCCGTCGCCGAGATGGAACTGAAATATGCCAACAACAAGCTGATCAGCGACGACCAGCATCCCAATCCCCAGAGCGGCGATTTCCGCAAGATCCTGGCCGGTTCGATCCCCGGGTCGGACTATTACATCGTGGGCGGCATCACCGAGCTGAATTTCAACATCCGCAGCGAAAACGCCAACGGCAACGGCGGCGGCACCGCGACGAACGCCACCACCGGCACCGCCTCGGGCAGCCTCTATGTGATGAATGTCGGCCTGGACCTGCGCCTGGTCAACACCAACACGCTGGAAGTCGCCGATGTGATTTCCTACCAGAAGCAGATCATCGGCCGCCAGATCTCCGCCGGCGTGTTCGATTTCCTGGGCACCAACTTCTTCGACGTCAGTGTCGGGGAAAGCGCGCTTGAGCCGATCCAGCTGGCGGTGCGCTCGGTGATCGAACGCGCAACCCTGGAAATGATCACCCGCATTTATCGCGCGCCCGGATCGGCCTGCGCCATCCCGCTGGGCACCAAGGACGATCCGTTGCGCGACGCCGGCCAAGCCGCCCGCCATCCCGCGCAGCTGGCCTATGCGGCGCCGCAGCCCAATGCGCCGCAGCCCCGCGCGCCGCAGCCGGCCGACCAGGCCCCGCCCCCGAACCAGACGGACTATGGCGACGCAGACCGCGGCAGCCCCTATCGCGGCTACGCCGACAACAGCCCGGGCGCGCTGGGCCTGCGCGGTGGCCTCTAGCGCCCGGCCATCAGCGATCATCCGTCCAACCAGATATCCAGGAGCCTCATCATGAAGACCCTCAAGATCCTTCTCACCGTTTCCGCCCTGGCCCTGTCGGCACCCTGCGCCCTGGCCGACGGCAGCCTGATTCTCAACAACCAGATCGACCTGCAAACCAGCTGGTCCAACCTGAACGCCAGCGTGGACACGGCAGGCAGCGACGTAGGTGTCCACGGCGCGGCGGCCGGCAACCTGATCGACATCACCACGATGAACGACACGGTGGTGCAGAACAACCAGATCGTGGGCCCGAAGGCGAACATCGGTTCGAACGTCAACGCCGACGTGAACAATGTCTGGGGCAACGCCACCGTCACCAGCCAGGTGGTGTGCAATGGCGCCAGCGTCTCCACCGATCCCGTGCTGACAGCGGTGAAGTCGAACCAGGAATGCCAGGCGCCGGATCCCTATTCCCAGATCAACACCAACGTCACCAACATCGCCGGCAATGCCATCATCCAGGGTTCGGCGCTGGGCAACAGCTTCGAGGCCGACTCCAACGCCCCGAACATGCCGATCATTACGCACCAGCTGAACAATTCCGGCGTGGTCTCCAACATCAACGCCAATGTCTATAACGTCGGCGGCGGCGCGATCCTGTCCTCCAGCGCCATCGGCAACACCGCGCAGATCATCCATTACAGCACCCATTAAACCCGACCGGATTGCTCTGGAATTTCTAGGGGCAAAACAGGACTTCCAGGGCAAGGGACGGGAGCGTTGCACGCTCCCGTCCCTATCTTTTTACGGCCCGTGGTAGTATCTGGCGGACCGATGAGCGCCCTGCCCATAGACCTCGCCGCCTTCGAAGCCGCGCCGATGGCGCGCGCGCCTTTCGCCTACGCCATGGTGCCGCATTTCGTCCGGCCCGAGGCAATGGCGGCAATCAATGCCGACTATCCGCTGGTCGCCCATCCCGGCTCTTTCCCGCTGCCTACCCTGGAATATGGCCCCGCCTTCGCGGCGCTGATCGACGCGATCCAGGGACCGCAGTTCACCCGCGCGGTGGAACGCAAGCTGGGCGTGGACCTGAAAGGCCGGCCCACCATGGTGACGGCGCGCGGCGTTTCGGCGGCGCGCGACGGCCAGATCCACACCGACTCCCGCACCAAGTTGATCACCGTGCTGATCTACATGAACAATGACTGGGAAGCCAAAACCGGCCGCCTGCGCCTGCTGCGCGGTCCCGATGATCTGGACGACGTGATCGCGGAAGTGCCGCCCGATGAAGGCACCATGCTGATCTTCAAGAATGAACCCAATGCCTGGCATGGCTTCCACGCCTTTGAGGGCCCGCGCCGGGTGATCCAGCTCAACTGGGTGACGGATATGGGCGTGGTGCGGCGCGAGCAGTTCCGCCATCGTGTTAGCGCCTTCTTCAAACGACTTCGCGGCAAGCCGTCAAGTCCACAGAGAATGTAGCGCACGTCTTCTTCTGGTCGCTCCGGCTCGCGCCGACGCTCTTGGGTCGCTCCGGCTCGCGCCGACGCTCGTTGGGTCGCTCCGGCTCGCGCCGACGCTCTTGTTGGGTCGCTCCGGCTCGCGCCGACGCTCTTGTTGGGTCGCTCCGGCTCGCGCCGACGCTCCGGGCAAACCGGCTCAGCCGGCAAAATAATCGTGCCAGACGCCCTGGGGGTCGCGGACGCGATAACCGGCCGGCGCCTTTTGCAGATGGTCGGATTCCAGCGGCACCTTGCCGAAGCCGCCCGGGATGTCGAGCATGTAAGCGGGCACCTCCAGCCCCGACACGCGGGCCCGCAGCGCCTTCATCAACGCCAGTCCGTCTTCGATCCGCACGCGAAAATGCGAAGTGCCCGGCGCCAGGTCGCCATGATGCAGGTAGTAGGGCTTGATGCGGTTCTCGACGAAGGCGCGCATCAGACCGGCCAGTATTTCCACATCGTCATTGACGCCCTTGAGCAAGACCGACTGGCTGACCAGCGCGATCCCGCCCTCCACCAGCCGCGCGACCGCCGCCCTGGCGGTGGGCGAAAATTCGCGGGCATGATTGGCATGCACCGCCACCCAGGTGACGGCGCCCGGGGCATGCAGCGCCGCCACCAGCGCGTCGCTCACCCGCGCCGGATCGGTCACCGGCACCCTGGTATGCCAGCGGATGATCTTCACATGCGCGATGGCCGCCAGCCGCCGGCTGATTTCCGCCACGCGGCGCGGTGACAGGATGAAGGGATCGCCGCCGGTCAGGATGACTTCGCGGATCTGCCCATGGGCGGCGATATAGGACAGGGCCGCCTCGAAATCGTCCTTCGACAGCGCATTGTCGCGGCCCGGTCCGATCATCTCGCGGCGAAAGCAGAAACGGCAATAGACCGGACAGGTTGCGACCGCCTTGAACAGCACCCGGCCCGGATGGCGATGCACGATGCCGGCGACCGGGCTATGCGCGGCGTCGCCAATGGGGTCGCTGCGTTCCTCGGGCAGGATATTCAGTTCCTCCAGCGAGGGCCGGAACTGCCGCGCGATGGGGTCATGGGGATCGGCCGGATTAATCAGCTCCAGCAGGACCGGGGTCACCGCCACCGCATATCGCCGCGCCACATCCTCAAGACTCATCGCCCATGCGCCTTGAAGCTGGGCAGGAACATGGCGAGCAGGCCGATCGCGGGCAGGAAGGCGCAGACCTTGTAGACGTAGGTGATGGAAGTTTCGTCCGCCAGGGCGCCCAGCACGGCGGCGCCGATGCCGCCCAGGCCGAAGGCCAGGCCAAAGAACATGCCGGAAATCATCCCCACCCGGCCCGGCAGCAGTTCCTGGGCATAGACCACGATGGCGGGAAAGGCCGAGGCCATGACCAGGCCGATGATCACCGACAGAATGCCGGTCCAGAACAGGTTGGCATAGGGCAGCATCAGGGTGAAAGGCAGCATGCCCAGGATGGATAGCCAGATCACATATTTGCGGCCGATGCGGTCGCCCAGCGGGCCGCCCAGCAGGGTGCCCACCGCCACCGCGCCCAGGAAGAAGAACAGATGCACCTGGGCGCTCTGCACCGACAGGCCGAAGGTGTGAATCAGATAGAAGGTGTAATAGCTGCCGATGCTGGCGAGGTAGACGAATTTGGAAAAGACCAGCGCCAGCAGGATGGCCAGTGACAGCATGACCTTGCTTTTCGGCAACCCGCTGTCACGCGAGGCCTGGTGGCTCTTGATGCGGTCCAGGCCGTGATGCTTGTACCAGGTACCGACATTGAACAGCAGCACGATGCCCAACAGCGCCAGCCCGGCATACCAGACGACCGAGCGCTGCCCATAGGTGGCGACCAGCAAAGCCGCGGTCAGCGGACTGATCGCCTGGCCGGTATTGCCGCCGACCTGGAACACCGATTGCGCCAGGCCGTAGCGCCCGCCCGAGGCCATGCGCGCCACCCGGCTGGATTCGGGATGAAACACCGCCGATCCCAGCCCGATCATCATCGCGGCGACCAGCAGCACCGGATAATTGGGCGCCACCGCCAGCACCAACAGGCCCAGCAGGGTCGAGACCATGCCGAGTGGCCAGCGAATAGGGCATCGGCTTGAGGTCGGCGAAATATCCCACCACCGGCTGGAACAGCGAGGCGGTGCATTGGAAAGCCAGGGTCACCAGGCCGATCTGGGCGAAGTTGAGATGGAATTGCGCCTTGAGGGTGGGATAGATGGCCGGCAGCAGCGACTGCATCATGTCGTTGAGCAAGTGACAAAAACCGATCGTCGCCAGCACGGTAAAGCTGGTGTCGTGCACGCTTTTGTGGAGGGCGGTGTCGCTCATGGCGGGCGAACACTAGCCTTTTGCCCAAATCCCGACCAACCGGTATTCAGGTATGCCGGACCTGCCGGCAAAGCGGGGTCCACAGCACCAAATCGATGTTCGGCGCTCCCGTCGCCAGCATCACCAGCCGGTCGAACCCCAGCGCCACCCCGCTGGCGGGCGGCATCTGCCCCAGCGCGGCCAGAAACTCCTCGTCCAGGGGATAGCGCCGGCCATAGACCCGTTCCTTCTTGGCCATCTCCGCCTGGAAGCGGGCCCTTTGCTGCCCCGGGTCGGTCAGCTCGCCAAAGCCGTTGGCCAGTTCCACCCCGCAAGCATAAAGCTCGAACCGTTCGGCCACCCGCCCATCGCGCGGGCTGACCCGGGCCAATGCCGCCTCGCAGGCCGGGTATTCAAAAAGGATGCAGGGCCGCTCCAGTCCCAACCGCGGCTCCACCCGCAGGGTGAGTATCTTGCTGAACATGTCGGACCAGTCGTCTTCGTCCGTCACGGCAATGCCGCCCCGGCGGGCCCGCGACCGCAAGGCGGCGGCATCGCCCTCGCCCGCCGCCGACAGGGTGGCCAGAAGATCGATCCCGGCAAAATGGGTGAAAGCCTCGGCCACCGTCAGCCGGTCGGCGCGGGCGCGCGGATCGCAGGCGGCACCGCGATGGCGAAACTGGTCCGTTTCCATCACCTGCGCCGCCAGCGCCAGCAGCGCCAGGCTGTCGGCGATCACCACGTCATAGGATTCGCCGGCCCGGTACCATTCCAGCATGGTGAATTCGGGGGCATGCAGGCGGCCACGCTCGCGATCGCGGAACACGCGCGCGAAATCGAAGATCCGCGTTTCGCCCGCCGCCAGAAGTTTCTTGGCGGAGAATTCCGGCGAGGTGTGCAGATAGAGCTGCTCGCCGGCCTGGTCCGGCCCGGTCAATCGGGTTTCAAGGGCATGCAGATGGGTCTCGTTGCCCGGCGAGACCACCAGCGCACCGCACTCCACCTCGGTAAAGCCTTCGGCCTCGAAATGGGCGCGGATGGCGGCTTTCAGCCGTCCCCGCTTGAGCAGCAGGGGCCGCCGGTCGGCATGGTTTTGCGGCGTCCACCAAGACATTTGAAAGCTCTTTTTCTCCATGGTCGCACGGCCTTGGGGAAAATACCGCCCAAAAAGCCCGTTTCACCGGCAGGGCGACTTTTGCCCCGGCGAAGCCGCGCGGGATCTCCCCTTGCCGCTTTTGGCATGAGGCTGGTATAGCCCCCGGCAAGCCCGATCTATTGGCCGTTTTCGAGAGGATTTCCCGTGGTTTCGGTTATCGCCAGCTCTGTGCGCAAAGGCAATGTCCTGGAGAAGGACGGCAAGCTCTATCTCGTGATCACCGCCGAAAATATCCATCCCGGCAAGGGCACCCCCGTCACCCATCTGGAGATGCGCCGCATCAGCGACGGGGTGAAGACGGTCGAGCGGCTGCGCACCACCGACAGCGTGGAAAAGGCCTTCATCGACCAGAACAACTTCCAGTATCTCTACCATGATGGCGACAATTACATCTTCATGCAGCCGGAGACCTTCGATCAGGTCTCGGTACCGGCCGAAGTGGTGGGCGACAAGGCCCCCTACCTGACCGAAAACATGGACGTGCAGATGCAGTCCTTCGAGGGCCGGCCCATCTCCATCGAAATTCCCCAGCGCGCCACTTTCGAAATCGTGGATACCGAGCCGGTGGTGAAGGGACAGACAGCCAGCGGCTCCTTCAAGCCGGCCATGCTCTCCAACGGCGTGCGCACCATGGTACCCACCCATATCGTCACCGGAACCCGGGTGGTGGTGATGACCGAGGACGGTTCCTACATCGAGCGCGCGAAGGATTGAGCATGCCCAGGCGCATCGATCCCAAGGATCTGCCGGCGCACCTGGGCACCTTTTATCCGCCGCCTTTCGACCAGCCCTGCCATGCGCGCGAACGCCGCAGGCTGGGCGATGCCGCGGGTCTCACCCAGTTCGGCGTCAACCTGCTGCGCCTGCCGCCCGGCGCCTGGTCCAGCCAGCGCCATTGGCACTTGCGCCAGGATGAATTCGTTTATGTGCTGGCGGGCGAGGTGGTGCTGGTCACCGAAGCCGGCGAGGAAATCCTTCAGGCGGGCGACTGCGCCGGCTTCAAGGCGGGCGAGGAAGACGGCCACCACCTGCAGAACCGGTCGGATCGCGACGCCCTTGTGCTGGAAATCGGCACCCGCGTCGAAGGCGACGGTGCCGCCTATCCCGATATCGACATGCTCGCCCCCGCCGGCGGGGTTCCGGCGCGGTTCACCCGCAAGGACGGCACCCCCTATCCGGGCACCAAGTCGCGGCGCTAGCGAAAATTGATCTCGACCAGCACGCCTTCGGGATCGGGCACGAACAGCTGTTTCAGGCGCCCGCCGGGCACCACCCGTTCCTTGAAGGTCACACCGGCGGTCTCAAGCCTGCCGCGCATGGCGTCAAAGTCATCGCCCTGGAAGGCGACATGGTCGAACGAGCCGGTGCCTTCCGCGGCCCTGGGAATGACGGTATCGCGGCCCCAGGCCCCGGCACTGTCCGACGCCTCCACCAGATGCACGACCGGAACGGGCCCCAGATACAGCCAGTGGCCCCGGAACGGGAAAGCCGGCCGCTCGCCGTCGGTCAGGCCCATCAAATCCACATAGAAATCGCGGGTTCGCTGCAACTGCGCACAACGGATGGTGATATGCTCCAGTGCCCGAACGGCCAATTTTTGCTCCTGTCGCTGTAACCGGCACGCTAGTCCAGCCGAATTTGGAACTCCACCATTAACCTGCCGGGGAGAGCGTGATAGCGTCCGGCGCCCCCTCAGAGGACGACAGCACATGAAAAGACAGCTCGTGATTGGCCTTTTGGCCGCGTTCTGCGCCACACCGGCCTTTGCCGCTCTCAAGCCCGGCGACATGGCCCCCGATTTCTCCGCCGCCGGCAGCCTGGGCGGCAAGCCCTTCACCTTCCATCTCAAGGATGCGCTCAAGAAGGGCCCGGTGGTGGTCTATTTCTACCCCAGCGCCTACACCGGCGGCTGCGACCTGGAAGCCCACACCTTCGCCGAACAGTCCGAGAAATTCGCCGCCGCGGGCGCCAGCATCATCGGCGTTTCCGCCGACAGCCTGGACCGGCTGAACCAGTTCTCCGCCGATCCCAAATTCTGCGCCGGCAAGTTCCCCATCGCCTCGGATGCCGACACCAAGATCGCGGTGTCCTATAACCTCAACGTGACCCCGCCGCGTGCCGGTGCCAAGGACGTCAACCAGGCCGAGATCAACCACGCCTTTATCGAGCGCGTGACCTATGTGATCGGCAAGGACGGCAAGATCCTCGCCGCCCTGTCGTCCAAGTCCGACGGGCTGTCGCCCGACCAGCATGTCGACAAGTCGCTGGAGATCGTCGCCGCCGCCAAGTGATCCGGGCGGAAATCGCAACAAAAGGCCCGGCGCGTTGCCGGGCTTTTTCTTTTGCGGTGGCTCAAAAGGTCGAACGACCCGCCCGCACCTTTTCCGCGGGCGCCTCGAACATGGCGCGCGCCGCCTGGCCATTGCGGCCGACGATCACGATTCCGTCGCCGCCCAGCACCTTCAAGGCCCGGTCGGGTGCGGTGATGGTATCGCCGCCCTGGCGATTGAGCTGGATGATGAAAAACTTGCCTTCCGCCCGGCGTTCGATCTGTTCGATGGAAAGCCCTGTCAGGGCGCCCTTTTGGGGCGCCACCACCACCGCCATGTCCAGCCCCAGCCCGCGCAGCGACCGTTCCAGCTCGCTGAATTTTTCGCTGGTGCGCAGCATGCGCGCCGTCTCGGGGAACAGGATGATCTCGGCGATGCGTTCGGCGCCGATATGGGTGGGCAGGACCACCTTGTTGGCACCGGCCTGGATCAACTTGCGTTCGGTGGAGGGCAGCTCGCCGCGCGCGATGATCTCGATGGCGGGATTGAGGGCGCGCGCCGACAGGGTGATGAAGACATTGGCGGCGTCGTTGGGCAGCACGGTCGCCAGGGTGCGGGCCCGCGCGATGCCGGCGTCGCGCAGGGCGGTCTCGCTGGTGGCGTCCCCCACCAGGCACAGATGCCCCAGCTCGCGGACCTCGGCGGCGCGCTTTTCATTCTGCTCCAGGACCATGAAGGGGGCGCCGCCCGCCTTGAGTTCCTTGGCCAGCATGACCCCGATGCGGCCGAAGCCGATCACGATCACATGGTTTTCGAGCTTGTCTATTTCCGCTTTCACGCGCCGGCCTCCGAAGATCTGTTGCAGCTGGGTGATGGTGAGAAACTGGACCAGGGCGCCGGTCAGCAGGATCATGCCGGTGCAGCCCAGGATCATCAGCGCCATGGTGACGGCGTGCAGATAAGGCGTGGAGATGGGATGCACCTCGCCATAGCCGACGGTGTAGATGGTCAGCAGCACCATGTAGCTGGAGTCCGCGAAGCTCCAGCCCGCCCCCATATAGGCCAAGGTCCCCAGCGCGACGATCGCCAGCATGAACAGCACGATGGAAACCAGCGTGCGAACGGGCGAACCCACCAATTCCATGGCACCCCCAGGCGTGCGGTGGCAACCGCCCTGCCTTTGTGTCGTTGCGCCGATGCTGGCATGCGTGATGCTGCGCTGCAATAGATGCCGGAAACCCAGCGATTCCAAGGGTTTATTGTTGCCTAAATATCACGGACCCAGTGGCAAGGTTACGTCTTTGTGACAGGCCCCGATCTTGGTTTATTCCGCCCGGGCCCGGGCCAAACGCGTCCATTCCTGCACTGCAAGGCCCGCCGCCGGGAAAGTCCCGGCAAGAAAACAAGGCATTGGGGTTTTATTTGTCGAAGGATCTGCTTGCGAACGTGGCTGCGGCCGGCGCCATCCTGGCGCTGTGCCTGTTGGCCGCGCCTGCCCAGGCCGCTCCCGAGCGTCCGGTTTCCGACATAACCCACGATATCATCGGCTTGCTTGGCTTTGGTCCCGACCCGGCCGTCGATAGGGGCGAAACCGCGCCCGTCATCGAACGCCGCACGGTGCGGCTGGCGGCGCGCGAAATCGCGCCGATGCCGATCGCGGCCATCGATGCCCGCCCGCCGCGCCTGCCCGTTGTCGCCGCCGTTACGCCCTCGGTCGAGACGCCGCTGCACCGGCTGTTCTGCGTGGAATATGCCCGCATGCGCTCGGGCCTGGCGGTGTTCGGGGACGCCAAATATTGGTGGGCGCGCGCCAAGAATCTCTATGCCCGCCTGCCGCATCCGGTGGAAGACGCGGTCATGGTGTTTTCGGGCTCCAAGCGGCTGAAGCGCGGCCATGTCGCGGTGGTGACCCAGATCGTGGGACCCCGGCGGATCATCGTGGATCAGGCCAACTGGCAGAACAAGGGCGAGATCGACCATGCCACGCCGGTGCTGGACGTGAGCCCCACCAACGACTGGAGCAAGGTGCGGGTCTGGAATATCCGTTCCGGCACCTTCGGAAGCCATGTCTACCCCATCACCGGCTTCATCACCAAAGAGCTGCGAACCGCCTCGCGCAACTGACGGTCCCTTGCTAGGCTCAGGGTGCCCATGACCCCGGCCGTTTCGATCATCACCCCCACCTTCAATCGCCATGCGCTGCTCCAGGCGCAGCACGCCCTTGTGGGCGCCCAGAGCGAGCAGAATTTCGAATGGCTGATCCTGGATGACGGGCCGGTGCCGTCGGCCTATTTCGCGCAACTGTCCGATCCGCGCATCCGCTATCACCACCTGGCCGGGCCCAAGATGAAGGTAAGCGCCAAGCGCAACTGGCTGTGCGAGCGGGCCAATGCGCCGGTGATCGCCCAGTTCGATGATGACGATTACTATGCGCCCGATTACCTGGCCAGGATGCTGGCGCGGCTTGCGCAAAGCGGCGCCGACATCACCAAGCTGTCGGCCTGGTTCGTCTATTCCGCGCAGCTGAAACGGCTGGGCTATTGGGACACCGCCAACACGCTGGGCCTGCATTTCACCTTCGGGCCGGAGGCGGTCTTGAACGCTTTTTTCAACACAACCGCGCCCGACAATATGAAGAACAACTATGCCGGCTATGGCTTCAGCTATGTCTTCAAGAGGGCGATGTGGGAGAGGGCGCCGTTTCCGCATATCGAATATGCCTCGGACTACGGCTTTGTCTCGGCGGCCCTGGCCAAGGGCGGCCGGCTGGATCACTTCGCCGATACCGAAGGGCTGTGCCTGCACATCCTGCGGCGGGACAATATGTCCAAAAGCTTTCCGCAGTATCTGCTGCCGGACTTCATGCTGGCAAAGCTGTTTGCCGCCGATCTCTCCGCCCTGCTGGACTAGCCGCCAAAAAAGCAAAAGCCCCGCTGCGATTTCTCGCAGCGGGGCTTTCGTGAATTGTGTTGGCGGGTTTCGTTATTGATCTTTTGCCCTTGGCAGACCTGGCAGCGTTCTACTCTCCCGCGGCTTGAGCCGCAGTACCATGGACGCAGAAGGCTTTGACGGCCGAGTTCGGAATGGGATCGGGTAGAATTCCTTCGCTATGACCACCAGGTCGGCAAAGGACAAAAGATCGGCCCGCGGCTTGCGCCACGGACTGCACGTATTGAATACGACACTGACCGATTAATTTACGTGAATGTCTGGCTTTGTTTCCAGACATGGAACGGTGCTGCTTGCGATCAAGCCAATCGAGCAATTAGTACCAGTAAGCTCAACGCATTGCTGCGCTTACACACCTGGCCTATCGACGGGGTAGTCTTCCCCGGCTCTCAAGCGAAACCTGGTTTTGAGGTAAGTTTCCCGCTTAGATGCTTTCAGCGGTTATCTCGTCCGTATTTAGCTACTCGGCTATGCGGCTGGCGCCACAACCGATCCACCAGAGATACGTTCTTTCCGGTCCTCTCGTACTAGGAAAAAGTCCTCTCAAGTTTCGAACACCCACGGCAGATAGGGACCGAACTGTCTCACGACGTTCTAAACCCAGCTCACGTACCACTTTAAATGGCGAACAGCCATACCCTTGGGACCGGCTACAGCCCCAGGATGTGATGAGCCGACATCGAGGTGCCAAACCGCACCGTCGCTATGGACGCTTGGGTGCGATCAGCCTGTTATCCCCGGCGTACCTTTTATCCGTTGAGCGATGACCCTTCCATTCGGGATCACCGGATCACTATGACCGACTTTCGTCTCTGCTTGGTCCGTCGACCTTGCAGTCAGGCAGGCTTTTGCCATTGCACTCACCATCCGATTTCCGACCGGATTGAGCCTACCATCGCGCGCCTCCGTTACTCTTTGGGAGGCGACCGCCCCAGTCAAACTGCCTACCATACACTGTCTCGGATCCCGTTTCGGGACCGCGGTTAGACATCAGGAACAAGAAGGGTGGTATTTCACATTTCGGCTCCACAAGAGCTAGCGCCCTCGCTTCAATGCCTACCACCTATTCTACACATCCCATTCCTAATGCCAGTGTAAAGTTGCAGTAAAGGTGCACGGGGTCTTTCCGTCTGACCGCGGGAACCCCGCATCTTCACGGGGAATTCAATTTCGCTGAGCCTGTATTGGAGACAGTGGGGAAGTCGTTACGCCTTTCGTGCAGGTCGGAACTTACCCGACAAGGAATTTCGCTACCTTAGGACCGTTATAGTTACGGCCGCCGTTTACTGGGGCTTCGATTCAACGCTTTCACATCTCCTCTTAACCTTCCAGCACCGGGCAGGCGTCAGACGCTATACGTCATCTTTGGATTTCGCAGCGCCCTGTGTTTTTAGTAAACAGTCGCCACCCCCTGCTATGTGCCCCCGACTCCTACTTGCGTAAGAATCGGGCCCTCTTCTTCCGAAGTTACGAGGGCAATTTGCCTAGTTCCTTCAATACAGTTCTCTCAAGCGCCTTAGCATACTCTGCCAGTCCACCTGTGTCGGTTTCGGGTACGGGCTATAAGCTGGAGCTATTTCCTGGGACCAATTCCCGGCCCGACCAATCCAGTAAGGTCGAACAAGTTACTTGATCCGTCACTTCCAGCAGGCTGCGGAATATTTACCGCATTCCCATCGACTACGCCTTTCGGCCTTGCCTTAGGGGCCGGCTAACCCTGCGCAGATTAACTTGACGCAGGAACCCTTGGACTTTCGGCGAGAGGGTCTCTCACCCTCTTTATCGCTACTCATGTCAGCATTCTTACTTCTGATACCTCCAGGCTCGCTCACGCTCACCCTTCGCAGGCATACAGAACACTCTGCTACCATTCACCTTGCGGTGAATCCTAAGCTTCGGCTCGTGGCTTGAGCCCCGTTACATTTTCGGCGCAAGGTTCCTTATTTAGATCAGTGAGCTGTTACGCTTTCTTTAAATGATGGCTGCTTCTAAGCCAACATCCTGATTGTTTTGGGAACCTCACATCCTTTCCCACTTAGCCACGAATTGGGGGCCTTAGCTGTAGGTCAGGGTTTTTATCCCTCTTCACGACGGACGTTAGCACCCGCCGTGTGTCTCCCGTGCTCAGCACTCTTTGGTATTCGGAGTTTGGTTAGGTTTGGTAAGCGGTGAAGCCCCCTAGCCCATCCAGTGCTCTACCCCCAAAGGTGATACACGAGGCGCTACCTAAATAGCTTTCGCAGAGAACCAGCTATCTGCAAGTTTGATTGGCCTTTCACCCCTAGCCACAACTCATCCCCGACTTTTTCAACAGGCGTGGGTTCGGTCCTCCAGTGCGTGTTACCGCACCTTCAACCTGGTCATGGCTAGATCACTTGCTTTCGGGTCTCATCCGTCTAACTCAGTCGCCCTATTCAAACTCGCTTTCGCTGCGCCTCCGCCTTACGGCTTAAGCTTGCTAGACAGACGAACTCGCTGACCCATTATACAAAAGGTACGATGTCACGGGCTCGCCAAAGGCGAGCCGTCAAGCCATCCCCTCGCCGGAAGCGAAGAGACGGTCCATCGACCTGCTCATAAAAATGCACATGCATCATCACGCGATCCGCCGCGGTTGCCCGAAGCCGATCACGTTGACGACACATCTGCGTTTTAAAGCAAGGTCGATGAGGCAGCTCACTTTTGGTGAGCCCGCTCCATCTGTTTGTAGGCATCCGGTTTCAGGTCTCTTTCACTCCCCTTGCCGGGGTGCTTTTCACCTTTCCCTCACGGTACTAGTTCGCTATCGGTCACACACGAGTACTTAGGCTTGGAGGATGGTCCCCCCATGTTCAGACAGGATTTCACGTGTCCCGCCTTACTCGAGGACCTTGGTTCTTTCTACCCGTACGGGGCTATCACCCGCTATGGCTGTCCTTTCCAGAACATTCCGGTTCTTAAACCAAGGCCACTGGCCTGGTCCGCGTTCGCTCGCCACTACTAACGGAGTCTCAATTGATGTCCTTTCCTAAGGGTACTGAGATGTTTCAGTTCCCCTCGTTCGCTCCTGTCACCTATGTATTCAGTGACAGGTAATCCTTGCGGATTGGGTTTCCCCATTCGGAAATCTGCGGGTCAAAGGGTGCTCGCCCCTAACCGCAGCTTATCGCAGCGTGCTACGTCCTTCATCGCCTGTGTGTGCCAAGGCATCCCCCAGATGCCCTTGCTTTAACGCTTGATCGCTCAGCAATCGTTCCATGCCCAGAAACAAAGCCAGCGTACCAACGACTTGGTACACGGTTTGATTCCAGACTATGGCTTCATGCGATCAGTCTTGAGTGTCGTATTCTAGATCAACCGGTTGTGCGAACCGGCTAACCCGCCTTCACAATGTCAAATCTTGCGGCTGCAATTGCTTGCAGCCGAAGCTGTTTGATTTTTCCGTCGTTTATCGCTGTGTCGAATTCCTCTTACTCCCACTGCCGCGCGCCCCTTAAGACGCTGACGCGCGGGGCGTTTGGCATTCGCTCGCGCAGCGAGCAAATGGTGGAGCCAGACGGGATCGAACCGACGACCTCATGCTTGCAAAGCACGCGCTCTCCCAACTGAGCTATGGCCCCGGTTATCGGGACAAAGCGCGGCGCAGCCATTCGAGCTTCGCTCTCATGGCCTTCTCGCCTTCGACTGATCCACTGGATCAGTCGATTATGCTTGCGCACAACCGGCTTCGAAGTGGTGGGCCTGGGAAGACTTGAACTTCCGACCTCACGCTTATCAAGCGCGCGCTCTAACCAACTGAGCTACAAGCCCGATGAGGCATCGTCCAGCGGTTCGCGCACCTGTGCGCGCAAACCACGACGGAAAAAGGAAGGGAAACGAAGGCGGCGGCTAGGCGCCGATTGTCTAGTGACGATGTTTGGGAAAGCGTGAGCGATCCGAAAACATCGATCCTTAGAAAGGAGGTGATCCAGCCGCAGGTTCCCCTACGGCTACCTTGTTACGACTTCGGCCCAGTCGCTGATCCTACCGTGGCCGGCTGCCCCCCTTGCGGGTTAGCGCACCGTCTTAAGGTAGAACCAACTCCCATGCCGTGACGGGCGGTGTGTACAAGGCCCGGGAACGTATTCACCGCAGCCTGCTGTTCTGCGATTACTAGCGATTCCACCTTCATGTACTCGAGTTGCAGAGTACAATCTGAACTGGGACGGTTTTTTGGGATTAGCCGCTTCTCGCGAAGTAGCTGCCCACTGTCACCGCCATTGTAGCACGTGTGTAGCCCAGGGTGTAAGGGCCATGAGGACTTGACGTCATCCCCACCTTCCTCCGGCTTGTCGCCGGCGGTCCCTCTAGAGTGCCCAACTGAATGATGGCAACTAAAGGCGAGGGTTGCGCTCGTTGCGGGACTTAACCCAACATCTCACGACACGAGCTGACGACAGCCATGCAGCACCTGTCTCTGCGTCCCTTGCGGGAAAACCCCTATTAGAGGGCGGTCGCAGGATGTCAAACCCTGGTAAGGTTCTGCGCGTTGCGTCGAATTAAACCACATGCTCCACCGCTTGTGCGGGCCCCCGTCAATTCCTTTGAGTTTCAACCTTGCGGCCGTACTCCCCAGGCGGAATGCTTAATGCGTTAGCTGCGCCACTGAATAGCAAGCTACCCAACGGCTAGCATTCATCGTTTACGGCGTGGACTACCAGGGTATCTAATCCTGTTTGATCCCCACGCTGTCGCGCCTGAGCGTCAGATACGAGCCAGTGAGCCGCCTTCGCCACCGGTGTTCTTCCCAATATCTACGAATTTCACCTCTACACTGGGAATTCCACTCACCTCTCTCGTCCTCAAGTCTTACAGTTTCAATGGCAGTTCCGGAGTTGAGCTCCGGGCTTTCACCACTGACTTGGAAGACCGCCTGCGCGCGCTTTACGCCCAGTAATTCCGAACAACGCTAGCCCCCTTCGTATTACCGCGGCTGCTGGCACGAAGTTAGCCGGAGCTTCTTCTACGGGTACCGTCATTATCGTCCCCGTCGAAAGAGTTTTACAACCCGAAGGCCTTCATCACTCACGCGGCATGGCTGGATCAGGGTTTCCCCCATTGTCCAAGATTCCCAACTGCTGCCTCCCGTAGGAGTCTGGGCCGTGTCTCAGTCCCAGTGTGGCTGATCTTCCTCTCAGAACAGCTAAGGATCGGAGCCTTGGTGAGCCATTACCTCACCAACTAGCTAATCCTACGCGGGCTAATCCTTTGGCGATAAATCTTTCCCCGTAAGGGCACATTCGGTATTAGCGCAAGTTTCCCTGCGTTGTTCCGAACCAAAAGGTATATTCCCACGTGTTACGCACCCGTCCGCCGGTGATGTATTGCTACACCCCCTAGACTTGCATGTTTGAGGCCTGCCGCCAGCGTTCGTTCTGAGCCAGGATCAAACTCTCATGTTTTTGATCCTAGTGTGCAAACGACGCTGAACGCTCTTGTATTTGCGTTATTCGCAAAACTGATTGACTAGGGTTTGGCTGCCCCGTCCCCGTCAAGGAACGAACCAGCCGAACATTTACTCAATTTTGTCTTGCAGAAGAACGCGAGCATTCAAACGTCGCTGCTCGATAGTTTGCGCCAAAGCCCGATCAATGAAGATCTGGCCTTTGACGCGAGTGGCTAACCGAGCCGCCGCCCACGTTCCCCTTCCTGAAATCACAATGTCAAACAGCGCCCGCCGACGTTTTTCGCGTCTAATTTCAACGGTAACCACCGCTTCGCAACATCAGCCGCGAAGCAGCGTGGGCGCGGGTTATAGGTGCGGGGTCCGGGCAAGTCAAACGCAAAAATCGCCAAAAAAGCGGTTTTTTTCAGGGCTCTGTGGACACCGGCCGGGGCCGGAAATCCGCGTCCGACTCCCTCTATATATAGGTACGAAATCGCCAAGCGCCACAGCGGGCAGAAATCATGCTGCGTCGCGCCATTTTAAGCCCGAAAACAAAGGGTTTTACGAAAAACACGCCCCGGCTGGTGGCAGCCTCGATTGGCCTATGCGCCGCCGGCGTGAGGAATGGGGCCGAAGGGGCGATTCTCGTCATTTTTCTCGTAAACAATTGATTTCATGAGGTATTATAGGAAAGCAGCGATCGGGTTCCGTTCCGGGCTTACGGCGCGAACCGGGTGTGGCGGCGCCCCCTTTCTTCGGCCCAAGCGGCGGATCAAGGCGTTCGCCCGGCCCAGGATACGAACCGCCGGCCTCAAGATCGGTCAAACGGGATGCTGTTGGCGCACCCGCGAGCGCCGCTCCGAAAATCGCTTCAACTGTCCCGCCGTCGTTCAGGCCAACCGGCGTGTCGGCGATATGTCGGATGGACGCGTCCGCCGATCCGCTCGCCATCGCGTTTCCTATCACCTATTTCGAATCGTGATCCGGCCCAACACCGCGGTCATGCGCGGCGGCGCGCGCGCGCGCCTCTTCATAGGCGGCGGAGCGATCGCGATACGTCTGCTGTTGCGCCTGGTTCTGCTCAAGCTCTTTTTGATACTGCCGCAGTTGATCCTGATAGCGCTGCTGCTGCGCCCGATATTCGGCGCTGTCGGCCGCAGCCTGGGAATCGATGGCCGCATTGCCGGCCGCGATCTGGTTGTTGAGCGCCGCCGTTTCGGCCTGTTCCGCCGGCGTGGAATCGATGGTGGACATGGCGCCCGCATCTACGCGTTCGCCGCCGGCCACGTCTTTGCTGCTCTGCGCATGGACCGGTGATGCAAGCAGAAACGCGGAAAAAGCGAGGCCGCCCACGACGGCCAGAAATGCGGGTTTCACGGCGCGCAGTCTCCTTTGCGATCGTTGCCAAGGCAACGCACGGAACTGTCGCCGGTTCCGTTCCGGTGCGTGCAGGGACAGAAATCCCGATCCCTAGACGGCGGCGGAAATATAGTCACGCAGGGCCGCCGCTTCGCTCACCGTCTCGGCGATACGCGTCTTGACCACGTCGCCGATCGAGATCATGCCGCAAAGGGCGAGATGGTCATTCAGCACCGGCACATGGCGGAAACGCCCCCGGGTCATCACTTCCATCACGGTTTCCACCGTATCGGTTTCGACACAGGTCTTCGGCGAAGACGTCATGTGATCACCGACCTGCTCCATCAGCGCAGCCGCGCCACCTTCGGCGATGGCGTGCACCAGATCCCGTTCGGAAATGATTCCGGTCAGCATGCCGTTTTTGTCCTTGACCACCAGAGCTCCGATTCGTTTGTCGGTGAGCAGCTTGGCTGCGTCCTGAATGGTCGCGGTAATGCTGACGGCCACGATTTCACGGCCCTTGCCGTGCAGGATATGTCTGACTTGCATGATGATGCTCCTCCATCTTTTCGGATGCCCCGCCCCCCCGCCGGCGCTTCCAAATCCCGGTTCGCTCCGGCTCGCGCCGACGCTTCCAATTCCCCGGTCGCTCCGGCTCCCGCCGGCGCTCCCAATTGCCAGTCGCTCCGGCTCGCGCCGACGCTCCCGGCCCCTCGCCCGCGATCCGATTTGCGAAGCAAGGTACAAAATCGACCAGGTTCGCCCCGGTCATTTGTGTAACGTTGACGTAATGCTGCGCCTGGGGGAGAGGGCTGGCAAGGCGCTATCGTTGCCGCATTGCAGCAGTTTTTGGGCGAGCCGGGCGAAAAAACCGCCCAATCCGGCGATTTCCCCCGCAAGAAGCCGCCTTGAGCCGGACCCCGATCTAGGGCAAAAGGGCGCCCTTCCCCGGCCGGGGAATATGGTTCGTGGCCGCGAGGCTGCCGGCCCTTCGGGGTAACCAGCAGTGGCCTTCAGTCAGTAGCGCGGCTGAAGTTCGGATGGTGCTGTGGCCGAGAGGCTGAAGGCGGCGGTTTGCTAAACCGTTATACGGTTGTAAAGCCGTATCGAGGGTTCGAATCCCTCCGGCACCGCCAAATTCCCAAAGCGCCCTTACCGTCCGAGGACGCCAGACCAGGCTTCAGCTGCAACTTCATGGGCGTCGTGATCAATTAGGTCACCATGGGACAATACGATCTGCCGAAAGTCCCACTCCAATATGCGCCGAAGCGACTTCGCCGCCGAGATACGGTCGTTCCAGCCCATCCGGTATTCGGGCGCGGGCCTGGGATGCCCCCACATGCGCAACACGTATTTGAACCAGAACTTCAATGCATTGCTAGTGTTGGGCGTCGCCTCGGTGAAGTTCTCGATGAGGTCAACAAGGATCAGTGTGCGGCTGGCGCGATGATACATCGCGACCTCACGCATGAGGCGCGTTCCTCGCACGAGTACCTGGTCGATTTCCCCCATCCAGTCCGCGGGCGCTTGATCGCCGAGAATGCCATCGTACTTCAGACCGGGCCGCTTCCTTTCAATGCCCGGGCAGATCCACGTCTTCGCGTCGGGAAATGCCGTCTGCGCCGAGGTTGCGTGCAAATGGTGGAAATTTCCCGGGACGACAATGTGGGCCACCGGACCGAGCGCCGAGATTTCTTCGGCTATATCCGCGGTAATGTGGCAGGGCGAATGCAGCATGATCTGGCCCGAGGCGAGGCGGATCGCCGTCATACGTGCCTCGAACCTCGTGCCTGCCAGTCGAACAGGATACGCGCAAAGCCATATCTGATCGGCAATGTAGCTGCCAAGGAACAACTCGTTTCCTCCCTCGCATCTGCCTTCGCATCTGCACGGCAGCGCGGCGTCATGGCCCGGCGGACATTTTGCACCAGCGTGAGGGAAACTACTGCATAGCTGGCGCTCCATCCAGATGTGATTGCGGGGGAATAAAAGTCTGCGGCCGGGGCGGTCGATATACCAGCGATGAATGGGGTCTGACGGCATTGTAGTGGTGGCGCCATTGCCCGACGAGGATCTTGGCCTCCTGGAGGCTGTAGAAGATTTCGCCATCGAGCAGCTCGTCCCGCAGCTTTCTGTTGAAGCTTTCACAAAAGCCAATCTCCCAGGGGGAGGCTGGTTCAATGCAGAGCGTCTTGGCGCCAACACTCGCCAGCCAGCTTCGTATGCCGGGCCATAAGCTCGATAGAGGGCCAGCAAATGCTTTCTTCGTTGGCATTGTCCGCCAGTTTATCCTCGCCAAAAAACCGATGTGTCTTTTAAAGTTGTGGCATTCGGCAACGACACCCGCCCGTCGCCGTGCCTGTCCCCAGCCGATTGCACTATCGCTACGCGTGTATATAGTTTTCGAAATGGACAGGGTTTTATGATAGATTGATGCCCATGCCGCGTCGCAAATATGCTTGGGAGAAGCTGTCGGATGAGCAGTTGCTCAAGCAACGCCTCAGCAGTCTGAAGGTTAAGGTCGAAGGCACCTGGCTCGAAGATTGTCTCGGCACTCTGAACGAGGAGCTTCATGCGCGGGGCATTCGGCTGCGGCCGCACGCATGGATATCGAACGAATGGTTCAGTCCGGCGGATGTGCCCGGCATTGCCATCCCGTTCTATCTTGCCCATCCCCGCCTGATGAAGCTCGAGAAAAAAATGATGCTTGAGGTCGAGGGCGGCACCTGGTCCGAGTGCATGGCGATTCTCCGTCACGAGGCAGGCCATGCCGTGCAGCATGCCTACCAGTTGCAACGCCGCCGGCGCTGGCAGCAGTTGTTCGGCCCGTCTTCGAAACACTACCCGCTCTATTACCGGCCCAATCCGGCCAGCCGGCGTTATGTCCAGCATCTTCGGCGCTGGTACGCGCAGAGCCATCCGGACGAGGATTTCGCCGAAACCTTTGCGGTGTGGTTGCGGCCGCGGTTGAACTGGCGGACACGCTATGCCGGCTGGCCGGCGCTAAAGAAGCTCGAATATGTCGACGAGCTGATGGGCGAGATTGCAGGAGAGCGGCCGCGGGTCACGACACGCGAGCGTGTCGATCCACTGCCTCAGCTCAGCCAAACGCTTGGCGAGCACTACCAGAAAAAGCAGGCATTGTACGCTTTCAAGCCACCGAAGACGTACGACCGCGACCTCTCCCAGATATTCTCCGCCGATCCACGACATCGACGGGCGCAGCCGGCGGCGGTCTTCATCAGGCGGCACCGCGCGAAAGTCAGGCAGATGGTCTCGCGATGGACGGGCGAAAACCAGCTTACGCTCGATGCCGTTCTTGATGATATGATCTTCCGCTGCCGCGAACTCGATCTGCGTGCCCCTGGCTCCGAACGGACTCTTGTCATCAACTTCACCATCCTGTTGACCGCAAAGACCATGCAAGCGCTGTCGGGTCCGTCGCGGCGAAAATGGATTGCTCTATGAGACGCCTGCGCATTCTCGTGCTGATGCATCCGGACTGCGTGCCCCCCGACTCGACCGACGGATTCACCGCGCGGGAGATCAACGTTTGGAAAACGGAATTCGACGTCGTGAGCACCTTACGCGCGGCTGGCCATGACGTTCGCCCGCTCGGCGTGCAGGAGGAAATCAAGCCGGTTCGCGACGAGATCGAAGGTTTCAAGCCGCATGTGGTCTACACGTTGCTGGAGGAGTTCCACTATGCGACCGCCTATGACCAGCACATCGCGAGTTATCTCGAGCTGATGAAAATCCCGTATACCGGATGTAACCCGCGCGGCCTGATCTTGGCGCGCGGCAAGGATCTGTCCAAGACCCTGGTGCACCATCGCCGGATCGCGGTACCGGCCTTTGCCGTGTTTCCGAAGCGCCGCAAGGTCAGGCGGCCCGCGCGCCTTGCCCTGCCGCTGATCGTCAAGAGCCTGAGCGAGGATGGGTCCGTCGGTATCTCGCAGGCATCCATCGTCGATACGGACGAGAAGCTCGTCGAGCGCGTCGCCTTCGTTCACGATCGGCTCGGGACTGCCGCCATCGCCGAACAGTACATCGAGGGACGTGAACTTTATGTCGGCGTGCTGGGCAACAACCGGCTGCGCGTTCTGCCCGTGTGGGAATTGAAATTCGGCAGCTTGGGCGGTCAGGGGGCGCGGCAGATTGCCACCGAAAAGGCCAAACACGATCCCGAATACCAGGAACGCGTCGGAATCGTGGACGGGCCAGCCAAAGACCTCGCGCCGGAGCTACGCGCCCGCATTCAGCGAATAGCGAAACGCATTTACCGGACACTGGGGCTCGACGGATATGCGCGCATCGACTTTCGACTTTCTGCCGACGGAACTCCATATTTCATTGAAGCCAATCCCAATCCCGAAATAGCGAAAAGCCAGGAGTTCGCTACAGCGGCTCTGTATGACGGGCTTGATTACACAAACCTGCTGCATCGCATCCTGGCACTCGGTATGAGCCGGGCAAAGGCAGGCGCATCGGTAGGCTGAACATGCACCGGGTCGCCTTCGCGAAATTCGGCACCCGATTGCGGCAGACGATGCGGCCCTCGAAATCCAGCATGTAGACCTTGGCCCAAACCGTCAGATTGGAGCGCAACCCTGCGCAGTTCTGGTTGAGACCATTCGGTATCAGGTTCTCTCGCTCCACCGCCGCACGGCTGGCCCTCATACGGACCAGGGGTGCCGTCAGCGGGGGGCGGAGCCTCGGGCCGGTTCCCAAGTGTCCCGGACCGTGTTGCTGCCATTGCCAAGCTTGGTGGATGGGCCATTTTTGCGGAGGCAGTTTGTTGGCAGGTGCCGATCCTCCGCCAAATTACCAATTCAACCAGCGACCTCGGCTGGACCGCTGCCGGCACCGATAGTGCTATCGGCAGGGGCGTGCGGGCGGCGCACTTTCCGCCTCGCGCCCAAAGCGGCTATTCCAAGCGGCAACTCAATGTTTTTTCTGCGCATCAAGCATGGGCCGGTATGGGCCCAGCCGGTGCTGCGCGAGTGGGAATTTGTCCGCGAAAGGCGGGAAAGGCGCATCGACCGGCTTCCGCGAGCGGTTCGGATAGTCGAGATTCAGGTTGGCGCGTTTCGGCCGCGGCCGGCTGTTGATAAAGGCCGCGACATCCCATGCGTCCTCGTTCGAGAGCGCGGGAGCTTGATAGGTCGTTCCAAACGGCATGTTCGCGTGGATGAAGTTCGCAGATGAGATGAGGCGGTGCATGCCCGCCCCGTCATTGAAGCTGTCACGTCCCCACAATGGCGGGTAAAGATAACCTTTGGCGTCGCCAATGACGCCATTGCGCTGACCCAGCCCATTTGCCTGATGGCAGGCTTCGCAATTGCCCTTGTAGACCAGGGCACCACGATTGGGATTGGCGGCGCGTGCAAGCAGCGGCAGCGCGGGCGTCCCGCGTCCCTTGGGCGATGTTCCGACGGGGACGCCGGTACTCAGGAATTGCAGATAGGCGAGCAGTGCTTTCATCTCTCTGCCGCCTATCGGCAGCGGACGCCCATTCATGCTGCGCTCAAAACAGCCGTTGATGCGCTCCTCCAATGTGCGAACCTGGTCTTCACGCCCCATATAGGCGGGAAAAACGCCATACACGCCAATCAGCGGCAATCCGAATTTCTGCATTCCCGCGTTCAGATGGCAGCTTTGGCAGGCCAGGTTATTGCCCGCGTAACGCATGGCCTTGTTGGGCGCTTCCGGTCCGACCACGGCATAGGTTTCAACGATCAGCTTGCGACCATACAGAACCACATCCCGCCACGCCCCCGCAGGAAGTTTGGAGGCATCCGGCTGCGGCCAATCGGATAAAGCCGGTGCCGGCATTTTTTGAGCGGACGCGCTGGGGCCAACCGCGATCACGGCCGTAAGAAACAAGATCGCGACCCTGCCCATTGCATTCGCCAATTTCCCAACTCCTGCCGTTTTGACTTATGTGGGACCATGCAGGCTGAGCGCAGATTGCTGTTCAGCCCGTGTAACAAAGACTGAAATGATGTTCTTGCGCGCGATTAACCGCGATAACCCCAGCCGCCACCATCCGGGCATTTTGCACGATGTTGGCTTCGAGCTCCGCATAAACCGCGCCTGCTGCGGCGCCGGTATCCTCGGCCAACGCCGCCGCCAGCTTTCGTGAGGCGACCGAACAGATTGCAAACCGACCGCCCATGCCGGCCAGGGCGCTCAATGTCAGGCCATTTGTGCGCAACGATGCGGCTTTGTCTGCGGCATCGTAGATATTCACGATCGGCGCTGACTTGGTGGTCGGATCCTCAAGCTTGTAACGCTTGGCAAGGGACCCGCTATATTTCGCCCAGATCTTGTCATTGAAGCCGAAGGCTGTTGAACCGGCACGAAGAATCAGAAGTACGCCAAGGTCTGCGGCCTCAATTCCATAGACGTCTCGATTGGCGGCATAAAATGTGTAAGTAAACGTCAGCGCCCGGGCGACACCCTCGGGAGAGATGGTATCGAAGACCTGCCGGTGCCGGCGGCCAAGTCCGTCCAGCCAGCTATCTTGCGGCTCGGACGTGGGAACCCATCCATCTGCGGCCCGTGCCGGTGAGATAGGGCCTGTAACAGCCGCGACGGCCCCCGCTCCCAGTCCCGCTAGCATGTTGCGAAAGAAACTTCTCTTGTCCTCGCCCACGTGACCATCCTTGTCTTGAGCGGCCGTCACCGCTTGCGGCCCCTAGATAAGGACATTAGCCAGTATTCTATGTCCAGAATAGAAGAGAAATAGCCGTTTCTCGTCAAAGCCGCCGCGATCCCCGCCATTGTTCACGCGCGCCGGATCTTAAACGTCGTCATTCCCGCACTGGTCCCTTGATAACCCGCCGAGCCGCGTCTCGACCGCATGCCGCTCAAGCAGCGTTTGGATGAAACCGGTACCGCAAGGTCCGAAAAAGCAGACAATTGGGTCGCATGTCCCGAAACCGGATTGATCGGCATCAAGAACGCCTGATGGCGACCTGCTAGCATGGTTGCGTTCGGATCAAAGGGACGTGCCATGCAAGAAGCGCCCGTGCCGCAATCGATAAAGGCATTGTCCTATGATGTCGTCGCCCACCGGGTTGATGCACACGGCAGCATTGCAAAGGCCAAAGACGCAGAGATCGTCCTCGATACCGACATTGCCGGGCGACGGGACGCATTTAATCCAGCCGAGTTGTTTCTGGCATCGATAGCCGCCTGCATGATCAAGGGCATTGAACGCGTAACTCCGATGCTTAAATTCCAATTGCGAGACGTTGAAGTGAAGCTTCGTGGCGTTCGGCAGGATGCGCCTCCGAAGATGATTTCGGTCGCGTACGAGCTGATTGTCGATACGGATGAAAGCGACCAGCGACTGGAGTTGTTGCACACCAACGTGCGCAAATATGGGACGATCTCAAATACGGTGGCCGAGGCGACGCAGCTGAAGGGCGTTATTCGCAGAAAGTGACAATGTCCGCTTTGGATCGAAATCGGACGTTCGAAGTGGAGCGGTTTGCGGTTGGCAAACCGCGAAATGAGCCATCCGCTGCGGGCTCTGCTTGCTCTGACAAGCTGTCAAAATGGACCGGAGGCGGCGTCCGGCAGGTATCGTGTCCCACCCGCGGCAAAGCGAGTCCGACTGAGGCTGGCAGACCGCCAATTTGGCGAAAGCCGAACAAGGAGTAAGCTGGTCTCAAGTCCAAGGGGAGACTTGGCAGCATGAGAACGAGAATCCCGCTCCTTTTCGCCGCCCTGACAGGATTGTCTTCATCCGCCCTCGGGCAAGGCAACCATTCACCCGCGCCACCATCCGATTCCTATACGGACAAAGAATCCGGCTTTGTTTTTCCCTCGACCGCCGGGCCATTCCACCGAGGCAAGATATCGCCCGTGGCGAATCCCAAGTCACTGTGGATCGACTATGGGGGTCATGCGCCGGAGGCCAAAGTCCAAATTCGCATCATCCTGCGAAAACGCGAAGCCGGTCCGGACGGGGTCGCTTCCTGCGTTACATACAGGGACCGCGAACGCGCGCAGGTAAAGCACTGGCCGTATTTTGCCGGGTACTCGGACCTGCGGCCGCCGCAATTGGCGGGTTACGCCGCCACGAGCACCAAAGAGGATTTCGGCCTGCCAAACAGTGGCGGCACGGGATATGACTTCTACTACTACTGTTCCAGAACCACACCCTGGATGGTCGTCTATGGTTTTCAGCGCGCGCCCGGCATTGACGCAACGGAGCAGGAGGTTGCCTTCATGCGCCGCGTGAAGCCCCCAGGCACCTAGCGTTCGATGGTGCGGTTGGGTCCGGGAAGCTGCGGAAGGGCGGGGACAAATTGAATTCATGAGAAAGGTTGCCCCTGCGATTATTTGGCTGCTTGCCTTTGGGTCGTCGTGCATCGCGGATCACCAAACTGGCGCTCATGGCGGAACGCGGCCTTTGATGGGAGGCCGTTTCGCGTTGTCGGGCCTGGTTTCAGGCATCCAATAGAAAACCGGTAGCACGCAGATCGCCACCACGGCGATCATCACGCCCGGCATCATCGGCCGGCCCGTCCACTGTATCAGGACTTGAGCGACGTACGGCGTCAGTCCGCCGAAGAGCGCGGTCGCCGTTGTGGCGCCAAGCGCCAAGCCGCTGAGGCGGCCTTCGCCCGGAAACTGCTCCGCGGTCGCCACCGCGCCGACCGCGCTTATGCCCCCGGCGACACCAGCCAGAACAATGGCTCCCAGCAGGGCGCGGAAACCGGAGCCACTGGCCATCAATAAGAATAATGTGATCGGCAGCACGGCGCTACAGCCACCCAGAACCGCAAGGACGGGCCTGCGTCCGACCCGATCCGACAGAGCGCCAGTCAGCGGCGTCACGACAATGACCATGATGGCGGCGACGGTTGCCAACCAGAGTGAATCGCCCTCACCAAGTGACCCGGTCGATGTCAGGAAGGCCGGGACATAGGTGATGCCGACATAATAGGTAATTGACCCCAGGGCCGAAATGGCAAAGGCGCGCGAAATACCGACGCGATGCTGGGTCAGTGTGTGGTAAAGAGGATTCAAGGGCACGGTTCCGCCGGCCTGCTGTCGTTCGAAGTCCGGCGACTCCTGCATGGTCGAGCGGGCGATCCAGACGGTCGCCGCCAGCGCGGCCCCAATCAAGAAGGGAATGCGCCAGCCCCAAGCATCCAGGTCGGCCGCGGTCATCGACTGGACGGTCAGAGCGGAAACGCCCACCGCGAGCAACGCCCCCACTTCACTGGCTGCGGAAGCCGCCGAGGCGATCAACCCGCGCCGGTCCCGCCGCGCACCTTCAAGCAGATAGGCGACAACTCCGGTGTACTCGCCTCCCACGGAAAAACCCATGACACATCGCAGCAGCAGCAAGAGCCATCCGGCAGCGGGGCCGACCTGGACGAGGGTCGGAAGAAGCCCGGTAATCAACATGGCAGCCGTCATAATGGCTACCGAAAGGAGCATCATGCGACGACGCCCCGCGCGATCGCCAAAGTGCCCGAAGAATAGTGCGCCCAGGGGGCGCATCAGATAGGCCACGGCGAATCCGGCGAGCGTTGTCACCAGAGAGGCGGCACCCCCGCCGAAAAACACTCTGGAGAGAACCGTGGCCAGATAGAGATACAGGGTGAAGTCGTACCATTCGACGATTGTCGAAAAGGCCGCGATCGTCATCGAGCGACGCGAAATTCCCGGACGCGGAGCGTCGGCGCCCGCGATTCTTGGTCCCTGCTCGGCTGGGTGAGAGATCATGGGCCCCCGACTGGTGACGGCCCTGGGGCCGGGGCCACTCTATCTCAAATTACCCACTTGGCTACTCAGCAAGTCTCTCAATTTCGGGCGCAAATCCGCTCGCCAAACGCGAAATGCGGATGCGGCCCGCGCAACACATTCATTCACGCACCGGATGTTGTTATGATAAGACACGGCAAAGAACTGCCCCGCAAATTTTCCCGGGGGGATTCAAAAGGGGCTCCGCGAGAAACGGAAGGAGAATGCAAAAATGAAGCAGGGTGCAGCGTTCGCTTCTGTCCTTATTGCCTGCTGGCTCCATGGCGATGCCCAGGCCCAGATTGCGGCACTGCCAGCGCCGAATTTTCATCATCTGCAGCTCAACAGCGTCGATCCCGATGCGGCGATTGCTTTCTATGTGAAGGAATTTCCCTCAACCTCAAGGACGGTCTGGGAGGGCATGCCGGCACTGGCTTCGCCCGACAATGTCCTGATCGTGTTCAATAAGGTCGTGTCGGCGCCCGATGCTGATCCCAATGTCACCGCCTATTGGCATTTCGGGTGGAACGTGACCGATTCCCGCAAGAGCCTCGACATTTTCCGAGCACAAAATTTGCTCGCACCATTCTACACCGACGACAGGGGCGATTTCGTCGGCATCAGCAGCGATACCTATCCCTATCCGCCAGGCGTGCCGGGCCGCACAAGGGCGCAGGTCGCCGAAGCCAAGGCGCAAAACCTCCAGCCGACGCATGTCGCGGGCAACGGCTATATTCTGGGCCCCGACCGCGCGATCATTGAATTCACCGGCAATGCGCCGGCAGAGCGATTCGACCATGTGCATTTCTGGCAGGATGATCCTGTCTGTGCCCAGCTGTGGTACCAGAAGCACCTGAATGCCACGGCGCGCCGCCGGCGAGCCGACGCGGACCCGCTACCTACGGAAGCAAACTGCAGGCGCCCGCGCGGGCCGGAGCCGTCCTGGCCGTCGCTGATCCGGCAAGGCACCTATCGCAGTCCTACGGGCGGCGTACGCTTCGGCGATGTGGCGATGAACTGGTATCCAAACCAGGGCGACCGGCCACTAACGCCCTCCCGTGGGCATCTGATGGATCATGTGGGCCTCAGCGTGACCGATCTCGACGCCTGGATCGACAAGCTCAAGAGCGAAGGCGTCACCTTCCTGCGGCAACCCTATAGGATTGGCGATGCCCGCGCCGTGATGATCGAAGGTCCCAGCCGTGAGGCCATCGAACTGGTCGAAGTGAAATAGCCCTCGAAAAGCGGTTCCCCCTTTTCGCCGGGCTAAGGGTCGCAGGGGCGGATACTGGTCCTGCAAGGCCGGTCCGGCGGCGCAAGCTTCCCGGTAAAAGAGACCCATGCAAACCAGGCCGTGAAATCATGACTTTGCTCGCCACCGCGTGACCGGCGCGTGGCCCGGCGGCCCGGCACCCGGCGCAAATCGGACCGCGCATCAGGTTATGGTGGCAAATCCGTTATCCGCAATAACGCACCGCGCCGATGACAGGCGCAGTTACGCGAGGGCGAAGGCGAGACGAATCGCGATCATCACCACCGACAGGCCGAAGGGAACGGCCAAAACGATATGCAGGACGTTGCCGATACGCTCGTTGCTCTGGTTGCTGAATAGGGACATGAGAAGCTCCTGTTGCTTGTTGCCGTCATCGGCGAGGATGCAACGATAGGACATCTCGGAAAGGCGCGGGGTAAGATGATCGTCAGCGAAGTGAAAGTTATTCGTTAGGGATTACCTTAGCCCGCCCTAACAATGCTTTCGGCGCGACGTATCAGGCTTCGGATGAGGGACGAATTGGCGCTGCGGCTGAATTTGTCGACGTAGAGGAGCAGAAATTCCGCGCCGATTTCGGATTCCGGCGCATCCGCCCGAATGAGCGCAATCAACCGATGGGCCAACGCCTCAAGTTCTCCTCGTGATACGTCTGCCGGCAAGTCGAGAGACATCCACAAAATGCCCGCGACCACCTGCTCCAGGATGAGGGATCGAGAGATTTCCCTGCCCTTGCGCAACGGCATTGGAGCCGGGCGACCGACACACATGGCGGGGGCTAGGAATTGCACACTCATAGGCGCCAGGCTAAACCGAACGCCCGGTTACGGGGGTAAAGTGTTCGTCAGGACATTGTAAGGAATGTGGAAAGGCCGCTGACAAAGCCTGGCACGGAGTGCAAATTCCACCCTCAGGGAAGAGCGGCCAGTGCACATTTTATTGATCGATGATGACCCTGCCCTCAGCGAAATGCTGACTGAGTATTTGGCGGGTGATGGAATTCGCACCACGGTTGCGTTCAGTGGACCGGCCGGGGTTGGCGCTGCCCTGTCGGGCCAATTTGATGCGGTCATCCTCGACATCATGCTTCCCGGCATGGACGGCAGCGAGGTATTGCGGCGAATCCGGCAAGCCAGTTCCGTGCCTGTCATCATGCTCACCGCCAAGGGCGGAGATGTCGACAGGGTGATTGGTCTGGAAATGGGGGCGGACGACTATATCGCAAAACCCTATTTTCCCCGCGAACTGGTTGCACGCTTGCGCGCGGTCTTGCGACGCCAGCGCGAACCCGCCCCGCCGCCGCCCAATCCAATATTTCGCAGCGGCCGCCTGGAGCTGTCACCGGGCAAGCGCGAGGTGTTGTGGGATGGCAAGCCGTTTGACTTGACGACGTCGGAATTTGACCTGTTGGAAATTCTTATCCGTGCAGGCGACCAAGTCTCCAGCAAGGACGCTTTGTCGCTCAAGGTCCTGGGTCGCCCCCGCGAAACCTATGACCGCAGCGTAGATGTCCATGTCAGCAATCTGCGCAAGAAGCTGGGGACCACCACTGGAGACAGCGCGGAGATCGAAACCGTGCGCGGCTTTGGCTATCGCTTGAAAGTACGCACATGAAGCGGCGCCTGTTCTGGAAAATTCTGTTTGGATTCTGGTTCACCTTCGCCGTGATAACGCAAGGCACCTGGTTGATGTTCACCTTGCTACGGCCCATGCCGGAAGAGTCCGACTACACGCGCAGCATCGCAAAAATGTCCGTTTCCGAAGCGGTATCGGCTTTAAGAAGTGGTGGAGATGCCGCATTAAGGAAGCAGTTGGCGACTTGGCCCGGGGATCAACGACGTCAGATCAGCGTGCGGCGGGCGGCGGGATCGCCGGACAATCGCCCCATATTGGCCGAGGCCACCGTCGCTGCGCCTGACGGCACGCGATATACGGTGACATTCCATCCGCGCCAGCCCGGTCGCCGCGGCGGTATTTTCAACATTCCGCGCGAAGTGATATTCGTGGTGATCGTGGTCGGACTTGCTTTCAGCGCCATCTTGGCATGGTACCTGACGCGTCCGATTGAAAACTTGCGTGCGGGCTTCGGTAAACTGGCACAGGGAAATTTCACCACCCGCCTTGGCCCGCTCATGGGACGGCGGCGGGATGAGATCGCCGATCTGGCGCGTGACTTTGACCAGATGGCGATACGGCTCGAGGAACTCGTTGCTGCTCGCGACCGCCTGTTGGCCGACGTTTCCCATGAACTGAGGACGCCGCTGGCGCGCCTAAGCCTTGCGGTCGGCTTGGTGCGCCAGGACCCCACCAGACTGGAGACCTCGTTGGACCGCATCAACGGTGAGATCCTAAAGTTGGACGAAATGGTCGGAGAGCTCCTCACGCTGGCCAAGATGGAAAGCGGAAACAGGGGCGAGGAATATTTCGATGTCGCCGAAATCGTAAAAGGCGTCGTACAGGATGCAACATTCGAAGCGGCGGCGAAGGGCGTGACTGCCGTTCTGGAACTGCCGGCCGATAGCGACAATACCGAGTGGCTTGCCATTGGAAAAGCGAAGCTTTTCAGCCGGGCAGTGGAAAACATTGTCCGCAATTCTATGCGCTATTCGCCGGACGGAGGCAAAGTCCTCGCCCACCTGGATCGCGAAGGAGAGCAATTTCGTCTTTCCGTGGCAGACGATGGCCCTGGCGTCCCGGATGAATCATTGGGCACCGTTTTTGAGCCATTCGTGCAGGCTGTTTCCATGGACGGCTCCGGCTTCGGACTGGGTCTCGCCATAGCGCAGCGCGCGATCGCTGCGCATGGCGGCAGCATCGTGGCGCGCAACAGGCATCCCAAGGGTGTGCATCCAAGGGGCCTGGAGATTCTGGTATCCATTCCAGTGGCCGTGCTGCACGAGTCTTAGCCCCGCATGTCTGCGGCGATTCGTTCCGGCCGGAATGTCCGCTTGGCGCCAGCAGCGCACACCCGATCAGGCGGATTGCGGCAGCCGGAAGGCGATCAATTCGGCCGGGAACCCCGGGCCACCGATCGCCAGCACGACATACTGACGGCCACCCAGCAGGTAGGTCATGGGACAGCCGGTCTGCGGCGCGGGCATGTAGACCGCACCGCGGTCTTCGCCGGTCTTCTTGTCATAGGCGCGCAGCATGGCGCCGCGCTTGCCGGTGGGGGTGGTGGCAAAACCGGACTCGCCGCAGATCACCAGCGACTTGGTGACGGTGGGGCCGAGCAGGCCGGGCCGTCCGGTGCGGGGAAGGGTGAGTCCCTTGAGCGCGGGATGGTTTTTGATGAAATCCGGGGTGTCGCCATGGGCGACCTGCCAGGCGATCTCGCCCTTTTCAAGGTCCGTCGCAGTGATGCGGCCATAGGGCGGCTTCATCAACGGCAGGCCGTCGATGGTGAGCAGGCCGGGGCGGAATTCTTCCGCGCCCCCCGCGCCCGCCGCCGCCGCGAAGGCGGTCGGAGGCGCGAGATAGTTTTCGCCGCCCTGAATCGGAGCCGGTCCCCTGGGCGGAGCGCCGACCGTGCCGCGCACATAGTCGGCGTCGGTAAAGCGCGGATTGCCGGGCACAAGCCCGTCCACCGCGACAGTGGTTTCCGAGAAGGTATAGACGGTGTGGGTTTCCGGGTCGTAGCAGCCGCCAGGCCAGTTCGTGCCGCCCTGGGTGGCAAGCGCGGTCAAAGTGCCCCAGGTGCCGTCGGCTTTGGAAAGGGAGGGCGGGGTGTAGACCGGCCCGGTCCGGTAGTGCGACAGCAGTCTCAGCGCCTTGGCGTGCAGTTCCGGCGTGAAGTCGATGACGGTGGAGGCATCGACATTCTGCACGTCATAAGGCGGCGGCTTGGTCGGTATGGGCTGGGTGGGCGAATACCATTCGCCCGGCACGTCGCCCCTGGGCACCGGTTTTTCCACAATCGGCCAGATCGGCTGGCCCGTCTCGCGGTTGAGCACATAGAGGAAGCACTGCTTGCTGGGCTGGGCCAGCGCCTTCACGATCTTTCCGTTGTGGGGGATGTCGCACAGGATCGCAGCGCAAGGCACGTCGCGGTCCCAGATATCGTGATGGATGAGCTGGTAATGCCAGCGGCGCTTGCCGGTTTCCAGATCGACGGCAACCAGCGAGCAGCTGAACAAAGTGTTGCCCTGGCGGCGAATTCCGGACTCGTCCGCGGAGGGGATCTCGATGCCCAGATAGGCAAGCCCCAATTCCTCATCGACCGAAATTTGCGCCCAGCAACCGGTATTTGTGGCCTTTTCGGCCTCACCGGGCCGCAGCCAGGTGTCATAGCCGAACTCGCCCTTCAGCGGGATGGTATGGAAAATCCAGAGCCGCTGGCCCGTCTTCACGTCGAAGCCGCGGACATATCCCTTGGTGCGCGGCTTGTTGCCCGGCACGCTGCCCGAGGCATGGGCCGCCCCCACGATCACCACATTGCGCGCGACGGCAGGCGTGGCATGCAGACCGATCTCGCCGCCATCCGGATCGATGACCTGGTCGTCATTCAGCTTGAGATCGACCACGCCATTCTCGCCAAATTCCGCGACAGGCAGGCCGGTCCGGGCATCCAGGGCCACCAGCTGATAGCCGGGGGTGACATAAAGAATGCGCTCCTCCTGGCCGTCGCTCCAATAGGCAAGGCCACGGCCCGAATATTGACGCGGGGAATTGCGCGCGCGCGCGCCTTCGTCCTTGCGGAAGAGCCAGAGCATCTCGCCGCTGGCGGCATCCAGGCAGACCACATCGCGGCGCGCGCCGGCGGTGGTGTAGAGCCGCCCCTTGATGACTAGGGGGGTCGCCTCCCAGGTATATTCCGGGCGCGAACCCAGCATGGCGGAAGGAAAGCGCCAGGCGACTTCCAGCTTGTCGAAATTGCCGGCGTTGATCTGGTCCAACGGCGCATAGCGGGTGTTGGCCAGGTCGGCCGCATAGCTGCGCCACTCGGTATCGGGCGAAGGCGCGGCCTGCGCCGGCAGCCCGGTTGCCACCAGTGCCACGGCGGTCGAAGACAGCATCGTGCGTCGTGTCAGGAATGCCATACTTACTACCCCTCCCGGCGCGAAGATGTATTCCAATGTCCGCTTTGGGTCAAAAGCGGTCACGCGCCCCGATCGGGCCAACGGCCGCCCGGCGCCAGAATGGGCATTCCGGTTCACCGACCGGCGGCAATTGCTCGCGGTATGGCTTGTGCAGTGCTTTGGCTTGCAGAGCAGGCTTGTCCCAAAATGAACCGTTTGAACTTCCAAGTGAACTATAAGGCGTGTGACGATCTGGCTGACGAGCGCGACAGCGTGGCAACTTGGCTGAAGGCACTCGCGATTGCGGTTCTTGTTATCGGAGCGATGGTCGTGGGGGCCATGCTTAATGATGGCAATGCCATCGAACATCTGCGGGCAATTGCCATTCGCCAGTAATTTGCTGCGCCCCGCCGCACTGTCCGCTTCGCGCCAATAGCGGACTTTCAAGGCCGTTCAGAATTTTCTGGTTCCCCGATCCGCAAGCATGACGGTTTCCCACCCAATCGGGGAATCGCGGCGCCATGGAACCATTTCGAATTGGGTGCGTTTCCATTCTGCCGCATCCCCCCAATCAAAGTCCGGTGCGAACGCCCCTAGCCGTCGGCTATGGCCCGATATTCATTTTGTGGAGAATTTCATGAAAACCAGGATTGCCCTGATGGCGGCCGCCTTGTTCGCAACAACCCTGGCCGCCCAGGCCCAGAATTACGGCGCGCAACGCGAGCCGGACGGCTACTACAGCCAGTCCGACCAGCGCGGCTACTATGATCGCAATGGCCGGTACCGCCAGATGCGGGCGCGAGATGATCGTCGCGGCGGCCCCGGATATGGCAACGGCGCTGAGGATCGTCGCGGTCAGGAGGCCGCCTATTACCGCCAAGGCGAATATGAGCAAAACTGCCGCAGTGGCAATGCGGTTGCCGGCACCATCTTTGGCGCTGCCGCCGGCGGCCTGATCGGTTCGGCCGTCAGCCATGGCAATGGCGGCGCGGTCATTGGCGGTGCCGTGCTGGGCGGCTTGCTCGGCAATACGGTTTCCAAGGACATAGACTGTGAAGACCAGCCCTATGCCTTCAATACTTACTCCGATGGCCTCAATGGTGAGATCGGTCACCGCTATGACTGGAGGCATGGCCAGTCCCGCGGCTACTTCCGGCCGACCCGCGATTACCAGCGCTCGGGTGTGCGATGCCGCGATTTCACCGAGACCACCTATCGCGGCAACCGTGCGCTCACCCGGACCGGCACCGCCTGCCGCGCCTCCGACGGCCATTGGCGCTTTGACTGACTGAAGCCGCAGGCAACAAGATCATCTTCCTTGCCGGAGCGGGACGCAGCAAAGAGACCAGGCCCATGAAATCGGATCGTCACGATCTCTATGACAGTACCGGCGTGATTTCGGATTGGGAAAATGAAGGCGGCGCGCCGGTCGCCGCGCCTGGCCTGCATGACGCCCCAGGCCGCCCGCCCGATGATATGCTCCGCAGGTTCGGGCAAAGCGTCGTCACGCATTGGAATGGGCGGCCGCACAATTTCAGGCAGACGGTTTTCCGGGAAATTGCGTCCAGACGCGGTGGGCCGGATACCGGATTGAAGGCACGCACGCGCTGCAAAGCATTTGCCTGGACGTATATGACCGGCTCTATTCCCCGATCGGAGTTTGCCGGTTTCTGGAAGCAAAGCCTGTGGCTTTCGTTGGGTAAGCCCAATTGGGGACGCCTGTTGGCCCCATTGCCTTCACTGCCGATACCTGCGCCTATGACCACTAGGCGGATCGGAGAGTCGTGGACCGCATTCCCAATGTCGCGGATCTGACCGGTGCGGAGCTAGCTTCGCTGAAACTGGTGTGCCGCGGCTTCATTTGCGCGACGATCCCCAAGGCGCATCAGGCGCGGCTTGTCGAACTTGGCCTGATCCAGGCGATTTTCGGTGGCTTGATGATCACGCCGATGGGCCGGATGGTGGCACGCGCCTAGATGACGAAATACATGGCCTTCACCGGCGGATATGTCCTTGGGTGCCGGTTGTAACGCGCCAATTACTTCCCATCTCTACGGGGAGTGCCTGACGGCCGATCAGGAACGGGGTGCCGGCCGAAAATATTCTGGCGCAGTTGAGTGTCCTCACACCTGCTGGCGCACATTGCGCCGCGTTTGTGTGATTTGGGCAAAGACCGCGCCGGGCGCAGCCGGATGGCGAATAAGCCAGCCGGCTGCTGCCATCCCGGAAGCGAGGATTCCATGACGACCCGGACCAGCCATTCGAAACTGACCTTCCGGCGGCCTTTCCGGCTGGCCGGCATGGACGCCGCCGCGCCCGCCGGGTCCTACAAGGTGGACCTGGAGGAGGGACGGCTGGATACGCTCACGGTCGAAGCCTGGCGGCAGACCGGCGCCATTCTTCAGATCACGACGGCTGGGATTACCGAATATGTGGCGGCTGATCCGCAGGAGTTACGCGATGCCCTGCTGCGCGACGGCGAAGACCTCGCCGCCCCCGTCCGCTTGCCGGCGCGCGAGACATTGCGGCCGCGGCGGCCATGACCGACTTGTCGCCTGAAACGCTTTTCCGGCGCAGCCGGGTCTATGCCCAAGGCTGGAACGCAGCGCGGAGCCAGTCACCAGGACGCGGTACCGCGCCGGCGAATGCTTCGACCAATCCCTATACGTCCGAGCCTGACCGGAGCCGTTGGGATGAAGGCCATGCCGACGCTCTGGAATGCCGCCAGCCCGGCTCATAATCGGCATGGTCCTTACACTTGCGCTTGGAGATGATGATTTTCGCCTCGCGCCGCGCGGGCCGGCCCGGATATGACTTTTTGGCAATCCCGTGGCATGGAAAATCCCGGCAGGACGATCAAGCTATTGATCTCGTTGATCTAACCCGCGCATTCCGGCGTCGCCATTCCGGCTTGGCGGCGCTTGGGGCGCGCGCTTGCCCGCCATCCGGTTTCCCGGAATAGTGCGGCAACAAAAATGGGAGAGAGCATGAAAAGCAGGCTTCTGGGCATGGCGTGTGCAGTCCTGGGTACCACCCTGGCCATCGGCGGCGCCGATGCCGCGACCGCGGCGCGCAGCGCCTTCGGGCAACTGTCCGACGGCACCAAGGTGGAAGCGGTGACGCTGAGCAATGGCGCCGGCATGTCGGCGAAAATCATGACCCTGGGCGCGACGCTGCAGTCGTTGATGGTGCCGGACAGAGTCGGCCGCAAGGACGATGTCGTGCTGGGCTATGACACCGCCCAGGAATATCTCTCCCACCCCGATTATTTCGGCGCGTCGGTGGGGCGCTATGCCAACCGCATCGCCAAGGGCAAATTCTCGATCGACGGCAAGTCCTACACTTTGGTGGCCAATGACGGCCCCAATTCGCTGCATGGCGGCCCCAAGGGCTTCGACAAGCGGATGTGGAAAATCGACTCGGTGTCCAGCGGGCCGCAGGCGAAAGCCGTGTTCAGCTATGTCAGCGCCGACGGCGAGGAGGGTTTTCCCGGCGCCTTGAAAGTCACCGCCACCTATTCGCTGAACGAACAGAATGAACTGCGCCTCGAATACCGCGCCACCACCTCGAAGCCCACGGTCCTCAACCTCACCAACCATTCCTACTTCAACCTGTCGGGCAGCGACGCGCGCGACGTGATGGGCAATATGGTGACCTTGCATGCCGAACGCTTCACGCCGGTGGATGCCACGCTGATCCCGACGGGCGAGCGGCGCGCGGTGGCCGGCACGCCCTTCGATTTCCGCACGCCTCACCGGGTGGGCGATCGCATCCGCGACGGCCGCGACCAGCAGATCCGCTTCGGCCGCGGCTATGACCACAATTTCATCGTCGACGGCACGGCCGGCAGCCTGCGTCCCGCCGCCGTCGTGCAGGAGCCGGTATCGGGCCGGACGATGGAGATCAGCATCACCGCGCCGGGCATCCAGTTCTATACCGGCAATTTCCTCGACGGCACATTCTTCGGCAAGAGCGCCCGCGCCTATCGCCAGGGCGATGCCATCTGCCTGGAGCCGGGGGTATTTCCGGATTCCCCCAACCATCCGGACTTTCCCACCGCGCGGCTGAATCCGGGCCAGAGCTACATCAACACCATCGTCTACAAGTTCAGCGCCCGATAGCTAGTCCAGCGTCACCACCGCGACCGACTTGGCGGGCATGTCGAAGGACAGCTTGCCGTCTTCGGCTGCTACCGCTGAACGGCAGCGGATGCACCATGTCCGGCTTGTCGAAGCTGTTGTGCGCGTCCATGGCGAAGCCCGACAGGATGCGGCCATGGGCGGTGCCGGTCAGGTTGGTAACCAACTGCACCGCATGGCCCGGATCGGTGTTGACGATCGACAGCACCAGCTTGCCGTCCGTCCCGCGCGCCGCGAATACATCCACCATCGGCAGGCGGTTGGGGCCCTGGACATATTCGGGCGTCGTGACGCTGGCGGGATAAGGCGCCGCCCCCATGAAGGCCTGATACATGTCGAAGACATGATAGGTGGGCGTCAGAACCATCTTCTCCTTGTCGGTCAGGATCATGGCCTGCAGCACATTGATCATCTGGGCGATATTGGCGCCCTTCACCCGATCGCTGTGGCGCTGGAAGATGTTGAGGCTGAGCGCGGCGACCTCGGCGTCGCGCAGGCTATTCTGCTGGTAGAGAAAGCCGGGATGGCTGCCGGGCTCCTGGTCGTACCAGGTGCCCCATTCATCGACATAAAGCCCGATCTTCTTGTCCGGATCATACTTGTCCATGATCGCCGACGTCCTGGTGACGATGTCGTCGATGTGCAGCGCGTGGCTGAGCGTCGAGGCCCATTCGCTTTCCGGAAAAGCGGTGGCCGGCCCCTTGTCGCGGAAGATGCGCGGCACGGTGTAGTAATGCACGCTGAGGCCGTCGAACCGGCCGCCGTCGCGCATCATGGTCTCGGCGAAATCGTAATTGTCGTCGTGGCTGCCGCTGGCGATCTTCAGGGTGCCCATTTCGCGCGGGGTGTTGGCGAAGGTGGCGTAGCGGCGGTTGATGTCGGCGGCATATTCGGCGCGCATATTGCCGCCGCAGCCCCAGGTCTCGTTGCCGATGCCAACGAAGTGGACGTTCCAGGGCTTGTCACGGCCGTTCTTGCGCCGCTCATTGGCCAGCGATGCGTTGCCGTCGGACGTCATATATTCCAGCCACTGCGCGCTGTCGTAAGGCGTCAAGCTGCCGACGTTCAGGGAGACATAGGCGTCGGCCCCGATCAGTTCGGCGAAATTCATGAATTCATGGGTGCCGAAGCTGTTGTCCTCGGTGACGCCACCCCAATGGACATTGATCCGGGTGGGGCGCTTGGCGCGCGGGCCGATGCCGTCGCGCCAGTCGTAAAGATCGGCAAAGCAGCCGCCCGGCCAGCGCACATCGGGCACATGGATGTGGCGCAGCGCCTCCACCACGTCCTTGCGATAGCCGTGGATATTGGGGATCTTGCTGCCTTCCCCAACCCAGATGCCTTCGTAGATGCCGCGTCCCAGATGCTCGGCGAACTGGCCATAGATATGGCGATCGATCGGGATGCCGGGCCTGGAGGTGTCGATGGTGACATGGGCCACGGCCGTCTGCGCCGCCGCCGGTCCGGCCAGCGCCATCAGCAGCCCGGCGCCAAGAAGTGTCCTGAACATGTCCCGCCCCTTGTTATTGTCGCTCCGGCTCTCGCCGACGCTCTATGAGATTGTCGCTCCGTCTCCCGCCGACGCTCTACCGATTTTACGCGGATGTTAGCGCGATCAGGATGGAGTGCCCAGTGCCTTGAGGCCTTCGGAATCGGACAGAATCAAGGTCCAGTCGTCGCGGCTGAAACCGGCGGTTTCGCGCCGGGCCGCCTGGGCGCGCAATAAACCCAGCCGCGCGCAATCGCCGGCCGGCGCGGGCGCGTCGGCCAGCAGCGCAAGGTGAAGCTTGCGCACCTGCGGGTCGTCCAGCACCAGCGCCCGGGCCTTGCCGGACAGGTTTTCATGGCTTTCCGCCAGGGCGTGGGCGCGGCCAAGCACCTTCGACCCGCGCGTTTCGCTGGGCACCAGGAACAGCCGGTCCCTGCGCGCCGCCAGGCCAAGCAGCGGGCTGCTGCTGAACAGCACCAGCGGGACCGCGAGCCACAGCCCGGCAAGCAAGGGCACAAACCAGTCGAAACTGTCATACGCATAGCGCCACAGCAGGATGGTGGCGGCCAGTCCGACGATGGTGTGTGGCGCGAACTGGCGGGCCACCAGGCGCAGCGGCAGGGCGCGGTCGGTCCGGGTCTGCGGATTCCAGCCCGTCGCCATGCCCATGAGAATACTGAACACGTACCAGCTGTGCTGCAGCATCACGATCGGCGCCACCAGGGTCGCGAAAAGCGATTCCCACATCGCCCCCAGCAGTACCGCGTCGGTGCCGCCATGGGCGCGGGTGGCTTCCGGACTATCCAACAGCGCGATGACCGCCAGCAGCTTGGGGCCATAGAGCATAACCAACGCGGCCAAAACCAGAATCACCAATTCGCCGGCATGGGAGATCGATAGCGGCAGCGCGGACCACAGTCCGGCATGGCCCGCGGACGTCGCTGCCTGCGAGCCCATCATGTCGGCCACGGACACAACCAGCAGCATCAGCCACAGGGGCGATGAGACATAGCTCATGATCCCCATCGCAAGATGCAACCGACTGGGCAGGGCCAGCCCTTGCGCGAACACAAGGCGGAGATGCTGCAGATTGCCCTGGCACCAGCGCCGGTCGCGGACCAGGTAATCCAGCAGGGTGGGCGGCGGTTCTTCAAACGAGCCGCCGATGTCGGGCGCCATCCACACGTCCCAGCCCGCGCGGCGCAGAAGCGCCGCCTCGACGAAGTCGTGGCTCATGATCTCGCCGCCGAAAGGCGGCTTGCCGGGCAGCCGCGGCAGCCCGCAATTCTGCATGAAGGCATGCACCCGGATAATGGCGTTGTGGCCCCAGTAATTGCCGTCGGCGCCCTGCAGGAAGGCCAGGCCTGCGGTATGGATGGGACCATAGACGCTGGAGGAGAATTGCTGGATGCGCGCGAACAGCGAGTTGCGGCCCACCAACTGGGCCGGCGCCTGGATCAGGGCGGTGCGGGGGTTGGCATCCATCAAGCCGACCAGCTGCTCCAGCGTCTTGCCGGTCATCAGGCTGTCGGCATCCAGGATGACCATATAGTCGTAGAGTTGCCCCCAATTCTCGCAAAAGTCCTGGATGTTGCCGGCCTTGCGACCGATGTTGCGGGTACGGTGGCGATAGAAGATGCGCGCCGTCTCTCCCAGCTGGCTGCGCAGCTTTTGCCATTCCAGTTCCTCGGCCACCCAATTTTCGGGGTTGGTGCTGTCACTGAGGATGAAAAAATCAAAATCGGGACCTGCCGACTCCCATATCGCGCGCACGCCGGAAAAGACCCGGCCCACATCCTCGTTATAGACCGGCATTAATATGGCGGTGCGCGCAGCAGAGGGCCCGCCGGCGGGCGTCAGCGGCAGCAGATCGATCTTGTTGAACCGTGCCCAGGCGCCGAACACCGCCAGCCAGAAGGACGCGGCGATCCAGGCAAACAGGATGGCGAACAATGCAAGAATGACGACTTCGCGGGTGGTGAAGCCGTCATACTGCAGCACCCCGGCCATCCGGGTGACGGCGGCGACCGTGGAGGCCAGCACCAGGAAAAGATAGAGCCAGCGCCTGGGCGCGATGTCAGGCACGACGGCGGCTGATCATGGCCGGCGCAAGCTGGGCCGGGACGGAAATCAGGGCCATGAAAAGCAGGCCTAGCACGCGCCCTGCCGTCCAGGGCACCAGGGGCTGAGCGGTCATGGGCCGGGGGCAGCGCAACGGCGCGCCGCAAATACTCTCTTCAACCGGTGCCTCAAATGCGCGAGACTGGGAATCCATCTGTCGTAAATCCCGATATTTGTCGCCCGTTCGACATCGGCAATGAAGCCTGACATTACGGCGAAATCATGGATCGTTCGGTGCAATTCCTGGGCGGCGATGGTAGCGCCGCCCGCCATAACTTCTCCATGATTGCCGCTTCCAGTGGCAACCCGCGATGAGTTCCCGCCCATGCTGATGCTTAGCCGACGCCTGCTGCTTGCCGCCCTGCCGGCCGGCCTGCTGCCGCCCGGCGCATTTGCCGCACCACCGGCACCGTCCGGTATCCGTCTGGGGCCGGCGCGCGATTTCAGTTTCGCCGGGCTGGTCGACCGCGCCCAAAAAAACGCCAGCAGGCCTTATAAGGCGCCACAGCCGCGCGCGGCCCGGATCATCGAGGACATCGATTTCGACGCCGTCCAGAAGATCAGGTTCCGTGCCGACCATGCCTTGTGGGCCGGCCGATCCGATCCGGTGTCGTTCTTTCATCTCAACCGCTATTCCGGCGATCCCGTGGTGCTGCATGCACTGGACCGTGGCAAGGCGCGGGCAATTCTCTACGGCCCGGACTATTTCGACTATGGCCCATCGGGGCTGGATGCCGGAGCGCTGGCCCATCTGGGATTTGCGGGCTTTCGGGTCATGGACGGACCGGACAAGCCGACGGACTGGCTGGCCTTTCAGGGCGCCAGCTATTTCCGTTCCAGCGGGCAGGACGGCCAGTACGGCGCGTCGGCGCGCGGCATCGCCATCAATACAGGGGCCGCGACGGCGGAGGAATTCCCGCGTTTTTCCGAATTCTGGCTGGAATCGAACGGCCCGGCGATCACCATCCATGCGCTGCTGGACGGTCCCTCGGTCACCGGGGCCTATCGGTTCGACGCCGCGAAGAATGAAGCCGGCGTCGTGATGGATGTGCATTGCCAACTGTTCTTCCGGGACGAGGTTACACAGCTGGGCATGGCGCCGCTGACCAGCATGTATTGGTACGGCGAAAATGAGCGGCCCAGGGCCGCCGACTGGCGGCCGGAGATCCACGACAGTGACGGGCTGGCGCTGTGGACCGGCAAGGGCGAGCGCATCTGGCGGCCCCTGATCGATCCGCCGCGGGTGACAACCAACAGCTTTGCGGACGACAATCCCAAGGGCTTCGGCCTGATGCAGCGCGACCGTGATTTTGCCGACTATCAGGACGACGGCGCCTTCTACGACAAGCGCCCCGGGATCTGGGTGGAGCCCAAGGGCGATTGGGGAGCCGGTGCCGTGCAACTGGTGGAGATTCCCACCGACGACGAGACCCATGACAATATCGTCGCCTATTGGCGGCCCGATCGCGCCGTCCATGCCGGCGACACCCTCTCCCTGGACTACCGGCTGTATTGGCAGAACCAGGAGCCGTCCTACCCCACCGCCATCGCCAAGGTGGTCGCGACCCGGCTGGGGCGCGGCGGCATACCGGGACAGAATCCCTGGCCCCGGGACAAGCACAAATTCGTGGTGGATTTCACCGGCGGACCGTTGATGCAGATGCAGCAACGCTACGATGTGACCCCTGTGGTCAGCGCCTCGCGCGGCACGATCGACAATGCCTATGTCGTCAAGGTTGTGGGAACCGAACATTGGCGGGCGCTGTTCGATCTGCAGCTGGAGGGCAACGCACCGGCCGAGCTGCGGCTGTTCCTCAGGCTGGGCACGCGCACCCTCAGCGAGACCTGGCTCTATCAGTATTTCCCCGGCTAATTGCTGCCGGGCAGCATGCTGGTCAGCGTCCGGAACGACAGCGAATGCTGGTCCACGCCCGGTGGTACCACGTCGCCCGTCGCCCAGGAGAAGAACAGCAGGACGGTGTGATTGGTGTTGTGGGCAAAGCCGTAGCGCGGATCGGTGGTTCCCAGCAGCTTGCCGGTCTTGGCGTCATAGCCGGTGGCGACGAACTTGGCGACGCCTTTCTCCTCCGCCTGCTTGAACAGGGCGATTTCGGGCACCGTCACCGAATTGCCCACCGGGATATAGGGCACCGTCAATTGCGGCAAGCCGATCAGAAGCGATTTCTGGTCCGTGGACAGGGCGCCGGAGGATACCATCACAACCGCCTCGGCCTGATTGCGGTCGTCGACCAGCATCAGGCCGCTCTTGAGCAATTCGGTGCGGACCGCGGCGATGGCATAGCCGTCGTCATAGCCCTGGAAATAGCGGGTATCCAGGTACACCCGGACGCCTTTGGGAATACCGAGCGACAGCTGTGCCGCGGCGCGGTCGGCGGCGGCCGAAAGCAGCAGCTGCTCGCTGGCGGAGCGCGCCGGCGCGGTGGAACGGGAAGTGGTGCAGCCCGCCAATAGTCCGGCACAAAGCAGGACGGCGGCGGCAATCGAATTTTTTCGCATGGGACAACTCCAATAAATCAGCCCCTTGCGAAGTAAAAGCCTCATAATACTTCAAAATGTTGCAACCCCGGCCATTACTGCGGCCTTGCATGGCTGCTCTCGTAATGAACAAGCCCCGCCGGATTACCGACGGAGCTTGCTGCATTCTTTTGTCCGACATCAGGCCGGACGCTTTTATGGGCTTTCACCCATTGTTCCGTTTCAATTGTGGGCGGAGGTCCGGGACTTTAGTCCGGGCCTTGGCTCCGCATCAGGCGAAGCCCGGCTTACGATCCGGTGGAGTTTCTTCCATGTTGGAACCTCCCTGTTGCAGGCTTCACCTGCCGCAATTCAAGACTTGCGCTTCGCGCGTCTTCCCGGCACCAGCAATCCCGGTCTCCACCGGATTGATCGCGACTTGAACGGCGCATTCGCGCCATCGCGCGTTGGGCACTCAGAAAGCAACTGCGTCAGCCGCAATCTCTCCTTTCGGCACCAAAAGCCTGCGCCCGAAAGGCCGCATCGTCAACACCAAACCGGCATGGAAATCTTTTGTGAAGGTGGATTTCGGCGGACGGTGCCGGCGAACCGCCATTCCTTTAAATGTCCTGCGCGGCAAGCCGAATTTGCATCCGCCGGCCGGCTGCATTATCGGTTCAGAAAAAAGGGGATAAATTGCTGCCGCGTATCGCCACGTGGGGCGCCGTTTCGCTCGCCGTCTTTGCCATGCCCGCCATGGCTCAGCAGCCGACCAACGACGCCGAGCATGTCGTGGTCTATGGCACCCTGCCCAATTCCGACATCGGCCTTTCCCCCGACAAAGTTCCCGGAAACCTGCAGAGCCTGGGCGCCGGTCAGCTTGCCGCCCAGCATGGCGATTCCGTGCTGGGCGCCCTCAGCGCGCAGGCCGCCGGCGTTTCCCTGGCCGATACCCAGGGCAATGCGATGTTCCAGGACCTGCATTTTCACGGCTTCCAGGCCTCGCCGCTGCAAGGCACGCCCCAGGGCCTGGCGGTCTATCAAAATGGCGTGCGGCTGAACGAAGCCTTTGGTGACACCGTCAACTGGGATGCCATCCCGCTGGCGGCCATCGCCCGCGCGGATATCTGGAGCAGCAATCCGGTGTTTGGCCTGAACGCGCTGGGCGGCTCGGTCAACATGGTGATGAAGAACGGCTTTACCTGGCGGGGCGGCGAAGCCTCGCTGCAGGGCGGTTCCTATGGACGCGGCATGGCCAGCGCGCAATGGGGCGCCGAAGCCGGCGCCTTCAGTTTCTATGGCGCCGCCGAAGCTGTTACCGACCAGGGCTGGCGCTTTCATTCCCAGTCCAACCTGGCACGCCTCTATGCCGATGCCGGCTGGCGTTTCGGCGACAGCGAGGTTCATCTTGTCGCCTCGGGCGCCGCCACCGGCCTGGGCGTGGTCGGCCCCACCCCCTTCGACCTGATCCAGCGCGACCCCAAGTCGGTCTATACCTTCCCCCAGACCACGCGGAACAAAATCGGCAGCCTGGCTTTGAACGGCAAGTCGCGGCTGAGCGAGAACTGGCAGATCGAAGCCTCGCTCTATGTTCGCAGCCTCAGCCAGCGCCATGCCGACGGCAATGACGGCAATTTCGAGCGCTGCTCCAATGCCTCCTCCTTTGCCGGGCGATTGTGCCTGCAGGACGACGGATTTTCGCGGCCGGCGCCTTTCACCGGCGCTGCCGCCCTGAATTTCCGCAACCAGTTCGCCCTGCTGGACCAGAACGGCAATCCGCTGCCCTTCACGGCGAACAGCTTCTACGGCACGCTGGACCGCAGCTTAACCGACAGCACAACTCGCGGCGGCACGCTGCAATTCACCGGGGACGCGCCGCTGCTGGGTCTGGGCAATTACCTTACCGCCGGCGTCAGCCTGGACAGCGGCGCCATCGCCTTCCGCTCGTCCAGCACCCTGGCCCGCCTGTTCCCCAGCCTTGCGGTCGCGGTGGATCCGGCGCTGGCGGGATCGGGCGGCACCATCCACGCCAATGGCGATATCGGTTACGCGCCGGTCACCCTGGGCGCCACCACCAGCTATTACGGCTTTTATGCCGTGGATGCGCTGGATGTGACCGACCGGCTGACCGTGACGGCGGGCCTGCGCATCAATTCCGCCGACATCGCAACCCGTGACCGCAGCGGGGTGGCGGCCGAGCTGAACGGCCGCCACGGCTATGGCCATGTCAACCCGCTGGCCGGGCTGACATGGAAATTCGCCGACACGGTTTCGCTGTTCGGAAGTTATTCCCAGGCCAATCGCGCGCCCACGCCGCTGGAGCTGGACTGCGCCGACCCGGCCCTGCCCTGCCTGCTGGAAGGATCGCTGGTCGGCGATCCGCCACTGGCGCAGGTGGTGTCCCATTCCTATCAGGCGGGCCTGCGCGGCGAAGCCGCGCTGGAGGACGGCAAGCTCGCTTGGAGCATCGGGCTGTTCCGCACCGACAGCGATCACGACATCGTCGCCCTGGCCAGCGTGATCGCGGGCCGCGGCTACTTCGCCAATGTGCCGTCCACCCGGCGCCAGGGCTTGGACTTGACGGCCCGTTATGAGGCCGAGGGATTTTCCGCCTATGCCAGCTATTCCTATCTCGATGCCACCTACCAATTCACCGGCACCCTGGCCTCACCCAACAATCCGGGCGCCGATGCGGATGGCAATGTGACGGTGACGCCGGGACGGCGGCTGCCGCTCAACCCGGCGAGCAGTGTGCGGGCGGGCGGCGATATCGACCTGACGGACCGGCTCAGCCTGGGCGGCGAACTGGCTTTTACCGCAAGCCAGTATTTCGACGGCGATCCTTCCAACCTGAACGCCAGGCTGCCGGCGACCATGGTGGTCAACCTGCGCGCGGCCTGGCAATTCGATCCGAGGTGGCAGCTGTTCGGCGCGATCAACAATCTGTTCGACAACCATGACGCGCTTTACGGCGGTTATTTCGATCCCTCCGATACCGCGGGCCTGGTCACGCCGGCGCTGAGCGATCCGCGCACCCTGACCTTGCGCCAGCCACTGTCCGTCCAGCTTGGGTTGAAGTTGCGCTTGTGAAGCGCTAGGTCGAGCCGCCATGCTGCGCCTCACCGACATCAAGCTGCCGCTCGACCACCGCCCCGAAGCGTTGAAGACCGCCATCCTGAAAAGGCTGAAACTGCCGGCCGAGGCGCTGCTGGGCTGGCGCGTGTTCAAGCGCGCCCATGACGCCCGCAACAGGAATGCCATCCTCTACATCTACACGGTGGATGTCACGCTGAAGGATGAAAGCCGCGCCCCACGGGACGCGCGGCCCACCCCCGACACCGACTACAAATTCCTCGCCCATGCGCCGCGCAGCTTCCAGCGCCCGCTGGTCATCGGCGCGGGGCCTTGCGGCTTGTTCGCTGCCCTGATCCTGGCGCAGTCCGGCTTTCGCCCCATCATCCTGGAACGCGGCAAGGTGGTGCGCGAGCGCACCAAGGATACCTGGGGCCTGTGGCGGCGCTCGGTGCTGAATCCGGAATCCAATGTCCAATTCGGCGAAGGCGGCGCCGGGACCTTTTCCGACGGCAAGCTATACAGCCAGATCAAGGATCCGCGCCACCTTGGCCGCAAGGTGCTGACGGAATTCGTGCGCGCCGGCGCGCCGGAGGAGATCCTCACCGAAGCGCACCCCCATATCGGCACCTTCCGCCTGGTGACGATGGTGGAAGCCATGCGCCGAACCATCGAGAGCCTGGGGGGCGAGTATCGCTTTCAAAGCAAGGTGGTCGATCTGTTGCTGACGCCGCAGCGGCTTGTGCGCGGCGTGAAACTGGAAAATGGCGAGGAGATCGCCGGCGATCACGTCGTGTTGGCACTGGGCCACAGCGCCCGCGACACGTTTGAGATGCTGCATGAACGCGGCGTCGCCATCGAGGCCAAGCCTTTCAGCCTGGGCTTTCGCATCGAGCATCCGCAGGGACTGATCGACAAGGCCCGCTTCGGGCGCAGCATTCCCCAGCTGGGGGCGGCCGACTACAAGCTGGTGCACCACGCCGCCAACGGCCGCAGCGTCTACAGTTTCTGCATGTGTCCGGGCGGCACGGTGGTGGCCGCGGCCAGCGAAGCGGGGCGCGTCGTCACCAACGGCATGAGCCAGTATTCGCGCAGCGAACGCAACGCCAATGCCGGCATCGTGGTCGGCATCACGCCGCAGCAGGACTATCCGGGCCATCCGCTTGCGGGCATTGAAGTCCAGCGCCACTGGGAGGGCATGGCGTTCGCGGCAGGCGGCGGCAGCTATGCCGCCCCGGTGCAGCTGGTGGGCGATTTCCTGGCCGCGACGGCCTCGACCGCATTGGGCGAGGTCGTTCCTTCCTACCGCCCGGGCGTGACGCCAACCGATCTTTCGCGCTGCCTGCCCGATTACGCGATTGCCGCGATCCGCGAGGCCCTGCCCGCCTTCGGCCGCCAGATCAAGGGCTTCGATCGTCCGGACGCGGTGTTGACCGGCGTGGAGACACGCACCTCCTCGCCCATCCGCATCCAACGCGGCGCCGACTTGCAGAGCCCGAACACGCAGGGCCTGTATCCGGCGGGCGAAGGCGCGGGCTTTGCCGGCGGCATCCTGTCGGCGGCGATTGACGGAATCAAAGTGGCCGAGGCGGTCGCGCAGGCGATCGCAGCCGCCGCCTGATTTTGGGGAACCGGGCGATGCCGCGGCGGTAATCATGTCCGCCGCCGCCGGAAGGACAATGCGCGCCCCGGCTTGGCTAAAGGGCCATCTGGCTGCGCAGCGCGATGGCGTTGGCCGAGATATCGGTCGCGGGCGCATTGGCATGGTTGACCGAGATGTTGTCGTAATCCAGCGCGAAACGGATGCCGCTGGTGGGATACCAGTTCAGGCCCACGGTCCAGACATCCTGCTTGCCGCCGGCGATGCCGCCGCTGGCGGCCGGACTGAGCGGAAGGAAATCCAGATCGATATCGCTGTAGCGCGCCTTGACTTCCCAGGCCCCCCAACCGCCCGAACCCAGCGGATGGACGGGCTTGAGGCCCTGGAAGCTGGCGGTGGCCGGATTGTAGGGACGCTGTTCGCCGCTCAGCGAATAAGTCAGCACCGCATACCAGCCGCTGAAGTCCGGACTGGGCAATGCCGAGCGGCGGGTAATGCCATAGTGAAACCAGCCGCCCTGGCCATAGAAGCCGGCATAGGCCGCGGCGGTTTCAAATCCGAACTCCGTGACCTTAGAGGCATCGATGGCGCCGGTACTCACGGTCTTGGTGGCATCCACCGCCACTTCCGGCCCGTTGGCGAAGGTCAAGGAGTTGGACGCGGCGGTATTGGGCGCCCTGTCGGCCAGATGGAAGACATGACTGACATTGGCATCCACAAGCCATTTCATGCCGGACGTGTCGACGGCCAGCCAGGAAGCGCGGGCGACGAGCGCCTGCTGCGCATCGAAGGTCGCGGCGTCGGTGGCCTTTTTGCCGGTATAGGCCAGCGACAGGAGATAGGTGTCGCGCTGGACGAAAATGCTGGCGCCCTCGCGGCTGGGCGCGCCCGCGATGTTGCGGGCAATGTCCGTCGAAGCGGCCCCTTCCAGGAAAATCATGTCGGTCTTGCTGGTGGCGTCTTCGATGCCGGCTGGTGGCGCGAAAGCGCCAATCCGCACGCCGAACGGCTTGAATCCGTCATATTCCAGATAGGCGCTGTAGATATAGCCGTTCTTCTCGGTGCCGTTGCCGCCGAAGTCGTAGGTGAAATTATAGGACCAGTCCTTCCAGGCGCTGCCGGCAAAGCCGAACTGCGCGCGGCGGAAATTGGTGCCGCTGTTCAGGTCCGCGCCGGACGGGTTGCGGCCTTGCGCGAAATAGGCGGTATCGAACTGGATCAGGCTGCGCAGCGACAGGGTGAAGGCGCCGTCGGGGCTGGCAAAGGACAGCCGGCCGTTGTTCAGGCCCACCTTTGTGCGGGCATCCAGGCGCTTGTTGATGTCGGCATACTGGCTGGAGCTGCTGCGCTTGAGATCCGCCACCGCGGCGGCGGTGTCGTCCCGCCCCTGCGATCGCCGGATATCGGCCAGTTGCCGCTGCACGTCGCGCAGCTGCTGCTCGAGCACGCCGATGCGCGGATCGGGAGGCGCAACCGGCTTTTTCGCAGCCGCCAGGCCGGGAGCCGTGAGCGCCACCAGCGCCGCAACAGCCAGAAGATGAAAAACGCCAAGCGTGCGCATGAGCCCCCCGTGAAAACCCATCCCGCCGGCCTTGGGCGGACCGGACGCGCCAAGCGCCCCAACTCTTCCGCGTCGTTAATGGGGATTGTGATGTTTGTACACCGGGTTGCCGCAAAGCCCCCGGACGCCGGGATTTGGGATATCCGGCACGGCCTGTCCCTGCAACGCCGGTTGCGGCAGGGCCATGCCGGGTTAAGCGGCCTGTTGCGGAAATCACCATGCGAAAATCCCCCAAACTTTCTACGGAATATGGTCCCGCGAACCGGGTCGTGCGCCGCCGCCCCAAATTCGGCCGGCCAAGGATTTGCGCCCAGGCCGCCGCGGGACGGCGGCTATTTCGCGACAGGTTGCGACAACCCCGGCGGTGCGCCCTTGGCGGGTTTGCCGCTATAGTCGGCGGAAAATCCGCGAAAAAGCAGCAAGAGTTTGTAATGAGGGACATGCTTGTGGGGATGGCAGGACGATGACCTGGCTTGTCAAGGTCGCACTGGACCGGCCCTATACATTCATCGTCATGGCCCTGATGATCCTGATCTTCGGGCCGCTGGCGGCGATCCGGACCCCCACCGACATTTTCCCCAACATCGGAATTCCGGTGATCGGCGTCGCCTTCACCTATTTCGGCTTGTCGCCCGACGAGTTGGGCGCGCGCATGATGGCGCCCTATGAGCGCATCCTGTCCACCACCGTCAACGACGTGGAACATGTCGAAAGCCAGTCCATGCCGGGCATCGGCATCGCCAAGATTTTCTTCCAGCCCAATGTGGACATCCGCCTGGCCACGGCCCAGGTCACCTCGATCTCCCAGACCGCCATCCGCCAGATGCCGGCGGGGACCCAGCCGCCGCTGATCCTCAACTACAGCGCCTCCACCGTGCCGGTGCTGCAGATGGCCTTTTCCTCCACCTCGCTGTCCGAGCAGGAGGTGCTGGACCTGTCGCAGAATTTCGCCCGTCCCCGCCTGACCACCGTGGCCGGGGCGGCGGTGCCCTATTCCTATGGCGGCAAGTATCGTTCGGTGCAGATCGATCTCGATCCCAGCGCGATGCAGGCGCGCGGCCTGTCGGCAACCGACGTGCAAAGCGCCTTCGCCAGCCAGAACCAGATCGTGCCGGCCGGCAACATCAAGATCGGCAGCTTCCAGTATGCCGTGCGTCTCAACAACGCCGCCGACACCATCGCGGCCATGAACGACTTGCCGGTCAAGACGGTGGGCGGCGGCACCGTCTTTCTGCATGATGTGGGCCACGTGCGCGACGGCAACACGCCGCAGCAGAATATCGTGCATGTGGACGGGGCGCGGGCGGTCCTCTCCACCGTGCTGAAGAACGGCCAGGCCTCCACCATCGACGTGGTGAACGGCATCAAGAATCTCGCTGCCGCTCCTCAGGACCCAGCTTCCCGACGCGCTGAAGATCAACGTGCTGTCCGACCAGTCGCTGTTCGTCAAGGCGGCGATCAACGGCGTGGTGCGCGAAGGCGCCATCGCCGCCGCCCTCACCAGCCTGATGATCCTGATGTTTCTGGGCAGCTGGCGATCCACGGTGATCATCGCCACCTCCATTCCGCTGGCGGTGCTGGCGGCGCTGATGGGACTATGGGCCACCGGCCAGACCTTGAACATCATGACCCTGGGCGGGCTGGCGCTGGCGGTGGGCATCCTGGTGGACGACGCGACCGTCACCATCGAAAACATCAACTGGCACCTGGAGCACGGCAAAGGCGTCTATGACGCGATCATGGACGGCGCGCGCCAGATCACACAGCCTGCCTTTGTCTCGCTGCTCTGCATCTGCGTCGCGTTCGTGCCGATGTTCTCATTGCAGGGCGTGGCGGGCTTTCTGTTCGTGCCCATGGCGATGGCGGTGGTGTTCGCCATGGTCGCCTCGTTCATCCTGTCGCGCACCCTGGTGCCCACCCTGGCGCTCTATCTGCTCAAGCCGCATGCCGAGGAACAGGCCGCCCTGGGCAACAATATGCTGGCGCGCCAGCAGGACCGTTTCGAACGAGGCTTCGCCGACCTGCGCGAGGGCTATCGCAACCTGCTGGCGCTGGCCATGACGAAGCGGCGCGCCTTCGTGTTCGGCTTCCTGGCGGCGGTGGCGGCGTCCATGCTGCTGGTACCCTTCCTGGGCGAGGATTTCTTCCCCAGCGTGGATTCGGGCCAGATCACGCTGCATGCCCGCACCCCTGCCGGCACCCGGGTCGAGGACACCACCCAGATCGTGGCGCAGATCGAGCGGGAGATCCGCCGCGTCATCCCCAAGGCCGAACTGGCCACCATCGTGGACAGCGTCGGCCTCAACCAGAGCCCGATCAACCTGCTGTACAACAATTCTGGCACCGTCGGATTGCAGGATGCCGACATCTTCATCAGCCTGAAGCAAGACCATGGCCGCACCGCGAACTATGTGCGCACTTTGCGCGAAAGGCTGCCGCGCCTGTTCCCGGAGGTGACCTTTTCCTATCCCCCGCCGGACATCACCAGCCAGATCCTGAACTTCGGCGCGCCGGCGCCGCTGGATGTGCAGGTAACGGGCACCAACCGCGAAGCGACGGAAGCTTTCGCCCTGCGCGTATTGCGCCAGATCCGCGTGATCCCCGGGCTGGTGGATGCCCGCATGCAGCAATCCAGCAACCTGCCGCAGCTCCAGGTCGACGCCGACCGCAGCCGGATGTCGCAGCTGGGTCTGACCGAGCGCGATGTCACCAATGCCCTGGCGACGTCGCTGGCCGGCACCTCGCAGTCGGCGCCGAATTTCTGGCTGAACCCCAAGAACGGCGTCTCCTACAACATGACGGCGCAGACCCCGGAGTATAAGTTGAATTCACTGGAAGCGCTGCAGAACCTGCCCATCACCGGCCCCAATGGAAAGACCGCCCAGGTTCTGGGCGGGCTTTCGCGCATCAGCCGCAGCCAGGGCAGCGCCGTGGTGACGCACTATAACATCATGCCCACCATCGACCTTTATGCCACCACCCAGGACCGCGACCTTGGCGCGGTGTCGCGGGACGTGCAGCGGGTGATCGACGCCAACATGAAATATCTGCCGCGGGGCGCCACGGTCACCCTGCGCGGTCAGGTGGCGACCATGAACACCGCCTTTTCGGGCCTTTCCTACGGCCTGCTGGCGGCGGTGGTGCTGATCTATCTTCTGATCGTGGTCAACTTCCAGTCCTGGACCGATCCCTTTGTCATCATCACCGCCCTGCCCGCGGCCTTGGCCGGCATCGTGTGGATATTGTTCGCCACCGGCACGACCCTGTCTGTTCCGGCCCTGACGGGTGCCATCATGTGCATGGGCGTGGCCACTGCCAACTCGATCCTGGTGATCTCCTTCGCCCGCGAGCGGCTGGCACACCATGGCGACGCCGTGCTGGCGGCGGTGGAGGCCGGCTTTACCCGCTTCCGCCCGGTTTGCATGACCGCGCTGGCCATGATCATCGGCATGTCGCCCATGGCGCTGAGTCTGGGCGAAGGCGGGGAACAGAATGCGCCCCTGGGGCGTGCCGTGATCGGCGGCCTGGTTTTCGCCACCGTCGCCACCTTGCTATTCGTACCGGTGGTTTTCAGCATCATTCATGGCCGTCACGCGGCGCGCCGGAAAAATATGGGGACCGCGGCAACCGGCGGGCCCACGCAATCCGGAGAGGCTTATGCCTGACAAGAATCCCGACGCCGGGCCATCGATCGAAACCGTCCGGGAGCCGGCGCCCGAGAACCTGTTGCGATATTCCACGCCGCCCGGGCTGAAGCGCTGGGGCAAGCTGGCGATCGCCGCGGCGGTGGTCGTCGCCGCCCTGGGCATCGGCCTGCGGCTGTGGCGCGCCCATACCACCGAGGCCTGGACCGACGACCAGGCGGTACCGACGGTCCAGATCATCAAGCTCGGCGCGGCCACCGGCGGGGGCGCGCTCAACCTTCCCGGCGACGTGGAGGCATTCACCACGGCGCCGATCTATGCCCAGGTCAGCGGCTATGTGAAAAAATGGTATTTCGATATCGGCGCACGGGTGAAAAAGGGCCAGTTGCTGGCCGAGCTCGACACCCCCGACCTGGCCGGCCAGGCGGCACAGGCCCGCGCCAATCTGATCAACGCCCAGGCGGCGCAGAAACTGGCCGCGGCCACGGCGCAGCGTTATGACGCACTGTTCGCGCAAGGCGCGGTGTCGCGCCAGGACAAGGACGAAAAAGACGCCGAGACGGCCGCCAAGAACGCCGCCGTGGCGGCGGCGCAGGCCGGCCTTTACAGCATTTCCAGCCAGGAGAATTTCCGCCGCCTGGTCGCTCCGTTTGACGGCGTGGTCACCAGCCGCGCCGTCGATGTCGGCGCCCTGGTGACGGTCGGCAACGCCGCCACGCCCTTGTTCACGGTGTCCGACCTGAGCAGGCTTCGCATCTATGTGCGGGTGCCGCAGAATTACGCCTCCTATATTCGTCCGGGCATGACGGCCAGTTTCACGGTGCCGCAACATCCCGGCCGGACATTCCAGGCGGCCCTGGTGGCCAGTGCCGGCGCGGTTGCCAGTGCCAGCGGCACGGTGCTGGTGCAGTTCGGTCTCGACAACCCGGACGGCGCGCTGCAGCCCGGCGCCTATGCCGAAGTGAAATTCCCGCTGCCCCCCGGCGCGAACGGAATCCGGGTGCCCGCGACCGCCCTTCTGTTCCGCGACGCGGGCATGCAGGTGGCCACGGTGGATGCGCAAAACCACGTCCGGCTCAAGACGGTCACGATTTCGCGCGATATGGGTGCGACGGTGGATGTCGGCGGCGGCCTGTCGCGCCAGGACCGCATCATCGACAATCCGTCCGACTCCCTTCGCGACGGTGACGACGTGCGGATTGCGAACAAGTAGCGGCGGCGCTCCTTTATCGCTATAAGACCCCATCAACGGGGGAAACCATGCGCGCCTTGAGAATTCTGGCCCTTATCCTGATGCCCATCGCGGCCTTGACGGCGTGCGAGAAGAAATCCGGTGCGGCCACCACATACGACACCTCCGCCGAATCCAATGCGCGATTCCTGGCCGATTATGCGGCGCGGCCAGGTGTCACCAAGCTGCCCGACGGGCTGATGTACCGCGTCCTCAAGGCCGGCACCGGCCCCCAGGTCCTGCGGGACAGCGACGTGGTGACCGTCTATTACAAGGGCGCTCTCATTTCGGGCAAAGTATTCGACCAGACCAAACCGGAAGAGCCGGCCCAGTTCCCGGCCGGCGGCCTGATCCCCGGCTGGGTCGAGGCGCTCAAGCTGATGAAAACCGGCGGGACCTGGGAACTGGTGGTTCCCGCCGACCTGGGCTACGGCGCCGACGGCGCGGGCGATGCCATACCGCCCGACCAGACCCTGGTCTTCACCATGACTTTGACGAAAGTCGAATACGCGCCGTAGTCACACCCTTCCAAGGGCATCGGGGCTAGAATTTATAGCCCAGGGTCACGCCCGTCATGCGCGGCGGCAGCGGCACGCATTGCAGTACGCCCGCCGTATTGGCGACACCGAACGAGGCGTTGGGCGCGGAATTGAGCACGCCGTTATATTCGGGCACGCAGGCAGGCGTATTCAGGACGTTGCTCACAAACACGCCCACATCAAGACCCTTGCCGGCGATATCGACCACATCCATGCGCAGGTTGAGCATGCCGTAAGAACCGGTGCGCTGGCTGGGGTCAAAGGTGCGCAGGTCGGCCTGGTAGCGGCTCTGCCAGTAATAATGTCCCGACAAGGTCAGATCGCCGATCGCCAGCCCGCCGATCTGCCTGAGGCCGGTGGAATAGGTCACGCTCTCGCTGGTCTGCCAGCTTGGCAGGGGGAACGGGGTACCCGACAGATTGGTCGTGCCGGTCGGCAGCAGATAGCCCGGCGGCGGGGTGAAGGTGTAGTCGGTATAATGGGCATCCAGATAGCTGCCCGTGGACTGCAGCGTCAGGCCCGGCAGCGGAATGATGCTGATATCCCATTCCGCGCCATAGATTTTCGCCGACTTGGCATTGAGCGTCACATTGTCGTTGGTCGTTCCAATGCAGCTGTTGGCATTGAAGAGCGCCTGGGTGCAGGGCACGCCGCCCGGACCGGTGGCCAGGGTGACATTGGGCAGCGCCGTCAGAATCTGGATATCGTGATAGTTCGACATATAGGCCGACAGATTGGTGCGCACGGGCATGCCCGCGACCTCCCAGTCCGACTTGATGCCGACTTCATAGTCCTGGACATTTTCCGGACTTGCGACGGTAACGGCCGGATTGATGGCGGTCGAATTGATCGCACCCGACCGATAGCCGGTGCGGGTGGTAGCATAGATCAAGGTGCCGGCCCACAGGTCATGGTCGACGGCCAGCGTCCAGGTCGGCTTGTGGAAGCTCTTGTTGATGTCGGCGGGGCAGCTTGCCAGCGGCGCAGCTTGCCGTTGACGTCGGTCAGGGTGCAGGCATGGGTCTGGCCCGCATAGCTGATGCCGTGCAGCGTATAGGCACTGGGATCGAACTGCCCGAACGCCACGCTGGCGGTGCTGGCCGCGGTGGCCGGGAAGATATCCGTGCGCGTGTCCAAATGGGCATAGCGCTCGTCATAGGTATAGCGCAGGCCCGCGGTGACGCGCGTATCGGAGGTCACGCTGTAGGTCGCCTGGGCATAGGCGGCATAGCTGGTGTTGCGCTGGCTGTTGCGGGTGCCGTCCTGCAGGGTGATTGCCTTGCCCGGCGCCGGGATCCCGTTGTTGGGAATGAACAGATAGAACAGCCCGCCGTCATTGGGGCTTTCTTCCTGGAAGAAGAACAGGCCGGCGGTCCAGTTGAGGCGGTTGCCGAACCCCTTGCCGTTGACCGTCAGTTCCGACTGGTAGGATTTATAGTCGGGCACTTGGTACTGGTATTCGGCGGTGTTGTAGGGCAGGCCGCGGCCGATCGAGGTGCCCTTATTGTCCCACCAGCGATAGGCGCTCAGCCATTTCACGTCGATATCGCCGAATGTCTTGTTTACGGTGGCCGAGAGCGTCTGATAATGGCCGACATCCTGATTGTTGACGGTCTGCTCGGCAGTCCAGAAACCGGCCGTCTGGGCGCGGGCGACCGATTGCAGCAGGGAGTTGTAGGCCCTGGGATCGGTATTGACCGGCCCCACGGTGGTGGGGGTGAACGAGCTGTAATAAGGCTCGACCCTGTGGCCCAGAAGATCAGTGAAGCCGATGCAGGTGCCTGGAATGTTGCAGATGGCGGGGCGGCCAAAACGCTGGCCGCTGGCGGTGAAATAGCCCAGATCGTGATAGCTTGAGCCGGTATCGTGCTCCGCCGAGATATAGGCGCGCAGCACCATGCTCAGCGTATCGTCGGGGCGCCATTTCAGGGAGAAATTTCCCGCGATCTTGTTGCTGCCCATGGCCGGCTGGCTGTTGCGATAGCCGCTCGCCGGATCAACATAAAGATTGGTGATATAGCCCCTGCGGTCGCTCACTTGCGCGGCGGCGCGGAAGAACAGCGTGTCGGTCAGCGGAATGTTGATCGCGCCCTGGATCTCGGCGCGGCCATAGTCGCCGGCCGTTGCCTTGACATAGCCGCCGAACTTATCGCCCGGCTCGCGGGTCCGGTAGAGGATGGCGCCGCCGGTGGAATTGCGGCCCACCAGCGTGCCTTGCGGGCCCTTGAGAACCTCGACCCTTTCAATGTCGAACAGACCGCCGGTCAGGCCCGACCGGGCGCGCCAGATAGACGCCGTCCATATAGACGGCGGCGGCGGGATCGAAGGACATCACTGACTGGCCGGAGCTGGAATCGAAAGTCGCGCTGGCCGCGGATGGTGACGTTCAGCGTGTCCTGGCGAAACGTGGTGGGCGCGATATAGACCGAAGGGCTGACATAGCGCAGGTCCTCGATGGTGTTGATGTCCAGCCGATCGAGATCGGCCTGGCTGTAGGAGGAGATCGAGATCGGGACCGTCTGCTCGTCTTCCGCCCGCTTGCGGGCAGTGACGATGACGGTTTCCAGCCCTGCAACCTGGGCATCGGCGGACGCGCTGGTTTCGGAGGCCGCGGCGGCCTGGCCATAGGCGTGGCCGGCGGAGGCCAGGCTGGCGGTGGCCAGCAGCGTCAGAAACAGGCGTTTGGACATGACAATCCCCGGACAGCTATGGGCGACGCCGGCGTTTTTTCATCGCCTTGCGCCTGCCGAAATCGAAGGCAGCTCTATCGGAAATGCGGTTGCGGATAAAGGCAATGTGACGCTCTTGCGCCAAATCGGGAAATTTTCCTTATTAGGGCCAGGCCGTTACGCTGGGCCTTCGCGTCCAGCCTTCTCAGTGAGGAAAAAATGAACAAAATAGCGATGATTACCGGGGCGGGCAGCGGCGTGGGGCGGGCTGTCGCCCGGGCATTGGCGGAAGCAGGCTGGCAGCTGGCGCTGGTGGGCCGCAAGCCGGACGCGCTGGAGGAAACGGCCAAGAGCCTGACGGGCGATCCTTTGATCGCCCCTGCCGATGTCGGCGACCCGGCGGCCGTGAAAGCGGTATTTGCCCAGATCAAGGCCAAATTCGGCCGCCTGGACATGCTGTTCAACAATGCCGGCATGGGGACGCCGGCCATTGCGATCGAGGATCTCAGCTTCGCGCAATGGCAGGCGATTGTCGGTGTCAACCTCACCGGGGCCTTTCTGTGCACCCAGGAGGCGGTCCGGATGATGAAGGCACAGGACCCGCGCGGCGGGCGCATCATCAACAATGGCTCGATCAGCGCCGACCGGCCGCGCCCCCACAGCGCGCCCTATACCGCCACCAAACACGCCATTACCGGCCTGACCAAATCCACCATCCTGGACGGCCGGCCTTTCGACATCACGGCGGGCCAGATCGACATCGGCAACGCCGCCACCGAAATGACCCAGCGCATGACCGAGGGCGTGCTGCAGCCCGACGGCAGTCTGGCGGTTGAGCCCCGCATGGACGTGAATCATGTGGCGCAGGCCGTGGCCTTCATGGCGGGCTTGCCGCTGGAGTCCAACGTGCCTTTCATCACCATCATGGCGACCAAGATGCCCCTTTTCGGCAGGGGATAGGACCTGGCCGCCGCACCCGGCCCGGCAAAAAAGTGACGCTTTTTTGGCCAGGGTGCGAAACCTTTCGTCACCAGCCTGGTTTCCTCTTTCGAGCGGGAGTGGGAAAGTCCGCGCCTGTTTTCCAGGACGGAATATGCGGGCTTTGGCATCGAGACCCTGGCTGCACCAATGGTTGTGGATGCGGAGGGGCGAGAATCATTGACGATGTCAGCGGATGGCCCCCCGCCCGCCAAAAGGGCGCCAAAAACGGTGCGCCGCCCTTTGCCGGTCCATCCGCTGTAGCAAATTCGCCACGGCCGCCTTCGATCCGGCAGGGGATTTTCGCGGCCCCGACCGGGGGCAACAGGGGCAGTCCGCCGCAGGGGAAGGAATCGGGTGCCCCCTTGTGTGGCAAGGGGCGAATACCGATATAGTCGGTTAACTGCGATTCACCGGTAACAGTATCTTATTTAAACTCAGGTATTTGGTCGGGCATGAAAATCTCTCTTCCGGTGATTTCAGCGCTTGCTCTGGGCCTGAGCGTGGGTGCGTGCAGCACCCCGAGCGCGGAATCGCTGGCGCAAAACGACCCCTGGGAAAAGACCAACCGCGACATCTTCGATTTCGACGTGCGGGTGGATCATGCCGTGGCACGGCCGATCGCCAAGGGCTATCGCGCCGTGGTGCCCGAGCCGGTGCGCGATGGTATCCACAATGCCTTGACCAACCTGAACGCGCCGGTGGTGCTGGCCAACGATGTGCTGCAGGGCGACAGCGGCAAGGCCGTCGATACGGCGGGGCGCATCGTGATCAATTCCACGGTCGGCGTCGGCGGGCTGGTCGACGTCGCCAGCAAGATCGGCATTCCCGGCCACGACAATGATTTCGGCATCACCCTGGGCAGGAACGGCATTGCCGAGGGGTCCTATCTGGTGCTGCCTTTCGCCGGTCCGCTGCCGCCCCGCGACCTGCTCGGCGTCGCGGTGGACCAGGCCTTCGATCCCTTGACCTATATCCGCTTCCACGGCAGGGACACCTGGATGGTGGTGCGTTTCAGCATCGGCATCCTGGACAGCCGCACCTCGCAGCTGGACGCGGTGGAGTCGATCGAGCGTTCGTCCATCGACTTCTATGCGACGACCCGAAACCTGTATCGCCAGAGCCGCAACGCCAGGATCAATGATGGCAGGCCGGGCACGGAAGACGACCTGCCCAATCTGTAATTTCTGACCCACTGCGGGTGCGCCGCGCGACCGGGTCTCACTCGGCCGGAGCCGGCTGATGGTCTTCCGGCTTGTCGCCCATCAACCCGTGATACCACCGGTTCCAGAAGCCCGACGTCCAATTGCCGAACCTGTCCATGTAGAGGAACACGACCGGTGTGGTGTACAGCGTCAGGATCTGGCTGAGAAACAGCCCGCCCACGATGGAAATGCCCAGCGGCTGGCGCAGCTCCGAACCTTCGCCCAGGCCGATGGCCAGCGGCAAGGCGCCCAGGATTGCGCCGGCAGTCGTCATCATGATGGGACGAAAGCGCAGCAGGCACGCCTTGTAGATGGCGTCATGCGAGCTCAGCCCTTCGCGCCGCTGCAGATCGATGGCGAAGTCGATCATGATGATCGCGTTTTTCTTGACGATGCCGATCAGCAGGATGACGCCGATCATGGCGATCAGGTCGAATTGCGTATTGAACATCAACAGCGCCAGAACCGCCCCCACCCCCGCCGACGGGAGCGTGGACAGGATGGTGACGGGATGGATCAGGCTTTCGTACAGCACGCCCAGGGTGATGTAGATGGTCAGGATCGCCGCCAGCAGCAGGAAGGGCATGTTGGCGAAGGATTTCTGGAACAGCTGGGCGGTGCCGGCCGTCCCGCCATGGACGGAGATGGGCACATTGATCCTGGCCATGGTGTTCTGGATGGCGTTCAGCGCCTGGTCCATGGAGACGCCGGACGGCAGGCCGAACGAGAAGGTGGTGGCGACGAACGGACCCTGGTGATTGACGGCGAGCGGTGTGGTGCCGGGACCGAAGCTGGCAAAGGCCGACAGGGGCACCATCTTCTCCACCCGGGTCGAGACCGACGCGCCGGTGGATGAGCCGCCGCGCGCGCCCGTGGCCACGGCGTTGAGCTGCTGGTTACGCACGGCGTCGGCGGCGATCGCGGCAGTGGAATCGGCGCTGGCGGAACTTGCGGTCGGTCCGCCCGCCGATGCGGCGCCGGCATTGGCGACGACAAAGGCGCCGCCGGCCGCAGCACTGGCCTGGGTGCCGCTGACCGAGCCGCCCGAGGTCGAAATGAAGATATCATTCAGCGTCTCCGGGCTCTGCCAGAAGGCGCGCGCCACCTCCATCACCACGTGATACTGGTTCTTGTCCTTGTAGATGGTGGAAACCTGGCGCTGGCCGAAGGCGTCATACAGGGTATTGTCGATCTGCGCCGCGTTCACGCCCAGCCGCGCGGCGGTGGCGCGATCGATCTTCAGGTCCACTTGCAGGCCCTTGTCCTGCTGGTCGGAATTGACGTCCTGCAGCTCCGGCACCTCCTGCAGCGCCGCCGTGATCTTGGGCAGCCAGGCATTGAGATCCTCCAGCGTGTCCGCCTGGATGGTGTACTGGTAATCGCCGTTGCCCTGGCGGCCGCCGGCGCGAATGCCGCCGCCCGAGCGCAAAAACAGCCGCGCGCCCGACACTTTGAGCAGCTTGGGACTCATGCGCTCAATCACTTCCGGCGTCGACAGGCCGCGCTCGCGCAGCGGCTTCAGGGTGACAAAGACATTGCCCTGATTGGTGGCCTGGCCACCGGCGAAACCGCCCACGGTCTCCACCGCCGGATCGGATTTTATGATGTCGATGAATTGCTGGAATTTCTTTTCCATCGACTGGAAGGAGATGCTCTGGTCGCCGCGGATGCCGCCCTGGATCATGCCGTTGTCGGTGTCGGGGAAAAATCCCTTGGGAACGATAATTATCAGATAGACGTTCAGGATCACCGCGACCAGCAGGATCGTCATGATCGTCTTGGGATTGCCCAGCGACCAGGTCAGCGTGCGACGGTAGAAATTCTGCATCCCTTGCAGGCCCCGCCGCGACCAGCGCATCAGCCAGTTCTGGTCCTCGTTGATGGTGAAGTCGAGATAGGCGCACATCATCGGCGTCACGGTCAGCGACACGATCATCGACATGACGATGGCGGTGGTGAGGGTAACGGCGAATTCGTGGAAGATTCGTCCCACCAGCCCGCCGATCAGCAGAACCGGGAAGAATACCGCCACCAGCGAAATGCTCATCGACAGGACGGTGAAGCTGACCTCGCCGGCGCCCCTGAGCGCCGCGGTCATCCGGTCTTCGCCATTCTCCAGGTGCCGTGTGACGTTTTCCAGGACGACGATGGTGTTGTCTACCACAAAGCCGGTGGAGACGATCAGCGCCATCAGCGAGAAATTGTCCAGGCTGAAGCCCAGCAGGTACATCACCCCGAAGGTGCCGAGCAGCGAAAGCGGCACGCAGACCGTGGGCACCAAGGTCGCCTTGACGTTGCGCAGGAACAGAAAGACCACCAGGATCACCAGGATGGTCGAAAGGATCAGGGTGACCTCGACATCATGCACGGCGTTGCGAATGGACGTGGTGGTGTCGAGCAGGACGTTCAGGTCGACGGACGCCGGCAGCGCCGCCTTGAGGTCCGGCAATTGCTCCAGGATGCGGTCCGTCACCTCGATCACGTTGGCGCCCGGCTGCTTGGTGATCTGCACCAGAATAGCGGGCTGGCCGTTGAATGTGCCCAGATTACGGACATTCTCCACGCCGTCATAGACCTCGGCGACGTCCTGCAGGCGCACCCCCGCGCCATTGCGATAGGCGATGATCAAGGTCTTGTAGTCGGAGGCCAGGGTGGCGATGTCGTTGGCATAGACCTGGAAGCGTCTGGCCCTTTTGCTGGATGTCGCCCTTGGGGCTGTTGGCATTGGCGGCGCTGACCGCGGCGCGCACATCCTCCAGCCCGATGCCGTATTTGAACAAGGCGCGCGGATTGAGCTCGATGCGGATGGCGGGCAGCGAGGCGCCGTTGAGCGAAACATCGCCCACACCCGGAATCTGCGACAGCTTCTGCTGGATGATGTTGGACGCCTGGTCGTAGATCTGTCCCGGCGACAGGGTCTTGGAGGTCATCGCCAGGATCAGGATGGGAAAGTCCGCCGGATTGAACTTGCGATAGGTGGGATTGGACCGCAGGGCCGCCGGCAAATCGGCCCGCGCCGCATTGATCGCCGCCTGCACGTCGCGCGCCGCGCCGTCGATATCGCGGTCGATATCGAATTGCAGCACGATCTGGGTATTGTTGATATTGCTGCGCGAGGTCATTTCGGTGACCCCGGCGATGGCGCCCAGATGCCGCTCGAGCGGGGTCGCGACACTGGACGACATGGTCTCGGGGCTGGCGCCCGGCATGTTGGCGCTGACCGCGATGGTGGGAATGTCGATATTGGGGTAGGGCGAGACGGGCAGCAGGAAGAAGGCCACGAACCCGGCCAGACCCAGCCCCAGCGCCAGCAGGATGGTGGCGATTCGCCGCTGGATGAAGAGCTGGGAAAAGCTCATTCGGCCGGCTCCGGTTCTGGTCCGGCATGGCCGGCGCGGCGGCGCGCGCGCCATTCGCGCAGGTCGCGCCCCGCCTTGTCGAAATAAACATAGATCACCGGGGTGGTGAAGAGGGTCAGAAGCTGGCTGACCAGCAGGCCGCCGACGATGGAGATGCCCAGCGGGTGGCGCAGCTCCGAGCCCATGCCCGAGCCCAGCATCAGCGGCAGGGCGCCGAACAGCGCCGCCACCGTCGTCATCAGGATGGGCCGCAGGCGCAGCAGCGCGGCCTGGTGAATGGCCTCCTCGGGCGACTTGCCTTCATTGCGTTCCGCCTCCAGGGCGAAGTCGATCATCATGATGGCGTTCTTCTTGACGATGCCGATCAGAAGTATGATGCCAATGATGGAGACGATGTTGAGGTTATGGCCGGTGATGATCAATGCCAGCAGCGCGCCCACGCCCGCCGACGGCAGGGTCGACAGAATCGTCACCGGATGGATGAAGCTCTCATACAGCACGCCCAGGACGATATAGACCGTAACGATGGCGGCCAGGATCAGCAGCACCTCGTTGGCCAGTGCCGACTGGAAGGCCAAGGCCGACCCTTCGAACTGGGTGGTCACGCCGGGCGGTGTGCCGGCATTGGCTTCGGCCTCCTGAATGGCGTTCACCGCCGCACCCAGCGAATAGCCGGGTGAGACGTCGAAGGAGAAGGTCGCGGACGGGAATTGCGACAGGTGATCCACCTGCAGGCGGGCGGGCCGCTGATCCACCCGGGCGATGGCCGATAGCGGCACCTGTCCGCCGCCCGCGGTGGGCAGGTAAATGTCGTTCAGCGAAGCGACCGAATTCTGCAGCTTCGGGTCGGCCTCCAGGATCACGCGATACTGGTTGGACTGGGTGAAGATGGTCGAAATGATGCGCTGGCCGAAACTGTCATAGAGCGCGTTGTCGATGGTTGCCGCGGTAACGCCGAAACGCGCCGCGGTGTCGCGATCCACCACCAGATAGGCCGACAGCCCCTGGTCGAGAAAGGAGGTGGAGACATTGCGAATCGCCTTGGCCTTTTTCATCTCGGCCAGCAGCTTCGGCACGAATTGATCGAGCGCGGCGGCGGTCGCGGCCTGCAATACGAATTGGTACTGGGCGCGGCTGACCACCGAATCGATGGTCAGATCCTGCACCGGCTGGAGATAAAAGGTGATGCCCGGCACGCTGTGGGCGTCCTCGGCCAGGCGTTCCATCACCTCGGCAACGCCGTCGCGCTGGCTCTTGGGCTTGAGGTTGATGAGAAGGCGGCCGCTGTTCATCGTGTTGTTGGTGCCGTCCACCCCGATAAAGGACGACAGGCTGGCGACGTCGCGATCTTGCAGGATCTTGTCGGCCACCTGCTGCTGGCGCTGGGCCATGGCGTCGAAGGACACGGTGGGACCGGCCTCGGTAATGGCCTGGATGAAGCCGGTATCCTGCACCGGAAAGAAGCCCTTTGGGATGGCGGCATACATCACGACCGTCAGCACCACGGTGCCGGTTGCCACCTGCAAGGTCAGCCTCTGATGCCTGAGAACCCAGATCAGCATCCGGTCATAGCCGGCGACCAGGCGCGCATAATAGGATTCAATGGCGCGCTGGATGCGGCTTTCGCGCTTCTGGTCCTCGGCATGGGTGCGCAGCAGCTTGGCGCAGAGCATCGGCACCAGGGTCAGCGACACCACCGCCGAAATCAGGATGGTAACCGCCAGCGTGACGGCGAATTCGCGGAACAGCCGTCCGACCACTTCCTGCATGAAGAGCAGCGGGATCAGCACCGCGATCAGCGAAACGGTCAGCGACACGATAGTGAAGCCGATCTCGCCGGCGCCTTTCATGGCGGCGTTGTAGGGCGTCTCGCCCCGTTCGATATAGCGCGAGATGTTCTCGATCATCACGATGGCGTCATCCACCACGAATCCGGTGGATATCGTCAGCGCCATCAGCGACAGGTTGTTCAAGGAATAGCCCAGCAGATACATGACCGCGAAGGTGCCGACGATGGAAAGCGGCACCGACAGGCTGGGAATAAAGGTGGCGGGCAGGCTGCCCAGGAAACAGTAGATCACCAGCACCACCAGCACCACGGCCAGCATGAGCTCGAACTCCACATCCGCCACCGAGGCGCGGATGGTCTCGGTGCGGTCGGTCAGGGTTTTGACGTCCACGGAGCGCGGCAGCCCCGCCTGGATCTGGGGCAGAAGTTCCTTGATGGAATCCACCACCTGGATCACGTTGGCGCCCGGCTGGCGCTGAACGTTGATCAGCACCGCCGGGGTCCTGTTGGCCCAGCTCGCCAGCTTGCTGTTCTGCGCCCCCTGCACCACATTGGCGACGTCGCGCAAGTACACCGGAGAACCGTTCTTGTAGGCCACAACGATGTCCTGATACGCCTCGGCGTCCTGCAACTGATCGTTGGCATTGATGGTGTAGGACTGCATCGCGCCGTCAAAGCTGCCTTTGGGCGCGTTGGCATTGTTGTTGGCGATGGTGGTGCGCAAATCGTCGATATTCAGGCCCAGCGATGCCAGCTTCTGAAGATTGGCCTGTATGCGCACGGCGGGCCGCTGCCCGCCCGACAGGCTGACCAGGCCTACGCCGGAAAGTTGCGAAATCTTCTGGGCGATACGGGTATCGGCCAGGTCTTCGACCCTTGTGATGGGCAGGGTGGTGGAACTGACCGCCAGCGTGATCACCGGCGCGTCGGCGGGGTTGACCTTGGCGTAAACCGGGGGCGCCGGCAGCAGGTTGTTGGGCAGCAGGCTGTTGGAGGCGTTGATCGCGGCCTGCACTTCCTGCTCGGCGATGTCCAGGGACAGGCTCAAATCGAACTGCAGGGTGATGACCGAAGACCCGGCAGAGGAGACCGATGACATCTCCTTCAGGCCGGGCATCTGGCCAAACTGCTTTTCCAGCGGCGCAGTAACCGAGGTGGTCATCACATCGGGGCTGCCGCCGGGCAGGAAGGTCTGCACCTGGATGGTGGGGTAATCCACTTCCGGCAGTGCCGAAAGCGGCAGGAATTTATAGCCCGACAGGCCCACCAGCAGGATGGCGATCATCAGCAGCGAGGTGGCGACCGGGCGCCGGATGAATGGCGCAGAAATATTGGCGCCGAGATGGGACTGGGCCGGCGCGGGAGAAGGATCGGTCACGGCCTGCCGCCGCCGCCGCCGCCCCCACGGCGCGCGCCGCTGCCGCCGCGGCGCATCTGCGAGAGTGCCGTGGAGCAATCGCTGCTCAGGCCGTCGCGATTCTGGAACAGGCACATGCGCATTTCGCGGCTGCCCATTTGGGCGGTCGGGCAGAGCTTTTTGACATCTTGGCTGCACGACTTATTGAGCGCCGCCGCCAGCTGGGCACGGAGCGCGGCGCGTTCGGCATCCGCGGCGTTACCGGACGGCGCGGCGATCTTGCCCACGGGATTGGGAATCTCGACATCGGCGCCGTCGCGCAGGCGGTCGGCGCCGTCCACCACCACCGTGTCGCCCGGCTTGATGCCGGAGAGTATCTGGATGTTGTCGCCGTCCTGCACGCCGGTCTTGACGTCGCGCTGGGTCACGGTTTTTTCCGGCGTCACCACGAAGACAAAACTGCCATCAGCGCCGCGCTGGATGGCGGCGACGGGCACGACGGTCTGGTTGTGCAGCGTCTCGACCATGAGCTTGATATTCACGAACTGGGCGGGAAACAGCTTATTGTCTTGGTTGTCGAACAGCGCGCGCAGCTTGACCGAGCCGGTGCTGGGATCGACCACCGTATCGACAGCGGACAGCGCGCCGCTGGTGATCTTGTTGGTCTGGCTGCGGTCATAGACATCCACCGGCAGGGTGGCACCGGTGTTCACCCGCGCCAGGACCTCGCGCACACTGTCTTCGGGAATCGTGAACAGCACGGACATGGGGTGCAGCTGGGTCACCACCACGATGCCGGTACTTTGGCCGGCCTGTACGATATTGCCGATATCCACCAGATGGATGCCGGCGCGGCCCGCCACCGGCGAGACGATATTGGTGTAGCCCAGATTGATGCGGGCGGTTTCGACATTGGCCTGGTCGGCGACCACGAGACCCTCAGTGGACTTCACCACCGAAGCCTGGGTGGCGACCTGCTGCTGGGAGATCGCATTTTGCGCCAGCAAGGCCTGATAGCGCGCCAGGTCCACCTTGGCATTGGCCAGGGTGGCCGAATCGCGCGCCAGCTGGCCGCGCGCCTGGTCCAGGGCCGCCTGATAGGGGCGCGGGTCGATCTGCGCCAGCGTCTGGCCGGCCTTGACCATCTGGCCCTCGGTGAAATTCAGCTTGATCAGCATGCCGCCGACCTGCGGACGCACCATCGCGGTGGCCAGCGGGGTGACACTGCCCAGTGCATTGAGCGTTACATTAATGTCACCGGAGACCGCCCTGGCCACACCCACCGGCTGCGCCCCCTGATTGATCAGGCCGCGGCGGCCGGTCTGCTTGGCCGGATAGATCATCCAGATCAGCAACGCCAGCAATGCAAGCCCAACCGCGAACCACACCACCCGCGACAAGCGCGGGTTGCGCGAACTCCAGCTCTTGACGCCCGACCAGGCGCGACCCACCGGTCCGGGCGCAGACGGCCAGGCACGCTGATAGTCCCCAGGCGGGCGGTCGAGATTCATTGAAAAATCCGTGTCATAAAAGGGCCCTAAAGCCCCGGGAAACTAAATATGTTAAAAGGCTTAGCATCCCCAAACTGAACAGGGCATGAACCTTATACCCGCAACGGGCGGCCGCAGGTATAGCCACCCGTTAACGGGAAAATATGTCAAAAATGTCTCGCTCTGGTATGGCGAGCCCAATAACGGTATGTGGGCGTCCGCCCCGGAGCCCACCCCTAAAAAAGAACAGGCGCAGCGTGTTACTCGGCATCTTTCATTGGTTCGTCCATGACGCACGCGAATGGATCACGGTCACCGCGCAAACCCATACCAATTGGGTCTTTCCCATCGCCTTTGCCATTGCCTGTTCGGAGTCCTTTGTCGGGCTTTCCTTCATCGTCCCGGGGACGATTCTGCTGCTCACCCTGGGGACCGTGATCGGCGCCACCCATATCGGGCTTTTTCCGGCCGTGGCGGGCGCGATCCTCGGCTCGATCCTGGGAGACTGGATCTCCTGGTGGATCGGCTTTCACTATCACCACAAAATCGTGCATTTCGCGCTGTTCCGCCGTTTCGAGCAACAGATCGAAAAGGGCCTGCATTTCTTTCATCGCTGGGGCACCTGGGCGATCTTTATCGGCCGCTTCATGGGGCCGTTCCGCGCCACCGTGCCGCTGGTGGCGGGCATGTCCGAACTGGAGTTCTGGCCCTTCATGATTGCCAACACCGCCTCGGCGGTGATCTGGGCCTATGCGCTGCTGGCCTTTCCGGCCCTGGCCGCGCACTATCTTCTGACCTAACCATCTGATCGAACAGTCGTTTTTCAGAATGATCGGCGCGGTCTGCCGCCGGTGACGGCCAAGCATCCGCACGCTGCCCATCGCCGGCCCAAATCGGGACGGCCGCACGGTTAATCGGCCGCATCGCCGCGTCCCGGATCGGGCAGGCGCCTGCCGGCGTGCCAAAAAGACCTGAAAAACCCGCTCCTGCGCTGGCCCGCCTCCTGCAACGCCCCTGATGGAATCCAGGGGCTTAACCATGAGCCGGCAGGAAACACCCGACGCCGTCTTCAAAGCGGTCTTCCCCGCCGGCTTCGCCGCGCCTCAGGCGCGAATGCGCGGAATCTTCCTCGCCAAGCGGGCGCTGGATGTCGTTCTTGCCACCCTGCTGCTTTTTTGGCTCAGCCCCGTGCTGGCGCTGGTTTCGCTGGCGGTAGCGCTGGATTCGCGCGGTCCGCTGCTGTTCTGCCAGATGCGCACCGGCCTGAACGGCAGGATTTTTCCGATCCTCAAATTCCGCTCCATGCATGTCATGGAAGACGGCGCGGAGGTGCGCCAGGCATCGCAGGGCGATGCCCGCATCACACGGGTGGGCCGTATCATCCGCACGCTGTCGCTGGATGAGCTTCCGCAACTTCTGAATGTCATCGCCGGCGACATGTCGCTGGTCGGCCCCCGTCCGCATGCGGTGGTTCATGACATCTATTTTGGCGCCGCGATCTCCAACTACGCGATCCGACAGCTGGTCAAGCCGGGCATCACCGGCTGGGCCCAGGTGAACGGCGCGCGCGGCGCCACACCCACACTGGAAGTCATGCAGCGCCGCGTCGATCTCGACGCCTGGTACGTCGCCAATGCCAGCCTCGCGCTGGACCTGGTGATCCTGGCCCGCACCCCGCTGGCCGTGTTGCGCCCAAAGAACGTCGTCTGATGCGCGCCACTCTCCCCGCGCAATATGAGGCGTTCGCGCCCAAGGTGCTTGGGGCCGCCAACGATCCCTATTGCCAGGTCCGGGTGGGCGGCATCGACACGGCCTGCCTGTCGCGCGCGGCGCTGGCCCGCATGATGCTGCAGGATTGCCTGATCGCTCGCAGGAACGATCAGCGCCAGCCCAAGCTGGTCTTTGCCTCCAACGGGCATGCCATCGCGCTGGCCGCCCGCGATGAATCCTTCCGTGCCGTCTTCCAGCAGGCCGACATTATTCACGCCGATGGACAGGCCGCGGTGTTCGCCTCGCGCATGACCGCCACGCCCATCCCCGAGCGCAGCGCCACCACCGACTTCATTCACGACGCTTCCAGGATGGCGGCCCAGCACGGCCTGCGCTTCTTCCTGCTCGGCGCCACCGACGAAGCCAATGCCCTGGCCGCCTGGCGGCTGCGCGAGAGCTATCCCGGTCTTCAGATTGTGGGCCGCCGGCATGGCTATTTCAGCCGCGGCGAAGAAAAAGATCTCTGCGACGAGATCAACCTGACCCAGCCGGACGTGATCTGGGTCGGCCTGTCGGTGCCGCTTGAGTATGAGTTTTCCGTCCGCAACAAGGCCCGCCTGCGCGCCGGCTGGCTGGTAACCTGCGGCGGTTGCTACAATTTCATCGCCGGAGCCCATAAGCGGGCGCCCCGCTGGATGCAGGCCGCCGGCCTGGAATGGCTGTTTCGCGTGATTCAGGAGCCCAGGCGGCTGTTCTGGCGCTATGCCGTGACCAACCCGCTTGCGATTTTTTTACTTTTGACGCGCACAAGCTCAACCCAGGCAGCGCAATAGGACGGCCATGACGGTATCGGACCTCGCACGGCCGGGACCACCCGGATGGCGCGTGCCCGGCGGATGGCTGGGGACGGTGCTGCGCTATGGCGCATCGGCATCCGGGCCGGCGGCCGTGTCGGGGGCGCATTTCCTGGCCTCGCTGATCTTCCTGCACAATCTGACGGCCCATGAATTCGGCCTGTTTTCCTTCGTCATGGTGGTGGTGTCGTTCGGCATGAGCCTGAATGTATCGTTGATCGCGGTTCCCCTGACCCGCAACCTGGCGGTGGGCGATGCGGCGACGGGACCCGCCTGCTTCCAGGTGAACTGGCTGGTCTGCGCCGGCTTTGCGGCAATTCTGTTCGCCGCATTGCTGGCCAGTGGCGCGCCGTTTCGCGAAGCAGCGGAACTGGCGCTCTTCGCCGGCACCTTCACCTTCCGCTGGTTCGCGCGCTGCTTTGCCTATGTCGATGGCCGCATGGGGGCCGCCATTCGGTCCGACCTCACTTACAGCCTGCTTCTCATCGGATCGCTGGGCGCCCTGGCGCTCACCCATCGCGTATCGTTCACACTTGGCAGCGAGATGTTGCTGCTGTCGGCGCTGGCGGCCCTGGCGCCCTTTGGTCTTTCCTTCCTGCGCGCGCAGTTCGCTTCGCTGCGCGGCGATCCCAGGCGGTACTGGCCTATCTTCCGCGATGTCACGCGCTGGTCGCTGATGGGCGTCATTCTTACTGAGCTGACGGTCAACGCCCATGCCTATCTGGTGACCTTCATTTCCGGCCCCAGCGCCTTCGCGCTGCTGGCGCTGGGCATGCTGTTGATGCGTCCGGCCGCGCTGATGCAGTCGGCCCTGCCCGACCTGGAACGCCCCGCGATGACGCGCGCCATCGCGGCAAACGACATGACGGCGCTGTCGCGTATCCAGCGTCACTTTACATACGGACTGGCGGCGGCCTGGACGGCCAACATCCTGCTTTGCGTCGCCGTTCTGGCTTTCATCCCCGCGCTGGTGGTGAAGCAAAGCTACAGCATGCAGAATGTCATCCTTGTGGCGTCGATCTGCACCTTGATCATGGCGGTCCGCGCCTTGCGTACGCCCCTGGCGGTCCTATTGCAGGCCGCCGGACAGTTCAAGGACCTGGCGGGCATCGGCGCGGCGGCGGCCACCGTTTCCCTCATTGCCACCCTCGGCCTGCTGCTGGCCGCCGGTCCCATCGCCTCGCTGGGCGGCATTGTGCTGGGCGAGCTGGTGATCCTGACGCGATGCTATGCCGGCGTGCGCGGCTGGAAGTGCGCCCGCGAAAGGACCGGGCATGCCTGACTCGGTTGTCATCTGCATACCGACATTCCAGCGGCCCAAGATGCTGGCGCGGCTGCTGGATGCCGTCGCCGCGCTGCAAACAAACGCCGATGTGTCCGTCCTGGTGGCCGACAATGATGCGCAGGGGCGCGCCGGGATGAACCTGTGCCTCGCGATGGAAGGCTACCGCTGGCCGCTGACGGCGGTGGTCGCCCCCGATCGCGGCATTGCGCAGGTCCGCAATACCTTGATCGAGTACGCCCTGATGACCGGCGCGTCCTTCATCGCCATGATCGATGACGACGAATGGCCCCGGACGGACTGGATCGACCAGTTCCTCCGCTGCGCCCACGACACCGGCGCCGATTTGTTGCAGGGCTCGATCCTGTTCGGCCATGGCCAGGATGCGGACGGTCATGGCGATATCCGCCGCCCCACCGGACCCGTTGTCCTGCCGCAAGGTGCCGGCAACCTGCTGATTCGCCGCGCGGTGCTGGAAGAAATGTCCGCGCCCTGGTTCGACCCCCAGTTCGCGCTGTCCGGCGGCGAGGACCGGGATTTCTTTACCCGCCTGCAACGGGCCGGCAAGCGCTTTGCCTGGTGCGATGAAGCCCGCGCCCATGGCGATGTGCCCGAAACCCGCGCCAATCTGGGCTGGCGGCTGCGCCGGTCCTATTCGGTGGGCAATTCCGATATGCGGGTACTGCTGAAACACGGCCCTGGCGCTCCGCGGATCGCCGCCGAATGCGTGAAAATTCTGGCGGCGCTCTTGTTGTCGCCGCTTGCCGCAGCCATCCTCGCGGCAAGTCCGAATCGCAGGACATTTGCGCTGCAGAAGCTGTTCCGCGCGGCGGGCAAGCTCAGCGCGATGTTCGGCGCGTACTACAATGAGTATGCCGTGATCCATGGCGAATGAATACGCACTAGCCTATGTCCCGCCGCGCGCGGTCGAACACAGCCTGCTGTCGGTCCTGTCCTTTGTCGCGCTGTTGGCGCTGATCTTCGTCGGCCTGGACGCCTTTTCACCGCCGCCCCTCCTGTCGCAGCTCGGCGGCGTACCGCAAGTCACGCATGGCGATGCGATACGCCAGTTCGCCTATCTCAGCGTCGCCGGCATGACCGCGATTGCCGCCTTTCAGCGCTTCGGGCTGGGGGCGTTGCGCGCGCTGCCGGTCAGCATGAGCCTGCTGCTCGCCTGGTGCCTGGCCAGCGCCCTGTGGGCCCCGCAAAGCGATATCGTATTGCGCCGCGCCGGGCTGGAAGTGGTGGTGGTGGCGTCGCTGATGCTGAGCGTGGAGACTATCGGCCCGGCGCGGGCATTCGCGCTGTGGCGCTGGCTGCTGGCGGCGGTTCTGCTGGTGAATTTCCTTTCCATTCCCCTGATCCCGGCAGCCCGGCATGTCGCGGGGGAAATCGACCCCGCGCTGGTCGGCAACTGGCGCGGACTCTATGGCCACAAGAATATCGCGGGCGCGGTCTGCGCCATCACCGCGATCCTTTTCCTGTTCAGCAAGAATGGCTGGCGCAACTGGATCGGCATCGCCATCGCCGCCGCGGCCTGCGTTTTTCTGGCCATGACTCACTCCAAATCCTCCGCCGGCTTCCTGGCCATCGCGCTGGCGGCGGGGCTGGCCTACCGCATCGGCTGGCGCGACGGGCTGTCGCGGGCCATCCTGCTGGCCTTTGCGGCCCTGTTGTTTGTCGCGGCGGCGGCCTTTGCGCTGCTGGCCGCCGACCGCATTTCCCACGCCCTGGAGGACCCCGCCGAATTCACCGGCCGTGCCCAGATCTGGGCGGCGGAATTGCGCTACATCGCCGATCACCCGATCCTGGGCGCTGGCTTTGGCACCCTCACCGATACCCACAGCCAATCGCCCCTGCACAACTATGTCAGCGGTTCATGGGTGGATGCCGTCAGCAATGGCCATAATGGCTATTTGCAGGTCTTCGTTACCATTGGCGGAATTGGATTTGTCCTGGCGATCCTGGCGCTGATGGTGGCGCCGGGGCGGCGCTTCTGGACGCTGGATCTGAAGGACGATGCCTTCAAGCCCATGCTGTTTGCCCTGTTCGCCTTCGCCATCCTGCATAATTTCATGGAATCGGATTTCCTGGAAGGCGACGGCGTGGTGTGGGCGTCGCTTGTGCTGGTGATCGCGGCGCTGAACGCCACCGCAAGGCGTCATTCGTTAACGGGCCGCTAACGCCGAGCCCATAAAGTGGCGGCAAGATGCGCCCGTTCTTCAGCGTGATTATCCCGGTCTACAACCGCGCCGAGTCTCTGCGCGGGGCCCTTGAATCGGTACGCGCCCAGAGCTGCCAGGATTTCGAGATCGTGGTGGTGGACGACGGGTCCAGGGACGATCCGCGCAGCGTGGCGGACTCGTTCCACGACCCGCGCATCCGGTTCATCGCCCAGCCCAATGGCGGCGGCGGCAAGGCCCGCAACACCGCCATAGACCATGCGCGCGGCCGCTTCATCGCGCCGCTGGATTCCGACGACATCTTCCTGCCGCACCATCTGGCGAGCATGAAAGCACTGCTGGAGCACAGCAGCGGCATGATCGGTTATGCGCGCGTACGGGTGGACCGCGGCGCAGGCCGCGTGTTTCTGAAACCGCCCCGCGCCACCCGTCCCGGCGAGGACATGGCCACATATCTTTTGTGCGACCGGGGGCTCATCCCCACTATTACGGTCGTGGTGCCGCGCGATGCCGCCGCGCGCATCCGCTATGACGAGAACTTGCGGCCAGCGCAGGACACCGATTTCGCCATCCGGCTTTTTCTGGCCGGCTATCGCTTCCACATGCTGGAAGAACCCGGTGCGGTGTGGCGGGACGGCCCCGACCCGCTGCGCGTTTCCGCAACCATCGGTGGGGAGGAATTGGGGCCGTGGCTTGCGCGGATGCGGCCGCAGATACCGCCGCGCGCCTATCATGGCGGGCGCGGCTGGCCCTATGCCAAGCTGATCGCGCCCGAGCGGCCGGTGGCGGCTTTGGGCCTGTATCTGAACGCCGTCCTGCGCGGGTGCTACCGCCCGTCCCTGGCGGCGGTCATTTTCCTCCAGATCTTCCTGGGCCGCACCGGTTATCGCCGCCTCGCCGACCAAGCCATTTGCTGGCTGCACGCCGGCATGCGCGAGAATGACGGCAAGGCCGCCGCGCGAAAGCTGAAACGGGCGTGAGCGCCGGCACGAAAATCAGACGCCGGGAATTCCTGGCCGCGGGCGCCGGCGCCCTGGCGCTTCCCGCCGCGGCACAGGATCTGCGGACCCTCAAGGCGATCGCGGCGTCCCGGGCCTTTGTCTTCGGCACGGCCGCCGCGAGCTATGAATTGCGGGACGATGATTTCACGCCAGTGCTGCTGCGCGAAGCCGAGATGCTGGTTCCCGAATATGAAATGAAGCGCAAGGCGCTCGAGACCAGTCCCGGCGTGTATGACTTTGCCGCGCTGGATTCCCTGTTTGCCTTTGCCGCCCGGAACCGCCTGTCCATGCGCGGCCACCCGCTGGTCTGGTATTACGCCAACCCGCCCTGGCTGACAGAAATGCTGGCCGCCCGGCCCGACGAGGCGCTGCTGACCGGCCATATCCAGACCGTGCTGCGGCGCTATCCCATGACCTCGGTGGATGTGGTCAACGAAGCGCTGGCGCCCCCCGGCCGTGCCGTGCGGGCGGACGGCCTCAGGCCGTCATTGTGGCTGGAAGCTTTCGGGCCCGGTTACGTCGATCTGGCTTTTCATGCCGCGCGCGCCGCGGATTCCAGGGTGCAGCTGGTCTACAATGACTGGGGCTTCGAGCAGGGCGGGGCGGACAATGACCGGTTCCGGTCGACGACCCTGCGGTTCCTGGATGGTTTGCTGAAACGGCGCGTGCCGGTCGATGCCCTGGGCATGCAGGGACACCTGTCCGCCTTCGGCAACCGGGTGGATCAGCGCAAGCTGCGCGATTTTCTGGAAGAGATTCGCGCCCGGGGCCTGGCCGTCCTGATCACCGAGCTGGACGTCAAGGATACCGGCGGCCCCGCCGACATTGAGGCGCGCGACCGCGCCGTGGCGGACGAAGCGCGGCGCTTCCTGGACGTGGTTCTGGACTGCCCCGCCACCCAGGCCGTGCTGACCTGGAGCTTGTCGGACCGCTATGTCGATGGGCCTCATGAATGGAAGCTGAAGCTGCTGGGATGGCGCTTTCGCAAGTCGCCCTATGACGACCAGATGCGCCGCAAACCGCTTTGGCAGGCCATGGCGCGGGCCTTTATGGGCCGCCGGATTTCATACTAACTCATTATCCTGACATGATATTTCCTAAATACCGTCCCGCCGCCGCAAGGCGGCGGACAGCGTTCCGGTGCGCGGCTTTAACGAGAGAAATCCCGGATTTACGGGCCGGACAGACGGGCCTGGCGGGCGGCATTAACCATTCATCAGGCAGGGGCGCGTTAAACGGTAAGACCTTGCGGGGCTTCAGATTCGTCGCCCCGGTGGAAGGCTGCACGCGCACATGTCTCCATACCGGCCACGCGATGACATGGTACCGGCCTTTCTGGCGCCGCGCGGCTATTCCCCCCCCGAAGCGCCCCCTTTCCAGCTTGCCGATTTCATCCGCCTGCTCGATGCGCGCCGCCGCCTGATCGGACGGATCGCGCTGGGCACGATCCTGTGCGCGCTGGCCGTGGTGCTGGTGCTGCCGACCATCTATGCCAGCTCCGCGGTGGTAATGCTGGACCCGCGCAAGAACAGCATCACCGATCTGTCCGCCGTGCTCACCCCGCAGTTGACCGATCCCGCCGCGGTGCAGAACCAGCTTCAGATCATCACCTCGCGCGATCTGGCCGGGGTCGTGGTCGACCGGCTGAAGCTCTATGACGACCCTGAATTCAACCCCAACCTGGCCCAGCCCAGCCTGGCCGAACTGCTGGGCGAGATCGCCTCGCTGCTCAATCCCAGGAACTGGTTCGAGAATGTCACGCCGGCCAGCGACGCGCTGAGCCGCGAGCGTGTGATCGACGCCTTGCAGCGCCATCTCGCCGCCGACACCCAGGGGCTTTCCACCAGCATCACCATCACCGCGACTTCGCGCGATCCCGCAAAGGCGGCCCGGATCGCCAACACGGTGGCGGATGCCTATGTGAAATCGCAGCTTGCCGACAAGATCGGCGTGACCACCGCCACCACCGGCTGGCTGACCAAGAGGCTGCAGGACCTGGCGCAGCAGCTGCAGGTCCGCCAGCAGGCCGTGCAGCGCTACAAGGCCGAGCACAACCTGAACGATTCGGCGCCCGGCAATTCCATCGTCGATCAGCAGATGGTCGGGATCAGCGCCCAGATCGTGGCGGCCCGATCCGAACTGGCGGAGAAACAGGCGATCGCCGATCGCATCCGCCAGCTGGCGGCGGCGGGCAATCCCGCCGATGTCGCCCAGATCGTTTCCTCGCCCCTGATCGTGCAGCTTCGCAGCCAGCAGGCCGCCCTGGTGGCGCAGGAAGGCGAGCTGAACAGCAAGTACGGACCCCTGCACCCCAGGATTCAGGCAATCCAGGAGCAAAAGCGCGACCTGGACTTCAAGATCACCCAGGAAGTGGGCCGCCTGTCCGCCAGCGCCGCCAATGATGTCATGGTGGCCAGGGCGCATTTGAATTCGCTGCAGGCCAGCCTGGGAGGAACCGAGACCACCGCGCGCAGCCAGAACATGGCGCGGGTGCAGCTGGAGGCGCTGGAATCCAATGCCAACTCGACCCGCGCGATGTACGAAGCCTTTGTCCAGCGCCTGCGCCAGAGCCAGAACCTGGATGAAGCCCAGACACCGGAAAGCCGCATCATCAGCTCGGCCGCCATTCCGCTGCACCCCGCAAAGCCCAAGCGTTTGCTCATCGTCGCTGCGTCGGTCCCCCTGGGCCTGCTGCTGGGCGTGCTGACGGCCCTGCTGCTGGAAAAATTGGGTCCGTTGCTGCCGGTGCGCATCAACGGCGCGCCGCGCGCTTCCCTCGTGCCGCCGATCCCGCGGGGCCCGGCCCATGGTGCAAGGCCCCGCGGCCCAAGGCCGAGGACGCCGCTCACCGTATGGAGCGGTCCGCCGATCCTGGGCGAAATCAACGATACCGCCCGGTTGCGGGCAGCCGATTATGTGCTGGATTACCCGGCCAGCAAATATGCCCATGCGATGGCGAATTTGGTGCGCCAGCTGCAGGCCGGACCCGGCGCCGAAGACGGCGCGGCCATCGTGGCGCTCACCTCAGCCGACAATGGCGAAAGCCGCAGCGCCATCGCCGTCTCGCTGGCGCGGGCCGCATCCAAAATGGGCAAAAAGGCCGTCCTGATGGATTGCGCGCCGCAGCGCCTGTCGTCGCGGGCGATCAAGGCGCCGGTCAAGAGCGGCATTTACGAGGTGCTGACCGGCGGCGTGCCGCTGAACCAGGCGCTGGCCAAGGACCCGCGCGGCCAGACCTATCTTCTGTCCACGCCCAAATGGCCCGCCAATGCCCAGGCCATGTTCGCCTCGCGCCCGATGGCGCGGCTGATATCGGTGCTGCGCGGCGGCGCCGATTTTGTCGTGATCGATTGCGGCTCCGTCGGCGCGGGCGCGGATGCGGCGGTGATCGCACGGCTGGCCGACGCCACGGTGCTGGTCGCCCAGCGCCAGATGCTGCACAGCCCCCTGCTGGCCAATGCGGCCCGTATCCTGGAGGACGCCAGGGCGGCGCCCATCGCAATCGTCATCACGAAATAGTCAGCGGGGCAGCTCGCTCGCGCCCATCAGGAATTCATCGACGCCGCGGGCACATTGCCTGCCTTCGCGGATCGCCCAGACCACCAGCGACTGTCCCCGCCGCATGTCACCGCAGGAGAATATCTTCGCCTTGCTGGTCTGGTAGTTGGTGAGCGGCGCCTTCACATTGCCCCGCGCGTCCAGCGCAACCTTGGACTGCTCCACCAGGCCCGCTTTCTTGGGGCCGATAAAGCCCATCGCCAGCAGGACAAGATCGGCCTTGAGGGTGAATTCGCTGCCCGGCACTTCGACCAGCTTCATCTGGCCGCCATCGCCCAGCTGCCAGTCGACCCGCACGCATTCCAGGCCGGTGACCTTGCCGTTTTCGCCGATCGCGCGCTTGGTCTGCACCGACCAGTCGCGATCGCAACCTTCCTGGTGCGAGGACGAGGTGCGCAGCTTCAGCGGCCAGTCCGGCCACACCAGCATCTTGTTTTCCTTGACCGGAGGCTGGGGCATGATTTCGAACTGGGTCACCGAAGCCGCGCCCTGGCGGTTGGAAGTGCCGATACAGTCCGAACCGGTATCGCCGCCGCCGATCACCACCACATGCTTTGCCTTGGCGCTCAGCGTGCCATTCGGCGCGGCCTTGCTTTCGGGATCGCCGGCCACCCGCTTGTTCTGCTGAGTCAGGAATTCCATGGCGAAATGGATGCCGTCCAGTTCGCGGCCGGGAACCGGCAGGTCGCGTGGCGCTTCGGCGCCGCCCGACAGCACCACCGCGTCGTAATCGGCCTGCAGGATATCCATCGAAACGGTGACGCCGACTTCGACATTGGTGCGGAACACCACGCCTTCGGCTTCCATCTGGCGCATGCGCCGGTCGATCAGATGCTTTTCCATCTTGAAATCGGGAATGCCGTAGCGCAGCAGCCCGCCGATGCGGTCCGACTTTTCAAACAGGGTGACGCTGTGCCCGGCGCGCGCCAATTGCTGGGCGCAGGCCATCCCGGCGGGACCGGAGCCCACCACGGCCACCGTCTTGTCGGTCTTGGCCGGCGCCATCACCGGCTGGATCCAGCCCTCTTCCCAGGCGCGGTCCACGATCTGGCATTCGATGGTCTTGATGGTGACCGGATTGTCGATGATGTTGAGGGTGCAGGAGGCCTCGCAGGGCGCGGGGCAGACGCGGCCGGTGAATTCGGGGAAATTGTTGGTGGAGTGCAGCGTCTCGGACGCGGTGCGCCACTGGTCGCGATAGACAAGATTGTTCCAGTCCGGAATCAGATTGTTGACGGGACAACCCTGGTGACAAAAGGGGATGCCGCAATCCATGCAGCGCGCCGCCTGCTTGCCGACCTCGGCGCTGGGCAAAGGATTGATGAACTCACGGTAATTGTGAACACGCACGTCCGGCTTTTCGCTGGCGCGGTCTTGGCGTTCAATTTCCAGAAATCCCGTGATCTTGCCCATTTGCTGACTCTTATTCCGCGGCCATGGCCGAACGCGCCTTCAGGTCGGCCAGCGCCTTGGCGTAATCGAGCGGCATCACCTTGACGAACTTGCCAAGGCTTTCCTCCCATCTGTCCAGGATCTGCCGGGCGCGCGGGCTGCCGGTGTGCAGCAGGTGGCGCTCCACCAGGATGCGCAACCGCTCGGCGTCGAAGCGCAGCAGGTCGCCCATGCCCGCATCGGACACGCTGAGCGAACGCTGTTTTGGAAGATCGTCATGGTCGGCGCCGTCACTGGCGGCGATCTTCTCAAGCCGGACCATGGACAGGTTGCAGCGCCTTTCGAAGCGGCCGTCCTCGTCATAGACATAGGCCACGCCGCCAGACATGCCGGCGGCGAAATTGCGGCCCGTCTTGCCCAGCACGGCGACCACCCCGCCGGTCATGTATTCGCAGCCATGATCGCCGGTGCCTTCCACCACGCAAACGGCGCCGGAATTGCGCACCGCGAAGCGTTCGCCCGCCACGCCCTGGAAATAGGCCTCGCCCGCGATGGCGCCGTACAGGACGGTATTGCCGACAATGATGTTCTGGGTCGGCTCGCGCGTCAGGCCCTGGGGCGGCTTGACCACGATGCGGCCGCCCGACAGGCCCTTGCCGACATAGTCATTGGCGTCGCCGATCAGTTCGATGGAGATGCCGCGTGCCAGGAAGGCGCCGAAGGACTGGCCCGCGGTACCGGTGAACTTGACGCTGATCGTGTCCTCGGGCAGGCCGGCATGGCCATGGCGCCGGGCCACTTCGCCCGAAAGCATGGCGCCGATGGTGCGGTCGACATTGCGCACGCTGCGTTCCAGACGCACCGGCTGGCCGTTCTCGATCGAAGGCTTGGCGGCGGCGATCAGGTCATGATCCAGGGCCGATTCCAGGCCGTGATTCTGCTTTTCGCGATTGTGGATGGCGACGCCGGGCTTGGGCGTGACGCTGTAGAGGATGCGCGACAGGTCAACGCCCTTGGCCTTCCAGTGGGATACCGCCTTGCCCATGTTGAGCTTGTCCACCCGGCCGATCATCTCATTCACGGTCTTGAAGCCCAGCGCCGCCATGATCTCGCGCAGTTCCTCGGCCACGAAGAAGAAGTAGTTGATCACATGCTCGGGCTGGCCGGTGAAGCGCTTGCGCAGCACCGGGTCCTGGGTGGCGACGCCCACCGGGCAGGTGTTGAGATGGCATTTGCGCATCATGATGCAGCCCGAGGCGATCAGCGGCGCGGTGGCAAAGCCGAATTCGTCGGCGCCCAGCAGCGCGCCGATGGCGACGTCGCGCCCGGTGCGAATCCCACCGTCCACCTGCACCGCGATGCGGCCGCGCAAGCCGTTCAGCACCAGGGTCTGCTGGGTCTCGGCCAGACCGATTTCCCAGGGGCTGCCGGCATGGGTCAGCGAGGTCAGCGGCGACGCGCCGGTGCCGCCCTCAAACCCGGAAATTGTCACGTGATCGGCGCGGCATTTGGCGACGCCTGCCGCCACCGTGCCCACGCCCACTTCCGACACCAGCTTCACCGAAATGCGCGCCTTCTGGTTGACGCTCTTGAGGTCGCGGATCAGCTGTGCCAGGTCCTCGATGGAATAGATGTCGTGATGCGGCGGCGGCGAGATCAGGCCGACGCCGGGCGTGGAATGACGTACCTTGGCGATATTGGCGTCCACCTTGTGACCAGGCAGCTGGCCGCCTTCGCCGGGCTTGGCGCCCTGGGCCATCTTGATCTGGATGTCGTCGGCATTGACCAGGTATTCGGCCGTGACGCCGAAGCGGCCCGAGGCCACCTGCTTGATCGCCGAACGCATGGAATCGCCGTTGGGCAGGGGCTTGAAACGGTCGGTTTCCTCGCCGCCCTCGCCGGTATTGGAGCGTCCGCCGATGCGGTTCATGGCGATGGCCAGGTTGGTATGGGCCTCGCGGCTGATTGAGCCGAAGCTCATGGCGCCGGTGGAAAATCGCTTGACGATCTCGCTGGCGGGCTCGACCTCGTCCAGCGCTATGCCGTCCTCGGTCTTGAACTGCATCAATCCACGCAGGGTCAGCAGGCGCTCGCTCTGATCGTTGATGGTCTGGGCAAACAGCTGGTATTCGGCCGGATTGTTGCCGCGCACCGCGTGCTGCAGGCGCGACACCGATTCCGGCGTCCAGGCATGATCCTCGCCGCGCAGGCGGAAGGCATAGTCCCCGCCCGCATCCAGCATGTTGCGATAGACGGGATTGTTGCCGAACGCATCCTTGTGCCGGTTGACGCATTCCTGGGCGATTTCCGCAATGCCGATGCCCTCGATGGTGGAGGCGGTGCCGGTGAAATATTTCTGGATCAGCTCGCTGGACAGGCCGACCGCGTCGAAGATCTGGGCGCCGCAATAGGACTGATAGGTGGAGATGCCCATCTTGGACATCACCTTGAGGATGCCCTTGCCGATCGCCTTGATGTAGTTCTTCTGCACTTCATAGGGCTTGAGGGAGAGCCTCTGGCGGACCCGGATCTGCTCCAGCGTCTCGAAGGCGAGATAGGGGTTGATGGCTTCGGCGCCGTAGCCGGCCAGAACGCAGAAATGATGCACTTCGCGCGCTTCGCCTGTCTCCACCACCAATCCGGTCTGCATGCGCAGGCCCTGGCGCACCAGATGGTGATGCACCGCCGCTGTCGCCAGCAGCGCCGGCACGGGGATGCGATCGGCGCCGACTTCGCGATCCGAAAGGATCAGGATGTTGTTGTCGGCCAGCACCGCGTCGGTGGCGTTGAGGCAAATGCGCTGCAGGGCATTGGACAGCCCATCGGCGCCTTCGCTGACCGGCCAGGTGCAATCGATGGTGGCGGTGCGGAAGGCCCCATCCACCAGCGTGGAAATGGAGCGGATCTTCTCCACATCGGCGTTGGTCAAGACCGGCTGGGCCACTTCCAGGCGCTTGTGCGCGCCCGCGTCGCGCCCCAGCAGATTGGGCCGCGGCCCGATCATGGAAACCAGGCTCATCACCAGCTGTTCGCGGATCGGATCGATCGGCGGATTGGTGACCTGCGCGAAATTCTGCTTGAAGTAGTTGTAGAGCAGCTTGCGCTTCTTCGACAGCACCGCGATGGGGGTGTCCGCGCCCATGGAGCCGATCGGGTCATCGCCCGCTATCGCCATCGGCTCCAGGAAGAACTGGATATCCTCCTGGGTGTAGCCAAAGGCCTGCTGGCTATTCAGCAGCAGCGAGGGATCGTTGGTCTGGGCGTGATGGTCTTCGGGCAGGTCCGGCAGGTCTTCCAGCTTGAACTGGGCCGACTTCAGCCACTCCTCATACGGTTCGGCGTCGGAGAATTTCCGCTTGATCTCCTTGTCCTCGACAATGCGCCCTTCTTCGAAGTCGATCAGCAGCATCTTGCCGGGCTGCAGCCGCCATTTGCGCTTGATCTTTTCCTCCGGCACCGGGATCACGCCCGATTCCGAGGCCAGGATCACCAGATCGTCCTCGGTCACGATATAGCGCGCGGGCCTGAGGCCGTTGCGGTCCAGGGTGGCGCCGATCTGGCGGCCATCGGTGAAGGCGATCGCGGCGGGACCGTCCCACGGCTCCATCAGGGCCGCGTGATATTCGTAGAAAGCCTTGCGATTGGCGTCCATGCTGTCGTTGCCGGCCCAGGCTTCGGGGATCAGCATCATCACCGCATGGGCCAGGGGGTAGCCGCCGGCAACCAGCAGCTCGAGCGCATTGTCCAGGCAGGCGGTGTCGGATTGACCGTGCGGAATCAGCGGCCACATCTTGTCCAGGTCCGGACCCAACAGTTCGGATTCCATGCCGCGGCGGCGCGCATTCATCCAGTTGACGTTGCCGCGCACCGTGTTGATCTCGCCATTATGGGCGATGTAGCGGTAGGGATGCGCCAGCTTCCAGGACGGGAAGGTGTTGGTGGAGAAGCGCTGATGCACCAGCGCCACCGCCGACACCGTCAACGGGTTCTGCAGATCGCGGTAGAAGCGGCCCACGTCATGGGCCAGCAGCAGCCCCTTATAGACCACGGTGCGGGTGGAGAAGCTGGGCATGTAGAGCTGCTGAATCGCCGGCAGCTTGTGTTTCTTGGCCAGTTCCGCCAGGGGGTTCTGCGTCTGCTTGCGGATGGTCAGCAGCTTGCGCTCGAACTGGTCCTGATCCTTGATGTACGGGCCCGCGGCGATGATCGCCTGGCGGATCAGCGGCATCCCCTCCAGCACGGTCTTGCCCTGGCCCGCCGGATCGGTCGGCACATCGCGCCAGCCCAGCAGCTTCTGGCCTTCCACCTTGATGAAATGCTCGAACTGCTTGACCACGATTTCGCGCGCCTTGGCTTCGCGCGGCAGAAAGCACATGGCCACGGCATACTGGCCGGGCGGCGGCAGGACGACGCCGGTGTCCTTGGCCCATTCGCGAAACAGAGGATCGGGAATCTGGATCAGGATGCCGGCGCCATCGCCCACCAGCGGATCGGCGCCCACCGCGCCGCGATGATCCAGATTGATCAGAAGCTGCAGGCCCAGCCCGATGATCTCATGGGACCTGGCGCCCTTGATATTGGCGACAAAGCCGACGCCGCAGGCGTCATGCTCGTTGCGCGGGTCATAAAGACCCTGTTTCGGTGGCAAGCCCATCTCAACCCCAGACCGTCATTCAGGTACAGATCCCCCGCCCTCCCGCGGAAAGCCAGGGAAACGCCCATTTCTTAGAATTACCCGGCATGTGAACACGCTACCAGTTGCAGCGCAACATGCCTGATACGCACGGGGTAAATGCGTGCGCCCCGATTGACTCCGTGCGCCGCTCCCGCATTATAGAACATATCATGAACAAAAGTGAAAAATTGACGGAATTGCGCCATTCCCTGGCGCACTATGGCCTGCCCCCCGACCGGGCCCCGGTTCCCCTGGGTCATCCACAGGCAGATGCCGTGCTGGGTGGCGGTCTGCGCCCCGGCGCCGTGCACGAGATTTTTGCGGACGGATGGGGCGCCGGGGGTTTTGCCGCCTTGCTGGCGATCCTGGCAGCGGGCCGCAAACCCTTCTTCTGGGTACGACCCGATTACGAGGCGCTGGAATATGGCGCGATGGCACCGGGCGGGCTGCTCGAGCTGGGCGGCGATCCGCGGCAGATGACCCTGGTGCGCACCCGCAACGCCGCCGACGCCCTGTCGGCGGCCGGCGACATATTGGCCTGCCCGCATGCCGGTGCATTGCTGCTGGAAGTGGCAGGCATGCCCAAATGCCTGGACCTGGTGGCCAGCCGCCGCCTGGCTTTGGCGGCCGGCGAAAGCGGCGTCACGGTTCTTGTCCTGCGCCATGGCGCGCAGGCCCAGCCCAGCGCGGCGCTGACGCGCTGGAGGATCGCCAGCGCGGTATCGCAGGCCGATGACGACAATTGGGGCAATCCGGTTTTTGACGCGCGGCTGATCCGCCATCGTCTGGGCGGGCTTGGCGATTTTCTGATGCGATGGAACCCCGAAGATGTGGCCTTTGCCGACCCTCCTTTGTCACGGCGCGCGCCGGCCTTCGGCCGGCATTTTGCTGCGGCATCGCCTCCTGCTTCACAAGAAAGCGAAGACATCCTGAGCCATGTCGCGGCATCGAAGACTATTGGCGCTGTGGTTTGCACGCCTGCCGGCCGACCGGCTTATGCGCAGGAACGGCAGGCCGTTTGAGGCGCCGCTGGTGGTAAGCCGCAAGACGGGCAACGCGTTGCATGTCCATGCCCTGGACGCGCGGGCGCAAAGACTGGGACTCCATCAGGGCCAGCCGCTGGCCAATGCCCGCGCCATGGTGCAGCCGCTGAAAGTCGTGCCGGCGGACGAACCCGCCGATGCCGCCTTGCTGGACGCGATTGCCGACTGGTGCGACCGTTTCACGCCGCTGGTCAGCCTGGATGCGCCTGACGGCCTGTTCCTCGACATCACCGGCGCCGCGCATCTGTTCGGCGGCGAAGCGGCGATGCTGGCGGGTGTGACACGGCGTATCGCGGCTCAGGGCCTGTGCGTGCGCGGCGCCATTGCCGGCACGTCGCTGGCGGCAAAAGCGCTGGCGCGCTTCAAGCCCCAAACGATCGTTCCGCCGGGCGGCGAAGCGGATGCCGTCGCGCCCCTGCCCATCGCCGCCCTGGATTGCGACGACAAGATTGTGCGGACCCTGCGTCATGCCGGCCTCAAGAATGTCGGCATGGTGGCGCAACGGTTGCACAGCGAGTTGTCGGAACGGCTGGGCAAGACTTTCGTCACCAGGCTGAAGGTGATGCTGGGCGCGCAAGAGCAGCCGCTGCAGCCCCGCCGCCCCCTGCCCGACCTGATGGCCGAGCAGCGCTTTGCCGAGCCCGTCGTGACCGAAGAGGCCATCGCGGTATCGCTGCTCGCCCTGGCCGGATCCCTGAGCGAAATCCTGGAACGCCAGGGCCGCGGCGCGCGGCTGTTGCAGGCCGCCTTCTTCCGTGCCGACGGCAAGGTCGAACGCATCGCGGTACGCACCGGCGAGGCGCTGCGCGACCCGAAAGTCATGCTGCGGCTGCTCCGCCAGAAACTGGACACCATGGCCGATCCGCTGGATCCTGGCTTCGGCTTCGACCTGATCCGGCTGGAGGCGCTGCTGGCGCAAGAGACCCAGCCCGGCACTATCAGCTTCGACAGCGACGAGAATGCCCGCCGCCAGATCCTTTTTCTGATCGACCGGTTGTCGGCGCGGTTCGGCTCCGGCCGCGTGCAGCGCTTCGTGTCCCAGGACACCCATATTCCCGAGGCCGCCGGTGTGGCGGTGCCGGCGCAGGAGCGCGATTTCACCGCGCAGGATTGGCGGGTGAAGCGCCGGGCGGGCGATCCGCCGCGCCGTCCGCTGCGGCTGTTGCAAAAGCCCGAAGAGATCGAAGCCGGCTTTGCGGTGGCACCGGACGGGGCGCCGAAATTCTTCCGCTGGCGGCAATGCCGCTACGACGTGGCACGGGCCGAAGGTCCCGAACGCATCGCCATGGAATGGTGGAACCGCAGCGACCCGAAAAACGGCCTAGGGCTGACCCGCGACTATTTCCGCGTGGAAACGCAGGGCGGCCAGCGTTTCTGGCTCTACCGCCACGGGCCTCACACCCAGAACCAGCCGGCCCGCGCTGGTACCTGCAGGGTCTTTTCGCATGAGCTATGCGGAGCTGGCGGTCACCACCAATTTCTCCTTTTTGCGCGGCGCCTCCTCGCCGCCGGAATTCGTGGCCCAGGCGCAAGCCCTGGCCTATCCCGCCATCGGCATCGCCGACCGCAACAGCCTGGCGGGCGTGGTGCGGGCCTATGCGGCGTGGCGGACGCTGGAGGAGCAGGGCGGCCGCGCCTGTTGATCGGAGCGCGGCTGGTTTTTCGCGACGGCACGCCGGATATCCTGGCCTATCCCCGGAACCGCAAGGCCTATGGCCGGCTGTGCCGCCTGCTTTCGATCGGCAAGCTGCGCGCCGGGAAAGGTGCATGCCTGCTGGATTTTGCCGACCTGCAGGAACAGCGCCGCGGATTGCTGTTGATCGTGATGCCGCCGGCCGATCCCGAAGCGGCGAAGCCCGTGCTGGCGGCCCTGGGCCGCGATAGCTGGCTGGCGGCCTCCATGCTGCATACGGGCGAGGACCGCCGTCGTCTTAAGGCCCTTAAACAGATGGCCGATGCGGCCAGCGTGCCGCTCATCGCGGTCAATGACGCGCTGTATCACCATGCGGAGCGGCGCGACTTGCAGGACGTGGTACCTGCATTCGCGAGCATGTGACATTGCAGGAGGCGGGCACGCGGCTTGAGGCCAATGCAGAACGCCATCTCAAGCCGCCGCAGGAGATGGTGCGCCTGTTTCGCGCCTGTCCCCAGGCCGTCCAGGAAACGCTGCGCTTTGCCGCAAAAATCACCTTCACCCTGGCCGAACCGGCCAAGCGTTATCCGCGCGAGCCGGTGCCGCGCGGCAAGACCGCCGACGGGCATCTGCGCGATCTGACCGAGGCGGGCCTGAAATGGCGTTATCCAGGCGGCGTTCCAGAAAAATCGCGGACCTCGCCGAAAAGGAACTGCGCTTCATCGCCGAGCGCGCCATCGCCCATTATTTCCTGACCGTTTACGACATCGTGAAATTCGCCCGCGGCAAGGCAATCCTCTGCCAGGGCCGCGGCTCGGCCGGATTCCGTGGTCTGCTACGCCATCGGCGTCACGGCCGTGGACCCGACCGAGGTCGAAGTCCTGTTCGAGCGCTTTTGAATACCGAGCGGCGCGAGCCACCCGATATCGATGTGGATTTCGAGCATGAACGGCGCGAGGAAGTCATCCAGCACATCTACCAGCGTTACGGCCATCGCCGGGCCGCGCTGACCGCCACCGTCATCCATTACCGCCCGCGCAGCGCCATCCGCGAAGTGGGCGAGGTGTTCGGCCTGACCGAGGACGTGACCGCAAAGCTGGCCGACACGGTCTGGGGCCATCATGGCGACGA
>CAWIGN010000005.1:0-187320 GCA_963835715.1 uncultured Alphaproteobacteria bacterium
AGTATCTGAACCTCGACGTCTGCCTCAGCCCTGTACGCCGTCAGAGCCTATGAGACAGAAATGGGGTTTTAGCTAAGGGAGGAATTTGGTCTCATCGCCTTGAGAAAGGACGACCGATGAGAACGAAATCCCCCAGCCCCAAAGCGCCTGCAGAACGGGTTCTGAAGGACATCCGCCGCGCCACGCGCAGGCATTTTTCCGCCGAAGACAAGATCCGGATTGTGCTGGAGGGCCTTCGTGGCGAGGACAGCATCGCCGAGCTGTGCCGCAAGGAGAGCATTGCCCAGTCCAGTATTATGGCTGGTCGAAGGAGTTCCTGGAGGCTGGCAAGCGGCGGCTGGCGGGCGATACGGCCCGGGCAGCGACCACGGACGAGGTCAAGGACCTGCGTTCCGAGACCACGACGCTGAAGGAAGTGGTGGCGGAGCAGGCGCTGGAAATCCGCCTGCTCAAAAAAAGCATGATCGGGGATGGGGAAGACGACGCATGAGATACCCCGCCTCCGAGAAGGCTGAAATCATCAAGATCGTCGAGCAATCGCACCTGTCGGCGCGTAAGACGCTGGAGCAGATCGGCGTTCCCAGAGCCACTTTTTACCGCTGGTATGAGCAATATCAGGCCGGTGGCCCTGAGGCGCTGGAAGACCGGCCATCGCAGCCAAGCCGAATCTGGAACCGCATCCCGGACGAGATCAGGACCCAGATCATCGACCTGGCGCTGGAGCAACCCGAGCTGAGCCCGCGCGAGCTGGCGGTGCGGTTCACGGACAGCAAGGCCTACTTCGTGTCGGAAGCCACGGTTTATCGGCTGTTGAAGGCGCACGATCTGATCACCAGCCCGGCCTTCATCGTGATGAAGGCGGCCAACGAGTTCAAGGACAAGACGACGGCGCCAAACCAGATGTGGCAGACCGACTTCACCTACTTCAAGATCACGGGCTGGGGCTGGTATTATCTGTCGACCATCCTCGATGACTTCTCGCGCTATGTCATCGCCTGGAAGCTATGCACCACGATGAAGGCCGAGGATGTCACCGACACGCTGGAGATGGCATTGACGGCGTCAGGCTGCGACCAGGTCCAGGTCCAGCACAAACCCCGGCTGCTGTCCGACAACGGCTCCAGCTACATCTCCGAGGAATTGGCCGAGTGGCTGGACGAGCAGCGCATGAGCCACGTCCGTGGAGCGCCCTATCATCCCCAGACCCAGGGCAAGATCGAGCGCTGGCACCAGACCCTCAAGAACCGCATCCTGCTGGAGAACTATTATCTGCCCGGCGACCTGGAAACGCAGATCGCAGCCTTCATCGAGCACTACAATCACCGGCGCTACCATGAGAGCCTGGAAAATCTAACGCCGGCTGACGTTTACTTCGGCAGAGGCCAGGCCATCCTGCTCGAACGCGCACGCATCAAACGAAACACCATCACTCAAAGACGCTTGCTTCACCAAAAGATCGCCGCTTAAGATCAACCAACCAGATGAGGCCAAATCTCCCTTAAACTACGCCCTCAACTGTCCCAATTGTTTTGACGACACACAGCCCCCCTGGCGCCGGGTTTGGTTTGGCATTTCGTTCCCCAGGGCATCGTTCAACGCAATCATACCATTTTCGCCGCTCCCCTCGGCGGCCCGAATGGCGTTGGCGAATGTCCGCTTTTGGCGCAAAGCGGACATTGGGCTGACCGGGAGCGAATGACCGCTTTTGACCCAAAGCGGACATTCCGGCACGCACAAAAGCGCATCAGGATGTGCGCCGGTGCCCGCCGGCTGGCTGCCATCGACGCGGTGACGCGGGCGGTGGCGGCGATACGGCGTGGCGCTATGCGGAGGCCCGGCACGGACTCACTTCAACGTGCTGAACCGGTATTCGGTGACCTCGTGCAGCGGCCTTGCGGGCGTCACTTCGGCCGAGGTGAAGTTGGGGTGATTGGGCGTGTCGGCTGCCCTTTGTGTTTCCAGGCTGATGGCCCAGTGATTGCCGTACAGCGCGCCCTTTCTGCCCTTGACCTGGGTGTTGATATTGTCGGTGTAGAGTTCCAGGCCCGGCTGGGTCGTGAAAGCCACCATTACGATGCCGGTGTCGGGATCGTCGACGCGGGCAGCGGGCCGAAGTTGTCCGACCACGCCATCCGTCAGCAGGGACGTGTCATAGCCGGGGATGCGCACACCATCCGCGACGGTCTGCACGACATCGGGCCGCGCCAGCCGGTCGCCGATGCGGACGGGCTTTGTGAAGTCATAGGGCGTGCCCGTCACGGACGCCACGACACCGGTGGGCATGGCGTTGGCGTCAAATGGCGTGTAGCGGCTGGAGAACAGGGTCAGTCTTTCGTCGCCGATGTCCTTGGTGCCGCCATTCAGGTTGAAATAAAAATGGTTGGTGAGGTTCATCACCGTGGGCTTGTCGGTGGTGCCTTTGTAATCCAGGACCAGCCTATTGTCGGCCCGCACCGTATAGGTGACGGTCACCGTGATATTGCCGGGAAAGCCGCCGGTGCCGTCCGCCTCCTTGATGGTGAGGGCCAGGCTGGGCTCCGGCCCATCATGCGCCACCGCGTCCCACACCCGCTTCTGAAAGCCGTTGCTGCCGCCGTGCTGAATATAAGTCCGCGGCGCCCGGGGCGCCGAACCCGCGGGCGCCGGACGGGGCGGCGGTGCGGGCTGTTCGTACATCTTGCCGTCAACCGGGAATTTGAGCGACAGGCGGTTGGCATAGCGCCCGATCAGGGCGCTGTAGACGCCGTCTTTTTCGTAAGAGGCAAAATCGTCATAGCCCAGCACCACATTGGTCGGCTCGCCATGCCGGTCCGGCACCATCAGGTCCACCACCACGCCGCCGAAATTGGTGATCCGGGCCACCATGCCGCCCTTGCCGGTCAGGGTAAAAAGCCTGACCTTGTCGCCTTTCTGCGTGGTGCCCCAATCCTCGCCGCTGATGCCGGCCTTGATTTTGGCGGGCGCGGCCCAGGCCGGCGCTGCAAGGGGCGCCGCTGCCATCGCAATGGCAGCAACAAGGAAGAAACCGCGACAGGTCATTTTTCCCTCCACATCCCCTGGTGGCAGCCTAGTGGCATTGCGGTTGAACCGGAAGCTTGGTTTCGCCCACGGCGCGACAGGCGCAATCCGGCTCCGATGGGCTGTCTTCTGCCTGGCCATCGATCGATCGCATGTCCGCCTTTGGCGCAGAGCGGACCTTGGGCGGGCCGGGGCTGAATGACCGCTTTTGACCCAAAGCGGACATTCAATGTAGCAATCATTAAGCTATCGCACGCCTAATTGAGGTAGCGCAAGAGCACCACGGATGGTTGAGGTGGGATCGAAGGCCTTAGGCTTCGTTCTAGTGACAAGCAGAGGATAGCAATGCGGGGAATTGTATTCGGATTGGTATTCATTGGGTTGGTGCTTCTAGCGGACAAAATCTGGCCGACCCGTCAGGATGTAATTAGTACTGGAAGCATAGCTCTGCTCTTGTTCGTGATGGGTATTTTTGCGCTGGTCAAACCGCAGCAGTTCATTAAATACGTGGAGGCGACCGATTACGTGCGCGTTCATGTCTATCAAAAGCCGCTCCGAACGCAGATCATGGGCTTTATATTTTTGGGTGCTGCGATCTTGGTCTTCTACCAATTTGTAAGCCCAAAACTGTAACACCTGTGCCATCTTGTCGTGATGTCCGCTATTGGCGCATTGCGGACATTGGACGGGCCGGGGCTGATTGGCCGGTTTTTCCCCAAAGCGGACATTCCCGGCTGCGATCAAATCGCATGGCGAAGCCAGCCCACTTCCGACCGAGCCACGCGCGCTTGGTCCAGATGTCCAAAGGCTTGAGCGGTGTATGGGGCGATTTTGGGCATTGCTGCGGTTTGACTAAATCCTGTGATTGCAGGGGGTTAGGGCCGGGATTACAATGACGAGGTCGTGGAGCCGATCGAAGAATGGGAGGCACAAGCATGAGCCGCATCGTGACGGTCACCATTTTCGCGCTGATGCTGGCAGGCTGCGCGGACGGCTACGACAAATCCGTCATGCCAAAGGCTGCCGCCGGACTGCAGGAACGGACGGTCGCCTGCAAGGCCAGATGGACCGCGAAGGAATTTAGGACCTATTCCGAATGGCAAGCTTGCCAATTGGCTGCCGAACGCGGCTTTGCCAGGACCATCAACTTGACGAAGATGGATGCGTTTGAAGTATACGCGGCGGACATGCAGGCGCTTGCGGCGGACCGGGATGCCAAGCGCGTCACGGACCATCAGGTCAGATCGAGATCCGAAGAAATTCTCTGGAAATTTTTGGCGGACTGCGGTTGCAAGCCGGGTTGGAAACCGAACCCGAACTATGGCCACTGGCTTATGACCGCATTCACCACGCCACAGCCGCCGGCGATGGTTCCAATGACGCCCTGAGCGTATTTTGCGGGATGGGCATTTCTGCCTATCGCCTGTCGATGCCTCCGCGAAGGTCCCGGCCGTTGGTGCGGATGCCCGCCATTGGCGCAAAGCGGACATTCCTCCTGGGCCAGGTATCCCCCGATAAACCGTCAAAATCGCCAATGCCCGAAATTATTTCAGGCTTGCCGCAATCTTGCGAAGCTCGTCCGGCGTGTGTTCGCCGCTGATGACCGTTCCCGACACCAGGTATTTTCCCTTGGCCAGGCCGCCAATGAGCACCGGTTCGAAGCGCGTTTCCCTGAACAGTTTGGTCGCCAGGGCGATGGCCTGTGCATCGTCGCCCGCGATGGGCACGCCAACCGTTTGTGCCGGCGGGGGCCTGGTCAAAACGTCCGCGCCGTGAATGCCGTTGTGTCCAAGCGCGTTGAAGGCCCGCACGATATGCGCGCCCGGCAATAGTTTGGCCGTCGCCAGGCCCGCGCCGCCCTGTTCGTCGACCCACTTGGCCAGCGCATCTCCGTCGCGGGCGGCGCTCGGATTGGAGACGTCCACGACAAGAGGCTTGGCGGCGAGCGCCCTGCCGTAATCCCGGCCGATCTGTTCGACCGCCGAATAGGGCACGACCAGAAAGATAATGTCGCCGAATGCGACGGCGTCGGCCACCGATCCCGCCCGGGCGTTGGGGCCGGCGGCGGCGACCAGATCCTTTAGCTGTTCGGGATGGCGCGACGAGAACATCACCGGATGGCCCAGCCTGGCGAATATCGTGCCCAGCGCGCCGCCTTCATTGCCGGCGCCGATGGTGGCGATCTTGAGGGTGGAAAGACCTTGCGCCAGGGCCTTGAATGCCGGGCCCAGAACCAGCGCCGCCGTCAAAACATCCACTATCCGCCGGCGCGAGAGGCATAAAGTGTCTGTCATCGCTTCCCTCGGGAAAAGGTCCAAGCCTGCGCCGGAAACTACATCAGACCGGCGAAACGGGATAGCCGGGTGAAGCCCGCAAATCCCCGTTCCATCCGTCCTGCGCATTCGGCACAAGCCGCGGCGGCCAACCCAAAGGATAGCGCGGGCCAATGCCCGCTTTTGGCGCAAAGCGGACACCTCCGACCGCAAGCGTTTCTCCGGCCGCGATACTGCGCAGACTTTACGAGTCCCGAATTAAGTATTATTTTCATTGACATCTGTCAGGCTGGCAGTAGTTGGGGGCGGCAGTCGTGCAAAAGCTCAGTGCGCCCAAACCTGACTCGGTTGCGGCTTGGGGCTGCGCATCCTTCATTGTTCTGGCGGCGTGGCTGGCGCAGCATTTGCTTTCGTCCTGGTCAGGCGTGGGCTTGCCACCATTTATCGGATTTTACCCCGCGGTGGTCCTGGGCGCATTGGCGGGCGGCCCCAGAGTGGGCATCGCCACAGCACTCGCTTCGCTGGCGATTGCATGGTGGTTTTTCATGCAGGGTTTCAGCGCCGCGTCCTTTTCACCCCCGATCATCGTTCCGAGTTCGATCTTTCTCATAACGTCCACTTTCTTGGGTTGGACGGTTGGAAAGGCGCGACTTGCACTGGACCGAGCCAAATTGCGCGAGCAGATGCAAACTTATGCCACGCGAGAATCCATCCACCGCACAAAAAACGTCCTGGCCGTGGTGCAGGCGATGGTGCGGAAAGTCTATCGCGAAGTGGGATCAATGGAGGAATATCGCGACGTTCTCACGTCCCGATTGGTGGCGTTGGGCAACGCCCAGGATGTCCTCATTCAAAGGGACTGGATTGACTTGCCGGTGGCGGATTTGGTGAGTTTCGCTTTGGCGCCCTTTCTGCCCAATCCCGGCCTGGCCGTAAGGCCCGGCCCTGCTGTCACGGTCCCGGCAAAGCATGTGACCGGGCTTTGCTTGGCCTTGTTCGAGCTGGCGACAAATTCGATGAAGTACGGCGCGCTCGAGGATGGGCGCGGGCCTGTCCTGCTGACGTGGCAGTTTGACGACGGGTGCGCGCGCCTGGAATGGAATGAAACGACCCCTGTCCAGACCGAAAAACCCGAGGGATCAGGCTCGAGGCTTGTCCGCGGGGCAATGTCCGGGGAAGCGGGCTCGACCGTCCGCTATCATCGGACGGCGCACAGCATAAGCGCGTCTTTCCGCTGGCGCGTTCCCTCCATCGCCACAGGGAACCCTGAATCACCTGATGCCACGGACAGCCCAAATCCGTCCACCAATATCCATGGCGACGGCAATGTTCGCATTTGAGGACGAGTGGACATTGTGGTTGGCCGTCACGCACACTTGTTCGCTGTTCAGCCGTTTCGGTCGTTACGCCGAAGCCCTAGAGCCAGTTTCGCCATAAAAACGACGTCAGCTCAAAAAGCTCCAGTAACCGTTGCGTGATGGGCCGCCTGCGCCAGTCTTTCTGCGTGATCTTCTTGGCCCGGGCCAGGTCGGCATCGTACATGTGCTCGAAGGCGGTGGCGGTCTCGCTTCCCAGCACGATTGCATCGACTTCGTCATTAAAGACCACGCTGCGGGGATCGAAATTCGATGAACCCACTTCCGTCCATACCCCATCGATGGAGGCGGTCTTGGAATGCAGGACCTGATTCTGCACTTCAAAGATTTTCACACCCGCGTCAAGCAGATAGCCGTAATGGGAACGCCCCACCGCCAACGCCATTTTGGAATCACTGTCGCTGGGCAGCAGCAACCGAACATCCACTCCTCGCCGCGCCGCCGCGATGAGGTCTTCCTCCTCTTGGTCGGTCGGCACGAAATAGGCCGTGCTGAGCCATACATTCTTCTCGGCATTGCGGATGGCCGACAACAGCGTAACGTAAAAGCGGGGCGTTTCCTCGTCCGGCGAACTTCCGATAATCCGGACCACCTCGCCGCCCTTTGTCGCCAGCGAGGGCGGAACGGGAGGAACCTTTGCGTCGTCGCCCAACGGCGGGCCGTTTTGCTGCGACCAGTGTTCCAGGAACAGGGACTGCAGCTGGGCGGCCGCGGGCCCGTAAATTTCCAGATCCGTATCGCGCCAGCTTTGCGCCGGCTGGCCCTTCACGCCACCGGAACCCCCGGCAGGTTGATAGGTCGTGCTGAGATTGATGCCACCTACGATCGCCCGTACGCCATCCACCACCAGGATCTTGCGGTGATCGCGATAATTGAAGGTGACGGGATTCAGTGGGTTGAATTCCACCACATGAACGCCTGCCTCCTTCAGGCGCTCGAAGAAGGCGGGGGGTGTGGCGCTGGACCCGAAACCGTCATAGATAACGCTGATCGCGACGCCCTGCTTCCGTTTGGCGATCAAAAGATCCCCCAGCTGCTCGCCATTGGCGGCGACGTCTTCGAAGATGTAGAATTCCAGATTGATGCTGGTTTTGGCACTGCGGATTGCGTCGAACATGGCGGCAAAGGTCTGCGGCCCGTCGATCAAGAGTCGTGTGGCATTCCCGGCGACCAGGGGCGTATCGGCCACCGCTTCCTCGATCGCCAAATGGCGCTTGAGAACGCCGGCATCGCCCGGCTCCGGCGCGACCTTTGCCAGCAGGGCCCTGCTCTGCCGCGCGCTCAGTGGGCCCCGGGTGCCGATGATGGTCGGAGATTGCCGGGGCGGCGTGTCATCGATCCTGGGAACGAAGGCACAACCCGAAAGCAGGACGCAAAATGCCATGACAATGCAGTCGCGCATTTTCGGAACCCTAAAGCGCACGCTGAGCGCGCTTTGAAAAACATCCGCCCCGCGCGCCCCGGCATTGCGCCACTGGCCCGGTGTCGAACAGGGGGCGCCCATCCAGCCGTCCCCTGCACACAATGCCGATTGCCGGATTTCATGGATTGATGAATGCCGGCCGGCCCGCAATCGGTAAATACAATCATCCTTGACCGCTGATGCCATTTTCCCGTGCGAATGATTATGGAGATTATTTGTGTTCGTTGGCCTCTTCGGAAATTTCGTGGCCCGCGCTCGAAACGTCCCTGCCCGCGCCTGCGATGGTGTTGCAGGCGGTCAGAATGGTTGACGCGCCACCGAGAATGACAAGCGCGACGAAGGCCACTGACAATGTTCTGCGCATGATCGCTTCCTTTCATGGTGAACAACACTGTATGAACGAACTCTTTACCGGCGCATTGGGTTCCCGCCATCCTGCTTATTATTCCACCCAACGCCATTCATGGCCGATTCGAAATAAATCGATGATGTGTAAGGATTTCCATTGAAAAGGATCCCGGATGGGCGTCGCCCGGGACGCCGCCGAAGCGACGCATGACCGCTTTTGACCCGAAGCGCACATGACGAGACGATCGTTGGCACGACTGAATGATATTGATAGACTGACCTGCTTGGCGAATAGTTACATCCCGGCTTTTCATCTTTCTCATTTCATAACGCCACCTTGGAAAAGAAGGATTTGAGACTGTGAAACAGGTAACTGTCCTTCTCTCGTCTGCCTGCCTTGCGCTTATGACGGGGGTGCCCGCGCTGGCGCAGGCCCAGCGGCCCAATCTTGCCCCCATTCCGACATACGCGGTGCATCGCGCCAGGATTGCTCCGCGCATCGACGGCAAACTCGATGACGCCGCCTGGCAAGCGGCCGAGCCGGTGACTTTCGTCTTCCCCTGGACCGACCAGACCGGCAAGATGCAGAGGACCGTGGCCCGACTGACCTGGGATAGCGAGAACCTCTATGTCGCCTACGCGTGCGAGGACAGCGATATCACCGCGGTGCGTACGGAGCATGACGACCCCACCTACAAAGATGATGCCGTCGAAATCTTCATTGCGCCGCCGGGCGTCAAGAACCTGTATCTGGGCCTTGAAATGAATGCCCGCGCCGTCCTGTACGACTATCTCTATCCTTTTCCGCAGCGTATCATAAAGAATTACAACCTGCCGGGCGTGCGACTCGCTGTTTCGAGCCAAGGCACGCTGAACAACAGCAGCGATCAGGACCGTGGTTGGAACCTCGAAGTGTCGATCCCCTGGCGCTCGTTCGCCGATCTGGCGGATAACCCTGTGCCGAAGATCGGCGACCGCTGGATCGCGAACATGAATCGTTGGGATGGGACGGAACCCAACCGCCGGCTTTCGCAATGGTCAGATTCGGGCATGGTGAAGCCGGACCCGCATTATCCGGACCGGTTCGGTCGGCTGTTGTTTGTGGAATAGCGTTTGGTTAGCGAACCGAAGCCTGCCCCCGAAGATTTGTGCCACAGATGGTGGAGACGAGTAATTTCAGGCTCGCAAATGACCGCTAGTGACGCAAAGCGGACATTCGGTGCCACCCGGCCGGCCCGACCAGCAAACAAAGGTTTTACCGAAACATGGGGTGGTGCCCCAAACGGCTCGTTTTCGAGATGGCGGTGTCTCGGAACGCGCGGACGCTCCCGTTTCAGAAGTGGAATGCCCGCGCATAATCGTCATATCCCCCAACGGCCGCCATGTGGCCGTCAGCGCGGGGCGGGCCGGCCCGGCTGCACGTTCGGGTCGGGGCGCAGATCCTGCGGGAAATAAGAAAACACCGCGTTCACGGCCTGGACAAGCCGCCCCTGCTGCGCGCGCAGCATCGCATCGTCGCCGCCGGCGCTGTCATCGGCTTCCTTTTGCGCGCTATCGATCGCCGCCTGAACCGCCGATCCGACCTTGGTCCTGAAATCCGCCGGCTCGTTCGCCACCGCCTTGAGCAGCGCCGCCGTCGCATCGTGGAATTCCATGTTTTCGTGCGGGATGCGCGCATAGGTCTTGCGCGTGATCTGGCGGTCGAAGTCGTTGGTCACCTGCATCATCAGCCGCAGGCACAGCTTGACCTGGTCCGGCGACTGCAAGGCGGCCGCCGGGGCGGCGGGCCCGCCAAGCAGCAGGCCGATTGCGACAAGCGGCGGTATAATGGCTTTTCCAGATGGCATGGCCGGTCTCCTCTCGGTTGAATCCGCCGCTAGCGCGGCGTCACGTGCAAAATGCCGTGCATGCTCTCGCCGTGGCCGGGGGTCGAGCAGAAAAACGGATAGTCGCCCGGAGCGGGCGCGGTGAAGGTGATGGTCGTGGTCTGGCCCTTGGCGATCAACGGCGTGGCCGCGATGATGCGCGGGTCGTCCGCTTTCAGGAAACTCTTGTCTTCATCGCCGCCCGCCTTGGCGGCGGCGGCATCGACTTCCGCCATGATCGCGCTCATGGTGCCCGGCCGGGCCAGCACCCAGTCATGGCGCTGGCTTATGATCGTGCCGGTGTGATGGAAGGTCAACGTCACCTGCGCTCCGGCGGGCGCGGTCAGGCTGTCGGGCTTGAATTCCAGGAAGTCGCCGTCGCTCTGGACGAAAAGCTGCACGGCGGGGCGTGAGCGCCCGCACCCCGTCAGGATCGCCGCGCTTGCGGCGGCCAACAGACGCCTTCGATGCATGACCGAGCCTATCATGGGTCCGCGCGCGGCGGCCAGCCGCTTTTGCGGCACGCGCGGCCCGGCCGTGATAGGCTGGGCGGCGGGAAACCTCACAGGCGGGACAATTGCCATGACCCTGTTCAAGACCTTTTCCCTGACATGGTGGCAGGCCGGACTATTCAAGACGGGCATGCTGGCCACCGGGATCGCGATCGGATCCTATTGGAGCGCGCTGTTCGCCGGTTATCTTGCGGTCCTTGTGATCGTGGCCGCGCTCTGCCTGAGCTACGTCACCCTCGTCTGGGCCAGGCAGCAGGACCGCTGAAGCGCCGTTGGGGCCCTTCGCCGCTCGCGCCGCCGCCTTGCCTTGGCGGCCCGGGGCGCTATATTTGTCTGAGTTATAAGAATATTTTCGGGGAGTTGGGGGGATGAGAAAATTCGCGAGCGCGGCCCTGTTGTCCTTGCTGCTGGCCACGCTGCCGGGCCCGGCCTTCGCCCAGGCCAAGACCAATGTGCCCGACATCGTGCCCGGCGCCCGCCCGGTGCGCGTGGAGCATATCCAGATTCACGGCGCCACGCTGGAGGGCAACCTGGAGGGCGATGCGGCCGACCGCGACGTGCTGGTCTTCCTGCCGCCCAGCTATGGGCAGGATACCGCGCGGCGCTATCCCGTCGTCTATGCCCTGCACGGCTATTCCATCGGCGCCCAGCAATGGTCCCAGGAAATTCATGTCCCCCAGACCATCGAAGGAGCCTTCGCCAAGGGCGCGCGCGAGATGATCGTGGTGCTTCCCGATTCCAAGACCGTGCATAACGGCTCGATGTATTCGAACTCGGCGACCACGGGGGATTTCGAGGACTTCATCGCCCGCGACGTCGTCGCCTATATCGACGCCCATTACCGCACCATCGCCGGCCGCGACAGCCGCGGCCTGGTCGGCCATTCCATGGGCGGCTACGGCGCCAGCCGCATCGGCATGAAACATGCCGACGTGTTCGGCAGTCTTTATATCATGAGCCCCTGCTGCATGTCGGCGCGCCAGGCCGCACCGGCCGATCCCGCCGACGATGCGGCCCTGGCGGCGGTAAAAATCCCCGCCGATTCCGCCACCCTGCCCTTCCGCCTGCGCGCCCAACTGGCCTCGGCGGCGGCCTGGTCGCCCAATCCGAAAAAACCGCCCTTGTATCTGGACCTGCCGATCGGGCCGGACCGCGACACGGTGCTGGCGAAATGGGCGGCCAACGCGCCGCTGGATTTCGTCGACCAGTATATCCCGGACCTGCGCCGCTACCGCGCCATTGCCATCGACGTCGGCGACCAGGACGGGCTGAGGTTCGATGCCGGCAAGCTGCACGACATATTGGACAGCTACGGCATCGCCAACAGCTTCGAAATCTATCCCGGCACCCATATCAGCAATGTCGCCTTCCGCATCCAGGACCATGTCCTGCCCTTTTTCAGCCGGACCCTGTCCTTCGAACAGCCGGCGCCGTGAGCCGCCGCCTTGCCTTGGCGGCCCGGGCGCGATATTTGTCTGAGTTATAACAAACTTTCGGGGAGATGGCGGGATGAGGATAATCGCAGGCGCGGCCCTGCTGGCGGCGGTATGGACGGTTCCCGCCCTGGCCCAGACCCAGGGCGTCGATGTCCATGTCGACACCGCCGCGCCCGGCCCGGTCATCGACCGCCACATCTACGGCCAGTTCGCCGAGCATCTGGGCCACGGCATCTATGAAGGCATCTGGGTGGGGGAGAACAGCAAGATCCCCAACATCCACGGCTACCGCACCGACGTGGTCGAGGCGCTGAAGAAGATCCATGTTCCGGTGGTGCGCTGGCCCGGCGGCTGCTTCGCCGATCTCTACAACTGGCGCGACGGCATCGGCCCGCGCGCCAAGCGCCCCACCCGGATCAACGTCCATTGGGGCGGCGTCACCGACGACAATGCCTTCGGCACCCACGAGTTCATGAATTTCGCCGAGCTGATCGGCGCCGACGCCTATGTCTCGGGCAATGTCGGTTCGATGTCTCCCTATGACATGGCGCAGTGGGTCGAATACATGACCTCCAGCGAGAACGCCACGCTGGCCAACGAGCGCCGCCGCAACGGCCGCCAGCAGCCCTGGCAGCTGAAATATCTGGGCATCGGCAACGAGACCTGGGGCTGCGGCGGCAACATGCGCGCCGACTATGCCGCCGACATCAATGCCCGCTATTCCACCTTCGTCAACGCCCCCGCCGACATGGGCCTGGTCAAGGTGGCCAGCGGCGCCAGCGGCAATATCGACGACTACAAGGCCTTCACCGAGGCGATGATGCGCCATGGCGGGCGGCTGCAGGCCTTGAGCTTCCATTACTACGCCATGTCGATGGACCGCAGCGCGCGCGGCCCCGCCACCGGCTTCGACGAGGCCCATTGGGCCGGCGAACTGTCCCTGGCCCTGAAGATGGAGGAGTTCATCGCGGGCGAGACCGCCATCATGGACAGGTACGATCCGCAAAAACGGGTGGCGCTGTATGTCGATGAATGGGGCTCCTGGTACGACCAGGAACCGGGCAGCCATCCCGGCTTCCTCTACCAGCAGAATTCGCTGCGCGACGCCGAGGTCGCGGCGCTGACCCTCGACATTTTTCACCGCCACACCGACCGGGTGAAGATGGCCAACATCGCCCAGATGGTCAACGTGCTGCAGGCGATGATCCTGACCGACGGGGCGAAGATGGTGCTGACGCCGACCTATCACGTCTTCGACATGTACCAGCCCTTCATGGAGGCGGTGCCCTACCCCGCCACGGTCAGCCGGGCCGAATACCGCTTCGGCGATACCGCCCTGCCGCTGGTCGACGTCTCGGCGGCGCGCGGCAAGGACGGCAAGCTCTACCTGGCCATCGTCAACACCGACCCGCACACCGCGGTGGACGTGCGCACCGATCTTGCCGGAACCGGGCGCGGGCGAATCCTCACCGCTTCGCGCATGGACGCGCATAACAGCTTCGCCGATCCCGATGCCATCCATCCGGTGCCGTTCGCCGGCACCAGCCAGAACGGCAAGGCGGTGTTCCACATGCCGCCGATGGCGGTGGCGGTGGTGGCGGTCGAGTAGCGCCGGGTTGATCCGGATCAAGGACCGGCGGGGCGCCGGATGCGAATATCTCCGCGTTGCCGAACTAGATTATTCTAGATGCGACATCCGCGCAGGGTAGCGACAGCTCTGAAGAGGGGCCCCGATCGGCGGTCGGGGTCCCTTTTTTATTCGGCGGACCGGTTTATTCGGCGGAACGGACATGACGCACGCGATTCGCAACCTGTCACGGATGGCCGCCCTTGTGCTGGCGGCCGCGGCGGCAGGCTGCGTCCATCACGCGCCCGTGCTGCGCGGCCACATTGCCACCGTCGCGGGACGGCGCACCGCCGGGCTCGCCCCGGCCGACGCCAGGAAAGCCGCGCTGCTGGAGGCCGCCAAGCTGACGGTTGGCCATGGCTATCGCTATTTCGCCCTGGCCGGCGCGGATGCCGCGCCCCCGGCGGCGGGACAGGATTTCACCATCCGGCTGCTGCACGACGCACAGCCGGGGCGGGGCAGGCCCGGGAGCAGAACCGGGATATGGGACGCCTACACGCTGCTGGTCTCCGGCACCGCCCCGCCTGCGCGCAAATAGCGGCCCCGTTCATTCATTCGCCAGATAGGACACCACCGCCTCGATCTGGCGATCCGTCATTTCCTTGGTATTGGCATGCATGATCTCGTTGTTGCGCAACAGCGAGCGGAAGTCTTCCAGCTGGATCTTCAGATAGTCGGCGTGCTGGCCCGCCAGGCGCGGAATTTCGCCGTCGCCCTCGCCATGGTCGCCATGGCAGGCGGCGCAGGGCGGAATATTCTGTGCGTCGACGCCGTTCACGTAGATGGCCTTTCCCTCGGCGGCCAGCGTGCCGCCGGTCTGCGGCGGCGTCGGCTTGCGGCTCGCCAGATACTTGGCGATCGCGGTTATGGTGGCGTCGTCGAGCTGGGCCGACATGCCCCACATATAGGCCATGGCATGGGGATCGCCGCGGCTGTGGCTGCGGAATTTCTTCAGCTGGGCCGCGATATAGTCGGCCTGCTGGCCGTTCAGGCGCGGAAAGGTGCCCGAGGTGCTGTTGCCGTCGCGGCCGTGGCAATTCTGGCAGACCCTGGTGACGATGGCCGGGGCCGCCGCCGCGCCGGCCTGCGCGTCGGCCGCCCGCGCCGCCGCCGAAACCAGACACAGACACAGGCCCGTCGAGACCAGCAGGAGATTTTTCAACATGCCCATTCCCCTTTTGAATTCGGTTAGAACGCAACCCAGACATAGCCATAGACCAGGTTGTTGTCGGACGCGTTGCGCCCAAGCCCGTCATAGTCGCTCGTCGCGCCGTCGAACTTCATGTAGGCGGTGTATTGCAGGCCCAGCTTGACGTTGAGCCATGGCAGATAGTCGGCCTCCACATTGACCCAGCTGCTGTTCGGCTTTCCGTTTGCCGAGCCGAAATAAGTCGCATCCGGGGAGCCGCTGATGTTGAAGAACCCGATCGACCCGCCCAGGGTGCGCCGCCAGAAGTAGCTGCCCACGACGTCTTCGGTATACAGATGATTGCTGGGATTGTCGGAAAAGCCCATCGCATAGGTGGCGTCGAGATGCTGGTCTTCGCGGATCGCCCGTCCGACCACCGTGATCTGGCTGTCGTCGCTGATATACTGGTACTGCGTATCCAGCCCGACATCGACGAAGCGGTCCGTCGGTCCGCTCTGCAGGGACTGGTTGATGGCATCGCCGGCGATGGTGGTGGGGTTGTGCAGCGCCGCATCCAGCCCGAAGGTGCCCAGCTCCCAGGAATTCTGGCCCCAGTCCGCCTCATAGGCGAAGCGCCAATAGGGCGCGACCCCGGTGATGACGTCGTTGGTGAGGTTGCCGTTCTGGGAAACCGACGCGCCCTGCAGCGCCGAGCGGTAAAGCCCGACTTCGCCATAGAAGGACTGGTCGACGAAGAGATAGGCCGAAAGCCCGCCCACTGCCTGCGCCATCGCCCCTTCCACTTTCGTGGCCGCGGCGGGCCCGAGCAGGACGGGAGATGAGGTGAAGGGCTGGCCCCAGGCGGGGGTGCTGTTCCACAGATCCTGGACGGTGGGGTTGTTGTTGAGGCTCAGCCCGTAGATGACATTGTGGCCGTCCAGGGTGGCGACGTCGGCGAAACGGATATCGGCATTGTCCATGCCGAACTGGCCGCCCTGGTCGTCATAGGTCAGCTGGATGAAGGCGCCCACATTGTCGGTGATCGCGCCGGCATAGAAGATGCTCAGCTGCTCGGGGAAATCGGTCGAGGTCTTGCTGGACTGGTCGTCGCTGGCCTTGGCCGCGGTACTGGTCGAGGCGATCGCCATCACCGAAATGGGCGGGGTATCGCCCAGCGACATGATGTAGTGCTTGATCCGGTCGACGTCCTGCACCTTGCTGGTATTGGACAGCGTATAGCCGCTGGCCTTGAAGACGCGTCCGAACGGGGTGAGTTGCGGAAACACCGTATGACAGGCCTCACAGGCAAGACCGGTCTGGCGGGCGTAGCTGGGCACGGCCTCGGCTCTTTGCGTCAGCCCCGCCACCAGGCACAGAAGCGCAAGCGTTGTGGTGAAGGCTTTTGCGATTTTCGAAATGGAAAACATCCCCGCCTCACAATCTGAATCACCGCAACGCTAGGCGCGGCGGCGTGGCGTGGAATTGTTCGCGATCAAATTATGCCTGGTTTTATTGGTCTAAATTGCTCACGCAGTGGCAATGGAGATTACGCATGCGTAACCAACGAGACACGATTCCGGTGACGGCAGCCGGCGAATCCCTTCCCTCGCGCCGCCTGCTTTTGAGAACCACTCTTGCTTCCATCGGATGCTTCGCCCTGGTCGCCGGCACGGGATTGCCGGCTGAGGCGAAGATGTCATTGAAAGCGGCCGGTTATCAGACGACGGGCAAGGACGGGCAGAATTGCGCGAACTGCGCGCTGTTCCGGCCGCCGTCGGCCTGCACCCTGGTTGCCGGCGATGTCATCCCGGCCGGCTGGTGCCGGTTTTATTCCAAGAAGGGCGGCTGAACCCGGCGGCCCTGCCCCCGGTCCGTCCCATGCAGACGCGCGCAACGATGTCTGTCGTAACTTTAATGGGGAAGCCGCAAATGAATACGCCTTTCCTCGCCTGGCGGGACAGCTACGCTGTCGGACACATGGGGCTGGATACCCAGCATCGCCAGCTGGTCGAACTCATCAACGATATCCATGATGCCGAATGTGCCATCCACGATAGCCACGGTCCGGCCCAGGACGGGCTGACGGTGCTGTTGCATGCCTTCGAAATCGCGGCCGTGAGCCACTTCAAGAGCGAAAATGCCATCCTGCGCCGCTTCGGCGACTATGCCGGCGGATCGCCCCTGCCCGATTTCGGCTTTCCTCGAGGCCTTGCGCCAGGCTCGCATCAACGAACATTACGCCGAACACGCCCGCGCGCTGGTCGCGCTGGATGCCATCATTCACCGCTCCGGCGGCGGCCCTGCCCCCAGCGACTATGGCGTCCGCCTCAAAGCCTGGTTCACCGCGCATGCGGGGGGCAGCGACGCCCACCTCAGGGCCGTGTTCGCCGCGCGGGTGTGAGGGGCAAGGTGCCGGCGTCTCGCCGAACTGCTCCTTACGGCTGGCGCGAGGCCATATAGGCGGCGACGTTGAGGATGTCGGCGTCCGACAATTCGCCGATGATCTCCTTCATTTTGCCCAGCGCCGCGCCCTTGCGGTGGCCCGCCTTCATGTCGGCCAGCTGGCGGATCAGGTAATAGGCGCCGCGCCCGGCCAGCCGCGGGGCATCGTCATGGCCCCGGTAGTCCTCGCCATGGCAGGAGCCGCAGCTGCGCATCTTGCCGCGATTGCCCATCGCCACGGTGCGGCCCTTGGCCAGTGAGCCCATCGGCACGAAATCGACGAAGCCGGCATGGTCGTTGCGCAGCTCGACCTGCTCGCTCTCGGCGACCTCATAGATCATGTCGGGGGCCACCGGCATCGTCGCCGTGCCCTTGTCGAAGAATCGCGCCCCGCCGGGGCCGACATGGCTGGCGGGGGCGCGCGCCGTTTCCACCACCCGGATCCATTTTTGCTGGGCGCGGGGGATATGGGCGAAATATTCCGCCGCCTCGTGCAGGTCCTTTTCGCTGATGACATAGGCCATCTCGGCCATGGCGGGGGCGCGGATATTCTGGCGGTCGCCGTCGCGGAAGGCGTGCATCTGGGCGACGATATACTCCACCGTCAGGCCCGAGACGCTGGCCGATTCCGGATGGCCGTTGCCGTTGGGCAGGTGGCACAGGATGCAGGCCATCACATGCGGAGCCTGGCCGTGGGCGACGATCGGCGGCAGCGGCGGATGTTCGTTGGGGAACCAGTCGGGCGGGCCGAACGGGTTGTTGATCTGGCGCATGGTCAGCTTCATCGCGGGGTCGGCGCCCTCGGCGGTGAAGGTTGCCTTGGGGTCGGGACGCGGCAGGCCCGGCGGCGACACCGGATAGGCCCATTCGAAGGGGGCGACGGGCGCGGGCATCTTGGCGGCGATCTCCGCGGAGGTCGGGGTGTCGCCGGGCGGACGCGGCGCGCCGCTCTGGGCCTGGGCCGCAAGGATGGCCGCCGGCGCCAGCATCAGCGCCGCCAATAAAACTTTCTTCATGAAGTGCCCTGCCCTGATTTGTTTTGCGGCCAGCATAGGGGGCGCGCCGCCCCCGCGCAAAGGGCGAAGCGCCTCAGGATCTCGCCAGCTTCGGGCGGCCGGGCGCGGGGCGGACGTCCTCGCCGCGATATTTCAGCAGGTCGCCGGGCTGGCCAGGGTGATCCCCACCGTCTCGGCAAGATCGGTCAGGGTCATGCGCCGGACATGCAGAAGCTCGCCCAGCTTGACGATGATCTCCATGCCTAGACGGTTCCTTCCAGCTCGGCGCGCATTTCGCTGCCGTGGCGGAAGATCTGCGCCATCACGAAGATCATCAGGATGGCCAGCAGCCCGACCGGCGACAGATCGGACCCGGCATTGAAATGTCCGTGCAGTTTTTCCGGCACCAGCAGCGCGAAGATCATCTGGATCAGGAACTGGATCACCGAGACGGCAAGAAGAAGCCAGCCGATATGGGTCAGGCGCCTGGCATTGTCGCTGACAAAGGGATCGCCCGAGATCGCGCTCTCCACGATCCCCGTCGCCGCGCGGAACACCAGCACCAGCAGCGCGGCGCACATCAGCCCGCCGCCGATCGCGAATTCCGCCAGCGAAAGAACCTCCAGGATCGGCACGCCTTCCACGCTGGGCGGCATGCCGAAGGGAAGCACGCCCGCGCCCGTCCCGGCCACGTAGATCCCGCCCAGCGCCAGAATGGCCAGCCCCAGCGCGCCCACCGCCAGGACCAGAACCGCGGCGACGAGCACGCTCAGCACCATCGCCGCGCGCAGCAGCCAATAGGTCACGGAAAACAGATGTTGTTTGGCCATTGCGGGACCCCCTTGTGGACTTATCGGGCATCAATACGCTATTTATTGATTTACGGCAATATATTTATTGATTATCGATATAACTATCCTGCGGGGGCGGCACCGGGAAACAGCCCGATGCGCGCGCCCGCGCCGGGAATTCTTCCTGAAAAAGGCTTTTTCCGGCCGCGCCCCGCCCGCGCTATGCTCACCCCATGCCTTCTTTCGCCAACCGCCTGCCGCTGCAGCTGCGCATCCTGGGCGCCATCGCCCTGCTGCTGGTGCTTGTGCTGCTGTGCGGCGCCACGCTTCTGCTGCTGCATGCCCGCACCGCCGCCGAGATCGAGGTGCGCACCGCTTTCCAGGGCGCCGAAAAGTCGGTGCGCGATACGCTGAAAAGCGACGTCGAGCACACCGTCACCCTGCGCCAGGTGGTCGCCAGCTTTGAGGGCCAGCGCCATGTTCGCGCCGCCCTGGTCAATGAAAGCGGCAAGGTGATCGTGAAATCGGAAATCGGCCACCTGGTCGACCCGGCGCCGGCCTGGTTCGCGCGGCTGCTGCACCTGCCGCAGATATCCTCGGCCATTCCCATCAACCTGCCGCAATATCCCTGCGTGGTGCGGCTGACCAGCGATCCGCGCAGCGAACTGGCCGAGGTCTGGACCCACGCCCGCGACGCCTTCCTCACCATGCTGCTGCTGTGCGGGGCGACCATGGCGGCGGTGTCGGCGGCGGTGGCCTATGCCCTGCGCTTCCTGCGCCGCTTCCAGACCGGACTGATGGCGATTTCGGACGGCAGCTATGACGCGCGCATCGACCAGCGCGGCCCGCCGGAGTTCGCCGCCCTGGCGCGCGGCTTCAATCACATGGCGGCGCGGCTGGCGGCCTTGTCCGAAAGCAACCGGCGGCTGGAGCGGCAGATCCAGACCGTGCAGGAAGAAGAGCGCGCCGGCATCGCCCGCGACCTGCATGACGAGGTCGGGCCCTATGTCTTCGCCATCCAGGTCGATGCCAATGCCCTGGCCAAGTCCGCCGAACCGCAGACCCGCGAGCTGGCCGGCGCCATCCGCGACGCCGCCTTTCACATCCAGCGCCACGTCAAGGACATCCTGCGCCAGCTGCGTTCGGTCAACGGCCTGGACTTCGGGCTGGAAACCGCCATCGCCGATCTTGCCGCCTTCTGGTCGCGCCGCCATCCGCAGGTACGCATCGTGCGCGCGATTGCGCCGGGGCCCGAGCTGGACAGCCGCATCCAGGAAGCCGCCTTTCGCATCGTGCAGGAAGGATTGAGCAACGCCATGCGCCACGGCGCCCCCAAGCTGGTGCGCATATCCGTCACCGATGAAAAGGACCGGCTGCTGGTCAGCGTCGAGGATGACGGCGGCGGCTCTGGCGGCTCTGGCGCCTCGTCCGCCACGCAGGCGCCCAGCCTGGGCCATCTGGGCCTGGTGGGGATGGAGGAACGGGTGCGCGCGCTGGGCGGGCGCCTCAGGATCGAGGACATTGCGGGGCGCGGCATGTGCATCTCGGCCTCGCTGCCCAAGGCGCGCGCGCGCGAGCCGGCATGACCCGCATCCTGGTGGTCGACGATCATGCCATCGTGCGCTCGGGCATCCGCCGCCTGCTGGCGGGGCGCGGCGACCTGGAGTTGAGCGAAGCCGCCAGCGGCGAGAGCGCCCTGGACCAGGTGCGCGACGGCGGCTTTCAGCTGGCGATCCTGGATCTCAACCTGCCCGGCCTGGGCGGGCTGGAACTGCTGCGCCGCCTGCTCAAGACCGATCCGCGCCTTGGCGTGCTGGTCTTCTCGCTGCACACCGAGGCGATCTATGCCACCCGCGCCCTGCAGAGCGGCGCGCGCGGCTTTGTCAGCAAGAACGCCGCGCCGGAAGAACTGCTGGCGGCGGTGGACACGGTGCTGGCGGGCGGCACCGTCATCGAGCGCGACATCGCCGGCGAGATTGCCGCCCACGAGATCGGCGACAATGCCTATCTGCGCCCGCTGACCCAGCGCGACCTGGAAATCCTGCGCCTGCTGGCCCAGGGCAACAACCTCACCCAGATCGCCGAGGCGCTGGGGATCGCCTACAAGACCGTGGCCAACACGCTGAGCCTGATCAAGGAGAAGCTGGGCGTCAGCCACACCGCCGACCTGATCCGCATCGCCATCGGCCGCGGCCTCACCGACCTTCGCTGATCCGCTCCGCGATCCAACTGTGCTTCAGTACACCGCCGCCCAACTGCCGTCCGGCTGGCGGCAGGCGACGCCATTGGCATTGTACGAACGGCCCTGGACATAGGTGACCTGGGTGAAACGGGCGCAGCGGAAGCCATAGGGATCGTTGAAATAGGCGCTGATGCGGAATTCGCCGCGATGGCCGCTGCGCGGATTGCGCCATTCATAGCGGCCGATCCGCCCCGCGTTGAAGCCGTTGTAATAGCTGCGATAGGCATAGCTGCGGTCCTCGCAGTCCATGTTGCTGGTCAGCGCCGCGCCGGCCGCGCCGCCGAAGATCACCCCGGCGATGGTGGCCCCGGTGTTGCCCCGGCTTGCGGCATTGCCCAGCAACCCGCCGATCAATCCGCCCAGGATCACCCCGGCCGGATCGGGGGCGCTGCGGCACTGCTGGTAATAGACGTCGTCATTGTAGCTGTAGCTGCGCGAATAGCGCTGGCGCCAGCGATCGTCGCGGTCGGAGCGATAGACCACGTCGGCGATGACCCCGGTTGCGATCAGGGCCAGGAAGAAATCATTGTTGTCGTCGCGCACCCAGCGATAGCCGCGCGGCGGCTGCCGAAGGCCATATTGCTGCCAGTTGGTGACATGGTAGCGGCTGTTGCGTTGGAATTGGTCGGGTACCCGGTCGCCGCGCGAAAAGCGAGGCGCCTGCGCCGGCGCGCGTGCGGGACCCTGCAGCGACTGGCTGCGGCTCCAGGTGCCGTAGGGCTGGCCGCGCGGGGCCTCCGGCGCCGGCCGGTTGGTGTTGCGCCGGTCGTTCCTGCGATCCTGGCTGTTGGTCTGGTTGCGGTCGCGGCTGTTGGTCTGGTCGCGGTCGCGGTTCCTGTCGCCGGGCTGGGCAAAGGCCGGTCCGGCCAGCAGCGACAGCGCCAGCGCTGCCTTGAGAATGGTTTTCATTGTTCTCTCCTCACATGCGAACGCGCCTGCCTAATAATGGCTCCCGCCGCCGCCGGGTAAGTTGATCCGGATCAACCCGGACCCGATTACTTCTTGCCGCCAAGGCTGAGGATATAGGCGATGACATTGTCCTTGTCGGCCTCGCGCAGGATCAGCTGCGGCATGGAGGGATGCGGCGACCGGAACCAGACATGCAGCGCCATCTCGGTCATGGCCGGGGCGCGCGCAATGGCGCGGAAGCTGGGCGCCCTGGGATTGGGCGAGGCGCGCCGGTTGTTGGCCACCGCATGGCACTGCGAACAGGCGGCCTGGGCAAAGGCCCTGCCCTGGCGCGCATCGCCAACCGGCTGTGCCTGTACGCCGGTATTCGCCAGCATCGCCCCGGCAAACAGGATCAGGCCGATTTTGCGCATTTTTGCGCCTCCCATGATCTCACTCTAGCACAGTCCGCGCCGGATTCCGCCTTGTGCCGGCGCAAACCCTTCCCTCACCCTTCCAGCTTTACCGTCCGCAGCCGCAGGGCATTGGCGATCACGCTGGCCGAGGACAGCGCCATCGCCGCCGCCGCGAAGATGGGCGACAGCAGGATGCCGAAGGCCGGATACAGCACCCCCGCCGCCACCGGCACGCCCACCGCATTATAGAAGAAGGCGAAGAACAGGTTCTGGCGGATGTTGCGCATGGTGGCCGCTGACAAAGTGCGTGCCCGCAGGATGCCCATCAGGTCGCCCCCCAGCAGGGTGATGCCGGCGCTCTGCATCGCCACATCGGTGCCCGATCCCATGGCGATGCCGATATCGGCGGCGGCCAGGGCGGGGGCGTCGTTGACCCCGTCGCCGGCCATCGCCACGACATGGCCCTGGGATTTCAGCCGGGCGACCACATCGCTCTTGTGTTCGGGCAGCACCTCGGCCTCGACAAAGGCAATGCCCAGCCGCCGGGCGATGGCCATGGCGGTGGTGTTGTTGTCGCCGGTCAGCATGACGATGCGCACCCCCAGCCCCTTCAACGCCGCGATGGCGGGCGCGGTGCTGGGCTTGACGGCATCGGCGATGGCGAACAGCCCGGCCAGCCGGCCCTCCACCGCGCAATAGATGGCGGTGGCGCCGTCCCGCCGCAGGCTCTCGGCCTTGTCCGCCAGCGCCGCGACATCGACCCCGGCGAGGAATTCGCGGCTGCCCAGCAGCACGCGCTGCCCATCGACGCTGCCCTGCGCGCCCTTGCCGGTGGGAGAGTCGAAATCCTGGACGGACGCAATCGCCAGCTTTTTCGCCTTGGCCGCCGCCACGATGGCCGCGGCAAGCGGATGTTCGCTGGCCTGCTCCACGGCCGCCGCCAGGGCCAGCACCGCATCCTCGGAAAAGCCGCCGGCGGCGACGATCTCGACCACCGACGGCTTTCCTTCCGTCAGGGTCCCGGTCTTGTCCACCACCAGGGTGTCAACGCGCTCCATCAGTTCCAGCGCCTGGGCGTTCTTGATCAGCACCCCGGCCATGGCGCCGCGCCCCACACCCACCATGATGGACATCGGCGTCGCCAGGCCCAGCGCGCAGGGGCATGCGATGATCAGCACCGTCACCGCCGACACCAGGCCATAGGTGAAGCGCGGCTCCGGCCCCCACACCGCCCAGGCCGCGAAGGCCAGCACCGCCACGCCAATCACCGCGGGCACGAACCAGGCGGCGACCCGGTCGGCCATGCGCTGGATGGGGGCGCGGCTGCGCTGGGCTTCCGCCACCATCTGCACGATGCGCGCCAGCACGCTGTCGGCGCCGATCTTGCCGGCGCGCACCACCAGGGTGCCCGAACGGTTGATGGTGCCGCCGATCACCTTGCTGTCCTTTTCCTTGGTGACCGGCATGGATTCACCGGTGACCATGGATTCGTCCACCGCCGAGCGTCCCTCGGTGACGGTGCCGTCCACCGCCACCTTTTCGCCGGGGCGCACCCGCACCCGGTCGCCCACCTGCAGGCTCTCCAAGGGCACATCCTGCTCGCCGTCCGCGCCGATGCGCCGCGCCGTCTTGGGCGCCAGATCGAGCAGTGCCCGGATCGCGCCGGAGGTTCTTTCGCGCGCCCGCAATTCCAGAACCTGCCCCAGCAGCACCAGCACGGTGATGACGGCCGAGGCTTCGAAATACAGCTCCACCATGCCTTCGCCGTTGCGGAAGGCGGGTGGAAACAGCTGCGGCACCGCCACCGCCACCACGCTGTAAAGCCAGGCCGTGCCGGTGCCGAGCGCGATCAGGGTGAACATGTTGAGGTTGAAGCCGCGCAGGGACGCCCAGCCGCGCACGAAGAAGGGCCAGCCCGCCCACAACACCACCGGCGTGGCCAGGGCGAACTGGATCCAGCCCGAAGCCGCGCCCAGCAGCCGGTTGAGCCCCAGCATCGTGCCCAGCATGCCCAGCGCCACCACGGGCAGGGCGAGCGCGAGGGCGAACCAGAAGCGGCGGGTCATGTCGGCCAGTTCGGGATTGGCCCCGGCGGTGGCCACCACCGGCTCCAGCGCCATGCCGCAGATCGGACAGACGCCCGGCCCCGCCTGGCGGATCTGCGGATGCATGGGACAGGTGTAGATCGCGTCCTTGTCCGCCGGGCTGCCTTCCGGGCTTTTGGGGGCCGGCGCGGCAAGATACTTTTCCGGCCCGGCCAGGAACTTGGCGCGGCAGCCCGCGCTGCAGAAGAAATAAGTGTCGTCCTGATGGTCGGCGCGATGCCGCGCCGTGGCGGGGTCCACACGCATCCCGCACACCGGATCGACAACCGCGCCCGCGCCGGAGGCGCCATGCTTGCGATCGTGGCCGCCGCAACAGGACTTCTGCGCACCCATGGCTGTTCTCCGCTCTTGTCTTTTATACCCGTAGGGGGTATATAGGCCTCATGCACGATAATCTCAAGACTGCGGTCGGAAAACGCCTCAACCGCATCGAAGGCCAGGTGCGCGGCCTCGCCCGCATGGTGGAGGAAGACCGCTACTGCATCGACGTCATCACCCAGATCGCCGCGGTGCGGGCGGCGCTGAACCGGGTGGAAGAGGAACTGCTGCGCAACCATGTCGGCCACTGCGTCGAGCATGCCATCGCCTCGGGCAACAAGGCCGACCAGCGCCGCAAGGTTGCCGAACTGATGGACGTGTTCGGCCGCGCCCAGCGCTAGCGCCGCACGGCGGGATTTGGACTTTGCAATGGAGACTCGCATGAAACGTCTTTTGGTCCTTGCCTTCGGCGCGGTGCTGGTTTGCGCACCGGCCCTGGCGCAGGACATGCAGAACATGCCGGGCATGCAGATGGGGCCCATGCTGGGCTCGCACATGATGCCGGTCACCGTGACGGCGGTCGACAGCAAGACCGGCATGGTGGACGCAACCGCGGGCGGCATGACGCTCCGGCTGCATTTTCCGCCGCCGTCGCTGGCGGGCGTCAAGCCGGGCGACAAGATCGGCGTGCATCTGGCCTTTCACAAGTCCTGACCCGGGCCGGGCCGCGGAAGAACCACGCAGATGACGTTCGATGTTTCGCCGAATGTTTCGCGCAGGCGCTTCGTCCAGGGCGTGGCGGCGGCGGGCTGCGCGCGCGCCCTCCCCGCCTTCGCGCAGGACGCGCCCGGCGGCGTCGGCGTTCTGCGCGGCAACGCGATCGATCTCACCCTGGCGGAAATGCCGGTCAACATCACCGGCAGGCCGCGCATCGCCACCGCGGTGAACAATTTCCTGCCCGGCCCGCTGCTGCGCCTGCGCGAGGGCGAGACCGTCACCATCCGGGTGAAGAACAATCTCCGGGAAAGCTCCTCGGTCCACTGGCACGGCCTCAAGCTGCCCAATGCGATGGACGGCGTCCCCGGCCTCACCTATGCCGGCATCGCGCCCGGCGAGACCTTCACCTACCGTTTTGCCCTCAACCAGAGCGGCACCTACTGGTATCACAGCCATAGCGGCATGCAGGAACAGACCGGCCTGTCGGGATCGATCATCATCGATCCGGTAAAGCCCGATCCCTTCGCCTACGACCGCGACTATGTCGTCCAGCTCTCCGACTGGACCGACGAAGATCCCATGACCGTGGTCGCCAATCTCAAGCAGCAGGGCGACTATTACAATTATCACCGCCGCACGCTTTCCACCTTCATCGCCGACACAAGGCGCGACGGGCTTGCCGCCACCGTCGATGACCGGCTGATGTGGGCGGGGATGCGCATGACCCCCACCGACATCATGGACGTGACCGGCGCGCTTTATACCTTCCTGGTCAACGGCCAGCCGCCCGCGGCCAACTGGACCGCCGCCTTCCGGCCCGGCGAGCGCATCCGGCTGCGCTTCATCAACAGCGCCGCCATGACCACCTTCGATGTGCGCATTCCCGGCCTGGCGCTGCGCATCGTGGCGGCGGACGGCAGCAATGTGCAGCCGGTGGAGGTCGAGGAATTCCGCATCGGCGTGGCCGAGACCTATGACGTGATCGTGCAGCCCGGCGACGGCGCCTATACCATCTTCGCCCAGGCCCAGGACCGCAGCGGCTTTGCCCGCGCCACCCTGGCCTCGCGTCCCGGCCAGACGGCGGCGATTCCCGCCATGGATCCGCCGCCCCTGCGCGGCATGGCCGACATGGGCATGGCCGGCATGGGCATGTCCGCCTCTCCACACCCCCATATGGGTACGGACATGGCGGGCATGGCTATGGCCGGCATGGACATGGCCAACATGGCGCACGGCCCGGCCGTCCTCAATGCCAGCGGGGTGGATCCGGCGACGCTGAAAAACAATCCCTTTGTCGACAATGTCGCGATGATGCCGGTCGGCCGCCAGCACGAAGCCGGCACCGGACTGGACGGCAATGGCCGCAAGGTGTTGCGCTACGGCCAGCTCAAGTCTCTGGAACCGGCGCTCTACCAGCTGGAGCCCTCGCGCGACATCGCATTCCACCTCACCGGCAACATGGAACGCTGGAGCTGGGGGTTCGACGGCAAGAAATTCTCGGACGCCCCGCCGGTACATGTGGCGCTGGGCGAGACCGTGCGTTTCGTGCTGATCAACGACACGATGATGGAGCATCCCATCCATCTGCACGGCTTCCTGTTCGCCGTCGAGAACGGCCAGGGCGACAGCCAGCCGCTCAAGCACACCATCAATGTCAAGCCCGGCGAGCGGGTCAGCTTCGTCTATACCGCCGACGAGCCCGGCCACTGGGCGTTCCATTGCCACCTGATGTTTCACATGGAAATGGGCATGTTCCGCACGGTGATCGTGGCGTGAAAAACTGGCTATTGTGTATCGCCGTCCTGGCGGCGCCCGTTGAATCCGCATCGGCGCACGACGCGTCCGGTCCCGCCAGCGAAGCGGCGCCCTTCGGTCCGCCGGTCGACGACCGCCATGTGTGGTATCACGCCATGGCGAACCGGCTGGAAGGACGCCTGGGCGCGAACGACGGATTCAAGTGGGACGGCGAAGCCTGGGCGGGGACCGACAGCGACCGGCTCTGGCTCAAGAGCGAAGGGCTGGTGAATGATCGCGGCCGGATCGAGGACGGGCGGCACGAGATTTTCTACGACCGGCCGCTCACCGCCTTTTTCGATCTTCAGGCCGGCCTGCGCAGCGACGTGGATTCGCGCGCCGGGCGCAGCTGGGCGGCTTTGGGGGTCGAAGGCCTGGCGCCGCTGTTCTTTCATGTCGCGGCCACCGGCTATGCCGGCAGCGGCGGCCACTATGCCGCCCGCATCGAAGGCAGCTACGACCTTCTGCTGACCCAGCGGCTGATCCTGCAGCCGCAGGCGGAACTGAATTTTTATTCCCGCTCCGATTCCCGGCGCGGCATCGGCGCGGGGCTTGCCGATATCGATTCCGGCCTGCGGCTGCGCTACGAGTTCAGCCGCAAGTTCGCCCCCTATATCGGGGTCGCCTATGAACGCCGGTTCGGCGGCACCGCAACCCTGGCCCGCCTGGCGGGCGAGCCGGTCTCAAGCCCGCGCTTTACCTTCGGCCTGCGCGCCTGGTTGTGAGCAAATTGTTCAGCCCGCAGTCTGCCGGCGCCAGGTGGCGGGCGGGGCACCGCGCTCGCGGCGGAAGGCGCGGGTGAAGGCGGCCTCGGAATCATACCCGACATCGAAGGCGATCCGGGCGATGGTCTGGCGGGTCTGGCGCAGCCTGGCGGCCGCCACCTGCATGCGCCAGTTGGTCAGGTAGCGCATCGGCGGATCGCCCACCAGGGCGGTGAAGCGTTCGGCGAAGGCCGAGCGCGACATGCCCACTTCATTGGCCAGCTTGTCGGCGGTCCAGTCCTCGTTGAGGCGCGCATGCAACAGCGACAAGGCGCGCCCGATCGCCGGATCGCGCAGGCCCGCCAGCCAGCCGGTCTCCTGCGGCGGCAGCGCGGAAAGATGGCGGCGCACGGTCTCCACGAACAGCAGCTCCGACATCTTGGCCGTCACCGAGGCCGCGCCGGGATCGCCGCCCGACAAGGACTGCGCCGCATAGACGAAGCAGCGTGCGATCCAGTCCCCGCCCGGCACCGCCGCGACGTCGATCTTGAGCACCTCGGGCAGATGCGACAGCAGCGGGTTGAGCTGCACGTCGCCGCCCAGGAAACCGCAAACGATTCGGGTGCAGGCGCCGCCGCCGCCATGGCGCATCCGCCACACGCCCAGCCCGTCGGGCGCCTGGATGATGTCGTCGGCCTGGACGGGGCGCAAATCCGGTGCGCTGGTGAGGATGTGCGGCTTGTTGTGGGGCAGCATCACCGCTTCGCCCTGACGCACCTCCCAAGTCCGCCCGTCCTCGAGCTGCAACAGAAAGCTGCCCTCCAGCACATAGTGAAAGCCGACGATTTCCTGCGGCGTCACCATGAAGGGTCGGCACAGTTCGGACGTCGCCTGGCCCAGCACCGACCAGGGCGCGGTGAATTCGGCCTCGAGATAGACCCCGCCCGTCAGGCTGGTCACGCGCAGGACATCGGAAAGGGCATCCATGGGGCGGAATACGCCCTCGTCCGGCGTCCCAGTCAAGGGATCCGGCGGCCCGGTCATTCCACAGTCCGCAATCGGCCTTTAGGTTCGCCGCCAATTCAGCCGCCCAACCCAGGAGAACCGGGGCCATGACCAAACATTTTTCCTTCGAGGAATGCCTCCATCGCGCCGAACGCATCACCTGGCGGGTGGAGGATGTCATGGACGGCCGGGCCGGGCTGGACTTCGCCGCCCCCTTCATGCCCGAGAGCCTGGCGCGCACCGATGCGCTGACATTTCTCGACCCCGGCCAGCGGCTGACCCTCAACCACATTCGCGGCCATGCCTATCTGGCGATCTTTGGACTGGTGGAGGAGTTCATCCTGCCCTTCGTGCTGGACCATGCCCGCCCCTTCATTCCCGAAGCCGACTTCCGCGCCCGCGCCTTCCTGGAATTCGCCGGTGAGGAGGCCAAGCATATCCAGCTGTTCCGCCGTTTCCGCCAGGCCTTCGTGCATGGCTTCGGCACCGCCTGCCAGGTGATCGGCCCGACCGAGGCGGTCTCGCGCCATGTCCTGTCGCATCCGCCCCTGTCGGTGGCGCTCCTGATCCTGCACATCGAATGGATGACCCAGCGCCACTTCCTCGACAGCGTGCGCGACGACCGCGGCATCGACACCCAGTTCAAGAGCCTGTTGCTGCATCACTGGATGGAAGAGCATCAGCACGCCCAGCTCGACGCCCAGATGGTCGAAATGATCGCCGCCCTCCTGACGCCGCAGCAGATCGAGGCCGGGATCGACGGCTATCTGACCCTGGGCATCTTCCTGGACGAAGGCCTCAAGCAGCAGACGGCGTACGACCTTTCGGCGCTGGAAGTGGCCAGCGGCCGCGTGCTGACGGGCGCCGAGCGCGAGACATTCACCACCGTCCAGCACCAGGCCAACCGCTGGACCTATATCGGCTCGGGCATGTCGCACCCGCGCTTCCTGGAATCCGTTGCCGGCCTCAATCCCGCCAAGGCGCGGATGATCGAGGCGCTGGCGCCAACCTTTTCATGAAGGAGACAAAGATGAACAATCCGCAGACACGCACCGGCTTCGACATCGACTCGCAGGACGACACCGAATTCGTGCAGTTCTGGAACACGGTGCTGGCGCCCAAGTTCATCCGCTTCCGCCACATCCTGGTGGGCGGGTTGACAAAGCACAGCGAGGCGATCTTCCCCACCCTGCCGGTGGCGGCGGGGGCGCGCGTGCTCGATGTGGGCTGCGGCTTCGGCGACACCGCCATCAAGCTCGCCCAAATGGTCGGCCCCGCCGGCCAGGTGGTCGGCATCGACTGCTGCGACGCCTTCCTGGATATCGCGCGCTATGAAGCCTGCTACATGAACAATATCCGCCTGCTGCGCGGCGATGCCGAGATCGCGCTGCCGGTGGGCGCCTTCGATTTCGTCTTTTCGCGCTTCGGCACCATGTTCTTCGCCAACCCGGTGGCGGGCCTGCGCAACATGCGCCGCGCGCTCAAGCCCGGCGGGCGCATGGTGCACATCGTGTGGCGCAACCGTGCCGACAATCCCTGGCTGTCGATGGCCAAGGACATCGTGCTGGGTTTCCTGCCGCCGCCCGGCGACGACGCCCAGACCTGCGGACCGGGACCCTTCTCGATGTCCGATGAGGCGACGGTGCGCGCGATGATGACGGCGGCCGGCTATGCCGACATTACATTCCGGCGGGTGGATGCGCCCGTGCTGGTGGGCAACGACGTGGAAGACGCGGTCGCCTTCCAGCTCGCCATCGGTCCGGCCGGCGAAGTCTATCGCGAGGCCGGCGAGATGGCCGAGGCCAAGCGCGGACGCATCGTGGCGGCGCTGGCCCGGGCGATCAACCGCCAGAAACTGTCGGCCGATGGCATCGTGATGCAAAGCTCGTCCTGGGTGATCAGCGCCATAAATCCGGCTTGACCCGGCGCGCCCATACATTTACTACAACAGTCATAGACAAGGGAGAACAGTGTGACACAACATTATTCCGGCACATGTTTTTGCGGCGCGGTGGAGGTGACCGTGACGGGCGAACCGGCGGCGATGGGCTATTGCCATTGCGAATCCTGTCGCGCCTGGTCGGCGGGACCGCTCAACGCCTTCACCCTGTGGCCGCAGGCCCAGGTGAAGATCACCAGGGGCGCGGAAATGCTCGACAGCTTCGCCAAGACGCCGAGAAGCGAGCGCAAATGGTGCAAGTCCTGCGGCGGGCACCTGCTCACCGAGCATCCGCACTGGGGCCTGACCGACGTCTATGCCGCGATCCTTCCCGCGCTGTCCTTCAAGCCCGGCGTGCATGTGCATTATCAGGAAAGCGTGCTGCCGATGAAGGACGGGCTGCCCAAGCAGAAGGACGTTCCCGCCGAAATGGGCGGCTCGGGCGAGCTGGTCAGCGAATAGCGACGCGATATCCCAGCGGCCTCTGACACAATGTCAGCAGGCTGCTGGGAGCAGCCCTGAACCGCAAATCCTGCAAAGGCATCGCGGCCGGGCGGTGCTATAGTGCGGCACCGAACCGGGGGGCCCCGATGGCGTGCAGCGTTTGCCCGTATCCGTGCGTCGGTACCGAGCGGGGCAGAAACGCCGCGGCGGCACCGTGAAATACCTGCCGCTGATCCTGGCCGGGCTGTGGCGCAAGCCCGCGCGCACCGTCTTCACCTTCCTGTCCATCGTGGTGGCCTTCATCCTGTTCGGCATCCTGTCGGCCATCGATGGCGGCCTGGCGCATCAGCTGGACGTGGCGCGGCTGGACCGGCTGCTGGTCGATACCAGGTTCGGCACCAACCTGCCGCTGGCCTACCTCGACCGGATCGCGCGGATTCCCGGCGTCACGGTGGTGGCGCCGCGCCAGATCCTGGTGGGCTATTACCAGGACCCCAAGGTGCCGTTCGGCATCATCATGACCGACCGGCGCTTCTGGTCGGTCCGTCCGGAGCTGAACGCGACCAGGGAACAGATCGACGCGCTGCTGAAGACCCGCACCGGCGCGCTGATCACCGTGTTCAGCGCCAAGCGCTTCGGCTGGAAGGTGGGCCAGAGGGTCCCGGTAGATCTCCAACACCGTCAAGAAGGACGGCGGCCATGTTTGGACCTTCTGAAAATTGGGATTTCGTATAGCCTCCGGTGAGACCTTTTCTCCCAGGATCGTTATGGACTTTCCGACAGAGGCCCAAATCCAAAGGGGATGTGACGCATTTCGCGAGCACGAGCGGCGTGATGCGAGTACCGGACTGCAATGTTCCTCGTAAATCACCACTGGTCGCAAGCGACAGAAATGGCGACATCGTCGGCATCATCGACGACGTCGACCAATGCTTTTTACCGTTATGGGGTGTTCGATTTTTCTAAACTGGAAGACGTCATCGCAAAGAACATCAAATCGCTAGAGGCTCTTCGAAAGAGATCGATTTTTGATTATTCGGAACGGGACGATCAATATATCTCTAGTTTGTTCAATGATTTTCTAGGTGCGCTGGCAATTACCGATGGAAATCAAAAAGGGAGAGAAAGCCCGGTGGGAGTAGCAAAAGCCTTGCACTTACTAGCTCCTCAATTTTTCGTTGTGGGACATGAAGATTGCAAAGCTATGGATGTAACACGGGCCCCGGCAAGGCGCGCTACTTCATCAGCAAACTACGACTATGTGGACCAGGAGCGGGTGACCCAAAAGGGCACCGTCGACCGCATCCTGGTGCGCAATCAGAGGACCCGGGCCGCGCCACCCAGATCAGCCGCGCCATCGACGCGCTGTTCGGAGAGGCAGTTCTTTATTGTTGCTTTTGAATAGACACCAATTCCGCCGCGCCCACCCGCACCGGATCGGAAAAATCCGAGCGCCAGTCCGACATCCGCGCCATCGGCGATAATCGGATTCTTCACCCGCGCCGTGGTGGCGGCGGTAGCTGAAAATTCAATGCTGCTGATTCCTGACCGGCAACACCATGAAGCTAATCGGCGTACGGCGGTACGCGAGCGCGGCGCGGAACTAAAGCCGCACATGCGGGCCTCGTTCATATCGATAGAGAAGACACCGACGCGGCGGAAAAGACAAAAGCTGCTCTAGCCGCTAAGGCGCCCGTGGTTTAACCAAGCTCGATTGTCGAGCGAGCGATTTTCGGGATTTGCAGACTTTCTAATATTGGAAGGCTCTGGCGCATATCAAATGGGACACAAATTTGCGCGTGCTCAAGTACGCCTTCAACTGGGCTATTCCGACGGCGGCGTCCTGGCGCTGGTGCTGGCGGAGTTCGGATCATTCTCTGCCCTGCTGGCGGCGGGCGCGGGCCTGGCCATCGCCAAGCTGGGAATTCCACGATCAGGATCGGGACGATGTCGCACCCGACCTGGGACAGCCTGATCATGCCCTGGCGGACCCACATGCGGATAAATATTTCACCGAACGACCACCTGGGTTTCGCGTGGCCGGAATTACTGTAGGCCAGATCAAGAAACTTAACGCTGCTAGCGTTAGCACTGGCCGCGGAACTGTACCGGCGTGGGTGACTTCGCGCTGGCCGTCGCATCCGATGGGGTGGCCGGGCCTGAAGTCGCGGCGCTGGCGGTCGAACCCGGCGGCGAGTGGGGTTGAGGTGTTGTAGTGGTGAGCCATCGTCGATGCGCTGGCCGAGCCGGCACAAGAACGCGCCCAGAGCAAATCGCCGCCGTCACCGCCATGAGCCTGCGCACCATTCCCGGCCGGCTGGGATCGGCGCTGGAGGAGAGACTGGTGGTGATCGGCATGGCCTGCGCGGTGGGCGCGCTGGTCTCGATCCTGTCCATGTCGGCGGGGTTCCTGACGCACCATGGCGGCGACCGGCAGTCCTTCGCGTCGCCATCATCCTCAGCGACGGCGCCCTGGGCGAATGGGGCTCGAGCCTCGCCCATGGCCAGGCCACCATCGTCGCCGACATGCCGGGCATACGAAAGGACGGCGAGACGCAAGCGCGGTGGTTTCGGCGGAATACATCACCTACACGGAATGGAGTACGGTACCCAAGAAATCCGACGGCCTGGACGCCTATCTGGACGTGCGCGGCGTGAGCGCGGCCATATTGCGGCGCCAGATCCAGATGGACTGGTCAGCGGCGGATGTTCCGGCCCGGCCAATATGAAGTCATTGTCGGACGCGCGGCGCGAGGACCAGTTGAGGGACTGAAGCAAGGCGATCGCGTCTCCCGATGCCCGAAGGCGACTGGGCGCTGATCAGGGCTTACAAGTTTCCCGAGGCAATATCCTTGAGGACCAGCGTTTCAAGAGACAGGTAGGCCACAGGCGCTTCAGCCGGCTGTTTTCCTTCTCGAGTGCAACCGCCGGCGCCTGGTCGAGATCAAGCCGCCATATCCTTGCGCCAGCGACAGCAGCTCTGGTCCGATATCCCGGCTTCCCGGCACTGCAATCGACAGCGATTGCTATGACCGCCACCTACAATCGGCCGCAGCACGTGACTACTGCAAGAGCGTCGGTCTCTGCTTCGGCATGTCCAAGCTCCTTTCCGCCTTCACCACGCTTCAAGAACGAGCGGACGGCGCGCCCGGGCCCCGCGCTGGAGATCAGCCGCGAGAGCGACTATTACGCCGACCAGTCGAAAAGCTTCGACCAGTTCCTCACCACCATCGCCTATGTGGTGGGCGGCATCATGGGACTGGGCGCCACCTTCGGCGCGCTCAACACCATGTATTCGGCGGTCAGTGCCCGGGGGCGCGAGATCGCCACCCTGCGCGCCATCGGCTTTGGCGGCGGTGCGGTCGTCGTCTCGGTGATGGCCGAAGCCCTTCTGTTCTGTGTTACCGGCGCCCTGCTCGGCATCGCCTTCGCCTGGCTGGCGTTCAACGGCTACCAGCACGCCATGGGCGGAACGGTCATCCGCCTGGCGGTAACGGCGCGGCTGGCGGCAACCGGCATGGGTTTCGCGCTGGTGCTCGGGGCGGTGGGCGGACTGTTTCCCGCCCTGCGCGCGGCGCGGCGGCCGGTCGCCGAGGCCCTGCGGGCGACGTGACCCAGATTGCCCTTGCTCGGCCCGCCGCCGCTCAGGCCAGGCCCGCCGTCACGCCCGGCATCACCCAGCCCCGCATCAGGGCGATCTCGTCCTTGAGCTGCAGCTTGCGCTTCTTGAGGCGCGTGATCAGCAGGTCGTCGCAGCTGGCGCTGGCCAGCAGCGCGGCGATCGCCAGGTCGAGATCGTCATGCTCGGCGACCAGGCCGGCCAGCCGCCGGGGCACATAGGCCCCGTTGTTCAGCCCGGCATAATCGGGCCGCTGGGAAGTCTGCTCGGTTTCGGATTTACGCAGCGCGGAGGACGTCATGGCACACCTTTTCGTTTGATACCCTTTCGGGCGAAAGCATGCCTTCCGTGTCAGCACCCCCGTTACCCTGTCTGCCGTGCCGCTGAATCGCGGCTTTTGGTGCAGTATCATGGTTAACAAATGGTTAATAGCATCGCAAAATGGTTAAAGTCAAGATTATTTCCGTAGACGGAGCATCACCGCCTGTTTCGTGACCGGCCGTCCGGCCTTGCGCCGCGCGCTTTCGCCTGCGCTGTCCGGCGGCGGCATGGTAATACTCGCCATAGTCAGAATGGGCACAGCGATGGCAAACGGATATCGACGGGGCGCGGCCGCAATCGCGGCGATTGCCCTGCTTGCGGTTCCCGCTGCCTGGGGCCAGGGCGGCGGGCCGGCCGCGCGCATCAAGCAGGTCGACCAGCAGATCCTGGTCAGCGCCGACGGCCGCTACCAGACCACCACCCATTTCGCGGTGCAGATCCTCAGCGGCGCGGCGGTGGCCCAGGTCTCGCAATTGCCGGTGACCTACAACGCCACCATGGAGGAGGCGGAAATCACCGACGCCTATACCCAGAAGGCCGACGGCCGCAGAATTCCGGTCGATCCCGGCAACATCCTGACCCAGAAACCGCCCGGCGACGCCGCCATGGCGCCGATCTACAGCGACGCCGAACAGAAGGTCATCATCTATCCCAATGTCGCGACCGGCGACACGCTGGTCTACACGTCCCGGATCAGCCAGAAGCAGGCGCTCATTCCCGGTCAGTTCACCCTGCAGCATATCTTCGGCACCGAGATCGAGGCGGACGAGACCCATTACACGGTCAGCGTGCCCGCGGCGATGACGCTGGCCGTCGAGGCCCAGGACATGGCGCAGGAGGATTCCACCGCGAATGGCATGAAGACCTACCGTTGGACCTTCTCCAATCCGGCGGCGCGGCCGCGCCCCGCCGGCCTGGTCGCCGATCCGCAGGCCCTGCCCCACTTCTCCGTCTCCTCCTTCCCCGATTACGACGCCCTGGCGCACGGGCTGGCGGCCCTGATGCTGCCCAAGATCGCCGTCAGCGATGCCGTGCAGAGCCAGGCCGACAGCATCACCGCCGGCATTGCCGGCCGGCGCGCCCAGGCCGAGGCGATCTACGACTGGGTCGGCCGGCATGTGCGCAATGTCGGCATCGAACTGGGCGTCGGCGGCATCGTGCCCCATGACGCCGACTGGACCCTGACCAACGCCTTCGGCGACTGCAAGGACCAGGCGGTGCTGCTGGCTTCCCTGCTCAAGGCCAAGGGCATCGCCGCCGAACTGGTGCTGCTCAACAACCGCAATCTCTACACCCTGTCGCCGGTTCCCATCGCCGGCCAGTTCAACCATGTGATTGCCTGGCTGCCGGAGTTCGGCCTTTACGCCGACACCACCCAGCCCAATGTGCCGTTCGGCCTGCTGCCGCTGGGCGATTACGGCAAGCCGGTGCTGCACATGGTCGCCTCGGGACCGGCGCGTCATGCCACGCCGCTGATCGGCGCCGACGCGCCCACCTCCACCTACAAAGTGCATGCCGTGATGAACTCCGCGCGCCAGTTCGACGTCGATGTCGCGATGACCGCGACCGGCCCCTGGAGCAGCGCGCTGCGCACGCTGGGCGCCGCCCTGCAGCATGCCGGGCCGCAAGCGGGCGCCGCCGTGGTGCTGAAGGCGCACCGCTTTGCCGGCGCCACCGGCAACCTTGCCCCCTCTCCGGCCGAGGTGACGCCGACCAGCTTCACCCTCAAGGGATCGTTCCACAGCGCCGAACCGGGACCCGGCGGCAACATCTTCGAGCTGGCCACCGGGCTGCTATTGTTCGGCCGCAGCGGCGACGGGCCGATGGGGCCGCTGGACAACACGCGGCTCGGCGACAGCGACCCGACCCCCTGTTTCAGCGCCCGCCAGAGCGAAGACATTGTGGTGGACCTGGCGGACGGCGCGCATCTGGCGCAGCTGCCCGCCGACCTGCACCTGAAATCCGATCACATCACTTACGACAGCCATTGGTCGGTGGACGGCAATTCGGTGTCGGTGCACCGCGCGTTCGTTTCCAGCATCGACCAGCCCATCTGTTCGGGCGCCGCCCGCCGCGAAGCGGCCGCGGCGCTGGAGAAGATCCGCGCCGACTATGCGGCGCCCACCCGCCTGGCGGCGGGCACGGCGCCATAAACCGCCCCAGGCATTTTCGCCCCAGTCCTTGGCGGCGTCAGCTGTTGGGTGCGAAAACTCCGTTCACGGAGAATTTCCCGATTGCCGGAGTCAGAACTGACAAACTATCAATAACCAATTTCGCAGGAATCCGACCGCAGGTGCCCCGGATACATTGATCTTACGGGCCCTTTCTCCTAAGAACTTACCATAAGCGAGCGCCAACGGGCGCTACCGGGGTGGGGCTTCAATGACGATCTATAGAGTTGGCATAATTGCCATGAGTGCGCTCGCACTCTCGGCGTGTGCGACGCCACAGACGCCGCCCAAGAGCATCAGCGTTCCGCCGCCCCCGCCCGAAGTGAAGGCCGCAGCAATGCAGCCCATCACTCCGACACTCAAGCGCAAGATCGCCATCGGGCGCTTCTCCAACAGCACAAATTATGGCCGCGCGCTGTTATTCAACGACCAAAAGGATCCCCTGGCCGAGCAGGCTTCCGATATGCTTTCGACGCGCCTTATCGATACCGGACAATTCCTGGTTTTCGAACGCCAAGACATCAACGCGCTGAAGGCTGAAGAAGAAATAACCGGCAAAGCGGCTCAATTGGTAGGCGTCGATGCGCTTATCGTGGGTTCTGTCACCCAGTTCGGCCGCCAAACTGAAGGCCAGGTCGGCTTCCTCAGTTCCACAAAACGTCAGACTGCTTCGGCGACCGTGGAAATTCGCTTGGTGGACGCCCATACCGGCTTGGCTTTTTTCAGTACAACCGGTTCTGGCAGCGCCTCGGTAGAGGCGGGTGAAGTCGCGGGATTCGGGTCGCGCGCCGCTTACAATTCTACGCTCACGGATCGGGCGATCGGCGCCGCCATCTCCGACCTTACGACCAATGTCATCCAGAAATTGAAGGAACGCCCCTGGATGACGGATATTCTCGATGTGTCGGGCACCCAGGTCCAGATCAGCGGCGGGCCCAACCAGGGCATCAAGGTTGGCGACGAATTCGTGGTCGAGAATAAAGGCAAGACCGTTATCAGCGGCCAAAGCGGGTTGCCGATTACTCTGCCCGGAACGCAAGGGCCGCATCCGGGTTACTCCTTCTCGGCAGCGGCGAAGCCGAGGGCAGCGGCCGATACGTCAGCGGCGGCATTTCTGCCTCGCAACGGACGTCTCTGATTGTGAAGGAACCACGTGATGCGCATCATGGTATTTCTTGGGGCAGCCGTCCTTCTCGCCCGGTGCGCCTGTCCGAATCGCAGACCGATCAGGGTACCGCCGCTGGCCAACTCTATTTTCCGGGCGCGCCTGCGGACGCCCGTGTGCTGGTTGACGGTCAGGATGTGGGCATGGCGGGCTCCTTCGACGGACGCCAGATGCTTTCCGTCGCCCCAGGAACGCACCGGGTGGTCGTCAGTTCGGGCGGCGGAGCCCTCATAGACAAAAAATATTATGTGGACGCCGGCGCAAAGGTGGCGGTGCGCAATGATTAATAGGTTTCGGTCCGGTTTCGCGCTGACCCTCTGCGCGCTCGCACTCCTTGTGCACTTCAGAGGCGATGTGAGTGGGGGGCTTACGAGCCTTCGCTATATGCCTATTACAAAAGCCCCAGCGAACCGCCCATATGAAGCGGCGTTGTCAAGGCCATCGACGCGGGAACGAAATCCAATCGGGTCACCCGCGGGATTTATGCAGAATTGGGCTACATGCGCCTGGAGGACGGCAATACCGCCGAGGCCCAGTCAAACATCGACGACGAGATGCGGCTGTTTCCGGAATCTCGGTTCTTCCTGAGCGGCGTCGTCAAGCGCATGGCGCCCGGCGACGTGAAAGGAGCCGCGTCATGAAGCTTCTAAAAGCAGGGATTTTGACGATAGCGCTCGCGTTGGCGGGCTGTGCCACCCAGCAAAGTCCCCAAGGACAATGCTGCGTTCCGGTCGAAGGATCCCCATAGCATCCTGATCGTACCGGTCCTGAACAACACGACATCGTTGACGGCGCAGGACTATTTCCTCTCAACCATTTCGGCTCCATTTGCCGAGCGCGGATATTATGTATTTCCCGCGCACATGGTAAAAAGCATTCTGGAAAAAGACGGATTGTCCGATGCCGGCTTGGTGCATTCCGCCAACCCCGCGCGCTTCGGGCAATTGTTCGGCTGCAATTCGGTTTTGCTGATCGATATAGACAAGTGGGAATCAAAATACATCTTGCTCACCACGACCACGACCGTGGCGCTCCACTACCGTCTGGCAAGCTGCAAAGACGGTTCGACCTTGTGGGAAGACAAGCGCGAACTCGCCTATTCGCCACAAGTCAGTGGCAGCGGCAACCGCTTGGCCGAGCTGATTGCCGACGCGATCATGGCCGCGATTGAAAAAGCTGATCACAAATAAATGCCGCTCGCCACTCAGGCAAACATGCTGGCGGCAGCGACAGTGGGCCAAGGCCTGCCGTCCGGACCCTATCGCACCGAATACGGCAAAGACCTGGTACAGTTTCCTTCTAAGTAGCAGGCTTGGCAGCGATCACACCGCCCTTAGATGCGGCGCATCACCACCGCGCCCATGCCCAGCGCGGCCAGAAGACAGGCCCAGGCGAATACATCGCCGATGCGGGTATAGAGCGTGGGACCATCCCCCATCGGCACCCGCGCCGTCAGCACCACCATGCCCCAGCGCGCCGTATTGGCGCTCGCCAGCACGCGGCCGCGCGCGTCGGAAACCGTCTCCAGGCCATTGAAGGCCGTGCGCAGCACCGCAAAGCCGTTCTCGACCCCGCGCAGGATCGCCATGCGCGCGTGAATCCAGCCGTCGCGGGTGAAGTCGCTGGCGGGCACGATCATCAGCCCGATGCCCGAAGCGACATCGCCGCGGATGGAGTCCGGAAAATCCATGTCCTTGCAGATCGCCATCGCCCGGCGCCCGCCCAGAAGGCCGGGCGCGGTTCCGGCGACCTCGGTTTCCAGCGGCCGCAAGGGATGGCGCTTGTCGTAGTGGCGCGGCGCCGCGTCGGGGTAAAAGGCATAGGCCCGGTTCAGCACCGGCTTGGCGGCCGCTGTTCCGGCAACAATGAGGGTATCGGTATCCCTGGCGGCGGCGGCCAGGGGCGCCAGCACCGCATCGCGCCACGCCTGGCGCACCATGATGGCGCCTTCGGGAATGGCGGCGATGTCGATCCGGCCCTTGGCGTCAAGGGCGCGCAGCGCCGCCGCATAGGCCGCGGCTGGCGCCTGCTGGTCCCGGCTGGTCGTGGCCCGCCAGGACTCGATCCGCTTGCCGCTGTCGGCCAGCGCCGCGACCCGGACGGTCGGGCCTTGCGGCTGCTGCAGGCGGACAACGCCGAATCCCAATGCCAGCGCGCAGATCGCCAGCCCCGCGCCCGCGGCCGCCCGGCGCCGCCGCAGCAGCAGGGCCGCGGCATTGGCGAAAAGACAAAGCACAAAGGTGACGGCGGGATATCCGAACAGCGCGGCGATCTGGATGCCCGCGGGAAAAGACACCTGCGAATAGGCCATCGAGGTGAAGGGACCGTCCGGCGCCAGCAGGCCCAGGACATATTCCGTCGCCGCCCAGCCTGCGGGAAACGCGAACAGCGCGGCGAACGGCGTCAGCCTGCGCTGCGCCATGCGGGCGAACAAAAGGCAGGCGCCGAACAGCAGGCACAGCGGGACCACGATCCGCAACACCAGAAATGGCGATAAAGACCAGTAGCACTGGAACAGATAGCCCTGCCCCCAGGCGAAGGCCGCGACGCCGGCCATGAACAATTGCCAGCGCGGCGCATTGCCATGGGCCAGCCACAACAGCGCGACCGGCGCGATCCAGGCCAGTTGCCAGACATTGTCCAGGCCTTGTCCAAGATAGAAGAGCGCGCCGCTGGCCAGCGCAAGCAGAATGACGGTCATGGCATCGGCTCCGGCGAAGTCTTGAAAAAAGAATGCAGCGCACGCCGCATGGCGCGGTGATAGGTCTTGCGGAATTGCTTCTCGCTGACAAAGCGACCGGCCTGGTGCATCGAGATCAGGCCCTGCCCCAGCGCCGCCAGGGTAAGCGCGATTTCCACCGTCGGGGCGTCGTCGGCCAGGCCGTGCGCGCGGGCTTCCTCGATGCGCGCATAGGCCATGTTCAGCGCCGGCGAGCGGCCGGCGGAAAAATCGTCGGGATACCGGCGGGCCTTGCGCGCCGGCAGCAGGAAGGCGGCTTCATAGCGGCGCGGCTCGCTCAGCGAGAACTCCGCGAACGCGTCCAGGAACAGTTCCAGCCAGCGGACGGGATTCTTGGACACGATCTTGCGCACCCGCGCCTCCCAGGCCGCGAAACCGTCCAGCATCAGCGCATCGACCAACGCCTCCTTGTCGGCAAAATGCTTGTAGATCGCCATGGGGGTGAGGCCGACCGCATCGGCGATCTTGCGCATCGAAAGACCCGCCAGGCCGTCGCGGTCGAACAGCGTCCGTGCCGCGCGGAAGATGCGGCTCTGTGTGGTTTCCGTGCTGGCGCGGGTCCTGGCGGGCATGTGTATACGCCGTATACCACCCGTCCGGACGGGCCGTCAACATGCTGGCATCGGCGCAAGATTGCGTGTACGGTAAGAAATGTCTCTCAAACCCCAGCGGCTGACGCCGAAAGCCTTCCCCCTCACCGAGGCCGAGACCATCGCGCTTCGCCATGTCGCCAACGGCGCGCCGGTTCAACCGCCGCTCTACCGGCGGCTGAAGAAGCTCGGCGCCATCGAGGAAAAGCCCTCCGGCTGGTCCCTGACCCAGGACGGCCACATAAGGCTGATGTTCGACGCCGCCCGCTAGGGCTTTCGCCGCGTCCGCGATCTTGGCGATCCCCCGCGCTATCCGAAAAAAACGGGCACCGATGACACGGCGCTGACAGGCTAGGCCGCGCGCTGATCCTCGCGGCGTTCCTGGCTGCGCGGCAGGCTTATGATGACGGTGGTGCCGGCATTCTCGCGGCTCGTCACCGTCATCTGGCCGCCATGCTCGCCCACCAGCGCCTTGACCAGCGACAGGCCCAGCCCGGTGCCCTCGCGCGCCAGCATGGGATTGTTGGAGGCCTGCTCGAAAGGCTGGCCGATGCGTTCCAGGACGTCGGCGGGAATGCCGACACCCTCGTCCCGGACCGACAGCTGCACCATGTCGCCTTCGTCCTTCAGGGTCACATGGATGGTTCCGCCGGCGCGCGAAAACTTCACCGCATTGGACAGAAGATTGATCAGGATCTGCTTGCAGGCGCGCGGATCGGCAGTCACCTTGAGGGGCGCGGGCGGCAGGTTGGCGGCGATCCAGATTTCCTGCTCGCACGCCCGGGGGACGATCAGCGGCAGGCATTCCTCCACGCAGGCCTTGAGATCGATATCGCGGAAGTCGGCCTGGAAGCGCCCGGCCTCGATCTTGGCCAGGTCCAGTATGTCGGCCACCAGGCTCAGCAGGTGGGTGCCCGAACTGTTGATCAACGCGACATACTCGCGGTAGCGCTCCGGCAGGGGCCCGAAGGTTCCGTGCAGCATCAGCTCGGAAAAACCGATCACCGCGTTCAGCGGCGTGCGCAGTTCGTGGCTCATATTGGCCAGGAACTCCGACTTGACCTTGCTGGCGGCCTCGGCGGCGTCGCGCGCCACCTGGTTCTTGAGCAGCTCGCGTTCCAGCCGCTGGCGATCCTCGGCCATCCTGCGGAAGTCCTTGAGCGCCTGCGCGAGCTGGCCGATCTCGTCGCCGCGATTGCTGAGCGCCAGCACCTTCTCGATATCCTTGTCGCGGTCGCGGGTGATGGAATGGGTGATCTGGGCCAGCGGACGCAGGACGCGCGCCAGCACCAGAAAGGCGGTGAGCAAAGTCAGGGCGAGGCAGATCGCCATTTCCAGCAGCGCCGTGGTCAGATCGCTCCGCGCCTTGGCCAGGTTGACCAGCGCGCGGTTCTCGGCCGCGGCCAGCGCCGCGCGCGACACTTCCATCAGGCTGTTCAGCGCCGGCGTCGACAAGGTCAGCCATTGCGGGCCGCTGATACCCAGGGCATCGCCATTTTCCATGGCGTCCAGAACCTTGGCGCGCAGCTTGGCATAGCGGCCGAAATAGTCGCGATTGGCCTTGTCGATGGCCGCCGTCAGCCCCGGCCAGGCGCTGGTGCCCATCGCCGATTTTTCGATCGACTGCCACGGCGCCTCGGTGCGGCCCGCCACCCCGATCAGCAGGTCGCGTTCGGCGCGGGTCGGCTTGTGCGGCCAGGCGACGAAATTGCCGTAATAGCGGCGCTCGGCCCCGGCATCCTCCCTTATGTGCCAGGCGATGTCGCCGATGCGCATCAACTCGCTCATGAAGGCGCCGCTGGCGGCGATCCGGCGGGACAGGATGGCGGCCTGCTCGTCGACCCGGTCCAGAACGCCGTAGACCAGGGTCTGGGGGTCCTGATGGAGATTGGTCGGCCGCCGTTCGCGCGGCAGCACCGCGGCGGCGAGCACGGCGGGAAACAGATGCTGGTCGAACTCGCGCATGTCGCTTTGGATCTTCCAGGCCAGCTGCGGCGGCACGTCGTCATCGCCCAGGCGGGCGATGCGCAACTGCACGAAGCTCATCGCTTCCAGGGCGCGCTGGTGCAGCGTCTTCAATCTTTCCAGGGTGGCGGGGTCGGCGATCTTGGGTTCGGAGATGGTGGTGTCGATCACCCCCAGCTCGAGGCGCAGCGCTTCGCGCACCAGCACGATGTCGCGCGATACCCGCGCCCTGGCCGCGATCCCGGCGCTGACCTGCTCGCGCTTCCACGAATTGTTGGCGCTGACGGCGAACACCGTCACCAGCACAACCACCAGGGTGCCGGTCACGAGCGACAACAGTGTCGATACGGAATAAGTGCGTTTCACTGCACTTTGCCCCATTTTCCCCCCGGCGGAGACTACGCAGCCAGGCATGGCGAATTCCTTAAGACAATTCGTCAGTTGCAATTGCGGCGCGCTGGATCGTCGCGGGCGCCGGTCCGGGGCGCGGGCGTTAAGCTTTCATGCACCAACCCAGCCCGCGGATAACAAGCATTCTTGTTGACATTCTGCAAGCCTACTTGTATTGTCGCGCCATGAACATGCTTGAGGTCATCCAGCAGGGCGCCGCCCGGCGGACACGGCCTCTGGCCTGCCCGTTCTGCGGCGCCGATCCGCCGCTGGCCGCCCGCATCGCCGGCCGCTTCGTGGTGGGGTGCGAAAATGACGACTGCGCCGCCAATCCCCAGGTCAGCGGCGCCTCGCCCGGCGAGGCCTGGGCACACTGGAACCGGCGCGTGCCCGCCTGACGGAAAGACCGGACGCGGTCCCGGCCATCCGGCGGACGCCCGCGCCCCGGATGAAGCAATGTGCGCCGCGCCGCCATCTGTCTTACCCTCCTTTCTGCCCCTATAGTCGCGCCATGCCGCAGACAAAACAGCCCCTGGCCCGGACGATGCTCGCCGACTGCGTCCGGGCGGCCGATTGGGCCCGCGCCCAGGCCGCCGATGCCCTCGCCAGATCGAGCAAGACCTTCTGGAAACTCGGCCGGACGGTGAATCACAATGAGGTGATCGCGCACCTCGCCGGGGACGGACATATGTCGGCGCGCTTCTGCGTCATGACCCTGCTTTCCTGCGGCATCGCGATCCTGGGCCTGCTGCTTTCCTCGCCGGCGGTCATCATCGGGGCCATGCTGATCTCGCCGCTGATGAATCCCATCATCCTGTTCGGCTTCTCGCTGACCTTGCTGAGCCGCACCCTCGCCCTGCAAAGCCTGATCGCGGTGGGCATCGGCATCGTGCTGGCGGTATCGCTGGCGTCGCTGATCGTCTGGCTGTCGCCGCTTCAAACGATAACGCCGGAGATCCTGGCCCGCACCCGCCCCAATTTCTTCGACCTGCTGGTCGCCATATTCTCCGGCATTGCCGGGGCCTATTCGGTGGTCCGGCGCAAGGGCGAAACCCTTGTCGGCGTGGCGATCGCCACCGCCCTGATGCCCCCGCTCGCCGTGGTGGGCTACGGCCTGGCGACGCACAACTGGGCCATCTTCAGCGGGGCCAGCGGCCTGTTCATGACCAATCTTCTGGCCATCGGGTTGACCACGGCCCTGGTGGCGAAATTTTTCGGCTTCGGATCCCGCGCCGCCGGCCATGTCACGCTGTGGCAAACCGCGGTGGTGGTTTCCGTCTTCATCATCCTTTCCATCCCGCTCGGGCTCTCTCTCCGGCAGATCGCGGCGGAAGCGTTGCGCGCCAACACCATCCGCGCGACGCTGCAGCAGTATTTCGCCAGCTCCGGAAGCCATATCTACGGCATCAAGAACACCTTCCCCGACAACGCGCCCGTCGAGGTCGAAGCCCTGGTGCTGGTTCCCAGGAGCAACCCGAACGCCGAGGCCATCCTGCAGGGCGCCCTGCGCGAAGCGCTGCACGAGCCGGTGCATCTCACCCTGTCGCAGGTTCCCGCCAAGCCCGACCAGTCGTTCGACGAACAGGCGATAGAAGATCTCAAGCGCCGGTTGAACATGCCGTCGGCGGCGGAAGTCGCGGCCATGTCTGCGCCCGGGATCGCCGAATTCGCGGCAACGCAGATGGACATTGCGCCCCTGAACATTTCCATCGACCAGGCGCTCAAGGTGCTGGTGGTCCGTCCGGGGGCCCTCACGTCACCCGAGCGGCTGGCGAAGCTGCGCGAACGCACCGCGGTGGTCCACAACAAGTTCCCCGGCTGGAAGATCGAGCTGCGCCTGGGCGAGGCCGGTCTTGCGCCGGTCAAGTTCGCGCCCGCCAGCACGGTGCTTGACGATGCAGCCACGGCCCTGGTGGGCAATATCGTTTGGGCCTTGCAATCGGCACATATCTCCGATGCCCGGGTGATCGGCTATTCCGACACCAGCGGCACCAGCAGGACGGCCAATCGCCGGATCGCGCTCAAGCGGGCGCAGGCGGTCGCCGACGGCCTCAACGCGGCGGGAATTGCCACCACGCTCGCCGTGCTTTATCCGCAGCCCCATCAGGCCCAGCTGGAGCGGGAAAACGGGCGCGAACAGTTTCGCCGGGTCGATGTCGTGCCGCAGTCCGCTCCGGCCCCAACTCCGATCCAGGCCCGCTAGCAGTTTCAACAGACGGCTGCCAGAAAATCCATCCCGTGCCACCGCCGCGTCTAGCGTCTTGAAAGCGCGGCGGATTTTTCTTGATCCGTGTGCGGCGTAATTTTTGGTCGCAAGAAGTTCTTTGCGGCGAATGCCGGACCGCCCCTAGCCTTTGCAACAGCAATAGTTGCTTTGCGGGTGCGACATGGTCAGCAAGGAATTCCTGGTGCAGCTCGAGGGCTATGGCCTGACGACGGCGGAAATTCACTATCGCATGCCGGATCATCCCAAGCTCCTGCAACAGTTCATCTGGCAGGAATATGACCTGGCGCCGCGCTTCCCGCAGCTCAAGCAGTTCCTGGATTTCTGGCAGCGCGAACTGGAAGGGGCGCTGCACAGCGTGCGGGTGGCGCACAGCCGGCTGATAGCCCCGTCGGAATGGAAGGCGGTGGACGGCCTGTTCCGGCTGCACTAGCACCCGCTCGGGCCCCGCGTTTTTTGAAAAGTTCAGCTCCGTCCGGGGATCTCGCTGCGGATTTGCGCGCCCCACTGTTCCACGGCGGCGCTGAAGCCATTGGGGAAGATGTCTTCCGAAAACACCGTCCCGATGATCAGCCCGATCACGAGTTCCATCACGAACCTGCCCATATTCGCTCCCACGACTATAATTGCGCCACACGGGGTGAGGCACCCCTTTTGTCCTGCGAATTTGACCCGCGCATATGGGCGAAATCATGGTAGCCGGCGGGGCCCGGTCAAGGGCCTGGCCCGGCAGAACTTGCCTTTAACCGGGGCTAAGTCTAATCAGGGGCACCCTTTTTGCGGGCAGTTCGCAACAACGGCCGGGTTAGCTCAGCGGTAGAGCAGCGGTTTTGTAAACCGAAGGTCGGGAGTTCAATCCTCTCACCCGGCACCATTGGAATTCGCGCCAGGGGCGCGAATTCCAATGCCAAGCCCGCCCGCGCGGCAGCGCCGGGAGGGCGGGCGCGGCAGGGTCTGCCAGGGGCGCGAATTCCAATGCCAAGCCCGCCCGCGCGGCAGCGCCGGGAGGGCGGGCGCGGCAGGGTCTGCCGGGGGCGCGAGTTCCAATGCGGCCAAAATCAGGGCCCCCGCCCATTTTGGCACGCCCGCGCAACATCCTCACAACCCCGAATTTCCACGCAAAAGCGCCACGATTTTGCGACAAAGTTGGCCGTACAATTGCCTTTGCGGCGCGCGCGGAGAACCACCCGCCGGAAAGACCGGAGCATCGTCATGCCGAACAGACTCGTCCTGGAAGCCCTGAAACAGGCCTATTGCGATCAGGTCGCCTGGATGCAGGCCCGCGCCGAGGAGTATGAGACCGGCAAGTGCCAGCACCATGAAATGGACGGCCCCTTCCCGCTGGACAAGTCCACCGAGCTGGCCGAGGAATATCGCCACCGGGCAAACAACCTGCGCGCGACCATGGACGCCTTCGAGCGCTTGATGTCCAAGGATTTCCTGATCGCCGTCCCCCGTCTAGTCCGCTTGACGCAGATTCCACTTGATGGCGATGCGCGTCTTGGCCGACACCGCCTTGCCGGCAATCGTCGGGGGCTCCCAGCGCCAATGCTGTTTGACGTAATCGCAGGCGGCCGTGTCCAGACGCTGTGAACCGCTGCTTTGCGCGATTACGCAGTCGCTGACCGTGCCCCTGGTGGTGACCGTCACTTCGATCAACGAGGTGCCTTCCTCGTTCAGGCGCCGCGCGATGGGCGGATAGGGCGGCAGGGTGTGGGTGCGCAGGATCGGGCGCAGCGGATTGCTGGCCGGCGCATGCACCACCGGCGGAGCCGGAGCAGCCGGAGGGAGCTTGGGAACCGTGGTTATGGGCGCCGGCGCCGGGCTGGCAACCGAGAACACCGGGGCAATTGCCACGGGCGGCGGCGGCTTCACGAAATCGGGCGGCGGCGGGGGCGGCGGGCGGGGAATTTCCTTGGGCGTGTCGATGGCCGCGCGCAGGACCTGCAACTGGCGCATCAGCGCGCCCTGGTTGAGCGCAGCGACCAGACCGAAGATCGCCGCCACGTGCAGCGCAACGACGATGGCAATGCTGCCGGCCCGGCTGCTGCCGTTATGTCCGGCGACGGCAAGATGACTAGGGCGTCTCATGGAAACCTCCATCAACCCCAGCCTTCTCGACTTCTTCATGCCTTATCTTGGTGTTCCCGGCACTATTTCAAGGGCTTGCAGCCCCGCAACCCAGCCGCGCACGCCGCTTTGCGGGCCAGGTGCTTCCGGCCGCGAAGGATATCATTCCTAGCGCGTGGTTGATTTCCTTCCGCCTTTGGAGCCGTGCGGCATGGGGCTAGGCTGGCGCGATGTCGCCGCGACTGAAAAGCCTGCTGGTGCGGGCCCTGCTGGTCATCTGCTGGATCATGGCCCTGTACGGGCTGGGCCGGCTGTTGTTCCGCTTGTGGTGCCTGTCGTGGGGAAACTGTCTCTAGGGCAGGACCCGCGCCCTACTCCGCCGGCGCCCCGACCAGCGCCGCCAGAACGCATACCACGCCGATCGCGCCAAAGCCGGCCGACAGCAACAACGAGCGCTGCGGCCCACGCAACGCCAGCACCGCGGCCAGCACGCACTGCACCGCGTAGTAGAGCGCAAAGGCCCTGGAGGCCAGCGCCACCACCTCGAACGGATCGGTCAGCCACACCACCGCCAGCGACAGGGTGCAGGCGGCCAGATACGACGTCCGTATCCCCACCCGTCCGTGGCTGGCCTCGGCCAGCAATCCCGCCGCCCCCGACGAATCGGCCACGGCGGCGCCAAGCTGGCTTGCCGAAGCCCCCACCAGCACCAGGATTCCCAGCATGGGCGCGATCAGCTCCATGATGTTCAGAATGCCGGCCACCCCGCCGGTTGCCGCGGCGCGCGCCAGGAACGGCGTCAGCAGAAGGATGAACAGCAGATAGATCACCGATGAAATGCCTTGCGCATAGCGCATGGTGCGGATGCGCAACCCGGCCGCATACTCCCCTCCCAGATAGCGCGAGGTCTCAAAGCCCTGGACGGTGATGACAAGACCCAGCAGCAACGCCAGGCCGTGAAAGGACGGTTTCGGTGTCACAACCGTCAGGGGCGCGCCGGCGACGGCCCACCAGTGAATCGCCAGCGCCACCAGCATGCCCGCGATCACCGACAGGTTCAGGGAAACCGCGGCCTGGGCCAGCTTCAGCACCCGCCCGATGCCGCCGGTGAAGGTCAACAGCACCAGGACCGCGATGATCGCCGTGACCAGACTGTCGGAAATCAGGACGTGCGACGCCGCCACATTCTTCAGGGCGAACTCGGCGAACAGTTTCAGGTAATAGGCCACCGAAACCGCATAGGCCAAGCCCAGCAGCGGCTGTCCGCTCGCCGCCAGCAGGGTGATGAAGTCCGGATGCTCGGCCGCGGCCAGATAGGGCTCGACGGTCCGGATGTTGAACCGCATCACCGAACCCACCAGATAGGCAAAGACAAGCAGGATCGCCATGGCGGCGCCGGCGGCCAGGCCGAACTCCCTGGCCAGCAAGGGGCCGGCGATCAGGAAACCGCTGCCGATGATCGAGGCCAGGGGCGTCACCGCGGCGCGCCACCAGTCGGCATGGCGCAACGGCGTCGCGGTCAGCAAAAGCAGGGTAACGGCCGCAACGGCGACGGCAACCAGAACTATCATTATGCCCCCGAGCGCGCCGGCAGAAGCGCCAGTTTAAAGACGGAATTCGCCCCAACGGCAAGCGCGGGCCCATGCGCCGCCGCCGGCCTTGCCCGGGTCCCTGGCGCACTGGTCCGCAACGCGGTTCGCCGCGTCAGATCGCCATCGCCTGAAGAAAAAAAACGACCTCCATCGAGCGGCCGCCATGACGGTTCCCCCGAACGCAACAAACCCCGCTGCGCTGGGCAGCGGGGTTCGCTTGGTCGTCAGACCTTGCTCCGGCCAGTGGCCGGACGCTTATGCGGGCGCCAAGCCCGCGTTGCATTGTAACCATGTGATTGAAGGCCGGTGAACGGCGGCTGGGGGCCGTTCATGGCATCGGCCTTGGCCCGCGAACCTAGCGCGAGCCGGTTCTTATTTCAGGCGGAGTAACTTCCATGCGGAACCCTCCTTCCAGGACAACAGCCGCTTTGGCATTTCGCCTTCGAAACCCGGTCCTCTCACGTTTTCCGGTCCGGAACCAAGCCAGACCCCGCGCCTCTGCAAGCAGCAGGCCGATACGTCGAAGATACGGTGCGTTAGGCGACATCCATAACAGCAACGCCAAATCATCCACCCGGCTCCGCCTGAAGTCAACATCGCCAAACCGGTTAACCGGGGCGGGTTTTGCGGGCCTCGCCGCAAGCGGTGAAGTCCGGCCGCAAATCATCGCACGCACCAATCCGGCGCACGATTTTCCGCAGCGCGAAAATTTCGGCCTCTGTCGCGCGGCAATGGCGTATTCACAATCACCGCCTTGTTTCTGTATGCTTGGCCCTGTTCGCGGGAAAGGCAGGGCGCCATGGGCAGGGCGGTATCGGGCAAAAGCGGTTTTCTGGCCGGGTTCATTCCCCCGTTTATCGTCGCCGCGGTTATCGGCGCCGGCCTGCTGATCTATTACCACACCTTCGGCGCTTCGGACGCGCGCTACGACCGCGCCATTTCCAATTGCCTGCGCGAACGCACCTTCGGCAACGCCAGTTCCACCGCGCGCGAGGAAGCCACGCTTTCCTGCGCCCGCGATATTCCCCGGACCCCCTGACCGGGCGCGCTAGATGGCGCGCTGGATGTTGATCCCGATCAGCGCGCCGTCGTTCAGCTTGCGCTTTTCCACATAGTCGAGCGCCGAGGAGCCCCGCAGCCCACTGTAGATTTCACGCTCGCGGTAAAAGGCGGTCTGGCCGATATCGCGCCCGTACAGGCGGAAATTCCAGTTCGGCGTCGGCTTGTATTCGACATAGGCGCCCGGCTTGATGTCGTGATAGGTGGTGGTGACCTCGTCGATCCGGTATTCAAAGGTCCGCGCGTCGTCATGGAAGGTCGCGCCCCAGCGCAGGTTGTCCTGCGGCATGTCGTAGGTCACTTCCAGGTTGACCCGGAAAGGCACGTGACCGGAAATGCGCCGCTCCTGCCCGGTGGCGGGATCGCGGGTGCGGCTGTCCATCATCCTGCCGTCGCCCTTCACCGTCACACCGTCCAGGCCCAGCCGGTCCAGCGGCAGGATCAGATTGGCTTCCAGCACGTCGATGGTGCCGCTGCCGATATTGCCGACGGCATCGAAGATGCCGCCGCTGCCGTCCGACACCGGCACATGATCGGTCACGTCGGAAACGAAATTGCGCCGCGCTTCCAGCACCAGCGAGGCACGGTCCCAGAAATGCCGCTCCCATGCCAGGGCAACGCGCCAGTTGCTGGTCGGCACCAGATTCTTGTTTCCGGCGGTGACGACATTGCTGTTCAGCGAGGTCGAACTGGAAAAATCGCGCAGTTCCAGCTGGCCGACCCGGCGCTCCAGCGCCAGGCGCAGCTCCTGGCCCGGCGCCGGATCCCAGGTCGTCAGCCAGCGCGGCTTGAAATAGGACAGGTCCTTGTTCAGGACGCTGTCGCCGCTCTGCCGCAGCATCGAGGTTTCATAGTGCAGCCCAAGCTCGGTGGTCAGGACCGGGCCGAAGCGCCAGGTACCGGTGCCGAAGAATTCGGCGCGGTCTTCCTCCACCCGCAGATTGGCGGACGGCAGGACGACCGGCACCCCGCCTTGCGTCAGCGCGCTTCTGCTGTGCAACACGGTGATCGCCCCTTCGGCCCCGCTTTCCAGCGTCCAGGCGCCCTGCTGGTGCTGCCAGGCCAGGCGCGCCACGTCCTCGCGGCGATGATAGCGGCTGCGCGACATGTCGGTGCCCGCCACGCCCCCCGCGGCGGATGTGGTCTGGCTGATCTCGTCCTGCTCGCGCTGGCGGTGGACGGCGAAAGCCTCGAACTGGCCCCAGCCGGCGATGAGGCGGCGGTAGTTCGCCCGCATCTCGCCGTTGCGCGCGCGCTGGCTTTCCAGACCCGACGACTGCGATGGCGCGGGATAGCGGATCATCTCGGCGACCGCCGAATAGGTCCGCGTCTGTTTCAGCGCCAGGCCCAGGGTGAGATCGCCCTGCCACACCGGCTGGCGATAGGTGCTGCTGAAATCGGCATAATTCGCCAGCTCGGGATATTGGTAATCGGCCAGCTGGATCGGCGTGCCGTCCGGGGCGAAGCGGTCGCGGGTGCCGAAACCGTGAAAGCCGTGAACGTCGCGGCCATAGGAGGCCGAGACATCCCAGGTGGAAATCTTGCCCTGCCGGGTCAGGCTCAGCGCCAGCCTGCGCGCCGTGGTTTCGAAATGCGTGGCGGCGATCTCGGTCTCGATGCGGCCGGTCGTCGAGACGTTATTCTTGCGCACCACATTGGCAAGCTCGGGATAGCCATGCATGTCGGCGGCGCCGTGGATCAGCTCGATATGATCCACCGAAGACGCCGCGATGCGGCCCAGCAGCTGCTCGACATTTTCCTGTTTGCTGGTGGGAAGCCGGCCGTCGATCAGGATATTGCCGACGCTGCCCGAAAAGCCGCGCCGCCCGGAATCGCCCGGATCGATGCGAAATCCCGGCAGCAGCTGCACCATATCCAGCGCCGTGCTGGGCTGGCTGGCGTCAAAAAAGGACGCAGGATAGCTGGTAAGCGCGGCCTGGGCGGCGGCACGGCCGGCAAATCCGGCGACAAGCAAGGCGATAAGAACATGGCGCATGAAAACAGGCGATCAACAAAGTGGCGCGTGATTTTTTGATGAGAATCGACCCTACGCAGCACGGCACGGACCGTCAACATGCAGCCGGCAAAACGCGCTCCAGGCAGATAACGCGGCAGGACCGCGCGTACCGTGACAACATTACTCGTGATTTGCGCGTTGGCGCGCAATCCGGAAGCGGCACGCGCAAATCGCGCCGCATGCGCCGCTGCGGCCCGAACGATGCCCGCGCGCCTGCGCGCCATGTGCGGGCCGTCATCAAACCGTCATTTGACGGATGCCGATATTTCGATAATACATGAAATATGGATATGGCCCCCGCCCTCGCCGCCCTTTCCGCCCTGGCCCATGACGGTCGCCTGGCCATCTTCCGCCTGCTGGTGAAGGCCGGGCCCGGCGGCCTGGCGGCGGGCGCCATCGCCGCCAGGCTGGATACCGCGCCCAGCACCCTGTCGGCGCAATTGCTGATCCTGTCCCATGCCGGGCTGGTGCGCGCCCGGCGCGCCGGCCGCTCCATCATCTATGCGGTGGATTTCGCGGCGATGGGCGCGCTGCTGCTGTTCCTGACCAGGGATTGCTGCGGCGGCCGCGCGGAAATCTGCGCCCCCCTCGCCCGCACCGTGAACAATTGCTCCGCACCACCCAAAAGGCGCGCCCGCGCATGACCTACAATGTCCTGTTCCTTTGCACCGGCAATTCGGCGCGCTCAATCCTGGCCGAGGCCATCCTCAACAAGGTCGGCGCGGGGCGCTTTCACGCCTATTCGGCCGGCTCCCATCCGCGCGGCGCCGTGAACCCGCATGCGCTCGACCTGCTGCGGCGGCTGGATTACGACGTCAGCGCGTTCCGCTCCAAGCCGTGGGACGAGTTCGCGGCGCCCGGCGCCCCGCCGCTGGATTTCGTCATCACCGTCTGCGACAGCGCCGCGGGCGAGGTCTGCCCCGTCTGGCCGGGCCAGCCCATGACCGCGCATTGGAGCCTGCCCGACCCCGCCGCGGTGCAAGGCACGCCGGCCGAAATCGCCCTGGCCTTCGCCGACACCTATCGCATGCTCGACAATCGCATCGGCGCCTTCTCCAACCTGAAAATGTCCGGGCTGGACCGGCTGTCGCTGCAAAGAAAAGTGGCGGACATCGGCAAGCAGGCATGACCCGGCGGCTGGCGGCGGAATTTCTCGGCACCCTGCTGCTGCTGGTCGCGGTGGTCGGATCGGGCATCATGGCCGAGCGGCTGTGCGGCGGAAATACCGGGCTGGCGCTGCTGGCCAATGCGCTGGCCACCGGCGCGGCGCTGGCGGTGCTGATCACCGTCTTCGGCCCTTTGTCGGGGGCGCATTTCAATCCCGCCGTCACGCTGTATTTCGCCCTGGCCGGTGACACCGGCCGGCGCACCGCCGTACTTTATATACTGGTCCAGGTCGGCGCGGCGGTCGCCGGGGTGTGGCTGGCCCATGCCATGTTCGCCGTGCCGGTTCTGCAAGTCTCCACCCATCTGCGCGACGGCCCGGCCCAGTGGCTGGCCGAAGCCGTCGCCACCTTCGGCCTGCTGCTGGCGATCGTGGGCGGGGTGCGTTTTGCGCCGCAGGCCGTGCCCATGCTGGTCGGGCTCTATATCACCGGCGCCTACTGGTTCACCGCCTCGACCTCGTTCGCCAATCCCGCCGTGACCGTGGCGCGCATGCTGACCGACAGTTTTTCCGGCATCGCGCCGCATTCCGCGCCGGGCTTCATCGCGGCACAAATTCTTGCCGTCCCGGCCGCGGCGCGCCTCCTGCCCTGGCTGTTCGCGGCCGACGATGGCGCCCGGTAGGCGACAAGGCTCAGGCGGTTCTGCCGAATATCCGCATGACCGAGATGAAGATGGCCGCGCCGAAACATGCGGTAATCATCGAGGGCGTTATGTCGCCGCCGATCTCAAGGCCCAGGATTTCGGCCAGCCAGCCGCCGATGAAGCCGCCGACGATGCCGATGATGATGTCTCCGGCAAGTCCAAAGCTGCCGCCCTTTATCACGGTACGAGCCAGCCAGCCCGCCATGGCGCCGATCGTCAGCCATACCACCTGCTCTTCCGCCATTCGCCCCTCGGCATATGATGGTTTTCCGCCTCCGGACGAAGGCGGCACGGTTGGACTGACCACAGACGAATCCGAATTTCGGACCGGCAACATCCTGGCCCGCGGATGGGGCAGGAACATGCAACAATTAAGGCAATTCTGGGCAAGGGCGCGTTTGCGCCGGCGCAATTGGGCCATCAGCCTGCAGCGCGGCCGGCTATCTCGCTCTCGCCCGCGCCACTTCGCGCCCGAAATCGATGTCGGCGGAATCGGCGGTCACCAGATGCCCGCCCACGATATAGGTCGGGGTCTGGTAGGCACGGATGCCCCGCGCCAGGTTGAAGTTCGCGATGATTTCGCCGGCGACATCCGGCGCGTCCATGTCGCGGCGCAGGCGGTTCAGGTCCAGCCCCACCGCGCGGGCGGTTTCGAAAATTCCCGCTTCGTTCAGCACCCCGTCGCGGCGCATCAGCGCCAGGTGGAAGGGGCGGTACTTGCCCTGCCGGGCGGCGGCCAGCGCGGCGCGCGCGGCCACCATCGAGGCCCGTGTCAAAATGGGAAACTCCTTGGTCACCAGCTTGATGCGGTGATCGGAGTCCACCAGCCGCATCAGCCGGGGCTCGGCCGCCTTGCAGTAGGGACAGGTGTAGTCGAAGAACTCCACGATGGTGACGATCCCTCGCGGGTTGGCGATCACCGGCGATCCGGGATTGTTCTCCAGCGCATCCAGGCGGGCGGCGACGCGCGCGTCGCGGTCCCTGCTGTCCTCGGCCTGCATCTGGCGCAGGTAATCGCGCACCGCGCGCGCCGCAGCCGGATCGGCGGGCAGCGGCGGCGCGGCCTGGGCCGGGGCCGCGAGCAACAGCCCGCACAGAATCCCGCCGAGCAGGCCAATTCCTATCCGCCCGTTTTTCATTCGGCCTCCTTCATCCCGTCCCGCGTCATGCCACGATCCCGCGATCGGCGCCGAACAGCTTCAGTTTATGGTGCAGCTGGTGACGCAGCAATGCCCAGGCGAACAGCGCCTGCACCGTCATCGAGGCCACCGCCAGATACCAGAAATGATGCAGCACCGCCCAGGGCTGCCCGGCCAGCCAGACCGCCGGCACCACATAGGTCAGCAGCCGGCTGCCGCTGGAGATCAGCGCCGGCCTTGTGTCGCCCAGCGCCTGGAACATGCCCGAGCAGCAGAAGGTCAGTCCCACGGCGACGAAATTCCATGACGCGATGCGCAGGAATTCGCTGGCCACGTCCAGCACCGCCGCATCGCTGCTGAAGGGCGCCACCAGGATGCGCGGATTGACCTGGCACAACAAGGTCAGCACCAGCATGATCCCCGCCCCCATCACCGCGGCATGGCGGAAGGTGTCACGCACCCGCTGGGCGTGGCGGGCGCCGAAATTCTGTCCCGCGATCGGACCGGTGGCGAACGCTACCGCCATGGCGGGCAGGAATACCGCCTGCATCGCGCGCGCGCCGATGCCGTAGCCCGCCTGCGCCTGGGCCCCGAAGCCGCGGATCGACCAATAGGCCACCGCGGTGGTGATGAAGATCAGCGCGAATTCGCCGGTGGCCGGAAGGCCGATGGCCGCGATGCGCTTCCACACATCCCATTTGGGATGCAGCGCCGAATGCAGATGCATGTATTTCTGCGCCCGGTTGAACATTACCGCCAGCGCCGCCATTCCCAGAATCGCGGCGATGGAACTGGCCAGCCCCGCCCCCATCACGCCCAAGGGATGGCCGGTGCCCAGCCCCATGATCAGCACCGGCGCCAGCACGGCATTGACCACCACCGTGCCCGACTGCAGCAGCATCGGTATCGCCACAACGCCCGAAGCGCGCAGCGCCGATCCCATGGCGGCGCCGGGAAACATGGTGGCCAGCGCCGGCAGGTAATAGAAGAGATAGGTGCGCGCATTCCCGGCCGTTTGGGCATCGGCGGCGATTTGGCTGACCGCCCAGCCGCCCGCGCCATAACCGACGGCCAGGAACAGCACCGCGATCAGCAGCGCCATCGACAGGGCCTGCTCGAACACAAGCTGGGCATCGCCCTGGTCCTTGCGCCCCACCGCATGGCTGACCAGCGACAGCGATCCCACCCCGACCAGCTGGGAGATCGACATGGTGATGAACATGGCGCTGCCCGCCGAGGCTACCCCCGCCACCGCCTCCTTGCCCAGACGCGCCACGAAATACAGGTCGATCAGCATGTACAGGGTCTGCACCAGCAGCCCGGCGGCGATGAACATCGCCATGCCCACCAGATGCCGCCAGATCGCGCCTTGCGTCAGGTCCCGCATTGTGACCGTCTTCCCCGAAATCGCGCGCATAGCGAACCGGCCCGGACCGCCCGTCAAGACTGTTGCGCAAACCGGTTTTGTGGCACGATCTTTTTCGGCAGTCGCCATTGGCACCGCCCGCACCCGTGCGATGCACATCAGGTGCGCCGGCACCGATCCGCCACCAAACAGGCGCATGCGCGCCGTCGTCCCCGGCACGCTTCCTTGTCTTGGCCCCAAGGCCGCGGCCGGACAGGCGCGCGCGCACCCTCCGGCGCCCCGGCCCCTGCAACGGACCTGCGATCTGCCGAGGCCCGGACGCGGCGCGGCGGGTTATGAATTTGTAATTTCTACTATCTATTTGTTTTACAACATATTTTTAAAGAGTTGGTGGCCAGGCCGCAGGACCTTCAAGGCTCGTTAACCATACTGGCGGAACTTGGCCGCAAGGAACCGGCGGCCTTGAAGGTCCGCGCCCTGGGGACGCCAATGCCGCTGAGAAAACCGACCGGGGTGTTCACGCACCGCGCCGCTGCGCCAAGCCTGCCCCTGGTACAGGCCGCGCGCGCCATCGAGGAGCTGATTGCCAGTGGCGGCGACGGGCGTCTTGCCCTGAACCCGCGGGACCAACGCAACAGCTATGGCTGCACCCCCTATCCGCGCCCCGGGATCGTGGATCTCGCCTCCTCCACCGCAAGCAGCATTTCCCAGCAGGCCTATGTCCGCGCCGGTGCGGCGCAGACCCAGCTATGGCTGGCCGCCGCGCGCCACGGCCTTGACGAGGTCTTCGACGAGCGCATCGAGGCGGTGCGCGATCGCCTGCGATCCCTCCTGGGCGTGGCCGATGCGGAAGTGGTGTTTTCCTCCTCCGGCACCGATGCCCAGCTCCAGGCCCTGTTCCTGGTCAAGGCCCTCCTGGGCGGCCCCCTTGCCACTGTCATCGTCGGCGCCGACCAGACCGGCAGCGGCACCGCCTATACCGCGCGCGGTCAGCATTTCAGCGACCGCACCTGCCGGGGCGGCAGCGCCGAAAAGGGCGCGCCGATTGCGGGACTGTGCGACCAGGTGCGAACCGTCTCCATCCCCTTCTGCGCCGAGGCCGGCGCCCTGCGCTCGGATGCGGAAATGGACGCGGCGGTTTATGCCGCCGTCGCCCAGGCCGCGGGCCGGGGCGAAAAAATCCTGCTGCAGGTGATGGACGCCTCCAAGCTTGGCTGGCGCGCCCCCAGCGCCGCCTGCCTCGAGGCGGTTACCGCCGCCTGGCCCGGCCAGGTCCGCGTCGTGGTTGACGCCTGCCAGATGCGCGCCGGGCGCGCCCAGCTCCAGGACTATCTGGCGCGCGGCTATTTCGTCCTGGTGACGGGCTCGAAATTCTTCACCGGCCCCGCCTTCGCCGGCGCGCTGCTGGTGCCCCAGGCCCAGGCCGGCGCCATCGAAGCCATCGCGGGCGTGAGCGGCGGATTTGGCGGCTACACCACGCGCCACGACTGGCCGCGCCGCTGGCATCATCTGCGCACCAGCCTGGCCGCCGAACCCAATTTCGGCCAGTGGCTGCGCTGGGAAGCGACCCTGGAGGAAATGCGCGCCTATTTCGCGGTGCCGCAGGCGTTCCGCTCCGACCTGCTCAAGCAATTCGCCCGGCAGGTGCCGCGGCTGATCGGCGCCTCGCAGAATTTGCAGACGCTGGCGGAACAGCGCGGCACCGCCGATCCCGGCCTGCAGGAGGAATTGCAGCATCGCACCATCCACGCATTCGTCCCGCACCGCGACGGCGCGGCACTGGCGCCGGAGCGCTGCGCCGGCCTCTACCGCGCCATGGGCCAGGACCTGTCGGACCTGCTGGCGCCCGGCGCACCGGACCGCGAATCAGCCGCACGCATCTGCCAGATCGGCCAGCCGGTGGCGCTGCGCCACCGCCTAGGCGCGGCGCTGCGGCTGAGCGCCTCGGCGCGGATCGTCAGCCAGTGCTGGGCGCTGTCCGCGAACCCGCAGGACGCATTGGCGCCGGTACTCGACGATGTCCGCGCGGCAATCGAAAAGCTCGACTGGCTGATCGCCAACCCGCATTTCTACGAAGGCATAAAGGCATGACGGCACCCGTTATCCTCGACGCGGACTGGGACAGCCTCTGCATCCCGCGCATGGGCGTGGCAAAGCTCACCCAGATGGCGTTCGACGGCGCGGACCTGCGCCCGCTGTGGCATGAACTTATGGACAAGGTGAGCGACGATGCGGCGGGCTCCGGCACGGGCATGGACCTGTCGGCGATCTCCCAGCTGGTGGGCGACCAGCCCACCGGCCTCGCCATCCAGAACGAGACCCTGGCGCTGAACCGCCTCTACCGCTCGCCCTGCGCGGCCGCCCGTCCCCGCCTCAGGGTACTGGCGCTGGCCGCGGTGATGGATATCGGCGGCAACACGCCGCTGGAATTTCTGCTGCAGGGGTCGGACATCGAACTGGCCACCTTCTATGCCGTTGCCGGGATGGATTTGCCGCCCGCCCTGCCCGATCACGATGTCGCCATCGTGGTGGCGCCGGACGGCGATGCCGCGCACCCCTCAATGCAGGTCATCGCGGCGCTGACCGCCAACTGGCCGCGCCCGGTCCTGAACCTGCCCGCCGCGATCGGCACGCTGGACCGCGACCGGCTGTATCACCAGCTGCACGGTATCGCCGGTTTGACAATCCCCCAGACCGCCCGCGCGGATCGCGACGCGCTGCGCAAGCTTGCCCGCAACGAGGTGCCGGTGACGGCGCTGCTGGAGCAAGCCGATTTCCCCCTGATCGTCCGGCCCATCGGCTCGCATGCCGGCTTCGGCCTGGTCCGGCTGGCGGACCGCGCCGCGCTGGACGCCTATCTGGGCGAACGCGCCGAAACCGAATTCTTCCTGTCGCCCTATATCGACTATGCCGGCGCCGACGGCCTGTTCCGCAAGTACCGCATCGTGCTGGTGGACGGCAAAGCCTTTGGCTGCCACATGGCCATCGCCGAGGAATGGAAGGTCTGGTACCTCAATGCCGGCATGGCTGTGAGCGTGCCGCACCGGCTTGAGGAAGCCCTGTTCCTGCAGAATTTCGACCGGGACTTCGCCGCCCGCCATGCCGAGGCGCTGGCGCGGATGGCGGCGCGGATCGGCCTGGACTATGTCGCCATCGATTGCGCCGAGACGCCGGATGGCACCCTGCTGGTGTTCGAGGCCGACAACACCGCCATCGTCCACGACATGGACCCGCCCAGCGTCTATCCCTACAAATCCGCTCCGATGCAGAAGATCTTCCAGGCGGTGCAGGCCATGCTTTACCGCCGCGCCGGGCGGCTCGCGAACGCGGCGTGAGCGCTCCCCGCGATACCTCGCTCGATCCGCAGGACTGGACGCAGCTGCGCGCCCAGGCGCACCGGATGCTGGACGACATGCTGGACTATCTCGCCACCATCCGCGAACGGCCGGTGTGGACGCCGATGCCCGAGGCGGTGCGCGAACATTTCCACGCCCCCATCGCGCGCGCGCCCGTGCCGCTGGAAGAGGTACACCGCGAATTCCTGGACTATGTGCTGCCCTATGCCGGCGGCAACGTGCATCCCGGTTTCATGGGCTGGGTGCAGGGCGGCGGCACCGCCACCGGCATGCTGGCCGAGATGCTGGCGGGCGGCCTCAACGCCAATCTGGGCGGACGCGACCAGGCGCCGATCGAGGTCGAACGCCAGATGCTGGCCTGGGTGCGCGACCTGTTCGGTTTTCCGCAAGGCGCCAGCGGGTTGTTCGTCACCGGTACCTCGATGGCCAATCTGCTGGCGGTGCTGGTCGCGCGCACCGCAGGGCTGGGCAAGGAGGTGCGCCGGGACGGCATCGCCGCACACGCGGGCACGCTGCGCGCCTATGCCTCCACCGCCGCCCATGGCTGCGTCGCCCAGGCCACGGACCTGGCGGGCTTCGGGTCAAACGCCCTGCGCCTGGTCGCCACCGACGCGTCGTCGCGTCTGGACATCGCCGCATTGCGCGCCGCCATCGCCCGCGACCGCGCGGCGGGCCTGCAGCCCTTCATGGTCATCGGCTCGGCGGGCACGGTGGATGTGGGGGCGATCGACGATCTGGCCGCCATTGCCGATCTGTGTGCCGAAGAAAAACTCTGGTTTCACATTGACGGCGCCTATGGTGCGCTGGGCATGCTCTCGCCCGAAATCGCCCCGCGCCTGGAGGGCATATCCCGCGCCGATTCCATCGCCTTCGATTTTCACAAATGGGGACAGGTCCCCTATGACGCCGGCTTCCTGCTGGTGCGCGACGGCGCAAAGCATTACGAGACTTTCGCCGCGCCCGCCGCCTATCTGCGCCGCGAAACCCGCGGCCTTGCCGCCGGCAGTCCCTGGCCCTGCGATTTCGGGCCCGACCTGTCGCGCGGCTTTCGCGCCCTCAAGACGTGGTTCACCCTGAAGGTCCATGGCGCCGACGCCCTCGGTGCCGCCATCACCCAAAGCTGCGCACTTGCGAAATATCTGCAAGCCCGCATCCGGGCGGAAGCCGCGCTGGAACTGCTCGCTCCCGCACAGCTCAACATCGTCTGCTTCCGCTATCGCGCTGACGACCGCATCAATGGCGAAATCGTCGTCCGGCTGCAGGAATCGGGCATCGCCGCGCCGTCCACGACCACCGTCGGCGGCAAGCTCGCCATCCGCGCGGCGCTGTTCAATCACCGCACCCGGGCCGCCGACCTGGACCGGATGGTGGACGCGGTGCTGCGCATCGGCAAGGACCTGGAAGGCTGACGGCCTGGGCAGGAGCGGGCGTGGCGGCGGCGCGGCCGCGATCATCAGGACTTTCATGAAATTTCCCCAATTTTGTTGCTGTTTATGGGGCAAGCCCGACACTCCGCCGTGGGACTTTGTGTGCGGACATGCTATGGATCCGTGCTGAAAATAGATCGTTCAAGATCACCCGGGGAGCCACCATGAAACGCCTGCAACTGACGCTTTTGTCCGCCGCCGCCGCGCTGGCATTTTCCACCGCCGCCCAGTCCCAGACCCTGGCCGGCGCGATCGGCCATTATGCGCCGGACAAGGCAGCCCGCCTCAGTGCCGTGCACAACGGCCCGGGTACCATGAATTTCATGCCCATCATGGGGGCGCACGGGCTGTCCACCAGCCTGATCTTCCTGCACCGCGGCGTGCTGCATCCCCATAGCGGCATCGGCGAGCATTTCCACAATCACTGCGAAGAGATGTTCATCATCCTCGACGGCGAGGCCGAGTTCACCATCAATGGCCGCACCTCGACCCTCAAGGGACCGGTCGGCGCCCCCGACCGCATGGGCTCGGCCCATGCCATCTACAACGCATCCGACCATGACGTGGAGTGGATGAACATCAATGTCGGCATGTCCAAGGTTTATGACGCCTTCAACCTGGACGACGGCCGGGTCGGCGCGCCCCAGGACAAGATCCCCCAATTCGTCACCATGCGCCTGGACCGCGCGCTGCTGAAGCCGGCCCCGAATGGCGGCGCGGTGCAGCGCCGCCGCGCGCTGGGACCCAGCGTGTTCTTCACCCCCTGGGCCTATGTCGATCATGAGCTGATCGCGCCGGGCGGCGACACCGGCACCTCGATCTCCGCCGGCATCAGCGAGGCCTATTATGTGATGTCCGGCGAAGGCACCGCCACGGTGAACGGCGAGACCGTCGCCATCAAGAAGGGCGACGCCATTCCGGTGGACCTGGACCAGGCCAAGAGCTTCAAGGCGGGCGCGGCACCGCTGGAGATGATGATCATCGGCGTGGCCAAGGACATGGCGACCAAGGAAGTCTTTGCCGCCGATCCGGCCAACAACAGCCCCGATCCCCTGGCGCCGGGCATGGGCCGGCGGCGCTGAACACAATTCCCGGGAATGGCTGCTGCAAGGGCGGCCATGACGCTTGGAGATGAAACAGCTGCCTCTCGTTGCTTTCGTGGCGCAATCTTACCGCGCCGCAGCAATGCGCCACCGGTCCGGATATGCCATAACCGGACAAAATCGAAGGGGAGCAATGCCATGAACCGCCGTCTTGCCGCCGTCCTTGTCTGCCTGATGTCCAGCGCCGCCCTGGCCCAGACCCCGCCGGCGCCGAAGCCGCCCACCGTGCCCAACAATCCCGACTATGCCGCGGTCCAGGAAGGCAAGCCCGTCGACAGCCGCCTGAACGAGAATGTCAACGACCACCCGCTCTATCCCCAGCAGACCCGCGCCCCCTATCACAAGACCGCGCCCTATCACCTGACCGAGATCACCAGCGCCCTGCATGCCCCCTGGTCGCTGGCCTTCCTGCCCGACGGAAAATTCCTGGTCACCGAGAAGCTGCCGGGGGCGCTGCGGGTGGTTTCGCCCGACGGCGCCATCGCCCCGCCGGTGTCGGGACTGGACCAGCTCGGCGTCACCTGGCCTGAGACCGGGCTGTTCGATGTGGTCCTGGACCCCAAATTCGCCAGCAATCACCGCATTTTCTTCACTTTCTTCGCCTTCGATCACGGCATGATCGGCGGCATCCAGGTCGCGCGCGCCATCTTCAACGAAGGCGCCAATGCGCTCAGCGACGTCAAGGTGATCTTCCGCGCCCGCCCCTCCACCCCCAACGACGCCCGTTCGGGCGTGGGCTCGCGCAGCGGCGGGCGCATGGTCATGGGGCCGGACGGCTATCTCTACATCACCATCGGCGACCGCGATTCCGGCACCCCCTTCCCCTGGCGGGTGGCCCAGACCCTGGATACCCATCTGGGCAAGATCGTGCGCATCACCCAGGACGGCAAACCCGCGCCCGGCAATCCCTTCATCGGCCAGGACGGCGCCCTGCCCGAGATCTGGGCGATCGGCCAGCGCAGCCAGGAAGGCCTGGCCTTCGACAATGACGGCAAGCTGTGGGAGACCGAGCACGGCCCGCGCGGCGGCGACGAACTCAACCTGATAAAAAAAGGCGCCAATTACGGCTGGCCGATCATCAGCCACGGCATCGACTATCCCGGCCCGCCGATGGGCGATGCCGCGGTGGCAAAATCCGGAATGGAGCAGCCGGTCTATTACTGGTCGCCCTCGGTGGGGCCGTCGGGCCTGGCCTTCTACAAGGGCAGCCTGTTCCCGCAATGGAAGAACAGCGTCTTCGTCGGCACCTTGCGCGGCAATTCGCTGGAGCGGCTGACACTGGAAAACGGCAAGGTCGTGAATGAGGAACCGCTGCTGACCGAGGTGAAGATGCGCATCCGCGACGTGCGGGTGGGTCCGGACGGCGCGGTCTATGCGTTGAGCGACAGCGGCGGCGGCTCGATCACCGACAATACCCCGCTGGGCTCCAAGCTGCTCAAGCTGACGCCCCAATAGGGCGATTGCGCAAGAGCGGGCAGAGACGGATCCGGCGCGCCGGCCGCTCAGGGCGCCATGGCCACCGGCCAGGGCAACCAGTATCATTGTGCGCGATTGGCAGGCCGAACCTCGAAGATGAACCGCAAACAGCGCCGAACAAATGAAAAGGCCGGTCACCCGTCCCCGCCGCCGGAGAATGCCGACGCCCGCGATCCAATCGCCCTGCATTCCGCCGGCGTTCAGGCCTTTCGCGCCGGCCACCTCGAGATGGCGGCCAATCTGATCTCCCAGGCGATTGCGGCGAACGGGCGTATGCCGGATTTTCACTACAATCTGGCCATCGTGCTGCGGGCCCAGCACAAGCTGAAGGCGGCCGCGCAAAGCTACCAGCGTGCCATTCTTCTCAAACCGGACTATGCCGACGCGCACAACAATCTCGGCAATGTCTGGAAAGCGCTGGGAAAACGGGACAAGGCCCGGGCCAGTTTCGAGCGCGCCTTGCAATGCCGGCCCGGCAACGCCGATACGCACTATAATCTGGGCATTCTGTGCAGCGATTCGTCAGACCGCGACGGCGCGGTACGGCATTTCCATCTCTGTCTGGATCACGATCCCGATGACTCCCGGGGCGTCCGGATGCTCCTGGCGCAGCTGGGTTTGGCCGACGTTCCGCAACGCACACCGCCGGCCCAGCTGCTGAACATATATGATGTCCGTTCGCGGTTTTGGGACGGGGAAAGTTCCTATTTCGGGCACGAACTGGTCGCGGAGGGGCTGCAGGCATGCGCCGCCGATAGCAAAATGGATATTCTGGATATCGGTTGCGGCACCGGGCTGGTCGGCGCCCAGGTTCGCCGGCTGGCGGGCAGGCTTGATGGCGTCGATATCTCGCTGGCAATGCTCGAAAAAGCGCGGGGCAAGAATATATATGACGGCCTGGTTCAGGCAGATCTCGTGTCGTTCATGTCTGATCACAAAGGCGGTTATGACGCCATCCTGGGGGCGGCAACACTGATCCATTTCGGTGACCTGCGGGCCATATTCCAGGCTGCGGCCACATGCCTGCGCGATGGGGGCCTGTTCGTTTTTACGGTCTTTTCCGGCGAGGCGGACAATGTCGGTGAAGCGGGCGGGACGGATTTTTCCGTCGCCGCGAACAAAGACCTCGCCCGGAGCGGTTGTTTCACGCACAGCGCCGGTTATGTGGATCGCCTGGCGCCGGAAAGCGGATTTTCGGTACAGACGCTGAAAAATGCCGTGCATGAACTGGATCAGGACGGCAATCCGGTTCCCGGTCTTCTCGTCGTGCTGCGGCGCGGCCATTAGGACAGCCCCACCTCACGCCACAAAAAACCGCGGCGCGGGAGATCCCCCGCGCCGCGGCATTTTGTTTACGCCGGACCCGATGCGGGCCGTGGCTCAGTCGTCGAACCGCACGCCGATGCGGTAGGCCCGGCCGATACAGTCATAGATACGGCAATCCGTCACCCCGGCGCCGGTGCTCGCTATGATCGGCGGCGGTGCGTTGAAGGCGTTGTCGATGGCGCCAAAGATCTGGACGGAGTCGTTCAGGCGGTAGGAGCCCCGGAAGTCCCCGTAGATGACCGCCGGCACGCCATTATTGTCCACATCGATGCCTTCGCGATACTCATTGCTGAGCCGCGCATGGCCGAAGATGCGTGCCTGCGCCGTGAGCGTAAACGGCCCTTCGGCATAGGTCGTCGAGATGGTGGTCCGCAGCTTGGGCATGGTGAATCCGGCCAGGGGATTGACCGAGCCATCGCCGCTGACCGCGCCCGCGCCGTCCGACGTAATGCCCAGCGAGGTTCTGGTCTTCTCGTCGGTATAGTTGCCCAGAACGTGCCAGCTCATCGTACCGGCAAGCAGCTCGTGGCTGTAATCGGCCTGGAAGTCCAGGCCCGACACGGTCTCGCTGTTGGCGTTCACCGGAGAGCGCAGATAGAAGTTCAGCGCACCCTCGCTGTCGGCGCTGAAGGTGCCCAGGGGGCCCGTCAAGCCTGGCGAGACGCCGTTTCCGTCGACTTCCGACGTCACCGGCTGATTGCCGTTGCCCGGCCAGCCCTTGGCGAAGAACACCAGGGAGCAGAACGCCGCCACATGCTGGTTGGCGCATTGGTCGAAGATCTGGCCCGCGTTGGGCGAGAAGATACCGCCGTGCAGCGAGATCGAGTACCAGTCGAACGACATCGACAGGTTTTCGATCCAGTGCGGCGTCAACACGATGCCGCCCGAAACCGTCGAGGATTGTTCGGGTTTCAGGGCTACGTTGCCGCCGGCGCCGTAATGGACATTGTAGGTCGGGCCGCCGGGCGGATACGAAACCGTCTGGGTGCTGATGAGAACGGAGGAGAACAGTTCCCCGATGCCCGGCGCGCGAATGTCGGACGACAGGGTGGCGCGGACCTTGATGTCCTCGTTGATCTGGCTGGTCATGCCCAGCTTCCAGGTCTGCACCATCCCGCTGGTGGAGTAGCTGGTGATACGGCCCGCGGCGTTGAACTCCAGGGAGTCGACGACCTGGTTCCTGAGAACCGGGACATTCAACTCCAGGAAGCCTTCCTGCACATTATACTGGCCGGCGAATTCGGAGAAGTTTCCGGATTCGAACACGCCCGACGCGCCCAGTTGCAGCGGATCGCGCTGGTTGCGCTGCTGCTCCAGGCGGTCTTCAAAGCCGAACGCCGTGGCGATCTTGCCCGCCGGCAGCCCCCAGGGCAGCTGACCCTGCGTCGAAACCGAGAACACCGACTGGCCGATCCGGTAGAGCGCCTGGTCCTCGATGGACTTGTCCAGGCGGCCGGGCGCGATGTAGTTGAGCGCGGCCTGCGAAGTGTTGCCGTCGCCGAACAGGTTCAACGGCACGCATCCCGCCATCAATCCGCCCGGCTGGATCACCGCAAATCCGGCCGCATTGGTGGTGGTGCCCCAGGATGTCGCGGTCAGCGCGGAGCGGCAGGCGATGCTGCCCACCTGCGGCACCGGCACGCCCTTGGCCTGCAGGGCGGCACTCACCTGCGCCGCCAGGACGGCATTGCCGCCGCCCAGCGAGTTGGGGCCGGTCGCCTGCACCGTCACCGCATCGATGGCATTGCTGAAGTTCTGGTTATAGGTGTTGTAGGGCGCGAATTGCCGCTCGCGCACCGACGTGTTCTGGGCATAGGCGTTCCATGACCAGTCCTCGCCGAACAGACGATAGGCTCCCGTCAGCGTGAAGACGCCGCGCATCAGCTGGCGGTAGTTCTGGACATAGTTCTGGCCGATCGCCTTCGACAGGTTGAACATCGACACGTCGCGGTGGGTTGCCAGGTTTTCGATCGCGGCGGTGCCCAGCGATATGTTGGGGATGCCCCCGGCAATCATCTGCGCCAGCACCGGGGCCGGGATGTAGGGATTGTCGATTGGGATGGTCTGCTGGCTCTGCCGGCCGTTGTTGGCCTGGTTGTTTTCGGCGTTCCAGCCATAGTTCAGCATGACCGACGCGCTGATGTCGTCGGTGAGCTTGAAGCTGGTATAGTTGAACAGGTTGAACGAGTGATACGGCACCGCCTGAATAGGCGCGTTGGTGACATTGGTGTCGATATTGGCCGAACATTGCGTGCATCGGCTGCCCGACGAGATGCCGTAATTGAACGGGATCGCCTGCGCCTGCGGACCCACGAAATAAGTACCCGCCAAGGCGTTGGCGGCCGCCGGCGACGAGCCGGCGCCGGCAAACTGCGGCCCTATATTCTGAATGGCGGTCAGGGCTGCCCCGGTGACGCCGGCCGCGCTGGCGTTGATGATACCGCCATTGATGCGGTTATCAGTGTAGGTATCCCGGACATGGCACAGGGCGGCCGAGCTGCCGGGATTTACCTGGGCGCAGGGCCACAGCGAGGTGGGGTGGTACCAGGACCGGTTCCAGCCGTAAGAGGTATCCGGGCTCATGGTATAGTTGGCCGCGAACTCGATATGGCCACGGCCGCCAAAAAAGCCGGTGCCGAAGACCACTTCGCCCTTGTAGCTCGAGTGATCGTTCAAAGAGCTGTTGCCGTAGGTCAGGCTGCCCTTCAGGCCGGTAAAGGTCTTGTTGATCACCAGGTTGACCACGCCGGCCACCGCGTCGGAGCCCCAGGCTGCCGATGCGCCGCCGGTCACCACATCCACGCGCTCGATAATGCTGCTGGGGATGGTCGAAAGATCGACGCCGCCGATCGCCGGCGCGCCGTCCGAATTGGGGTTCGAGGTGGCGACACGCTGGCCGTCGAACAGCACCAGGGTACGCACCACGCCCATGTTGCGAAGATTGATGGTGTCCAGGCCCGCGTCGCCCTGGGAAGCGTTACCGGAGTGGGAGCCGTTGCCGGGGGAGTCGGAAATACCGACCGAGGGCAGCTCGCGGATGGCATCGCCGATGCTCGTCTTGGCGTCGCGCTGAAGTGTTTCCAGGCCGATCACCGTGACCGGGGTGGGCGCCTCATAGCCCTGAATCGAAATACGCGAAGCGGAAACCGTGACCTGTTCCGCCTCTTGCGCCGAGGCGGCGCTCGCCGTCATGGCGGCGACCATCGCGGCCATCGAGCCGCCAAGCATCAGTTTCTTGCCGAGATTTTCCATATTACAGGGCCCCCCACAGGCGAGTTTAAATGAACTATTCTAGGAACGATTGCTCTACTTCTTCCCGTGGGTTGCATTGGTTGCGCTAACGCCAGATGGGTCAATATAGACTTAAGTCGGTATCGGTCTGAAAAATGCGAGCCTTGTCAGTGCACTGACGCGCGCAAATTTTGCGGTGGCGCGCAGTCCGGCGTTTCGGCAATAGGTTTATTTCGCATCGCACACACCAGGCTGCGCGGCCTCGCGGCCAGCCATTTCGCGGGCGCGCGCGGGATATTTCGGCGCTCGCCCGTCGCTTCGCGTTGCGCCGCTGCTGCGTCGCAGTACAGTTTTTTCGCGCTCCCCTCGGGACGGGATAATTTCTCGCGCGCCATGTGGCAACTGAACCACGCTTTCCCAGAAAGCGATGCGAACGCTGAAAGTTCTGCTTCCTTCTGAGCCATGACAGCGGGAACGGCGGTGCCCTGCCCGCCATCAGGACTCGGGGACGACGCAGCATTTTTAATAGAATCAAATGCTTGATCAAAGATTGCCGATCCGAATCAGCCACATTCCCCCACCAATTCTGGAACGATGGCGGCGGGACTGTGAAAAGTACGCACGCGCGCCCGCCGGAATAGCGCCGCATTGCCACCAGCGGGAAGCGCCATGAATCGGGACGATGATGGGCACCAACGCTCTCGCGGAGCGCGCCCGAGCGTGCGGCCTGTGTGGCGCGGGCCACGACGCCGGCACGGCGTTACCACAAAAAAACCGCGGCGCGGGAGATCCCCCGCGCCGCGGCATTTTATTTACGCCGGACCCGATGCGGGCCGTGGCTCAGTCGTCGAACCGCACGCCGATGCGGTAGGCCCGGCCGATACAGTCATAGATACGGCAATCCGTCACCCCGGAGCCCACAGACGCCAGGATCGGCGGCGGTGCGTTGAAGGCGTTGTCGACGGCGCCAAACAGCTGGACGAAGTCGTTCAGGCGGTAGGAGCCCCGGAAGTCCCCGTAGATGACCGCCGGCACGCCATTATTGTCCACATCGACGCCTTCGACGGTACTGATTGCTGAGCCGCGCCGAGCCGAAGATGCGCGCCTGCGCCGTGATCGTGAATGGCCCTTCGGCATAGGTCGTCGAGATGGTGGTCCGCAGCTTGGGCATGGTGAACCCGGCCAGGGGATTGACCGAGCCATCGCCGCTGACCGCGCCCGCGCCGTCCACAGTGATACCCAGCGAGGTTCTGGTTTTCTCGTCGGTGTAGTTGCCCAGAACATGCCAGCTCATCGTGCCGTCGAACAGCTCGTGGCTGTAATCGGTCTGGAAGTCCAGGCCCGACACGGTCTCGTTGTTGGCGTTGACCGGACCGGTGAGATAGAAGTTCAGCGCACCTTCGCCGTCGGCGCTGTAGGTGCCCAGGGGACCCGACAGGCCCGGCGAATTGCCGTTTCCGTCGACTTCCGACGCCACCGGCTGATTGCCGTTGCCCGGCCAGCCCTTGGCGAAGAAAACGTGGGAGCAGAACGCCGCCACTTGATGGTTGGCGCACTGGTCGAAGATCTGGCCCGCATTGGCGGAGAATATGCCGCCGTGCAGCGAGATCGAGTACCAGTCGAACGACATCGACAGGTTTTCGATCCAGTGCGGCGTCAACACGATGCCGCCCGAAACCGTCGAGGACTGTTCGGGTTGCAGGGCTACATTGCCGCCCGAGCCGTAATGGACGTTGTAGGTCGGGCCGCCGGGCGGATACGAAACCGTCTGGGTGCTGATGAGAACGGAGGAGAACAGTTCCCCGATGCCCGGCGCGCGAATGTCGGACGACAGGGTGGCGCGGACCTTGATGTCCTCGTTGATCTGGCTGGTCATGCCCAGCTTCCAGGTCTGCACCATCCCGCTGGTGGAGTAGCTGGTGATACGGCCCGCGGCGTTGAACTCCAGGGAGTCGACGACCTGGTTCCTGAGAACCGGGACATTCAACTCCAGGAAGCCTTCCTGCACATTATACTGGCCGGCGAATTCGGAGAAGTTTCCGGATTCGAACACGCCCGACGCGCCCAGTTGCAGCGGATCGCGCTGGTTGCGCTGCTGCTCCAGGCGGTCTTCAAAGCCGAACGCCGTGGCGATCTTGCCCGCCGGCAGGCCCCAGGGCAGCGTACCCTGGGTCGAAACCGAGAACACCGACTGGCCGATCCGGTAGAGCGCCTGGTCCTCGATGGACTTGTCCAGGCGGCCGGGCGCGATGTAGTTGAGCGCGGCCTGCGAAGTGTTGCCGTCGCCGAACAGGTTCAGCGGCACGCATCCCGCCATCAATCCGCCCGGCTGGATCACCTGGAACCCGGACGCATTGGTGGTGGTGCCCCAGGATGTCGCGGTCAGCGCGGAGCGGCAGGCGATGCTGCCCACCTGCGGCACCGGCACGCCCTTGGCCTGCAGCGCGGCACTCACCTGCGCCGCCAGGACGGCATTGCCGCCGCCCAGCGAGTTGGGGCCGGTCGCCTGCACCGTCACCGCATCGATGGCATTGCTGAAGTTCTGGTTATAGGTGTTGTAGGGCGCGAATTGCCGCTCGCGCACCGACGTGTTCTGGGCATAGGCGTTCCACGACCAGTCCTCGCCGAACAGACGATAGGCTCCCGTCAGCGTGAAGACACCGCGCATCAGCTGGCGGTAGTTCTGGACATAGTTCTGGCCGATCGCCTTCGACAGGTTGAACATCGACACGTCGCGGTGGGTTGCCAGGTTTTCGATCGCGGCGGTGCCCAGCGATATGTTGGGGATGCCCCCGGCAATCATCTGCGCCAGGACCGGCGCCGGGATGTAGGGGTTGTCGATCTGGATGGTCTGCTGGCTCTGCCGGCCGTTGTTGGCCTGGTTGTTTTCGGCGTTCCAGCCATAGTTCAGCATGACCGACGCGCTGATGTCGTCGGTGAGCTTGAAGCTGGTATAGTTGAACAGGTTGAACGAGTGATACGGCACCGCCTGAATAGGCGCGTTGGTGACATTGGTGTCGACATTGGCCGAACATTGCGTGCATCGGCTGCCATTCGAGATACCGTAATTGAACGGGATCGCCTGCGCCTGCGGACCCACGAAATAGATACCCGCCAAGGCGTTGGCGGCCGCCGGCGACGAGCCGGCCGTCGCAAATTGTCCCCCGAGCGCCTGAATTTTAGCCAGGTTCGCGCCGGTGGCGGCGGCCGCGCTGGCGTTGATGACGCCGCCATTGATGCGGTTATCGGTCCAGGTATCCCGGACATGGCACAGGGCGGCCGAGTTGCCGGGATTTACCTGGGCGCAGGGCCACAGCGAGGTGGGATGGAACCAGGACCGGTTCCAGCCGTAAGAGGTATCCGGGCTCATGGTATAGTTGGCCGCGAACTCGATATGGCCGCGGCCGCCCAAAAAGCCGGTGCCGAAGACCATTTCGCCCTTGTAGCTCGCGTGATCGTTTGCCGAGCTGTTGCCGTAGGTCAGGCTGCCCTTCAGGCCGGTAAAGGTCTTGTTGATCACCAGGTTGACCACGCCGGCCACCGCGTCGGAGCCCCAGGCGGCCGATGCGCCGCCGGTCACCACATCCACGCGCTCGATAATGCTGCTGGGGATGGTCGAAAGATCGACGCCGCCGATCGCCGGCGCGCCGTCCGAATTGGGGTTCGAGGTGGCGACACGCTGGCCGTCGAACAGCACCAGGGTACGCACCACGCCCAGGTTGCGCAGGTTGATGGTGTCCAGGCCCGCGTCGCCCTGGGAAGCGTTACCGGAGTGGGAGCCGTTGCCGGGGGAGTCGGAAATACCGACCGAGGGCAGCTCGCGGATGGCATCGCCGATGCTCGTCTTGGCGTCGCGCTGAAGTGATTCCAGGCCGATCACCGTGACCGGGGTGGGCGCCTCATAGCCCTGAATCGAAATACGCGAAGCGGAAACCGTGACCTGTTCCGCCTCTTGCGCCGAGGCGGCGCTCGCCGTCATGGCGGCGACCATCGCGGCCATCGAGCCGCCAAGCATCAGTTTCTTGCCAAGATTTTCCATAATGTGCCCCCCGCACGTATTCGTTGTTTGGTCGTCTGACCATGTTTGTTGGTACTGCTAGGCTACAAAACTCTCCCAAATCGGACGGTCATGACCGTTATACTACCGTCTATGGTACGACCATAGTTCGGTCTGTAGTACCGCTATCAGGCGGACAAATGCCTGTGTCGTCAAGAGCGAGTTCGCATATTTGCCGGACAAAAGACGGCAATTCCAAAAATTTTCCGTCCGCTGTTGCGGGCATGACGCGCTGACGGGATTCCATTTCGCACCTGCACAAAGCGTGGTGCCGAGCGCCGCGACCCCGTTCACGCCCGCAACGATTGCGGATTGTGGCGCGGCACGCGCACGCAATGGAGCCGGAGGAATGTTGCGCTGCAGAAGAACACCTCAGGCAGTCGCCGTTCAAGCCGTTCTTTTTGCGCCGATGGAGCTAAGGCCCCGACTTACCGGTATTTTCCCTGCCGCGCGGATATCGTTATGCTGCACGGCCGACCTGCCGCCGAAGGCCGGCGCTTCGAATCAGGAGAATAGATGCGCACCATGCTGACCGCCCTCGCCTCCACGATTCTTGCGGCACCGTCCTGTCCGGCTGGGCCCCAATCCTCATGACCGCGGGCATCCCGACCATCAATCAATCCATTGCCCGGGCCTGGCAGCTGCTTCAGGCCGGCAACGTCGCGGCCGCGGACGAGATCGTACGGCCGTTGCTGGCCTACGGAACAAGTAACGAGCTGGTGCCGCTGATCGGCGCAATAAGGCTGCAGCAAGGGCGTTTTTCCGAGGCCGCGCCGATGTTTGAGCGGGCCCGCGCGCTTCAACCTCGCCTGGGACGCTTTGCGTATCTTCATGGCACCGCGCTGGCCGGCATGATGCAATTTGAAAAGGCCGTGTCAGCCTATGAGGCGGCCATCAAGCTCGAACCGAACTTCGCGGATGCCTATCTGGTTCTGGGGCGGGTGCAGCGAAAGCTGGGGCAGTTGCAGGAAGCCCAAAACACATACCGCAAACTGCTGCGCGCCCAGCCGGAAAATGCCGACGGCTATATTGCCCTCGGATCGGTCCTGGCGGAAATGGGGCAGCTTGCGGAGGCGGAGGCGCCCCTGCGGCGCGCCTTGCTTTGCGCGCGCGACCCCAAGGCACAGGCCAGCATCCACAACAATCTGGCGATTTCGCTGAGCAGCCAGAACAAGCATGCCGAGGCGCTGGAGAGCCTGGAGCGCATGCAGGTTCTGGCGCCGGACCTGCCAGGCCTGGACCAGCGCCGCATCAACACCCTGTTCCAGCTGGGGCGCTATGAAGACTGTCTGCAGCTGTACAGGAAGCTGCTGGATCGCAATCCCGAAGAACCCCAGCTGCACCGCGACTATAACAGCCTGCTGCACCGGCTGGGACGCAAGGACGAATATCTCGCGTCCTATGACCGGGCGCCGCAAACCCGCGATCTGATGCTGGGAAAGGCCGGCGCGCTGGCGCTGCAAAAACGCGGTGCCGAAGCGCACGACATCTATAACAGCTTGCTCGCGCGCGATCCGCTCGACATGACGGCAATGGCCGGCTGGGCCACGAGCCTGATGTTGATGGAGCGCTACGCCGAATCCGTGGCGGCCTTCGAATCCGTCATGACCCGCCGCGGGCTCAGCGCGGCGGTTTTCAGCAGCGCGGCCGGGGCCGCGCTCCTGGCCGGCGACCCGCAAAAGGCGGAACATTTCTGCCAGGAAGGATTGCGCATCAGTCCGTATGACCAGGCGTGCCTGGCACTCCTGGGGACCGCCTGGCGGCTGCAGGGCAATGAGCAGGACGAAACCCTGAACGGCTATGACAGCTTCATCCGCGCCTTCGACCTGGAACCGCCGGACGGCTTTTCCAGCATGGAAAGTTTCAACGCCGAACTCGGCACCTATCTGGAACGCCTGCATCCCAAATCCGAGGCGTATCTGGAGCAATCGCTTCATGGCGGTTCGCAAACGGAAGGCTATTTGTTCGGCGCAGGCCATGCCCTGGTGGAAAAGCTGCGGGCGCGCATCGATCAGGCGCTCTCGCGTTACGTTGCCGATCTCGCACCGGACGAAAAGCATCCCTTCCTGGCGCGCCGCAGCGAAAAACTTCGCTATATCGGCGCCTGGTCATGCCGGATGCGGGACCAGGGTTTTCATGTCAATCATCTGCATCCGGAAGGCTGGATCAGTTCCTGTTATTACGTGACCGTGCCGGAGGCGACCAACGACCCCGACACCCGCAATGGCTGGATCAAGTTCGGCGAACCGTCGCTGGACGTGCCGTTGAAGAACGCCATCCGCCGCGCCGTGCAGCCCGTCCCGGGGCGCCTGGTGCTGTTTCCCTCCTATATGTGGCACGGAACAATTCCGCTTCACGCGGCCTCGGCGCGTACCACGATTGCCTTCGACGCCGTGCCGCAATAGCGGCCGGCAGACAGGAAACCTTCCGGTTGCAGACCATGCGCGATTTCCTGACCGGCATCCTGTTCCTGGTTCTGGCGGCGGCGCCCTCCTCCGCCCAGCCCGCGCCGGATTTCGCCGACATCGCGGTGGCGCGCATCGACGATCTGGGCACGCCGATGGATCTGAAGGCCAATCTCTATCTGCCCCCCGGCGCCCGCGCGGCGCCGGTACCCCTGCTGCTTTATATTCACGGCAAGGGCGGCTCCTATAACGCCGCCCGCGACCAGCGTGGTGCTGCGGGTGCTGGCGGCAATGGGCCGCCGCGGCATCGCGGTGGCGCGCATCGACTATCGCAGAAGCGGACGCATGCCGCAGATGCTGTTCGACACCAAGGCCTATATCCGCTTTTTCCGCGCCAATGCCGCAAAGTATCACATCGATCCGGCGCGCATCGGCATCTGGGGCGTGTCGCGCGGCGGCAACCTGGCGGCGATGCTGGCGGTGAGCGGCGACGTCAAGGCGCTGGAAGGCGATGTCGGCGGCAACACCGGCCAGTCCAGCCTGCTGCAGGCCTCGGTGATTGAATCGCCCCTGACCGACATGTTTCTCAGCAGCGACGAAAAGGCCGCCGCCATGTTCGGCGATTATCTGGGCACCGGCGCGGCGGACTCCCGCGCCATCGTCGCCGCCTATCGCGCCCACGACACGCAAAGCCCCTACTGGAAAGACGTGCAGCGGATCGAGCAGGTCAATCCGCTGAACTACATAACCAAGAATTCGCCGCCTGCCCTCATCGCCTGCGGCGGGCTGGATCCCGCCAACGTGATCCGCAATTGCAGCGCCATGTTCGACAAATACATCGAGCAGGGCGCGGTGGCGTCTTATTATGCGCTGTCCAACGGCACCCATGTGCGGGTCGGCAGCGACATCGAGCGGGCGGCGGCGGACTGGCTGGCCGAACGGCTGGCGAAAAACCCGCCTCCGGTCTTCCCGGACGAATAGCCGCGCCGCTCCGTATTCCTTCTGTCACGCGACGAGATACGCTATCAGATGATGCAGGCGCTGAAATAAGGCATTTAGGGGGCAACCGATTCGTGCCTCGTTCATGCCCGGTTCATCCTCATTTTGCGATAGTTTACGGGCCGGAAATCCTCCGGCCATGGAGGCGAAGATGACTCGCACAAACAAGACTCGCACGGCTCTGGGGCTCGGTGCGGCATTCACCCTGGCTCTGCTGGGCGGCTGCGCACCCGACGGCTATTATGACCGCGGCTATCAGGGCGGCGCCTATTATGGCGGCGCCTATTATGGCGACGACTATTACGGGCCGGATTATTACGCCTATGGCCCCAATTACGTCCCCTATGGCGGCGGCCACTATTATGGCGGCGGCGCCCGCCGCGACCGCGACCATGGCGATCGCGACCGTGGCCGTGACCGTGACCGCGGCGACCACCGCGACAATGTTCGCGGCGATGGCGGCCACAATGGCGGCGGCCCTTATGGCGGCGGTCGGGACGGCGGCGGCCACCCCCAGGCCAATGCCGGCGATGCCAATCGCGGCACCTGGAGCCGCGACCCCGCCGCGCCCAGCTACGCCCGGCCTCCGGCCGCGCGCCAGCAGGAAAGCGCCCCCCCACCGCAGACCTACCAGGGCGACGGCCATAACGGCACCGGCCATCGCCGGGGCGGCCGGAACAACACCGCGAACTGACCCGGCGGCGCATTCCGGACTGCGCCACTATATAAAAGTCCCGCGACAATGCCCCGGCGGGTCGCCCGCGCCGGTCCCGCCCCATGGCGAAATTGCAATCGGTCTACTAGCATCCCCGGCGAACCGCCCGGGCGGGCCGGTCAAGCCCCGCCGTTCCTGAAAATCCATGGAGTTCAATATGCAATCCCCGAGCATGCGCCGCAGAGATCTCGTCAAGCCCGCCCTCGCGGTCGGGGCCGCCCTGGTCGGCATTCCAGCAGCGGCGCGGGCCTCCGAGGCAAATCCCAACGAGAATCTGGTGTTCACGGCCGCCGATCCCGGACATTGGGCCGGCAAGGAAGGCGGACATGCCCCCGTCGTGACCGTCAGCGACGGCACCCTGAACGTCAAGACGCCCCATCCGATGAGCGAGGCGCATTTCATTGTCAGCCACAGCGTGGTTCTGGCGGATGGAAAATATCTCGGCCGCCAGGTCTTCACCCCCAAGGATCAGCCGGTCTCCAGCCATGCGCTGCCGCCGGGCTACAGCGGAAAAGTGATGGTGGCCAGCACCTGCAACCTGCACGACCTGTGGCTGACGACGATTACCGTATAGGCCAAAGCGCGCACGGCAACGGCCGGGGCCTTCGGGTTCCGGCCGTGCGCCGCGCGGCGCTCAATCCAGCGTCCGCCGGAAGCGCAGCAGCGCCACCGTGCCCGCCGCGACGCTGAACAGCAGCAGCGGCCACAACTCGCCAGAAATCTCGCTGAAATTATTGGCCTTCAGCAGCACCCCGCGCGCGATGCGCAGGAAATGGGTGGCCGGCAGGATCTCGCCCAGCATCTGCGCCCAGCGCGGCATCCCCGCAAAGGGAAAGGCGAAGCCCGACAGCAGGATCGAGGGCATCAGGAAGAACACCGTCATCTGCATGGCCTGAAGCTGGTTCTGGGCGATGGTGGAAAAGGTATAGCCCACCGCCAGGTTGGCGATGATGTAGATGGTCAAGCCCAATCCCAACAGCGGCATCGAGCCCAGGAAGGGCACATCGAAGACATAGCGCGCCATCGCCAGCACGAAGACGCTCTGCACGATGCCCACCAGCACGTTGGGCGCGATCTTGCCGATCATGATCTCCAGCGGCGTGACGGGCATGGCCAGGAGATTCTCGTAGGTGCCGCGCTCGCGCTCGCGGGTCAGCGCCAGGCAGGTCATCAGCACCATGGTCATGGTCAGGATGATGGCCAGCAGGCCCGGCACGATGCTGTAATGGGTGTTGGATTCCGGATTGTAGAGAAGATGCGTCACCGCATGAAACGGCGCCGTGCCGGCGGCGCGCTTCTTGAGCGGCCCCACCAGGTCGTCGCGCAGGGCGGTGGCGGCGATGGCGTTGAAGGCGCTGACCGCATAGCCGCTGGAGGCCGGATCGGTGGCGTCCACTTCCAGCAGCAGGTCGGGCGTGGCGCCGCGCACCAGGTCGCGGCTGAAATTGACCGGCACCTCCAGCACGAACAGCACCTTGCCTTCCTGCAGCAGGCGGCGCGCCTCGGCGGGCGAGCGGGTCTCCGCCACCATGTCGAAATAGCTGGAATTTCGCATCGCCGCGACGATGGAGCGGGCATAGGTTCCCGGATCGGCGATGGCGACGGCGGTGGGCAGCGCCTTGGGATTGAAATTGATGGCGAAGCCGAACAGCAGAAGCTGCATCAACGGAATGCCGATGATCATCGCCAGGGTGACGCGGTCGCGCCGCATCTGCAAAAATTCCTTGGCCAGGATGGCGCCGATGCGCGCCAGCGAGAAGCCCCGCATCACACCGTCTCCTGCAGCTGGATGAAGACGTCCTCCAGGTTGGGCGGCTCCTCGCGGATCGTCAGGCCGGGACGGCCCCGGTAGACGGCGATGCTGCGCTCCAGCGCGGCGCGGTCCTTGCCGCTGACATGCAGGGCGGCGCCGAAGAAGCCGGCATAGTCCACCCCCGGCATCGCCTGCAGCCCGCCGATCAGGTGGCGCGCCTCCCGTCCCTCGATGGTGTAGGTCACCAGCCCGGAGCGGGCGATCACCTCGGCGACGGTGCCGCCGGCCACCATTTTGCCGTTGAGGATATAGACGATGCGGTCGCAGCGCTCGGCCTCGTCCATGTAATGGGTCGAGACCAGCACCGTCAGGCCCTGCTCGCTGAGGGCGTGAATCTGTTCCCAGAAATCGCGCCGCGCCTTGGGATCGACGCCCGCGGTCGGCTCGTCCAGCAGCAGCAGTTGCGGATCGTGCAGCAGGCAGGCGGCCAGCGCCATGCGCTGCTTCCAGCCGCCGGACAATTGCCCGGCCAGCTGGCGCTGGCGCGCCACCAGCCCCAGCCGCTCCAGGGTCTCGTCCACCCGCGCGCGCACGTCCCGCACTTCATAGAGCCGCGCCACGAATTCCAGGTTTTCGCGGATCGACATGTCCTCCCAGAAACTGAAGCGCTGGGTCATGTAGCCGACCTGGCGCTTGATGTCCTCGGCCTGGGTGCGGAAGTTCAGGCCCAGGCACTGGCCCTCGCCCTCGGTCGCGGTCAACAGCCCGCACAGCATGCGGATGGTGGTGGTCTTGCCCGAACCGTTGGGGCCCAGAAATCCCCACACTTCGCCGCGCGGCACGGCGATATCGACATGATCGACCGCCAGCTTGGCGCCGAAACGCTTGGTCAGGCCCTTCACGTCGATGGCCAGATCGCCGGTAAACGCGCTCACCGCATCGCCCTCATTGCGGCCGGACTTCGACGGGCTGGCCGGGATGGATGTCCAGCCCGCCCGGCAGGCGCGCCTCGGCCTTGAACACCAGCTTCTCGCGATTGTCCCGGCTGAAGATCACCGGCTGGGTATATTCCTCGCGCGCCGCCAGGAAGGTGACCTTGGCCAGCATCGGCTTGCAGCCGTCGCAGGTGATGCGCACGCTGCCGCCCACCTTGATGCGCGGCAGGTCGGGCTCGGGCACGAAGAAACGGGCATAGACATTCTTCGGCGGCAATATCGCCACCACCGGGGTGGAGGCGGGGACATACTCGCCCTGGCGGAAATAGATGTCCTGCACCCGCCCTTCGGTCATCGCCACGACCTGGCGCTGCTCCAGCCCGTAGCTGGCTGACGACAGGCCGGCCTCCATCTGCGCGATCTGCGAGCGCAGCTGGGCGATGCGCGCCTGCGACTGGCGGAAATTGGACAGGGCCAGGTCGCGCTGGGTCGGGGTGCCGGCGTTATCCCGCGCCAGCCGGTTCTGGCGGTCCAGGGTGGTCTGGGCATAGGCCAGGTTGGCGACCTCCTGCTTCAGGCTGGCGCGGGCCTGGGTCAGGTTGGCCTGGGCCTCCTCGCGGCCGGCCTGTTCGCGCGTGCTGTCCAGCACGAACAGCAGATCGCCCTGATGCACCAGCGCGCCCCGCTCCACCTTCATGGTGGTAATCCAGCCCGGCTGCGGCGCGGAAATATAGGCGGTGTCGCCCTCGCCATAGCCCAGCCAGGCGTCATTCTTCTTCGCCTCGCATCCCGCCAGCAGCAGCGGCAGAAAAACAGCGGACAACAATACAGCAGGCGACAGTCTCATTCCGGCCTCGCTTGAAGCCCCTGCAGCAAGGTCTGCAGATGGGCTTCGATCAAACCTTCATAGTCGTAGGGCGTTGCGTCGAACTGCGCGAAGGTGGTGCGCCATAGCGCGGCCAGCAGGATGGGCGCCACGCACAGCCGCGCCGCATGTTCGGGCGCGATGGGCTTAAATTCGCCGCGCGCCACCCCGCGCCGAATGATGGTGGTGAGCAATCCGATGCCGCTATCGATGATTTCCTCGCGCCAGAATTTGGCCAGTTCCGGGAAGTTGCCCGCCTCCGCCAGCAGCAGCCGGGGCAGGATCACGCGGTCGCTGGTCGCCGCGAACTGGCCCATGGTGGTAAGGACGAAACGCAAAAGATCGGAACTGGTGCCGGGAAAGCTTTCCACCATCGCCCTGACCGCGCCCAGCTGCTCGCCGATCGAGGCGCGCGCCAGCGCCTTGAACACGCTCTGCTTGCTGTCGAAATACAGATAGATGGTGCCCTTGGTGATGCCGGCGCGCCGGGCGATGTCGTCCATGCGGGTGCCGGCGAAGCCCTTTTGCGCAAAACAGGCCAGCGCCGCCTCCAGGATCTCCGGGGCGCGCGATTCCTTGCGGCGTTGCCAGCGCTTGTGGGACATGCCGAAAAAATAACTGACCAGTCAGTTATTTGCAAGGTCAAGTGAGGAAAATCAGTAAGACATTGATATCGCGACATATTATTTCTCTGACTTTTCGTGGCCTGCCAGGTCCTGTTCCATCCGATAGGCCACCTCGTCCTGCTGGGTTCGCAGGGTCCTGTCGGCGCCCATCCGGTAAAGACCGTTGAGAAAGGCGGCGTCGTTTTCGGTGAGCGCATCCGTCCTCTTTTCGCAACCCTGCGCCAGCATGTTCACGATGCTGGGCAAGGGCTGGCAGACATCGAGCGACGGCATCTGCGTCAGCGCCAGCATGGCGATGTAATCGGACAGCGCGCCGATCTCATAATCCACCAGCTTGGTGGGATCGGCGACGATGATGACATTGTAGAGATTGCTGCGCAGCCCGTCTCCCAGCCGCGTGCCGGTGACGGCATCGGCGCGCGCGTTGGGAAGATGCATGACGCATTCCGCCGCGTTCTCGCAAAAATGGATATCCAGCCCCGGCCCAAGGGTCTTGCCGCTGTCGATTTCGACCTTGCCGCGCAGGTCCATAGTCGCCGTGGTGTACCAGGCCTGGATGGGATGGGTGACGGCGGCCAGCCGGTCGCGCTGCTTCTGACTGTCGTAATAGCCCAGATACCCGGGCTGGTTCCTCTTGATATTGTTCGCCAGCGCCTGCGGCCTGGTGGTGAAGACGATCTCGATGTTGGGCCTGCACGCGGCATCGCCGTTCACCGGCGCACCGACCCTGGCGGCAATGTCGCGCACACGCCGGGTCACGAACCTGGTGGCCCCCGGACGAAGCCCCACCGTCATGGGGCAGATCCCTTCCGCCCAGCGCGCGATCTTTCCCGTCACGCGCGTCGGCGCGGCAAAGGATTGCACAAAAGCTTCCAGAACCGCGCGCGACCGCGCCCCGGTCACGGTCACGCTTTCGGGCGCGCGCCCGGACTGGGCCGCGACCCGCAACGGCAGCAAGGCAAGTCCCAACAGGATGAGCCCGGCGAGGCGCATGCGCCACCATATGACTTCTGTAGTAGACTCCTACTACCACTGTCCGCAGGCGGCAAGGCCTAGCCAAACCGCTTTTCATACAGGCTGGGCCGGATGCCGAAGCGGCGCTCGAAGGCGCGGCCGAAGGCATCGGCGCTGGCATAGCCCAGCGAGGCGGCCACCGACTTGATGTTGGCCTTGCGCATCGCCAGCCGCTTGCGCGCCGCGTCGAGGCGCAGGCGCTCGACATAGGCCGACGGCGTGGTTCCGAATTCGGCCTTGAAGCGGCGCGAGAACTGCCGCGCGCCCAGATGCACCCGCGCCGCCAACGCCTCCACGCCCAGATCCTTGTCCAGGTTGCGCAGCATCCAGGCGGCCAGGTCGGCAAAGCCGTCGCCCGCGCGGGTCTGGAATTGCAAAGGCTCGGAAAACTGCGCCTGCCCGCCGGGCCGCTTGAGATAGACCACCAGCTCGCGCGCCACCTTGAGTGCGAGCTTCTCACCAAGGTCCTCGGTCACCAGCGCCAGCGACAGGTCGATCCCCGCCGTGATCCCCGCCGAAGTGTAGAACTTGCCGTCGCGCACATAGATCGCGTCCACGTCCAACGTGATCTGCGGATACTTCCGGGCGATCGCCGCGGCGAACCGCCAATGGGTGGTGGCGCGCCGCCCGTTCATCACACCGGCCTGGGCCAGCGCTTCCAACCCGGTGCACACCGAGACGATCCGCCGGGTGGTGCGGGCGCGCGCCTTCACGAAGGCGGCGACCGGGCCGCCGATTGCGGGATCGCGCAGCCCCGCGCCGCCCGGCACGATGATGGTGTCGAAGGCCGGGGCGTCGCGGAAGGCGGCGTCGGCGGCGACGCCGGTCCCCGCCTCGCCGCGAAACAGTTTGCCGGAGGCGCTGACGATCACCGGCCTGTACCAGCCCGTGCCCAGGATCGCGTTGGCGGTGGCGAACACTTCCAGCGGCCCGAACAGGTCCAGCATGGTGACATCGTCATAGCCGACAAAACCGATGCGCTTGCTCATGCGCGCAGCCTGCACCGGACGCGGCGGACACAAAAGCGCCGATGTCTGAAATTGTCGGAATATTGTCTTTCAGACTTCGCCCGTGTCCGCCGGCGCAAGTTCCCTGACAATTTCTCAGCCGGGGCGCCCTGCCCCTGCGGCAAAATTTTCGCTAGAAAGGACTCGACATTACTATCATGCCATGCAAGATACCAACTCAGACATGACAGCTTGACCGGCCCGAATATATTCTACACCGTATGACATATTGGAAGGGCCCGCAAAGCCGGGCCTGGATCGCAATAGGGAGTTTGCCATGCAGCCCGCCATCTCCTTGCGTCATGTCGTCAAGAACTACCGGCGGGGCAAGGAATCCGTCGAAGTCCTGCACGGGCTGAACCTGGATATCCCGCAAGGCGAGTTCGTCTCGCTGATGGGCCCCTCCGGTTCGGGCAAGACCACCATCCTCAACCTGGTGGGCGGCCTGGATCACGCCGACTCCGGCGAGGTGATCGTGGGCGGCGAGCATCTGGAGACCCTGTCCGGCGGCCAGCTCACCAAATGGCGCGCCGGCCATATCGGCTTCATCTTCCAGTTCTACAATCTGATGCCGATGCTGTCGGCGGCGGGCAATGTCGAACTGCCGCTGCTGCTCACGCACCTTTCCAAGAGCGAGCGCCAGCGCCGCGTCGCGGCGGCGCTGGAGATCGTCGGCCTGTCGGACCGCGCCAGCCACAAGCCCGGCGAAATGTCGGGCGGCCAGCAGCAGCGCGTCGGCATCGCCCGCGCCATCGTCGCCGATCCGCCGATCCTGTTGTGCGACGAGCCCACCGGCGACCTGGACCGCGCCTCGGCCGACGACATCCTCGCGCTGCTGCAGCAGCTCAACCGCCAGCACGGCAAGACCATCGTGATGGTCACCCACGATCCCAAGGCCGCCGACCATGCCAGCCGCCAGCTGGCGATGGACAAGGGCCAGCTGATCGAACGCGCCATGAGCCCCGGCATGAAATACCTTCCCCTCGTCTGGGCCGCGATCATGCGCAAGCCCACCCGCGCCGTTCTCACCTTGTTGTCGGTGATGCTGGCCTTCACCCTGTTCGGGCTGACCATCGGCATGAACGCCACTTTCGCCAAGGTGCAGGAAGAGGCGCGCGACGACCGCATTTTTTCCTTTGCCCGTTTCGGCGGCGAAGTTCCGATCGCGCTGGCGCGCCAGATCGAAAGGATACCCGGCGTCGCCATGGTCGCCTCCAGCAGTTTCATCCCCGGCTATCTCCAGGATCCCAAGAACCGCGTCTTCATCAACGTGATGGACGAAAACATGCCCAAGGTGGTGCCGGAATGGCCGATCACCCCGGCGCAGTGGCAGTTGGTCCGCGATAATCGCGCGAGGCCTTTTGGTGAGCAGGAAACAGGCCGACCGCTGGCACCTCAAGACCGGCGATACCTTCAATATCGTCTCGACCGTGAACAAGCGGGCGGATGGCGCCAACAGCTGGACCTTCCAGGTTGCGGCGGTGACCCCGGACATCAGCTACATGGAGCAGGGCTACATGTTCGGCAACTACGACTATTACGACAAGGCGCGGGTGCTGTCGTATCAGGGCAAGACGGGCCAGTTCCGCGTCAAGGTCGCCGATCCCGCCAAGACCGCCGAAATCGCCGAGCGGATCGACAACAGCTTCGCCAATTCCGCCACGCCGCTGCAATCCATCACCGAGAAAGTGGCGTTCGATGTCTCCTCCAACACCGGGATGGACATTGCCGCGGTGGACCGCGACATCGCGCTGTCCGGCATGTTCATGGTGCTGTTCCTCACCGCCAACGGCATCGCCCAGGCGGTGCGCGAGCGTTTCGCGGAATTCGCCACCCTCAAGACCATTGGTTTCAGCGACAATGGCGTGATCGCGCTGGTGTTCGCGGAAGCCGCCCTGCCCTGCCTGCTGGGCGCGGGCCTGGGCATCGGCCTTGCACAGATCGTGTCGATCGTCATGCCGCGCTTCCTGCCGCCGGGCCAGGGCCTGCCGGTGCCGACCATGACGGTGATGGTGTTCGTCTGGGCAGGCGTCTGCGCCGCGGTGGTGGCCTTCGCCAGTTCCGCCCTGCCCGCGCTGCGGCTCAAGCAGATGGACATCGCAACCGCCCTCTCCGGACGCTAGGCCATGCTGCGCCAGATCCTCATCGTCTCCGTCCTGAACTTCAAAAGCCTCAGGGGCCGCTTCTGGCAGTCCATGGTGATCGTGGTCGGCCTGGCCGCCACCATCGGCGTCATGCTGTCCATGCTGTCGTTGAGCACGGGCATGCGCCAAGCCTATCTGAACGCCGGCGATCCGGGCCGCGCCATCGTGGTCTCCAAGGGCGCGGACCAGGAAGGCCAAAGCGCCATCACCCGCGCCATGGCGCCCTTGATCGCCGACGCGCCCGGGCATCGCCAAGGACAAGAACGGCAAGCCGCATGGCGGATCGCGGCCTCAACATGGGCGTGCCGGTCCTGCGCAAGGACGGCAGCAAGGGCTACACCACCATGCGCGGCCTGGGACCGGTGACGGGCCCCGAGGTGCGGCCGGAACTGCACATCGTGGCGGGGCGCATGTTCCAGCCCGGCAAGCGCGAGATGATCGTGGGGGTGGGCGCCCAGGCGATGTTCCAGCACATGCAGATCGGCGATCATGGTGATATTGCCCGACGGCGAATGGCCCATCGTCGGCGTCTATGCCACGGGCGACCTGCTGGACGGCCAGTTGCTCGGCGATACCGAGACCCTGCTCGCCGCCATGCACAAGACCGCTTACAACACCGTCCTGGTGCGGCTGGCGTCGCGGGATTCGCTGGACACCTTCAAGAAGGCGATGACCACCAACCCGGCCCTGGCGGTGACGGTGGAGCGGCATTCGGACTGGTACAAGCGGGTGGCAAACCAGTCCACCTTCGCGCTCGCCCTGCTGGGCTATATCGTGGGCGCGGTGATGGCGATCGGCGCCCTGTTCGGCTGCCTCAACACCATGTATTCGGCGGTCTCCACCCGCGGCCGCGAGATCGCGACCCTGCGCGCGCTGGGTTATGGCGCTTTTCCGGTCGCCGTCTCGGTGATCCTGGAAGCAGTGTTGCTGGCGGTCGCCGGCGCCCTGATCGGCGCCGGCATCGCCTGGGTGCTGTATGACGGCAAGCAGGACATGTTCGGCAACAGCGTCTTTCATCTCTCCGTCTCGCGCGCCCAGTTCGAACTGGGCGTGATCTGGGCCGTCGTGGTCGCGCTGCTGGGCGGATTGTTTCCTTCCATTCGCGCCGCAAGGCGTCCCGTGGTAGAAGCCTTGCGGGCGACATAGTCTGGGTATGACCATTCACAACGACAAATCCTCGCTTCTGGATTCCCTCAAGATCGAGCGCGGCCCGGTCCGCCGTAAACAGGCTTCGCCCCTGCTCTATGCGGCGGCGGCGGTCGGCGTCATCGCGATTGCCGGCGCCGCCTGGGCCTTCTGGCCCGACAGCCGCATTCCCGTCCACGCCGTCACCGCGGCCGCCGAAGGCAGCGGCGGCGCCGCCACGGGGCTCGACGCTTCCGGCTATGTGGTGGCGCGGCGCAAGGCGACGCTGTCGGCCAAGATCCTGGGCAAGGTCACGGAAGTGAATTTCGAGGAAGGCCAGGAGGTCAAGGCGGGCGACATCGTGGCGCGGCTGGACGATGCCAACTTTGCCGCGGCGCTGCACCAGGCCGAGGCCCAGGCGCGCATGGCCAAGGCCACGCTGGACAATACCGCTCCGATCTACACCCGCTATCGCGCACTCAAGGAACAGGGCGCCATTTCCACCGACGCGGTGGAGAACCAGCGGCTGGCCTATGACAATGCCCGCACCGCCTATGACGCGGCGCTGGCCGGCGTGGCGCTGGCCCGGGCCAATCTGCGCGACACTTTGGTGCGCGCGCCGTTCGACGGCATCGTCACCGTCAAGGTGGCGCAGGTCGGCGAGGTGGTGGCGCCATCGGCGGCCGGCGGCGGCGACACCCGCACCGGCATCATCACCATCGTCGACATGGATTCGCTGGAAGTCCTGGTCGATGTCTCCGAGAACTATATCGACCGGGTGGTGGTGGGCGGCGCCACCGTCATCCATCTCGACGCCTATCCGGACTGGGACATTCCCGGGTCGGTGATCGCCATCATTCCCACCGCCGACCAGAGCAAGGGCACGGTGGAAGTGCGCGTCGCCATCAAGACCAAGGACAGCCGCATCCTGCCGCAGATGGCGGCGCGGGTGGCCTTCCTCACCGCGCCGGACAAAGGCGCATCGGGTCCGGTGGTGTCGCGCGTCAGCGTCCCGCCGGCGGCGGTGATTGCCAACGGCAAGACGGGCAGCGTTTTCGTGATTGGCGAGGGCGACAGGATCGAAAAACGCGAAGTGGCGCTGGGGCTGAAGACGCCCCAGTCGGTCACCGTCCTGTCGGGCATTTCCGCCGGCGACCGGCTGGCCGCCGGCAATCTCGACAAGCTGCACGACGGCGACGGGGTGCGAGTCGAGCCGTAGGGGCAGCGCGGCGCGCACCGCCGCCGCCCTGTTGCCTGCCCCCAACAATCGAATCTGTGGATGAGTGGGTGTTGCCGCCGCCCGGCGGTCAGCTTTCGTTAACCATGTTTGTTAACTAAATGCCTCTGCCCGCTGGATTTTCCCCATCGGCATGTTGCAGCGCAGCTAAACTGGAAAAATTTAACGACCTGAAAAGGTTATACCGATGGCCGGACTTGGGATTACAGTTTCATCGGCAAAACGTCACGAAATTGTCAACGGTGATTACATGCCCGGAAATTCACCAAGTTTTTCAAGACGTCCCAAATTGGCACGAAATGTGCTGGATGGATTATCTGGCCTGGATGAGACCGCTCGTCCACGGCGCGAAGGTGTCCCGAGGACGGATTTGGAGAGCAACGTGGCTGGACGCTACAGGAAATTTGGCGGTTCCCTGCAGGAATCCGCGCGCGGCGCCCAGCGCGGCCTTCTGCTCATCCTGGGCTCGGCGTTGACCTGGCTCCTGGCGATCTGGATCGCCTATCGCTACTTCCTCTGATCCTTACGGCGGACTGAAATCCGGCACGCTTGCGCCTGCCGCGTCTCGCTACTTGCGGTAATAGAGCGGCAACTCGCCCGGGATCTTGGTATGCAGCCGGTAGAGGCTGGTCGAGCCGGTCAGATAGACCGTCTTGCCGTCTTCGGCGAAACCGACATTGGCGACGACCTCCGGCACGATCAGCTGGCCCAGCACCTTGCCGGCGGGCGAGATGATGCGAAGCCCTCCCGGACCCGTGGTCCAGATATTGCCGGCGCTGTCCACCTTGAGCCCGTCGGGCACATCGGGCGCGCTGCCGGGATAGGAGATCAGCTTGCGCGGATGGGACAGCATGCCGCCCGGCCCCACGTCATAGGCGCGCACATACATGTCCGGCTGGGAATTGGAGACATAGAGCGTCTTGCCGTCGGGCGAAAAGCCGATGCCGTTGGGTTGGGCCATGTCGGTGATCACGGGTGTCAGCTTGCCGCCGGCATAGCGCCACACCGCATTATACTTGAGCTCCTTCTTGGGATCTGCGTCCATCTTGGCCAGGCCGAAGGAGGGATCGGTGAACCACAGTGCGCCATCGGGGGAGAATACCAGGTCGTTGGGGCTGTTGAAGCGCTTGCCTTCATACTTGGACAGGAAGGGTTTGAGATTGCCCTTGTCATCCATCTTCTCGATGGTGCCGATCGCCATGCGGGTGAGCAGGATCGCGCCGTCCTTGTCGGTGATCATGCCGTTGGAGCCGAAGTTGGCGGTGGGCGGGGCGTTTTTCACGCCACCGGAGTCGTTCAGGATCACCGTCACCTTGCCGGTCTTGGGATCATAGGTGCGCACCTTGTCGCCGCGCACGTCGGAGAACCACAGCTTGCCGTCCTTCCACATCGGCCCTTCGATGAAGATGAAACCGGTGGCGACCTTCTCGATCTTGGTGCCGGGCGCGATCACCTGGTCCAGCGCCGGGTCCAGCCGCTTGATCGACGTCCCCTGGGCCAGCGCCGGCACGGCCAGAAGACACATGACAGGCGCGATATATTTCAGCATGGACGTCCCCACCGGAAATTTTTCAAATCTTATGTCTCCAGGATGGTGTTGGGAAGGCGGTTCTTGGGGGCGCCCTCGGGGGGGAAATGCTGGGCCAGCGCGGCGCCGCAGATTTCAATGGCCTTGACGAAGCCGTCGCCCGCCCTGCCCGCCTTCATGCCATCCACCACCACGGCGACGCAGGCATTCCACGTCTCCTCGCCCACCACCTTGTGAATATTGTCATGCGCCACCAGTTCGACCCGGCGGTCCGCCAGCGAGGCAAAGATCAGGATGTGCGGCTCGGCACGGGACAGGCGCGCGCCCACCGCCACGAAATGGCGCCGCGCCGCCTGGCGCACGCGATGGGTCTTCAAGAGGCCCGGCGTCACGGCGCGGCGGATGCCGGGCAGCGCCACGATGATGGCGACACAGAGAAATACGCCCGCCTGCAGCAGGCCATAGGTGGAGAGCGCGCGCAGGATCAGACCTTCCATGGCGCGGGCGCTGTCATCGGTCCAGCTGGAAAAGATGGACGCCAGCGCCAGCCGGTGCAGCCCCATCACCACCAGCAGGGGCGGGACGGTGAATCCGGCCACCGCCGCCCACAGCAGGGGGATTTCGCGGTAGCGCGACACGTCCCTGGCCAGCACGCAGAAAATCTCGCCCGCGGTCCGGGTTTCGGCTTCGGTGATTGCGGCGCTGATACGCGCCCGGTCTGTCTCGTTCAGCATTGCCCCTCCTCTTGCGGCTTGCGCCCCTTACCAGCTCCCGGATGATCCGCCGCCGCCGAAGCTGCCGCCGCCGCCGCCGAAGCCGCCGCCCCCGCGCGGCCAGCCGCCGCCGCCGGACCAGCCGCCGCCGAAACCGCCGCGCCGCCCGCCGCCCAGGAACAGGAAGGGCAAAAGCCCCCAGCCGCCGAACATCTGCGCGATCACGAAGAATATGACCAGCATGACCAGGAACCCGGCCAGACCGCCGCCATTATCGCCATTGCCCTGCTGTTGTGCTTGCCGCGCCGCCGCCGCGGCGCGTTTCTCGGCCTCCGACGTGTCCAGCGACAATTGCTCGATCAGCGCATCGGCGCCCGCCTCGACGCCGCCGTTGAAATCACCGGCGCGGAATTTCGGCAGCACCTGGGTCTGGATGATCACCGAGGACAGCGCATCGGTGACGATGGGCTCCAGCCCATAGCCGACCTCGATGCGGGTCTTGTGTTCCTTGGGCGCGACAATGAACAGGATGCCGTTGTTCAGCGTCTTCTGGCCGATGCCCCAGGCGCGCCCCAGCTGGTAGCCATAGTCGGATATCTCATAGCCGCCCAGCGAGGGCACCGTGACCACGACAAGCTGGCGCGAGGTTGCCGCTTCCAGCGCCGCCAGCTTCCGGGTCAGGTCGTCCCTGGTCGGAACGGACAGAATGCCCGCCTCGTCCACCACCCGCCCGCTCAGCGCCGGGAATTTCGGCGCCGCCCAGGCCTTCTTACCCACAAAGCCGGGCGCGGCGACGACAAGAAACGCAAGCAGGGCCGCGGCCAGCCGCTTCATCTAGCGCTGCGTGCCCGGCTGGGCGGCGGCGGGATCAGGCGGCGGCGCGGTGCCGGCTGCGCCGGGAAAGCTCACCACCGGTGCGGTTTGCGCCGCGGCGCCGGCGGCGAACGGCGTCGCCTGCTTGTAGGACCGGTAGAAGGTCGCCGCCCACAGCGAGCCGGGAATGGTCACCAACTCGGTATTGTAGTCCTGCACCGCGGCGTTGTAGTCGCGGCGCGAGATTTCGATGCGGTTCTCGGTGCCTTCCAGCTGCGATTGCAGCGCCAGGAAGTTCTGGTTGGATTTCAGGTCCGGATAATTCTCGCTGATCGCCATCAGCCGCCCCAGCACGCCCGACAACTTGTCCTGCGCCGCCTGGAACTGGGCGAACTTTTCCGGATCGGTGATGGTGGAGGCGTCCACCTTGACCTGGGTCGCCGAAGCGCGCGCCTCGGTCACCGCCGTCAGCACGGACTTTTCCTGCGCCGCATAGCCGGCCACGGTGTTGGCCAGGTTGGGAATCAGGTCGGCGCGGCGTTGATAGGCCGCCTGCACGTCGGCCCAGCGGGCCTTCACCGCCTGGTCCTTGGTGGGAATAGTATTGACGCCGCAGCCCGCCAACGCCAGCGCAAGGCCGAACGCGGCGGCCAGTTTGGGCCACTGTTTCCAAATCGTCATGGAGGCTCCCTTCCTGATCTCCCGAAGCTTCCTTCGGGGGCAAAATACCCGCGCGGAAGGATGGGGAATATGGCGCGAACTACAAGGGATAAATTGGAAATTCGGGACTTGAATTCCGGCGGCCACTACATATGCCCCCGCCGGCCCGCCGTCACTTCTTGGGCGCCGCCGCCTTGGCGTCCGGCGTGGCCGCCGTCGCCGGGGCGCCATTCATCATGCCGCCGCCCATCATGCCGTGCCCCGCCATGCCATTGCCCATCATGCCATTGCCCGTCATGCCGCCATGCATGCCGTGCATATGGCTCATCATCGCCGTCATCTGCACGCGCATCTTCTGCATGCGCGTCTTCAGCTCCGGATCGGTGGTGCGCGCCATCATGGCGTCCATGTCGCCCATCATCGCGCCCATGTCGCTGCGCATCGTGCCCATCTGCCCCGCCATCGGACAATTGGCGCTGGCCGTGCCGGCGGCAGCATCGGGGGCCGGCTTGGTCTGGGCAAGAACGGGACCGGGCAGCATCAAAATGGCGCTGGCCAGGCAAAGCCCACGCAAAGTGATCATGAAATCCTCCCGCAACAAGACTGCGTCATCATGATCGCGCGCGCCTGGGCCGGCTTTGTCCTGGATCAAGGAAAACGACTTCTGGTGGGTTGAATATGCAAAAAGGGAAGTGAGTGCCGGGATTTGCGCCCTTTGGTGAATCCGGCGGCTTTCTGCGGCCTGGCGGGTTTGTGCATGACCCCGCCCTCGCCAGGCCGCCTTCCTGACCGAGTATTCCGTGCCCGTCGCGCCGGGCGCGCGGGTCGTTCATGGCTTGAACCCGGCAATCCATGGGGAGATTGGGGCGGCCGGCACGCCGGCGGGCGTGGACGCCAGTTATGGGGCGGCGTCAAAGCCGGCAAATATCCCATCCAAGGTCTTGCCCGACGCGGCATCCGCCAATCCGTCGAACGAACCGCTCTTGATCTGCTGGGCGCATCTGAGCATCGCGCCCCAGGCCACCCGCGCCAGCGCGCCGCCGATGCTGACACGCCGCACGCCCAGATCGGCCAGTTCGGCCAGCGAAAGTCCGGGACGGAACATCAGGACATTGAGCGGGACCGGCGCCACCGCCCGGACCATGGCCGCGATATTCTCCGGCCCCTGCACGCCGGGCGCATAGAGACAGTCCGCGCCCGCATCCGCAAACGCCACCAGCCGGTCGATGGCGGGTGCAAGCGCCGCGGCATCGCCGAGCAGGCCTTCGGTGCGCGCCACCAGCATCACGTCCTGGCCCGAATGCTCGATCGCGGCGCGCGCCGCGCGGATGCGTTCGACCGCGAAGGCAAGATCATGGAGCCCGCCGCCCTCCAGCCTGCGATCCTCGATGGAAAGCCCCGCCACGCCGGTCCGGATCGCCAGGGCGACATTGGCGGCGACGCCTTCGGGCGCATCGGCAAAGCCGGATTCGAAATCCGCATTCACCGGAAGATCACTCGCCGCGCAAATCCCCGTCAGGTTGGCGAGCGCATCCTGCAGGGTCACGGCATAATCGGGCCGCCCGATGGTCCAGGCATAGCCCGAACTGGTCGTGGCCAGGGCCTGAAATCCCAGATGCTGCAGCAGCCGCGCGCTGCCCCGGTCCCAGGGATTGGGCAGAACGAAGCAGCCTTCGCCGTGAAGGGCGCGGAATTTCGCGCGCCGGGTTGCGACATCGCTCATCGCGGCGACTATGGCGCGCCGCGCGCGCTCGCGCAAACCGCCGCTAGGATCCCGCCACGATCTTCACGGCGCGGTCGCCGGCCAGGTATTTGCGCGCCGCCGCCGCGACATCCTCCGGCGTCACTTTTTCCAGCACCTTCTCGAAGTTGCGGGCGCGGTCGAACTTGGCCGCATCGTCCCAGCTGCTGACCAGCAGGCCCTGCCAATAGCCGTTGGTCTGGACGCTCTTGCGCAGGGCCTGCAGGGTTGGGGTGCGGCTGCGCTCGAATTCATCCGCGCCGATGCGGCCCTCTTTCAGCTCCGCCGCGATCCGGTCCACCGCGTCATAGAAGATCTGCGCCTTGCCGGCCGGCATGGTGGCGGTCGCCGACAGGTAGCCGAAGTCAAAGACCGACGAGGTCGCCGCGCCCACCTGCACCGAATAGCTCAGCCCCCGCGCCCGTACGTCATCCAGCAGTTTTTCGCGCATGAGCGCGGACAGCAGGCGAAGCGCGGCATCGGCCTTGAGGTCGGCAAACAGGCCGCGGGTGGGCCAGCTGATGCTGGCAATGGTCTGGGGCGACGGCGCGGTGGGACGCAGCACCACCGGCGCCGGCGTGGCGGAGGCAAACGCCACGTCATTGTCGGGCGTGACCGGGGGGGGCCGCGCCGTCCTGGGGGCCAGCGCGCCAAGCGTCAGGCTCACGGCATGGCTGGCCGCCTCCACCGTGGTGTCGCCGGTGATCACGACCTCGATCGGGGAGGCGGCGAAGGCCGGCCCGGCCAGGGACTTGAGGTCGCCGATGTCCGCGCCGCGGATGTCGGCGAGCGACGGATTGGCCCAGCGCTTGTCGCCGCCATGCAGGATCTCGGCGGACTTCATCCCCATGACGCCCGAGGGCGTTGCATCGGCGCTGCGCAGGTGGCCGATGGATTGCTGGCGGAACTGCTCGAAGGCCTCGGGCCGGAAACCCGGGTCGTTGAGATAGGCGGCGAAGAGCTGGAGTTGGGTCTGAAGATCCTGCGGCGTGGTCTGGCCCACCAGGGCAAAACCGCTGTCGCCCACATTCAGCCCCGTACCATACCCCCTCCCCGACAGGGCGGTCACGATATCGGTGGACGACAGCGCGCCCAGCCCGCCCGGCACGACCGCGCCGAAAATCCAGTCGGCGACGGCGCGATCCTTGGGAAGGCCGAGGCGGCCGTCGCCGAACTTGACCGACACCAGGACCTGGTTCACGCGCAGCCGGGACGGGCGCACCAGCAGGTGGACATTGTTGGCAAAGGTGAGCGCGGTGACGCCGATATCGGGCAGGTTGCTTGTCGCGACCACCGCGCCCGGCGCGCCGAAATCGGTGTAGGGCCAGGTTGCCGGTTCGGCCACGGCGGCAAGCGGTCCGGTTTCGGCACTGGCCCTGCGATAGGCTTCCATGACCGCCGCCGCGTCCGCCTTCACCGGATTGCGGCTGGAAACGAAGATCAGCGGATCGCCGCCGCCGAACATTTCCCGCAGCGCCTGGCCCACCCTGTCCGGTGTCAGGCCGGCGATATCGGCGTCGCGCGCCGCGCGCGCCTGGGCCGGGCTGACGGGAATGTCGCCGTCGATCGTGGTGGAGGACAGATCGTCGGCCAGGGCCGGCGATGTCCTGGTGTCCGCCGCGTCCTCCTGCCTTTGTCCGGCCGCCGTTTGCGCCGCCACCACCGAATCGATTTCCGCCTGGGAGACCGAGTCCCGCAGCAGGGCGAGCCGGGTCCGCACCAGCGCGGCCAGCGCCTTGCTCCAGTCGCCGCCGTCGAAGCCGGCGGCCAGGGAGAGGATATAGGCGGCGCCCAGCGCATCGCGCCGTCCCGCCCGGGCGTTGACAAAGGGATGCTCGGCCGAGGCCGCCATGGCCGCCAGCCGGCGATTGACGATCTGCAGGGCGACGCCATCGACATGTTGCTGCCGCCATCCGGCGCGGTCGACGGGATGGCGCAGGGGCGGGCGGACCCAGGCCAGCACCAGCTGGGTGGGCGCACCTTCCTCGGCGAAGAGACGCGCCGCCAGCCCGCGGTCGAACGGCACCTTAAAGACGGGATCGCGGCCGGCTTCGCCCGCCCCGTTCCAGTCGGAAAAACGCGCGGATATCTGGGCCGCAAGCTGGTCGGGATCGATGTCGCCCACGATCGTCAGGATCGCCCGTTCGGGGCGGTACCAGGCGCGGTAGAAGCGCCGCAGGTCGGCGGCCGCGGGATGCTCGACGATGGTGGGCTCGCTGCCCGGCGTGGCGCTGGCGCGCGCATCGACAAGCTCGAACTGCATTTGCGACAGCGCCGAATGGCGGGAGGGATTGCCCCTGAGCCCGGCCTCGGACATCACCACCCCGGCTTCGGTGTCTACCGCGCGCGCATCCAGGGTGAGGTTGCCGGCGATGTCGCGGGTGATGGCCAGCACGTCGGACAGGCTGCGCGGATCGGCGGCGGGAAGATCGAAGCGGTATTCGGTGCGGTACTGGCCGGTGGACGCGTTTGTATCGGCGCCGAAGCGCAGGCCCAGCCGCTCCAGCGTGCGGTTGAGCTCCCCGTCGGGGAAATTTTTCGAGCCGCGAAAGGCCATATGCTCGACGAAATGGGAAAAGCCGCGTTGATCGGGGTCTTCATCGGTGGATCCGACGTCCAGGCTGAAGCGGACCGATACCGCCCCGGCGGGAGTCTGGTTCTTCATCAGGACATAGCGCATGCCGTCGGGCAGCACGCCCAGCCGCACCGCGGGATCGGCCGCCACGTCGCTGCGCGGCCATTCGGTGGCGGCGCCGGGGCGCACCGCCAGGCCGCAGCAGATCAGCGCGGCAAGCGCCAGCCTCCGGCCCCAAGGGAAATTCTGCATGGTCCGCACCTCGCCTGCCCGCAACCAATAGGCGCAGACTCCGCGGCGGCGCAAGTTGTGCGGCTAATTCGCGCCGGTGCCCTTGTCGGCAACCTTGCCGGCAACCTTGAAGGTAACAAGCTTTTCGCGACTTTCGCACCACAGCGACAGACGCGCGCTCTTGAGGCTGTCCATCAGGGTCAGCCGGCCCACCGACTTCAGTTCCGGATGGTCGCGCAGAACCTTGGGCAGCCGGTAATAGGGAATCCGGCTGTTGAGATGGTGGATATGATGAATGCCGATATTGGCGGTAAACCAGCGCAGCAGGCCCGGCAGGTCGTAAAAGGAACTTCCCGCCAGCGCCGCGTCATAATGCGACCAGGACTCGCCACGCGCCCAGGCCACGTCCTCGAACTGGTGCTGCACATAGAACAGCCACACGCCCATCGAGGCGGCCATCATCATGATCGGCAGATGCACCATCAGGAACGGACCCCAGCCCACCAGCCAGATCATCCCGGCGACCATTGCGACGATCGCGGCGTTGGTCGCCATGGTGCTGATCCAGGGGCGCCAGCCGTCGCGCATCTGGTAGAAGGGCAAGCGATGCTGCACGAAAAACATGTAGGCGGGGCCGATCACGAACATCACGGGCGCGCTGCGGTAAAGCCGGTACAGCAGGCGGCCCAACAGCGGCCGGCTGCGATACTCCTCGACCGTCAACGTGTCGATGTCGCCGATGCCCCTGCGGTCCAGGTTGCTGGAGGTGGCATGATGCATGGCATGATTGCGTTTCCAATAGTCGAACGGCGTCAGGGTCAGGACGCCCAGCACGCGGCCCACCCAGGTGTTGGCCGCACGGTGGCGAAAGAAGGCGCCATGGCCGCAATCATGCTGGATGATGAACAGGCGCACCATGAAGCCGGCGGCGGGAATGGCGAGCAGCAGCGTGAGCCAATACCCCACCGCCAGCGACAGCCACATCAGAACCCACAGGACAAGCAGGGGAATGGCGGTGACGCACACTTCAAATATGGCGCGCCGCGCATTGGGCTCACAGTAACGCACCAGGGCGCGCGACAGGTCGGAGGGCTGAATTATCGGTACAGTTTGCAGATCGGAATTAGGGGCCTCCCTAACACTTACGCTCGCCAATATCCATAGCCGGGAGCGACAGAAATTGCCTGTCTGGCTGGCATTATTGGTTGCCGCGGCCTTAACCGGCGCGGCCGTGGTCCCGGCGGCGGCGGCCGGCGGCCCGCAGGCCCGGCCGGCGGCAAATGTGAATTTTTCCAAGGGCCTGTTACGGTACGGGAATCTTGATCGGAACCTGGGGAACTCGTGCATCGCCATCCGTCCATCGTCTGGAAACTCCTGAAGGAGGGCCTGCAGGCCTTCAGCGACGACAGTGCCCTGACCCGGGGCGCGGCCATCGCTTTTTATGCCGTCACCGCCATCGCGCCGGTGCTGTTCATCGCCACCGCCATCGCCGCCCTGGGACTGGGCCAGGCCGCCGCCAGCAGCGCGGTGCATGAACAACTCGCCCGCATCATGAGTTCGGAAAGCGCCGACCTGGTGCAGCTTGCCATCCTGCACATGCGCAGAAGCGCGCACACGCTGGAGGGCGGACTGATCGGATTCGCCACGCTGGTCGTCACCTCCAGCGGATTCTTCACCGAGGTCGAGGACGCGCTCAACGTGATCTGGAAGGCGCCGCGCCCGGAATCCTTCTTCTATCAGCTGCTGCGCGGCCGGGTGCTGAGCCTGCTGCTGGTGCTGGGCCTGGGCGTGTTGCTGCTCGCCTCGATGGTGCTGGCCACCGGCATCCGGGTGCTGGGGCGGTTGCTCGACCGCTATACCGACATATCCGATCCGGTGATCGCGCTGATCAACCTGGGCTTCAGCTATGTGATCGTCGCGCTGGTGTTCGCAGCGATCTACAAGGTGTTGCCCAACCGCAAATTGCTGTGGCGCGACGTGCTGGTGGCAAGCTTCGGCACCGCACTTCTGTTCGAGCTGGGCCAGAGCCTGATCGGCTATTACCTGGCCAATTTCATCACCGCCAGCATCTATGGCGCGGCGGGCGGCATCATCGTGCTGCTGTTGTGGGTGTATTACTCGGCGCAGATTTTCCTTCTGGGCGCGGAATTCACCAAGGTCTGGGCCAATCACTATGGCAGCCAGCGCGGCCACAGCCTGGGTTGAAGAACCGCTGGCCTTGCGCCGCGGGCCCGGGTCACTCCGCCCGCAACAATCCCAGATAGCGCATCAGGGGCTTCATGGTCAGGCCCTGCACCAGCACGGAGACCGCGACCACCGCGAAGGTGGCGATGACGATGGAATTGTGCATCGGCATGTCTTCGGGCAGCGCCAGCGCCAGCGCCAGGGCGAGCGCGCCCCGCAAGCCCCCCCACCACAGAATATGCTGATGGCGCATTTCCACCTTCCAGCGCGATGTCCCGAAAGCCAAGCATATCGGATACACCGTCGCCGCGCGGCCAACCAGGACCAGGACCACGGCGATGACCAGCGCGCCAAAGCCCACTTCGGAAAAATGCACCCGGGCCGCCGTCGTTCCGATCAGCAGGAACACCACGGAGTTGGCGATGAAGGCGAGAAAATCCCAAAGCTCGATCACGAACACCCGGCCCTGGCGCGAAAGGCCGAATCCGGAATTTTCCGGCCGCAGGCCCAGTGCGCCGACCACCAGGCCGGCGCTGACCGTTGCCAGCACGCCCGACAGATGCAGGCCCTGGGCGATCAGGAAGGAGCCGTAGGCGGCAATGACCGTCACCGCGGCCTCGACCATATGATCGCCGGTGCGCCCCGCCAGAAGCGTCGCGGCGGTACCGGTCAGCAGCCCCACAAGCACGCCGCCGCCCGAAATCATCACCAGCTGCCACGCGGTGCCGCCCGGCGTCAGCACCCCGCCGCTGGCCCAGCCGAGCGCCAGGGCGAAAAACACCGCGGCGACGCCGTCATTGAACAGACTCTCGCTTTCCACCAGCAGCCGCAGCCGTCCTCCCACCTTGGTGTCCTTGAACATCGCGATCACCGCGACCGGATCGGTGGCGGCAATCAGCACGCCGAACACCAGGGCCGAGGCGATCGGCCAGGACAGCAGGAACATCATGCCGCTCGACACCACAATGGCGGAAATCGCCACGCCGAAAATGCTGAGAACCGCCACCGGAACCATGTCCCGCCGCAGCGAACCCCAGGGGATGTTGATCGCGGCCTCGAACAGCAGCGGCGGCAGGATGACGCCGAAGATGATGTCGTGCGTCAGGCGCACGCCGATATCCAGGCGGCTGAAGGCCAGGACGGCGCCCGCGATCACCAGGCCGACAGTATAGGGCAGCGAAAGCCGGCGGGCGACGATGGCCACCAGGATCGCGACGCCCATCAGGGCAAGCGTATGGGCTATGATCAGGTCCATAGGCGCTTATAGGATTGCCTCCCGCGCCTGGCCAGATATTTCGGCCCGAGCCGGGCCGGGCACGCGTCGCCAGACGGCGCGATCAGGCGCGCTGCCCGGCCTTTCGCTTGCCCCGTTCCCGGCGGCGCCCGCGCACGATCTGGCGCAGGGATTCGATATTGGATATCTCGATAAGACGGGGCGAAATGCGCCGAATCACGCCCGCCTTCTCCAGCTTTGCGAAGGCGCGCGCGACGGTTTCCGGCGCGCTGCCCAGATAATCGCCCAGATCGAACCGCGTCAGGGGAAGGGCCAGCCGGCGCCGGCGCTCATCGTAGAAATTGCGGTGCTGGATGAAGTCGATCAGGAACGAAGCCAGCCTTTGCGACAGATTCTGCTGGCCCAGGATCATGATGCGCCGCTGTGCCTGGCGCAGGTCGAACGCCACCCGCACCAGCAGATTGAGTTGCATTTCCGGTTCGTGCAGCATCATTTCGCGAAGATGCCGCCAGGGCAGGCGGTACAGGCTGGCGGGGCAGACTGTCTCGGCGGAATTCACATACACCCCATCCTCGGGGAGCCCGAACAGATCGCCCGGCAGCATGAAGGCGAGAACCTGTCGCCGTCCGCTGTCGGAACTGCGGCTGATGCGCACAACCCCAGAGATCACCGAATAGACGAATTGGGCGTCCTCGCTTTCGGAAAAGATCGTGCTGTTGTTGCGCTGATACTCCTGAACGGTGGCGATAGAGCGAAGCTTGGATTGCTGGCTGCGCGACAGCAGATTCTCGATTTGCGCCGGCCCGTCCCGCTCGCGCTCGAAGGCGCGCGCGCGTATTTCCGGCGGGCGTTGCTTGGGCTTGGGTCTTGGAAGCGAGGATCCCGGCATGACCCTTTCTATGTAGCGAAAGGTCCGCCCGCGGAGAACTTATATTTTGCGCGCAACTTGACTATAGTCGATGCGTGGCTTGCCCGCCCGGGCGCCCCGGCGGGCTGTGCCGGCGCGCGCGCGGCACCGGTCAGCGATGCCCGCGAGGCCACGATACCGCTGCCGCCGCCCGGCGGCGGGAAACGGCGCTAGTCGTTCCAGTTCGCCAGGATTTCGCCGGTGACCCCGTCCTCGAACGCGACGTGATCGAACACCACCGCATAAATGCACAGGGGCTGGTGGTCCGGTGCTTCCATCCAGCAGCGCAGGGCGCGGCCGTCGGAATATCCGGCAATCCGTCCCTCCAGCACCAGCCGGTAGGAGTGATTCAGCATGGAAGGATCGTCGCTCACCAGCTTGCGCGTGAAGGCATAGGGATGGTCGGCATGCTGCAACACCCGCGATCCGCCCTTTTCGAAAATCTGCGCCAGGCCGAGCGTCTGGGCAGTGGGCGGGGTTGGCGTCGGCGGCACGGGAAAGTCGGTCTGGGCGGGACAGGATTTGCTCTGGGTCCAGGGCCGTGGAATCCAGAAACCCTCCACCGCGTCGAGATCGGCGCTGTTTTCCAGCCCCTGCATCAGGGGCAATGTGGTCCATACGCCCGGCGTCGCGGTCAGGGTGACGCTCTGGTTGTCGGCATTATAGGTCACCGTCGCCTGCGAGCGCCGGTCGCCGCCCTGGACACCGCCGCAGCCAAACGCAATGCGGATCGAAAAGCGCCGCCCGACCAGCAGGTCGGGACCCGGCGGCGTCTCGCCGGTGGCCGCGAAATCATCGGCGGCGCTGCGCGCGCCATTGATCAGATCCGCGCGCGTGAGCGGCAAAGGCTCTGAAACCGGTGCAATGATGGGCGCCAGCTTGGTGACCTGCACCTCATGCGCCGGGGGCGCGACCACGACCGGCTGGGGCGGCTGATAGACCAGGGTCACCACAATTATCGCGGCGGCGATCACCGCGATGACGAGCGGCGCAACATAGAGTAGTTTGCGATCCTGAAGCAGGGGTTTATCGTCTGCCATTCCCTATCCTAGCGGCAGCGCGGCCCATGTTCCACACTTCTCTACACGGGCCGCGCAATTCGATGTCACGTCAGCCATACAGGGTCAAACAATGACATCTCCGCAACTCATTGCGCTGGCGGTGCTGCTGGGCGTCATCACGGCCCTGATCTGGGGCAAGGCGCGCGCCGAAGTCGTCGCGCTGGCGGGGGCGGCGATTCTGCTGATTACCCGCACCATACGCCCCATCGAGGTGCAGGGCGCCTTTGCCAGCCCGGCGATCATCGCGCTGGCCTCGCTGTTCGTCATCGCCTATGCGATGGAACTCAGCGGCCTGCTTGGGCTCCTTATCCGCTTTTCCGTACGGCTCTGCGCGCGCCTCGGCGTCGCCGGACTGTGGATGGTCATCGCCCTGTCCGGCGCCGCGTCCGCCTTCGTCAACAACACCCCCATCGTGGTGCTGGCGGCGCCCGTGGTCCGCGATGTCGCGGAGTCGCTGGGTCTTTCGGCCCGGCGCTTCCTGATTCCGCTGTCCTATGTGACGATTCTCGGCGGCTCCTGCACCCTGATCGGCACCTCGACCAACCTTCTGGTCAACGACATGGCGCGCAATGCGGGCCAGCCCGTCTTCTCGCTGTTCGAAATCACGCCCGTTGCCCTGATCGTGGCGCTGGCGGGCGGTGTGTATCTGATCCTGTTCGGCGGACAGCTGCTTTCGCACGGCCCATCCGCCGCCTTGGCCATCAAGCTGCCGCGGCGCGCCCAGAGCGCGGCGGGCGACGAGCCGGACCTGTTTCCGGCGGACCGGCCGTTCCAGCCTGTCGCGGGCACTCGTCTCGCTGCTTGTCTTCGCCGGCGTGGTCGCGGTGGCCGCCCTCGACCTTGCGCCGATCGCGGCATCGGCGTTCGCCGGCGCCGTGCTGCTGATCGTGACCCGCACGATTCGCGCCGACGATGCCTATAAGGGCCTGCGGCCGGAAGTCCTGCTGTTGATCGCCGGCATGGTGGTGATCGGCCTGTCGCTGGAAGTCACCGGGCTGGCGACCCTGGTCACCAACTCCCTGCTGGTGTGGGTAACCTCCGCCGGGCCCTACCCGGCCCTGGCGCTGCTCTATGGCGCCACGCTTTTCCTGACCGAGATTCTGTCGAACGCGGCCGTGGCGGTTCTGGTCACCCCGATCGCCGTCGCCCTGGCGCAGAGCCTGGGCGTCAGTCCCCGCCCTTTCCTGATCGCGGTGATGATGGCGGCCAGCGCCGCCTTCGCCACGCCGTTCGGCTACCAGACCAATGTGCTGGTCTACCAGATCGGCGGCTACAGCTACATCGACTTCGTCAAAATCGGCGTGCCGCTCAACCTGCTGACCTGGTTTGTCGCCGTCCTGGCAATTCCGATGTTCTTTCCGTTCTGACCCGCCGCGCGCCATGGCGCCCTTGCGGCCCGGCGTACCGGCCATGATTTATTTTCCAGGACGGCCCAGCAGCACCGCGCGCAGTCTCTCCGCGACGATGATGTCCTCGCCCGGCTGCAGCATCCAGACGCCGACCACGATGGCATCTTCGGCGTCCGGCAGCCCGGCCGAGCCGGACCTGCGCCCGGTCGACGGGTTCAATTCTATGGCGGGCGAGCCCTTGCGCAGCGCCTCGGACACCGCGATCGGGCCTATGCCAAGCCGGGCCTGGTCGTAGCGGATCAGCAGGTGCGGAATGGCATTGGCCACCGGCGGCACGAAGATTTCGTGCGTCACGCCGGGAATGTCCGCCACATGCGCGGCGATGCGCGCGGCGCGGCGGCGAAATTCGCCCCTCATGCCCGCGTCGCTCTGCTCCAGGAACCAGTCCACCGCGGCCACCATGCCGATGATCTGTTCCTTGGCGACCTTCATGCCCCGCCCGACCGTTTCGTCGCGCGGATTGTTGCTCCAGCCCGCCGCTTCGATCAGGTCCCGGCGCCCCAGCAGCAGGCCGGCATTCTGCGGTCCGCGCATCCCCTTGCCGCCGGAGAAGGTCACCAGGTCGAACCCCATCGCGGTATAGGCCCACAGGTTGGAGATCGGCGGCACATCGGCGGCGGCGTCGTTGAAACAGGGTACGCCATGGCGGTGCGCGACCGCGATCCAGTCCTCGCGGCCGATCTGCCCGCCCTCCGCGGCATTGAAGAAGTGGCACATCACCGTGGCGCCGGTGAAGGCATTTTCATATTGCTCCGGCGTTTCCACTTCGACAAAGCGAATGCCGCAATTGCGTATCGCATGGTCGTAGCCATAGCGGTGGGCCTTCTGGATGATGACTTCATTCTTCAGGCCCGAAGTTTCCATCGGCAACAGGGCGGCTGCCTGCGGATTGCCCACCGTCATGCAGGCCGCGGTGCCCAGGGTGAGCGCCGACGCCGCCCCGGCGCTGACCAGGGCCGCTTCGCACTTCAGCCGGCTGGCGATATATGCGCCCGCCTTGCGCTGCAATTCCTCCAGGCGGACGGGATACCGCGCGGCGGCGGCCACCGCGGCCTGCACCTGCGGCGGCATGATCGAGGCGGTCAGCGCGGTATAGGTCCCCGCGGCATTGATGATCTTGGTGACGCCGAGCTTGTCGTAATAGTCCTGGCTCGCGACAGCGGCCTGGGCGGCGGGCGCGGCGCCTGCAATGCCGGCAGCGGTTAGGCTGTTCCTGGTCCAGGCCAGGAAGTCGCGGCGTGTCTCGGACTCTGTCATGCGTTCATCCCCTCGAAGAGCGCAAAAACGTCTGCGTGAAACGCCAGCCATGTTAGTCCGGGGACCGTCGCCGCGCCACGCCCGAACCGCCCGCCGGTCCCGCAGGACGCTGCTTTGTCACAGCCCTGTGCGCGACGGCAAAGGTGACCGCGGCCGTATTTTGGTGTAGCCTGCCAACAATATGAAAGCGGCAATCTGCGGCAAGACTCCTTCGGCAAGGCGCCCGTCCATGGGCCGGATGCTGCTGGTCGGATTGCTGGTTCTGGTTTTTGGCGTTCAGGGTTATGTCACCCAGACCCATATCCACAAACAGGACCGCGCCGCGGCAAGCCTTGTCCTGAAGGGGCAAGGCGCGCCCACGCGCGACAATTATCCCATCAAGAACGACCCGGTCAGCTGCCCGGTCTGCCAGCAGATCGTGCATGCGGGACAATTCCTGGCGCCGGCATGGCTGGTGCCTCTCCTCATTGCCGTCATGGTTTCGAAAATCGAAATCACCGATGTCGCCACGCCGCATTACGATGCGGTATCGCACAACTGGCTTGGCCGCGGCCCGCCGCGTCACTGACTTTCCTGCAATTTGAGCGTGACCGAGGAAGGGCCATCGCGCCCTGCCGACCGTCATGGAATGGAAATTCAGTTCGTCTCGCGGGCGCCGTGTGCGCCCAAGGGGCGGCAGACACGGGAATCATGAAATGTATCGTATCCTCCTCCTGGCGGGCGCCGCGGGCGCCGCCCTCCTTGCCGCCGGTTCGCCGGCGCTGGCCCAAAGTGTCGAAACCGTCACGGTCACCGCCGAAAAACTGGCTGCCGCGCGCAACGCCATCCAGACCCAGACCGGCGCCTCCACCTACACCATCACCGCCAAGGATATTCAGGCCCAGCCCGGCGGCGACAATGCCCAGCTCAATTCCGTGGTCCTGCGGATGCCGGGCGTGGCCCAGGACAGTTTCGGCCAGCTGCATGTCCGCGGCGAACATAACGGCATCCAGTACCGGCTGAACGGCATCATCCTGCCGGAAGGCATTTCGGTGTTCGGCCAGACGCTTGATCCGCGCCTCGCCGACTCGGTGCGGCTGATCACCGGCGCCCTGCCCGCCGAATATGGCCTGCGCACCGCCGGCATCATAGACATCCAGACCAAGAGCGGCGTGTTCGAAAATGGCGGCGCGGTCAGCCTGTATGGCGGCAGCCATGCCACCCTGTCGCCGTCGCTGGCCTATGGCGGCTCCTCGGGGCATTTCAACTATTTCGTCTCCGGCGACTACACCACCGACACGCTGGGCATTGAGTCGCCCGACGGCAGCAGCGATCCGCGCCACGACCGCACCCACCAGTATCACGGCTTTGCCTATCTGCAGGACATACTGGACGACAGCAGCAGCATCAGCGCGGTGCTGGGCACCTCCAACGCCATCTTCCAGATTCCCAACCGGGTGGGGGTGCAGCCTTCGGGATTGGACGGCATCGTCGGGCTGGGGCCGCAGGATTCCGGCAGCGGCAATTTCCTGCTCGACGCCAATGGCGCGACGGCCTATCCGTCGCAGGCGCTCGACGAGCGCCAGCGCGAGATCACCCATTACAGCATTCTCAGCTATCTGCATGCGACCGAGGCGCTGGACTATCAGGTGTCGCTGTTCGGGCGCTATTCCAGCCTGTTCTTCACGCCCGGCAACAATGTCGGCGCCCTTCTGTATGACGGCAATGCCCAGACCGCCTACAAGCGCGACGCCGCCTACGGCGTGCAGGCGGAAGGGTCCTGGCGCGCCTTTGCCGGTCACACCATCCGCTTCGGCCTGCTCTACCAGGCCGACGATACCGCGTCGCGCACCAGATCGCAGGTGCTGGCCACGGCGCCGGGCGGCGCGGGCAGCACCAATTCCAATCCGCTCTGCATCGACCCGGCCCAGACCTGCCAGGTCTCTTCCCTGCCGCTGACCATTGCCGACAATGGCAGCAGGCACGGCTACAATTACGGCTTCTATGCCCAGGACGAATGGGCGGCGACGGACAATCTCACCATCAACTACGGACTGCGCTACGACGCCTTCTCGGCCTACGACGCCGAGAACCAGCTTTCGCCGCGCGTCAATGGGGTGTGGAAGCCCAGCGACGCCACCACCGTCCATGCCGGCTATGCCCGCTACTTCTCGCCGCCGCCCTTCGAACTGGTGGCCGGCGCCAGCGTCGGGCTGTTCGACAACACCACCGCCGCGGCCTCGGGCAACCTGAACGATACCCCCGCGCCGAGCGGGCCGACTATTACGACCTCGGCATGGAGCAGAAGTTCGGCGACTGGACGGTGGGACTGGACAGTTTCTACAAGGCGTCGAAAAACCTGATCGACGAAGGCCAGTTCGGCGCGCCGATTATCCTGACGCCCTTCAACTATGCCCAGGGGCGCCAGTATGGCGGCGAACTGACGCTGAACTACACCCGCGACGCGTTCAGCGCCTACGTCAACGCGTCCTATGAACGGGCGGTGGGCAAGGGCATCAATTCCAGCCAGTTCCAGTTCGACCCCGGCGACCTCGCCTATATCGCCGGCAACTACATCCCGCTGGATCATCAGCAGCTGTTATCGCTGTCGGCGGGCGCCTCCTACAGCTGGGAGCAGACCCATTTTTCCGCCGACCTGCTGTACGGCACGGGCCTGCGCCGGGACGGCGCGACGCCCAACGGCGATTCGGTGCCGGCCTATGTCACGATCAATCTTGGCGTCAGCCGGGATTTCGCGCTGGGCGGCTGGAACGGCCTCACCGCGCGGTTCGACATCCTCAACGCCCTGGACGAGGTCTATACCATCCGCGACGGCACCGGGGTCGGCGTCGGCGCGCCGCAGTTCGGGGCCCGGCGCGGATTTTTCTTCGGCCTGTCCAAGAGCCTGTGAGTATCGGGACGCCGCCGGCGGGAAAGGGCCGCATCGGCTTCTGCCCCTGCCCCGTGGCAATGGAATGGCGTCCAGACGGCCGTTACAGGCTGTTCGCCTCGGGCAGCGGCAGCAGCGGGGCAAAATTCGTCGCCGCGGCATCGGCCATCTTGATGTCCGGCGCCTTCATCTGCCCGCGCAGGAAGTCGGCACGGCTCTTGGACGGCGCGTCGCCCGCCTTCGCGGCGATGCCGTACCATTTGAGCGCCTGCTTGAGGTCCTGGGTCACGCCGGTGCCGCGTTCATAGAGGACGGCAAGATCGAAGGCCGAAATCCACATAGCCGCGCTCGGCGGACCGGGTGAACCATTCCGCCGCCTTGGCCTCGTCCTTGGTCGTTCCCAGTCCCTCGGCATAGGCGATGGCGAGATTATGCATCGCTTTCAGGTTGCCCTTTTCGGCCGCTTGCGAGAACCAGGCAAAGGCGCGCTTGGGATCGGCCTTGACGTGATCGCCCTGCTGATAGAGCGCGCCCAGCAGATATTGCGCGACCGGATTGCCCGCCTGTGCCGCCGACATGCACCAGAGAAGTGCGGCGTTGGCATCTCCGGTGGAACCCTTCCCGCGCAGATAGGCCAGTGCCAGCTGTGCCTGGGCGCGGCTATTACCCGCGTCGGCCAAGGCCGTGATCTTGGCCATCGTGCTGCTGGCGACCTGCCGGTGTGTCACGCCATCGCTTTCCCGCGCGCTGGCGATGCCGCCCAGCAGGTTCTTGCCCAGCGAGAGCCCGATGCCCAAAAGCAGCACCATGAGGCCGAAAAACGCCAGCGCCAGCCAGCGTCCGCGCAGATCCTTGGGCGGCGGCTGGGCCTGGGGCTCGCTGGCGGCGGCGCGTGCCTTTTCGCGGGCGCTCTGCAGCACGCCGGCCATCTCCTCCTTGCTCACGGTGTTGACGGGCGCGGGAGGAATGGCCAGCGACTGCGCAGCGCTCTTTGTCTGCATCTCTTCAGCCGGGGGCTCCTCGGCCTGCATCTCGCCGGCCAGTTCCACACGGTGCTCCTGGGGCCGGCGCGGCGGCTGGGTCGGCGGCGCGGGATCGGGCGCAGGCTGGAACGCCTGCTCCGGCGGCGCGGCGGGCTTTGGCGCTTCAGCCGCGGGTTGAGGCGCCGGCACGGCGGCGGCATTGGATATTGGCGCTTCAGCCGCGGGTCGGGGCACCGGTGCGGCGGAATTGGTCGCCTCTCCGAGTCGTTCTTCCAGCTGCGCGATGGCGCGCGCCTGCTCGCGGGCGGTAGCGTCCGCCCGGGCTTCCAGCGCGTTCAAGGCGCGTTCAAAAACCCTAAGGCGGCGCTCGAGCCAAGCGTCGGGTGTGGGCACGCCGGGTTCAGGCGTTTTGTCCGCCTTAGAGACTGGTTGGGAAACCGGTTCCGGGAACGCCGCAGCCGACGGCGACGGCACGGGGCCCCGCTTCGTCTCGGCTGCCCGATCGGGTACCGGTTCCGAAGACACCGAAACCGGCGCTTGCGGCGCGGGCCCGGTGACACGCTCGGATGTCTGCTCTGTCTTGGATGTCTGCTCCGTCCTGGCGCCCGGTTCGCAAACCGGTTCTGGAGACTGCGGCGCTTCGGCTCCCGCCACGCCCCGGGTTCGCATCAGCGTCGCCATCAGCGCAGTCTTGCCGGCGAAATGGGACCGGAAGGTGGCACGGTCGACACCGGTCGCCGCGCACAGCGAAGCGATGGAAAATTTGCTGTCGCCACGCAGCACCATGACCCTGGCTGTTTCCAGCAGCCTGGCGCGCGTTTCGTCTTCGGCCTGTTGTTCCAACTGCCCCATGCCGGGTTCCGTGATGCACCCCGGCTGACGCTAGCGCCAAGCCCTTACCGTCGTGGTTCCGGAACCGGTAAAATTTTATGGAGGTTCCCGATTGCTAGGCGTGCCCCTGCTTGGGCACCGGGGCGTTAACCAAGCGCATCAGCACCAGGATCAGGGCGACGGTCGCGCCATAGGCGATCAGCTGCGCCCCGTCGGGCGCCTCGCTATAGCCGATCAGGGTGTGCAGCAACCGCCCGGTCATGCTGTCGTCGCGGATCAGCCAGCCGGTGTCCCACACCGTGCTGGTGAAGAATTCCAGCCAGCCGCCATTCTGCAGGAAGAGCACCGCCTGCGCCGCCATGCCGGCCGCCAGCAGGGTGATCAGTCCGCTGGTGACCTGGAACAGCCTGCCGGCCGGAATGGTGAGCAGCCCGAAATACATCAGCGCGGAAACCGCCGCGCCCGCGGCAAGACCCGAGGCCTCCGCCCGCCAGCATGCCGGCGGCGGTGGTGCCGCCCTGGGCCGCGATGCCGTAGAGGAACAGCACGACTTCCGAGCCTTCGCGCAGCACCGCGACGCCCACCACGACCGCCAGGGCCGCCAGGGTGCGCTCGCCGGTCTCCACCTGATGACCGGCGGACTTGAGTTCGCGTGCCATCTCGCGGCCATGGCTGGCCATCCAGACATTGTGCCAGGTGAGCATGGCGACCGCGAAAAGCAGGATCGTGGCGTTGAACAATTCCTGGCCCGATGCCTGCAAACAGGGCCGCCAGCTCGCCGGCAAACGCCGCCACCAGGCAGGCGCCCAGCCACGCCGGCGCCGACACCGCCCGCAACCGCGCGCCCGCGCCGCGGCACGCCGGTGGTGGCGGCCAGCACGATGCCGACGATCAGGCCGGCCTCGATCACTTCACGAAAGACGATGATCAGCGCGGAAATCATTCGGCCATCACCACGCCTTGCGCGGTTTCCGCATGAAATTCGCCCATGAAGGGATATTTGCCCGGCGCCAGCGCGCGCAGGCGGATATTGCCCTTGTTGTGGCCGGCCACGACGTTTTCGATCTTCAGCGAGGAGGAATTGAATTCGTCCGCCGTGGCGTCGTCATTGTAGAGCATGATCATGGCGGGCTTGTTGGCTTTCACCTTGATCACCGAAGGGGTGAAGCGATGGTTCTTCAGGTGGACGATGATCGGCGCGTCGGCGCGGGCCGGCGTGGCCGCCAGCAACGGGGCCGCCAGGGCAAAGACTGCGGTCATCGGCAGGGCACGCAACATTCGTTTCATTTGGCGCTCGTGGGATAGGTAAAAGTCCAGTCGGCATTGATCGGCTTCCACCAATCCGGCACGCCGTCTGCCTTGTCGGTGCGGCGCATCATGCCATGCGCGCTGGGCGGAGATATGATGTAGGTCAAATGGTAGATTCCGGGCCCCGCCAGATCGGCGGCGGCGGCATAATGCGGTCCGTCCTTGGCGGCCAGGGGGAACAGCAGCCCCGCCTTCTTGAAGGCGGGGGCGCCTTCCTTGGTCAGGGCATAGCTGATCGACAGGTAGGGAATGAAGGCATGCTCGGCAAAGCCATGGGCCTCGCCCTTGGCGGCGCGGACATCGGCCACCAGCAGGATCGAATCGGGGCTTCGGGCGAGCTGGCGGTCCAATTCCACCCCGCTCCAGGCGGACGGCACGATCTCCAGCCCGTCGCGCAGCAGCGGGCCGCCAATGACGGCGGCCTGGGCTTCCGCACCGGGAAGCAGGGAAAAAGCTGCCAGAATCAGGGCCCCGGCTGCCCAAGGGATGCGCATGGCCCTGATATAGATGCGATTAATTCTCAAGTACAGTTAAATTCTCTGTTATCTGGCGGATCGGCTAACGCCCTTCGGGGCCTGGGCTTTTTCCGCCCCGCCCCTGGGCTATGCTCCCGCCCAGCCAAAACACATAAGGGGAGAAACATGCAGGCGATCGTCGAAAAGATGCTGAACGACTTCGAGCGCGGGGTCCTGAGCCGCCGCCAGCTCGCCGCCACCCTGACCGGCCTCGCCGCCACCGCCGCCGCCATGCCCGCCGCCTTGGCCGCGCCCAGCCTCAAGGCCATCACCCTCAATCACGTCACGGTGCGGGTGCCCGACCTGCAGAAGACTTCCAAATTCTACCAGCAGTTCTTCGGCATGAAGCTGGCGCAGCAGTCCCAGACCATTCACATCCTGTCGGTGGGCGAAAGCTTCTTCGGCATCGAACAGAAACCGGGCGCGCCGGCGCTGGACCATTACGACTTCGGGCTTGAAGGTTGGGACGCCAAGGCAATGCGCGCCAAACTCGCCGCCCGGGGCCTGTCGATCACGCCCGGCTCGCGCGGCGACGACGAGTCCTTCAAGTTCAACGATCCCGACGGATTCGTGGTGCAGGTCAACGGCCCCAAATATACCGGCCATGTCGGCGCCGACGCCCAGGGAAGAAAAGGCTGAAGGGCCGTGGAATAAAGGGAGAGGATCAGATGAAAACCGCATTTGGCTTGCTGTTCACCGCCGCATTGTCGGCTTGCGCGCTGGCTGCGCCCGCCCTGGCGGCCGACCAGGGCCAGCGCTTTTCCACCGGCGCCGGCACGGTCGAGATCACGCCGATCTATCATGCGACGGCGAAAATCACCGCGGGCGGCGACACCATCTATATCGATCCCGCCAAGCCGGCGAAGATCGATGGTCTGCCGCCGGGGGATCTGATCCTGATCACCGACATTCACGGCGATCACATGGACGCGGCCGATGTCGCCGCGCTGAGCAAGGACGGCACCACCGTGATCGCGCCGGCCGCCGTCGCCAAGACCATCACCCAGGCCAAAGTCCTGGCCAATGGCCAGACCATCCGCTGGAAGGGGTGGAAGATCACCGCCGTGCCGATGTACAACATCCATCACATGCAGCCCAGCGGCGCGCCCTATCACGACAAGGGCCGCGGCAACGGCTATGTGCTCAACTATGGCGGCAAGAATTTCTATTTCGCCGGCGATACCGAGGGCACGCCGGAGATGCGCGCCCTCAAGAATATCGACGTCGCCTTCATTCCGATGAACCTGCCCTACACCATGACGCCGGCCGAAGCCGCCGACGCGGTCAAGGCGTTCCATCCCGCGGTCGCGATCCCCTATCACTATAAGGGCCAGGACATAGACGTGTTCAAGAAGGCGCTGGACGGCACCGGCATCGATGTGCGGCTGCTGGACTGGTATCCGCAATAGACACAGACATGGCCGGCCTGCGGACCGGCCTCGACACATTGGGGGACATGCCATGAAGAAGTTCGCGTTTCTTGCAGCCCTGCTGCTGGTGCCCCTGCCCGCCGCGGCCCAGGACGCCGTTTCGCTCAAGGGCGCCATCGACATCCATGTCCACCAGGATCCCGACAGCGCCCCGCGCGTGATTGACGCGGACGATGTGGCAAGGCAGGCCAAGGCGGCCGGTATGCGCGCCGTGGTGCTCAAGAACCATTGGGAAGACACCGCCTCGCTCGCCTATATGGTGCGCAAGATGGTGCCGGGCATCGCGGTGTTCGGCGGCATTACCCAGGACCTGGCGGTGGGCGGCATCAATATCGAAGCCGTCAAGCACATGGCCGACATGAAGGGCGGTTATGGGCGCATCGTATGGCTGCCCACCTTCGACGCCCAGAACCAGGTCAAAGGCAGGGGCCCCGAAGTCAAAGTCTCCGAGAACGGCAAGCTGCTCCCCTCGGTGCTGGCGCTGCTGGACTATATCGCCACGCGCAAGCAGCTGGCGCTGGAGACGGGCCATATTTCGGCCGCCGAAGCGCTGATGGTGATCCGCGAGGCGCGCGCCCGCGGCATTCAGCATGTGGTGGCGACGCATGGCATGGCGGGTCCCACCAATCTTTCCGTCGCCCAGGCCCAGGAAGCAGCGCGCATGGGCGCCTATATCGAGTTCGTCTATGGCGGCACGCTGGAAAAGGGCAGCAAACTGACGGTGGAAAAATACGCCGAATGGATCAAGGCGGTGGGACCGCAGCACTGCATCCTGTCCAGTGACCTGGGCGGCGCCCGCCCCTATCCCCGTCCGATGCCGGCCCAGGGCTTGCTGGATTTCATGAACAAGCTGCACGCCCTGGGTTTCTCGGTCGCCGACATCAACCTGATGGCCAAGACCAATCCTGCGATCGTGCTGGGACTGGAGCCGTAATCGATGCGCATTTCACGCAGAACCCTGTTGGCCGCTTCGACGGCGGCGCCCTTTCTGGCGGCAACGGCGCACGCCGCCGATACCGTCACCATCCACGTCAATCCCGGGCGCCGCCTGGGCGCGATCGCGCCCGACTATATGGGACTGGGCTTTGAGGCTTCCTCGGTGGCGGTGCCGGGCCTGCTCTCGGGCGACAACCGCACCTATGTCCGCCTGGTGCGCAACCTGGGGCAAAAGGGCGTGATCCGCGTCGGCGGCAACGTCTCGGATTTTTCGCGCTTTGACGCCGCGGGCACGCCCAGATATCTGCCCAAGGACACGGTGCTGACCAAGGAGAGCTTCCGCCAGCTGCGCACCTTCCTGGATGCCACCGATTGGAAGCTGATCTGGGGCCTCAACCTGGGCGGCGGCGATCTGGACAATGCGGTGGCGGAAGCCCGCGCCGTGGCCGACGCGGTCGGCGAGCGGCTGCTGGCGCTGGAAGTCGGCAACGAGCCCGACCTGTTCTCCCGCGCGGGGCATCGCAAGGAGCCGTACGGCTATTCCGAATGGCTTGCCGACTATCGCCGCTTCAAGATGGCCATCCGCGCCGTGCTGCCCAAGGCGCCTTTCGCGGGACCGGATATTGCCTTCACGACGGAGTGGTTGGAGTCCTTCGCGCGCGACGAAGGCACCGACATCGCCCTGCTCACCGCCCACCATTACATCACCGGCCAGGCCAATCCCGCCGCCACCCTGGACTTCATGCTGCAGGAAGAAAAGAAGTACCAGCCGGCGCTGGCCCGCTTTGAGGCCGCCTCCCGATCCATCCCTGTGCCGTGGCGGATGTGCGAAACCGCCTCCTTTTCCGGCGGCGGCAAGGCGGGGGTCAGCGATACCTTCGCCGCCGCTTTGTGGGCGCTGGATTACCTGTTCGTGTTGGCCTCCTATGGCTGCAGCGGCGTCAATATGGAAACCGGCGTCAATCACCTGGGCGTCATCAGCAAATACACGCCGATCAGCGACGACCTGGCGGGCCATCATGGCGCCGCGCCGGAATATTACGGGTTGCTGGCCTTCGCCCAGGCCGCGAAGGGCGAACGGATCGCCGTCCGTAGCGACCCCGGCGGCATCAATCTTACCGCCTATGCCACCCGCCAGGGTCCGGGCGCCGTGACCGTGACGGTGATCAACAAGGACATGCGCCGCGACGCCGCGGTGGAAATCGCGGGCCTTGCGCCGGGGCGGGGCGCGGTCATGCGCCTGGCCGCACCGTCCCTGACCGCCACCACCGGCGTGACCCTGGGCGGGGCACCCGTGAATGGCGACGGAATCTGGAGCGGCGCGAAATCCGATCCGGTCAGAATCGCGGGCGGCAAGGCGCGGCTGGCGGTGCCCGCTGCCAGCGCCGCTTTGGTCACCTTGTCGGCCTGAGCCTACCGCCCCGCCAGGGTTTCCTTGATGCGGAAGGCTATGCCGTCCTTCTCGGCGCGCAGCGAGGCGCCCGGATCGATCTGATAGAGGCCTTGCAGATAGCCTTTGTCGGCGGCGGTCAGCGCCTTGACCGGCGCGTCCTTGCGGCATGACGCATTGGTCATGTCCAGGATGCTGGGCAGGTCCGGACAGGCATCCAGCGTGGCCGGCTGGGCCAGGGCCAGCATGGCGATATTGTCGGCCAGGGTGCCGATTTCATAATCCTCCAGCTTGGTCGGGTCCGCGACGATGATGGCGTGATTGTAGCTGCTGTGCAGGCCGTCACCCAGCCGGCTGCCGGTGCTGGCGGTGGCGTTGGCACTGAGCGCATTGCCTTGGCCGGCATGGCGGCTGTCGATCAGCACATTGCCGCGCAGATCGACCGTCTGGGTGGCGTGCCAGGCCTGGATGACATGGCTGACCACCGCCATTTTCTCGGCCTGGGCGGTGCTGTCGAAATAACCCAGCATCACGGGCTGCTTGTCGCGGACGTCGTTCATCAGCGCCTGCGGCTTGGTGGTGAAGAAGATGTCGATATTGCTCCTGCAGCTGTCGCTGCTGTCCACCGGCGCGCCCACCGAGGCGGCCACATCGCGTACGCGCTTGACGATGAACTTGGCGAAGCTGTCCGGCAATCCCTTGACCGAGGGACACACGCCCTCCTCCCAGCGCGCGATCTTGTCCAGCCGCGTGACGTAGGAATGACTGTCGACAAAATCGCCTATCGCCTGCTCGGAGTTCCGGCTGCGCCGCCGCCGGGGCGGCCAGCAGCAGCGCGGCGAGAAGGACGTGGATCTTCATGACGGGCCCCATTGATGGTATCGCGGCCCTCCTAGCACGCGGTAGCTTGTTATGCAAGATACCAGGAACGAACGACATCCGGGCCGCCTGCCATGTGCGGATCTAATCCGGCTGCAATGCACGCGTCAGAAAGGCGGTGAGATTCTTCACCAACGCCTCGCGGCTCCGTCCCGCCTGGTGGCATTCGCGGCTGGCATGGTGCAGCGCGCCGACAATCGCCTGGCCGATAATGTCGGCGTCATACGATGAACACACACTGCCGTTCCTGGCGAAGCCGCGCACCATCTCCGCCCATTCCGCGCCCCACTGCACCAGAAGCGGCCGCGTTTCCGCGCCGTCGGTATCGATCATCCGTTCATCCGCCATGGCGGCGCGCAGCACGCCGGGATGGCTGTCGGCATAGTCATAGATGGCGGTCAGGGAAGACGCGATGCGCTGTTCCAGATTCGCGCCCGCGATGCGGTGGGAACGAAGATGATCGTCGAGCTCCTGGCGCGCATCTTCGACGAAGGAAAGAAAGCAGGCGCGCTTGTCGGGATAGTGCAGATAGAAAGTGCCGTGTCCCAATCCGGCGGCGCGGGCGATATCCTGCGGCCTGGTGGCGTCGTAGCCGCGCTCGACGAACAATTTGCGCGCCGCCTGCTTCAGCCGCGCCAAGCTCTCCGGCTTGCGGCGGCTGCTGCGTACACTCTCCATCGCAAGAACTTGGCCGGCCACCGCTAATCCCCTCAGCCGTGAAACTCTCGTGGGGTGCCTGATAAGTGTCAACGGCAGAAATGCGCAAAGTGTATACAATTATACAGCCGCTCACTTTATGCGCGAAATCGCGTCCTTCCATCCCGTGTACAGAATATCGCGCGCCTGCTTGCGCATTGCGGGCTTGAAGCGGCGATCCAACGCCCATCGCGCGGCGATGTCTTCTTCATTTTTGAATACCCCTTCACCAAATCCGGCGAGGTAGGCCGCGCCCAGTGCCGTGGTTTCGATGACCTGCGGCCGTTCGACGACCAGACCGGTGAGATCGGCAAGGCGCTGGCAGAACCAGTCGTTCGCCACCATGCCACCATCCACTTTCAGAGTCTTGAGGTGCCTGAGGCCGGCGGACCGCATGTCGCGGCGCATCGCTTCCAGCAGATCGCGTGTCTGGTAACACACCGAATCCAGCGCCGCGCGCACGATCTCGCATTTGCCGACGTCGCGCGTCAGGCCAAGGATCGCGCCGCGCGCCTGCGGCCGCCAGTACGGCGCGCCCAGGCCGGTGAAGGCGGGAACGACATACAGCCCGTCCGCCGGGCGCGCGCGCCGGGCCAGGGCTTCGCTCTCGGCCGCCGTCGCCAGCAGGCCCAATTCGTCGCGCAGCCATTGCACCACCGCGCCCGCGATGAAGATGCTGCCCTCGATGGCATAATGTTTTCGCGCCAGCGCGGTGGTCAGCAGGCGATTTTTCGACCGCAGCGGCTTCTTTCCGGTATTCACCAGGACAAAGCAGCCGGTCCCGTAGGTCGCCTTCACGTCGCCGGCCGCGAAACAGGCCTGGCCGAAACAGGCGGCCTGCTGATCGCCCGCCACGCCCCGGATCGGAATGGCGGCGCCCAGCAGCATGGGATCGGTGGTGCCGAAATCGTCCCGGCTCTCGCGTATCTGGGGCAGGATGGCGCGCGGCACGCCGAACAGTTTCAGCAGGCCCGCATCCCAGTCGCGCGTCTTGAGGTTCCACAACATGGTGCGCGAGGCATTGGTGACGTCGCTGGCATGCACCCGGCCCCTGGTGAGATTGAAGATCAGCCAGCTGTCGATGGTGCCGAAGGCGATATCCCTTCCCTTGAGTCCCTTCACATTCTTCAGCAGCCATTCCAGCTTGGTGGCCGAGAAGTAGGGATCGAGCAGCAGCCCGGTCCTGGCCGCGATGCCGCGCTCCAGGCCGCGCTTCTTCAGCTGCGCGCAGCGCTGCGCCCCGCGCCGGTCCTGCCACACGATGGCGTTGTGAAGCGGGGCGCCGGTCTTTCGGTCCCAGATCAGCGTGGTCTCGCGCTGGTTGGTGATGCCGATGGCGGCGACCGTGTCCATCTCCACGCCCTTGAGAACGGCGCGGCAGCAATCCAGCGACGCCTGCCAGATCTCGCGCGCATCATGCTCGACCCAGCCATTGGCGGGGTAGATCTGGCGCAGCGGCAGGGCATGGCTGCGCACCGGCCTGGCCTGGCCGTCGAAAAGGATTGCCCGGGTCGAAGTCGTTCCCTGATCAATCGCCAGCAGATGGGCTTTTGGCATGCCGAACGGCACACCTTTTTGGGAACTTGCGCAAGCGGCAGCCCCTCGGGCCCGCGTCCCGCCCCAATAAACCATGATTTGGTATCGTCATTGCCGCGGGCGGCGGTGGCGCATATTTGTATTGTGATTCAATTTGTCGCAATCTGTCACTGAGACACCATGGTCAACGGACAAGCGTTACCGGGCATTTTGCATCCAGAATGCAGCAGCAGCCTTGCCCGACCCGGAGGGATCGGACTGGGTAAGGATTCACACGACAATTCCGCGCCGCCGCCGGCAGAGCGCCGGCCCAAGCCCCGCAAGCGGGTTCTGCTGACCGGCATTGTCACCTATGCCAACGGCGCCCACAGCTTCGGCTGCACCATTCGCAACCTGTCGGACAGCGGCGCGAGGATCGCGGTGAGCAAGAACGCACATTTCCCGTCGGACTTTTATCTCATCGGGATTCGCGACCGCCTCGTCTATGACGCCCAGCTGGCCTGGAACAACGGCGCCGAGGTCGGCGTCACCTTCAAGGCCATCCGTTCCCTGGCGGACATCACCGATCCGGCTTTGAGCTTTCTCAAAAGGCTGTGGCTGACCAAGGCCTAGCGGCCGCCAGTCGCGGCACGGACAGGCCCGGCCTCGCCGCTTGGGGAATGGACCGTGAACGAACGCCGCAGGCTTAAGCCGGCGTTAAGGAAATCGCTGTTAGAAAATTGCACGACAAATGGCCGTTCCGGCCCATGCAGAATGCATAGGATCATCCCGTGGCGCTGACCGCACAAGACATGAGCGATATGGGGCGTTTGGCCCAGCTCGCCATGAATCCGAAATCGGGCACCAGCCGCGAGGAAATTTATCTCGCCGTCGCCTCGCTCTATCGCATCCAGGGATCCGGATTGAACCAGCGCGAGCGCGAACTGATGCGCGAGATTCTGCGCAAGCTGACCCAGGATGTGGAAATGGCGATCCGCATCGCGCTGGCCCAGCGCCTGGCCGAGGACACCACCGCCCCACACGACCTGATCCTGCTCCTGGTGGACGACAGTGTCGAGGTCGCCCGCCCCCTGATCCTCAATTCGCCCCTGCTCACCGAAACCGATGTGCTGCGGCTGATCGCCCATGAGAGCGTCGGGCACCTCGAAGCGGTGGCGGCGCGTCCCAAAATCGGCATCCCCGTCACCGACGCGCTGGCAAGATGCGATCACGAGACGGTGCTGATGGCGCTGGTGCGCAATGCCACGGCGCGGATTTCCGAATGCGGCTACAAGACCCTGGTGGAAAAGTCGCGCGCCCTGCCCGGCTTGCAGGAGCCCCTGGTCCACCGCCCCGATCTGCCGCCGCAACTGGCCAGCAGCATGTGCGAATGGGTGTCGGACGCGCTGAAGACCTTTATCAAGACCAATTACCAGATGGCGCCCCGGTCGGTGGACTCCGCCCTCACCCATGCCGTCAAGATCGTGAAGGAACCGGCCCCCGGCCCCCAGGAGGTGCCCGCCGACAGCGCCCAGAAGCTGATCGACAAGCTCGCCGGAAGCGGCCAGCTCAAGACCGGGTTCCTGATGCGCGTGCTGAGCCAGGGTCAGGCGGATCTGTTCGACCTGGCCTTCTCGCGGCTCCTGGAGACGGACCTGGCCGAATTCCGCGCCGCCTTCTATAACGGCGGCGCCCGCGCCGTGGCCTTGTCCTGCCGCGCCGCGGGTATCGACCGCGCGGTCTTTGCCACCGTGTTCAACCTTTCGCGCCAGGGGCGCCATTTGCCGGCGGTCCTGTCCAAGTCCGATATTGTGGCGGTGGATTCGATCTTTACCGGTTTCACCCGCCAGACCGCCCTGGCCGAACTGCGCGCCGCGATGGCCGGCTGAGGCCGGCCCGCTTTTCCGCGCCCTTTTTGGCTCCCCGCAACCCTGTGCTAGTCTGCCGCGATCGCTAGGGCGCCTTCATGACGAAGTTGCATTTCACGGCCATGCCGCACGCGCAGGAAACGCTCGACCAGCTGCGCGCGCGCTACGGCGATGCCGGTCCCAAGGATGCCGACATCGTGGTGGCGCTGGGCGGCGACGGCTTCATGCTGCAGACCCTTGCACGCCTTCACCGGCAAGGACAAGCCGATCTACGGCATGAACCGCGGTACCGTCGGCTTCCTGATGAACGAATATCGCACCGGGCGATCTGCTCGAACGGCTGGCCGCCGCCGAACGGGCGGTGATCCACCCCCTGCAGCATGACGGCGCACACCAAGTCCAGCGCGGTGGAGGCCCGCGCCTTCAACGAGGTCTCGCTGCTGCGCGAAACCCGCCAGGCCGCCAAGCTCCGCATCCTGGTGGACGGCAAGCCCCGCATCTCCGAACTGATCTGCGACGGCGTGCTGGTGGCGACGCCGGCCGGCTCCACCGCCTACAACCTCTCGGCCCATGGCCCCATCCTGCCCATCGACGCCGACGCTTCTGGCGCTGACGCCGATCTCGGCCTTCCGCCCCCGCCGCTGGCGCGGCGCGCTGCTGCCGCACCGCGCCCATGTGCGCTTCGAGATCCTGGAAAGCGACAAGCGCCCGGTCAGCGCCGTGGCCGACGATTTCGAAGTCCGCGATGTCACCGCCGTGGATGTGGCCGAGGACCGCGCCATCTCCATGACCATGCTCTATGACGCCGGCCACAACCTGGACGAGCGCATCCTGGCGGAACAGTTTTCCGATTAGCCCCCTCGTCCGCCAACGCGGGCAAGCCCGCAGGCGGACAACTCGCCCGTCCGGCTGCGCCGTGGAGGGAGAAAGCCTGTGCGCGCGGAAGCCTCCTGCTTCACGAATGTTAACGTCCGTTAAGCTAAGCGTCCGGGATGGCGCCGTCTTGTCCGGGCGCGGCAGCAGGTGCTGGGGATGAGCGGTTATCGTTTCGACCGGTTGAGAGTGCTTGTGGTGGACGACAACGCCCACATGCGCAAACTCGTCATCACCATCCTGCAGGCCTTCGGCGTCCACCAGATTATCGAGGCGGACAGCGGCGACCATGCCTGGACCATCCTGCGCGAATCCAATCCCGATGTGGTGGTGCTGGACTGGGTGATGGAGGGCATGTCCGGGCTGGATCTGGTCGGGATGATCCGCGCCAATCCCCAGACGCCCAATCCCTTCGTGCCGGTGATCATGCTGACCGGCCATACCCAGCTGCGACCATGTGCGCCAGGCGCGCGATGCCGGCGTCAACGAATTCATCGCCAAGCCGGTCTCGGTCAAGACCATGATGTCGCGCCTGGTGGCGGTGATCGAGCATCCCCGCCCCTATGTGCGCACCAACAGCTATTTCGGCCCCTGCCGCCGCCGGCGCGGCGAGGAATATCGCGGCCCCGAACGCCGGGCCGACAAACTCCAGCAGGCGGCGGAATAGAGCCATGAGCACGCAAGCAGCCGATCGAACTGTTCATGCCGCCCAACATGCTGAAGGCGAAAGTCGGCGGCGGCACCGGCGGCCCCGACATGGCGGCGATCAAGCGCGCCGAGGCGGCGATGGACGACCTGGAATGCGAATTCGGCGACTGGATCGCCAGACGACGTGACGGCGCTGGCCGCCGCGCACGCCCGCTATGCGGCGACGCCGGATGCCGAGGCCCGCGCCGCCCTGCTGCGCAGCGCCCTTGACATCAAGGGCCAGGCGCGCCACCTTCCACTATCCCCTGATCGGGCGCGTTGCCGAATCGCTGTCGCGCATGATCGGCGCCTTGCCGCCCGGCACCGCGCTGCCGCTGGCGCTGATCGACGCCCATGTCAGCGCCATCCAGGTGATCCACAGGAACGCCATGCGCGACACCAACAACAAGACGGCCCAGGCGCTCTGCGCCGAGCTGGACAAGCGGGTGGATGAAGTGGTGGCGGCGGCCGGGATATAAGGCCGCGCCTCAGCTGGCGGGATCGCGGGAATCCGACAGCAGGCCCAGCAGGCCCGGGCCAAAGCTCATCGCCGAACTGGGCGTTGCGTCCGCGTTCGAGCCGAACAGGGAACTGAACGGGCTGTGCTTGGGCTGCCAGTTCATCACGCTTGCCAGCAGCATGCGCACTTCCTCGCTCTGCGCCGTCATCACCGTGGCGCGCGCGCTTTGCGCGGTGACCGCGGGCGAAATGGCTGACGTGGCGGCGGGGGCCTCGGCCGCCCGCACCGGCGCTTCGGCGCCCGGCTGGCGCAGCGCCCATTCATAGACTTCGCGCACCGATTTGGGGGCGCCGTCGGCATGGAAGAACACGGTCTTGTTGGCGCCGGCGGCCTGCGGGAAATTGCTGCGCGGCGCTGGCGCCCGGAACGCTGCCCGCCAGCTTGATCAGCTTGCAGGCCGCATCCGGTCCCAGGAAATGGGCGGCATAGAGTTCGCCGCCGCAGACCTCGCGGCCAAGGCTGGCGCGCATCTGCCCCTGCGTGGTCCTGGCATATTCGCCCGCCATCAGGGCGGAAATTTCGGGGTCCTGGCGCAGCGCCAGGATGGCCTTCCTGGCGCCGGCCTCGGCATGATAGCGGCCGTCCGCCTGCCGGGTGATGGCGGCGGCGAGATTTCCCAGCCCATGCTGGGCGCCATGCTCCTTCACCAGCCCAAGCCAGGTCTGGTCGATGAACTGGAACAGGCCGCTGGCCGAGGAACTGCTGGACTGGGCGTTGGGCTTGAGGCTGGACTCGCGCATGGCGGTGCCCAGCAGATAATGGAAATCCGATCCCGTCGCGGCGGCGGCGTTTCTCAACGCGGCGACGACACGGTCTGCTCCAAGGGCCGATGCGGCTTCTGCCTGCATGGGCGCAATGTCGGCACTTATGGTTAACTTTTGCTTACCGCCAGGCTGAGCGGCGCGTCCGCGGGCGACAGCCAGGGCACGGCAGGACTGTGGCCCCACACCGGACCCGGCCAGGCCGGATCGCCCGCCCTGCGCCCGATCACATGGACATGCAGCTGCGGCACCATGTTGCCCAGATTGCCGACATTGAGCTTTTCCACCCCCGGCAACGTGCGGACCAGGCCCGACAGTTTGACGATTTCGGCCATCAGCTGGACCTGGTCGGCGGCGGCAAGATCGCACATTTCGATGACGCCGGCGCGGCGCGGCACCAACAGGCCCCAATGATAGCGGGAGTCGTTGAACAGAAAGACGCGGCTCAGCGGCCAGTCGGCAAGGGTATGGGTCAGCCTGGCAATGACCGGGTCCACCGAAAAATCATTCATGTCATCCTCCGGGAAAATCTCCGGGGGTCGAAATCGGCAATCACCGCGCCCTTGCCCAATACGATGTCGGCCATCTCCCGGGCGATGGCGGGCGCGAACAATATGCCGTTGCGGTACTGGCCACCCGCCACGAACACCCCGCCGGTCGCGGTCGGCCCCAGCAGCGGCAGGCCATCCGGGCTTTTGGGGCGCAGGCCCGCCCAATGCTCCGCCACGCTCCAGCCTTTCAGGGAGGGCATCAGCGTCTGGGCCGCCTTGCGCAGCTGGTCGCGGGCCTGCGGCGTGGGGCTGGTATCGAAGCCCTCGTCCTGCACCGTGGCGCCCACCAGCAGCCTGCCGCTTTCGCCCATATGGGGACGCGGCACGCAATAGACGCCTTCGCCCCACACCACCGGCCCCGGCAGCACCGCGCCGGGCGGCGGGGCCAGCGCGATCACCTCCCCCTTCACCGGCGCAATGGGAATGTCCCGCAGCAGCCCGCTCCAGGCCCCCGCCGCGATCACCACGGCGTCGGCCTCGTAGTGGCGATAGGGCGAAAGCACCACCGGGCCCGCTTCGATCTTCACCGCCGCCTCGTTGGGATAGAGAATGCCGCCGGCTTTCAGGAAGGCGATGGCCAGCGCCTCGCCCAGGGCGCGGTTGTCGACATGGGCTTCGCGCGGCGACCACAGCCCGCCCGCCGTCTCGCCCAGCAGCGGCACCAGGGCGCGCGCCTCCCTGCCGTCCAGGATCCGCAACTCGTCTTGCTCGCGTGCCTGCATCACTTCCAGCGCGGCCGCATCGGCCGCCACAAGCAGCGCCCCGACCCGGCTGAAGAAGATGCTGCGGCCGCTGGCGGCTTCCAGCTCGGCGGTGAAGCCGGGCCACAGGCCATTGGCCCGCAGCGCCAGGGCGCGCTCGGCCTCGACGGCGTCTTCCAGCTCGGCGGTAACCGCCAGCATTCCGGCCGCCGCCCAGCTCGCGCCGGTCGCCGGCTGGGCCCGTTCCAGGATGGTGACGGCGCACCCGGCCTGCAAAAGCCGCCAGCCGATTCCCAGTCCGGCCACCCCGGCGCCGATGATGACGACTTTCATGGCCGGCCTTTCACGGCCCCCTGCCCTGCCGGAACAAATACTGTCGTGCCAACAGGATAGGTGAAGAGGCTAAAGTGATATGCAAAGAGATGCGCCGCTTTAGCCGGCCTGGTGACAGGAGAAACATGTGCGCCTTGCAAGGATGGAAAAGCCATAAGCTTCTATAGCGGCTCGGCCCCGGGCGCGCACCAGCCTAGCCCCTATGTTGTGGTCGCAGGGCCCCGGCCTTTGGCTTCTCCCCGGCCCCGTGCCATGCGCCCCGCGCGCGGGCGTGGCGCTGTAACGCGCAGGCGTCCCGGGCGTATTATGGGGGCAATTCAGACAAGAGGTTCGAGATGGAAAAGGCACTCTTCGGCGCGGGCTGCTTCTGGGGCGTGGAGGATTTCTTCCGCCAGGTCCCCGGCGTCAGCGACGCGGTCAGCGGCTATGCCGGCGGCACCACCGACAGTCCCAGCTACCGCCAGGTCTGTGGCGGCGACACCTATCATGCCGAGGTGGTCGAGGTGACCTTCGACCCGGCCAAGGTCTCCTATCGTGCCCTGGTCGAGCTGTTCTTCCGCATGCACAACCCCACCCAGCGGAACCGCCAGGGGCCGGACTTCGGCACCCAGTACCGCTCGGTGATCTTCACCCACGGCGCCGAGCAGGCGCGCATCGCCGCCGCGGTCGAAGGCCGAGGTGGCGGCCTCGGGCAAGTGGAAGCAGCCCATCGTCACCCAGATCGAGCCCGCCCCCGCCTTCTGGAAGGCCGAGGAAAACCACCAGCGCTATTTCCAGAAGCATGGCGGCTCCTGCCACGTGTCCTTCGCGGAGTTGCAGGCAAATCGGCCGCAAGCAGCCAAGCGGCAGGCCACTAGAGAAATCGCGCACGGACCGGACGGACAGCCAGCCCTTCGGGGCTGGCTAGCCCTGCTCCATTTGGTAATAGGCGGCCGCCAGGACGCCCGCCACGATCCAGAATCCCAGGTTCCAGCGAAAGCCGATGCGGCTTTTGGGGGTTTCGATCTCGCGCTCAAAGGCCGCCATCCGGTTCCTGATCCCGCCCAGGCCCTCGCGCGTCAGCATCCATCCCAGCCAGGCCAGCAGGACGCACAGGCCGCAGAGGAACACGACCGTCAGGCATTGATAGGGATTCCAGCGCCACGGCATCCGCACCGCCCGCGCCGTCATCCAGGCCATCTGGCAGCCGAGCAGAAGCCAGATCACCCAGAACAGTTTTCCCTGCTGCATTGGCCTACTTTCCGTTCGCGCCGCGGACCTGAAACGCGACCACCACGGCGCTGCCGTCCGACAGATGCAGCACAACCGGTATCCTGGCGCCGATCCGCATCCTGGGTTCCTCGCACATCAGGTGATAGCCGCCGGGGGCAAAGCGGACAATGGCGCCGGCCGGCACCGTCACCCGTTCCATCATCGCCATGGTGCTCATCCCGCCCGTATTGACGGAGCGGTGGATCATCACCATGCCGCAGCCATCCGATGCCGCCCCGGTGATGGCGATGTCGCGGCGGTTGTTGTTCTGGGCGGTGAAATAGCCGGCCGCCGGCAGCTTGCCCGGAAGCGCCCGGAACCAGGCTTCGGTGACATCGAACGGCGCGGCCTTGGCGGCGCCCGCCATCAACAACAGGATGGCGGCACTAAACCGCTTCATTCTTGCTTTCCTCAAGCTCCGCCTTCTCCTCATTCAGCCGCATGGTCACCAGCACCACGATCATGGCGGCAAAGCTGGTCAGGGTTCCCGGCAGCCAGATGATCAATCCGCCGTAATGCTGGTCGTTCAGCGCCGTCATGTCCAGCACCCGTCCGCAGATAGCGTAGACCGGATAGAAATCGTCATGCTGGCTCAGCGACAGCACGGCCCCCAGCACCATCTGCGGCAGTTCGATCAGAAGGATCATCGGCGCCGCGCATCAGGTGCGACAGCCGCGCTGGCGGCTTGGGCCGCGAGTCCAGGACCAGCGACCAGAACATCACGCCATTGACCGCCATGGTCCAGTTCATGAACGTGTAGATATCGATCGTCCAGCATCACGCGGGTATGGATCTGCGGGATCAGCCAGAAATAGAGCAGTCCGACAAACAGGAACGGCGCCATCGCCGGATGCTGCAGGACAGGACAGGCTCGCCTGCACGGGCCGCGACAGTCACCAACGGTCTGAGAAACGCCGGCATCCCGGCCCACAGCACCGGCCCGCTCATCCCCATCGCGATCAGGAAGGCGCCCGGCATGATGCAGCACGAAATGCGCCGCAGCGATGCACGAAAAACATGTGCTGGGCGTAATAGTCGATGCGGGTCTGCAGCACGATCCAGAAGCTGACGAGGCCGGCGACAAAACAGAGGATGCGCCACGGCGGCGGATGCTGCGCCTTGCGGCAGGACGCGCAATCCGCGCGCGAACCAGCCCAGCGTCAGCGACGAACGCCAGAAATTCCGCTCCAGGAAAATTCCCAGGGCAGCCACACGGGCAGATCGGCGGGAAACAGCCGGCACACCAGATACAGCGCCGCGCCCACCGCCAACATTACGGCATAGGCAACCCAGCGCCAGGAAAAGTCCAGTCATCGCGGGGCGACTTTAGCGCGCTGGGCCCGGCCGCCAAAGCGTGATAAGGACGCGGCCATGCGAATAGCGGCCCTCCTTCTCGCGCTGCTGCTGGCCGGTTGCTGCCGAGCCGGCCTGGCACATGACGGATATTTCCGGCGCGATGCCCCGGCTGGACTTTCACATGACGCGCGAACGGCAAGCCGGTCACCGCCGAGGCCTATCGCGGCAAGGTCGTGGCGCTGTATTTCGGCTATACCCATTGCCCCGATGTCTGCCCCACCACCCTGGCCAATCTCACCGACATGCTCGGCCGGGTGAAAAGCCCCGATGTGGCGGTGCTGTTCGTCACCGTGGACCCCGACCGCGACACCGCTGCCGTCCTGGCCGACTATGCCAAGGCCTTTTCGCCCCAGATGGAGGGATTGCGCGGCAGCGCCAATGAGCTTGCCGATCTCGCCCGCCGCTACCGCGTCGCCTACACCGTCACCAAGGGCCCGCCCTATGAGGTGACCCATTCCAACGCGGTGTTCTTTTTCGATCGCGACGGCCGCGCGCGCCTTGTCACCACCGACACCACCGACACCGCGGCGATGGCGGCGGATGTGACGCAATTGCTGCGCTGAGGGAACTTTCGCCGGTTTGAGGGATTTTATATCTGTCCCCAATGACTTGGCGAGCATGCGCGCACGACTTCGGCAACTCCTGGAAGATCTGCGTGACAGTTTCTGGCTGTTGCCCGGCATGCTGGTGCTGGCCGGCATGGGGCTGGCCGAAACGCTGATTCATGGCGAACGGCTCGGCCTGGCGCCGCCGCAATTCATCAGCCGATGGATTTACGGCGGCGGCGAAACCGGCGCGCGCACCCTGCTGGGCGCGGTGGCCGGCTCCACCATCGGCGTGGCGGGCACCATATTCTCCATCACCATCGCCACATTGACCCTGGCCTCCAGCCAGATGGGCCCGCGCCTGCTTTCCAATTTCACCCGCGACCGGGGAAACCAGGTGACGCTGGGAATTTATCTGGGGACCTTCGCATACGTCTTGATTGTGCTGCGCAGCGTGCGCGGCGCGGAACAGGGCGCGTTCGTGCCGCATCTGGCGATCACCGGCGCCGTGCTGCTGGCGCTGCTCTGCGTCGGCATGCTGGTGTTTTTCGTCGATCACGTCGCCAACCGGATCAATTTCGATACCGTGATCACCCTGGTGGCGCGCGACCTGCAGCGCGCCCTGGCCGATTCACCGCAGGACCAGGATCAGCCACCCCGCGACGCGGCCTTCTGGGAGGGCGGCGCGGTGATCGCCTATGCCGGCAACGGCTATATCCAGCAGATCGACGAGGAAAAAATCGCCGATTGGGCGCGCGACAACGCGACCGCGGTGCGGCTGCAGGCCCGCGTCGGCACTTTTGCCTTTCCCGGCGCGCCGATCGCCCTCGTCAAGCCGCCGGTGCCGGGCGCCGAGGAATTGCTGCGCGCCGCGCTGGTCACCGGCGGCCGTCCGACCGCCTCGCAGGACATCGAATATTCCGTGGGCCAGCTCGTCGATCTCGCGGTTCGGGCGCTGTCGCCCGGCATCAACGATCCGCGCACCGCCGTGCGGGTTCTCGATCGGCTGGGCGCCGCGCTCTGCGGCCTGGCCCGCAGGCCATTGTCCACCGGCGTGATTGGCGATAGCGACGGACGCCTGCTCTTTCAGCGCGACACCACCGACTATGACGGGCTGACGGACGCCATGTTCCATGTCATTCGTCAGAACGCGGCCCGCGCGCCGTCGGTGCTGATCCATATCGCCTATGTGCTGCACAAGGTGGCGCAGTGCGAACCGGATGGCGCAAGGCGCGACGCGCTGCGCCGCCATGGCGAACTGGTGCGCAGCGACGGCATTGCCGGCATCGTCAACGACAAGGACAAGGAAAATCTCGTCGCGGCGATCCGGCGGCTGTTCGCCGCGCTGGACGGCGAGCAATCCGCCGGCCGCTAGATATGCAGCGCCGCGCCGTCCGCCGCCAGCACCGCTTCGTGCATCATCTCCGACAGCGTCGGATGCGGGAAGATGGTGTGCGCCAGCTCCTGGTCGGTCAGTTCGCCCGACTTGGCGATGACATAGCCCTGGATCAGCTCGGTCACTTCGGCGCCGATCATGTGCGCGCCCAGAAGCTCGCCGGTCTCGGCATCGAACACGGTCTTGACCAGGCCTTCGGCCTCGCCCAGCGCGATCGCCTTGCCGTTGCCGATGAAGGGGAACTTGCCCACCTTGATCTTGCGGCCCGTTTCCTTGGCCTTGGCTTCGGTCAGGCCGACGCTGGCCACCTGCGGCCAGCAATAGGTGCAGCCCGGCACGTTGGAGGTGTTGAGCGGATGCACGCCCTTCACGCCGGCGATCTTCTCGGCCACGATCACGCCTTCATGCATGGCCTTGTGCGCCAGCCAGGGCGCGCCGACCAGATCGCCGATCGCCCACACGCCCGTCCACGCCGGTCTCGCCATATTTTCCGGCGACGACATGGGTGCGGTCGACCTTGATGCCCGCCGCTTCCAGCCCGATATTCTCGACATTGCCGACAATGCCCATGGCCAGGATCACGCGGTCCACGGTGACGTTCTCGGTCTTGCCGTCCTTGGCCTTCAGGGTGCAGGTGACATTGTCCGCGCCCTTTTTCAGTTCGGTCACCGTGGTGCCGACCTTGAGCTTCATGCCCTGCTTGGTGAAGGCCTTGGCGGCGAAGGCGGAGATTTCCTCGTCTTCCACCGGCAGCACCCGGTCCAGCACTTCGACCACCGTCACCTCGGCGCCCAGGGTGCGATAGAAGCTGGCGAACTCGATGCCGATGGCGCCGCGAGCCCACGACCAGCAGCGATTTCGGGAAATGCCGGCGGCACCATCGCCTCGCGATAGGTCCAGATCAGCTTGCCGTCCGGTTCCAGCCCCGGCAAGCGTGCGGGCGCGCGCGCCGGTGGCCAGCACGATGTTCTTGGCGGTGTAGTCGGTGGCTCTTGCCGTCCTTGGTGACGGTCAGCTTGCCCTTGCCCGCCAGCTTGGCCTCGCCGGCGATGACGGTGATCTTGTGCTTCTTCATCAGGAAGCCGACGCCGTTGGACAGCTGCTTGCGAGACGGCGCGGCTGCGCGCCACGATCTTGCCGATGTCGAACTTGAAATTGTCGGCGCTGAAGCCGAACTCGTCCAGCCGGTGCATCAGGTGCCAGATTTCGCGACGAACGCAGCAAGCGCCTTGGTCGGGATGCAGCCCCAGTTCAGGCAGATGCCGCCCAGGCGGTCGCGTTCGACCACCGCGGTCTTCAGGCCCAGCTGGGCGCAGCGGATGGCGCAGACATAGCCGCCCGGACCGCCGCCCACCACGATCACGTCATAGCGTCGTCGCTCATAGCAGCATGGAGGCCGGTTCCTCGATGAACTGTCTTGAAGGTCTGCAGGAACTTGGCGCCGGTGCCGCCATCCACCACGCGGTGATCGGCCGACATGGTCACCGTCATCACGGTGGCGACCTCGATCTTGCCGTCCACGACGATGGCGCGCTCCTCGCCCGCGCCGACCGCGATGATGCAGCTCTGCGGCGGGTTGATGATGGAGGTGAAATTCTTGATCCCGTACATGCCCAGGTTGGAGACCGAGAAGCCGCCGCCTTCATATTCGTTGGGCTTGAGCTTCTTTTCCTTGGCCCGGGCGGCCAGCGACTTCACTTCGTTGGAGATCTCCACCAGCCCCTTGGTCTGGGCCTTGAAGATGATCGGGCGTGATCAGGCCGAAATCCAGCGCCACCGCCACGCCGACATCGGCATCCTTGTGGCGCAGGATCGCAGTGTCGGTCCAGGAGGCGTTGACGTCGGGATGCTTCATCAGCGCCATGGCCGAGGCCTTCATGATGAAGTCGTTGACCGACAGCTTGTAGGCCGGAACCTTGTCTTTGCCTTTGGGCGCGGCGGCATTCATCTTCTCGCGCACCGCCATCAGGGCGTCAGGTTGCAATCGATGGTCAGGTAGTAATGCGGGATCAGCGTCTTGGCCGCTGGTCAGGCGCTTGGCGATGGCCTTGCGCATGGAATCGTGCGGCGATCTCTTCATAGGAACCCGCCGGATAGAGCAGCCGCGCATCGGGCAGCGGCGCCACGCCAGGAATGCCCGCGCCGCCGGCGGCGGTGCGGCGCGCGGCAGCGGGTTTTGCCGCGCCCGGCTTGGCGTTCTCGACATCGGACTTGACGATGCGCCCGCGCGGGCCGGTGCCCGACAGCGCGGAAAGATCGATGCCCTTGCCGGCGGCGATGCGCCGGGCCAGCGGCGAGGCGAAGATGCGCGTGCCGTCACCGGCCGGCTTGGGCGGCCGGCGCGGCGGCAGCCGGGCGCGGCTTTGGGTGCCTCCGCCTTGGGTGCGGGCGCGGCTTCGGCTTTCACCGCCGCCTTGATGTCCTTCATCGCCGGCGGGAATATCGCACGTCCCCGGCCTTCTCGCCCTCGCCCAGCAGCACCGCGATGGGGGCATTGACCTTCACCCCTTCGCTGCCTTCGGGCACCAGGATCTTGCCGATCTTGCCTTCGTCCACCGCCTCGAATTCCATCGTCGCCTTGTCGGTCTCGATTTCGGCCAGGATGTCGCCGGACTTGACGGTATCGCCTTCCTTGACCAGCCACTTGGCCAGCTTGCCCTCCTCCATGGTGGGCGACAGCGCGGGCATCAGAATGTTGGTCGCCATCGGGTTAAGTCCTTGTAGCAGACGGCTTTGACCGCCGCGATCAGGTCCTCGACCGTGGGCAGGGCCAGCTTTTCCAGGTTGGCGGCATAGGGCATGGGCACGTCCTTGCCCGACACTTTGGTGGGCGGCGCGTCCAGATAGTCGAAGGCTTCCAGCGCCACCCGCGAACAGACTTCCGAGCCGATCGAGCAGACCGGCCAGGCCTGTTCCACGGTGACGATGCGGTTGGTCTTCTTCACGCTTTGCCAGCACCGTGTCCATGTCCAGCGGACGCAAGGTGCGCAGGTCGATCACCTCGGCGTCGATGCCCTCGTCCGCCAGCTTCTCGGCCGCTTCCAGCGCCTGGCCCACGGTGATGGAATAGGCGACGATGGTGACGTCCTTGCCGGGGCGCACGATGCGCGCCTTGCCGATGGGCAGCACGAAATCGTCCAGCTTGGGCACCGGGAAGCTGACCGGCCATAGACGATTTCGTTTTCCAGGAAGATGACCGGATTGGGATCGCGGATCGCGGCCTTGAGCAGGCCCTTGGCGTCGGCGGCGAAATAGGGCGCGATCACCTTCATGCCGGGGACGCAGGCATACCAGGCCGAATAATCCTGGCTGTGCTGGGCGGCGACGCGGGCGGCGGCGCCGTTGGGGCCGCGGAACACGATCGGGGCAGCTCATCTGGCCGCCCGACATGTAGCGGGTCTTGGCGGCGGAGTTGATGATCTGGTCCATCGCCTGCATGGCGAAGTTCCAGGTCATGAATTCCACGATCGGCTTGAGGCCGTCGAAGGCCGCGCCGACGCCCAGGCCGGTGAAGCCATGCTCGGTGATCGGGGTGTCGATCACCCGGCGGTCGCCGAACTCGTCCAGCAGGCCCTTGCGAGATCTTGTAGGCGCCCTGATATTCGGCGACTTCCTCGCCCATCAGGAACACCAGCTCGTCGCGGCGCATTTCCTCGGCCATGGCGTCGCGCAAGCGCGTCGCGCACCGTCTGGGTGACGAACTCGGTGCCTTCGGGAATTTCCGGATCGCTGGCGATTTCGATTCTCGGCGCGGCGCGCGCCGGATTGCCTTCGGCGCTTCGCCTTGTGACTTCGGCCCTGGGCGCTTCGGCGCGTTGCGGCCTTCTGGCCGGCGCGGCGCCAGGCGTCCTCGCCATCGGCCAGCAAGGTGGCGATGGGGGAATTGACCTTCACCCCCTCGGTGCCTTCGGCAACCAGGATCTGGCCGATCTTGCCTTCGTCCACCGCCTCGAATTCCATCGTCGCCTTGTCGGTCTCGATTTCGGCGAGAATGTCGCCGGACTTGACGGTGTCGCCTTCCTTCACCAGCCATTTGGCGAGCTTGCCCTCTTCCATGGTGGGCGACAGCGCGGGCATCAGGATCTCGGTGCTCATCAGGCGTAACATGTCCGTATAGAGTTCGTCGACGCCCGGTTCCGGGCTCTCGGTGGCGAATTCGGCGGCGGCGATCGACCACCTCCTTCACTTCCTCGTCCATCTGCTTGAGGTCGTCCTCGTTGACGACGCCGCGCTCGATCAGCTTCTTGCCGAAATGATCGATGGGATCGCGCTTCTCGCGCACTTCGGTCACTTCCTCGCGCGGTCCGGTACTTGGCCGGGTCGGACATGGAATGGCCGCGATAGCGGTAGGTCTTCATTTCCAGGATGATGGGGCCCTTGCCGGCGCGGCAATGGGCCATCGCCTCGAGCCCGGCCTCCTGCACCGCCTCGACATCCATGCCGTCGACCTGGACGCCGGGAATGTCGAAGGAGGCGCCGCGCCTGGAGAAATCCGCCACCGCGCTGGAGCGCGCCACCGCTGGTGCCCATGGCGTACTGGTTGTTCTCGATCACATAGACGACCGGCAGCTTCCACAGCTCGGCCATGTTGAAGCTTTCATAGACCTGGCCCTGGTTGGCGGCGCCGTCGCCGAAATAGGTCAGGCAGACCGCCGTCATTGCCGCGATACTTGTTGGCGAAGGCCAGCCCGGTGCCGATCGGCACCTGGGCGCCGACGATGCCGTGGCCGCCATAGAATTTCTTCTCGGCCGAGAACATGTGCATCGAGCCGCCCTTGCCGTGGGACAGGCCGGTGGAGCGGCCGGTCAGCTCGGCCATCACCGCCTTGGGATCGATGCCCTGCGGCCAGCATGTGGCCATGGTCGCGATAGGCGGTGATCTGCTGGTCGCCCTGCTTGGCGGCGCCCATGCATGCCCCACCACCACCGCTTCCTGGCCGATATACAGGTGGCAGAAGCCGCCGATCAGGCCCATGCCGTAGAGCTGGCCGGCCCGCTCCTCGAAGCGGCGGATCAGCAGCATGTCGTGATAGAGTTTTTTGAGGCTTCAGAGTTGCTTTTGGCGGCTTCTGGCATGGTTTTGGGTGCCGTTTTTTTTCGGTTTTGGCAAAGCGGAAACAAGGTTGTGGCAAGCCCCAACCGACTTGGCAAGACCATTGTTATTTTATTGCGCTGCACCTTTTGGCGTGGCCGAACACTGTTCGCGGTTCCTGAAATGTTATTGCCGCAAGGGGTACCGGCCGCGACAGGACGTTAAGCACAGGCCCACCTCCGGCGCACGGAAGTACGCATCTGCGGCATAATGAAAGAGGCTGGCCTTGCCGCGCCGCGCATGCCCGGCCGCACGGCGAAAGGGATTGCGGGAGGGGGCTAGTGGCCGGCGCGCGGAACCGCGACCTGGTTGGGGGCGCCGTCCATCAGCTGCGTCCGCGCCAGTTCTTCGACCAGGTCGGGATCGGCGTCCTTTTCCATCAGGGCGATGCGATGTTCCAGCCGGGCGCGGTTGGCCTCAAGTTCGGCCAGCTGCTCCTGCTGGATGCCCAGCCGGGCCTGGGTGTCTTCCAGGGCCAGGATGCCGCGATTGCCCCAGATGGCATAGGCGCCGAAATAGCTCACCACCGCCACCGTGACCGCCGGAACGATCATGACGGTGAAAAAGCGGGTGACGGAACGCCTGATTCGCATAGAGCCAACGAATCACAGACTGATTCGGCCGGTCAAGCGAAAAATGGTAAAGATTTCAAGGAACTTAGCGCGCGCGCCGTTAAGACTTGGCGGGAAATCTTCTAGACTGGGGACATGCGGCTGACAGCGATCCTGTGGTTTGTGGCGGCGTTCCTGGCGGGGGCTGGATTGTTCCTGGCGACACGTCCCGCCCCGCTGCTGCATGCGCTGGTGCTGGACCTCAAGGGCGTCGGCCTGTTCGAGCGCTGCCGCCAGGCGGGCGCCTGCAGCAAATCCCTGACACCGCATGTGCCGCCGAGCCCCAAGCCACCGCCGCTTCCACCCGACCTGGACCGCGCCTGACCAACCGGCGCAGGATCGTGCCCAAGCCCGGCAGTGCCCGGACCGTCCGCCAATAGCTGCAAATCAGCGGCGGCCGTCCCGGCATGATCGACACGCTCTGTCTCACGGCCGGCGGACCGCAAGAACGGCGGACCGCTCAGCGCAGGATCGAACGCCCGGCATAGACCGCGGTGTCGCCCAGCTGTTCCTCGATGCGCAGCAGCTGGTTGTATTTGGCCAGCCGGTCGGAACGCGCCAGCGAGCCGGTCTTGATCTGCCCGCAATTGGTCGCCACCGCCAGGTCGGCGATGGTGGAATCCTCGGTCTCGCCCGAACGGTGGCTCATCACCGCACTTGTAGGCGGCGCGGTGCGCCATATCGACGGTCTCCAGGGTCTCGGTCAGCGAGCCGATCTGGTTGACCTTGATCAGGATGGCGTTGGCGGTCGGCGCTGTCGATGCCCTGTTTCAGCCGCTTCACATTGGTGACGAACAGATCGTCGCCCACCAGGTTGCACGGTCTTGCCCACCGCGTCGGTCAGCGCCTTCCAGCCCGCCCAGTCGTCCTCGGCCATGCCGTCCTCGATGGAGACGATGGGATAGCGCTTGCACAGATCGGCATAGACCTTGACCATCTCGTCCGGGGACAGCGTCTTGCCCTCGCCTTCCAGCACATATTTGCCGTCCTTGAAGAATTCGGTCGACGCCGGATCCAGCGCGAAGAACATCTCCTCGCCCAGCTTGTAGCCGGCCTTCTCGACCGCCTTGGAGATGAAGCCCAGCGCCTCGTCCGGCGATTTCAGGTTGGGCGCGAAGCCGCCCTCGTCGCCGACATTGGTGTTGAGGCCGGCATCGTGCAGCGCCTTTTTCAGGGTGTGGAAGATTTCCGCGCCCATGCGCAGCGCCTCGCGGAAGCTCGGCGCGCCCACCGGCATGATCATGAATTCCTGGAAGTCGATGGGATTGTCGGCATGCACGCCGCCATTGATGATGTTCATCATCGGCACCGGCAGCAGTGTTCGCCTTGGCGCCGCCGACATAGCGATAGAGCGGCAGGCCTGACGGCATCGCCGCCGCCTTGGCCACCGCCAGCGAGACGCCCAGAATGGCATTGGCGCCCAGCCGCGCCTTGTTGGGGTGCCGTCCAGCGCGATCATGGCGCTGTCGATGCGGATCTGCTCTTCGGCTTCCATGCCCGCACAGCGCATCGAAGATTTCGCCATTCACCGCGGCGACGGCTTTTTCCACGCCCTTGCCGCCATAGCGCTTGCCGCCGTCGCGCAATTCCACCGCCTCATGGGCGCCGGTCGAGGCGCCCGACGGCACCGCGGCGCGGCCGAAGCTGCCGTCCTCCAGCCGCACATCCACTTCCACGGTGGGATTGCCGCGGGAGTCCAGGATTTCGCGGCCGGTGATATCGAGGATGGCGGTCATGGCGGGAACTCCCTGAATGCTTGGTGCCGGGTTCTAGAGACACCCATCGCGCCCTTGCAAGCGTTGGGACGCGGCATGGACCCGGACTAAATTGGGCTGGCGCAAGACATGCAGCTTGCCAGTCACCCGACAACCCTGTTCGTGCCCGCCGCCCTGCCACGATCTCTGCCGCCGTCCTGGTCTGCGGTGATGGACCGGTTCATCCATGGTGGCGCGCATCCGCCGGCGGGCAGGCATCCTGCCGCCGGCCATGACCGGATCACCCCGAAGTGGAGCGCGCCTTGCGGGTCCAGGGCAACACGGTCGAACAGTTCGTGATCTTCGCTGCCCTCGCTGTGGGTGGCCACGCTCTATTTCCATGGCTGGATTCCGCCGGCGCTGGGCCTGGTGTGGTGCGTCGGCCGCATCGTCTATGCCACTCGGCTATATGGCGGAGCCGACAAGCGCAGCGGCTTCGGGCTATCTGCTATCGCCGCCCTGCATCCTGGTGCTGCTGGCGGTCATCGGCATCGTGCGTGCGGCACTGGCGATTTAGACGGCCCATGGCTGGCGGCGTTCGTCGCCCGCAATCGCCTGACGCCTATTTCTTCACGATCGCGTCGATCTCGACCAGCTGCTCCAGCAGCGCCGGGAAAATCCTTGAGCTTGACCATGTTGGGCCCGTCGGAGGGCGCATGGTCGGGGTCCTGATGCACTTCCATGAAGACGCGGCGACGCCCGCCGCCACGGCGGCGCGCGCCAGATACGGCACCATGGTGCGGTCGCCGCCCGATTTGTCGCCCTGCCCGCCCGGCTGCTGCACCGAATGGGTGGCGTCGAACACCACCGGCGCGCCAAACGCGGCCATGATCGGCAGCGCCCGCATGTCGCTGACCAGTGTGTTGTAGCCGAAACTGACGCCGCGCTCGGTCACCAGCACATTGGGATTGCCCGCGCCGGTGATCTTGGCGATCACATTCTTCATGTCCTAGCGGCGCCAGGAACTGCCCCTTCTTCACATTGACCGCCTTGCCGGTATGGGCGGCGGCGACCAGAAGGTCGGTCTGGCGGCGACAGAAAGGCGGGGATCTGCAGAACGTCGACCGCCTGCGCCACCGCCGCGCACTGGTCGCGCTCATGCACGTCGGTCAGAACCGGCAGGCCGAACTTGTCGCGGATGTCGGCAAAGATCGGCAACGCATTTTCCAGCCCCATGCCCGCGCGCCGTGGTGGCGCTGGTGCGGTTGGCCTTGTCGAAGCTGGTCTTGTAGACCAGCCCCACGCCCAGCTTTTCGCAGGTCTCCTTCAGCGCGCCGGCCATGTCGAAGGCATGGCTGCGGCTTTCCAGCTGGCAGGGCCCGGCGATGATCGCGAGCTTCAGGGCGTTGCCGATCTCGACGGATTTGCGGCGGAGCGATTTCGTAGGGCGGATGACGGGGTTGGGGTTCATGCCGTTCATTTTACTGGACGGCTGCACGCCAAGCGCAAATGGCGCGGCAAGCGCAAGGTGGCGGCGGCAATCGCCGCCGCGGCCGCCGCCACCGGCGGGCGTCAACATGTTCATCGCTTCCCAGAACATGGTGGTCTTCACCCGGACCACATCGCCCGGTTCGATATGGCTGAGCTGGCCGGTCCGGACGGGCAGCTCGATTCCTGGTGGCATTGCCTTCGTGCCGCACATAACAGCGTGCTCTGTATCGCCTGGTCGGTGAAACCGCCCGCCAGCGCCACCGCATTCAGCGCATTCATGTTGTCGACATAGGCATATTCGCCCGGCCGGTTGACGGCGCCGATGATGTAGAAGGGCCGGTAGGTGGCGATCTCGACATTGACCGCGCGGATCCTTGAGATAGCCCTGGGCCAATGCGCCGGCGATGACGCCTGCTCCAGTGCCGGGCGGTGTAGCCGGCGGCGCGCAAGGTGCCGATCAGCGGCAGGCGGACCATGCCGGAGCCGTCGACCTGATATTCGCCCGACAGATCCGGCTCGCCATACACGGTGAGCCGGATCTTGTCGCCGAAGCCCAGCGGATAGGCGGCATCGGCGGGCGGGCGATTATAGGCATAGGCGTCGCCCTGCGGCACCGGAGTCGCCACCAGGCGCGGTGTGGGAATAGCGGGCTGGGTCGGAAGCACGGGCCTGTCATCATTGGGCGCGGCGGAAACCGGCGCGGGCGCCGCGGCCGGCGCCGGCGCCGCCGTGCTGCCATGCAGGGTGGGATAATAACCGGCGGGCACCGTGGTTGCGGGCGCGGGCGCAAGGGGGGCGGACACAGGAGGCGCGGGCGCATCGCGGCCCGGCGCCGGCACGGTGTCGTAATTGTCGCCGGAAAAGCGCTTGAGGCCGTAATTGTCGTCCGAATTGCTTTGGGCATGGGCGGGCGCGAACACCGCGAACAGGAGCATGCCGGCCACCACGATGGTGGCGGCGCGCGTCAGCAGCAGCGGCAGAAAACGGCCCATGGCCGATCCTAGCGCCGCGCGTGTTACCGATTTGCTAGTGGCTGCGGCACGGCGGTTAAGAGGCGGTTAACTCTCCTTGTCATTCCCGGCCGAGCGCTGCAACGCGGCGCGAGGGGATGACAATGGGGGCTTAGACCAGCCGGCTCTTTTGCACCGCCGCCGCGATGAACGAAGTGAACAGCGGATGCGGCTCCAGCGGCCGCGACTTCAGTTCGGGATGGAACTGCACGCCGATGAACCAGGGATGGTCTGGAGATTTCCATGATCTCCGGCAGCCGGCCGTCCGGCGACCAGCCGGAACCTCCATGCCGTGCTTGGCGAGCTGCTTGGCATAGTCGATGTTCACTTCATAGCGATGGCGATGGCGCTCGCTGATCTGGGTGGTGCCATAGACTTCGGCGACCTTCGAGCCGGGCGTCAGCGTCGGCGGGATAGGCGCCCAGCCGCATGGTGCCGCCCAGATCGCCGTCGGCGGCGCGGGTCTCGATCTGGTTGCCCTTGATCCATTCGGTCATCAGGCCGATCACCGGATGCTCGGGATGGCCGATCTCGGTGGTGCCGGCGCCTTCCAGCCCCGCCAGGTCGCGCGCCGCCTCGATCACCGCCATGTGCAGGCCGTAGCAGATGCCGAAGAACGGCACCTTGCGCTCGCGGGCGAATTTCACCGCCTCGATCTTGCCTTCGGTGCCGCGCTCGCCGAAGCCGCCGGGCACCAGGATGCCGATGCACATTTTCCAGGAAGACGGCCGCATCGTCGCGCTCGAACACTTCGCTGTCGATCCAGTCCAGATGGACCTTCACATTGTTGGCCAGCCCGCCATGGGTCAGCGCCTCGCGACAGCGACTTGTAGCTGTCCTTGACCTGCATGTATTTGCCGACCACGGCGATGCGCACCTCGCCTTCCGGATTCTTCACCCGATCCACCACCGCGTCGCCAGCGCGACAGATCGGGCTCCGGCGCATTGTCGATGCCGAACACCTTGAGCAGCTGGGTGTCCAGGCCGACCTCGTGATAGGCCAGCGGCACGCGATAGATGGTGTCCAGGTCCAGCGCCGGGATCACCCGCTCGGCCGCCAGGTTGCAGAACAGCCCGATCTTGCGGCGGTCCTCGTCCGGAATGGGATGGGAGGCGCGGCACAGCAGGATGTCGGGCTGGATGCCGATGGCGCGCAATTCCTTCACGCTGTGCTGGGTGGGCTTGGTCTTCAGTTCGCCCGCCGCCTCGATGATAGGGCACCAGGGTGAGATGGATGAAGGCGGTCTGTCCGCGCCCCAGATCGTTGTGCAGCTGGCGGATGGCCTCGAAGAAGGGCAAGCCCTCGATGTCGCCCACCGTGCCGCCGATTTCCACCAGCAGGAAATCCAGCCCGTCGGTGTCGGCCAGCACGAATTCCTTGATCATGTCGGTGACATGCGGGATCACCTGCACGGTGCGGCCCAGATAGCCGCCCTTGCGCTCCTTCTCGATCACCTGGGAATAGATGCGCCCCGAAGTGATATTGTCGGACTTGCGCGCCGAGACGCCGGTGAAGCGCTCATAATGGCCCAGGTCCAGGTCGGTCTCCGCCCCGTCATCGGTGACATAGACTTCGCCATGCTGGAACGGGCTCATGGTGCCCGGATCGACGTTCAGATAGGGGTCGAGCTTGCGCAGGCGGACTTTGTAGCCGCGCGCCTGAAGCAACGCGCCGAGAGCGGCGGACGCCAGACCTTTTCCCAGGGAAGAGACCACGCCGCCGGTGATGAAGATTAACCGGGCCATGGGAGGCCAACATGTCGAAAAGAGGTGGCCGGCTCAAGCGCAAAATGCGGAAATATTTTTCGCGTGCCATCTGACCGCCAAAAAACGCAGACCTATTGCGGCTTTGGCACCAGCGGACCCACGGGCGGGGCGCCGGCGCGGCCGGCTTGGCGGGCGCATCGGCGTGCTGGCTGGAGCCGGCAATCGAGGATCGATGTCTGGTCGCGGCCCACGCAGCGCAAGAATATTGAGCCCGACGCAGGTCATGAAGAACAGGAAGGCCAGGATCGCAGTGGTGCGGGTCAGCGTGTCGGCCGCGCCGCGCGCGGTGAACAATCCGCCCATGCCGCCCCGCCGCCGCCAATGCCCAGCGCGCCGCCTTCGGAGCGCTGCAGCAGGACAAAAACGATAAGCGCGACGGCGATGATCAATTCGGCGACAAACAACAAGGTCTGCATGGCATCTTTCCTACATCGCCGCGCTCTTTAAAGCATTGCGCCGAAAATAGGAAGCCGAAGCCGGTCCCGCAGCCAAATCCCTGTCAAAACAGCAAATTCCAACCTCCGGCGGGCGCGAGACGCCACCAAAGGCTGCGCCAGGAGATCCGCGCTAGCTGGCCAGGGCCTGGGCCTGGTGGCGCGCCCGGATCAGCGCCACCGTGGCGTCGATCTCGGTCATCTGTTCGGTGGAGGATTTTTCCGGATAGAAGACCTGGTGCAGGCTGAGCGCGGCATGGCCCAGCAGGTGCAGCGAGGCGTTGCGGTCCACCCCGGCGGCCAGCCCTTCCGCCGACGCCAGCACGGACTGGCACCATTCCTGCGCCGGCGCGAACTCGGTGCCCTTGATGCGCGCCGCGATCGACTTGGCCAGGAGCTGAAGCTTGATGAGATCCTGCGGCGCCTGCCCGGCCGGCAGCGGCTGGTCCTGCAGCAGCCGCCACAACACGCAGACCTGGAAGGAATCGCGGCGCAGCTTCTCGACCGTCAGCTTCTCGCGCGCCGTCTTCAGCTCACTGTCGAGCTTGCTGGCGATATCGTCGGCGGACATCTTGTCCTTGGCCTTCATCTTCAGCGAATTGGGCGGCTCGAACAGTTCGACATTGGAGACGCGGTCGTTTTCCTTGCGGCGGTCGGGGCCGACATAATCGGTGGTGATGACAAAGCCCTTGCGGCGGTCGATATGGGCCTCGATACGCTGGCCCAGCAACGCGGTGGAAAAAGGCCGCAGCAGCAGGTCGTCGGCGCCGCTGGATTGACCACCTGGTTGATCAGGGCGGCATTGTTCTCCCACGCCGTGACGATGATGACGAGAAAGGGATTATAGCCTGCCGAACCCTGGCGCATCTGCTGGATGACGGAACACAGCTCCTCGACCTGCGCCCTGGGATTCGCACAGCACGATGTCCGGCGGCGACTTCTGCACCGCTTCCATGAAATTCTCGAGCGTCGGCACCGTCTCGGTGCGGCGGAATCCCAGCGTGTACATGGCGGCGCGCGTCGCCGCGCGGTTCGCCGACACCGGATCATAGATCAGGACGTCCACACTGTCGAAAGACAGCTTACTCATCGCCCACCAACCGTATTATTTTATAATTGCGGTCAGAATGCGGGGCATTGTCTTAAAGAAGGGTCAGCCGGCGTGGTTACTTTTGTTAACCGCGAATGCGCGCGACTCGATCGACCGGTTCGCGCCTAGGTTGCCGCGATGATCTTCGCAAAGTCGTCGCACTTCAGGCTGGCGCCGCCGACCAGCGCGCCGCCCACCTCCGGCAGATGCAGAATTTCACCGGCATTGGCCGGATTGACCGACCCGCCATAGAGGATCCGCATCGCTTGCGCCGGCGGACCCAGCTTCGCCGCCAGGCAGGCGCGGATATGCGCATGCATGGCGGCGATGTCGCCGGCGGTTGGCGTGCGCCCCGTGCCGATCGCCCAGACCGGCTCATAGGCGATGACCGTGTTGGCGGGGACGGCGTCCTGCGGCAGGCTGGCGTCCAGCTGCCCGTGGCAGATATGGGGCGCGTCGCCGGCATTTCTCTGCGCCTCGCTTTCGCCGACGCAGACGATGGCGGTGAGGCCCGCGCGCCAGGCGGCGCGTGTCTTGGCGGCGACCTGCTCATCGGTCTCGCCGTGAAATTGGCGGCGCTCGGAATGGCCCAGGATCACGAAGGAAGCGCCGGCGTCCTTCAGCATCTCGGCGGAGATGTCGCCGGTAAAGGCGCCCTTGGCCTGGGCATGGCAATCCTGTCCGCCCAGCGCGAAGGCGCCTTTGGCCACCGACGCGGCCTGGGCGATCAGGGTTGCGGGCGGACAAACCAGCACCTCGCAGCGCGGCGGCCGGCCGGCCAGCGCCTCTTTGAGAGCCTCCAGTTCCACCAGGCTCGGATGCCAGCCCGTTCATCTTCCAGTTTCCCGCCACCAGTGGACGCATCGGACCCCCGAGACAAAACAAGTCAAAGCAAGTCAAAGCCCGTCAAACCGGGATAGGACCTTGTAATTCCCGCCCTTGGGCGGCAAAACCCCGGCCTGTGCGCGGCTTGCCGGGGGAACGCCCCCTCCCTATCATCCGCCGCGTTCGGACGCCACGTTTCTCAAGTCACGGAATTGCCGCTCATGATTCAATGGATGCACACCCTTTCCAAGTCCTGGATGGCCACCCTGCTGATGGGCGGGCTGACCCTGAGTTTTGTGGTGTGGGGCATCGCCGACGTGTTCACGGGCGTTTCCACCAGAGCGGTGGCCTCGGTGGGCGGCACCGATATCGGGTCCCAGCGAATTCGAGCGCACCTACCGCAACTTCCTGCGCAACCAGAGCCAGCAGACGGGCAACGACATCACCCCCGATATGGCCGAAAAGATGGGCCTGCCCCAGATCGCGCTGCAGCAGATGGTCAGCCGCACGGCGCTGAACAACGAGGCCGCCAAGCTTGGGCTGGCCACCTCCGACGCCGCGGTGGCGCAGAATGTGCGCGCCATGGCGCCGTTCCGCGGCACCCTGGGCCAGTTCGACCGGCTCGCTTTCATGCAGGCGATCCAGACCGCGGGCTATAGCGAGGACCAGTTCCTCGGCGAAGTGCGCCAGGACATGACACGCAATCAGCTGACCGAGGCGGTGGAGGCCAATTTCCTGGTTCCCTCGACCTATGCCCAGGCGATCTTCCAGTACATCAACGAAAAGCGCGCCGCCGATTATGTGGTGCTGTCGCCCGCCCAGGCCGGCGACGTGGCGGCGCCCAGCGACACGGTGCTGGCGGACTATGTCAAGGCGCATGCCGCGCGCTATTCCACGCCGGAATACCGCCAGGTCGACTATGCCGCCATCGCCCCCGCCGATGTCGCCGGTTCCGTCAGCGTCACCGATGCCCAGATCCAGCAGGCCTATGACGCGCGCAAGAGCACCTATATCGTGGCCGAGAAGCGCGACGTGCAGCAGATCGAGTTCAAGACCCAGGCCGAGGCCCAGGCCGCACGCGCCAAGATCCAGTCCGGCACCAGCTTCGAGGATATCGCGGCCCAGCGCGGCCTGAAGCCGGATCAGACCTCCCTGGGCACCCTGGCCGAGGACGAACTGCCCGATGCCGAGCGCGCCAAGGCGATCTTCGCGCTGCCGCTCAATCAGGTAAGCCAGCCGATCAAGACCGGATTTGGCGGCTATGTGCTGGCCCGCGTCACCAAGATCGCGCCCGGATCGACCAGGACCCTGGCCGATGTGAAAGAGGAAATCCGCAAGGACCTGGCCGACCAGCTGACGGCCAGCAAGCTGGTGGATGTGGTCAATGCCTATACCGACGCCCGCTCGGCGGGCGACGAACTGGCGGAAGCCGCCAAGAAGGCCGGCATGAAGGTCGCGCACCTGGCCGCGGTGGACCCGAGCGGCATGACGCCCGCCGGCACCCATGCCGATGTCCCGGCCGATCCCGAATTCCTGCCGGCCCTGTTCAAGGCGGAAGTGGGCGAGGACACCGACCCCTTTGCCACCAAGCTGGGCGCCTATTACGCGCTGCAGGTGAACGGGGTGACGCCGCCCAAGCTGAAGCCGATGGATCAGGTGCGCGCCCAGGCATTGTCCGACTGGACCAGCGAACAGCGCGACAAGCTGCTGGCGGCCAAGGCCAAGGCCCTGGCGGCGCAGGCGGCCAAGGACGAAGTCGCTGGACGGCATCGCCAGGGAACTGAAAGCGACGGTGCAGCACAGCCCCGCTCTGACGCGCGAAACCAGCGACGCCCAATTCTCCGCCGAACTGGTGACCAAGCTGTTTGCCGCGCCGGCCGGCGGGGTGGAATTCGCCCCCCAGGGCCAGTCCGACAATATTGTGATCGCCCGCGTCAGCGGCATCAGCTATCCGGCCTTGAATCCGCCAGGATCCCGCTTTCCGGGCCGGCGTGGCGCGTTTTTCCCAGACGGTGGCGCAGCGATTTCACCCTCGCCCTGGCCAACGCCGCGCGGGCCCAGTCAGGGCGTGAGCATCAATCAGAAATCTGGTCGCCTCCGTCACCGGCGCCGGCCAGTGATCGTGCGATGATCGAGCCGGCTTTTGACGCGTTCACCGCGGGCTATGAAGCGGGCCGGGCCCAGCTCGTCTACACGCGGCTGGTCGCGGACATGGAGACGCCGGTCAGCGCCTATCTCAAGCTGGGCTTCACCGCCGACGGCACCGCCCGCGACAACGCCTTTCTGCTGGAAAGCGTGCAGGGCGGCGAAGCGCGCGGGCGCTATTCCATCATCGGGCTGAAGCCGGACCTGATCTGGCGCTGCCGCGACGGCAAGGCCGAGATCAACCGCGCCGCCCTCGCCGATGCGAACCGCTTCGCGCCCGAGACCGCCAGGCCGCTGGAAAGCCTGCGCGCCCTGATCGCGCGAAACGCGCATGGACCTTGCCGCCGGGCCTGCCGCCCATGGCCACCGGCCTGTTCGGCTATCTGGGCTACGACATGGTGCGGCAGATCGAGAATCTGCCCAATCCGCCGCCCGATACGCTGGGCCTGCCCGACGCCATCCTGCTGCGGCCCACCATCATCGCGATCTTCGACAGCGTGAAGGACGAGATCATCGTCGTCACGCCGGTGTGGCCCGACGCGAACCTGGATGCCGGGCCGCCTATGCGCGGGGCCGGCGAACGGCTGGACGATGCGGTCGCCGAGCTGGAACGCCCGGCCCCGCCCGTGCCCCCACCTTGAACGCCCAGGCGCCCGCCGACCTGCCGGCGGGCGTGCCGGTCGAATCCAACATGACCAAGGCGGAGTATTTCGACGTGGTGGCGCGCGCCAAGGAGTACATCCGGGCGGGCGACGTCTTCCAGGTGGTGCCCAGCCAGCGCTTCCGCCGCCCCTTCGCGCTGCCGCCTTTTTCGCTCTACCGCGCGCTGCGCCGCCTCAACCCCTCGCCCTTTCTCTATTACCTGGCGTTTCCGGGATTCTCGATCGTCGGCTCCAGCCCGGAAGTGCTGGTGCGGCTGCGCGACGGCAAGGTCACCATCCGTCCCATCGCCGGCACCCGCCCGCGCGGCAAGACGCCGGACGAGGACAAGGCGCTGGCCGAAGAACTGATGGCCGATCCCAAGGAGCGCGCCGAGCATCTGATGCTGGTGGATCTGGGCCGCAACGATGTCGGGCGGGTCGCCAAGACCGGCGCGGTGACGGTAACCGACAGCTTCTTCATCGAACGCTACAGCCATGTGATGCATCTGGTGTCGAATGTCGAAGGCGATATCCGCGCCGGGCTGGACGCGGTGGATGCGCTGGCGGCCGGCCTGCCCGCCGGCACCCTGACCGGGGCGCCCAAGATCCGCGCCATGGAAATCATCGACGAATTCGAAAAGGAAAAGCGCGGCGCCGCCTATGCCGGGGCGGTGGGCTATTTCGCCGCCGACGGCTCGATGGATACCTGCATCGTGCTGCGCACCGCGCTGGTGAAGGACGGCATCATGTATGTGCAGGCTGGCGGCGGCGTGGTCGCCGACAGCGAGCCGGAGGCCGAGTATCAGGAGACCATCAACAAGGCGCGCGCCCTGATGGCCGCCGCCGAGGAGGCGGTGCGTTTTGCCTCCGCCGCCAAGCGGGGCCAGTGATGGAGACTTCCATGAACATTCCAAGGATCGAGATCCGCGATTACCGCGCCGACGACTGCGAGGCGCTGGCGGATATCTTCCAGCGCGCCGTCCACCAGATCGCCCGCCGGGATTATTCGCGCGTGCAGATCGCGGCCTGGGCGCCGGAGACGCGCGACATGGAGGCCTTCGCGGCGCGGCTGGGCGCCAGGCCGACCTTCGTGGCCGAATATGACGGCAAGGTGGCGGGCTTCACCGACCTGGACGGCGAAGGTCATATCGACATGTTCTATGTCAATCCGGATTTCCAGCGCCGCGGCGTCGCCAGCGCCATGCTGCGCTTCCTGGCGGCGCGCGGCCACAGCGAGCGCCGCAAGCGCCTGTACAGCGAAGTCAGCATCACCGCGCGCCCGGTATTCGAGCGCCACGGCTTCAAGGTGCTGGCCTACCAGACGGTCCCGACCAACGGCCAGTCCCTGGGCAATTACCGCATGGAAAAGCTGCTCTAGCGCGACGCCAGCGTGGTTTGCCGCGCTGCCTTGCGCCGCATCGCCTCGTCCAGCGGCACCAACGTCACGCCATGGTCCTGGGCCAGCCATTGGGCCAGCAGCGTCAAGGTCACGTCATGGGGATGGCCGATGGCGATGGCGACGCCGTTGCGCCGGGCCTCGCGCGCCAGATTTTCCAGTTGGGCGCGGACCGCCGCCGGGTGCTGGTCGTCATCGAGAAAGACGTCGCGCCCCGCCGTCATCACGCCCGCCGCCCGCGCCGCCTGTCCCACCGCGCTGTCCGGCCCGGTGCGGGAGTCGAAAAAGAACAGATGCCGCGCCCGCAACGTCGCCATCACCGGCACCAGCGCGCCCGCATCGGCGGTGAAGCGGCTGCCTTCGTGATTGTTGATGCCCACCAGCGCGGGCACCCGCGCCAGGTTCCAGCCCAGGCGGCGCGCGATCTCGGCCGCGGACATGGCGGGCTTCAGCCCCATCGGGCCCGGATCGGAACCGTTGATCGCCTGCATCGGCACATGGGCCAGCACCAGATGGCCCTTCTTCGCCGCCGCTTCCGCCAGGAAGGGCGTGGTCTCGGCATAGGGCAGGAAAGACAGCGCCACCGCCTTGGGAAGCGCCATCGCCTTGTCGGTGCCGGCAATATCCTCGCCCAGATCGTCGATGCAGAGGGCGATCACCGGTTTGGCGCCAGGCGGCGATGGTGGATCGGACCGGGTCACAGCCATGGCTTCCAGCAGCCAGTCGGGTCTGGGCGCCGTGGTGACCGGATACAGGACCTGCGGCGCGAAGGCGCTTTGCGCAAAGCCCTGCGGCACCGCCAGCCGCGCCACGCCGTGGGCGCGGCCGTCAGGCACGGCCGCCCGCGCCGCCATGCCCGGCACCGCCGCGTCGAGGATTTTGGGCAGGCCCGCCAGCGCCGCGTCACCGCCCAGCACCGCGCCGCCGCCGAACAGCAGGGCGAAGGCGCTTGCGGACATGTACCGAATCAGTAATTCGCGAACTCATGCCCCACTCTGCGGCAGGGCCCGGCCCTGTCAAACCCCGGCGCGCCGTCTCAGCGATAGCTCTTGTCGTCGACCCGGCCCAGATCGGTGCCGTTCATCACCCCCACCGTGACGATGGCATAGGTGAACACTTCGGTCCCCGGTTCCAGGTGTCCGGCGATCGCCTTTTGCCCGGTGCCCAGGGTCATGTGCGCATGCACCACGCCGCCCACGATATAGCCGTTCATCCCCACCAGGTCGCAGGGCGTGTCCGGCGCCTTGGTGAAGATGTTGCGGGTGGGAAAGTCGCGGTTGTTGACCTGATGGACATGATAGCCGCGCAGCGAGCCGATGCCCGACAGGATGACGCCGTTGCGGATATTTTCCTGTTTCGCCAGCTGTTCGATGCCGTGCAGCAGGTCGGACTTGTATTTCATCCGCATGACGACGATGCGGTCGAAGCGCCCGCTAATCGCATAGGCATCGGGCACGGCGGGATCGTTGGGCTTGCTGTCGGCCGGCGTGGCGGGATTCTGGATCACCGCGACCTGGGCGCAAAGCGGCGCCGGCGCCGCCAGCAGGAACAGTATCAACGGCAGCGAAAACTTCATTTTCATCCCCTCCTCGTGGTCGCGTGTTTGCCGCGATGTTAGGGGGATGCCGGTGCTCGCGCCAACCAATCGGCCGCCACGGGCGCGCCGCCGCCGGAGACGGAGCGCCCTCCCCCGCGCGCGCAGCAAGCTGCGGGGGAGGTGGCCGTAGCACCGATCCGGTGCGAAGGCCGGTGGGGGCCATCAATAACGGACGGCGCTAGTCGGCGGCCACCGGCGCACCGCCGCCAGAGACGGAGCGCCGGCACAGCCAGACCGTCCCGATCAGGACCAGGCAGATCCAGCCCGAGGCCCAGAAGATATCGTTGGCGGCCAGCAGATAGGCCTGGGTCACGGTGGTGCGGGCCACCGCCGCCTTGGCGGACAGATCCGACAGGCCCAGGCGGTGCAGCGTGTCCAGCGCCTGGGTCAGGCCGGGCGTGAAGATGGTGGTGTGGTCGGCCAGCCGGCTTTGATGCAGCGCCTCGCGCCGGTCCCACACGGTGGTGACGATGGAGGCGGCAAACCCGCCGGCGGTGATGCGCGCGAAATTGGAAAGCCCCGACGCCAGGGGAATCTTCTGCGGCGGCACCCCGTCCAGCAGGATGGTGATCATCGCCAGGAAGAAGGTCGCCATGGCGATGCCCTGCACCAGCAGCGGCAGGGTGAAATCCACAAAGCTGGCCTGGTTGGTGAAACGGGCGCGCATCAGGAACGACACCCCGAAGGCGATGAAGGCCAGGGTGGCGATGATGCGGGCGTCGTAGCGCGCACATCATCTTGGCCGCCAGCGGCGTCAGCAGCACCGCGACGACGCCGGTGGGCGCCGCCACCAGCCCCGCCCAGGTGGCGGTGTAGCCGACCTGGGTCTGCAGCCACAGCGGCATCAAGAGATTGTTGGCGAAGAACACCGCATAGCCCAGGCAGAAGGCCAGGGTGCCCAGCGCGAAATTGCGGCCCTTGAACAGCGACAGGTCCACGATCGGATTCTTGGCGGTCAGTTCCCAGATCAGGAAGGAAGCAAAGCCGATGCGCCGTGATGATCGCCAGCAACAATGATTTCGGTCGAGGAGAACCAGTCCAGCGTCCTTGCCCTGTGTCCAGCATGACCTGCAGCGCCCCCACCCAGACGATCAGCAGGCTCAGGCCGACCGTATCGATCGGCAGCTTGCGCGTCGGCGTCTCGCGGGCCTTCAGGTTGCTCCAGCACAGAAAGGAGACGAAAAGCCCCACCGGCACATTGATCAGGAAAATCCAGGCCCAGTGATAATTGTCGGAGATATAGCCGCCCAGGATGGGGCCGCAGATCGGCGCCACCAGGGTGGTGATCGACCAGATGCCCAGCGCGGTACCGCGCTTCTGCGGCGGAAAGATCGAGATCAGCAGCGCCTGGCTGCCGGGAATCATCGGCCCCGACACCCCGCCCTGCAGCACCCGGAAGAAGATCAGCGACGGCAGGCTCCAGGCCACGCCGCACAGAAAGGAGGCGACGGTGAAGGCCAGCACGGAAAACACGAAGGTCCGCACCACGCCATAACGGCCCATCAGCCAGCCGGTCAGCGGCACGCCGATGCCGTTGGCGACGGCGAAAGCGGTGATCACCCAGGTCCCCTGGTCCGGCGACACACCCAGATTGCCGGCGATGGTGGGCAGCGAGACATTGGCGATGGTGGAATCCAGCACCTGCATGAAGGTGCCCATCGCCAGCGCCAGGGCGGTGATGGCCAGCTGGCCGCCCGCGCATCGGCTGCATGTTCGCCGCCCGGCGAACTCACCGCAGCTGCTCCGCCATTCTCCTGCGAGGATGCGCGCGATCATGGCGTCGGCGGCCGGGCCGCTGATCCTCGCCGGTGTCGGCGCGGGTGGTGCCGGCGCCGACGCGCGGTGGTGACCTGCGGACCTGACGATATCGCGCACATCGAGCGTCCGCCGTCACCTGAAAGGCCCACGCGCAGGGGATGCGCCGCAAGCTCCTTGGGGTCGAGCGCGATGCGCACCGGCACCCGCTGCACGATCTTGATCCAGTTGCCCGAGGCGTTCTGCGGCGGCAGCAGCGCGAAGGCGCTGCCCGAGCCCGCGCCCAGGCCCTCGACATGGCCATGATAGGTGACGTCGCCGCCATAGATGTCGGCCTTGACCGTCACCGGCTGGCCCACCCGCATGCGGGCCAGCTGCCCTTCCTTGAAGTTGGCGTCGATCCACACATGCGATCAGCGGCACCACCGCCATCAGCGGCGTGCCGGCGGCGACCTGCTGGCCGAGCCTGCACCGTGCGCTGGGCGATCACGCCGTCCACCGGCGCGACGATGCGCATATGGCTATGGGCGATGGCGGCGGCGCGCAGATGCGCCTCCGCCGCCAGCACCTCGGGATTGTGGGCGATGTCGGTGCCTTCGATGCTGGCATTGGCTCTGCTGCAGGCCGCCTTCGCGCCGAGTTGACCGCGGCTTCCGGCCACCGCCACAGCGTCGCGGGCATGGGCCAGTTCCTCGCCCGACACCGCACTGGGTGGCAAAGGCCTTCTGGCGGCGGCGATAATCGATCCTGCGGCCTGCCGAGCGCCACGCGCGCCTGGTTCAGCTCAGCCGCCCCGGAATTCGGACTTGGAGAATTGCGCCTTTCACGTTGCGCACCACCCGCGCCAGGTTGGCCTGGGCGGCCTGCAAATTCACATTGGCGATGGCGGGATCCATCTCGATCAGCAGCTGGCCGCGCCGCACGGACTGGGTATTGTCGGCATGCAGCGCCATCACCGTGGCATTTTCCGGCTGGTGATGGTCACCACATTGCCGCCGACATAGGCATCGTCGGTGCTTTCGAAATGCGCGCATAAAGAGCCAGTAGACGCCATAGATCAGGGCGGCGCCCAGGACCACGGCGCCCAGGATGAGGAACCAGAAACGGCGTTGCCGGGTTTGTGGATCGTGCTGGTGTCGGTCATGGCGAACGTCCTGCTGGTGATTCTCTACGGAATGGACTTGCGCGGCGCGCGCGGTCTCGTGTGCGCCGGCGCGAAACCGCCGCCCACCGTCAGCATCAGGGTGATGCGCTGCTGCGTGCCGGTGGCCGTCACCGCCCACCAGCGCCTCGCGCGCCTGCAGCAGGGTGCTCTCCGCCGTCAGCATCGGGAAGCTGGTGGCCAACCCGCTGCGATAGCGGTCCCGGCGATGCGCGAAGGCGCGCTTGGCGCTGTCGAGCGCGTCCGTTGCTGCATCGCGCTGGGCCTCGAGGCTTTGCACCTGGGTCATGGCGTCGGCCGTCTGGCTTGATCGCCGTCAGCACCGTGCCGTTATAGTCCGCGACCGCAGCGTCGAGATCGGCGGTGGCGCCGGCATAACGGGCCCGCATCTTGCCGGCATCGAAGATCGGCAGATGGATGGCCGGGCCAATGCGCCATAGGTGAAGGAATTGCCGCTCAGCAGGTTGGAAAGCCCGATCGCCTGAAAGCCCACCAGCGCCGTCAGGTTGATGTCGGGATAGAAATCGGCATGGGCCGCTTCGCGTCCTTTGGCATCGCCGCCGCAACCCGCGCCTTGGCCGCCAATATGTCGGGCCGCCGCGCCAACAGATCGGCGGGCAGCTTCGTGGGCAGCGGCAGCGCGGCGTCGAGATCGGGATGCGGGCCGGGTGATGGTGGCATAGGCGTCGGCGCCCTGCCCGCCAGCGCGGCGATGGCATGGACTTGAGTCCATCTCGCGCGCCGCGGCGAAGCGCACGATCGGCCTTGGCGAGGGCCAGCAGCGACTTGGCCTGCTCCACCGCGCTGCCATTTTCCAGCCCGGCATTGAAGCGTCCCTGGCTGATCTTCAGGATGTCCTGCGCTCGGCACGGTGGCGTCGGCAATGTCGTCATACTGATAGTCGAGCAGCAGATTGATATAGATCTGGGCGAAGGCGCCCGACAGCGCCAGATGCGCGGCCGCTGCGTCGAGCGCGGCGGCTTCGGCGCTGTCGCTGGCCTGCGCGATCATCGCCGCCTGCTTGCCCCAGAAATCGAGGTTCCAGCTGAGATTGGTGGTCGAGCGAGCCGTACCAGCGATAGCTGCCGCCAAGGGCGGCGGGAATGATGTAGTCCTTGCTGAACAGCAGGCGCTGCTCCTGGCCGTCCAACGTCACCTGCGGGCAGGTCCTCGGCGCGGCTCGCCGGCCAGTTCGGACTGGGCGGCGCGCAACCGCGCCAGCGCCCCTGCAAGGTGGGGTTGTCGGCGATCACCGATGCCGCCAGCCGGTCGACCTGCGGATCGTTGAAGGCCTTCCACCATTCGTCGCGGCGAAATGCGGCGCGGCGTCTCCGTCGAGCCCCAGCTCGCGGCCTGCTGGATCTCGGCCGATCTGCGGCGTGGTGGGCGGCGCATCGACGCAGGCCGACAGCAGCAGGCTGGCCAAAAGGGCGAACGTGATTTCATGAATGAAGTCATCGCCCATGACGGCGTTCCTCGCGCGCACCGGCTTGGCGATGGGGACATCGGCGATTGCGGCCGCGGATTCTTGCGCTGCTTGTCGTCGGCCAGCATCACCAGCCGGGTCAGCAGGCTGATCAGCGTGTCCACTTCTTCATGGGTGAAGCCGGACAAGCAACCCATTCCAGAAATTCATCACCATGGGGGCCAACGCTTCGACCAGGCTCTTGCCGCGCGGCGTCAGGGCTAAGGTCACCACCCGGCGGTCGCTCTCGCTGCGGCTGCGGCTGATCAAGGCCGCGTTCCACCATCTGGTCGACCAGGCGGGTCAGCGAGCCGGCATCGTGGCAGATATTGCGCGCCAGGTCGCCCGCGGTGGTCGAATGCGCCCGTCATGCAGCGCCACCAGCATCGTCCATTGCGAGAAAGTTGAGTTCCTGGTCCTGCGAACAGCGCCTCCATCTGCGGCAGCACCAGATTGGTGCCGATCCGGATCAGGTAGCCGACCGAATTTCCATGCGTAATTGGCTGGGCTTGATAATAAGGCTTGAGCAAGACCCTATTCCCTATATGGACAATATTTGTCGCGAACAATAATTGCTACGGCAAGAGATATAGGGCGGGCCGCACAGGCCGCAAGCGGCAATTCCGGTTTTGCGCCTTGCCAGAATCGCAGGAAAAATGGCGAACAGCGAAAAGGCGCATGCCCTCTTTTGTCTATGTCCTGGTCGGCGCAAAATCCGGCCGGCCGGACAAGTGACCTATGTCGGCTGGACCCTGGACCTGGAGCGGCGGCTGGCCGAGCATAATGGCGGGCAAGCGGCGGCGCCGAAACCACCCGGGGCCGCGCTGGGTGCTGGTCTATGCGGAAAAGCATCGCACCCGCAAAGGCGCGATGGAACGGGAATTCGCCCTGAAGCACGACCGGAAATTTCGCGCCGCCCTGCGCGGTCGCCATGATGGCTATTGTTCCGCGCACTGTCCATGTGGGGCGAAGGATGATCTTCGAACAGATCGCCACCGGCGGGTGCCAGTCCTATCTTCTGGGCTGCGAGCAGACCCGCGCCGCCATCCTGATCGACCCGAATCTGGCGCAGATCGACCATTATCTGGGACTGGCGGCGAAGGACGGGCTGCGCATCCGCTATGTGCTGGACACCCACACCCATGCCGATCATTTCTCGGCCGCCAAGGAACTTGGAAAATCGCTGGGCGTGCCGGTGGTCGCCAGCAAGCTGTCGCCGGCGCCCTATGCCAGATTTCCGCCTGGACGATGGCGAGATACTGCGGGTCGGCGGCATGCGGCTCCGGCGCTGCACACGCCGGGCCATACCCGCAATTCCATCTGCGTCGTGGCGGACGACCGCATCTTCACCGGCGACACGCTGCTGATCGGCGGCACCGGACGCACCGACTTGCCCACCGGCGATCCCGAGGCGCTGTATGACAGCCTGTTCAATAAGGTGCTGACCCTGGATCCGGCGCTGCTGGTCTTTCCGGCGCACGACTATAAGGGCCGCAGCCATTCCACCATCGCCGACGAGATCGCGGACAATCCCCGGCTGCAGAAGCGCGCGCGCGCCGACTTCATCGCCATGATGAAGCAGCTCAATCTGGAAGCCCCCACCCATCTCACCGAGGCGTTGCGCACCAACATGAGCGGCGGCAAGACGGTGGCGCAGCTGCTGTCCGAGGCGGGCGCCCAGGTGCCCTTCATTTCGATGGCCGAACTGGCGGGCGGGTGAAGCGCAACGAACTGGGACTGGTCCTGCTGGATGTGCGCGAGAGGGATGCCTTCGCCAGCCGGCCATATTCCCGGCGCCCAGCATCTGCCGCGCGGCCAGCTGGAGCTGCGGGTGAACAAGGAATTGCCCGATCCCACCCAGCGCATCCTGGTGGCTTGCGAATTCGGCCAGATCTCGACCCTGGCGGCGGCGACCTTGCGCGAGCTGGGCTATACCAGGGCGGCCGCGCTGGACGGGGGCATGAAGGCCTGGCGCGACAGCGGATTGCCGCTGACGACGCTCTGACTATTCCGCCGCGATCTGGTTGCGCTTGTCGAACTGCGACCACACGCCCTGCTCGCCGTCCCAGCTGCCGCGGCTGGCGCCCTTGGAATATTCGGTGGCGCGCTGCTCGAAGAAGTTGGCGTGCTCCACGCCGTTGAGGATTTCCACCAGCCAGGGCAGCGGATGGGCCTTGAGCTGCCTGTACCCGCTCTCGGTCGCCTCGAAATTGCCGAACACCGGCTCCAGCCGCAGCTGGGTCAGCCGCCAGTCGGCGATATAGCGGACATAGGCCTTGATCTCCTGCGGCCGTCATGCCCTGGACCTCGCCCAGGCTGAAGGCCAGGTCGACAAAGCCCTCCTCCAGCCCCACCATGGTATGGGCGACGTCGAGGATATCGTCGCGCACCTGCTTGGTGACGCATCGGTTTCATCGTTCCAGGCGTGATAGAGCTTGGTGATGCCCTCGCAGTGCAGGCTTTCGTCGCGCACCGACCAGGACACGATCTGGCCCATGCCGTTCATCTTGTTGTAGCGGGGAAAGTTCATCAGCATGGCGAAGCTGGCGAACAGCGACATGCCCTCGGTGAAGGCGCCGAACATCGCCAGGGTGCGCGCCACGTCGGCGCAGGTGCCCACGCCGAAGGTGTGCATGTAGTCGGCCTTGGCCTTCATCTCGGAATAGTCGCGGAAGGCCTCGAATTCGGTCTGCGGCATGCCCAAGGTCTTGAGCAGCAGCGCATAGGCGTCGATATGCACCGTCTCCATGTTGGTGAAGGCGGCCATCATCATCTGCACTTCCAGCGGCTGGAAGATGGGGATGTAGCGCTTGAGGTAATTGTCGCCCACCTCCACGTCCGACTGGGTGAAGAAGCGGAAGATCTGGGTCAGCAGGCCCTTTTCGGCGTCGCCGACAGATGGCCGGACTGCCAGTCCGGATGTCGGAGCCCAGCGGCACTTCCTCGCCCATCCAGTGGGTCTGCTGCTGGCGCTTCCAGCAGTCATAGGCCCAGGGATAGCGGGTGATGTCATAGGTGCCGGTGGCGTTGAGCAGGCCGATCGTGCCTTTTCCGATCAGCGACCGCGGATCGACGGAACCGAGCGATTTCACTGACATGCCAGGCACTCTTCATAATCGGTGCGCGGCGCGGCCGCGACGGCGCCCTTGTCCTTCTTTTCCATCTGGCCGGCGAAACCGGCGCGGCTGATGGATTTGGAGCGGCAGTAATAGAGGCTCTTGATGCCGCGCTCCCACGCCGTCCAGTGCAGCATGTGCAGGTCCCACTTGTCGATGTCGGCGGGCAGGAACAGGTTCAGCGACTGGCTCTGGCAGATATAGGGCGTGCGGTCGGCGGCCAGCTCGATGATCCAGCGCTGGTCGATCTCGAAGGCGGTGCGGTAGACGGCCTTTTCGTCCTCGTCGAGGCACTCCAGATGCTGGACCGAGCCTTCCTGCTCGACGATCGACTGCCAGGTCGCGTCGGTGTTCTGGCCCTTGGTCGCCAGCAGGTCCTGCAGATAGGGATTGCGGACCGAGAAGGCGCCCGACAGGGTCTTGTGGGTGTAGACATTGGCCGGGATCGGCTCGACGCAGGCCGAGGTGCCGCCGCAGATGATGCGAGATCGAGGCGGTGGGCGCGATCGCCATCTTGTGGCTGAAGCGGGCCTTCATGCCCTTCTCGTGCGGCGTCCGGGCAGGCGCCGCGCTCTTCGGCCAGGATATAAGACGCCGCATCCGCTTCCCGGCGTATCTTCTTGAAAATGCGCAGGTTCCAGGATTTGGCCATCGCGCTTTCCAGCGGGATGTTCTTGCGACTGCAGGAAGGAGTGGAAGCCCATCACCCCCAGCCCGACCGAGCGCTCGCGCAGCGCCGAATATTTGGCGCGCTGCCATGCCGTCGGGCGCGGTCTCGATGAAGCTGGTCAGCACATTGTCGAGCATCCGCAGCACGTCCTCGACAAAGCCCTCCTCGTCGCGCCCATTGGTCCCAGGTCTCGATATTGAGCGAGGACAGGCAGCACACCGCGGTGCGTTCCTTGCCGTCATGGTCGGTGCCGGTCGGCAGGGTGATCTCGCTGCACAGGTTGGAGGTATTGACCTTCAGCCCCAGCTCGCGCTGATGCTTGGGCAGGGCCCGGTTCACCGCGTCGATGTTGAGGATATAGGGCTCGCCGGTCTGCAGCCGGGTTTCCAGGATGCGCTGCCAGAGCTGGCGGGCATTGACCTCGCGCAGGACTTCGCTGGTCCTTGGGGCTGCGCAGCGCCGAACATCTTGCCCTCGCTGCACGCAGTCCATGAATTCGTCGGTGATGTTGATGCCGTGATGCAGGTTCAGGCCCTTGCGGTTGAAGTCGCCCGAGGCCTTGCGGATCTCCAGGAACTCCTCGATCTCCGGATGGGTGATGTCGAGATAGACCGCCGCCGAGCCGCGCCGCAGCGAGCCCTGGCGAGATGGCCAGGGTCAGCCCGTCCATCACATGGATGAAGGGGATGATGCCGCTGGTCTTGCCGGTCTTCACCTTCTCGCCGATGGAGCGGACCTTGCCCCAATAGGTGCCGATGCCGCCGCCATTGGAGGCCAGCCGACATTCTCGTTCCAGGTGCCGACAATGCCGTCCAGCGAATCGGAGACATCGTTGAGGAAGCAGGAGATCGGCAGGCCGCGCTTGGTGCCGCCATTGGACAGGATCGGGGTGGCGGGCATGAACCACAGCCGGCTCATATAGTCGTACAGGCGCTGGGCGTGCGTCGACATCGTCGGCATAGGCGCAGGAAACCCGCGCGAACATGTCCTGGAAGCTTTCGCCCGGCATCAGATAGCGGTCGGTGAGGGTCGCCTTGCCGAAGGGGGTCAGCAGCGTCGTCGCGGGCATGGTCCAGCGATCAGGTCGCCCGGCACTGGGACGCGGCGCCAGCGGATAGGGCAGCGGCGGCTGGCCATTGTGGCGGACATGCTCCTGGGCGGCGGGCGTCACGGGCTTGGGGGCCGTCTTGGCTGCTTCCCTGGGGGGCGCCTCGGTAAGCGTGCGCGTCACCACAACCGACCGCCCGATCACCCGTTCCTTCGGCGTCTGGACCACCACCTGGCCGTTGGTGTCAAAATCGCCTTCCAGGACGGATTTACCGAGTGCCGACATTCTTTCTTCCCCTTGCTGGGTTTCGGGGAATCGAATGGCGCCGGCGCGAGAATACTCGCCCCCTACAGCCCCATTGGGACGCCCCGCCCCATTAGCTCACATCCCGTCCGCGGCAGGTCTCCTGGCTCGCGGCCCTTTTTCCGGCGGCCTTCCCGGGACACTTCCTTTGAAGCGATCCAGTGACCAAAAGGCCGGAAAATCGGCCGTTTACAGTTGCGGGGGCAGCCCCGGTTCCGGCCCCACCAGGCCGCTCCGAAGTTCCCTTGAATCCCCTATCTAGAGCATTCGAGTGACCGTGAACGACTACATCTAGGGGCCTATTCGCGGAATCCGTCAAGACGAATTTCTTTCACACAGGTGTCATTTTTCGCTTGGGGACAAAAGTGTGAATCCCAGCGAATCTCCCTGGCCCGTCCGGATGGCGCGCGACGCCGAACGCCCTGTGGATAATTTCTTCTGTGAGTAGATCCGCGTCGCTCACCAGCGTTCCATCCACAAGCAACCGACGACGCGCGAGGCATAGCGCGCCGCCAGGGTCAGGTCGTGCAGCGAGGCGATCACCAAGGTGCCGCCTGCGCGCCAGGTCCGACAGCAGCTGCATCGACCGCCATGGCATGTCTGGGATCGAGCCCGGTGATGGGTTCGTCCACGATCAATATCTCGCGGCTCGCCGACACGATGGCGCGGGCCAGCATGGCGCGGGCGAACTCGCCGCCCGACAGGGTGGTGGCGGGCTGGTCGCGCAGGCCGACCAGGTCGCAGCGCTCCAGCGCGCGGGCGATGGCGGGCGCAAACGCCGGTCCGGCAGGCCGCCGGTGGCGGGCAGCTGGGGCGTCAGGCCCAGCGCCACCAGCCGCTCCACCGATATGCGGCCATTCCAGATGCGGGTTCTGCGGCAGGTAGGCCCGGCGCGCCGCCAGCCGGCGCAGGGACTGGGATGCCAGATCGCACGCGCGTCCAGCATCACCCGTCCGCCCTCGGGCTTCAGCAGCCCCGCCAGCGCCGACAGCAGGGTGGACTTGCCCGCGCCATTGGGGCCCAGCACGGCGACGAACTCCCCGGCCCGGGCCTGCGAGCGAGACATCGCAGCAGGATCGGCGCGCCCGCCCCGCGCCACCGTCAGATTTTCCGCCGCCAGCACGGTCATGGCGCCACCTTGCGGATGCGCACCACCAGCCAGAAGAAGAAGGGCGTGCCCAGCAGGCTGGTGAAAACCCCCAGCCGCAGTTCTGGGTTGGTGTGCACCAGCCGCGCGGCGATATCGGCGCAGAGCAGCAGCAGCGCCCCGGCCAGGGTCGCGGGCAGCAGCACCCGGCGCGGGGCATAGCCGACAAAGGGGCGCACCAGATGCGGCGCCACCAGGCCGATAAATCCGATGGCGCCGGTCACCGAGGTGATCGCGCCGACACTCAGCGCGGTGCCCGCCACCACCATGCGCCGACAGCCGCCCCAGATTGATGCCCAGGCTTTGCGCCTGCGCCTCGCCCAGGCTCAGCGCGTCCAGCGCCCGGCCCGTCATCGCCAGCAAGCGCGCCGCCGGCAATCGCGAAGGGCAGCACCAGCACCACCTGCGTCCAGCTCTTGTCGGCGAGCGAGCCCAGCAGCCAGGACATGATCTCATAGGCGGCATAGGGATTGGGCGCGAAGTTCAGCGCCAGCGCGATGCCCGCCGCCGTCAGGCTGGAAACCGCCGCCCCCGCCAGCACCAGCGCCACGGTGCCGCCTCTGGCTGATCCCTGTCCCAGCGCGAAAGTCAGGCGCGCAGGCGCCCAGCGCGCCCACCATGCCCATCAGCGGCCCGGTGACCGGCGACAGCCGCCGCCAGTCCGAAATAGATCGCGATGACCGCGCCCAGCGCCGCGCCGCTGGAAACGCCCAGCAGCGCCGGCTCGGCCAGCGGATTGCGGGTGAAGCCCTGCAGCACCGCGCCCGCCAGGCCCAGCACCGCGCCGGTGATCAGCGCCAGCACGGTGCGCGGCAGGCGGATGTCATAGATGATAAGCCCCGCCAGGCAGTCGTGCGGCGACAGCAGCGCCGGATGGCGCCAGCCACACCCGCCCCGCCAGCAGCGACGCGGCGAAGGCCAGCAGGATCAGCGCCAGCAGCCCGACATTCAGCTTCATTTGCGCACCTTCAACAGCGCATCCTGAAGCCGCCGGGTGATCGCCGCGCTTTCGCGGATGCCGCAGCCATAGAGCGAGGCATAAGTCACGCGGCGCCCGGCATAGCGCTTCAGCAGCGCCGGATGCAGGTCCTGGTCGGCGCGCAGGGAGGTGGTGCCGCTATAGGTGTCGCCATAGACCAGCGCATCGGGATTGGCGGCAATCAGGCTTTCGACATCGTAATAGCCGAAGGCGCCGCGCTCGACATTGCGGCGCGCCGGCCGCCGTCAGCATGGCATCGAACAGCCCGCCGCTGCCCGGCACATAGCCGCCGGTGCCCCAGCCCGCGACGGTGAGCATTTTCCTGGGACGATGCGCCGCCAGCACGCGCAGGTCCGCATCCATCTGCGCGATCAATGCCTCGCCGCGCGCTTCCTCGCCCACCGCCCTGGCCACCATCCGGTGACGGCGCGGATCTGGTCGAAATTCTCCGCCGGCGGCACTTCGCATCACCCGCGCGCCGGTTTTCGCCAGCAGCGGCGCGCAGGGCGGGCGCGGTGAAGGGATCGGTGAGGATCAGGTCGGGATGGAGGTCGAGGATTTCCTCGGCGCTGCCGTGATTGATGGGGATGCCTGCCGCCTGGGGCCAGTATTTCAGCGCCGCCTTTTCGCGCGACAGGAAGGTGATCGCGACGATCCGCGATGTTTCGGACGGGGGCACCAGGTCGAGCAGCAGCTCGTCGGTGCAGATCTTCAGCGACATGATGCGCGCCGGGCGCGCAGGCGCGCCACGATCGGGTGGAGATGCGGCCGCCGCCTGTCCGGCGAACAGCAAGAAGGCAGCGGCCGCGACCCACTTCATCCTACAGGCTCACCTTGATGCCGCCGTAAGCGCCAATTCCCGGGCGCAGGAAGCCGTCGGGATTCTGATAGTTGGTATCGGTGGCGTTCTCAATCCGGCCCAGCAGGCTCCATTTGTCGGTCAGCCGGTAACTGGCCGCCAGGTCCAGGGTGACGTAGCCGCCCATCTTCAGGCGCGGAATGGAGAAATCGCGATTGCCGTCGATCTGGGGTCCCGACATACAGCAGGGTCGCATTCAGGCCGAGAGCCTCGTTCGCCTGCCAATCGGCGCCGATGCTGGCCTTGTGGCGCGGCCGGCGCAGCAGCGCAAGTTTTGTCGCCGCATCCAGCGCGTCGGTATAGGTGTAGTCGGCGCGCAGGCTCAGCGTCTCCATCACCTTCCAGGCGACGAAGCTTTCCACCCCGTCGGTGCGCGCCCGTCCCACATTCATCAATTGGAATGTGGGCGCCGGTCCCGACACAATCAGGTTCTCGATGCTGTTGTGGAACCAGGTGACGCCGCCCGTCAGCGCCCCGCCCGGCAATGCCTGTTCCACGCCCACATCGTAGCCGAAGCTGGTCTCGGGCTTGAGCGCCGCATTGCCGCCGAAGGTGCCGTAGAGCTGCTGCAGGGCGGGCGCCTTGAAACCGGTTCCGGCGCTGGCCTTGATCTTGGTGTCGCCGATCACCCAGACCGGCGCGATGCGCCAGGTGGTCTTGTTGCCGAAGCGGCTGTTGTCGTCATAGCGCAGCGAGACGCTGTCATGCAGGCCGGCGCCGAAATCGGACTGCAGCTCGGCAAACCCGGCATTGGTGCTGATGCCGCGCGACAGGGCTGAGGGAAAGCCGAAGGCAAGGCCCGGATGCAGCGCATCGCGCGCCGTCTCCGCCCCCAGCACCAGCATCTGACCCTCCATCACCCGGACATTGCCCTGCCAGTCCAGCTTGATGCGGTCGCCGGTCTGGCGGCCGTCGCCATTGTCGGGGTCCCGGGTGGCCAGGATGGTGCTGCCATAGGCCAGCCCCAGCGTCTGCTCCAGGCGTCCCAGCACCAGATGGGCGGTGGCGCGGCTTTCATATTGCAGGGTCTCGATGCGGGTGCGGGTGGCCGACGGGAAAGAGGCGAAGGTGACGGGATCGAAAGCGTCGCCGGTAATCTTGCCCAGGCTGTTGGTGTAATGCCCCACCAGGCCAAGATCGAAATTGGCGGTGACGTCATAGCCCAGCCGTGTGCTGGCGGTGACATTGTCATAGACATCGTCGTTGCGACGCTGGCCGGGCGGCAAAAGGTCCAGCGGCGTCACCGGCGTGGCGCCGGCATGGAAATGCTGCACATTCGCCTGGTAGTGCAAGGCGCCTTGCGAGCCGGAAACCGAGGCGCCCTGGTTGAAGGTCGCGAAACTGCCGCCTTCCAGATTGGCGGTGATCTTCATCGGCCCCTCGCCGCTCTTGGTGATGATATTGACCACCCCGCCGATGGCATCGGAGCCGTAAAGCGCGCCCTGCGGCCCGCGCAGCACCTCGACCCTGGCGATATCGCCGGCCAGCAGCTTGGAAATATCGGCGGCGCCATTGGCGGTGGACGGATCGGCGATGTCGATGCCGTCCAGCAGCACCTTGGTATGGCTCGCATTGGTGCCGCGCAGGAACAGCGAGGTCTGTCCCCCCGCGCCGCCGCTCTGCACGATGGAAAGGCCCGGCACGGTGCGCAGCACGTCCGGCAACGAACGCGCCTGCCGCGCCTCGATATCGCCGGCCGTGATCACCGTCACGCTGCTGGCGATCGCGGCCAGCGGCGTGGCGACGCGGGTGGCGCCGACCACCACGGTCTCGTCCCTGGGGCGCGTGTCATCGAGGCGGCCTTGCGCAAGGGCCGGTGCGGCCGATGCGGCCAAGATAGTAGAACTGAAAAGAATGGCTTTCATTGAACGTCTCCGGGCTTGGGAGACGCGCCTTGCGGTATTTTCAAAAGGGATATTGCCCCCACAGCGCGCGACTCCGACTTTGTCGCCGCTGCGGTTCACCCCGCTGCACCCCGCACACCCCGGCAGGCTACAAGACGACGGCGCAAGGCAGGTTTCCTGGCTAGCCGGATCAGCGCTTTGGCCCGTCTTCCCAAGACCTTGCGGTCTCAGTGACTTTTTTAAAGAAGGCGGTCCGGCTTGCGCCTTGCGCCTTTTTAAACAAGGCGGTCCGGCTCGCGCCTTACGCCTTTGGACCAAAACTCACCGGCGACAGTTGCGGGGGCAGCCGCGTTTTGGAACGCGTTCCCTACACCTTGCACCTGGATGCGCTTATCGGACGGCGCCCGCCCGGCGTCAAGTTCGGGCATTGCATGGCTGACAGACACAATCGCCATGCGCTAGGCTTCGCCGCCGAATTCCGCAAAAAAGGAGTGCTCCATGCCCCTGGCCATCAACGAAACCGCGCCCGACTTCACCGCCGACTCCACCGAAGGCAAGCTGCACTTCTATGACTGGGCGGGCGACAACTGGGTGCTGTTCTTCTCCCATCCCAAGGATTTCACCCCGGTGTGCACCACCGAGCTGGGCGCCGTCGCCAAGCTGAAGCCGGAGTTCGACAAGCGCGGCGTCCGGGTGCTGGGCCTGTCGGTCGATCCGGTGGGCAACCACGACAAATGGGCCGCCGACATCCTGGAGACGCAGGGCATGGGCCCCAACTTCCCCATGATCGGCGACACCGACCTTGCGGTCTCCAAGCTCTACGGCATGCTGCCCGCCGATGCGCCCGGCACCTCCGATGGGCGCACCCCGGCCGACAATGCCACGGTGCGCAATGTCTTCATCATCGGACCGGACAAGAAGATCAAGCTGGTGCTGGTCTATCCGATGACCACGGGGCGCAACTTCGCCGAGATCCTGCGGGTGATCAACTCCATGCAGCTCACCGCCAAGCACAAGGTGGCGACGCCGGCGGACTGGAAACAGGGCGGCGACGTGATCATCACCGGCGCGGTCAGCAACGACGACGCGGCCAAGCTGTTCCCCGGCTTCAAGACCCTCAAGCCGTACCTGCGCACGACCGGCCAGCCGCGATAGCACGATAGTCATTCGCGGCCGCGCCGCTCGCGGCGCGGGGCCGGTCAGCCGGGCTGGTTGGGAGCCCGCTTCTTCCACTTGTAGAAGGCCAGCGAGTTCTTCCAGAAATACTTCTCCGCCGCCGCGCGGCTGCGGGTGGCGAAATAGGCGCGCGCGATATCCACGATCTGGGCCGGGGTCGAGGTGCCCCAGCTGTTGGGCCAGTCGGTGCCGAACACCACCCGGTCCTCGCCGAACGTCTCCATCAGCTGGTCCAGCCGCGCCTTGTGGGCGGCCAGCCCCCGCGCCTTCATCGAGCGGTGGTCGATCTCGGACAGTTTGGCGTAAATCGTGGGGCGGCCCTGGATTTCCTTCAGCACCGCGTCATAGCCGGCCTGCTGGGCGGGGGTGGGATCGAATGACGGCAGGTGATCCAGCATGATCCGCAAGGACGGAATCTTGTCGTTGATCTTCACCATCGCCTGCATCAGTTCGACGGTGGGATTGGCGCTGTCCATCACCTGGTCGGCATCGGCCACCCGCCGCAACCCGTCGATGAACTTGGGATCGTCCGCCTGCTTGGTGACGTCGCGGCCCCAGATATTGCCGCAGCGAATCCCCAGGAACAGCGGGTCCTTGCGGAAGCGGTCATATTCGGCGGCGAATTCGGGCTTTTCCGGCTCCAGGTCGCCCACCGTGCCGACGAACAGCGTGTCGGTATGCTCCTGTTCCAGCACCCACAGATTGTCCTCGATCCAGGGGCTGGCCTCCAGCTCAATGGCGCCGACAATGTTCAGCGGCGTGGCATAGGCGCGATAGGTGGAGGGCAGCGCCACGCCATTGTGTTCCTTGGCCCATTCCGGCGAGCCGGCATAGGGCACGCCCTGCGGCCTGCGGGAATCGAACAGATGCACATGGGTATCGATGATGGGAATGTCGGCCAGCGGGGCCGCGGCCTGCGCGATGCCCGCGCTCAAGGCCGCCGCCGCCGCACCGCCAAGGAATTCGCGCCTCTGTATCATGTCACTTCATCCGCTCCAGGCCGTGGCCCAGCCACAGCGAATAGGTGCCCGGCTGGGTGGCATATTTCAGGAACTGCGCCGCCTCGCGGGGATGGGGTGCACGCGCCGTCACCGCCGCGTCGGAATCGATCCAGGCCCGCAGCGAATCCGGCACCGCTCCCACATTGGTCAGGGCGTCTGGATGATTGACGATCTCGCAGATCAGCTGCAACGCCATCTGGCCCTCGCCGCGGGCCACCGCCTGTCCGCCCTCGCCATTCATGCTGATCTTGCGCTTCACGCCGGCAAATTCGGGATGGTCGTTCAACATGCCATCGATAATGCGGGCTTCCATGCTGCCGCTGGCCGGATTGGAATACATCACGCTGTCGGCGGCCTTCAGCACCGCGGCAAGCTTGTCGACGGTGGAAATGTCCGGCGCCGGATCGCCCTTGTGAACCGCAAGCCCGATGCGCACGCGGCCGATTTTGATCCGGCTGCCATTGGCGATGGCCTTGTCGGCCTGGGCCTGGTCCATCAGGGCAACGGGCAGGAACACGACATCGGCGGGCGGCGTGCCCGCCTTCAACTCGTCCACCATCTTGGCCATGTTGAGGCTGACGAGCTGAACCTTGATGCCCGTTTCCTTCTCGAAACCCATCGCCAGATCGCGAAGGCCCGCATTGACGGTGACCCCGGGGGTGATGATTTTCACGCTCGTCCCGCCCTGCGCCATGGCCGGCACCGCCAGCACCGCGAACAGGGCGGCCAACAGAAATTTATGCATCGTCGTCTCCCCTTGCATCATTCCGATACCGGCGCCGCGCGTCCCATTTCGACATGACGGGCCTCCGGGCCCAGAAACATCATGGTGGCGATCAACAGCGCCGCGAAACAGGCCACCGCCGCCAGCGCGATGCGATAGTCGCCGCCATGGCTTTCGGCCAGATCGGCCTGGAACACCGCATTGACCGAGGCGATCAGGTTGCCCAGCTGGTAGACGGTGCCGGCGAAGGTGCCGCGCACGCTGGCCGGCGACAATTCGTTGAGATGCACCGGCACCACGCCCCAGGCCCCCTGCACGCAGATCTGCATCAGGAAGGCGCCCGCCGCCAGGGTTATCGCCGTCGGCGCATAGGCCCAGAAATAGATCACCGGCAAGGCCAGCAGGGTCACCATGATCACGGTGCGGCGCCGCCCGAAGCTCTGGCTGAGGGAGGCGAAGAACAGCCCGCCCACGATGGCGCCCAGGTTCAGCACCACGGTGATGAAGGTCACCGTCGCGTCGTCGAAATGATGCTGGACGCGCAGGAAGGTGGGATAAAGGTCCTGGGTGCCGTGACTGAAGAAATTGAAGCCGGTCATCAGCAGGATGGCATAGACCGCCAGTTTCCAGTGCTGGCGGATGAAGGGCGTCATGAATCCCACCACCACCAGCACCGGCACCACCGCCGCAGCCAGGTACAGCATGCCGGTTTCGCGCCCGAAGGCCTGCAGCACGATCAGCATCACCGAAAGCACGACCAGCACGCCGACCAGATGCATCAGGTGCTGCGAAAGCTTCACATTGGCGGGGCGCTGGAAGGAAGGCAACTCGGGCACCTTCAGATAGATATAGAGGGTCAGCAGCAGGCCCGGGATCAGGCCGACCATGAACATGCCGCGCCAGCCGAAGCCGGCATAGACCAGGCCGAACACCACCGAGGCGAACAGATAGCCGGACGGATAGCCCGACTGCAGCAGGCCGGAAACGAAGCCGCGCGCCTTGGACTGCACCGTCTCCATCGCCAGCGACGCGCCGATGCCCCAGATCCCGCCCATCGCCACGCCGAAGAAGGCGCGGATGATCAGAAAGCCGTTCAGGCTGGGGGCAAAGGCGGTGGCGAAACCGAACAGCGAATACAGCACGATGTTGATCATCAGGATCGGGCGGCGGCCATAGGCGTCGGCCAGGCGCCCGAAGAGGAAGGCGCCCAGGGGGCGCACTGCCAGGGTCAGGGTGACGGCCAGCGCCACCGCCGGAATCTTGACATCGAACTGCTTGGCGACGTCGGACATGACGAAAGTCAGGACGAAGAAATCGAACGCATCCAGCGTCCAGCCCAGATAGGCGGCGGCCACCGCATGTTTCTGCGCGCCGGTCCATCCCTTGAGTGCGTCCAACGCCATGCCCTGCCCCCAATAAACGATGCGCGAGTATGGGGTTGGCCAAACTGGTCGGGCAACCCCAAAACGCCTACGCAGCCGCAGCAATTTCTCAGATGAGTTCGATCTTGAAGACGTATCCGCCGCTGGGGCTGTTGAGTTCCGGAAAACCGGGATGGGCATATTTTGCGTTGATCGGCCAGCCCGGATGCTCGCCCGCATCCACGCCGTAGAACTGGCCGTCCAGCACGCAGACATCGTGCATGTCGCAGGAGCCCGGCACGAAATCGACAAACAGCACCGGCTGTCCCGACTTTATGTCGTATTTTATCAGGCCCGGCGTATAGCCCTCATATCCCGGCACTTTGGGATTCTGGGTGCCATAGACCTGCCAGATGAATCCCCCTTCCACTTCGATGCCGTGCAGGCGGTCGACATGGGCGGCGGGAAACATGTAATCGCATTCCCAGGTCACCGGATTCATTCTCACCAGCGCTTCCAGCCGGTTGGACTGGATCCACAACCGGCCGCCATCGGCATTGTCCCAGGCCAAGCCGTGGCAGGAGCCGCCATTGTTGCTGGGGCCGAAGGGAATCTGGCGATGGCTGACGGTCTTGCCGTTCATGTCGGTCTGGAAGACGCCTTCCACCGGCGGATCGGGCGGATTGTGCACCGAAGCGCCGTTGGCGCCGCTCCACACAAAGCCGTTGCCCACCGCCATGCCGCTGCAGTCCTCGCATTTGGTCACCACGGCGTGCAGCACCTTGCCCTTGCGGTCGAGCAGCCAGGCGGTTTCCGGGCCCCTGTCATGGCGCTGTTGCTGCACCCAGAAGCCGCGGCCCTGCGGATCGGCGGTGATGGCGTTGGGCCAGGAGGGCGGCGTCAGGAACAGCTTGGTCGTCCTGGCCTTGCGGCGCGGCACGGGCTTGGCCTTCATGCTGGCGGCGGTGCGGCCCAGTTCGTCCGTCCCGGGTTTGCGTGATTGGGCCAGCGCCGGGCCCGCCGCCAGCGCCGCGGCGGCGGCCAGGAATTGTCGTTTGTCCATTGCGCCTCTCCTTGCTTGGGTTACGGCAGGAACACCATCGCCGCCGGCGTGCCCACCGCCAGGAACTTGCCGGTGAATCGCGGCACGCCATTGGCATCGAGACGGAAGGTGGTGAGATTGTCGGCCTTCTGGTTCATCGAATAGAGAAACCGGCCGGTCGGATCCAAGGTCAGGCTGCGCGGAATCGTGCCTTCGGTGTGGGTGTTGGCGGCCAGGCTGACGCGCCCATCGGCGCCCACCGCGATGGTGGCGATGGAATCGTGGTTGCGGTTGGCGGCATACAAATGCCTGCCCGCCTTGTCGATCCGCAGTTCCGAGGTGGTGTTGGAGCCCTCAAAGCCGTTGGGAAGCGTGGAAATGGACGCGCCCTTCAAGGTCAGCTTGCCGTTCGCGAAATCATAGACCGACAGGCGCGAATCCTGCTCCTGCAACTGGTACAGCGTCTTGCCGTCGGGCGAGAATGCGAAATGGCGCGGCGCCGCGCCGGGCACGGACTTGGTCACCGATACCTGCTGCAGCTTGCCGCTGTTGGTGTCCAGCTTCCACACAAAGATCTGGTCGCGTCCGGCGTCGGCGCCCAGCACATACTGGCCGCTGGGATCGGGCAGGATCATGTGGCCGCGCGAGCCGTGCGGCTCCATGCTGCCATACATGCCGACCGGCTTGTCGGCCGCATTGTAGATGCTCATCGGGCCGGACGGCTTCACCACATCGGTGGTCTCGCCCAGGCTGCCGTCCGGCTTGATGCGGATCACCGCATAGGAGCCGCCGGTATAGTTGGCGACCAGGAGGAATTTTCCCGACGGATGGATGCTGACAAAGCAGGGAATGGAGCCGCCCGAATCCACCACATTCAGCTGCCTGAGCGCGCCGCTGGCGCGGTCCACGGCGAAGGCGGTGACCGAGCCGCTCTTGTTGGGGCCATAGCTGGCGATTTCGTTGACGGCATAGAGAAACCGGTTGTCGGCCGACAGCGTGAGCCAGGACGGCGACAGGGTCCTGGCCACCAGCTTGAGCCCCGAGGGCACGCCCGTGGCATCGTCGATATTGGCCAGATAGATGCCCTCGCCGTTGTTGGCCGCCGACGAACGCTCCGCCGGGTTGGCGGTATAGGTGCCGATATAGGCGCGCCCCGCCTGGGCGGCGGTGGCCCCACCCAGCACGGCGGCCAGGGCCGCCACGGCGACAGTGGTGCGAAGCAATTTCATGGACGTCTCCTCGTTCAGGTCAATTGTCGGGCAAGGCGAACACGAAGATCGCATTGCCGTTGTTCGGATGATGGATGCCGGGCAGCAGGGTGGTGGGCTTGCCCACCGGGCTGCCGCCGCCCAGGCCGGATTCCACCGCGATATATTGCTTGCCGTCCACCGCATAGCTGACGACATGGCCCTGCGCGCTGGTGGGAAGCCGGGTCTGCCACAGCGTCTTGCCCGTGGCGGTTTCAAAGGCGCGGAAGCGACGGTCGAAGTCGCCGACAAAACCCACGCCGCCGCCGGTGGTCAGCACGCCGGTCAGGAAGGGCGCCTTTTGCTGGAAGCTCCACAGCGCCTTCATCGTCCTGGTGTTGTAGGCCGCCAGCTTGCCCAGATTGCCGTCGGTGCCCGGCATCTCGAACAGCAGCTGTGAGCCGGCATTGCCGCCCACCCCGATCTTCTTTTCCATCGGCTCGGCGCGCATCATCACGCAGGACTGATGCAGCGGGATCACCATCAGGTCGGTTGCCGGATCATAGGAGGTGGCGGGCCAGTCATGGCCGCCGGCCGGCCCGGGACAGGACGAAATCCACTGGCCGATCTTGGAATCCAGCACATCCTTGCGATAGGTGGGAATGCCCGTCTTGGGATCGATCCTGTCATAGACATTCTGGAAGACGGTCTGGGCGCTGTCCTCATACTGGCCGGTGACGCGGTTGAGTTTCCACAGCACGCCCACCTTGCCGATGGTCAGCACATCCTTGGACGGACCGTGGTCCACCAGCACGCGCTCGAATACCTCGTCGAGGTCGAAATTCTCGCCCGGCGCGTGGGTGTAGGACCATTTCAGCTTTCCGGTGTCGGGGTCCAGCGCCAGGGTGGAGTTGGCATAGAGCGTCGCGCCGGCGCCGCTGGCGCGGCTGGCCCGCGTCCAGGGCTTGCTTTGCGCCGTGCCCCAATAGGTCGTGTTGAGGTCCGGATCATAGGTGCCCGCGATCCAGGTTTCCGCGCCCTGGCGGAATTCGTCCGGCAGGTTGTTCCAGGTGTCGCCGCCGGGCTCGCCCTTGAGGGCGATGGTCTTGAAGCGCCATGCCACCTTGCCCGTGTTGGCATCGTACGCACTGATGAAGCAATGCTTGGTCTCATAGCGGTTGCAGTAGGTCAGGCCGACCAGGACCTTGCCGTGGATGGCGATGGCGCCGCCGGTGTTGCTGTAGCCCTCCTTGGCGTCCTCGATCACCGTCTGCCACACGATCTTTCCGGTCTTGGCGTCCAGGCCATAAAGCTTGGCATCGGTGGTGGGCACGAACACCTTGTCGCCATACAGCGCCAGGCTGCGCGTCGCGCCATAGGCGCGGGTGGGCGCCGGCCCGATGCGGTTCTCCCAGATCAGCTCGCCGGTCCTGGCATCCAGCGCCTGCACGGTGTTGGCGGTGTTGGACAGGAACATGATGCCGTCATGGACGATGGGCGTCACCTGGCTGGCGCCGCCGTCATTCATCGCCCAGGACCATTGCAGCTGCAGATTCTTTGCATTGGCGGTCGTGATCTGGGTGAGCGGGGAATGGCTCCAGCCCTGATAGTTGCGCCGGTACATGAGCCAGTCGGCATCCTTGGGATGGGCCAGCATGGCATCGGTGACGGGATCATAGGTCTTCAGCGTGCCCGCCACGGTCAGGCCGAAGCGCGTCTGCGGATAGGAGGTGGCGGGACGCGCCGCGGCGGCCGTTGCCGGCGCGGGCGCAGGCGCCATGACCGGCATGGTGCCGTCGGCGATGGCGGCGATGCGCACCGTCTCGTTGCCGACCATGGCGATGGCGCCCGGCTTGGCGCCGTTGGCAAACAGGACATAGGCCACGATCCGGCGATAGGTGTCGGCATCCAGGCTGTCGCCATTGCCGTAGGGCATGGAAAACCGGATCAGGTTGTACAGTTCTTCGGTCGAGCGCTCGCCCCAGGCCGCCATGAAGGTGGTGCCGGCCAGCGGCGGGGCTTCGCCCGCGCCTTTCAATTCCGGCCCATGACAGCCGGCGCAGTTGGCGACGTACAAGGCGCGGCCGGCGCGGGCCTGGTCCGGCACAAAAGGTCCGTCTTCCAGCGCCAGCGCGCTGGCGCCCAGAAGCGCGATACCGGCGGCGGAAACGGCGAGCAGTGTCTTCATTATTTCCTGACTTCGAATTGCGGCAGGAAGCCGGGACCGGCCACCGGCACATCCTCGCCGGCAAAGGGATGGGGCGGCAGCAGCCAGCCGGTGAGATTGCCGTCGGGCGCCTTCTTGCTGTTGAGCTGGACATAGAAGTGTCCGGCGCGCAGGTCGGCGGCCTGTTTGGCGCTCAGGGTGAGGCTGGCGGAAATGGTGCCGGAAACGCCCGGGGTCACGGTCAGGTCGAACGCCTTGGGACCCGGGATGGCGATGCCCAGCCCGTCATAAAGTTCTGCGCCGGTGGCATCGCCGGCCAGGCCGTGGAAATTGCCGCTGACGGTCAAGGTCCTGCCGTCCAGGCTGGCGCTGGCCCTGCCCTCGCCGGTGATGGAATCGCGGGTGCCGGGGGTCAGCGGCGACGGCGACAGGCGGGTTTCAAAACTTTCCGCCCAGGCGGGCACCGCCGCCAGAAGCGCCAAAAGGCCTATGCCAACACGCCGCAAAACCATTTCCCGCCCGAAGTCTTGTTATTATGGTGAGACTCCTAGCATGACCGTCCCGCAGCCCCAAGCTTGTGCAAGCGCAGCAAAATTCGGCTATAACCGTACCCTTCACACAGGCGGCTCCCGTGCTTCTGCTCATCGATAATTACGACAGCTTTACCTACAACCTCTTCCATTATCTGGGCGAGCTGGGCGCCGATGTGCGGGTGGTCCGCAATGACGAGATTTCCGCCGCCGAGGCGCTGGCGATGAAGCCGCAGGGCATCGTGCTTTCGCCCGGCCCCTGCACCCCCAACGAGGCGGGCATCTGCCTGGAGGTCATCAGCCAGGCGGCCGGCACCATGCCCATCCTGGGGGTCTGCCTGGGGCACCAGGCGATCGGCCAGGTCTATGGCGGCAGCATCGTGCGCGCGCCCCAGCCCATGCACGGCAAGCTCAGCCGCGTGCATCACACCGGCAAAAGCGTGTTCCGCGGGCTCAACAATGATTTCCTCGCCACCCGCTACCATTCCCTCACCATCGATCCGCCCTCGATGCCCGCCGCGCTGGAGGTGACCGCCACCAGCGAGGACGGCGTGATCCAGGGCGTGATGCACAAGACCCATCCGGTGCATGGCGTGCAGTTCCATCCCGAAAGCATCGCCTCGGAAAACGGCCATGCGCTGTTGGGCAATTTCCTGGCCATCGCGCGCGACTTCGCCAAAGTCCCGGCATGAAAGTGACGAGTGCCTCGGTGGATTTCCCCGCCGCGCTGGCAATTCTGCGCGAGGGCGGCAGCCTGGATGCCGACGCATCGGCGCGGGTGTTCGAGACAATCATGTCCGGCACGGTGTCCGATGCCGACCTCGCCGCCTTCCTCACCGCCCAGGCGGCGCGCGGTCCCACCGTGGCCGAGATCGTGGGCGCGGTCCGGGCGATGCGCGCCGGCATGCGCCCGGTCGCGGCGCCCGAGGGCGCCATCGATCTGTGCGGCACCGGCGGCGACGGCCATGGCACGCTCAATATCTCGACGGCGGTATCCTTTGTGGTGGCGGGCGCGGGCGTGCCGGTCGCCAAGCATGGCAACCGCTCTGCCACCTCCAAAAGCGGCGCCGCCGACATCCTCGAAGCGCTGGGGGTGAAAATCGACCTGGAACCGGCGCGCGCCGCGGCGGTGCTGGCCCAGACCGGGATCGTTTTTCTTTTCGCCCAGCTGCATCATCCCGCCATGCGCCATGTCGGCAAGGTCCGCAGCCAGATCAAGACACGCACCATCTTCAATCTGCTGGGCCCGCTGGCCTCGCCCGCCCGGGTCAAGCGCCAGCTGGTGGGGATTTACGACAGAAAATGGCTGGTGCCCTATGCCGAGGCGCTGAAGGCGCTGGGCAGCAGCCGCGCCCTGGTGGTGCATGGCGCCGACGGGCTGGACGAAGTGACCATCACCGATGTGACATATTTCGCCAGCCTGGAAGACGGCGAGATCCGCCAGGGCGAGATCGCGCCCGAGGATGCCGGCCTGGCGCGCGCGCGCCTGGCCGACATCCGGGGCGGCAGCGCCGCCGACAATGCCGCGGCGCTGAAACGGCTGTTCGACGGCGAAAAAGGCGCCTACCGCGACATCGTGCTGCTGAATGCGGGCGCGGCGCTTATGGTCTCCGGGCGGGCAAGGGATATAAAAGAAGGCGTGGGATTGGCGGCACAAGCCTTGGACGGCGGCGCTGCCCGGGTAAAACTGGACGCATTGATCGTTGCTTCAAACCGGACGGCCGCCGCTGTGCAAGGCCAATAGAGATGAGCATTCTCGACAAGATCCTGGGCTACAAGAAGGAAGAAGTGGCGCAGGCCAAGACCAAGGCCGGCCATGCCGAACTTGAAGCGCGCGCCCGCGACGTCGAGGCCCCGCGCGGCTTCCTGGCCGCCCTGCAGGAAAAAAAGGAGAGCGGCGAATTCGGCCTGGTCGCCGAGATCAAGAAGGCCAGCCCGTCCAAGGGCCTGATCCGCGCCGATTTCGATCCCCCCGCCCTGGCGATGGCCTATGAGGAAGGCGGCGCGGCCTGCCTTTCGGTGCTGACCGACGCGCCCTCCTTCCAGGGCGCGCCGGAATTTCTCACCCAGGCGCGCGAGGCCACCCGCCTGCCGGTGCTGCGCAAGGATTTCATGATCGAGCCCTATCAGGTGGTCGAGGCGCGCAGCTGGGGCGCGGACTGCATCCTTGTCATCATGGCGATGCTGGACGATGACCATGCCCGCGCCCTGCTGGACGAGGCGGCGCGCTGGGAGATGGACGCGCTGGTGGAAGTGCATGACGAGGCCGAGCTGGAACGGGCGCTGGACCTGGACGCCGCCCTGATCGGCATCAACAACCGCAACCTCAAGACCTTTGTCACCGACATGGGCGTGACCCTGCGGCTGGCGCACAAGGTGCCGCGCGACGTGCATGTCGTGTCGGAAAGCGGCATTTCGGCCCCCGCCGACCTCAAGCGGCTGGCCGGGGCGAAGGTCACCAGCGTGCTGGTGGGCGAAAGCCTGATGCGCCAGAAGGATGTGCGCGCCGCCACCGCGCTTCTTTTGGGCAATGGTTTCCGGTGACGGACAAGGCGCCGGTTGCCAGGCGTTCGGCGGGCATGCGCGGCAGCCCGCGCAATGCGCTGGCCGAGCATCGTGCCATTTCCAGCACCCCGCCCGCGCCGCGCCCCGAAGCGCCGCCGCCCAAATCCGTTTCCACCTCGCGCCATCCCAAGCCGAAAGTGTTGATGGGCGAAGTGGCGGCGCCGATAGCCAGATATGCCGCCCCCGGCAACCAGCAGGCCGCGGCGCAGCGCAGGGCCCTTCGCGCCTTCATGGCTTCCCATCGCCTCAGTCCCAGCCAATGGGCGCGCGATGCCGGCGTGCCGTCAGGCGAAATCCTGGGGTTCCTCACCGGCAAGACCCGCACCATCGCGCCCCGGACGCTGGAAAGGCTGGCGCGCGCCGCCGGCTGCGCGCCCGCAGGATTTGTTCGCCTAGCACAAACGAAAAGGGCGGCCCCAAAGGCAAGCCGCCCTTCGCGCCATGGCCGATCAGAATGTGATCCAGACGCCGCCGCGCCAATAGCCGCGGCCCTCATGCTCGGCGTGCCAGCGCCAGCGGCGGTCGCGATCCCAGCGGCGGTGAAAATACCAATCGTCCGGATGATAGGTGAACCGCAGGCCGGGACGCTCATAGTGCCGTTCGACATGCCAGCAATCGCCATGGCGGTTGCAGACGACATAGGCCGAAGCCGTGCCGGCGCTGGCTGTCAGCGCCGCGGCAGCGGCAGCGGCGCCCAGGAAAAGTGATCTTATCTTCATCGGATAATCTCCATCTCTGAGGGAAAACCGCCTCCCGCGGATGAAAACGGCCAAGGCCCCGGGCCGGTTCCGTTTGCGGCTGCGGCGGCGCGATTCCGGCGGCCGGAATGCGTTGACCGGCGAGCGGAACTAAAGTAGAACGATTCGTCGCCGTACCGGCTTTGTTCGCTACCGGACAAGGCTGGACGGCGAGGATATTCACCGACTTTCTTCCCCCGCCGCGCGATGGCGCATTGCCGGGGAAGATGTCCGCCGGCGGGCTTGCCCGCGTGGCGGACAGATGGGGGAGAAGAAGACGTGCTGACCCGCAAGCAATATGAACTGCTCATGTTCATCCATGAACGGGTGCGCGAGAGCGGTATTCCGCCCTCCTTCGACGAAATGAAGGAGGCGCTGGACCTCAAGTCCAAGTCCGGCATCCACCGCCTGATCACCGCCCTGGAGGAACGCGGCTTCCTGCGCCGCATGGAAAAGCGCGCCCGCGCCCTGGAAGTGCTCAAGCTGCCCGACAACATGGCCGAGACCCTGCGCCCCGCCACCACCCGCAGCCAGGTGCAGCGGGCCGGCGGCCGCCATGGCCGCAGCGAGATCCGCATGGCCGACGCCCGCTCGCCCGCGCCCCGGCGCAGCTATGGCGAGGGCGGCGAAGGCGCCGTCAATGTGCCGCTGGTGGGCCGCATCGCCGCCGGCACCCCGATCGAGGCGCTGCAGAACAAGGTCAGCGACGTGCCGGTGCCCGGCGGCATGCTGGGGCGCGGCAGCCATTACGCGCTTGGAAGTGACCGGCGACTTCATGATCAATGCCGGCATCCTGGACGGCGACACCGTCATCATCCAGGAAGCCGACCACGCCAATACCGGCGAGATCATCGTGGCGCTGGTGGACAATGAGGAAGCCACTTTGAAGCGGCTGCGCCGCCGCGGCGACTTCATCGCCCTGGAAGCCGCCAACCCGGCCTATGAGACCCGCCTCTACGGCGCCGACCGCGTCAAGGTCCAGGGCAAGCTGGTTGGACTTATCCGGCGGTATTGAGAGCGGCGACGGGCGCAAACAAGGCGGTGGATTGTCGAATTCACTCTGACCTGTTGACCACCCACGGCCGTTCACCGCGATAGTCGCGCACGCTTGTTGCGGTCGGCGGCGACGACAAGGTGATGCGCCAGCCTTCGCCCATCGCCGCCGATTTCGGATCGATCACCACCGCCGGGCCCTTGCAATCCGCCGCCACGGCGCTGACCAGCACGGCGGCGCGTTCGCAGTCGTCCGCCAGGGCTTCGGGCCGCAGCGGCGCCGCGATCAAAACCTTGCCTTTCACCACACAGCCTTCTGCGTCGCATGTCAGTCCGGGCATTCCCACCGCATCGCCGATGTCGCGCCCGTCGCCGTCGCGCCGCAGCCAGTCGCGCGCGGCATATTTGTCTTTCGCCTTGCGCACGAAATGCAGCAGCCCGTCCGCGCCGCGAATGGCGATGGTCGCCGCATCCGACGCCACCAGCATGTCGGGCGCCGGCGCCGTCCAGGCCAGGACCACCCCCAGCGCCAGCGGCGCCAGCCCCAGCCAGCGCCAGCCCCGGCGCCAGATCACCAGCCACAGCCCGCCCGCCACCATCGCCAGCAGCGCTGAAAGCGGCATGGCGGGCGCCAGCGACACCGCGCCGGGCAGCCCCGATACCCAGCGCCCGCTTGCCAGCATCACCGCGATCCCCTGCCCCATCAGATGCAGCGCGAACCCCTCCAGCCCCAGCGGCATCAGCACCACCGCCAGCGCCGCCGCCGGCATCACCCAAAGCCCCATCACCGGCATGGCGATCAGGTTGCCCAGCACCGCGTAATGGCTGGCACGGTCGAAATGAAACAGCGCGAACGGCATGGTGGCCAGGCTGCCAATCAGGCTGGCCATGGCGATGCCATGGACATAGCGCCAGGCCAGGCCGCGTGGGGTGATGCGTTCGCGCCGGATTTCCCATTCCGCCACCGCGATCAGCCCCGCCACCGCCGCGAAGGACATCTGAAAGCCCGGCTCGACGATCGCCTCGGGCCGCAGCAGCAGCAGGATCGCCGCCGCCAGCGCCAGGCTGCGCATGGAAAGCGCCGGCCGGTCGAAGAGGATCGCCAGCATCACCATCGCCAGCATGACAAAGGCGCGCACCGCCGACGGCGCCGCGCCGCTGATGGTCAGGTAAAAGGCGCTGGCCGCCAGCGCCCCGGCCGCCGCCCATTTCTTGATCGGGTATCGCAGGGCCAGCGCCGGGATCGCCGCCAGCGCGGCGCGCAGCAGCCAGAAGATGCCGCCGCCCATCAGCGCCATGTGCAGCCCCGCGATGGCCAGCACATGGGCCAGCCCCGCATCGCGCAGCGCCGCCTGGTCGGCGTCGCTGATGCCGCCGCGCTCGCCGGTGATCAGGGCGCCGGCGATGCCGCCGGTGCTGCCCGGCAGCGCGTTGTGGATGCGCCGCGTCATGGCCAGGCGCAGATTTTCCACCGCGTCGGCGATGCGCCGCACCAGGCCCGGCGGATGCGCCGGGGGAATTGCATGCGCGCTTCCATAGCCAAAACCGATCGCGCCGATGGAGCGGAAGAACAGCGCGCGCCCCACATCGCCGGCGCCCGGCGCGCTGGGCCCGGGCGGCGTGTCCAGCGCGGCCGTCAGGCTGAGCCAGTCGCCGGGATGAAAATCACCTTCACGCAGTGTCACCCGCACCCGGCGCGGCAGCGGCACCAGCCCGCCGGAGCGCACCTCGTCCAGCACCAGCCGCACGCCGCGCGCGCGCGGCTCGCGCGACACCATGCGCCCCGTCAGATGCGTCACCACCGCGCGGCCCAGCACCGGCGTGGCGATCCTGCTCTCGCGCAATTTGGCCAGGCCGAAGCCCAGCGCCAGCGCCGCCAGCAGCCCCGCCGTGAACGCCAATCGCCAGCGGCCCCGCCCCAGGATCGCGGCCGTGAGCGCGCCCCAGGCCAGCCCCAGCGCGATCCAGGCGGCGGCGAGCGGCGGCTCGGCCGGCAGCGCGAAATAGGCGCCCGCACCAGTGCCCAGCGCCACCGGCAGCCACAGCGGCCAGCGCTCGCGTTCTGCGGCAAATTCACCTCGCAAAAGCATGCATTCCGCCCCGCGTCCGGCCTGCGCCCGGCGCATTCGCCCCCTTGAACCGGTTCACCCGACCGCCTTGTCCGGTTGGGGCCGGGCCTCATTTGCCAAAGCCGCGCCCCTGCCTTAAGTCCCTGGCGATCATGACTGAAAACTCAAAACCCGTCCTGCGCTTTGCGCCCTCGCCCACCGGCATGCTGCATATCGGCGGCGCCCGCACGGCCCTGTTCAACTGGCTCTATGCCCGCCACACCGGCGGCAAATTCCTGCTGCGGATCGAGGATACCGACCGCGAGCGCTCCACCCCCGAAGCGGTGGCCGCCATCCTCAACGGCATGAAATGGATGGGGCTGAACTGGGACGGCGAGTCGGTCTACCAGTTCGCGCGCGCCGCCCGTCACCGCGAGGTCGCCGAACAGCTGCTGGCCGAGGGCAAGGCCTATCGCTGCTATGCCACCGCCGAGGAACTCGACGCCATGCGCGAGGAGCAGAGCGCCGGCCGGCAAGCCGATGCGCTATGACGGGCGCTGGCGCGACCGCGAGCCGGGCCCCGAACAGCAGGGCAAGCCCTATGTCGTGCGGCTGAAGGCCCGCCAGGACCGGCGAGACCATCGTGCACGACGTGGTGCAGGGCGATGTGCGCTTCGAGAACGACCAGCTCGACGACATGGTGCTGCTGCGCTCCGACGGCACGCCGACCTACATGCTGGCGGTGGTGGTGGACGATCACGACATGGGCGTCACCCATGTCATCCGCGGCGACGATCATCTCAACAATGCCGCGCGCCAGCTGCAGATCATCGAGGCGATGGGCTGGCCGGTGCCGGTCTACGGCCATGTGCCGCTGATCCACGGCCCGGACGGCGCCAAGCTTTCCAAGCGCCATGGCGCGCTGGCGGTCGAGGCCTATCGCGACATGGGCTATCTGCCCGAGGCCATGCGCAACTACCTGCTGCGGCTGGGCTGGAGCCATGGCGACGACGAGATCATCTCCGACCGCGCAGGCGATCGAATGGTTCAACCTCGAGAGCATCGGCAAGAGCGCCGGCGCGGATGGACTTCAAGAAGCTCGACAATCTCAACGGCCATTACATCCGCGAATGCGCACGATACGGTCGCTGGCGGCGGAGGTCGTTGCCTGCCTCGCCCGCGAGACACCGCCGCCGTGCCGGACGCCAAGGCCGCGCGCGCGGCTGCTGGCCGCCATGCCGGGTCTCAAGGAGCGCGCCAAGACCCTGGTCGAACTGTCGCGCAGGCGCCGAATTTCTGTTCACCGACGGCCCGCGCACCCCGGATGAGGCCGCCGCCAAGCTGCTGACCCCGGAGGCGCGCGCCACGCCTGGCCGCGGCGCTGCCGGCGCTGGAGGCCACCGACTGGGGCGGCCGGCGCCTGGAAGCCGCGGCCCGGGCCTTCGCCGAAGCGAAGGGCCTGAAGCTCGGCCAGGTCGCGCAGCCCCTGCGGGCGGCGCTTGACCGGCAAGGCCAGCCTCGCCGCCCTTGTTCGACATGCTGGCGGTGCTGGGCCGGGAAGAATCCCTCGTCCGGCTAAGGGCTTACAAGGACGTGAGACTGCAACCAGTTGCGCCGGTGACGTGAAACTGCGCAGGTGACGAATCGTCAACAGTCATGGCTTATAGTTCTGCAGTGCAAGATGACCGCCCGGCGGAGCCCAGGGAGTGCTGCATGACGAGAGAGCAAGATCAAGCCGGCCGGCACGGCCACGCTGACCTATGAGGACAAGGACTATGAATTGCCGGTCTATGCGCGGCACCAGGGCCCCGACGTCGTCGACATCCGCAAGCTCTACGACCGAGGCCGATGTCTTCACCTACGATCCCGGCTTCACCTCGACCGCGTGCTGCGAAAGCAACATCACCTTCATCGACGGCGACAAGGGCATCCTGCTCTATCGCGGCTATCCGATCGACCAGCTGGCCGAGAATTCGCAACTTCCTCGAAGTCTGCTACCTGCTGCTCTACGGCGAACTGCCGACAAGGCAGCAGATGGACGGAATTCGACCTATTCCATCACCCACCACACCATGGTGCACGAGCAGCTGGCGACCTTCTTCCGCGGCTTCCGCCGCGACGCGCATCCGATGGCGATCATGTGCGGCGTGGTCGGCGCGCTGTCGGCCTTCTATCACGACAGCACCGACATCAACGATCCCAGGCAGCGCGAGATCGCCAGCCACCGGCTGATCGCCAAGATGCCGACCATCGCGGCCATGGCCTACAAATATCACGTCGGCCAGCCCTTCGTCTATCCGCTGAACAAGCTCGGCTACACCGAGAATTTCCTGCGCATGTGCTTCTCGGTGCCGGCCGAGGAATACATGGTCAATCCGGTGCTGGCCAAGGCGCTGGACACGATCTTCATCCTGCACGCCGATCACGAGCAGAACGCCTCGACCTCGACCGTGCGGCTGGCCGGCTCCTCGGGCGCCAATCCGTTCGCCTGCATCGCCGCCGGCATCGCCTGCCTGTGGGGCCCGGCGCATGGCGGCGCCAACGAGGCGGCGCTGAAGATGCTGGAGGAGATCGGCACCGTCGACCGCATTCCGGAATTCATCGAAGAGGCCAAGGACAAGAACGACGGGCTTCCGCCTGATGGGCTTCGGCCACCGCGTCTACAAGAACTACGACCCGCGCGCCAAGGTGATGCAGATCCAGTGCCATGCGGTGCTGGACGAACTGGGCCTGCATGACGATCCGCTGCTGAAGGTGGCGATGGAGCTGGAAAAGCATCGCGCTGCAGGACGAATATTTCATCGAGAAGAAGCTCTATCCCAACATCGACTTCTATTCCGGCATCACCCTGAAGGCGCTGGGCTTCCCGACCTCCATGTTCACCGTGCTGTTCGCGCTGGCCCGCACCGTGGGCTGGATCGCGCAGTGGAAGGAAATGATCGAGGACCCGCACCAGAAGATCGGCCGCCCGCGCCAGATCTATACCGGCCCCACCGAACGGGCTTATGTGCCGATGGCGAAGCGGAAGTAGCCGGCGACGCGACAATAATATTGTCATGGCCCGCGAATGCGGGGGGTATAGCTAACTCCAGCGCACTTTACATTTTTGACCACACCCTCTCAATACGAGGTGATACGAAAAAATAAAAGGGGGGTCCAGGTACCGCTCTCGACAACACCGGCTCCCATTTTTTCTTATCAATTTGTCCGAATGTCCGCTTTACCCCAAAAGCGGTCATTCAAGCCCGGTCAACGCAATGTCCGCTTTGCGCCAAAACCGGCCATTCGGCCCCGGTCTGCCCAATGACCGCTTTGCGCCAATGTGCCCTTTTTGGGTAAAGGGCCGGCCAGTGTCCGCTTGGGGGCAAAAAGCGGACGTTTAGGCCTAAATGATCCCGAGGCCAGCATTTTCCCGCCGGTCCATAAAATTTGAACTATCTCTGAAAGGCACCCTGAATAGGGTTCATCGTAATCTTTGAACCACGGGGCCTTGTACCCTATGGGGGCGCTGTATTTGGAAACCCGGCGGGTGGTCTCTCCCTGCCGGGTTTTTCATTTCTGCACGCCTACCCGCCTCTACCAAGGGCATAGTGAACCGCTTGCGCCTAAGCTGGACACGAGTGCCTCCGTCTACGCGAGTCTAGCGATAAAGATCGGCGATATCTTGGACAAAGGCATGTCGCGGCTCCATGATTGGAGCCGCGATTGTTTTTCCTTCCAGATATCTAACTCCTGACGCAATTGCGCCAACCACGATACTTCTACTGTTAGCACCAAGAACAAAGCTCGCTAAACCGGCAGTCTGAGACTCCAACGCCAAAGCCTCAATCATAGCCATCGAATTGCGGTTTGATCCGGAAGATTGTCGCAGTTCGACGCCGATAGCTCGAACTCCAGTATGCTCGAATCTAGCGACAAGACCCTCATGATAGTCAATCGCTCCAAACACCCACTTCGTACGCGACGACAGTTTTGGAATTTCCTGCGCGAGCCTAATGTTGGGCACACCCATATCAATTCCAACGAGCAAAAAAGCAATGTCGCGGACAGTTCCAGCCCCGGCTATATCGAGAGCGCGGGCATACTTCGTCCAGCTACGAATATGGGCTATCGTCGAAAAATGAACTGGGCAGGCGGCAACAATTCGCAGCCCTTCCTTACGCAGAAGTTCCATCCGTTCAGCAATTTCTCGAAAAACACGAAGGTCAAGTAGGCAGGCGTCGTAGGGGTCTTGAGCCAGGCAAAGCCCACCGGCCGCCAATCCCGATTTGCTCTCGCTCGACTGAGGAATCGGCTGACAGAGATAGGTCAGGATGACTTTCTGAATGGAATCCCAAAGGGGCCGATACTGGAAACTGATTTGATCCAAAATGAACGACTGTGCATGATCGCGTTCGGGACCAAATGTCACTTTCAGATCTCGCGAACTATCAGGCGATCGAGTTTTTGTTTTGCTTCCGCAATTGTCAGTATGTAAATTTTCTGCTCCCTCCATTTCTTGCGTGACTATGGTCTCGGTTCCGCTATCGCTTAATATTCCCTGCACAGCGGCTATAGGATCAAGGCCTTGGAGCAAAAGGGCGTTATTGACCGCACTGACAACTACCCGAATTGATATCGCCCCAACATCCTCGCCGAACAAACGGCGGCTTGCCGCTTCTGCAATTGCAACACATTTCAATTGGGCTTCGGAGGCAGAAAGGTCACGAAAAAAGACTAGATACGATAACTCATCAATTTTATGGTAGCAGTCTCCTGACTTCATTTCCCGGTCAAGCAACGCCTCAAAATATGTGTGCACTGTATTGGAGTGTGCTTCCCACTGATCCTTCAGCCGCAGTCGAATGCCTTGTAGCCCCAATACAGCTATTTTCCCAGCCGACGACACAGACATCAGAGAGCTAATCGAACCGCCTCTAAGAGCACCGTCCTCTGTCATGATCGCAGTTCGGCCTTCGCTTTATAGCAGAAGCTCATTCGTCAAACGTTTCTTGCGGATGGGAATTTGGGGAGCCGCTTAAACATTGGTTCAAGGCGTCATAAAAGTCGGCCAACCGAATTGGTTTTTTTAAAGAGGCGACAGCGCCAAGCTTTTTAGCCATCTTGAGAAATTCAACAGTCCCGGTACGACCGCCGCCGGATATGGCCATGATTTTGACGTCGGGTGTGTGACGCTTCAATTCCATGATCAATTCAATTCCTTCCTTATCCGGCATAATGATATCGGTGATGACAAGGTCGAAATCGACCATCGTTGAATTTTTTCATACCTTCGATGCCGTTCATTGCGGTTACTACTGTATGACCCTTGTTGGTAATGGCATTTGACAGCGTTTCGACGACGAGCTGTTCGTCATCTATTAACAAAATGACTGCCATCGCTAGGTCTCCTTTGGATTCGACGAACTTCCTGTGGGGATGGTTGGTTTTTCCAGCGGCAAGTAAATCGTGAAGCGTGTGCCGTGGCCCGGTTTGCTGTCGACCTGAATTGTGCCGCCGTGACCAGCTATAATTCCATGGGTGACAGAAAGACCCAATCCGGTACCTTTTCCGACGCCTTTTGTCGTGAAGAACGGTTCAAATATTCTGCGAGATGTTTCACTGTCCATCCCCGACCCGCTATCTCCCACTGCAAGAATGGCGCACGGCCCGCGTATCACTGATCCGGACTTTGGCTCCATACGCTCGAAGTCTTCGTCCGTTTTCGAGAGCCACATCGATAAAGTTCCAATTCTCGGCCCAATGGCGTCTCGCGCATTGGTCGCCAAGTTAATAAGCACCTGGGTTATCTGTGTTTTGTCTCCACGCACCAACCCGACATTATCTTCGATCCCGACATGAAGGGTTATCGACGACGGCATGATCGTACGGATAAACGAGATACTCTCGCGCACGACAAGGCTAATATCCAGCAAACCATGAGATACCTCGTCGGCCCGTCCAAAGGCCAATATTCGCTGGACGATCTCGCTTGCTTTTGCTCCCGCATCGACAACGTGCTTCAATTGATTGAACTCCGTCCCATCATCCGGCATCTTGCTCATTACAAGCTCTGTCATCATGATAATCGGCTGAAGCAGATTATTAAGTTCGTGCGCGACTCCGCCCGCGAGTGTGCCGATCGCTTCCATTTTCAGTGCTTGGCGAAGCTGGCCTTCCATTTCGCGCCGATCAGTCACGTCACGGGCGATCGCGAGAATTACCTTTTTACCACTGAGAAATGCGAATCGTATTGACACTTCTGCCCAAAATAGACTGCCGTCCTTCCTTTTGGCTTGCCAATCGAATTGTTGGGTTTCACCAGTGGAAGCGGCCCTTTCAATCCAAGCTATCGCACCACCTTGGGTATAGGGCGACACTCCCGAAGATATTGCCTCAATTTGAAGTCCGATCATTTCGTCGGGTTTATAGCCGTACATCGCCGCGCCCGGTCCGTTGACGTCGGTGAATTTCCCGGTTTCAGAATCCGTTATGATTATTCCCTCAGCGATTGCATCGAAAATGGAACGGAAGCGCTCCTCGCTTAGTCGAAGGGTTTCTGCTACCCGCCGGCGCTCGGTGATATCCCGAACAATTTTCGAAGCACCGACGATTTTACCGTCCGATCCCAGAATTGGTGAAACCGTGAGAGAAACAGCAATATCATGGCCATTTTTGTGACGTCGAATGGTCTCAAATTGTTCTAGGCGTTCGCCGACCCTGATCCGTTTCAGAATCAAGTCCTCTTCGTCTAGTCGCTCTGCTGGTATTAAAATGGAAATATTTCTGCCGACCGCTTCTCGCGCGCTGTAGCCGAAAAGATGTTCCGCTGCGGGGTTCCACGACGTGATCATACCGCTCAAGTTTTTGCCAATAATGGCATCGCTGGAAGATGCGACGATTGCGGCAAGACGGCTAGCTTGCAATGATTTCTGTTGACGTTCGCTAATGTCGGCAATCGCCGACAGCACCATCAATCCATCTTCTGTCTCGATCGGATTAAGGCCGATTTCAATCGGAAATTCACTTCCGTCTTTTCTCAGCCCGAAGAGATCGCGACCAGCTCCCATCGGCCGCGACTCTGAACTTCGAAAGAACGAGGTTCGCAATTCTGGATGCTTGCTTTTGAAACGTTCGGAAATCAATACCTCGATCGCTTTTCCGAGAAGCTCAGAACGGTCATGGCCAAACAGCCGTTCCGCTTGCACGTTGACCATCTCGATCGTTCCCGCTGGCCCGATCATGATCATTGCGGTCGGGGCAAACTCAACTACGCGCTTGAACCGCTCCTCGCTCTTGCGAAGGGCTTGTTCAATTTTGAGTACCCTATCTGGTGATGGTTGTTCGTGTGGCGGCAAGTGTGAATCCCCCTCAGCGTTGCTGCTGGAGCACGATTCGACCTAATTGCTCAGCAGGCGCTCGCGCGTGCACGCCGTCAAGACTTGAGGCTTCAGGTTGTCCAATGCCGATATTTTGATGGCGATTTCGGCGTTTGGTTCACGTAACGAACCTAAACTGTATGTAATACACGAAAGCCGTTACTGATTTTTTGTCACTGTTGAGCTCCAAATTCATCAAACGTTTCTCCATCGAACCAGGCAGCGGTCGATCTCCTGCAGCAGAAGCGTCACATACGACCTATTCCCCACGCGCTACGGCGAAATTGAAGAGAGATTTAAGGTCGCTGCAGACCATGCCTGCCATTCGATGCTTGTGCGCAGCGAGCAGGGGATCAACTACTCTGTGCAGGTGCGTGATCCGGAAGTCTTTGACCAAGACTTTCCCGACTATAGGGATGATGTATTTTTTATACCGGCGTTCAATTTCGTTAGCGGACTTGAGCCCTTGACGGGCTACCTTTTTGGTCTTGGGGTCGATGTCCGGGCGGATTTTTAGTCGCAGGCGATCCTCGATTAGTTCGGCGACCGTTTTTTCCGGGCTGGCTGCCTCGCCCCGTGGATCGATCCCCTGCTAAATCTTGGCCCGATTGGCGTTGGCGAGAGTGCGGGCGTCCTTGAGAGAAAAGGCAGGGTAGGTGCCGAAGGTGATCGGGCGTTCTTTCCAGTCGTGGGGGACAGGAAATGGTAGGACCACGTCTTGCGGCCCGCCATTGTTACCCGGATGCAGAGCCCCGGAACCAACCCATCGAAATACTCGGTTTGCGGCTGCTGCGACTTCAAGGCAGCCACCCGCTTTTCGTCCAATGCCCGCCTTGCCATGGTCTCCTAACCCATAGGTGTGGTGTAGGTGGAAACAGCATGCGCAGCACGGCAAAATGAGGCAATAGGCGGCAACACGTGGCGGCGACTATGCCTGCGTGTGCCCTAAATAATTGTTTGTTTTTACTATTATTTTTCTGGCCTTGGCCGAGAAAAAA
>CAWIGN010000006.1:0-291491 GCA_963835715.1 uncultured Alphaproteobacteria bacterium
GGAAGATACCGGTATCGGCATGGCCCAGGAAACCATCGCCGCCGCACTGGAACCGTTCCGCCAGCTGGACGCCGCGCTGTCGCGCCGGTTCGAAGGCGCGGGCCTGGGACTGTCCATCGCCAAGGCATTGGCCGAACTGCATGGCGGCACGCTCAGCATTCAAAGCGCGGTCGGCGAAGGCACGATCGTGACCATCGCGCTGCCGGCCGCCTGCGTGGCGGCGCGGCCGGCGGCGGAGAAGGTCGCCTGACCGTTCGAAGCGTCCGTCTTTCGTTTTGCGGGCGCGCGGGCTAAACACCGCCCCATGAGCGAGACTTCCACGGCCGCGTTGGTGCTGTTTTCCGGCGGCCAGGATTCCACCGCCTGCCTGGCCTGGTCGCTGTCGCGCTTTGCGCGGGTGGAGACGGTCGGGTTTGACTATGGCCAGCGCCACCATGCGGAACTGGCGGCGCGGCCGCGCATCCTGGAAAGGCTGCGTTCGGCATTTCCCGATTGGGCAGGGCGGCTTGGCAGGACCATCTTTTGCCGCTGGATACGCTGAAGGCGATCGGCGGCAGCGCCCTGACCGACGATATCAAGATCGAAATGGGCGCGAACGGATTGCCCACCACCTTCGTTCCCGGGCGCAATGTGATGTTTCTCACCGCGGCGGCGGCGCTGGGCAGCCGGCGCGGCATATCCGACCTGGTCGGCGGCATGTGCGAAACCGATTTTTCCGGCTATCCGGACTGCCGCGATGAGACGATGCAGGCGACGGCGAAAGCGCTGAGCCTGGCTCTGGCGCGCGACATAAGCATTCACACGCCGCTGATGTGGATCGACAAGGCCGCGACCTGGCGCATGGCGGAGGCGTTGGGCGGCGCGGCGCTGGTGGAGCTGATCGTGGAGGAGACGGTCACCTGCTATCAGGGCGAGCGCAGCCGCCGTCACGACTGGGGCTATGGCTGCGGCCGATGCCCGGCCTGCGAACTGCGCGCGGCGGGATATTTCAAGTATAAGGAAGCAACCGCCCGGCGCGGGGAAACGGTGCCGGGCCGCGCCGCGCAAGAAAAGCCATGACCTACAGCGTCAAGGAAATCTATTACACCTTGCAGGGCGAGGGTGCCCAGGCGGGCCGCGCCGCCGTCTTCCTGCGCTTTGCCGGCTGCAATCTGTGGAGCGGGCTGGAAAAGGACCGCGCCGGACGCGGTCTGCCGTTTCTGCGACACCGATTTCGTCGGCACCGATGGCCCCGGCGGCGGCAAGTTCGCCGATGCCGCAAGCCTGGCGCGCGCCGTCTTCCGCCATTGGCCGGCCGACGCCCGGGGCAAGCCCTATGTCGTGTGCACCGGCGGCGAGCCGCTGCTGCAACTGGACAAGGCGCTGGTTGCGGCCTTGCATGAGGAAGGCTTCGAGATCGGCATCGAGACCAACGGGACCTTGCGTCCGCCGTCCGGCATCGACTGGGTCTGCGTCAGCCCCAAGGCCGGCGCCGAGCAGACGCTGACCCACGGCGATGAGCTCAAGCTGGTTTTCCCGCAGGCCGGGGCGCCGCCGGAACGCTATGCCGGACAGGATTTCCGCAATTTCTTTCTGCAGCCGATGGACGGTCCGGATCGTGTCGCCCATACCGAGGCCGCCACCCGCTATTGCCTGGAACATCCGCAATGGCGCCTCAGTCTGCAGACCCACAAGCTGATCGGGATCCGGTGAGCAGCCCCGCGCCTGCTGCATGTTGAAACAGGTGCCGGCATGGCCATGTCAGGCCCTCACCGGAGGGTTCCATGGATTCCTGGCCACTTGTCATCACGTTCTCGGCCGCCGCCGCGGCGATCTTCGCCTATAGTTTTCTGGTCGCGGCCTAGAGCCTGCGCCGGGCAGCGGGCCTTGGAAGCGGGCAGGGCGCAGCCCATGCAGGACGGCCGGCGGAAAAGCGCCGGGTTTTGGGGCGTTTTGAAATTATACAAGCTTTCATGGTACAAGCGCCCCCTTAAGGATTGCCCATGGTCAGCCCGCGCGAAAAAGTCTCTTCGGTAGATCCGATCTGGTCCGCCCTGCGCCAGCAGGCCGAGACCATGGCCGCGTCCGAGCCGACGCTGGCCGGTTTCGTGCACGCCACCATCCTGCAGCACGACCGGCTGGAGCAGGCGCTGTCCTACCATCTGGCGGGCAAGCTGGGCGGCGAAGACCTCAGCCCGCTGGCGATCCGCGAAATGTTCGACCATGCCACGGCCGAGGACGAGAGCATCGGGGCGGCGTTGCGCGCCGACCTGTCGGCGGTGTTCGAGCGTGATCCGGCCTGCCATTCCTATCTGGATGCCTTCCTGTTCTACAAAGGCTTTCATGCCCTGGAATGCTATCGCGTCGCCCACTGGCTGTGGCGGCAGGGCCGCGAGGCGATGGCGCTGTTCCTGCAAAGCCGCATTTCGCAACTGTTCGCGGTGGACGTGCACCCCGCCGCCAGGATTGGCCGCGGCATCATGTTCGATCATGCCACCGGCATCGTGATCGGCGAGACCGCGGTGGTGGAAGACGATGTTTCGATCATGCAGGACGTCACCCTGGGCGGCACCGGCAAGGAATGCGGCGACCGCCATCCCAAGATCCGCCGCGGCGTGCTGCTTTCGCTGGGCGCCAAGGTCCTGGGCAATATCGAGGTGGGCGAATACAGCCGCGTCGGCGCCGGCTCGGTGGTCCTCAAGCCGGTTCCCGCGGGCTGCACAGCCGTCGGCGTGCCTGCCAAGCTGGTCAATTGCGAGTGCGACGACGTTCCCTCGCAGCAGATGAACCACTACATCGAGGAACTTCCGGACAATACCGGCTGACGGCCGGCGGCCATGTCCCCGAGCCCGCACGGTCCCGGCGGCGCCGGCTGCGGCGTGCCTGGCCGGTGCGGCTTGACGCTGGTGTCGCGGCATGCGAGTTCACCCCGTCCAATCAATGAGGAACCGGCCTTGACCCGCAGTGAAATCTGGCGCCTGGAGAAATATCTGCGCAGCCTGTTCCGTCTCGACACCATCACCATCGTCGAGCGGCCCAAGCAGCCGGATTCCGTCGAGATGCATATCGCCGGCGAGTTTGTCGGCGTGTTGTTCAAGGACGAGGAAGACGGCGAAATTTCCTATGCCTTCAACATGGCGATCCTGGAAATGGACCTGCCCGAAGCGCCGGCGTCCCGGGCCTGACCGGCTAGGGAGGCGGGGTCCGCCCGAAGGGCGGCGTCATCGTCAATAATCGCGGAACGTCGCGACAAGTGTTTCCGCGCCCGCTGAAATGTCGCGCCACTGCGCCAGATGCGCGCGCTTGAAGCGATAGGAAAAACTCACATTCGCAGCCAGCGGACGGTCCACGGCCAGGCAGTTGGGGCTGGCGAACTGGACCGAGGCGCGCTCGCAGAGCAGCAGCACCAGGCCCTTGGCCGTCTCGCCCGCGAACAGCTCGTAGCCTTCATAACCGGAATCCGCGGTGAAGCCGTAGCGGGTCAGGGCAAAGGGGCCGGGTTCGCCCCTGCGATCCGTCACATGGGGCAGGTAGACACGGCGCAGCCGGGCGGGACCGTCCAAGCTGCTGCTGTCGCTTCGCAGCGACAGATGGATGACGGGCGAATCCGGCGCATTGCCGGCGAACACAGGCGCATCGCCGCTCGAATAGCCGTGCCAGGACGGAAACAGCGCGGTCAGGGTGATGGCATTCATCCGGCCGCCGGCGCCAGCGGTCTGGATATAGTTGGCGGGAATGGCGAAAAAAACGCCGCCCACGGTTACGCCGATCCTGTGCGACTGGCCGCTGGGCGCAACAGGCCTGAGACCGGGACGCAGGTACCAGCCCAGCAGCAGGGCGGACAGGGCCACGATGGCGAGGAAAAAGGCAGCCGGAATCCACCAGCCGGAATGGCTGTGAAGTTCCTCCTGTTGCCCGGTGCTGCTCATCATGGTCCCGAGCATGCACATTAGCACCCCGCGATGACCGCCATGACCGGTAATCGGCCATGGGCGCCAATTCTTGCGGCGCGTGACCGCGAAGCATCAGTGCGGTACGGGACGGCGCGGGAATTCTCCCGCGCCGTCCTCGATTTTCACAGAACTGTCAGCATTGCGGCGACCAGCGGATGGCGCACAATGTCGCCTTCGGCCAGCCGCACCACCGGAACGTCCGGCACATGCTGCAGCCGGGCGGCGATATCGGCCAGCCCCGAAATCCCCGGCAGCAGGTCGGTCTGGTCGGGGTCGCCGGTCAGGACCATGGTCGAGCGCCAGCCCAGCCGGGTGAGCAGCATCTTGATCTGGGTGTAGGTGCAGTTTTGCGCCTCGTCGATCACCACGAAACATTCGCTCAGCGTGCGGCCGCGCATATAGGCCACCGGCGCGATCTCGATGATGCCGTCCGCCAGCATCTGCTTCAGCCGCTTGGTACCCAGCCTTTCGGTCAGCGCGTCGTAGAGCGGACGCAGATAGGGCGCGAGTTTCTCGGTCAGGTCGCCGGGCAGGAAACCCAGAACTCTCGCCGGCCTCCACCGCCGGGCGCGACAACACGATGCGTTGGACCTTGCCCGCTTCCAGGGCCTCGACGGCCTTGGCGATGGCAAGATAGGTCTTGCCGGTTCCGGCCGGCCCGAGCGCCAGCACGACGCTCTGGGCGTCTATCGCGTCCATCAGCTGCTGCTGGGCCGGACTCATGGCCCGGATGTTTTTTACGTATTTGCGGTCCCGGAATTGGCCATCGGGGTCATGCGGCGTCCAGCCGGGACGGCTCGGAAAGAGCGGATGCACATTTTCCTGGCTGGCATAGGAAAAGTCACGCGACTTTGAACGCATAGAGCGTTTGGCCATAAATACTCCCAATGTGTGAGACCGGTGCTTGTGAACGAGGGGGAGGGGCTGCCCGTTCGCAGCCTGTCGCTGCGAACCCCGGGCCCGGATACTCTCGGCGAACGCAGTGCCAAATGCACCAGTGCCTTTTCCCCCGTAATCAGGCAAATCACATCGCCTGAATTCAGGGTATCGTTTTTTGCGCAAGACTGTGTGAATTTCTCACAACGGCGAAACGCGGAACTGAGAACGATGCCTGTCTACACGTTGAACGGCGCGGTGCCCGAAATCGCCGCGGATTGCTGGATCGCTCCCGATGCCGTGCTGATCGGGAAAGTGCGCCTGCTTGAGGGTGCGAACATCTGGTTCGGCGCAGTGCTGCGCGGCGACAATGACTGGATAACAATCGGGCCGAACGCGAATGTGCAGGATCATAGCATTATTCACGCCGATCCGGGACAGCCCGTGACCATCGGACGCGGCGTCACCATCGGTCACCGCGTCATCGTCCATAGCGCCGAGGTCGGCGATCATTCCCTGATCGGGATGGGCGCCATCCTGCTCAATCGTGCGCGCATCGGCGCCCGCTCGCTGGTGGGCGCGGGCGCACTGGTGACGGAAGACAGGAAATTCGACGATGGCAAGCTGATCCTGGGCGCCCCCGCCAAGGCGGTGCGCGCGCTTACGGGCGAGCAGATTGCCGGGATCGAAAATTCGGCGGCGATCTATCTCGCCAATGCCCGGCGCTATGCGGAAAATCTCAGGTCCGCCTGACGGCTCTTTTTTCCGTGCCCAGATGCTCGGTCGGCCGGCTCCAGATCCTGCGGATACGGGCGTCGGCCTCGGGGCCGAAATTGAACCAGGCGGCCTTGTCGCGCGCGGCATCGACCAGGAACAGGGTGTCTTGCTTGCCCAGTTTCTGCACCAAAGCGGTGCGGACCGTATTGATGGACGCTTCGCTGGAAAGAACCCAGGCACTGGGCCCGAAACGATGCGCCGTGCCCAGGGAAAATATCGCTTCTTCCAGGCCGCTCATGGAAAGCGTCTTCATGTCCGCGACGATCACGAAATGCCCCGGCGTGCCGGCATCCGCCTCGAGCCGCGCGCCAAAGCTTCTGGGCTGAACCGGCACCGCCGGGCTGCTGGGCGCCATCTCGGCATCGGCCTGAAACAGGCATGCCAGTTCGGGATCTTCGCCGGCGGGATGAAATTGCTCCTGGCCCGCGCGCGCGACCAGGGAATGCTCTGCCAGCCGCTTTTCGGTCCGGAAGCTTCTCAACTGTTCCAAATCATAGGGACCGAACACGCGGCCCCCAACGCTAATGGTCCAGGCCTCGGCCATGATCCACACAATGAAATTTCGTCCTTAGCCTAATATCAATTGGTTACCCAATTATTGCCCATGAAATGGGCATTTTCGGCATTCCGAGCGGGGTTGGCGGCATCAAAATGCCGGATCGCGCAGGACGAACATAGGCAGGAAAGCCGCCATCATATGGTGGCCGGTGGGCAGGCCGGCACGCGGCCCCGGTGCAAGGCGCCGGGACCGCGTGCCGGGCCTTCAGGATCAGTCGAACCGCCAGTTGCCGCGGCCGGCTTCGCGGCAAGCCACGCCGGTACGGGTGAAGTTGCGCCCCCCGCGCCAACTGGTTTCGGTGAATTCGCGGCAAACCTGGCCGCCGCGACGGAACTCCCGGGTTGCGGTGAAGGTGCCGCGATTGCCGCGATTGTGCCATTCGTGGGGGCGGCCGAGATCGCCGTTCAGCCCCTGGGCATAGACGCGATAGGCCACCGGTTGGTCCTCGCAATCGATGTCGCGTCCGATCACGTTGCCCAACAGGCCGCCCAGCACCACGCCGCCGACCACAGCGCCGCCATTGCCATGGCTGGCCGCACCGCCGATCAGACCGCCGGCCAGGGCGCCAAAGATGGTGCCGGCGGTGGCATTGCCGCGGCGGCAGCTCTCTTCATACCGGCCTTCCTGATAATAGGCGGGTTCCGGCGGCGGCGGGGGCGGCGGACCATACTCTTCGCGCTCCCTGCGAAAGCCGCGGTCGCGGATGCGCCGGTAACGGCCGTCGCGGTCGTAATAGCCGTTATGATCGGCGTTGCTGTAATAGCCGGCCGGGTCGTTGCCGGGGGGAACCCAGCCCGGCTGGGCCCAGGCGCTGCCGGACGTCAGGGTCGCGGCCGCGCAGGCGGCGAGCAGGATTTTCTTGAGGACCATGGATTTCTCCCTTCGATGAATTCGGTGCCATGATTAGGCGCCCCAAGACTGGTTTTCCACGCCTGAATATCGGCTGAACGGATTGCGGCGGGTTTTGGGCTAATTGATGGAATATTCGCTTACCGGCCAGCCGTCCTCCCCCCTGGGCCGGGGTGACGGTTTCCACCGCCGCCGGTTTGCGGACGACGGCGACGGTGTTGCGGCTGAGGTCTATGGATTTGAGGTCGCGGCTGGCCACGGCGCCCAGCGGTTCGCGCTTTCTGCCCAACTCCGCGGCCCTTATCCGGCAGTGTCCGTGTTTGCCCGCCATAGAGGGAAGCGTTCGCGCAGGAAACCTGCGGCGTCCTAATAGGTCCGCGCCTTGGGCGGGACATATTCGACATCGTTGGACAAGGTGTAGGCGTGCACCGGACGGTAATCGATACGCGTCTCACCGGTGTTGGCGTCCAGCCAGGCCAAGGTGTGCTTCATCCAGTTTTCGTCGTCGCGCTTGGGATAATCCTCGCGGGCATGGGCGCCGCGGCTTTCCTGACGGTTGACCGCGCCCGCCACCGTGACCAGGGCCTGCTGGATCAGATTATCGAACTCGAGCGTCTCCACCAGGTCGGTGTTCCAGATCAGCGAACGGTCCTTTATGCCGATATCGCCGCGCTGGGCATAGATGTCTTTGACCCGGCGCAGGCCCTGTTCCAGCGTCTCGCCGGTACGGAAGACCGCGGCATCCTCCTGCATCGCCTTCTGCATGGCGGCGCGCATCACTGCGGTGGGCGTGGAGCCCTTGGCGTGGCGCAGACGGTCGAAACGGGCCAGGGCCTCGTCGCCCGCGCCCTTGGGCAGTTCCTGGTGGCCGGCCATGCCGTCCAACGCCTTGGCCGCTTCCATGCCGGCCGCCTTGCCGAACACCACCAGGTCGATCAGCGAATTGGAGCCCAACCGGTTGGCGCCATGCACGCTGACGCAGGCCGCTTCGCCCACCGCCATCAACCCATGTACCGCGGTGTCGGGATTGCCGCCCGACAGCGTCATCGCCTCGCCGGTATAGGCGCAAGGGATGCCGCCCATATTATAATGGACGGTGGGCAGCACCGGGATCGGCTCCTTGGTGACGTCGACGCCCGCGAAGATGCGGGCGGATTCCGAAATGCCGGGCAGGCGCTCATGGATGATCTTGGGGTCCAGGTGCGACAGGTGCAGGTGGATATGATCCTTGCCGGGTCCGACGCCGCGGCCCTCGCGGATCTCAATGGTCATGGCGCGGCTGACCACGTCGCGCGAGGCCAGGTCCTTGGCATTGGGGGCATAGCGCTCCATGAATCGCTCGCCTTGCGAATTGGTCAGGTAGCCGCCTTCGCCGCGCACGCCCTCGGTGATCAGCACGCCGGCGCCATAGACGCCGGTGGGATGGAACTGCACGAACTCCATGTCCTGCAGCGGCAGGCCGGCGCGCAGCACCATGGCGTTGCCGTCGCCGGTCTGGGTGTGGGCGCCGGTGCAGCTCTGATAGGCGCGGCCATAGCCGCCGGTGGCCAGGATCACCTTGTGGGCGCGGAAGCGGTGGATGCTGCCGTCATCCAGGTTCCAGGCGATCACGCCGCGGCAGGCGCCGTCGTCCATGATCAGGTCGAGGGCGAAATACTCGATGAAGAAATTGACCTCATGCTTCACGCACTGCCCGTACAGCGTGTGCAGCATGGCGTGGCCGGTGCGGTCGGCGGCGGCGCAGGTGCGCTGCACGATGCCCTGGCCGTAATTGGCGGTCATGCCGCCAAAGGCGCGTTGATAGATCTTGCCCTCTTCGGTGCGGCTGAAAGGCATGCCGAAATGTTCGAGTTCGTAGACCGCTTCGGGCGCGTTGCGGCAGAGATATTCGATGGCGTCCTGGTCGCCCAGCCAGTCCGACCCCTTGACGGTGTCGTACATGTGCCAGCGCCAATTGTCCTCGCCCATATTGCCGAGGCTGGCCGCGACGCCGCCCTGGGCCGCCACCGTGTGGCTGCGGGTGGGAAACACCTTGGTGATGCAGGCGGTCTTCAGCCCCCGCGCGGCGCATTCCAGGGTGGCGCGCAGGCCGGCGCCCCCCGCGCCGACAACCACGACGTCGAAACTATGGTCCACGAAAGTGTAGGCGGGCATGACCAATCCTTAAATCAAAAAAGACCCTAAAGCGCGGCGATGCGCACGATCGCGAACAGACAGGTCGCACCGGTGGCAATGACGGAAAAGCGGATCAGCAGCAGCAGGAATATCTTGGTGCCCGGCGTGTGGATGTAGTCGTCCACCACGACCTGCAGGCCCAGATAGGCATGCCAGAGCGAGAAACAGACGAAGGCGCCCATCATCAGCGCGTTCCAGGGATGGGCCAGGAACTGCAGCGCGGTGACTTCATTGGTACCCGCCAGTCCCAGCATCACATAGAAGAACCAAAGCGACAGTGGGATCAGGGCCACTGCGGTGACGCGTTCATGCCAGAAATGGCCGGTGCCCGAATGGGCCGAGCCCATGCCCTGCACCTTGTGCAGCGGGGTTTGCACGGAGCTCATTGCAGATATCCTCCATGGCCGGTCCACACGGCGGTGAAGACGGCGAGCGCGCCGACGATGGAGAGGGCAAAGATCATCACGCTGTTGCGTTCGGCAATCGCCTTGGGAAAGCCGTAACCCAGGTCCCAGGCCAGGTGCCGCACGCCATTGAGAAAGTGATAGACCAGCGACCAGGTCAGCCCGAACAGCACCAGCAAGCCGAGTGGCGTGTCCATGATGTCATGGAAACTCTGCCAGCCTTCCGGCCCGTTGGAGATGGAAACCAGCCACCAGGCGAGAAGAACGACGCCCACCGCCAGGCCCATGCCGGTGGCGCGGTGGGTGATGGAGGTCATCATCGTGACCGGCCAGCGATAGATGGTGAGATGGGGAGAAAGCGGGCGCGTATGCGCCAGGGGTCGTTGCGGATGGTCCGCCATAAAAGTCCCTTTGAACGGAAGGTTATTCAGGCCGGAGCGGAGTTTAGGGTTGCTCTGCCCGCAGTCAACCGCGCTTTCGCGCACCCTGCTATCGCTTTGCGGCGCGGCTTGCGGCAAATTCCCCCGCACAGGGGGTCATGCGCGAATCATCCATTGTCAGCAGGGCCTGGAACCTGCCGGCGCGGCCGGTTCGGGGCGGGGGTCCGTATGCGGTTGCCATGGCGATCCTCGCCCTGATGCTCCTGTCGGCGGCGGCATGGAACGGCTTTCCCCTGATCTTCTATGATACCGGCGCCTATGTGCTGGAAGGACTGGGCCATGTCTTTGTGGTCGAGCGGGCGCCGGTCTATGCCGAATTGCTGTTCCTGGCGGGCGCCCAATTCAGCCTCTGGCCGGTGGTGATCCTGCAGGCGCTGGTGACCAGCTACATGATCCTGGAAGTGGCCCGCGCCGAGGTGCCGGGGCTGACGCTGCGGGGATTTACGGTCCTTGGCGGCGTCCTGTGCCTGGTTAGCGGCATTACCTGGTATGTCGGCCAGGTCGAGCCCGACCTTTTCACCCCCGTGGTGATCCTGGGCACCTATCTGCTCCTGTTTCGAAGCGCGCGGCTCGGCAAGGCGGGACAGCGCTGGGTGACAGGGCTGACCGGCCTGGCGGTGGCCTGCCATCCCTCGCATCTGGGGTTGCTGGGCGGGCTGTTGATCGGTGCGGGCCTGCTCAGGCTGGCGGCGCGCCGCAGGCCCTTTCTGCCCGGGGCGGACCTCGGGCGCGGTCTGGTCTGCCTGGCGACGGCACTGGGCATCATCGTGGCCGGCAATTTCGTGCTCACCGGAAAAATCTTCATCAGCAAGTCCGGCTCGGTCTTCCTCTTTGCCCGCCTGATGCAGGACGGCATCGTGCAGCGGCTGATGGATGATACCTGTCCGCCGCAGGGCACCATCGCCTGGCGCCTCTGCGGCTATAAAGACCGGCTGCCGAAAACGGCCAATGCCTGGCTATGGGGGGCCGACAGCGGTTTTCGTGCCCTGGGCGGCTTCACCAGCCAGGCGCAGCAGGACGAAGACCGCCGTGCGATCGTGGAAAGCCTGAAACGCTATCCCGGCATGCATTTGCGCGCGGCGCTTCGCAACTCCGCGCTGCAATTTCTCCAGTTCCGGACCGGCGATGGCATCGAATCGCAATTGTCGGTGCTGGAACCGGGGTTCAAGCGGATGATCCCCGCCCAGCTGCCTGCCTATCTCAAGGCGCGCCAGCAGCGTGGCCTGATCCGCTTCAAGGTCCTCAACCTCGTCCATGTGCCGGTGGGGGCGATGTCGATATTGGGACTTTTGCTGCTGCTCCAGAATGCGGGTGCGCGCGGTGCCTGGGGCGAGGCCAGCCTGCCGGCCCTGGTGCTGCTGGGGCTGATCGGCAATGCCATCATCTGCGGCACATTTTCCAATCCCCATGACCGCTATCAGTCGCGGCTGATCTGGCTGCCCAGCCTGGTCCTGCTCGTGGCCGTGGCCCGGGACAGGCGCGCGTTGCAACCGGTCGCCGAATCCGGCACTTAACCCCATGGCCAAGCCCGTGCTCATAGCCCCTTCCATCCTTTCCGCCGATTTTTCGCGGCTGGGCGCGGAAATCGAGGCGGTCGAGGCGGCGGGCGCCGACTGGATCCATGTCGATGTGATGGACGGCCATTTCGTGCCCAACATCACCATCGGACCCCAGGTGGTGAAGGCGCTGCGGCCCCACGCCAAAAAGCCGCTCGACGTGCATCTGATGATTTCGCCGGTGGACCCCTACCTTGAGGCCTTTGCCGCGGCCGGGGCCGACGGCCTGACGGTGCATCCGGAAGGCGGTCCGCACATCCACCGCAGCCTCCAGCACATCCGCAAGCTGGGCAAGAAGGCCGGCGTCGTCCTCAATCCCGGAACCCCGATCGACGCCCTGGATTACGTGATGGACCTGGTGGACCTGATCCTGATCATGAGCGTCAATCCCGGTTTCGGCGGCCAGAGCTTCATCGACAGCCAGTTGCTCAAGATCGAAGCGGCGCGCAAGCGCATCGATGCCTGCGGGCGCGACATCGCGCTGCAAGTGGATGGCGGCATCACGCCCCAGACCGCCCGGCGCGCCATTGCCGCCGGTGCCACCGTGCTGGTGGCGGGCACGGCGGTGTTCCAGGGCGGGGCGTCGAACTATGCCGCCAATATCGCCGCATTAAGAGGTTGAGGTGCTAGGGGGCGAAATGGTGTCGCTCCTGCCCGACATGCTGCGGTCGGGCCTGCGCCGCGCGGCGCGGCCGCTGCGCGTGTGGTTGCGGAGCAACTGGTTCTACCGGCGCCTGCTGCGCGGTCCGCTGGCCGATCATATCGTGTTCTACCCCTGGGACGCGGCACCGCGCCGGCTGGAGGACGCCGACGCCCTGCTGCAAGGGACGCTTTCGCTTTCATGGCGTTCACCTCGATGTTCCCGACGGGGTTTCGGTATTCGATCTTGCGCCGCCCAATGCCGCCTGGCTGGCGGCGCTGCACAGCTTTGCCTGGCTGCCGCCCCTGTCCAATGCGGGCGGTGACAATGCCCGCCGCCTTGCGACAAACCTGATCGGCCAGTGGATCAAGCGCCACGGCGCCTACTCCGAGCCGGCCTGGTTGCCGCACATCTTGGCCCAGCGCCTGGGCGCCATTTTCAGCCATGGACGTCTGGTGATCGCCAATTCCGACATGATGTGGCGCTCGCGGCTGTTCGTCTCGCTGCGCGAACAGTGCAAGATGCTGGAGCGTATTTGCGCCGAGGCGCCCGACGGCTTGCCGCGGTTGGAATCCGCCGCGGTTCTGGCGCTGTCGGCGCTGTGCCTGGACGACAGCGCCCGGCGGCGCCAAACCGGCCTGACGCGCCTGGAAGAAGAGGTCGAGCGGCAGATCCTGCCCGATGGCGGACATGTCAGCCGTTCGCCCGAGGCGTTGCTGCAAGCCTATCGCCATGTCGTCATGGTGATGGAAGGCCTCAGCGCGGTGGGCGAGGAGGCGCCGCACATCCTGCGCAACGCCCACGACCGCATGGCGCCCATGCTGCGCTTCTTTCGCCATGGCGACGGGGCGCTGGCACTGTTCAATGGCGGCGGGGAAAGCGATGCGCGCATGATCGCGGGGCTGCTGGCGCGCGACGAGGTGCGCGGCCAGCCCTTTCATCATGCCCGCCACAGCGGCTATCAGCGGCTGACGGCGGGACGCAGCCTCGTCCTGCTGGATTGCGGCAGGACACCCCCGGGGCCCTTCGCGCTCCAGGCCCATGCCGGGGCGGGCGCCCTGGAATTCTCCTCCGGCAATGACCGCATCGTGGTCAATTGCGGCGCCGGCGGGCAGACGCATCTGGCCTGGGATTGCGGCGCTTCGGGCCACCGCCGCCCATTCCACCCTGACGCTGGCCGACACATCCAGCGCGCAGATTCTGCGGGTCGGCATGGCCCGCGACCTGCTGGGTCCGCGCCTGATGGACGGTCCCACAGAGGTTTCATCGCGCCGGGTGGAGAGCGCCCAGGGTTGGACGGTGGACGTCGTGCATGACGCCTATGTCCAGCCGTTCGGGATTCGCCACGAACGCCAGGTCACCCTGTCGCCGCAGGGGCTGATGGTGACGGGCCGCGACCGGCTGGTCTCGGAACGGCCCAAAGGTCCGTCGCGCAGTTTCGCGGTGCGCTTCCATATCCATCCCGATGTGCGGGTGTCGCAGCTGGAGGGCGGCGGCATCCTTCTCAAATTGCCGGGCGGGGAGGGCTGGCGGTTCCGCGCCGGGGGCGGCACGCTGGCGGTGGAAGAAAGCGTCTATCTGGGCGCCAATGTGGTGCGCCGGGCCGAACAGCTGGTGGTCAGCGGCACCATCAAGGATTCCCCTGCCGAAATCGCATGGGTGTTCGAACAGATCGTCGCATAAACCGGGGTTGTTCCGGCCCCCCCGCGCTGGCAATCTCTGGCGCAAATCACCCGCAGGAGCTTTTTATGGTCGAGATCATGCTGCCCAAGAACAGCCGGGTGAAAAAGGGCAAGGTGTGGCCCGCCGACAAGGCGGCCAATGGCAAGAAGCCCAAGCGCTCCAAGGAATTCAAGGTCTATCGCTACAATCCCGACGCCGCGGAAAATCCCACCGTCGATACCTATACGGTCGACCTGGACAGCTGCGGCCCGATGGTCCTGGACGCGCTGATCAAGATCAAGAACGAGATCGATCCCACCCTGGCGTTCCGCCGCTCCTGCCGCGAAGGGCGTGTGCGGGTCCTGCGCCATGAACATCGCCGGCGGCAACACCCTGGCCTGCACCAAGGCGATCAACGACTGTTCGGGCGCGGTCAGCATCTATCCGCTGCCGCACATGCCGGTGGTCAAGGACCTGGTGCCGGACCTCACCAATTTCTATGCCCAATACGCCTCCATCCAGCCCTTCCTCAAGACCAGGACCGCCGAGCCGGAAAAGGAATGGAAGCAGTCGCCGGAAGACCGCGCCAAGCTGGACGGGCTTTACGAGTGCATCCTGTGCGCCAGCTGTTCGACCGCCTGTCCCAGCTATTGGTGGAATTCGGAACGCTATCTGGGCCCGGCGGCGCTGCTGCAATCCTATCGCTGGCTGATCGACAGCCGCGACGAGGAGACCGGCGAGCGGCTGGACGATCTGGAAGACCCCTTCCGCCTCTATCGCTGCCACACGATCATGAACTGCACCAATACCTGTCCCAAGGGGCTGAACCCGGCGCAGGCGATCGGCGAGATCAAGCAGATGATGGTCAAGCGGAAGGCCTGATCGATTGTTCCCCGAACGGTTATCGCGCGGCTATCGCAGTTTCCTGGGCGGCCGCTTCGTTTCGGAGCGCGCGCGCTATCAGGAACTGGCCGGATCGGGGCAAAGCCCGTCGATCATGGTGATCGGCTGCGTCGACAGCCGGGTGTCGCCGGAAGTGATCTTCGACGCCGCGCCCGGCGAGATACTGGTGGCGCGCAATGTCGCCAACCTGGTGCCGCGCTATGAGCCGCCCACGGCCGAATATGGCGTCACCACCCAGCATGGCGCCAGCGCGGCGCTGGAGTTCGCCGTCAGGGCGCTGCGGGTGAGGCATATCGTGGTGCTGGGCCACGCTTTCTGCGGCGGCATCAAGGCCTTTGCCAGTGACGCGGCCCCACTGTCCTCCAGCGACTTCATCGGGCGCTGGATGAGCCAGATCGCGCCCGCCGCCCAGGCCATCGGCGACAGGGACGCGGTGGGTGAGGAATCCTATCTGCGCAAGCTGGAATTTGCCTCGGTCGAGCTCAGCCTGAAGAACCTGATGACCTTTCCGTTCGTGCGCAAAGCGGTAGAGCAGGGCGAGCTGCTATTGCACGGCGCCTATTTCGGCGTCGCCTCCGGCAGGCTGCTGGTGCGCAATGAGGAGACCGGAAGTTTCGAGCCGGTTGGCGACTAGGCGCGCGGGCGCCCAAGGGTTCGCGCCTAGGCCGACTTGGCCGCGAGCCGGCGCCACAAAAGGGCGCCCGCCAGATTCGCCAGCCAGCCATGCGGGTTGGCGCCCACCACCTTGATCACCATCTGGACCAGCTTCTGGATATGGTGGCGGTGATAGACCGACATGCTGGCCTGGCCGGCGAGGCGGGAATATTTCTTGCGATTATAGGGAGTTATCGTCTCTTTCTCGGGCGGAACATTAGCGCAATAGAAGGAGAAGGCGAGTTCGTCATCCTCGCTTTCGCGCACCCGCCCAAGCGCGATCCAGAGCTTTTTCCAGAAGCTGATATCCGGTTCCGGCTGGGCATGCAGCGTGTCGTAGAACAGCTTGTAGTGGCGGTATTCGTCGGCCGCGATGCGGCCGGCGATTTCCTTGAGCACGGGCTCGTCGGTGGCGTCGCGGATGGCCGAATAATAGGACGAGGTGCCGCTCTCCACCACGCAGCGGGCGATCATCTCGCCGCGCCGCGAGCCGCGCACCGAACCTTGGCCTCTGCCGTGAAATGGGCCGGGGTATAGCCCTTGCGGAAGCGTGCGAAGGCGTCTTCCAGCTTGAAGGACGGATCGGCGATCTCGGCCCAGCGTCCCAGGGCACGGCCATGCTGGCTTTCCTCGGCGCCCCACTGCTCGATCGACGCCAGGGTCTCGGGGCCGGCGTCGGCAAACACCCGCTTGAGATAGGTGACATAGTCGGGGGCATTGTATTCCACCAGCGCCGCGGCCTTGACCGCGGCCAGCATGGGGGGCGTCGACCTTGGAGGGGTCGAACAGCGACCAATGGACGTCGTCCATGGTCCAGCCCTGCTTGTAGACGGATACGGCCGTCATGGCGTTCAAACTCCCAGGCAAAGCCTCGCGGTCCCCGGTGCTTTCGTCATGATCTTATAGCAAAGGCCGGGCCGGGGCTCCGAAGCCGATAGGCGGATTTGTCCGTAGGCGGACGGGCTAAGACCCGGTTTTCAGGGGATTTTAGTCCTAGAACGCGGCCCGGACGAGCTTGAGATCGTCCACCATCTGGGCGGCCTTCTGGCGCTCTTCGTCGGTCTTGGCCGCGATCTCGTCTTCCTGGGCATCGGAAATGCGCTGGTCCAGCACCGCCAGGTCCATTTCGGTCATCGGCAGGGCTTCCTCGGCCAGCACCGTGATCTTGGCCGGCACCGATCTCGGCAAAGCCGCCGCGGATGAAATAGCGGTCGTCCTTGCCGTCCTTGTTCACGTCGATCATGCCGGCGCGCAGGGTGGAGACCAGCGGGGCATGGCCGGCCATCACGCCCATATAGCCTTCGGTGCCCGGCACGGTGACCATGTCGGCATCGTGCGGAAAGCAGCAGCCGTTCCGGCGAGACCAGGTCGAAGGCGATCTTGTCGGCCATGCTCAGCGGCCTTACGCCGCTTCCGCCGCCATCTTCTGCGGCCTTGGCGACGGCTTCCTCGATGGCGCCGACCATGTAGAAGGCCTGCTCGGGCAGGTGGTCGTATTCGCCGTCCACGATCGCCTTGAAGCTGCGGATGGTGTCGGCCAGTTCGACGAACTTGCCGGGCGAGTTGGTGAACTGCTCGGCGACGAAGAAGGGCTGGCGACAGGAAGCGCTGGATCTTGCGGGCGCGGGCCACGATCAGCTTGTCGTCTTCCGACAGCTCGTCCATGCCCAGGATGGCGATGATGTCCTTCAGCGCCTTGTACTGCTGCAGCACTTCCTGGACCCGGCGGGCGACAGTGTAGTGCTCCTCGCCGATCACCTGCGGGTCCAGGATGCGCGAGGTGGAGTCCAGCGGGTCCACGGCCGGGAAGATCGCCTGGGCGGCGATGTCGCGGCTACAGCACGGTGGTGGCGTCCAGATGGGCGAACGAGGTGGCGGGCGCCGGGTCGGTCAAGTCGTCGGCCGGCACGTAGATGGCCTGCACCGAGGTGATCGAACCCTTGTTGGTCGAGGTGATGCGCTCCTGCAGGTTGCCCATCTCGGTGGCCAGGGTCGGCTGATAGCCCACGGCCGAGGGAATACGGCCCAGCAGCGCCGACACTTCCGAACCGGCCTGGGTGAAGCGGAAGATGTTGTCGATGAACAGCAGCACGTCCTTGCCTTCGACGTCGCGGAAATATTCGGCGACTGGACAGGCCGGTCAGCGCCACGCGGGCGCGGGCGCCCGGCGGCTCGTTCATCTGGCCATAGACCAGGGCGCATTTGCTGCCTTCGGCCGAGCCGTTCTTCTTGGGGTCGACGTTCACGTTGGACTCGATCATTTCGTGATAGAGGTCGTTGCCTTCGCGGGTGCGCTCGCCCACGCCGGCCAGCACCGAATAGCCGCCATAGGCCTTGGCGATGTTGTTGATCAGTTCCTGCATGGTCACGGTCTTGCCGACGCCGGCGCCGCCGAACAGGCCGATCTTGCCGCCCTTGGTATAGGGGCAGAGCAGGTCGATGACCTTGATGCCGGTGACCAGGATTTCGGCCGAGCTCGCCTGCTCGGCGAAGGACGGGGCTTCGCGGTGGATCGAGGCGATATGGTCTGGCGCGATCGGGCCGGCTTCGTCGATCGGCTCGCCGATCACGTTCATGATGCGGCCGAGGGTGGCGGGGCCGACCGGCACGCGGATCGGCGTGCCGGTGTCGATCACTTCCTGGCCGCGGGCCAGGCCTTCGGTGGTGTCCATGGCGATGGTGCGCACGGTGTTCTCGCCCAGATGCTGGGCGACTTCGAACACCAGGCGGACTTCCTTGCCGGTCTTGGCGTCGATGTTGGTGGTTTCCAGCGCGTTCAGGATCGCCGGCAGGTGCCATTGTCGAACTCGACGTCGACGACGGCGCCGATGACCTGGCGTGCAGGCGGCCTTTGGCACGGTTGGGGTCTGTGCGTTCATGGCTGGCTTTCTTTCTCGTCTTAGACGTGCGGCAGGCGCCGGAGATGATCTCGATCAGCTCCTTGGTGATCTGCGCCTGGCGGGTACGGTTCATCTGGATGGTGAGGGCCTTGATCATGTCGCCGGCATTGCGGGTGGCATTGTCCATCGCGGTCATCTGCGCGGCGAAGAAGCCGGCCTGGTTTTCCAGCAGCGCGGAGAGAAGCTGCACCGAGATATTCTGCGGCAGCAGCGCCTCGCAGGATGGCCTCTTCGTCCGGCTCGTAATCGTAGAAGGGCGGCCGGTGCCGCCGGACGCTTCCACCGCCGCCGGGATCAGCTGCTGCACGCGCGGGGTCTGGGTGACCACCGACTTGAAGTGGCTGTAGAACAGGGTCACGACGTCGAACTCGCCGGCCGCGATACAGATCCAGGATCATGCTCGGCGATCGGCTTGACCAGCGCCAGAGCCCGGCGCCTTGAGACCGACTTCATAGCTTTCGACGATAGCGGTTGCCATAGGCGGCGCTTGAGCTGGTCGCGGCGCCTTGCGGCCGATGGTGATGATCTTGACGTCCTTGCCCTCGGCAAGCAGGCCGGCGATCTTCTCGCGCGCGGCGCGCACGATGGTGGAGTTGAAACCGCCGGCCAGGCCGCGGTCGGCGGTCGCCACGATCACCAGATGGCGCTTGTCCGAGCCGGTGCCGGCCAGCAGCAGCGGCGCGGACGGCCCGGACACGCCGGCCGCCAGGTTGGCGATCACATTGGCCATGCGCTGGGCATAGGGGCGGGCGCTTCTGCGCGGCGTGCTGGGCGCGGCGCAGCTTCGCCGCCGCCACCATCTGCAGCGCCTTGGTGATCTTCTGCGTGGACTTCACGCTTCCGATCCGAGTGCGCATTTCCTTGACGGCTGGCCATGGGCGCTCAGTCTTCTCCCGTCAGGCCGCGAAGCGATCTTGGCGACGTCGTCCAAGCGCCGCTTTCAGCATCGTCTTCGAGCGCCGGCGTCAGCGCCTTTTCCTTGCGGATGCCTTCGAGGAATTGCGGATAGCTCGCCTTGCAGCTTGGCCAGCAGCGCGTCCTGGAACGCGCCGACCTTGGCGGTCGGGAAGGGGTCGAGATAGCCGCGGGTGCCGGCATAGATCACCGCCACCTGCTCCTCGACCGCGAAGGGCTTGTACTGCGGCTGCTTGAGCAGCTCGGTCAGGCGCTCGCCGCGCGCCAGCATCTTCTGGGTGGAGGCGTCGAGGTCGGAGCCGAACTTGGCGAAGGCCGCCATTTCGCGATACTGGGCCAGCTCGCCCTTGATCGGACCGGCGACGGTCTTCATCGCCTTGATCTGGGCCGACGAGCCCACGCGGCGACACCGAGATGCCGACGTTCACCGCCGGGCGAATGCCCTGATAGAACAGGTCGGTTTCCAGGAAGATCTGGCCGTCGGTGATCGAGATCACGTTGGTCGGGAATATAGGCCGAGACGTCGTTGGCCTGGGTTTCGATGACCGGCAGGGCGGTCAGCGAGCCGGCGCCATTGTCCTCGTTCAGCTTGGCGGCGCGCTCCAGCAGGCGGCGAATGCAGATAGAAGACGTCGCCCGGATAGGCTTCGCGGCCCGGCGGGCGGCGCAGCAGCAGCGACATCTGGCGATAGGCGACGGCCTGCTTGGACAGGTCGTCATAGATGATCAGGGCGTGCATGCCGTTGTCGCGGAACCATTCGCCCATGGCGCAGCCGGAGAAGGGCGCCAGGAACTGCAGCGGGGCCGGCTCGGACGCGGTGGCGGCGACGACGATGGTGTATTCCAGCGCGCCGGCATCGTCCAGCGTCTTGACGATCTGCGCCACGGTCGAACGCTTCTGGCCGATGGCGACATAGATGCAATAGAGCTTGGCCTTCTCGTCGGTGCCGGCGTTGACCGCCTTCTGGTTGATGATGGCGTCGATGGCCACGGCGGTCTTGCCGGTCTGGCGGTCGCCGATGATCAGCTCGCGCTGGCCGCGGCCGATCGGGATCAGGGTGTCGATGGCCTTCAGGCCGGTCTGCACCGGCTCATGCACCGACTTGCGCGGGATGATGCCGGGCGCCTTCACGTCGACGCGGCGGCGTTCGGCGACATTCGTGATCGCGCCCTTGCCGTCGATCGGGATTGCCCAGCGGATCGACCACGCGGCCCAGCAGGCCCTTGCCGACCGGCACGTCCACGATGGCGCCGGTGCGCTTGACGGTGTCGCCTTCCTTGATGGTGCTGTCGTCGCCGAAGATCACGACGCCGACATTGTCGGTTTCCAGGTTCAGGGCCATGCCCTTGATGCCGCCGGGAAACTCGACCATCTCGCCGGCCTGGACATTGTCGAGGCCGTAGACGCGGGCGATGCCGTCGCCGACGCGACAGCACCTGGCCGACTTCGCTGACCTCCGCTTCGTCGCCGAAATTCTGGATCTCGCGCTTGAGGATGGCGGAGATTTCGGCGGGTTGGATGTCCATCTTACGGTTCCTTCATTCGTATTCTGTTGGCTCACCATGTTCAGGTGAGGAGGCTATTTCCTGCCCTTCGCTTACGCTCCGGGCGTTCGTCGCTCAAAACGGTCCACTGGACCGTCTTGTTTGCTTCACAAACCGCTCCTTACCCTTTCATGGCCGCACGCAGCCCGTCGAGCTTGGTGCGAAGCGAAGAGTCGATCATGCGCGAGCCGACCTTGACGACGAGGCCGCCGAGCAGGGTGGGGTCGATTTTGGCCTGCAGGCGGGGCTCCTTGCCCAGCCGGGACTTGAGCACCGACTTGATCTCGGCGATTTCGGTGTCGCTGAGGGCGCGGGCGGCGGTGACTTCGGCCTCGGTTTCGCCGCGCGAGCGGGCGACCAGATGCTCATAGGCCGCGACGATCTGGGTCAGCACGAACAGCCGGCGCTTTTCCGCCAACAGCAAAACGAACTTGGTGGTGAGGGGATGGGCGCCCATCTTGCCCAGGATGGCCCCCAGCGCCTTGGCGTGATCGGCGGCGCTGAACACCGGCGAACGAAACAGGCGGGCGAGGTCGGCGCTGGTTTCCAGGGCCCGGCGCAGGCTCGCCAGATCGGCGCTCACCGCGTCCACGCAGCCCTGGTCCTGGGCCAGTTCGAACACGGCATTGGCGTATCGCCCTGCCAACCCACCTTCCGCCGATCCGCTCGCCACTTTGGTCCTTTGCGGCCTTGGCGCAGGACTGCGCCAATCAGCCGTCGATTGCTGTATTAAGCTATTGAATTAGCTATTATTTTTTGCAGCCCCACGAGTTCACCTCGGCGGTGCGTGTGCCAGTTAGCATGGGCCATGACATGGGCGCAATAATCACCGCCGCGCCAAGTGCCGCAGCCTTTTGTCTCAAATCGGGCGCAGGAACCGCGACAGGCGGATCCGGCCCAGCCAAGACGCAAAATCGCGAGCGTTGAGATAGTCATAGGACCCCAGCATCACGTCCGCCCGGGCCACCAGATTTTCCGCCGGAACATAGCCGGCACCGCCATCGCGCGGCGCCACCCGGCTGTCCGACGAATTGTCACGATTGTCGCCCATGGCGAAGATATGGTTGGCGGGCACGACATAGACCGGTGTGTCGTCCAGCGGGCCATCCCAGCGCGTCTTGAAGATGGTGTGTTTCAATCCGCCCGGCAGCGTTTCGGTGAATTTTCCGATTGCATGCCGGCTGCCATCGCTTTCTTCGACCTGGCCGATGCCGTCCGCTTCCAGCGGCACCATCTGTCCGTTGATGACCAGCCGGCCATGCACCATCTGCACATGGTCGCCCGGCAGGCCGATCACGCGCTTGATCAGGGTGGTTTTGGTGTCGCGGGGCAGGCGGAAAATCACCACGTCGCCGCGTCGGGGAAGCTTGCCCAGAAACCGCGTCTGCGACGAGGGACCCAGCCCGTAAGGCATCGACCAGCGGCTATAGCCATAGGCGAACTTGGTGCCCAGCAGCACGTCGCCGATCTGCAGGGTCGGCTCCATCGAGCCGGACGGGATATAGAAGGGCTGGGCGATGGCGGTGGTGGCGAAGCCCACCAGGAACATGGCCGCCAGCGGCTCGATCAGCCAGCCGGCCAGGGTGCGGAGGAAGGGAGGCTTGCCCATACCCGTCATTGTGGCGCCCGGCCCCGGCCTGGCAAGTGTCTTTCGCGTTAATCCTTGACCGGGACGGGACTAGGCGCGATATGCCCCCGCATGATCGAGATTTCGCAGGAATTCGGCTTTGACGCCGCCCACTATCTGGGCAACGGCGCGGCGGAGAACCGCCGCCTGCACGGCCATTCCTTCTATGCCGAAGTCACCTTGCGCGGCGAGGCCGACCCCGCCACCGGTTTCCTGCGCGATTTCGGCGAAGTGGACGCCGCCCTCCAGGCAATCCGCGCGGCGCTGGACCACCGGTTGCTGAACGAGATCGAGGAGCTGGGCATTCCCACCCTCGAGAATCTGGCCCGCTACATCTATGTGCGCGCCAAGGCGGCGCTCCCCGAGGTGACGCGCGTGACGCTGCGCCGTCCGTCCTACCGCCAGACCTGCGTTTACGAGGGCTGACCCGATGGCAAAAAAACCGCTGCAGCTGGGCCGCGCCGTGAAGCTTCCCGCCACGCCAGGGGAGGCGGGGCTGGACAGCGTGCCCAATCCGCATCCGGGCAGCGACTATGTGGTGCGGTTCACCGCGCCGGAATTCACCACTTTGTGCCCGATCACCGGCCAGCCGGATTTCGCGCATCTGGTGCTGGACTATGTGCCAGCCAAAAGCCTGGTGGAATCCAAGTCGCTCAAGCTGTTGCTGGGCAGCTTCCGCAATGTCGGCGGCTTTCATGAAGACTGCACCGTGACGATCGGCAAGCGCGTTCAGCAGGCCATCCGGCCCAAATTCATCCGCATCGCCGGCTACTGGTATCCGCGCGGCGGCATGCCGATCGATGTGTTCTGGCAGAGCGGCAAGCTGCCGGCCGGGGTCTGGCTGCCGGATCCGGGCGTTCCGTCCTATCGCGGCCGCGGCTGATCTGACCGGCGCGGGGCGCTCCTCGCTTTGCCGCCGGCGGCAATGTGCTAGCGTTGCGACAAGCTTGGAGCACACGGGCTGAGTCGGATCCTCGGGGGGATTTGCGCATGTCGCATCAAGACCTATTTCTGCTGGCGGTTGCGCTTTGCGTCATCCTGGCCGTGGTCATCGCGATCGCCCGCTTCAAGGTGCACCCCTTTCCCGCCCTGATGATCGGAGCCCTGGCGCTGGGGCTGTTGACGGGGACCAGCCCGCAACAGATTCTGGAAAGCTTCCGCACCGGCTTTGGCGAAACCCTGGCCAATGTCGGGGTCCTGCTGGCGCTGGGCGCGATGTTCGGTGAACTGCTGGCCAGTTCGGGCGGCGCGGAACGGGTATCCTCGGCACTGCTGGCATTCGGCGGTCCGCAGCTGGTGCCCTGGACGATGTGCGCGGTGGCGATGATCCTGGGCCTGCCGCTGTTCTTCGAGGCGGGCGTGGTGCTGATGATGCCGATCATCCTCAATGTCGGTTCGCAGCTGGCAAAGAATCGCGGCGGCCTCAAGGGCAATCCCTATCTGCTCGCGGGCCTGCCGGTGTTTGCCGGCATCGGCGTCCTGCATGTGCTGGTGCCGCCGCATCCCGGCCCCATGGTGGCGATCGACGCGGTCAAGGCGGATATGGGCACAACCCTGCTGCTGGGCCTCGCGATGTCCATTCCCGTGGCCATCCTGGCGGGACCGCTTTTCACCTACTGGATCGCGCCGCGCGCCAGCGCAACGCCGTCGGTGGACCTGGTGACGCGGCTGACCCGCGCCGATCACCGCTTCCGCTCGCCCGGCATCGTCGTCACCATTCTCACCATCCTGTTTCCCATCCTGCTGATGCTGGGCAAAGCGGCGGTGGACCTGGTGCTGCCGGTGGGGCATCCGGTGCGTACCCTGTTCGAGTTCATCGGCAATCCCATGGTGGCGCTGCTGCTGGCGGTTCTGCTCGGCATGGTCACCTTCGGCTTCGCACTGGGCAAGGACACGCGCGAGGTGGGCAAGCTGCTGGCCGACGCGCTGCCGCCAGTCGCCGCCATCATGCTGATCATCGGCGCCGGCGGCGCCCTCAAGCAGATGCTCATCGATGTCGGGCTGGGCACCACCATCGCCCATACCTCCCAGCTGGTGAATTGGAGTCCCCTGCTGCTGGGCTGGTTCACCGCCGTCATCATCCGCCTGGCGACGGGATCGGCAACCGTGGCGACGGTGACCGCGGCCGGGTTGATGGCGTCGACGGTCAGCGCCAATCCCGGCCTCAACCCGTCGCTGCTGGCGCTTTCGATCGGTGCCGGCTCGATGTTCTTCTCCCACATCAATGACGCCGGGTTCTGGCTGGTAAAGGAATATATGGGCATGAACCTGCCCGACATGTTCAAGACCTGGTCGATGATCGCCACCATCATCTCGGTGGTGGCCCTGGCGCTGATCCTGATCCTGTCCCTGGTTATCTGACCGGACAAACCTTCATCAGCGTGGCGCGCTGCGCCGCCAGGTCGCCGAAGGTGAAGGTCTCGTTGCCGGCCTGCCGGCCCGCGCTGTCGCGAAACAGCACCCCGACATGGTGGGCCCGCGCCAGCGCCGTCTGGATGCGGGCGGTGTCATGGACCGTCATGACATCGGTCAGATCGTCGCCAAAGGCGTCACCGTTCAGTGTTACGGGCCTGGCGCCGTCAATCGTCAGCGTCACCTGGCCCGGTCCTTCGGGCATCAGGGCGCTGTGGGGCAGGAACATCACCCGAAAGCCATTCTCGGTATCGCAATAGAGCGCCATGCGGGCCGGGCCCTGGTCGGCATCCGCCCAGGCCTGCATCATCACCCGGTCCATGAAACGGTCGGGCTGATGGGTCACCATCCAGTCCTGACGCGCGGCGTCCGCCGGAACCATGCCGGCCAGCAGAAGCGGTCCCGCAATTGCCATCCATCTCATGGGCGGTTTGTAGCGCGGCAGGGGGGATGCGGCTAGTGTTCCGCCGTGGCTGCCACCAGCCCTGCTACGCGGTCTGCAAACGCGGCTGACTATTTCATGGCGAGTTTTTTCAGGACCGGCAGCAGGGGCCGTTCGCTTCGGTCATAGTCCTTCCAGGCCGCGCTTGCGGCGATCAGGGCGGGGGCGGTGCGCACGGTAAAGCGCCTGGGATCGAGGCCCTTGCGGACCGCGCTCCAGTCCAGCGGCATGGAGACGGTCGCCCCGTCGCGGGCGCGGGGCGAGAGCGGCGCCACCGCCGTGGCCATGCGGTCGTTGCGCAGATAGTCAAGGAAGATCTTTCCGCGCCGCTTCTTCCGGGACATGTTGACCAGATATTTCTCCGGACTGTCGGCGGCCATGCGGGCGCAGATTTCGCGCGCCACCGCCTTGGCCTCATGCCAGCCGATGGAGGGTCCCGCCGTGAAGGGCGTCACCACATGCATCCCCTTGCCGCCGGTGGTTTTGGCGAAGGCGGCCAGCCCCAGTTCGGCCAGCCGCCGCCGCAACTCCCTAGCCGCCGCGACCACATCATCGAATTCCAGGCCCGGCGCAGGGTCGAGGTCGAAGACAAGGCGCCCCGGCACCTCCGGCTTGCCCGGGGCGCAGTTCCAGGGATGCAGTTCAAGCCCGCCCGCCTGCGCCACCGCGGCCAGGGTTTCGATCCGGTCGATCTGCAGATAGGGCTTGCGGTCGCCCGCGATCCTGACCTGGCGGAACAGCGGGGACTGGCCCGCGCCGGCATGGCGCTGGAAGAATTTTTCGCCCGCGATGCCGTCGGGCGCGCGCACCAGCGAACAGGGGCGGCCCGTGATATGGGGCAGCATCCATGCGCCAACCGCCGCGTAATAAAGTGCCAGGTCGAGCTTGGTGACGGGCTTGCCCCGGCAAGGAGGGTAGGGGCCCGCATCCGGCCACAGCGCCTTGTCCGGGTGGGAGATCGGGACATTCAGGACCATGGCCCCAGTCGGTTTTTTCGCGATTCTCCTGCGCGCCGCCATGTCTCTTTCCGATGGAAACATAAGTCACGCACGGCAATCCGGTTCCGGGCGTGGCGCGGCAAGCGTATGACGGGCGGCCGAAAAACCAAAGCCGGATCGGCGCGCCCGCGCGGCGGCTATCGCGGCGCAGCGGCGGATTCGACGTCCAGCACAAGCTGGTCGGTGCAATCCGACAGCGTGTTCTCGCCGCAATTTTGCTGGCTCCGGCCCAGGGAGTCGCCATTGCGGGAGAAGGAGACCATGAAGCTGTAATAAGTCCCGCTGATCCGCTTGTGGTCGACCTCGACCTTGTCCGGAACCGTGACATTGAGCGTGCGGGCGTCCGGCTTGGTTGCGAGACGAAGGGGCGGCCGGGACAGCGCCTCCGCGATCGCCTTGTTGAGGCGGGTGAATTCTTCGCCCTTCAGGGGTTCGAAATAGACCGAGACGGGCTGGTCCCGGTCTTGGGCCTGAACGATGGCGGGCCACAGGGTGCAGGCGAGAATTACGGCAATACGTCGGATCATGGGGCGGCAGTTGGAATGCGACGGCAATTTCCACAAATGGACCGTCGCTGTCCACCGACATTTTTGTTATGTTCATGCCATCGGCCAACATGAAACCGGACGGCTTTCGCATACGCCGTTCCTGCACGAGGCGTTTTGGACGCGATGCGAAAAAAAATCCTGTTCATTTCCATTGTTCCGGTCTTTCTGCTGGTGGTCGCCGGCCTGCTTCTTCTGCTGCCGCTCAATTCGTTGCGCGCGCCGCTGGAGCGGGCCGTATCGGGCGCCCTGGGGCGCGAGGTGCGCATCGCCGGCGGGCTGCACGCCTCGCTGTATCCGCAGATCGGCCTTTCGGCGGGCGACGTCAGCATCGCCAACGTGCCGGGCGCGCAGGCCAGGCTGTTCGCCCATGTCGGCAGGCTGGCGGTCGGCGCCAGATTGATACCGCTGCTTTCGCGCGAAATCGACATAACCGAACTGACGCTTGAAAATCCGCAAATTCACCTGGAGGTGGACGGGAGCGGCAATCCCAACTGGAATCTGGTCCCCACCAAATCCGGCGACGCCTCCACTTCGGGGCCGTCGCGCCTGAGCATTTCGGGGCTGAAGATCAGCAACGGCGAAATCGACTATTACGATGCGCGCACGGCAAGGCGCTGGGCGTTGCGCGCGGCCAATGCGGGTCTCAGCCTGGCGGCCCTCGACCGCCCTGCGAATTTCGATGGCGATGCCCTCTACAATGGCGACAGATTGTCAGTGACGGGGCGCATCGACAGCCCAGACAGCTATGCGCGCAAGCTGCCAACCAGGATACTTCTGGACCTGAAATCGCGCCTGATCGCCCTGCATTTCGATGGCACGGTGACCGGCACAAGCCGGAGCGACGGCACCGTCGAGATATCGGGGCCGTCCTTGCGCGAGCTCCTGCAAGGGGTCGGCGCCGCCGCGCCCAAGGCGGCCGGCCTCGGCGCCTTTTCCATGGCCGGCGCCGTATCCAGCCGCGACAGGGTTTATGCGTTGAAAGCGGCGAAACTCTCGCTCGACGGCATGCATGCCACGGTCGATCTGGCGGTCGATACCACAGGGGCGGTTCCGGCCCTGAAGGGCAATATCGCGCTCGACCGGCTGGATGTCGCCCGCTACATGGCGGCCAAGGAACCGGACACCCGCTCGCGCGGCTGGAGCACCGAGCCCTTGTCGCTGGGCGGCCTGAAAAAGGCCGAAGCCGATGTCGGGATCGCGGTCGGCAATCTTTCGGTGGGGACATTCGCGATTTCGCATGGGGCGATGCGGGTACTGTTGCGCGGCGGCGTGCTGAGCGCCGATCTCACAAAGGCGCAACTGTTCAACGGCAGCGCCGCGGGGCGGGTGGTTGTCGATGCCAGGGACGCCCTGCCGAATGTCGCGGTGAAACTCGACGTGAAATCGGTTGCCATGAAAGCCCTGTTGCAAAGCGCCATGAAGGTGGAGCGTATCGAAGGCACCGGCACATTGGCGCTGAATGTCGCCGGATACGGTTCCAGCCAGCAGGCGATCATGCGCAGCCTGAAGGGAACCAGCAGCGTGACGGTGAAGAACGGCGCCATTCGCGGCGTCGATCTGGCGGCGGTGGCGCGCAGCCTGCAAAGCGCCCTGGCCGGCGCGCTGGGCGGGGCGACCGGCGAAAAGTCCAGTACCGACTTCGCCGAAGCCGGCGGCACCTTCGTCATCGCCGGCGGGGTGATGCACAACAAGGACTTCCACCTGCTCAGTCCCTTTGTGCGGATCATCGGCAATGGCGATATCGACCTGGGGCGGCGCACGCTGGATTTCCACATCGAACCCAAGCTGGTCGCAACCCGCCAGGGCCAGGGCAGCGCGCTGGGCGCCGCCGGGATCGGCGTTCCGTTCCAGATTTCGGGGCCATGGACCAAGCCCAGCTACCGGCCCGACATGAAAGCGGTCGGCAAGGCGGTCGTGGAGCAGGTGGTCGGTGGCGGTAATGGTATTGGCGGTGTCCTGGGCAATGTCCTGGGCGGCAACAAATCCGCCGCCGGCCAGCCCCGCAAACAGCCGGGCTTTGATCTGGGTGGACTGCTCGGCCGCTAGGCGCCGCGCGCGGCCAAACCGTCCTCGCCGCTGGGGCGCGCGCAACGTGGGAATGCCATCCGAGCCGATCCGGCGCGCCTTGGCGATGCTGGAACCCTTGACCCGGACCTAAGGTCATACCTTAGGTTGACCCCATGAGCAGGGCAAAAAAAACCGACTCGATGGGGGCCGCGGAATGCGCGCGGCGCACCGGGTTGACCGTGCGCACGTTGCGAATCTACGAGCGCCACGAGCTGATCAACCCGATGCGAAGCGGCAAGGGCTGGCGATGCTATGGTCCGAAAGAGCTGCAGCAGCTGAACGTCATTGCGACACTGAAGGCGTTCGGAATGACGCTGGAACAGATCCGGACGCAGCTTGCCACGAATCCGCCACCGCTCGCGCGCGTGCTTCAATTGCAGCTGCGGACCTGTAACGCGAGAAGGGATGCGGCGGACAAAGCAGTTGGGCTGATTAAAACCGCGCTGGCGACGATCAAGTCCGGAAAGCAATTGTCTCCGGAAAATCTCTGCGACCTCACAAGGAGCATGGAAATGGAAAATCAATTCGCGATCTATCAAATTTTTCGTGAGTTGGTCAACGAGACGATCACGCCCGACGAGGAAAGAGCCGTGATGACGTGGATAGCTTCACTTCCAACGGCGGAGTTGAAGCTGAGGAGCGAGAGCGTTCCCGCGATGCGCGCACTGCGCAACTCGATTGGGACTCTGCAACAAAATGGCGTCGATCCCACCGCCCCCGAGGCTCAGGCCTTGGTGGTTCGGGAGAACGAACTCGCGGTTCAATATGGGCTGCGCGACTTGCCGGCGTCGATGTTCGAATGGAATGCTCCCCTCGCGCAAAAGTGGCTGCAGATGAGCGAACGCGCGGCATGGCGGTCCAGCGAATCGGCGACACCAGACGAAGATTTGTTGGCTTACTTCTATGCTGTGCGCGCCGCTTCACCATGGCATCGGGCGCTCGGGCCGATTGTGGATGAGGCCGCGAAGCTCATGGACAAGAAGACGCAACCCTTCGCGGCAGCCGCGCAAGCGCTGGTCGGTCGCCTGCGGCAGATCTGCGCGGATCACGCCCTCGGAGCCCCCTTGGTCTATGTTCGCTGCGCCCGTGCGATGCAGTTCCGGTGGCCAGGCGAAGATATTGCGCGAAAGCGGGCTGGCTGGGCATTTTTGGCAAATGCTGTCGAGGCCAGCGAGAAGCAATGAGATTGCTCCCTATTCGTCAGCGAGGGCCGGATCGCGCCCCGTCGGCCAGTGTCCGCTTTTGAGGGGCAGGACATTCGGACCGTGGTTATCGATTATCGGGAGGCGTTGCCGGCTGGTAGTCGTGGGCGGCGGCGGCGCGACAGGGCTGATCCCGCGTCCTGCCAGCGCCAACGCAGCGGCGTGCTGTTGATGAAGGCGATAAGGAATGCGGGCGCGGCATGCGTTTGGCCGTCATGATTTCCGCGAATCCGCTGGGCGGGTTGGCTGCCAGTGTTGCGATGACATTGGACTGGCGAAATCCGCCGCCGGTCCTGTCGATCACTGTCAGCGAAATTCTTTCACCGGCGGCGCTTTCAGCGACCACGGAGACAGCGGTCTTGGGATCGCGGACAAAGACGCCGTCGATTTTCGTGACTATCTCGCCCGGCTTCAGGCCGGCCTGTTGCGCGGCGCTGCCCGCAAACACTTTCTTCACGACCACGCCGGTCTGCACCACTTTTTCCGCGGCGGGAAGGTTGGTGAACCACACGCCCAGATATCCGCGTTTGGCGGCGAAGGCGGGCTGTACGACGCACGCCAGGCAGATCGCGATCAAGATTTTTCTGATCATCGGCGTTTCTCCAAAGCATTGCTCATTGCCGGTGTATGAATATGTGCATACACTCAGACAACAGGACTTTCAAGCCCGGTCCTCCAAACAACGGCAGACCTGCGACATTCGCAAAGTGACAGTCACGGCGTTGGCGGAGACCGAGATCGTGTTGGCAGACGCCGCGCAGTCCCCGCATCCCGTCGGGGGATTAGAGCTGAATGTCCGCTATTGGCGCCAAGCGGACATTCCGATCGCGGCCGTAAGCGGTCTTCGTGCCAACATCAAATTGCTTGGCTTTCTCGCACGAAGCAAACTCCTCAGGGAGGTGCGGGTAACACGAGGGCAACATCCCTATCAAATCGGGCTGCAGCCGGCGATGCCAAGAAATGCTGCCGGCCCGGGTCGTAGCGCTCGGCGATGGTGCGGAGTATTTGGTGATGCTTTTATTGGTCTTTTTGTTGGTCCTGCATCCAGCGCCCCTTACCAAGACCGACGTTTCTTTTGGCGTTCGCTGTCACTGTCGGCGTTATCTTGTCCACCTTGCGTATCGTGGCACAAATGGCGACGAGGCGGTTCCTCGGAGAAAGTCTATCCGCCACACTCGGACCGCTCTTCCAGCGTTCCCATAGTTCGGCCTTCTGACGCGCCGAAAACCCTAGCCGGGCCCTTCACTCCAGGCGCTTACCTCCTGATCTGGAAAGATTAGAAGGCGTTGCGCCGCCCCATGGAACCCGCCGCCCAAAGCGGTCATGGCCGAGGTTCGGCCCGGCGGCCTCAATTCCATTTTTATGGCAGGGGAATGGTCGCATTTTCGGCTTCCTGTACCAGGCGGTCCGCGTCTGCAGGAAGCAGGAAGCGCTGTGCCACAAGTTGCGCGGCGGCGCGGCGGACCCTGGCGACATAATTTGCGCGCGTGCCATAGCGTTCCTCCAGCGACAGGCGCGGATCGCCGCTGGCAAGGCGCTGCCGGCGCGTGGCCGCGAAGGGGATATAGCCGCCCCGGAAGCCGCAGCCCGCTCCTTTCTCGAAGCCGCTCGCCGTCCCGTTCCAGCCGAGATAGGTGCCGAGCGGCACCTGCAGCTGGACGGAGCGGACGCCCGCCATCTCGTTGCCATCGCTGTCGGTACGCGGCACCAGCGAAGGCAGCACCCTCACCACGCGGGGTGGCTGGCGGCTTATGGCGCCGCTGAGGTCCGCCGCGTTGAAACCCGTCCCGAAATCGTACTGAAGCAGCGTGTTGATGTGGCCGTCAGGCGCGGGACGTCCCGGGATGACGGGAAAGCCCATGGCCGACGCTGCCGGTCGCACCAGATCGCCCCCTGCCAGGGTCGGATAGCGGCTGGCGGGCGGCTCGGCACCTGTCATCACCCAGTCCACCAGCGCCTGGAAGAGAGCGCTGTAGGTATCCGACGCCGGATTGGGATTGGCCTGTAGCGTGCAGCCATTCACTGGAGGCGTCTCGTAGACGAAGCCGCCTCGGCCGCCACCGTGCGTCACGCCCGGGGTGAAATAGCGGCGGAGATTAGCCGGCAGTGGCAGATCGGCTTTGGCATCGGTGCCGACATAATTGGGCGAGGCCCGCAAGCCCCAGAACTCGGACGAACCCATAATCTCCACGATCTTTGGACAAGTGTGGCTGGTGCTGCAGCGGTCCAGCAGGCTTGCCCTGGCAAGCCCGCGCGCCGTGTCGGCATAGCTTGCCCACCATACCACGCCATCGCTGCCGGGTTCGTACAGGTTTGCGGCGCCGCCGGGATTGGCGAAGCGGAAATTCATCGGGGTCTGGCGGGCCGCGATCAACGGATCAAGGCCATCAAAAACAATGCGGCCGGCTTCGTCTTCATTGAACCCCAGATGGAGAAAGCTGCGCAGATAGTTGCCCGATTGTGAGACACCGCGCCCGATGGCCTTGCGGATCTGGCCCGCCACGGGATTTGCGTTGCCGCCATCATCGCGAACGCCGTAGCGCAGGAAGGCAACAAGATCGCGGGTGGCGGCAAAGCCCATGGCGAGCACTTTGGGGTCTTGCGCCGTGAAGGAGAGCGTATAGGCATAATGCGGATCGAAGCCGCCTCTCAGGCAGAGTTTCGCAAGATCCGGCGCTCCGGGAAAAGGCGTCGCGCTGCAATCGCCGAAGGCCCAATCGGCGCGCGGCACCTCGACCGGTTCGGCGCTGTCGCTCACGGCCTTGACCAGATGCGCACCATCGGCGGTGGCGGGCAGAAAAGCGCGCCCGCCGATGCCGCCGGCAGGACCGCCGGTGATGTTCAACGTGGTGGTGCCGGCGGGCATGTCGATGAAGCGGGCAATCACCGGCCCGGTGATTGGACCGCCGTCGCGGGCATGGGCGGCGGGCACCTCGATCGACTGAATGCCGGGCCCCGGCGCCAGGTCGCCTTGCCATCCGCTGATAACGCTGACATGGCCCTGCGGGAAGGCGGTGGGATTGATGCGGCCGCGATTGGCGACGTCATAAACCAGCAGGCCGGAAGACGCACCCACAGGCCGAAGGATGGCGAAGGTGGCGCGATAGGCGACGCGGCCTCGGGCATCGCGCGGCGCCAGCGCCAGGTCGTGGATGATACGGTTCTGCCGTGCGGCGGGATCGAGATCGCCGCTGAAATGGCCCTCCAGCAGCTCGAAGTGCGCCGGATCGGCGGGCCACGGCGTGCGGCTTTCCACCGAAAGCGCGCGCAAGCCGGCATGGGCCGGCGCGATACCAGCCAAGAACAGCAACGGCAAAAGCAAGCGGCGCGGCATCGAATGCTCCATCACACAGGAAAGACGCCAAAAACAAGAGCCGCCACGACCATCACCAGCGAAGCGGCATAAAGCAGCGGGAAGCTGAATCGTTGGTGTGCACCCAGATCGACGCCACTCAAGCCCGCCACCAGGAATGTGGCCGGCGTCAGGGGGCTGACGGGAAAGCCGGTGGTCATTTGCCCCAACAGGGCCGCCTGCGCCGTCTGCACCGCGCTTCCGCCAAGGCTCTGCGCCGTATGGGCCACCACCGGCAGTACGCCAAAATAGAAGCTATCCGGATCGAAAACCAGGCTCAGTGGCATGGCGATCAGCGACAAGCCGAAAGGAACATGGCTGCCCGCCCCGGCCGGCACCACGGCCACGGCCGCATTCGCCATGGCCTTGAGCATGCCGCTGCCATTCATGATACCGGTGAAGGCGCCCGCCGCCAGCAGCACGCCCGCCATCAGCAACGCGGCGCGCGCATGGGCATCGACGCGGGCCCGCTGGTCGGCCGCGTCGGGATAGTTGATCAGCAGCGCCAGCGCGGTTCCGATCATGAACAGCGCCACCGGCGGCACCGGACTAAGGATCATCGCGCCCAGGACAATCACGGTCAGGAGCAGATTGACAAGAAACAGACGCGGCCGATGCAGCGAGGGGTCTGCCGACGCTGCCGGTATCGTGCTTGCCGTGACGCCGACCGGAGCCGCTGCCAGGCGGCGCTCTTCTTTTCGTCCCAACCACCAGCAGACCGCAAACACGAAAACCAGGCCCGCAAGCTGCACGCCGACCAGCGGGCGGAAGATCTCCATGACCGGCAGCTTCAGCGCTGCGGCCGCCCGCAGGGTCGGGCCGGTCCAGGGCAGCACATTGACACCGGCCGCCAGCGAGGCGGCGCAGGCCAGGATGCGGCGGTCCATGCCCAGCCTGTCATACAAGGGCAGCATGGCGGGTATTACCACCAGGAAGCAGACGGCACCGGAGCCGTCCAGATGCACCAAGAGCGCCAGCAGAGCCGTGGCTGGAACGATCAGTGACGGCTTTGAACCCGCCAACCTGGTAATTCGTCTCAGCAACGGTTCCAGCAGGCCGGCATCCGTCATCACGCCGAAGAAAAGGATGGCAAAGACGAACATGGCTGCCACCGGAGCAATTCCGGAAATGCCATCGACCATGAACTTCGTGGTCTGCAGCCCGAAGCCGGCCGCCAACGCGCCCGCCACCGGCATCAGGATCAGTGCGGCGATAGGCGAAAGCCGATTGAAAAGGATCGCGGCCAGAAGACCGCAGATCACCAGAATGCCAATCAATACCAGCATATCTCAGCGGCAGGTGAAGCTGGCTGCATCGGCCGTATTGCCGCTGCCATTGTAGTGCGCCGCTTGCGGCCAGGGACAAAGCGGCCGCGAGAACATCCTGGTGCTCGCGGTCTGCCGCGCCTGCCGATGCACCGCGAGGATTCGACCAGGCTTGTCCCCCTTCTCGACCCAGTCCCGCAGCGCCAGCGCGATATTGCCGGATGCATCGGGGCCGGAGGAGAAATCCGTCGCGCCCGGACCGCCGGTGCAATGGCCCATGCCCGGCACCAGAAACAGGGCGCTGAAGCTTGAAGCATGCGGCGTTGCCGCCGCCATGCGCTCGTAATAGGCGATGGTATCGGGGGCGGACACCACGGGGTCGGCCCAGCCCTGGTAAAGGATGATCCTTCCGCCATGACGCTCGAACGCCGACAGGTCGGGCGATACCGCATCCACCAGCGGCGCCATGCGTGCGCGTGCTGCGTCCACGCCTTTGGCCCAGTCGAACGACCACCAGTTCCAGCTCGGGTCGTTGAAGGCCCAGTGGCGGAAATACTCCACCCGTTGCGGCTCTTCCGGCCGCGCCGGGTTGGCCCAGTAGGTCTGCCAGCCGCCGGCGCCTTCGGGCGCTTCGCTGCCGACCGGCCATCCCGGATAGATGGTTTGCCCGGTGTCGCGGCGGCGCGCGCCGGCATACATCCGTTCCAAGGCCCGGACCTGGCGGTCGCTCAGGCAATCCGGTGTCTTGCCGGCGGCGCAGCGCAATTGCGCGGGCGTGAACTTGCACCGGCGCGGTTCGGCAATGACACCATCGACGACGCCGTCCAACGCATCGCACTGCTTGACGGCGGCGCGATTGACCATCGCCAGGTCCTGCGCGGTCAGGATCGGATGGCTGTTGTCGCCGGGGTCATGGTTGGCGAGGAACTGCCAGAGAAAACCGAAATTGAGATTGGTGCGGTTGTTGCCGGGATCGCCGGCCAGTATTCCGTCGAAATCCGCCGGATAACGTTGCGCCTCCATCAGGGCCTGATGGCCGCCAGTGGAGCAGCCGGCGAAATAAGAGTAGCGCGGCGGGCGGCCATAGAAACGCGTGGCCAGCGTTTTCGCCGCCACGATGCTTTCGTGCACCGCCCGGTGGCCCCAGTCGGCGATGGCATCGTCGTTGCCATAGCCGAAATCGAGTTCGCCGCCGTCATGGCCGGTGTCCGTGGCGATGGCAGCCGTTCCCTGGCGCACAAGGGCCGCCAGCTTGTCCGTGCTGATGGCGGAACTGTAGCCGCCATTGCCGATCATTTCGATCCGCCCGTTCCAGCCCGTCAGGGGCAGCCAGGCTTCGTAGTGGATACGCGAGCGCGGTGTCGGGGTCGCCAGCCCGCGCACCCGGCAGAAGCCCGGCAGTTCCGTCGGGGCCGCGCCGCGTCCGCCTGTGACCGAGCCGGAGAGGTTGGCTTCGGCGCTTTCCACTTTGCCGTCCCCCAGCGAAAGACCCGCCAGCGCACCACAGGGGTCGACAGTTTGCGCCTGGGCATTGTGCAGGACGCAAGAACCGATGGCCGCCAAGACCATGCCCCCGCAAAGGCAAAGCAGCGGACGAAGAGTGCGCATCGCGTTTTCCCAGCTTTATCCCGAATACTGCCCCCGAACCGGCAGCCGGGAAATCCCATTTTCCCCGCTTTTGGGAAAAATTCGCTTGGGCGAGCCGATCCTCTCGGCCACAGTCGGCCCCATGGGGCGTGAACGCATCAGGATCGGCTGCGGCGCGGGCTTTTCGGGCGACCGGATCGATCCGGCGGTGGCCCTGGCCGAACGGGGAAATCTCGACTATCTGGTATTCGAATGCCTGGCGGAGCGTACCATCGCGCTAGCGGTGCGGGCCAAGCACGACAATCCGGAAATGGGCTATGACCCGCTGCTGCAAGAACGCCTCTCGGCCGTCTTGCCTGCTGCCGTCGCCAACAAGGTGAAGATCATCTCCAACATGGGGGCCGCCAACCCGCTCGCCGCAGCACGCGCCGCCGCCGCCATTGCCCGGAAGATGGGGTTGAGGGGCCTGAAGATCGCCGCCATTTCGGGCGACGACGTTCTGGCGGAAATTTCCAATGCCAGCCCGCTTCTGGAAGGGGGGACGGTGGCGCATTGGCCGGGCACATTGATCGCGGCCAACGCCTATCTGGGCGCGGAGCCGCTGGCGCAAGCGCTGGCGGAGGGCGCCGACATCGTCATCACCGGCCGCGTCGCCGATCCCTCGCTGTTTCTGGCACCGATGGTGCACGCGTTTGGCTGGTCCTGGCAGGATTGGCCGCTGTTGGGCCAGGGCACGGTGGTGGGACACCTGCTGGAATGCGCCGGCCAGGTCAGCGGTGGCTATTTTGCCGATCCTGGCGTCAAGGATGTGACGGACTTGGCCAATCTGGGTTTTCCTTTCGCCGACGTCGCCGCAAATGGCGATGCCGTCATCTCCAAGCTTCCAGGCAGCGGCGGCTGCATCACGGCTGCGACCTGCAAGGAGCAGCTGCTTTATGAACTGCACGACCCGGCCGCCTATCTGACGCCGGATGTCACGGCGGATTTCCGTGGCGTGCGCCTGGAAGAACGTGGCCCCGACCAGGTCGCCGTCAGAGGCGGCAGCGGCACGCAGCGGCCCGAACAACTCAAGGTCACGCTTGGTTATCATGAGGGCTATGTCGGCGAGGGACAAATCTCCTATGCCGGGCCGGGATGTCCGGCGCGCGGAAAACTGGCGCTTGGCATTGTCGAAGAACGCCTGAAGCGTTTGGGCAAAGACATCATCGAGATTCGACTGGACCTGATCGGGGTGAATTCCGTTGCGCCGGAGGCCAGGGCTCCCGAGGATCAGCGCGAGGTACGAGCCCGTATCGCGGCGCGAACACGCACGCCGGAAGCCGCCGCCCAGGTCGGACGGGAAGTGGAGGCACTTTACACAAACGGCCCGGCGGGCGGCGGCGGCGTCACCCACTCCGTCAAACCCGTGATCGCCGCAGCTTCGACATTGCTGGCGCGCGCCGATGTCGTTCCGCGCATGCATTGGGAGGATGTGCCGTGAAACTTCGTGACATCGCCCATACCCGCTCGGGCGACAAGGGCGACATCTCCAATATCAGCGTAATCGCCTATCGCATGGAGGATTTCGCGCTGCTGCGGCAGGCCGTGACGCCGGAGATGGTGAAAAACCAACTGGAAGGGATCGTGAAGGGCGAGGTCGTCCGCTACGAACTGCCGGCGCTGGGAGCCTTGAATTTAGTCCTGCAGCGCGCGCTCGGCGGCGGCGTCACCCGATCCCTGGCGCTGGACGCACATGGCAAGTGTCTTGCCGCCCTCCTGTTGAACCTGGAAATGCCCGGCCGCCCGGGGCCGCCGATATCCTGAGCGTCCAAAGCAAAATTCTGGCGCTGAAGGTCGATTGGAATGCCGGACGAATGAGGAGAGCCACTTGGAACAATACAATGATCCCTCATTTGCGATGTCCGAACGGGAAACCACCCAAAGTGTTATATTGCGTGGGATGCGGTATGTGCTGGCGACCGGCTCGGCGCTGGCTGCAATCGCTGGTGTTTTCATTTGGAATATTTTCGCGCACAGAGGCTTTTATAATTTTTCCGGACTGAGTATTTGACGACCGGGAAGCGTTTCTACGGTTTGGGACAACCAAAGTCTTACGGCCGGTAGAAGAACTCTCCAGACTTTCCCCTTCTGGCTGTCGGTGATGTACAGTGAGCCGTCGGGCGCGACCGCGACGCCATCGGGGCGCGCCGCGTAGTCGGCCTGGGTGGCGACATTGGCCTTGCCCGCGAAGCCGTCGGCGAAAATTTCGAACTTGCCGGACGGCTTGCCGTCTGCAAACGGCTGGAACACCACGGCGCCGGGGCGCTGCTGCGGCGTGCGGTTCCAGGAGCCGTGGAAGGCAATCAAGGCGCCGCCGCGATACTTGGCCGGGAACTGGGTTCCCATATAGAAGGTCAGGTCCACAGGCGCCCAGTGCGCCGGAAAAGCGACGATCGGCGGGGTGAACTGGGTACAGCGGCCCTGGGTCTTGCCGTCGCCGCCATATTCCGGGTTAGAATCAGCTTCTTCTGGACATAGTCGTAGAAGCAGTAGGGCCAGCCGAAGTTGAGCCCCTTATCGGCGCGGTACATGCCTTCGGCGGGCCGGTCATTGTTGTCGGCCGCGGAAAAATACTGGGGATACAGGACATCCAGCTGGTCGCGATTGTTCATCACCGTATAGGGCGCGCCATAGGCCCAGGCCACGTCCGGCTCCTGGCGCATGCCGGTCACCAGCTTGGTGCCGTCGGCAACCGTCTGGTTCAGCTTGTTGGCATCGAACTTCCAGATGCCGCTGTGCTGCGCGAGGATCGGGCAGGGGTCCATCCCCGGCGAGCCTTTCTGGCGGTCCCTCACCTGGCAGGCGTTGGAAGGGCTGCCGATATTGACATAAAGGAAGCCCTTGCCGTCCAGCGCCAGCCCTTTGTCCGCATGCTCGCGCGCGGTGTCGAAGCCTGAAACCACGATTTGCGCGTCGCCCGACGGCTTCAGCACGCCCGGTGTCATTTTGTAGCGAATCACGAAGTCCGGGCGGGCGACGTACAGATAGCCATTATAAAAGCCGATACCCGTCGCGCTGCCATCGCCGAACCTGGCCGTCACATCGAAATGGCCATCGCCATTGGAATCATGCAGGGCCACCACGCCGCCTGGGCCTTGGGCGCTCCTCCTCAACGCGACGTAAAGATCGCCGTTGGGAGCGGCCCAGGCGTGCCGGGCGGAACCGAGATCGTCGGCCACGACCAGGGCGCAGAATCCCTTGGGCAGATTGATGCCGCCATTGTCCGGCGCGCAGACCGGTGCGGCCTGGGCGCCGCCGGCCCCGACGCCGCAAAGCATCGCCGCGGCGCCAACGACAAATGCGAAGGTTCTTCCCGTCATGCCAGTCTCCCTTCCCGTACAGCGTGCGGTGACGCGAAAAACAGATTGAACGCGCAAGAAGTCACTGGGCCAAGCGCGGCCCTCCAAAAACAGCCACTTCTCTGCTTCCTATCGATTCTGTTGCGTTCCCGTAATCTCGGCATTTCCTGCCGGCTTTGTGTATTTCAGGCCCTCTTCGCGCCATTTTTGTGGCGGGTTGCTCTGGAAAACGAGGCCCCATCTCCGCGTGGCGTGTTCATATCAAGGCGCATCGCTGAAAAATATCGCGATATTAAAAAGACGTCACACGGCGTATCTTGCGGCAACCTTCCCGACGCGCGAATGGCGGCAGGCGAATGACCGCTTTTGGCGCAAAGCGGACATTCCCGGATCGACTTTTTTGGACTGACAACCCGTCTGCTACCCACCCCGCTTCCGCCGCTGGAATGGGCAGCGGGTGACCCATTGCGGACATTTGCAGGTGGCCTAATCTGACCGGCTTGGGCGAACCGGGAACGGAAAATGGGACGTTGGATTGAGGGGATAGTTTCGGTCTTGCTATGCAGGTCTTGTGGGAAGTGCACCCCGCACCTGACGTTTAGTGGTGATACGGACATGGTGACGATCGGTCTCACATCCCTGTCGAGCATAACGCGTAACGAAATCGTCGTGGCCGAGGTGCAAGGAGATGAACTGCGCGATAGCGAAGAGAAAGCCATATTAGCCAGAGTTTCAAAGCAATTAGAACGAGATGATTTGCGCGTTGTCCGGCTCCTTCGTGTCGAGGCTGCAGAAATTAATGCCGGGCTCAGTTTCCAAGAGTTTAGGAAAGTGTATCGACCTCCATCTCTAATTTTTTCCTGTCCGCACTGCGTCACTGGAGAAGCCGAGGTTGAGGACCAACCGTCGCTTGCTGATTTCCAGCGTGAGGGCGGCAAACTGACGGTTCTGCCCGACCTAGAGGTTCGTGGCTGAATGACAGCGAAATGTCTGCTGTTGGCGCAAAGCGGACATTCAAATCGCGGATACCCTTCTTTGATTGAATGCGGGAATTTTGCGCACGGCTTGACCTCCCAATGCCGATGTTCGCGTGCGTGTTAGCGACCGTCCCCGCTAACAAGCCTCCCGGGCCGTGTGAAGTTATTTGATATGGGGGCGAATAACCAAAAGGTGGGACACTGCTCAAAAATTTCCCTTGTATTTCAATGACCCCGACCGAGGGTCCCACTTCGTTTAAGTGCTTGAAAACAAAAGAATATGGCTCCCCGGGCAAGATTCGAACTTGCGGCCAACCGGTTAACAGCCGATTGCTCTACCACTGAGCTACCGAGGAACGCAGCAGGACGGGGGTATTAGCGCGTCCGCACCCCTAAACCAAGCGGGAAATTCGGCCCCCTTAACCGCCTATTCGCCGCCACCCCAAAGAAAAATGAGGCCGGGCGTTAGCCCGGCCCCAAGGCGTTGGGTAATGGTGGGGTGTCTTCAAGGAAGACGCCGCGAGGATGCCCCGGCAACAGTTAACAAGCCCTTAACCTTGATGGCGCAATTGCGAAAAAGATCCGCCGGCGGAATAAAGGCTGCCAAAGGGCCCGGGACGATCCAGGGCGCTTTGGACAAAAAGGGACGTGTTTCGGCGCCGTTCGGTCCGGCCTTCGGCCTCTCTACTTGGGCAGCGGCATCGAGACCGCGCGGTCCTTGCTGCGCTCGCCGTACCACAGGGTGCCGCCCGCCGGTTCGATGGCGGTGGGCGTTCCCAGGCCCTCCGCCAGGACCTTGATATGCGCGGTGTCGCCGTCGATGGTGACGGCATCCACCTTGCCCGCGCCATTCTCGGTCAGGAACAGCGTGCTGCCGGCGGCGCGCATGCCGTCCGGGCCTTTCACCGGCTTGTCCATCCAGATGTCCACCGGCCGGCCCGCCTTGCCGCTGGCGTCCATGGGCACGCGGTAGAGCTTGTTGAAGAGGACGTTGTTCTCGTACATCACCCCGTTCAGGAAGGTGATGCCGTCGATGCCGTAAAGCGTGCGGTCGTCCAGCCAGAGCTCCGGCGTGGTGGCGCCGGGCGCCAGGCGCCAGATCTTGGCGCCGAAAGTGTCGCTGACGTAGAGCGCCTTGTCCGGGCCGACCACGAAATCGTTGCACAGATTTCTGGTCGCCGGGGAGGTCCCAATGGACCTTGCCGGGCGCGCCGGTCGCCAGGTCGAAGCTGCGCAGGGTGGTGCGGCGGGGCGCGTTGGGGGGCGTGGCGGTGATCTGGCAGGCCCATAAGGTGTTGGACGGCCCGTCCGCCAGCACGCCCAGGAAGGTCACATTGCCTTCGCCGCTGGCGTCGATGAAGACCTCGGCCGTGGCGGCGCCCTTCTTGGCGCGGTAGATCTTGGCCGAGCCGGCGCTGCCCAGGATCAGGTCGCCATTGGGGGCGGCGGTGATGCTTTCGGGCTGGGCTTTTTCCGGCACCGTGACGGTGGCGGCCAGGGCCGACGAGGCCGGAAGCGCCGATGCGGCCAGGAGGGCCGACAGGCAGGCGGCGGCGGATGCAGTACGGATCATGAAATTCCCCTTGTGTTGTCGGGGAAGCCTATAGCCGAATTTTGGAAAATATGTGGAGGCCACGCCCGGAATCGAACCGGGATGCACGGATTTGCAGTCCTCTGCGTAACCACTCCGCCACGTGGCCTCACGAAACGACCGGACCCGGGCCGGCGAGCGGGTGGCGGCTATAGCAGACCGGCGCCACAGGCCAGGACAACAGGCAGCAAAGCCCGCGTTGTGGGCAACGCAGGAGGGGCTTATAAGCCGGGCGACTAGCTCTGCAGAGGCCTGCCCATGTCCGAATCCGCCCGCTTCAACATGATCGAAGCGCAGATCCGCACCAACGATGTCACGGACGTTCGCATCCATGCCGCCCTGGATGCGGTGGCGCGGGAACGCTTCGTGCCCACGCGCCAAGCGGGCCCTGGCCTATGCCGACGTGCCGGTGGAAATCGCGCCCGGGCCGCTATCTGCTGGATCCGCGAAGCTTCGCCAAAGCCCTGCAGCTGGTCCGAAATCACCGCCGACGACAAGGTGTTGGATGTGGGCTGCGGCACCGGCTATTCGTCCGCGGTGCTGGGCCGGCTGGCCGCGCACCGTGGTGGCGCTGGAGCAGGATGCCGATCTGGTGCGCATCGCCAGCCGGCCTGCTGGAAAACGCGGCCAATGTTCAGATGACCCAGGGCGGCCTGATCGAGGGCTTCCAGGGACGTGGCTCCTTACGATGTGATCTTCGTCAATGGCGCCATCGAGACCCAGCCCGACACCCTGCTGGCCCAGCTGGCCGAAGGCGGCCGCCTGGTGGCGTTCCTGCAATCGGGCGCCCAGGGCCGGGCCACGCTCTATCTGAAGGAGCAGGGCCAGGTCGGCCATCGCGCCGATTTCGACGCCAATGTTCCGCTGCTGGCGGGCTTCAAGAAACATATCGGCTTCGTCTTCTAAGCACCTTAAACGCATTCGGAAAATGGGTCCGGGGACTCCTTGCGGCGGCGAAACGGCGTTAACTTGGTCTTTGCCTTCGTGCCGGCACTGTCCTAGGGTTTTCTGCCAGAGCACATGGCCGGCTCGGGAGTTGCATCGATGTCCAGTCCTCAGCACGAACCCACCATGGAGGAAATTCTCGCCTCCATCCGCAAGATCATCTCCGAGGATGCCCCGGAGGCCGTGCCCGCCGCCGAGGCCGCCGCTGCCCACGCGGAGCCGGCCAGCGGATCGCGCCGCCGAGCCGGATTGCTGACCGCGCCGGAAGAAGAACACCGAAATGAAGTCCTGGAACTGACCCAGGAAGTCACCGAAGACACCGCCGGAGCCGGCTGCGCGCCCGAACCGGCCCCGAACTTGCCGCCAGAAGTGGTGTTCGAAGTCGTGTTCGAGAGTCGCGCCCGAGCCTGTCGCCGGAATGACGGCATTTTCTCCGACCAGACCCGCCAGGCGATGGACGACACCTTGCCTCGCATTGCCGATCAACCGCTGGAAGCCGCGCGCCGGCGCCCCGTCCGCGCCCCCGCCTTCGGCGCCGGTCGGACGGCGCGACCGTGGAAAACGTGTTCGAGCGCGCCGTGCGCGAGAGCTTCGAGCCGGTGCATGGCGAAATATCTGTGCCGACAATTCCGGCGCCGTGATCGAGCGCATGAAGCCCTTGATCCGCGAATGGATGGACGAGCATTTCCCGGCCCTGCTGGAAGGCGCGGTGCGCACCGAAGTCGAGCGCGTGGTAAAGGCCCGCGGCCCAAACGCTGATTTCCGACCATCATCGCGGCCGGGCTTGACCCGGGCGTGAGCAAGCCGGAAAGCCCGTCCCGAACGGCGCGTCCGCACAGACGCCGCGCGGCTTGACCTAAAGTCAAAAAGCCCGAAAGCCTCGGCCGCAAGCTCCGGTTTCACGATGCTCGACAAGACTTTCAATCCCCAGGACGTCGAAGGGCGCATCTACGCCCAGTGGCAGGCGTCCGGCGCCTTCCGCGCCGGCACGCGTCCCGGACGCCGAGCCTTTTCCATCGTGATCCCGCCGCCCAACATCACCGGGCGGCTGCATATCGGCCACGCCCTCAACAACACCCTGCAGGATATCCTGGCCCGCTTCGAGCGCATGCGCGGCAAGGATGTGCTGTGGCAGCCGGGCACCGACCATGCCGGCATCGCCACCCAGCTGATCGTGGAGCGCCAGCTGGCCGAGCGGCAGATGAACCGCGATCGGCCTGGGCCGCGAGAAATTCCTGGAAGAAGATCTGGAAGTGGAAGGCCGAATCCGGCGGCGCCATCATCGAGCAGCTGCACCGGCTGGGCGCCAGCCGCCGACTGGAGCCGCGAACGCTTCACCATGGACGAGGGGCTGTCGCGCGCCGTCGCCAAGGTGTTCGTCGAACTCTATCGCCAGGGGCTGATCTACAAGGACAAGCGGCTGGTGAACTGGGACCCGCGGCTGCAGACGGCGGTCAGTCGACCTGGAAGTCGAAAATATCGAGATCAAGGGCCATCTCTGGCACATCAAATATCCCATCGACGACAGCCGGCCACGTTCATCACCGTCGCCACCACCCGTCCCGAGACCATGCTGGGCGACACCGCCGTGGCGGTGCATCCCGATGACGAGCGCTACAAGGCGCTGGTCGGCCAGCACGGTGGTGCTGCCGCTGACCGGGCGGCTGATCCCGATCATCGCCGACGAACATTCCGATCCGGAGAAAGGCACCGGCGCGGTCAAGATCACGCCCGGCCATGACTTCAACGATTTCGAGGTCGGCAAGCGCCACAAGCCTGCCGATGATCAACATCTTCAACAAGGACGGCACCTTGAACGACGACGTGCCGGCGCCCTATCGCGGCCTGTCGCGCGAAGCCGCGCGCAAGAAGATCGTCGCCGACCTGGAAGCCGCCGGGCCTGCTGGACGCAGCCGAGCCCATCACCCATGCCGTGCCGCATGACGAAAAGACCAAGACGGTGGTGCTGGAGCCGTTCCTCACCGAGCAATGGTACCTGAATGTCGAGCCGCTGGCGGACAAGGCGATCAAGGCGGTCGAGAGACGGCCGAGACCAAATTCGTCCCGGAAAATTGGACCAATGTCTTTTTCGGCTGGATGCGCAACATCCGGCCCTGGTGCATCTCGCCGCCAGCTCTGGTGGGGCCACCAGATTCCGGTCTGGTACGACGCCGACGGCAAGATCTATTGCGCCGAAACCGAAGCCGAAGCGCATGGCGCAGGCGGGCGGCAAAACGCTGACCCGCGATACCGATGTGCTGGATACCTGGTTCTCTTCGGCGCTGTGGCCGTTCTCGACCCTGGGCTGGCCGGACAAGACCGCCGGAGCTGGCGCGCTTCTATCCCACCAGCGTGCTGGTGACCGGTTTCGACATCATCTTCTTCTGGGTCGCCCGCATGATGATGATGGGCACCCATTTCATGGGCGAGGTGCCGTTCAAGACCGTGCTGATCCACAACCGCGTGCTGGACGAGCAGGGCGCGAAAATGTCCAAGACCAAGGGCAATGTGGTGGACCCGCTGACCCTGATCGACGAGTTCGGCGCCGACGCGCTGCGCTTCACCCTGGCGCTGGCGGCCGGGCAGAACCGCGACATGCGCATCGGCCCGACGCGCGTGGAAGCGGGCCGCAACTTCGCCACCAAGCTGTGGAACACCTCGCGCTTCTGCGAAATGAACGGCTGCGTCACCGTGCCGGGCTTCGATCCGGCCGGCGTGCAGCAGACCGTCAATCAGCTGGATCGTGGCGGAAACGGCGCGAGGCGGTCGGCGATGTCACCGCCATGATCGAGGCGCTGCGTTTCAATGACGCGGCCAGCGCGGCCTATCATTTCGTCTATGACATTTTCTGCGACTGGTATGTCGAGATCACCAAGCCGATCTTCCAGACCGGCGGCGACGGCGGCGAAGAGCGGAAACGCGCGCCACGACCGCCTGGGCGCGCGACCAGATCCTGAAGCTGCTGCATCCCTTCATGCCCTTCATCACCGAGGAATTGTGGGCGCGCGACCGCGACGACGCCGCGCGACAGCTTGCTGATCCTGGCGCAGTGGCCGACGCCGCATCGGACTGAAGGCGCGGCGACGCGGCAGCGGCCGAAATGAACTGGGTGATCGAGCTGATCAAGGGCATCCGTTCGGTGCGCGCCGAAATGAATGTGCCGGCCGGCGCCAAGATTCCGCTGGTGCTGACCGGCGCGAGCTGCCGCGCAGAGCGGGCGGCTGGCGCGCATATCGCGACGTGATCGTCACGCTGGCGCGTCTGTCCAGCGCCGGAAGCCGCCGACGTCCATCCCAAAGGGCTCGGCCCAGTTCGTGCTGGGCGAGGCGACGGTGGCGCTGCCGCTGGGCGATGTGATCGACTTCGCCAAGGAACGGGCGCGGCTGGAGAAGGACCTCAAAAAGGCGAGGAAGAAATCGCCCGCTTCGACGCCAAGCTGTCGAACGAGCAATTCGTCGCCAAGGCGCCGGAAGAGGTGCTGAGCCGAACAGCGCGAAAAGCGCGCCGAAGCCGCGGCCCTGGCAGGGCGGCTGACGGATGCGATCGGGCGTCTGGCCTGAGAAAAGACCCCTTGGGCGGCGCGGTTGCACTGGGCTGAGGAGCTGCCTAACTCTTCGATAGTCATCGAAATGCCGCCGAGAGCCGCCATGCCTACCTTGTTCGATCCCCTGAAGCTGGGCGCGCTCACACTGCCCAACCGCATCATCATGGCGCCCCTGACCCGCAGCCGCGCCACGCCCGACACCCGCGTGCCCACCGACCTGATGGCGGAATATTATGTCCAGCGCGCCGAGCGCGGGGCTGATCATGTCCGAAGCCACCCGCGTGACGCCCATGGGCGTGGGCTATGCCGCCACGCCGGGCATCTGGTCGGACGAACAGACCGAAGGCTGGAAGACAATCACAAAAGCGGTGCATGACGCGGGCGGCCAGATCGTCCTGCAGCTCTGGCATGTCGGGCGCATCTCCGATCCGCTGTTCCTGAATGGCGAGACTTGCCGGTTGCGCCCAGCGCGGTGCGGCCCAAGGGGACATGTCTCGCTGGTGCGTCCTCCAACCGACTATGTCACCCCGCGCGCGCTGGATCTGTCGAAATTCCCGGCATCATCGCCGCCTTCCGGCACGGGCGCGCAGAATGCGCAGAAGGCCGGGTTCGATGGCGTGCACATCCACGGCGCCAATGGCTATCTGCTGGACCAGTTCCTGCAGGATTCCACCAACCATCGCAGCGATCGCTATGGCGGCGCCGATCGAGAACCGCGCCCGGCTGATGCTGGAGGTGACGGATGCCTGCATCGATGTCTGGGGCGCGGACCGCGTCGGCATGCATCTGGCGCCGCGCATGGACAGTCAGGACATGGGCGACAGCGACCGGCTGGGCAACCTTCCTCATGTCGCCCGCGCCTTGGGCGCGCGCAAGCTGGGCTGGATCGCGGCGCGCGAGGCGATCATCAATCCGGATACCAAGCTGGTGGACAGCCAGGGGCGGCCGCGCGAGATCGGCAATCCGCAAAGCATCGGGCCCGCGATCAAGCAGGCCTTCGGCGGCCCCTATATCGCCAATGAGGGCTTCGACCAGGCCGGCGCCGAACGCGCCCTGGCCGAGGGCAAATGCGATGCCGTGGCGTTCGGCAAGTTGTTCATCGCCAATCCGGATCTGCCCAGGCGCTTCGCCGAACATGCGCCGCTCAATGCCTGGGACACCGCGACTTTCTATTCCGGCGGCGCGCACGGTTATACCGACTATCCGGCGCTGTGAGATTTTCGCCCCGGTGATGCCTCGATTGAGCGGGAATTGGGCCTTGTTTGCGAGGGAACCTTATTCGGCGCCGGTTCGTTGTACTTGAGATGGAGCCCATGCTCCGCCGCGCCAAAGAGGAGATGCGAAATGAATCGTCTGGCAAGGACTGCCGCCGCTGCCGCCATAGCGCTGGGCGCCGGCACGGCTTCGGCCGCTGCGGCCTGCAACAATGACGCCACCACCGAAACGGTATTGGGCGCCGGCTCCGGCGCGCTGGTCGGCGGGCTCGCCTCGCACAGCGTCGTCGGCGCCGCGGTGGGCGGCGTGGCCGGCGGACTGATCGGCAATTCGATCGGTCACGCCAACAACCGCGCCGATTGCCGCCGCGAGGTCCGGCACCGCGCCCGCCGTCATGAGCACGACACCTATTACGTCGACCGCCACGGCCATCGTCACTATTATTGATTGCCACAGGGCCAATCAGCGAAAAACCCCGGGCGATCGCCCGGGGTTTTTTCTTGGTGGCGGCATGGCCTGGCGGCTGTCATTTCCAGCGGCCGACGGCGCGGGGCGAATGCCTTTGCGCCGGGCTCAGGCCAGGTCGAACCGGTCGAGGTTCATCACCTTGTCCCAGGCTGCGACGAAGTCGGACACGAACTTCGCTTGCGCGTCGGCGGCGCCATAGACTTCAGCCAGGGCCCGAAGCTGTGAGTTAGAACCGAAGACAAGGTCGACACGGCTGGCGGTCCACTTTTGCTTGCCGCTCTTGCGGTCATGCCCCTCGAACATATTTTCATCCGAGGTCGCTTTCCACTCGGTACTCATGTCCAGGAGGTTCCTGAAAAAGTCGTTGGTGAGCGTCTCCGGCCGTTGCGTGAAGACACCATGCTGCGACTTGCCGTGGTTCGCGCCCAACACGCGCATGCCGCCGACCAGAACCGTCATCTCGGGGGCGGTCAACGTCAAGAGTTGTGCCCGGTCGACCAGCATCTCCTCCGCCGAAACGGCGTATTCGGCCTTGCGGTAGTTGCGGAAACCGTCCGCCGCCGGCTCGAGTACCGCGAAGGCCTCGATGTCGGTCTGATCCTGCGACGCATCGGTGCGGCCGGGTGTGAAGGGAACCGGCACGTCATGCCCGGCCTTCTTGGCCGCCTGCTCGACGGCGGCGCAGCCACCCAGGATGATCAGGTCGGCGAGCGAGACGTTCTTCCCTCCGGCCTGCGCGGCATTGAACCGCTTTTGGATGGCCTCGAGGGTTTCGAGCACCTTCGCCAGTTCGGGCGGCTGGTTGACGTCCCAATCCTTCTGCGGGAAGAGGCGGATGCGCGCCCCGTTGGCTCCACCGCGCTTATCGGAGCCGCGGAAGGTTGCCGCCGACGCCCAGGCGGTCGAGACCAATTGGGAGATGGAAAGCCCCGAGGCGAGGATGCTCTCCTTGAGGGCGTCGATGTCCCGTTGGTCAATCAGCTCATGCGTAACTTCAGGGACGGGGTCCTGCCACAACAGCTCCTCGGCGGGGACCAGATCGCCGAGATAGCGCGCGCGGGGCCCCATGTCGCGGTGGGTGAGCTTGAACCACGCCCGGGCAAAGGCGTCCGCGAAGGCATCCGGGTTCTCATGGAAGCGCCGTGAAATTTTCCCGTAAACAGGATCGAACCGCAGGGCGAGGTCCGTGGTGAGCATGGATGGCGCGTGACGCCTCGACGGATCATGCGCATCCGGCACCGTACCGGCGCCGGCGCCATGCTTGGGTTTCCACTGGTGCGCACCGGCCGGGCTCTTGGTCAGTTCCCATTCATAGCCGAACAGGTTCCAGAAAAAGTTGTTGCTCCACTTTGTCGGTGTGGTGGTCCAGGTGACTTCCAGGCCGCTTGTGATCGCATCGCCGCCCTTGCCGTTGCCGAAGCTGCTCTTCCAGCCAAGGCCCTGTTCCTCGATGCCCGCGCCCTCCGGCTCGGGACCGACAAGTGCCGCGTCGCCGGCGCCATGGGTCTTGCCGAAACTGTGCCCGCCGGCAATGAGCGCGACGGTCTCCTCGTCGTTCATGGCCATGCGCGCGAAGGTCTCGCGAATGTCGCGGGCCGCCGCCAGCGGATCAGGATTGCCATTGGGTCCTTCGGGGTTCACGTAGATCAAACCCATCTGAACCGCCGCCAGGGGGTTGGCGAGTTCGCGGTCGCCGCTGTAACGCTTGTCCCCGAGCCAGGCATCCTCGTTCCCCCAGTAGATGTCCTCTTCGGGCTCCCACACATCCACGCGGCCGCCGCCGAAGCCGAAGGTCTTGAACCCCATGGATTCCAGCGCGCAGTTGCCCGCGAGGACCATCAGGTCGGCCCAGGAGATCTTGTCGCCGTACTTCTGCTTGATCGGCCACAGCAGCCGGCGCGCCTTGTCGAGATTTGCGTTGTCCGGCCAGCTGTTGAGCGGCGCGAAACGCTGCGTTCCCGAAGACGCGCCACCGCGGCCGTCACCGGTGCGGTAGGTGCCGGCGCTGTGCCACGCCATCCGGATGAAGAGGGGGCCGTAATGACCATAATCGGCCGGCCACCAGTCCTGCGAATCGGTCATCAGCGCGTAGAGGTCCTTTCGCAGGGCCTCGAGGTCGAGTTTCTTGAACGCCTCGGCGTAGTTGAAATCCTTGCCCATGGGATCGGACAAAGCAGAGTTCTGGTGCAGAATCCTGAGATTCAGCTGGTTCGGCCACCAGTCCCGGTTCGATCTGCCACCTGAGGTCGCGTTGGGGCGAGCCCCATGCATGACCGGGCACTTGCCGGCGGTTTCGTTGACTTTTTCGTCCATGGCTTTTCTCCGGTCGTGGCTGGTTGGACAGCATGTTTCAATTTAGAATAGTTCTAATCTACGAAAACGGGTCCGTCAATCCAGTTCAGAATAATTCTCAATTAACGCCGGGCGCAGAACCGCCATCCGCAAATCCGCCTTGAGCCCGGCGGGCAGGGGCGCAATAGTCCGCCGCCTCCTAAGACCCGGGTCTCATGTCCAAATTCGACAAGTCCAAGCTGCCGTCCCGCCATGTCACCGAAGGGCCGGAGCGCGCGCCGCATCGCTCCTATTATTACGCCATGGGCCTGACGGAGGCGGAGATTCACCAGCCCTTCGTGGGCGTGGCCAGCTGCTGGAACGAGGCCGCGCCCTGCAACATCGCCCTGATGCGCCAGGCCCAGTCCGCCAAGCAGGGCGTCAAGGCAGCGGGCGGCACGCCGCGCGAATTCTGCACCATCACCGTCACCGACGGCATCGCCATGGGCCATGAGGGCATGCGCTCCTCGCTGGTGTCGCGCGAGGTGATCGCCGATTCGGTCGAACTGACCATGCGCGGCCATTGCTATGACGCGCTGGTGGGCATCGCCGGCTGCGACAAGTCCCTGCCGGGCATGATGATGGCGATGCTGCGCCTGAACGTGCCGTCGGTGTTCCTCTATGGCGGCTCGATCATGCCGGGCCAATTCCACGGCAAGGACGTCACCGTGGTCGATGTGTTCGAAGGCGTCGGCCAGCATTCGGCGCGGCAAGATGTCCGACAGCCGAACTGTGCCGAGCTGGAAAAGCGTCGCCTGTCCCGGCGCGGGCGCCTGCGGCGGCCAGTTCACCGCCAACACCATGGCCTGCGTCGCCGAGGCCATCGGCCTGGCGCTGCCTTATTCCAGCGGCCCGCCTGCCGAGATCCTGGCGCGCGACGATTTCGCGCTGCAAGGCCGGGCGAGGCGGTGATGGGGCTGCTGGCGAAGAATCTGCGCCCGCGCGACATCTGCACCCGCAAGGCGTTCGAGAATGCCGCGATGGTGGTGGCGGCCACCGGCGGCTCGACCAACGCGGCGCTGCATCTGCCCGCCATGGCGAACGAGGCGGGCATCAAGTTCGATCTGTTCGACGTGGCCGAGATCTTCAAGAAGACGCCCTATCTCGCCTCGCTCAAGCCGGGCGGCAAATATGTCGCCAAGGACATGTGGGAAGCGGGCGGCGTGCCGATGCTGATGCGGACCCTGCTCGATGCCGGCTTGCTGCATGGCGACTGCATGACGGTCACCGGCAAGACCATGGCGGAAAATCTGAAGGACGTGAAATTCAATCCCGACCAGAAGGTGATGCGTCCCGGTCGACGAATGCGCTGGCGCCCACCGGCGGCGTGGTGGGCCTGCAAGGGCAATCTCGCGCCCGAAGGCGCCATCGTGAAGATCGCCGGCCTCAAGCATATCAAGCATCGCGGCCCGGCGCGGGTGTTCGACTGCGAGGAGGACTGCTTCGCCGCGGTCGAGGCGCGCCAATACAAGGAAGGCGATGTGCTGGTGATCCGCTGGGAAGGCCCCAAGGGCGGTCCCGGCATGCGCGAGATGCTGTCCACCACGGCGGCGCTGTACGGGCAGGGGGTGGAGAATATCGCCCTGATCACCGACGGGCGTTTCTCCGGCGGCACGCGCGGTCTGTGCGTCGGCCATGTCGGGCCGGAAGCGGCCGATGCCGGACCGATCGGGCTGCTCAAGGACGGCGACATCATCGCCATCGATGCCGAGAAGGGCACCATGGACGTGGAGGTGTCCGATGCCGAACTGGCGGAGCGCAGAAAGGCCTTCAAGCCCAAGCCGCCCGGCTTCAAGACCGGCGCGCTGGCGCGCTATGCCAAGAATGTCGGTCCGGCGCGCGATGGCGCGCTGACCACGCCCGGGCGCGGACGAGGAAGTGCGCTGCTACGCGGATATCTGAGCGGCGCCGCGATGTCCTGCTATTGGCGCGCGGCCAGCTTTTCGATGCGCCGGTCGGGGACCAGCCAGATGGCCGCCACCACCGCATAGCAGAGCAGCGCCATCCAGGGCGCCACGAAGGCCAGCACAATTCCGCACAGGTAAAGCAGCGGCGAGAGCGTGCCCTTGAGATCGCGCCCCAGGACGGCGTGCAGCGGCGAATCCTTTCCCTGGGCGCGAATGATCACCGCCTGCATGATCCGCCAGGCGATGGCGGGCATGAACAGAGCAACGCCATAGACGGCGGTGGGGATCGGCGCGAAGCCATGCTCCCCCATCCAGGCGGTGGCGAAGGGTATCAGCGACAACCAGAACAGCAGGTGGAAATTCGCCCACATCACCGCCCCGTTCACCTGCTGCACCAGATGAAAATAATGGTGATGGTTGTTCCAGTAGATCGCCACATAGATGAAGCTCAGCGCATAGGCCAAGAGGACCGGCCACAATTCGTGCAAGGCGCCGAAGTCCGTGCCCTCGGGGGCTTTCAGCTCCAGGACCATGATGGTGATGATGATGGCCACGACGCCGTCGGTCATGGCCAGCAGGCGATGCTTTTCCAAGATGGCTCCCGTCAGGGGCGCCATGCTAGGCAACGCAGGCGCATTTGCCAATCAGGCCGGATGCCGACTTGTCCGATTCCGGGCACGGGACATCCCGGCCTTGGCTGACACAAAATAGCCGCAGCCTTCGTACAGATTGCGGCAACAGGACCCGCAACGGGCAAACAACCCGGGCAAACAACCCGGGCAAACAACCCGGGCAAACAATAAAGGGAGGATTGGATGACCTTGCGTACCGTACTGCTGGCTGTGGCACTCACCGGCTTGATGCCCCTTACCGCTTTTGCCGCCGATGCCAAACTGGCCGCGGCGGTTTCCGCACCCACGCGCGCCAGTGAAAATTCCGCCCGCGACAGCGCCCGCCATCCCGCCGCCAGCCTCACCTTCTGGGGCCTGAAGCCGGGCCAGACCGTGATCGAGGTCGCGCCCGGCGGCGGCTATTGGAGCGAAATCCTGGCGCCCTATGCCAAGAATACCGGCGGGCATTATATCGCCGCCACCGGCAACCCCGACCAGAAGCTGCCGGGAAAATTCTCCGACAAAGCGGTATATGGCGACATCGCCTATACCGTCTTCAGCAACAGTTCCGGTCCGATGGGGCCGGCCGGGTCCGCCGACCTGGTTCTAACCGCCCGCAACATCCACGACTGGCTGTGGACGTCCGGCATGGCGGAAAAAAGCATGCGCGACTTCTATGCGGTGCTGAAGCCGGGCGGAATCCTGGCGGTGGAGGACCATCGCGCCGACCCGCGGCCCCAGATCGGCGATGCCCGCGACGGCTATGTGGCGACCGCCACCATCGTGGAGATGGCGCAAAAGGCCGGCTTCAAGCTGGAGGCGAAATCGGAGGTCAACGCCAATCCCAAGGACACCAAGGATCATCCTTTCGGCGTGTGGACCTTGCCGCCCACCCGGCGCAGCGCGCCTTCGGGCCAGCCGGCCGACCCGAAATTCAACCATTCCAAATATGATGCCATCGGGGAAAGCGACCGCATGACCCTGCGCTTCCGCAAACCGGTCTAGTCCGCCATCATGCGGCGTGGGCAGAATCGGGCTTGAGGGAATAGGAATCGCTTGTGCGGTGGCGGCCGCCACGCTGTTCGGCGTGGGGGGCACCTTCGCCCAATTCCTGTTTCAGCAGCGCGGAGTCAGCATCGACTGGCTGGTGACCATGCGCCTGCTGTGCGCCGGTTCGGCCCTGCTGCTGATCGCCGCGATTACCCAGGGGCGCGCCGTCCTGGCAATATGGCGCACCGACGCGGCGGCCGTGATCCTGTTCGGCCTGGTCGGCATGATGCCGGTGCAATACACCTATATGGCGGCGATCGACGCCTCCAACACGGCCACCGCCACGGTGTTGCAATTCACCTCCCCCGCCATGATCGCGCTCTGGCTGACCCTGACGCGGCGGCGCCTTCCGGGCGCGCGGGAGCTGGTGGCCATCGCGCTGGCGATGGTGGGGACCTTCTTCCTGGTGGCGCATGGCAAATTCGGCGCCCTGTCGATCTCGTTCCTGGCGCTGTTCTGGGGCCTGGCCAGCGCGGTGGCGGCGGCGTTCAACTCGATTCAACCGGCGCGGATATTGCGCCAGTATGGCGCCTCGGCGGTGGGCGGCTGGGGCATGCTGGTGGGCGGGGTGGCGCTGTCCTTCCTGCACGCGCCATGGCGGGTGCAGGGGGTGTGGGACACGACCAGCTATGTCTTCCTGGTGTTCATCCTGCTGCTGGGAACGCTGGCGGCCTTTTATCTCTACATTACCGCCCTGCGCCTGATCGGGGCGCAGAAGTCCAGCCTGCTGACCTGTGCCGAGCCGCTGTCCGCCGCACTGCTGGCGGTGGCCTGGCTGGGCCTGTCCTGGGGGGCAATGGACTGGCTGGGCACTGCCTGCATCCTGGTCACCATCGCGCTGCTGGCGAAGGGACAATCCCGGGAGGCGCAGTCGGAAAAGGTTACCTGAAGTTCGGTTGACGCCGGGCTTTCCTTGCTTACCATTGTCCCCGGCATCCGGCAGAGATGCAGCGGAAGGAATTAACATGTCACGACTGGACCGGCGCGGTCTGCTGACGGGGGCGGCCGCGCTGTTGGGGGTGGAGCTGGCAGCTCCGCTGGCCAGGGCCCTGGCGGCCGAAGCCATGCCCGGCTTTGTGGCATCCCATACCGCCCTGAGCCTGGAACAGCGCACGCTGGTCGGGGCCATCAGCGAGCGCATCGTTCCCACCACCGACACGCCCGGCGCCATAGCAGCCGGGGTCCCGGCCTTCGTGGAGATGATGCTGGCCGACTGGTACGAGCCGACCGATCGCCAGCAATTCATGAATGGCCTGGGGCTGGTGGAAGGCTATGCATGGATACAGTTCGAAAAACCTTTCGCGGGAATTTCGGAAGAAGAACAGGATCTGGTCCTGACCACGGCGATGGCCGGCAAGATTCCTTCCCTGCCCGCAAGCTTCTTCGAGCATTGCCGCCAGCTGGTCGTGCTGGGCTATTACACCTCGGAGATCGGCTGCAAGCAGGAGCGCGTCTATCTGCCCGTGCCCGGCCGCTATGACGGCAAATATCCTTACGCCCAAGTCCGGCGCGTCTTCTCCTCCTGATCCGGGATTCGTTCATGGCCACATATGACTTCGACGCCATCGTCATCGGATCGGGCATCAGCGGCGGCTGGGCCGCCAAGGAACTGTGCGAAAAAGGCATGAAGGTGCTGATGCTGGAGCGCGGCCGCATGGTCGAGCACCGCAAGGACTATATCACCGAAGGCAAGGGCCCCTGGCAGCTGCCCTATCGCGGCAGTCTGCCGCCCGCAGATGTCGAACGCGACCATATCATGTCCAAATGGGGCGGCGCCGACAGCACCGCCACGACGCACTTCTTCAACAACGACCGGCTCAATCCGATCGATTTCGAGAACAGCAAGCCGTTCCGCTGGGTGCGGCCCGCCCAGGTGGGCGGCAAGTCGCTGATGTGGAGCCGGGTCGCGCTGCGCTGGAGCCACATCGATTTCGAGGCCAACAAGCGTGACGGCCACGGCAGCCCCTGGCCGATCAATTATGACGACATCGCGCCCTGGTATTCCTATGTCGAGAAATATGCGGGCATTGCGGGCTCCAAGGAAGGGCTGCCGCAACTGCCGGACGGCGAGTACCAGATGCCGCATCCGATGAATGCGGCGGAGATCTGGGTCAAGCAGCGGCTGGAAAGGGCCATGCCCGACCGCAAGGTGATCCACACCCGCACCGCCAACATGACCGAGGCCAAGCCGGAGCAGGGGCGCGCCCGCTGCCAGGACCGCAACATGTGCGCGCGCGGCTGTTCCTTCGGCGCCTATTTCTCCACCCAGTCGGTGACCCTGCCGGCGGCGCGCAAGACCGGCAACCTGACCCTGCTGTCCGACCAGGTCGTGACCAATCTGGAATATGACCCCAAGACCAAGCGCGTGACCGGGGTGCGGGCGGTCGATACCAACACGATGGAGGCCAAGGTCTATTCCTCGCGCATCGTGTTCCTGTGCGCCTCGGCATTGGCGTCGACCCAGATATTGCTGAATTCCAGGTTGCCGGACAGCGACCGCAGCTTTGCCGATACCAGCGGCCTGCTGGGTCACTACATCATGGACCACTGTTTCCGGACCTATTTCTGGGGCACGGTGCCGGACCGGGAGCTGGATGCCTATATCCCGTACGGCCGCCGCCCCAATGGCGTCTATATCCCGCGCTTCCGCAACCTGAACGGCCAGGACCCCGACGCCGATTTCGTGCGCGGCTACGGCATGCAGGGCGCCGCCGGCCGCGCTCCGGCCGCGCCGGTCGGGTTCGGCAAGGCGATGAAGGAGGGCATGCGCGCCTATGGTCCCTGGACCATCCGCTTCACTGCTTTCGCGGAATGCCTGCCCTACAAGGACAACACCCTGACGCTGAACCCGGACAAGCTGGATCGCTACGGCGTGCCGCTGGCGGTGTTCAACGTCACCTTCCGTGACAATGAGATGCGCATGATGCGCGACGCGGCGCTACAGGGCGAAGCGATGATGAAGGCGGCCGGGCTGGTGGATATCGGTTCGGCCAATGAGGAACATGTGCCCGGCGACGCCATCCACGAGATGGGAGGCGCTTGCATGGGCGCGGACCCGCGGGCCTCGGTGGTCAATCGCTGGAGCCAGGCGCACGAGGCCGCCAACCTGTTCATCACCGACGGCTCGCAGATGGCCTCCACCAGCTGCGCCAATCCGTCCATGACCTTCATGGCCCTGACGGCGCGCGCCGCCGATCATGCCGTCAAGCTGGTGCAGGCGGGAACCATCTAGCGCCCGGCTTCACTGTTTCTCGATGATGCGGCCCGATCCCAGGATCGAGCGTTCGATTCTGGCGGGGCGCGTCACAAGATGCGCACTGCCCGATCCCAGGATGGTGACCTTGAGATCCTCGCCGGGCGCGATGGCGGCATTGCCGCTTCCCGCGATGACAAGGTTGACCGTGCGGGCCGCAAGCTTGCCCAGGTCGGCGTTGCCCGATCCCAGGACATTGACGCTCAGGCTGTCCACCTTGCCCTCGGCGGTGACGGAGCCGGAATTGGCCACGGTGATATTCAGGGACTCCTGTTCGACATGGCCGAGATCGACACTCTGGCGGCCGCGCACCATGACGGCGCCGTCCTTGGCGTTGTCGCGCGGCGGCATGGTGTGGCTCATCGCCTGCTGGACCTGTTGCTTCACGGTTTCCTGCAGGGACTTTGCGGCATTGTTCGCCGCCGCCTCCGCAGCGATCCGGCTGATTTCGCCATTGCCGATAATGGTCTGGCGAATGGTCCTGGGTTGGCTCAGCAGCGACAGCTTGCCGTTGCCCGCGATGAACAGTTTCAGATCGCCGTGCGGCGCAAGCGAAGCGGTGCCATTGCCCAGGATGGAGACGTTTGCCGCTGCGCTCACCGCCAGTCCACCCAGCTCGGCCTTGCCGGGTCCGGAAATGACCAGACTGAATTGCGATACCCGTCCGGTGCCCGTCACCAAACCGGACCCGTTGATGTACAGGTCCAGCGCCGGCTGATCGATTTGGCCCAATTGCAGATTTTCCCCGCCATTGACCACGAACTTTCGGATCGGCACGCCCGTGATCACCGCTTCCATTTTCCGCCCCCCGCGGCGGGGGGCGCTGCTGGAGGCGATGCGGCCGTCGCCGACGCGCACATGCGCCAGCATGTCCGCCGGGCCCGTCACCGAGACGCGCGGCGCCCCCTTGGCCTGGTAACGCATATTGACCGGCGCATCCAAGGCCAGCGTATCGCCGCCCTGCCAGCGCCATTCCTTGTGCGTGGCCAGGTCGATCAGCGGCTTGACGCCCCGCATGGAACCGGCGTCATGAAATATATCGTCGCCGCCGATCTGGAATGCGAGCCCGAGAAAGACCGCGCATAGCGCAAGTCCGGTGATCGCCGCGATGGCCAGGGTTCTGGACATGGTGTTACTCCTTGTCCCCGTCGTCCGGTTTCAGCAGATGATAATTGAGACGCATATAGCGGCCCAGCCGCCGCAGGCCGCTGTCGAGCAAAAGGGCGATCAGGCTGCCGGTGCCGATCACACCGCAGATCAATCCCAGTCCCACCAGGGCCGGAACCAGCACATTGCCGTTGCCCGACAAAAGGCTGGCCAGAAGGTGCAGGCCGGTGCTGCCCACAATGTAAAGCACATAGGCCGCGACGCCGGCACAGAAGACCAGGCCCGCGGTCACCGGCAGCAGGATGAAGATGTTGAAGGCTTGCAGCCCCACCAGGCCCAGCCCGGCCCGCACGAAGGTGCGCGGATTGCGCCGCATTTCCCAGCGCCGCAGCTTGGTCTCGGCGCTGAGTTCGCTGCCCAGCCGCCATGGATCGCCCAGCGCGGCGGCGACATCGCTTTCGCTGCGCCCGGCCGCGACGGCGTCGCTGAAATGGGCTTCATAGTCCATGACGATTTCATCGATTTCGTCCGGCGAAAGCCCCTTCAACCCCTGCCGCAGGCGGGCAAGGAAAAGCGCGCGCGTCATGGCTTGTCCCCCAGCAAATTTTCCACCGACGCCATGAAGGCTTTCCATTCGCCGCGCTGGGCCTTGAGCGTGGCGCGGCCGATCTCGGTCAGCCGGTAATATTTGCGCGGAGGGCCCCCCGGACCCTCCACCAGATAGGTGCTGACCAGGCCATCGTCCTGCATGCGCCGCATCAAGGGATAGATGGTCCCTTCACCCATGCCCACGTCCAGTGCAAGCCGGCTGGCGATCTCGTAACCATAGGCATCGGCCCGCGACAGCAGAGTGAGAACGCACAGTTCCAGGACGCCTTTCCGAAGCTGGGTTTGAATACTCTCCGCCAATAGGATGTCTTCCGCTGAAGGTGGGCAACGCGCGTTCGCGGCCAAGCTATCGTTCGCCAAGTTGGTCCGCAATGCGTTGCCTGCCCGGGTTCGTGCGACTCAATTTTTCAAGATGCGCACGCCGCCTGACCCGGTCACGGTCTGGTTCAGGCGCGCGGGCGATGCCGACATGCGGACGCTGCCGGACCCCACGACACGAACATTGGCCTGTTGGCGCGGGGTGACGGCGACATCACCGCTGCCCGCGATATGGATGTCGGCGCGCTGCACGACGGCATCGCCCATCTGTACGGCGCCGGAACCCGCGATGGAGACGTCAAGCCGGTCGATGCGGCCCGCGGCGCTGATCCGGCCGGTGCCGGCAATGGCGAGGTTGAGTCGGTCCTGATTCATCTGCCCCAGCATTATTTCGCCGCCCGCGCCGTGGAGCGCGACATTGCGCAGCGCCACGCCGCTGACGGTGATGTCCAGCCTGCCGCTGCCGACATGGCAATCCTCGCACCACCGAATTTGACCCTGGCCGACCCGCAGTTTCTCCAGCAATTCGTCGGGGCCGGTGATGGAGATGCGCGCCAGGCCGGTGGGGACATAGTGCACGGTCGCCGCAACCGAGACGCCGAGCCCATCGTGGCCGTCCCAGTTCCATTCCCAATGGCCCGGCTGCTTGAGGGCAGGGTCGCGCGGGGTAAAATCGTCCCACCCCCTGGCGTGGGCGGGCATTGCGAGCGTCAAAAGAAGAAAGCCGAGAAGAAATCCGGTTTTTGCTGCGAGCCTGTTCGCCATATTCGGTCTCCTGAATTTCAATCGCGCTAGGGATGCGATTCTGTATAGACAACAGTATCGTGTTATGCAAGGTATAATGTTGTACATGCTATACGGCTATACAAGGAACAAGGGGAACAGGGTGAAAAAGGCAGCGATTATCTGGGTTTTTCTGATTGCCACGCCCGCCCTGGCCCAGTCCGAGCAGGGAATTTCGGTCTATCCGCCCAGCTTCTTCGCCGATTCCCGGCCCGCCACCGCCTACGACATGGTCTCGCGACTGCCGGGTTTCAGCCTGGACACGGGCTCCTCGGGTCGCGGCTTCGCGGGCACGGCCGGCAATGTGCTGGTGGACGGCGCACGGCCCACCGCCAAGAACGACGACCTGTCCACCATCCTGGGCCGCATTCCCGCCGCCAATGTGGAGCGCATAGAGGTGATCCGCGGCGGCGCGCCCGGCATCGACATGCAGGGCCAGGCCGTGGTCGCCAATATCGTCCGCAGCAAGGAGGGCGCGCACCCAGATCATCCTGACCTCCAACACCACCTATACCGGGGCGGGCCAATGGTCGCCGGCGGCCGGTGTCGAGTATCACGGCCAGAGCGGCGTGCTGCGCTATGAAGCCTCGCTCAACCGCATCTCGCAGATCTGGGATGACTCGCCCGGCAACGGCTACCGCGTCGTGACCGCGCCGGGTGGCGCGCCCGTCTATGACCGCGCGGTACGCACCGGCATGCTGCGCGTCGGCTATTCCGCGCATGGCGGCCTGACCGCGCCGCTATGGGGCGGGGAATGGAAAAACAATTTCACCCTGCAGACCACGGACTATCCCAGCGGCGTGCGCTATTACGGCGGCGGCGGATCGCGCTTCGACTTCATCACCCGCGCCAAAAGCGCGGAGTTCGGCAGCCACTGGCAGGGACTGCTGGGCAAGGTCAACCTGGAAACCCTGGTGCTGCAACGCCTGGGGCATGACGAAAAGGGCAACACCAGCGCCGCGCCCGGCAGCAGCGCGATCTTTCTCGGCAACAATGATACCGGCGAGAGCATTGCCCGTGCCACGGCGCGTTACGATATTTCACCGGACCTCGGTCTGGAAGCCGGCGGGGAGGGGGCCTACAATTTCCTCGACGGCCACTCCACCTTCGTCTCGAACGGTGCGCCCGTCCTGCTGCCCAATGCCAATATCCATGTCGACGAGCGCCGCGGCGAGCTATTCGCCACCGCCACCTGGAAGATCGATCCCAGCCTGACTCTGGAGGGGGGCGCCCGGCTGGAATTCTCCACCATCTCGGAAACCGGCGACAGCCGCAATTCCCGCAGCTTCTTTTATCCCAAGCCGCGCCTGCTGCTGTCCTGGGCGCCGGATGAGAAGAGCCAGATCCGGCTGCGCGCCGAGCGCACGGTGGGCCAGCTCAACTTCACCGATTTCGCCGCCTCCTCCAATCTCGCAGGTTTTGGCGTCGCCGCGGGCAATTCCGATCTGCGCCCGGAAAAGCGCTGGCAGCTGGAAGTGGCGGCGGAGCGCCACTTCTGGGATCGCGGCGCGCTGGTGGTCAGCTATCTGCACGAAGACGTCAGCGACCTGCAGGATTTCATCCCGGTGGGCGGCGGGCTGGACGCGCCGGGCAATATACCCCATGCCAGCAGCGAAAAAATTTCAATCAGCGGGACGATCCCCCTGGACCGCCTGGGGCTCAAGAACGCGCAATTCAAGCCCAACGTCTACTGGACCACCAGCAGCCTGATTGATCCGGTCACCGGCGAGACGCGGCGCATCTCCGACCAGCGCAATATCAGCTCCTATTACGATCTCACCCAGGATATCGACTTATTGAATTCCACCTGGGGAATTTCCGGGGGCACCGGCTTCAGCCGCACCACCTGGCGCATCGCCCAGATCAGCCGCATCGCCATTCACAACAATCCCTATTTGAACGCCTACTGGTCCTACAAGCCGACGCCGGACCTGAAGATCACCTTCGGAGCCGACAATTTCGCCTCCTACCGCTTCGAGCTGGAGCAGTTCAATTTTTCGGGCCCCCGCAATGTGGCACCGCCGCCCACCGTTCAGGATGTCTTCTCCCGCACCCAGCCGCGTTTCTATCTGCAGCTGCGCAAGACCCTGTGATCACACGGTCTCGAGATAGTGGTGCACCACGGGCGGGGCGGCAAAGAGGTGGCCGATCAGCGCCCGCCATTGGGTGAAGTTGCCCGACTGCTTGAAGGCGATGGTGTGGTCTTCCAGCGTCTGCCACCAAACCACCAGGATGAAGCTGTCCGGCACCTCAATGCCCTGGCGCAGTTCCAGCCGGTGAAATCCCCTGGAGGTCTCGATGAACTTGCGCGCCGCCGCGAAGGTGTCGCGGAAGCGCTGCGCCTCGCCGGGACGGATGGAGAAGATGGCGGTTTCCAGAATCATGCAATGCTCCGTTGAGGCGCAGTCTCCCATTTCAACCGCATCAGCAGGAAGCTCAAGCCCGCCGACAGCGCCGCACAGGCCGCCATCAGATACAGGCCCGCGGTGAAATCGGTTCCGTTGCGCGCCGTCAGGCCCACGATGGTGGGCCCCAGGAAACCGCCCAGATTGCCGGTCGCGTTGATCGCGGCAATGCCGGCGGCGGCGGCGGTGCCGCTCAGCAACAGGGGCGGCAGCGACCAGAAGCACACCGCCTGGGCGTAGAGGCCGACGGCGGCGAGCGAGATCGCCGCCAAGGACCAGACGGAGGCGCCCAGCCAGGCGCTGGCGACCAGCCCGGCCGCCGCCAGCGCCATGGCGCTGATGGTATGCCAGTGCCGCTCGCCGCCGCGGTCGGAATGGGCGGCCCACGCCACCGCGCCCACCGCCGCGGTCAGGAAGGGAATGGTGGCGGCGAAGCCGACCTGGCTATTGGACAGGCCGGCGCCGCTCAGGATCAGCGGCAGGAACAGGCTGACGCCGTACATCGCCATGTTACGGGTGAGATAGATCAGCGACAAAAGGCCGGCCCGGCGATTGAGGATGGCGCGCAACTGCACCGCAATGGCATGGCGGCTGGTTCCCGGATCGACATGGCGTTCCAGCCAGGCGCATTCCTCCGCGCTCAGCCAGCTTGCGTCGCGGGGCCGGTCCTTGAGGGCGCGCAGGACAAACAGGCCCAGCAGCAGGGCGGGCACCGCCTCGGCAACGAACATCCATTGCCAGCCCGCCAGTCCCGCCACGCCGTCCAGTTTCAGCAGCGGCACCGAAAGCAGGCCGGAAACGGCATTGCCCATCGGCGCGGCAAAGAAGAACAGCGCGGTGGCGCGGGCGCGATAGCCGGGCGGAAACCACCAGGTGATGTAAAGCACCAGCCCGGGCACGAAACCGGCCTCGGCGGCGCCCAGCAGGAAACGCACCAGCAGGAAACCGGCTGGCCCGCTCACCAGCGCCATGGCACCCGATATCACCCCCCAGGTGATCATGATGCGGGCGATCCACAGCCGTGCGCCAACCCGCTCCAGGATCAGGTTGCTGGGAATCTCGAAGGCAAAATAGGACAGGAAGAAGATGCCCGCGCCCCAGGCATAGCTGAGCGCGTCCAGCCCGATGTCGCGGTTCATGGTCAGGGCGGCGAAGCTGACATTGACCCGGTCGAGCTGGTTGACCAGGAACATCAGTGCCATCAGCGGCGGCAAGCGCCACATCACCTTGCGCATGGTGCGGCGTTCCAGCGCCGCTTCGGACCCGGCGCCGCTCAGGACTTTGTCCGCTCGTGAAGGGCCCGCTCGTAGAGCCGCGCCACGGCGGCGCCGTCCACCATCGCGTTGCCGGCGGCGAAATCGTGATAGCGGGCGGCGGCGCGCGCCACCAGCGGCAGCTCCAGGCCAAGATCCTGGATGAAGGTCATGACGTTCTTGAGGTCCTTGTCCAGCTGGCGGGCATAGCCGCGCGGCGGGTCATAGTCGCGCGCCTGCTGCTGGGGATAGATGCGCTTCAGCACCGTGCTGTCGGCCATGCCGCCGGCCAGGGCGGCGGGCAGGCGCGCCGCGTCAATGCCGGAGGCTTCGGCCAGCGCCAGCACTTCGCCCATCAGCACATAGCCGACGCCGACAATCGCCTGGTTGATGATCTTGGCGGTCTGGCCCGCGCCCAAGGGACCGATATGGGTGAGGTTGGCGGACAGGTCGGCCAGCACCGGCCTCGCTTTCGCCACGTCCCGTTCGTCGCCGCCCATCATGACGGTGAGCTGGCCGTCGCCCGCCGCGGCGGGGCCGCCGGAGATCGGCGCGTCCACCCACGCCATGCCGGTTTCGCGCGCCAGCCGCTCGGCCAGGGCCAGGGTGCGGTCGGGATTGATGGTGGAGGTGTCGATCAGCAGCGCCGCGCCGGACTTCGCCCGGGCCAGGCCGTGCGGGCCAAAGCAGCATTCCTCCACCGCATCGCCGTGCAGCACGCAAAAGATCACGATGTCGCTGGCCGCGCGCACCGCGGCTGGACTGTCCAGCACGCTGGCGCCGGGGACCTGCGCATAGCGGTCGGCTTCCAGGTTCCATACCGAGACCTGCCAGCCCTGGGCCAGCAGGCGGCGCACCATGGGGGCGCCCATGATGCCGATGCCGACAAATCCGATGCGCGGGCGCTGTGTCATGTCGTGCCTTCCGCGGGGATGCGGTAGATCCGCCTCGCATTGCCGGCGAACAGCTTGGCCTGCACCGCGCTCCCCATTGTTTTTGTTGCCGCCGCGAAACCCGCATAGATCGTCGCCAGACGTCCCACCAGGCCGTCCACCGGAAAGTTGCTGGCGAACATGCAGCGATCCTCACCGAAGATATCGATCGTGTCCACAATGACGGTGCGGTTGCGTTCCAAACTCCAGGAATGGCCGGGCTCGCCCAGGCCGGAAATCTTCACCGCCACATTGGGCGCCGCCGCAAAGACTTTCATGGCCGCGCGCCAGCCCTCCAGTTCCGCGGCGCTGCGGTCGCGCGGCAGGCCGGTGTGATTGAGGATGATCGGGATTTGCGGAAATTCGGCGTTCAGGCGCGCAGCCTGCGGCAGGTGCCACCAGGGCGTCTGCAGATCGAAGGACAGGCCGTGGCGCGCCAGCAGGCCATAGCCGCGCTGCCAGGCAGGATCGGTCATGGAGCCGGCGGCGGCGCCCTCGATTCGGCCGGGTGCGGCGGCGGCGCGCGGCTTGTGGCGGATGCCGCGCACCAGCGCAAAGCCGGCCTGCCGCGCCAGAATCTCCGCCGCATCTTCCTGGTGCAGCGCGGCATGCGCGACCATGACGCTGGGAAAGCGTGCCCGCCGCGCCACCGCCTGCACCCAGCGCGTTTCGCCCACCGGATCGCGGCGGTCCCATTCGGTCTCGACAAAGACCGAGCCCACCAGGTTCAGGCCTTCGGCGTCGCGGCGGTAATCGGCGGGCATGTAGTTGCGCTTCAGCGCGCCATAGTCGCCATAGCGGAACGGTATCGGCGGTTCGTCGCGCAGCCAGGGCAGGTAGTTGGCGTCGAGGTCCCAGAAGTGCTGGTGGGCGTCGATGATCGGCAGGTCGGGCAGGGTCATGGCGCGATGATGGTTATTGTCGCGGGCGCAAAGATGCCGCACACTCGTCCCATAAGACAATCAGGGGTGGGACGATGAGACTGTGGGCGGCATGTGGTCTGATTTTGGCGCTGGCGGCGGGGACGGCCTGGTCCGCGGAGCCGCGCAGGCCGGGCGAATATCCACCCACCGCGGATTCGCTGCCCCAGCCGGGCGTCGCCAAGGGCAAGCTGATCGGTCCGCTGGAATTCCACAGCAAGATCATCGCCGGCACGGTGCGGCGCTACTGGATCTATGTCCCCGCCAACTATGACGCCGCCAAGCCGCCCAACCTGCTGGTGTTCCAGGACGGCCAGCGCGCCATCAATCCCCAGGGGCCGCTGAACATTCCGGTGGTGCTGGACAATCTGATCGCCAAGGGCGACATCCCGGCCACCCTGGGCATCTTCATCACCCCCGGCAATACCGGCACCGAGCATTATCCCGACAATCTGGGCACCGGAAATCCCAACCACCGGGCGCCGGAATATGATGCGGTCAACGACACCTATGCGCGTTTCCTGATCGAGGAGATGCTGCCGCAGGTCGCCAGGAGCTACAAATTCACCGACGACCCCAAGCGGCGCGCCATCGGCGGCACTTCCAGCGGCGCGATCTGTGCCTGGACGGTGGCGTGGAACAGGCCGGAAGCCTTCGGCAACGTCATCAGCATGATCGGCAGCTACACCTCGATTGGCTACCATCCGGCGACAGCCGATCATCCGGCGGTTTACGGCGGCGATACCTATCCGGGCCTGATCCGCAAAAGCCCAATCCGCCCTATCCGGATATTCCTGCAGGACGGCACCGCCGACCTGAACAACGAGCATGGCAATTGGCACCTGGCCAATGAGCAGATGCTGTCGTCGCTGCAATGGGCCAATACCAATGCCGACGCCAAGAATATTCCCGGCGCGCGTTATGACGTCCGCTACGAATGGGGCGATGGCGCCCATTCCGACGTGCATGGTGGCTGGCTGCTGCCCGGCATCCTGCGCTGGATGTTTGGGTGAGGAACGACCACCGCGAGCCTGGGCGCGCGGCCGGATGAGGATGCTCAAGGCTCCGGTATCAAGCAGGCAATCCCAGTAGCCTGTGGGCGTTGGTCCAGGCGATCTTGCGGAATATTTGCGGCGTGGTCGCGGCGGTCAGCAGCTTCAGCGTCTCCTGTCCGACGCATTTGCCGCGCATGCGCGGTGCGACCCGGTCGGAATTCTGCGCCGCGCCGCCGCCCTTGCCGTCGCTGCAGTTGCAGTCGCTGCCGAAATGCAGCTTGTCCTGGTGGCGCCTGAGGAAATCCCGGGTGAAGTCCGGATCGCGTGACAGCGCGTTATTGGCAGAATTGGCGGAGGTGTCGGCGAACAGGTTGGGATAGTCCGCCAGCAGCTTGTCGGTCACGCCGCCCGGAACGATCGGGCCGGTGGGATAGGCCTCCTGCTCGTGATAGTCGGCGCTGATATTGGCCCAGAAGGCATCGGCATGGCCGATGAACCGGGTGCGCGGATAGGATTTGAGGATGGCGGCAAAGCGCTTGATGCCGGTGTTGTAGCCGCCGGGCGCCGCCGGCTGGCCGATTTCCTGGAAATGGATCAGCACCGGCACGCCCAGTTCCGCCGCCAGGTCATAGACCCGGCGCATTTCCGGACCATCGGCGGCGACAGGGAATTTCAGTTCGCCGAACCCCTTGGCTCCGGCCTTTACCGCCTGAGTCAAAAACGTCTCGGCGTCCGGCTTGGTGACGTCGGTTGAGCCGAACCAGCTGGGAAACATGGCCGGCTGCTGCGTCCGCAGTGCGGCCACGGTGGAGGCCGCGTCGTTGCTGGTGAGCAGATTCGCGGCGGTCACGCCCGCCCCCCTCTGATGGGCGATATTCAGCTCCGGTGTCGGGCGCATGTGAAAATGCATGTCGATGACGGGGGCGCCCCAGCGGGGGGTTTCCTGGGCCCGAAGAGAAGATGTCGCAGTTGCCGCGCCCAATGACGCCAGAAACATTCGCCTGTGCAAGGATCGTCCTCCCGGTACCGCTCAAGCTAACCTGTTGTTCTAGGCCGCATGACGGGTTAAAAATTTCATGGTGCATTGCACAATGTCGCAAGATTTCGCAATGGCAACAAAACCATAGTGAAATTCGGCGGTTCACATTACGCTGTTGATCGGAGATAAAGAATACCGGTTTTAGACTCGGTGGCCAAAGAGCCGCCGAGCGTGCAGGGAGAAAGCTTTAGATGTCGCGGTTTACCGGGCAGGTCGCATTTGCCGTGGGCGTTTTCGCCGTGGCGGGGCTTGCCAGCTTTCAGCTTTTTGGCAGCGCTGCCGCTGAGCCGGCCAGGGTTGCCGCAAACACCCCCGCCACGGCTCCCACGGCCGGCTTGGCATCCGCCCCGATCATGGCGGACCACAAGCACATGCTGATGCAGTATTGCACCGCCTGCCACAATGACCGGCTCAAGACCGCCGGCATGTCGGTGGTGCCGCTGGACGCCGACAATCTGCCGGCCAGTCAGGAGACGTGGGAAAAAATCTTGCGCCGGCTGAGCCTGGGGGAAATGCCGCCGCGCGGCATGCCGCGTCCGCCCAAGGAGCAGATCGCCGAATTCACCCATTGGCTGTCCACGACGCTCGACAGCCAAGCGGCCGCCAACCCCAATCCGGGCCGCGCCACGGTGCGCCGCATGAACCGGACAGAATATGCCAATGCGGTGCGTGATCTGCTGGACCTGGATGTGGATTTCAGCAAAGAGATGCCGCCGGACGATACCGGCTATGGCTTCGACAATATCGCCGATGTGTTGACCGTCTCGCCGACCCTGATGGATCGCTATATCACCGTGGCGGGCAAGATCGCCCGCGTGGCGACTGGCCAGTCGTCGCGCAATGTCATCACCGTTGACTATAAAATTCCCAAAGATTTGTTCGTCAACGGTTTCGGTGTCGCGTCCTATAATGAGCGCGCCAGCGACGATCTTCCTCTGGATTCGCGCGGCGGTGGCGCATTCAAATTCTACGCGCCCTATGACGCGACCTACACGATTCAGGTCTTCCTGAATGCCAACACCTCGGAAGAGGGGGAAATCGACATCCGCAACCGCTATGAGGTGAAGGTACCTCTGAAGGCCGGGCTGCGCACCATCGGAGCCTCCTTCCCCAAGAAGTTGGCGCTCGACGAACATGTGGTGCCCAAGTCTGTCCTCGGGCCGCGCGAGCCCGCGGCGGCGCCGGTTCCGATCCCGCTGGACGTCCAGGTGGACGGCATGCGAGTTCAGCGGCTCACCGTGCCGTCGGTGGCCACTGGGCCCAATGTCTCGCAGTCCTTCTACCTGCGCGATGTGATGCAGATCTCGGTGGTCGGGCCCCTATGACATCAAGGGTTCGGGCGACACACCCAGCCGGCGCAAGATCTTTATCTGTCGCCCGTCCCAATCGCTTTCGGAAGAGGCATGCGCCACCAAGATACTTGCCAACCTGGCGCGCCATGCCTATCGCCGGCCGGTGAGTGCGGCGGATATCTCGCCTCTGATGAAACTCTATGCTGAGGGCCGCAAGGGCACGGATTTCGAACACGGCATCGAGGCCTCGCTGGAGGCCATCCTGGTGGCGCCCGACTTTCTGTTCATGCGCGAGAGTGATCCGGCCAAAAGCAAGCCGGGGACGGTGCATCGCATCAGCGACACCGAACTGGCCACCCGCCTATCCTTCTTCCTCTGGAGCAGCAGTCCGGACGATCAGTTGCTGGCGGCGGCCCAAAAGGGTCAGTTGCACAATCCCGCAGTATTGAAGGCCCAAGTCGCGCGCATGCTGGCCGATCCGCGTTCCAAGGCGCTGACCCAGAATTTCGCGGGGCAATGGCTGTATCTGCGCCGACTGGAGTATCAGAAGCCCGATCGCCACGCGTTCCCCGATTTCGATGAACGTCTGCGCAATGCGATGCAGACGGAAACCGAGATGTTCTTTGATGGTGTGGTGCGCGAAAACCGCAGCGCGCTGGATTTCCTGGACGCCGATTATACCTACCTCAACCAGCGGCTGGCTGAGCATTATGGCATCCCCGGCGTCTATGGCACCACCTTCCGCAAGGTCCAGCTTGATCCGGCTCTCCACCGTGGCGGCCTCCTGGGGCAGGGCGCGGTTTTGACCGTGACCTCCTATAACAACCGCACTTCGGTGGTGCTGCGCGGCAAATGGATTCTGGAAAACCTGTTGGCCGCCGCGCCGCCGCCGCCGCCGCCGCTGGTTCCCTCTCTGGACGACGCCAAGAACGGCAAGACGATGACGGTTCGCGAGCAGATGGAATTGCATCGCAAGAATCCGGTCTGCGCCTCCTGCCACACCAAGATGGACCCGCTAGGCTTCAGCCTGGAGAATTATGATGCGGTGGGCGCCTGGCGTACCGGCTATGCCGGCCAGCTGGTGGACGCATCCGCCGTGATGCCGGACGGCACCAAGTTCGACGGCCCCACCGGTTCGACCGGTCTGCAAGGCATCCTGCTCAGCCGCAAAGACCAGTTCGTCGATGCGCTAACCGAGCGGCTGATGACCTACGCCCTTGCGCGTGGACTGGAATCCTATGACATGCCTGCGGTGCGCGCCGTCCGGTATAAGGCGGCCAAAGACGACTACCGCATGCAGACCATTATTCTTGGCATTGTTCAGAGCGTGCCCTTTACGATGAGAAGGACTCCCGAAACATGATGATCACACGCAAGATTATGGGCCGCCGCGCGATCCTGCGCGGCATGGGCACCACGATGGCGCTGCCGCTGCTGGAGGCCATGCTTCCCAATGGCGCGCGAGCGGCAGAAGAGGCGCTCGCTTCGCGCAAGCGCCTGCAGGTGATCTACACGCCCAACGGCATGATGATGCAGAACTGGACCCCTGCCACGACCGGCGAGGGCGTTGCCCTGTCGCCCATCCTCAAGCCGCTGGAGCCCTATCGCAACAAGCTCACCGTCTTTACCGGCCTGTCGCAAGTGCAGGCCGAAGCCCTGGGTGACGGCGCCGGTGACCATGGCCGTTGCTGCGGCGGCTACCTGACCGGTACCCATGTCAAGAAGACCGAGGGCGCCGACATCACCGCCGGCATCTCGATGGATCAGCTGGTGGCCAAGCAGTTCGGCGAGCAGACCCAGATCCCGTCCATGGAAGTGGGGCTGGAGCCTCCCAGCCTGGTGGGCAGCTGCGATTCCGGCTACAGCTGCGCCTATACCAACACGCTGTCCTGGAGCGGCCCGTCCACCCCGCTGCCCGTCACTATCAATCCGCGCGAAGTGTTCGAGCGTCTGTTCGGCGACGGTGACAGCCTGGATGCCAAGAGCCGGTTGGCGCGGCTGCAAGCGCCAGGCGAGCATCCTGGATTTCGTGGCCCAGGACGCCAAGCGCCTGTCACACAGCATGGGCGAAAACGACAAGAAGAAGCTGGATGAATATCTCACCTCGGTGCGCGACATCGAAAGGCGCATCCAGAAGGCCGAGCAGGGCGGGGCGGAATCGACAAAGCTGCCGGCCTATGCCCGTCCCTCGGGCGTGCCCGACAGTTTCGAGGATTATGCCCATATGATGATCGACCTGCAGGTTCTGGCCATGCAGGCGGACATGACCCGGGTTGCCACCTTCATGATCGGTCGTGAAGTCAGCGGTCGCTCCTATCCGGAAATCGGCGTGCCTGACGCGCATCACCCGCTCAGCCATCACGGCAACGATCCGGAGAAGATCGCCAAGCTCACCAAGATCAATACGCTGCACATGGAGCAGGTCGCCTATTACCTGAAGCGGATGAGCGAAGCCAAGGAAGGCGACGGCACCCTGCTGGATCACACGCTGGTCCTGGCCGGCGCCAGCCTGGCCGATCCCAACAGGCACGACCATCGCTCCTTGCCGGTAATCGTGGCCGGCGGCCTGATCAAGGGTGATCGCCATGTTGAGGTGGAGAAGGATACCCCCATGACCAACATGATGCTGTCCTTGATGGATACGCTGGGCGTGCATCACGACCGGATCGGCAACTCCACCGGCCGTCTTTCGGTTTTTGCCGCATAGGTTAGCGCTGGCGCGATGAGAAAACAGTTCGTATTGGGTTTTTACCTGCTGGGCGCCTTGCCGGCTATGGCGAGTGCGGTGGATGACCGCTTGGCGCGGGCGGTGCGCGGCGATGACCACGCCGCGATCAAGAGCCTATTGGCCGCGCATGCCGATGTGAATGCCCGGTTACCCGACAAGACGACGGTCCTGGCCTGGGCGGTTGATCGCCAAGACACCGAGTCGGTACATATGCTTCTGGCCGCCGGCGCCAAGCCCAATATCGTCGGTGTTGACGGTTCTTCCCCATTGACGCTCGCCTGCGAACGGGGAGGGAGCGAAATCATCACCGACCTGCTCAAGGCCGGCGCCGACGCCAAGGCCGCGCGTGCCGACGGTATCGCGGCCCTGCAATTGTGTGCCGGCAGATCCACACCCGAAGTTCTGGGCCAGCTCATCGCCAAAGGCGCCGACATCAACGCTGCCGATCCAACCGGACAGACGCCCCTGATGTGGGCGGCGGCCATGGGGCGGACCGAAAATATCACCTTCCTGGTGGCCCATGGTGCCAATGTGAATGCGGTGTCCCAGCATGGTTTCACGCCGGTGTTTTTCGCCCTGCGCAGCAAGGTGCCATCAGCTTCGATGGCATTGCTGGATGCGGGCGCCGACAGCAGGGCGGCACTGCCGGACGGCAGCTCGGTTGTGGCGGCGGCGCTGGCCAACGACAATCTGCCCTTCGCCATGACCGTGGTCTCGCGCGGCACTGATTTAACTCAGCGCGATAGCAAGGGGCGGCAGTTGCTGCACGTCGCCGCCGCCAGCGGCAAGGCCGATCTGGTGAAGATGGTCCTGTCCAAGGGGGTCGACCCCAACGCCTTATCCGAGCCGCCGCTTCCCGCTCCGTCTCCGCCGGTCCAGGTGGCGGGTGGCGACGGCAAGCTTGCCGTCGCCGACGGCAAAAGGCCGCCGCCGCCGCCCGCTGTGGCCACGCCGCCATTGGTACTCGCGGCCGAAGCCGGCTCCGCCCCCGCCATGAAGGCGCTGGTCGATGCCGGCGCCAAGGTCAGCATCAAGGCGGCGGACGGCACGACCGTCGCGCTGGCCGCGGCCGGCAGCGGAAACCTGGACGCGGTAAAATACGCGCTGCAGCTTGATCCGGATTTGACGGCAATCGGGCCGGAGGGCAAGAGCATCATGCATTTTGCCATCGCCAACAAGGATCCCGACCTGGCGATCCCCGTGCTCCAGTATCTGGCGGACAAAGGTGCCAAGCTGGACGTCCCGAATACCAAGGGCGATACGCCGGGCGATTTTATCAACCGTGGCGGTCAGCAGGATATCCGCATCTTCTATATCCAGCTGCTGAAGGATCGCGGCATCGTGAGCCATCACGACCACTGATACGGCCCCACACCAAGGGACACGCAATGGCTCTGAAACGGCTCGGGGTATTTTTCGCGGCGATGGCCGTCTGCGTGAGTGCCGCCGCCCAGCCCGCGCCCCCTTCCGGCCTGCCGCCCGCACCTAAAGTCGCCGATGTGCGGCTTTATGTGATCGACTGCGGCACCATCATATCCCATCAGCCGGAGCGCTTCGGCCTCAGCCGCGAGGATGTTCCAGATCCCGACTTTTCCGACCCCTGTTTCCTGGTGATGCACCCCAAGGGGATATTGCTGTTCGATACCGGGCTGACGGATGCCCAGGTCGGCCGCCCGATCTATGAAAACAAGATGGGTTATGAGGGCCAGCTCAAGACCGTCACCCTGAAGGGCGAACTGGCCAATATCGGCGTCACCGCGCCGATGATCACCTATCTGGCCCTCTCCCATTCCCATTGGGACCATGTCGGCAACGCCAACGCCTATGCCGGCTCGACCTGGCTGGCGCGCAAGGCCGAATATGACGTGATGTTCGGGCCGAATGCCAACCCCAAGGTGCGCGCCGGATATGCCGCCCTGGCGCAATCGCGCATCCGCTATATCGAGGGCGATTACGACGTGTTCGGCGACGGCAAGGTGGTGCTGCTCTCCACCCCCGGGCACACGCCGGGCCACCAGTCGCTCTATGTCAAGCTGGCGCATACAGGCGGCGTGGTGATCTCCGGCGATCTGTACCACTACAGCGCCGAGCGCAGGCTTGGCCGCGTGCCGCCTCGCGAGCAGAGCACCGAAACGCCGGCCTCGCGCCGCAAAGTGGACGAGTTCCTGGCCCGCACCCATTCCCAGCTGTGGATCGGTCACGCCATCGACTGGTACCAGGACGCGGTGAAGGCGCCGGGCTGGTACGATTGATCCTTCGGGCTAGCCGATGCGCGCGGTGACCGCCTTGGCCTCCAGATAGTTCGACAGAACCGCCTGGCCCATTTCGCGGCCCCATCCCGATTGCTTGTAGCCGCCGAACGGCAGCGCCGAGTCGAACACGTGATAGCAGTTGATCCACACGGTCCCGGCCTTGATGCGATTGGCGATCTGGTTGGCCTTGGCGATGTCGCGGGTCCATACCCCGGCAGCCAGGCCGTAGATGCTGTCGTTGGCGGCGGCAATCAGGCTGTCATCGGCTTCCTTGAACGGAATGGCGACCAGCACGGGACCGAAAATCTCTTCCCGCACCACCTTCATGTCCGGCTTGGTGTCGACCAGCACGGTCGGCCGGACGAAGAAACCACGGCCCTCCTGGGCGGAGCCGCCGGTCAGGGCGCGCGCGCCTTCCTCCATCCCGGACTTGAGGTAGCCGGTGACGCGGCCATATTGCACCTGCGATACCAGCGGTCCCATCTCGGTCTGCGGGTCCATGCCCACGCCGAGCTTGATATTGCCGGCATTGGCGGCGATGCCCGATACCACCTTGTCGAAAATCCTCTCCTGCACGAACAATCGCGAGCCGGCATTGCAGCACTGGCCATGGTTGAAGAATATCCCGGCGGTGGCGCCCGCGATGGCGGCGTCGATGTCGGCATCGTCCAGGATGATGTTCGGCGACTTGCCGCCCAGTTCCAGGCTGACTTTGCGAAGGTCGCGCGAGGCCGCCTGCACGATCAGCCGTCCCACTTCGGTCGAGCCGGTGAAGGCGATCTTGTCCACCCCCGGATGCGCGGCCAGGGCGGCGCCGGCGGTTTCGCCGAAACCCGGCACGATATTGACGACGCCGTCCGGCAGCCCCGCCTCCACCAGCAATTCGCCCAGCCGCAGGGCCGACAACGGGGTTTCCTCGGCCACCTTGAGAACCACGGTGCAGCCGGTGGCCAGGGCCGGCGCCAGCTTCCAGGCCGCCATCAGCAGCGGAAAATTCCAGGGGATGATCTGGCCGACCACGCCGACGGGCTCCAGCCGGGTGAAGGACAGATATTGCCCGGGCGCCGCCAGGCCGGAGATGGGGATGTGCTTGCCTTCCATCTTGGTCGACCAGCCGGACATGTAATGGAACATGTCGGCCGACAGCGGCACGTCCGCCACCCGTGCCACACCGAAGGGCTTGCCATTGTCCAGGCTTTCCAGCTGGGCCAGTTCGTCCAGATGTTCCAGGATCAAATCGCCGATCCGGTGCACGATCCGGCCGCGCGCCGAGGGCGACATGCGGCCCCAGGGACCGTCTTCCAGGGCCTTGCGGGCCGCGCGCACGGCCTCGTCGATGTCGGCGGCATCGCCTTCGGCAACGGTTGCCAGGCGCATTTCGGTGGCCGGATCCTGAACCTCGAACACCTTGCCCGATCTGGCCTGCACCCATTTGCCGTTGATCAGCATGGGACGCGGGGTCGCGAGCCAGCTGCGCAAGCCGGCGGGAACCCGTTCAAGCGTGGAGGTGCTGGTTGCCTGGATGTTCATGGTCGTCTCCCTGTTCTTGTTCTGCGCGATGGAGCGGATGGCGCCGCAGGCATTGCCGCGGCCGCCGCTGGTTACGCTATCAGACTGGCCGAAAAATGCCGATCACAATTCGTTGGCGCGTGGAACCGCGCCGGTCGATATTGCAGTGCGCCATCATCCTATCCGCCAAAGGCCGGTCCCAGGGGCCGCAGGCGCAGGCCCTTGCGCAGCTTCGTCCAGGGATAGTCGGCCGGGTCCGCCAGCAGCGGGCCGGGCGCCCTGGCGACCAGCACCGCTTCGGCGATGGGCTGGAAATCCGCCCGGAAATGCACCGAACTCTTGTTGACCAGGATTTTCATTCGCTCGGGCTCGACACCCACCATCCGGTAGAGGTTGCGGTCCAGCATCTGGTCCTTGTGGCTGGTGACCACGATCTGCACCCCGCCCAGCGACAGCCGCGCCGAAAGCCCGGCGTCGGTCCATTTGCCATGCATCATCGGCCCGCCATACTGGCAGCGGCCGTCGGACAACTGCTCCACGCCGAATGTCGCCTGCAAAGGCGCGTCCCCTGCGACGCGCGAATGGCCGCCAAGTCCGATGGTGATCTGGGCGCCTTGGCCGGCGGCATGCGCGGCCGCCGCCGCCGCGGGATCGACGATCAACCCGATGGCGGCATCGCGGGCCGCGCAGGCCACCAGCGCGCGCAGCATGCCGGTGGTGTCGAAATCGCCGCCGCCGCCGGGATTGTCCTGGGTGTCGGCGATTACCACCGGCCGGGTGGCGGTGGCCGCAATCGCCATCGCCTTTCGTACCGCCTCTTCGGGGTCCAGCAGGGGAACGGCCCACGCCGCCTCGCGGCTGATGATCTGGTCGGCCAGGCTGGCGACCTGTCGTTCGCCCGCGTCGCTGTCGCCATAGCCCCACACCATCGCGCCGCATTCGGGAAAATCCGCTGCCGGAAAACCCATGGCGAAGGACAGCGAAAGCCCGTCCGTTCTCGGGCGCCGCCAACGACTGATAGAAGCCGCGGGCGGGATCCACCAGCGTACACATGCCATTGATGGGGATCAGGAACGGAATGCCCGGCATGCCCGGAGAGGGATTCGGCCTGAGGATTCGGCGCAGCAAAAAGGCCGCGCGATCGCCGTCTCTGCCATATCGACATGGGGATAGGTGCGGTATGCGACCAGGGCGTCGGCCTGCGTCAGCATCTTCTCGGTGACATTGGCGTGCAGGTCCAGGCTGGCGACAATGGGGAAGTGCGGCCCCACGATGGCCCGCAACCGCTCCAGCAGCTCGCCTTCCCCATCGTCCAGATGCTCGCACACCATCGCGCCGTGCAGGTCCAGATAGATCGCATCCATATTGCCTTCCGCGGCGCGCCCGACGATCTCGCCGGCGATATGCTCGAAGGCGTCGCGCGTGACATGGGCCGCCGGCGTCGCCCCCGCCCAGAGGACGGGCAGCGGCGCGTCGTATGGCGCCAGGGCGCGCAGGAACCCGGCCGCCGGAATATTGATGTCGCGCATGGCCATAAGATCGCTGCCGCGCGCCATGGCGGGAAAGGCGCCGCCGCGCACGAAATCGTCATAGCCGGTTTTGGACGGGGCGAAAGTGTTGGTCTCGTGCTGGAAACCGGCGATCAGGACGCGCAAGATTGCTCCGGGCTGGGGTTAATGCAGCGGCTCGCGCCGGGGCGCCGCCGATTGCGTCCAGCGCTGCGCGAAAAGGGAGACCAGCCACAGTCCCGCCGCCAGGGCGACGGCGAGAAAAAGCCAGTGCAGGCCACTCACCAGGTCGTTCAGCGTAAAGCTGGGCCAGGGAAAGCGCTGCAACACCGCCAGCCGGTCCATCATCCAGTGCCAGGCCTGGTGGGCGATGATCGCCGACAGGATAATGATGCCGGTGCGCTCCGGGACGAGGCGGCGCAACAAGAGGTTGAGAACCGGCACGCAGAGCGCCAGCACGAGCAATTGGCCCAGTTCGATCCCGATGTTGAAGGACAGCAGCGACAGCAGCAGGTGCGAGCCGGCGAACTGCAGCGTATTCTGCAGGCCGAAGGAAAATCCAAAGCCATGCACCAGGCCGAAGCAGAAGGTGATGATCCAGCGCCGCCCCGGATGCGCGATCACGATATTCTCCAGCGCCATGTAGAAGATCGAGGCGGCGATCAGGGTCTCGATCAGGGGGGCAAACCACAGGGCGTCGGGCGCCAGATGATAGGCCGCGCCGATCAGGGTGACGGAATGGGCGACCGTGAAGGCGGTGACGATCGGGACCAGGGGACGCATGCGGCGGAAGGGAATGATCAGGCACAGCAGGAACAACAGGTGGTCGCTTCCACCCAGGATGTGCTCGAAGCCCATCACCACGAAGCGCGCGGCGGCGTGATACCAATTGGGGTCCAGCCGCACCAGTCCGGCGTCGCCCACCAGTTCATAGGCGCGCGAGGGGCCGGCCGGCGGAAGAAACTGGACGGTGGTGACTTCGTGCTGTGCCAGCCGGTCAAAGGCGGCATGGATCGAGAAATAGGAGCGGTCCGACTGGATGGGGTATTCGAACAGCACATCCAGGATGCCCTGTTCCCAGTAGAGGGTTTCACTGGGGGAGAGCGGCGGGCCCATGACATGCGCCAGTGCCTGGCCGTAGCTGGCGAAGGACTGGTCGGAATCCAGCGACATGCGGGTCGAGACGATACGGGGGCGCGCAAGCAGCCGGGAACCCTCGCGGATTTCCAGGCTTTCCAGCAGGGCGATCCTGGCGGCGTCGCGCAGGAACGGGTCGACCTTCGCCAGGTCGACAAGATCGCGTTCGCGGCGGGGATACTCCGCATCCGTGATGGATTTGAGCGGCATCCGCACCAGGACCCGCAGGACATGGCCCTGCGGTTTCACGAACATCTTCACCACCGCCTCGATGGGGATGTCGTGCGCGGCCGCAGGCGCGGCAATCAGGCAAAGCGCCGCCAGAAGCGAAAAAACAATACGCCTAACCGCGATCGCTGCACACATCTCGTCGGCGTGACCCTGTAAGTCGGCGCGGCCCTATCGCTGCGGCCACGGGACGCCCTGATCCAGCTTGGTCACCGGCGCCATGCCCCTGAGAAGGAAGCGCTGCAGGCGTTTTCCCTCATAGGTTTCGGTTGTGTAGATGTTGCCTTCATGGTCCACGGCGATGCTGTGGATGGCATGGAATTCGCCCGGCTGGCGGCCGCCATCGCCGAAATTGGTGATCTCCTTCAGCGATTGGCGGTCGATGATCCGGACCTTGTCGTTCACCCCATCCGCCATGAAGATGTATTTCTGCTGCGGATCCTTGGAGAAGGCGACGTCCCACACCGCGCCGTCGGTTTTGGTGTTGATGTAGTAATAGGCTTCCTTGACGAACTTGCCTTCCGCCGTGAACACCTGAAGCCGGTCGTTGACGCGGTCGCAGACATAGACCAGCCGGTCCACCGACATGTCGGCGCAATGCACCGGGGTGCGGAACTGCTGCGCATGCGGCTGGGACGGGTCATAGGCGGGCAGGGGGGTATCGTCCGGCTTGTTGCCATAGGCGCCCCAATAGCGCTTCATCTTGCCGGTATCGGCATCGATCACGGCGACGCGCTTATTGAGATAGCCGTCGGCGAGATAGGCCTCGTTTTCCTTCTGGTCCACGACGATTTTGGCGACGCGGCCGAAATTTTCCAGGTCGTTGCTGTTGCCGGCAAAACCGGCCACCAGGCCTTCGCCGTTGCCGGCTGGGGCCGATGCCTTGCGGCGCACGCCCTGCTTGCCGATCTGCATCAGGAACTTGCCGTCCTTGGTGAATTTCAGGACCTGGGAATCGGGCCCGCCATTGCCGCCGATCCACACATTGCCCTTGTAGTCGATGAAAATGCCGTGGTTGGAAGCGGGCCATTCATAGCCGGGGCCAGGCCCGCCCCAGTGCCGCAACAGATTGCCGGCCTGGTCGAATTCCAGAACCGGCGGGGCGGCGGCGCAGCAATCGCCGGCATTCTTCTCCAGCTGATTTTCATGGATGCTCAAGCTGGCGCTGGAGCGGTGGATGATCCAGATATGATCGTCGGCATCGACCGATACGCCGATCACCGAACCCAGCACCCAGTGATTGGGCAGCGGCTTGGGCCAAAGCGGATCGACCTCATAGCGCGGGGCTTGCAGATTTTGGGCTTGCGCGCCGTCTTTCTGAAATATCGCCTGACCGGCCGCCAATGCGCCGAGCGTGACGACGAAACCGGCGCCGACAAGAAAATTCCTTGAGCGCATGAAATTGGACATGAATTTCTCCCCGAGTTCGGGGCATTATCGACGCCCCTTATTTCCCCGACGCCGGAAGGGTTACACGGTCCGCAGGAGGGTGCAAGCGCCCCGTTTCCCCATTCCATGCTGCATCAGCGTAGGATGGCGCCATCCGCATGCGTCCGTGTGTCCGCGACCGGCCAGTTATGGCTGGCCGCGCATTGCTCGATGCCCTAGCATGACCGGGTTGCAAGAGTAAGAAGAGCCGTCAGGCCAGATGCCCAACAGTGAAGCCGCGCCGCAATCGGGGGCGCAATTCGAACCGGATGTGGTGATTGTCGGCTCGGGCGCCGCCGGCGGTATGGCGGCCTATGTCCTGACCAGGGCCGGCATCAAGGTCCTGATCCTGGAAGCGGGGCGCGACTACGACCCGCAGACGCAAAGCGCCATGTTCCAGTGGAACCACCAGGCGCCGTTGCGGGCAAGTTCCACCCCCGACAAGCATTTCGGCTATTACGACGCAACCGCGAATGGCGGCTGGGAGGTGCCGGGCGAGCCCTATACCAATGCGCCCGGTTCGGTGTTCCGCTGGTGGCGCTCGCGTATGCTGGGCGGGCGCACCAATCATTGGGGCCGCCATGTTCCCCGTTTCGGTCCCTACGACTTCAAGGCCAGAAGCCGCGACGGGCTGGGAATGGATTGGCCGATCTCCTATGACGATGTCGCGCCTTACTATGACCGCACCGAAAAACTGATCGGGGTGTGCGGCGCCAATGCCGGCCTGGAGAACCATCCCGATTCATCGCCCGGCATCCTGCACCCGCCCGCCAGGCCCCGCGTCACCGAACTGATGATCAAGGCCGGCGCCAATGCGCTGGGCATTCCCTGCGTGCCGGCGCGTCAGGCGATTCTGACCCGGCCGATCGACGATCCGCATGCGCCGCGCCAGGCCTGCTTCTATGCCACGCCTTGCGGGCGCGGCTGCGCCATCGGCGCCGCCTTTCAGTCCACCACCTCGCTGCTGCCGATGGCGATGGGGACCGGCAAGGCGCGCATCGTCACGAATGCGATGGTGTCGCGCGTCGTCACCGACGGGGCGGGCAAGGCCAGGGGCGTGGAATATTTCGACAAGAACGGTACCAGCCATCTGGTCCGGGCGCGCGCCGTGGTGCTGGCGGCCAGCGCCTGCGAAAGCGCGCGGCTGCTGCTCAATTCCAAGGACGGCGGCCTTGCCAATGCCAGCGGGCAGGTCGGGCGCAATCTGGTGGACACAACCGGCACCAACATCACCGGCCATATTCCCGCGCTGGAAGGACGGCCCCGCTACAATGAAGACGGGATCGAGGTGGCCCATCTCTATATTCCCTGGTGGCTCTACAAGGAGCAGGCGGCAGGCAAGCTCGATTTTCCGCGCGGCTACCATTACGAGATCGGGGGCCGGTTCGGCGCGCCGGGCGGCAGCCTGGGCCTGGGCGGGTTGGAAGACGGCTACGGCGCCTCGCTGAAGGAGGACGCGCGGCGCTATTATGGCGCGCAGCTGTCCTTCACGGTGCGCGGCGAGATGATCCCCAACCGGCAGTCCTATTGCGAGTTGGATCCGCAGGTGAAGGACAAGTTCGGCATCCCCGTGCTGCGCTTTCACTGGCAATGGTCGGATCACGAATATCGCCAGATCGCCCATGGCATGAACACCGCCAAGGAGATCATCGAGCGGCTGGGCGGCGAAGTGATCAGCCCCATGCTGCCGCCCGAGAAGGCCATCGCCGATGGGGGGTGGATCATCCACGAGGTCGGCACCACCCGCATGGGCACCAGCGCCGCGGATTCGGTCACCGACGGGTTCGGCAAGACCTGGGAGGTGGACAATCTGGTGGTCGCCGATGGCGGCGTCTTTACGTCCAACGCGCACAAGAACCCCACCCTGACCATCATGGCGCTGGCCTGGCGCAGCATGGATCGGCTGGCGGACCGCATGCGCAAGGGGGAGGTCTGAGCATGGAAATCTCGCGGCGCGTCACCCTGGCCTGGGTCGCGGCGGCCTCCTCGAGCCTGCTGGCGACGGCGGGATGCGAACCGAAGACTTCGCATGGTGCGCAGGCCGGTCTGTGGAAGGACCTTGCGCTCGAGCCGATTCAGGGGCCCGGCTATGGCCAGGACCCCGATCTGATCAAGCCCGTGGTGCCGTGGCCGCTGACCCTTAACCCGGATCAGCGCGCCGTCCTGCGCATCGCCGCCGACCTGATCCTGCCGGCCGATGCCCATTCGCCGTCCGGCGGCGCGCTGCACATCGATGCCTTTGTCGACGAGTGGGTGAGCGCACCCTATCCGCGGCAGCAGCAGGAGCGTGTCTTGATCCTGTCGGGGCTGGCCTGGCTGGATGCCGAAAGCGGCGCCCGCTTCGGCACGGTTTTCGCGCAGGCCAGCGATGCGCAGCGCCGCGCGATTTTCGACGACATTGCCTTTCGCGCCAAGGTGCGGCCCGGCTATGAGCGGCCGGCCTTCTTCTTCGCGCACCTGCGCGGGCTGATGCAGGGCGGCTTCTATTCCCTGCCGGAAGGCATGGCGGACATCGGCTATATGGGCAATACGCCGATGACAGCCTATCCCGGCCCCAGCGATGCGGCGATGGCCCATCTCAATGCCGCCCTGTCGATGCTCGGCCTCAAACCCATCTAGCCGGGGTTCAGCCGCCTGATCCATATATTGCGGAAGGAGACGTGGCTGTCGGGATTGCCATGATCCTGCAGCGCCAGGGGCAGTTCGGCGGCATGGGGCGCATAGACTCCGACCTTGCCATGCACAGTGGCGCCGATCAGCGCGGTATTGTCCTGCACCACAACGCCGTTCAGGATCACCGTCATGCGCGCCGGCGCGGTGACCGTGCCGCCGGAGAAGCGCGGGGCATGAAAAACGATGTCATAGCACTGCCACGCGCCCGCAGGCCGCGCGGCATTCACCAGCGGCGGAAACTGGGAATAGATGCTGCCCACCATGCCGTCCGGATAGGTTTCGGTCCTGTAATTGTCCAGGATCTGGACCTCATAAAGGCCCATGGGAAACACGCCGCTGTTGCCGTGATACTGCGGATTGGCCGGCGGATGGGGCTGGGCGGGCTCCCGAAATTCGACATGAATCTGGGCGTCGCCATAGGACGCCTTGGTCTTGAGGAAATTATAGATCCGCGCGCCGGTGGTGACCACGCCATCATGCACCGTCCATTCTGCGAAATGATCGCCGGTCCATTTGGACAGGTCATGGCCGTCGAACAGCACATCGGCATCGCCGGGCGGCTTGGCGGCGCAGGCGGTACCGGTATCGACATGGCGGGGCTGCGGTCGGCGAATGTCATCCACATTATATTGCGAACCCGGCATTTTGGGGCCCGCCAGGGTCAGCTGGGCCAGCTTGGGATCGGACAGCCACACCGCCCAGGCGGGATGCGCCTTGACGATGCGCGCAAGCTCGGCGGGATCGACGGCCGCCTCCTGCGCCAGCACCGGCAGGGTGCATGCCGCCGCCAGCCCCAGCCCGATCCGCAATGCGTATTTCATCGGCTTTTCCCCCGCTTTTTGCGGATACAATAGCCTGGCCCCACGAACAGCGGCAACTGGCGCGGTCCGGACGGCGGAGGCTATAACGCCGGGATTTGCACAGTGCCGGACCTGGGGCCACAGTCGCGCCTGCGCGCGGCCATAGACGGAAAAAAGAGCGGGATATGAGCAAGAGGGGAATTGCGGGCGGTCTCACCAATTACGGCGACCGGGATTTTTCTCTTTATCTGCGGCGCTCCTTTGCCCGCTCAATGGGCCTGTCCGATGCGCTTCTGAACGCGCCCGTCGTGGGAATCGCCGCCGCGGAATCGGGATTCAACAACTGCCATCGCAATATGCCCGAACTGATCGAGGCGGTATCGCGCGGCGTACTGGCGGCGGGCGGGCTGCCGCGGGTCTTTCCCACCATTTCGCTGGGCGAGGTATTCCTCAATCCCACCAGCATGATGTTCCGCAACCTGATGGCGATGGACACCGAGGAAATGATCCGCGCCCAGCCGATGGACGCGGTGGTGCTGATCGGAGGCTGCGACAAGACGGTTCCGGCGCAGTTGATGGGCGCCTTGTCGGCGAACGTCCCCGCCGTTCAGCTGGTCACCGGCCCCATGACCACGGGCCGCCACAAGGGCGAAAGGCTGGGGGCCTGCACCGATTGCCGCCGCTTCTGGGGCAAGTATCGCGGCGGCGAGATCGATAGCGACGAAATCGAAACCGTCGAGGGCCGCCTGGCGGTGACCAGCGGCACCTGCGCGGTGATGGGCACCGCCAGCACCATGGCCTGCATTGCCGAAACGCTGGGCATCGCCCTGCCGGGTTCGGCGGCAATCCCGGCGGTGCATTCCGCGCGCCTTCTGGCGGCGGAAGCCAGCGGGCGCGCCGCCATGGCGCTGGCGCAAAAGCCGATTAAGCCCCGCCAGGTCATCACGCAAAAATCGCTCGCCAACGCGCTGCGCGTGCTGATGGCGGTGGGCGGCTCGACCAACGCCGTCATCCATCTGGCGGCGATCGCGGGACGCGTGGGCATAAAGATTTCCTATGACTGGCTGAACGAGATCTCCGACACAACCCCGGTGCTGGTGGACCTCAAGCCGGTGGGCGAGGGCTATATGGAGGATTTCTTCGCCGCCGGCGGGGTCGGCGCGGTGCTGCGCGAGCTGAAACCGCTGCTGCACCTGGACACGATCGATGTCGAAGGCCGCAGCCTGGGCGAGAGGCTGGAGGAAAAGCTCGACTGGGTGGATCGCACGGTGATCCACGAATTGGAAAAACCGGTTTCACCGGTCGGGGGATTGATCGCGCTGACGGGCAACCTGGCGCCCGACGGCGCCATCTTCAAGCGCGCGGCGGCGACGCCGTCCCTGTTCGAGCATGAAGGGCGCGCGGTGGTGTTCGAAAATCTCGAAGACCTCGCCAACCGCATTGATGATCCCGGGCTGGATGTGACGGCGGACGATATCCTGGTACTGAAGAACGCCGGTCCCAGGGCGGCCAGCATGCCGGAGGCCGGCTATCTTCCCATTCCCCGGAAACTTGCGCGGCAGGGGGTCAGGGACATGGTGCGAATCTCGGATGCGCGCATGTCCGGCACCGCCTTCGGCACCGTGGTGCTGCATGTCGCGCCCGAAGCGGCGGCCGGAGGGCCACTGGCGGCGGTGCGCAACGGCGACCGTATCCGGTTGTCGGTCGCCACCAAGCGCCTCGAACTTCTGGTGAGCCGGCAGGAAATGGACGGCAGGCTGGCAAACCATGTTCCGCCGAAAGTGCCGGCGCGCGGCTACGCGGCGCTGTACCAGCGCAGCGTCACCCAGGCGCCGGACGGTTGCGATTTCGATTTCCTGGCCGGTGCCGAATGAGCCCGGCCTCCTCACCGAAAACGACCCTGGATACGCCGGCACTGCTGGTCGATCTCGATATCCTGGAAGCCAATATCGCCCATGTCGCGCAAAGTTGCCGGGACCATGGCGTCGCCTGGCGGCCGCATTTCAAGGGCCACAAGACGCTGGAGATCGCCAAAAAGCAGCTGGCCGCCGGCGCCATCGGCATCACCTGCGCCAAGCTGGGCGAAGCCGAAATCCTGGCGGGCGGCGGTATCGGCGACATCCTGATCGCCAACCAGATCGTCGGTGCCGCCAAACTCGCCCGGCTGATGGCCTTGCGGGATGTCGCCGATCCCATCGTCGCCGTGGACAGCCGGGACAATGTCGCCGAGCTGGCGCGGGCGGCGCGGCAAAGCGGCAAGACCCTGCGCGTCGTCATCGAGGTCAATACCGGCATGGACCGGGCCGGGGTCGAACCCGGCGCGCCCGTCGTGGCGCTGGCTTCGGTAATCGCCCAGCATCCGGAACTGCGCCTTGCCGGCGTGATGGGCTGGGAGGCCCATGCCACGGCGATTGCCGATCCGTCCGCCAAGGAGAAATCCGTCGCCGCCGCGATCGGCCTGTTGACTGCCAGCGCCGAATTGTGCCGAAAGGCGGGGCATGACATCCAAATCGTCAGTTGCGGGGGAACCGGCACCTTTCTTTATTGCGTCAAGCAACCGGGCGTGACCGAAGTGCAGGTGGGCGGGGCGGTGATGAACGACGCGCATTACCGCTGGCACTTTAATATCGATATGCCTTTTGCCCTCACTGTCCTTGCCACCGTGACCAGCCGGCCGGCCCCGACCCGCGTCATCCTGGATGCCGGGCGCAAGTCGATGAGCATCGATACCGCTATTCCCCGGGCCCTGAAGGTGCCGGGCGTACGCGAGCTGCGTCTGTCGGCCGAACATGCCCAGCTGGAGCTGGAAGCGCCCAGTGATTGGCCGCGGGTCGGTGACCGGGTGGAGTTTGTACCCGGCTATACCGACACCACCGTGCATCTGCATGAGGAAATCGTCGCCTTGCGCGCAGGAGCGGTGGAGGCGGTCTGGAAAGTCGCCGGACGCGGGAAGATCAAGTAGGGCCTGCCGGCGCCGAAGCGGCGCTTTCCCTGCTTTTTTCGTCCAGCCCGTTGGCCTATGATTGCCCGTTGTCTTTGACGGTCAGCGGAGGTCGGGTGGTTCACCTTGTGTTTCTGGGCAAGTTTGGCGATGTGGCGCCTGCCGGACTGGCGCAGGTCGCGCTGCCCGGCGAGGTGCGCACGCTCGGCGACCTGCAAGGCTGGCTGGCGCGCCGCGCGCCGCTGTTGGGTGAGGCCATGGCCGCCACGCCGACCCGGCTTATCGTCAACCAGTGCGTCGCGCATGATCTGTCCCAGCCGGTGTCGGACGGCGACGAGGTCGCCTTTCTGCCGCCGATGAGCGGGGGCTGAGATGCGCGTGAGTGTCACCTCGCAAGCTTTCGACCCGCCGGCCGAGGTCGCCGCCTTTACCGCCGGGCGGGATGATGCCGGAGCCCTGGTCAGTTTTGTGGGCTATTGCCGGGCGGCAAGCGGCGGCGTCGCCGTCGCGGAGCTGCGCATCGACCAGTATCCGGGCTTTACCGAAAAAGAAATTGCCCGCCTGGCGCAGGAAACCGCCAGCCGCTTCGATTGTCCGGATATTCTGGTGGTACACCGGGTGGGTGTCATCCGTCCCGGCGAGGCGATCGTGCTGGTGGCGGCCCTGTCCGTCCACCGCGCCAATGCATTTGAAGCGGTCCGGATATTGATGGATTATCTCAAGACCGATGCGCCGTTGTGGAAAAAGGAAAGCGGGCCGCAGGGCGCGCGTTGGATCGAGCCCCGCGCGGAAGATTATGCGCGGCGCCTGCAAGCAGAAGAAGGATAAAGATGAGCGACGTTTCTCAACCATTGCCCCAGCCGCCGGGCGGCGGACGGCTGGATCCCGATATCGCCTTTCGTCCCCTGGGGATCGCGGTTCTCACCGTATCGGATACAAGGGACGAGGAAAGCGACACATCGGGCAAATTGCTGGCCGACCGCGTGACTCGCGACGGCCATGTCCTGGCCGGGCGGGCCATGGTCAAGGACAGCGTCGCCGAGATTCAGGCCCAGGTGAAGAAGTGGATCGCCGATCCGCAGGTCGAGGTCGTCATCTGCACCGGTGGCACCGGCCTGACGGGGCGCGACGTCACCCCGGAGGCGCTGCAGCCCTTGTTCGACAAGACGATCGAAGGATTTGAGACCGTCTGGCACATGACCAGCTTTCAGTCTGTCGGTCTTTCCACCATGCAGAGCCGCGCCTGCGCCGGTCTCGCCAAGGGCAAGCTGATCTTCGCCTTGCCCGGCTCCAACGGCGCCTGCAAGGACGGCTGGGACAAGCTGATCCGCTGGCAGCTCGACCTTCGCCACCGTCCCTGCAATCTGGCGGAACTGACCGCCCGTTTCACGGAGGTCTAGGTGGCCGGCGACCTCACCCATCTGGACCGGGGCGGGGCGGCCCGCATGGTGGATGTCGGCGCTAAGCCGGCGACACTGCGCGAGGCCGTGGCAGAGGGCCGGGTGCGGATGAATCCGGCAACCTTCAAAAAGGCGCTGGACGGCGATGCCAAGAAAGGCAGCGTGCGGGCGGCGGCCGAATTCGCCGGCATCATGGCGGCCAAGCGGACGGCCGAACTGATCCCGCTCTGCCACCAGATCGCCCTCAGCAGCATCACGGTCGAGATCGCCCCCGAGGAAAAGAGCCATGCCTTGCGGGTGACGGCGCGCGCCCGGACCAGTGGCCAGACCGGGGTGGAGATGGAGGCGCTGACCGCGGTCGCGGTTGCCTGCCTGACCATCTACGACATGCTCAAGGCATCGGACCGCGCCATGGTGATCGAGGGCATAACGCTGCTGGAGAAAAGCGGCGGGGCGTCGGGCGACTATCGCCGCGCGCCCTAGCGCAGCGTGAAGCCGCTTTTGCGGAATATCGCGCCCGCCCGCGCGCTGCCCAGGAAATCCAGGAACGCTTTGGCGCCGGGCGCCGCCGTTTTGGTCAAGGCGGCGGGATAGACAATGGGGGCGTGGCTGTTTTCGGGAAAGACGCCGGCAATCCGCAAGGAGGGCGCGACCTTGGCATCGGTCGCATAGACGATTCCGTAGGGCGCCTCGCCGCGCGCAACATATTCCAGCGCCACGCGGACATTCTCCGCCGGCGCCAGCCGGGAAGCGACACTGTCCCACACGCCCAGGGAGACGAGCGCCGATTTGGCATAACGGCCCGCCGGCACCGAGGCCGGATCGGCCAGGGCCAGCCGTCCTCCCTTCAGCGCCCCGGCCAGGTCAAAGCCGGGCGCAATCGGCGGCGCGGGCCCGGCATCGGAAGCGGCGACCAGAACAAGCCGGTTGCCCAGCACATCCTTGCGGGTTTCGCGCGCTATCAGGCCGTTTTTCTGCAGATAATCCATCCATCCGGTATCGGCCGACAGATAGATGTCGGCCCGCGCGCCCTGCTCGATCTGCCGCGCCAGGGTCGAGGAGGCGCCGAAGGACAGATTTATGGTTACCCCGCTTGCGGCCTTGTAGGCGGCGGCCACCTGTTTCAGGCTGTCGGTCAGGGAGGCGGCAGCAAAGACCGTGAGGGCAGGGGCGGATTGACCATGGGCGGCTGCACAGGATGCGCCCAGGATTGCCAGAAATGCAGTACGGCGATTTATGGACAAGGGGTTCCTTGCGGCATAGCGTGCCAAACGGGCGTTAGATACAATCGGGAATAACGTGTCACACGGCGGCAATCCTGCCAAGTCTGAATTCGGGCGCCTTGCGTCCGTCGCGCAGGCGCGCACCGCGATGCTGGCCTGCGCGCGTCCGCTTGCGGGCGAAGCGGTGCCGCTGCAGGCGGCCCTTGGACGGGTGCTGGCGGACGATATCACCGCCGGGCGCGACCAGCCGCCCTTCGTCGCCTCGGCGATGGACGGCTATGCCGTGCGCAGTGCCGATACCCCCGGCACCCTGAAGCTTGGCGGGGAATCCGCTGCGGGCCGCGGTTTCGAAGACCGTTGCGAAACCGGCATGGCCATTCGCATTTCGACGGGCGCGGCCTTGCCCGATGGCGCCGATACGGTCGTCATCCAGGAAGATGTCCGGCGGGACGGTGCCGCGATCCATGTTCCGGCCGCCGAGCCTGCGCGCAATATCCGCGCCCGCGGCTGTGACTTTTCGGCCGGGACAAGGCTGCTTTCGGCAGGGCGCAGGCTCGACGGGGTGGCGCTGTCGCTGGCCGCCGCGGCGGGCGCGGCGGCGCTGCGCGTCGTCCGCGCGCCGCGCGTATCGATCCTGAGCAGCGGCGACGAACTGGCGGTGCCCGGCTCGCAGCCGGGCCCCTATCAGATCTTCGAACTCCGCGACCTTCGGCATCGCGGGCCTGGTCCAGGCCTGGGGCGGGACGCCAAACCGGCTGGCGGTGGAAAGAGACAATGTCGCGGACATCGCCCGCGCCGCGCGGGAAGGTCTGGATGGCAGCGATCTGCTGGTGGTGATCGGCGGCGCCTCGGTCGGCGACCACGATCATGCGCGCCCCGCGCTGATGCAGTTGGGCCTGGAGCTTGTGGTCGAGAAGGTCGCGGTGCGGCCCGGAAAGCCAACCTGGTTTGGCGCCACCCCGCAGGGCCTGGTGCTGGGACTGCCGGGCAATCCCGCCTCGGCGCTGGTCTGCGCCGCGCTGTTCCTGCGGCCGCTGATCGAAGCCCTTCTGGGCCGCGATCCGCTTGCCAGCGTCACCACGCAGCGCGCGCGCCTGACGCATGCGCTCCCCGCCAATGGTCCGCGCGAGCATTATCTGCGGGCCCGCCTGGCGGTGGACGGCGAGGGACAGCAGATCGTCCGTGCCTTCGAGGATCAGGATTTGTCGCTGATTTCGGTTTTCGCCGCCGCCGATGCGCTGATCCGCCTGCCGCCGGGCGCGCCGCCCCTGGCGGCGGGCGCATTGGTCGATGTCCTGCCGCTGGGAGGGAGTTGATGCTGTCGGCGGCGGAGATTCAGATTTTGTCGACCAGTTTTCAGGTGGCGCTGATGGCGCTTGTCTGGTCGCTGCCCCTGGCCATTGCCTGCGCCTTTCTTTTGTCGCGGCAGTTTCCCGGACGCTTCACGCTGGACGGGCTGATACATCTGCCGATCATCCTGCCGCCGGTCCTCACCGGCTTTCTGCTGCTGCTTCTGTTCGGGCGGCGCGGCCCGATCGGGGCCTGGCTGGAGCAGGTTGCGGGCATCCACCTGGCCTTTACGCGCGAAGGCGCGGCGCTGGCCACCGCGGTGATGACCTTTCCCCTGCTGGTGCGCGCCATCCGTATCGCCTTCGAGGCGATGGATCCCAGGCTGTTTGCGGCGGCGTCGGTTCTGCGCGCCGGACCGCTGGACCGCTTCGTGAGCGTGGCGCTGCCCCTGGCGGGTCCGGGCATTCTTGCCGGCGCGGTCACCGCCTTCGCGGCCGGCATGGGCGAGTTCGGTGCCGTGATCACCTTTGCCGCCAATATTCCGGGCCAGACCCAGACCATGCCGCTGGCGATCTATGCGGTGTTGCAGCAACCGGGCGGCGAGGGCGAAGCCTTGCGGCTGGCGGCGATCTCTTTCACCTTGGCGATGAGCGGGCTGGTCGGCGCCGAGCTTCTGCAGCGCTGGATGCGCAGGCGGCTGGCGGGATGAAGGCGCTGGATGTCGATATCCACCTTGGGCGCGGGGCGTTCCACCTGGCCGCGAAATTCACCGCGCCGGGGGACGGCATCACCGTACTGTTCGGTCCGTCGGGCAGCGGCAAGTCCAGCCTGCTTTTGGCGATTGCGGGATTGGTCGGATGCGAGGGGCAGATCCGGCTGGGATCGCGTCCGCTCGCCGATGCGGGCGGCCATTTGCCGCCCCATAGGCGCGGCGTGGGCCTGGTCTTTCAGGATGCGCGCCTGTTCCCGCACCTGACGGCGCGCCAGAACATCGCCTATGCCTGGAAGCGGGCGCCGGCGGACCGGCGCCCGCCAATCGAGGAGACCGCGCGGTTCTTCGACATCGCGTCCCTGCTGGACCGGCCGGTGGGCAATCTCTCGGGGGGCGAGAAAAGCCGCGTGGCGCTGGCGCGGGCGCTGGTGGCGGCGCCGGATTTCCTTTTGCTCGATGAACCCTTCGCGGCCCTGGACGGGATTCGCCGCCGGGCCTTCATTGGCGTGCTGCTTGCGATGCATCGCAATTTTCGCCTGCCCATGCTGGTGGTCACCCATGACATAGACGATGCGGCGGCGCTGGCATCGCACCTGATCGCTCTGAACGCAGGGCAAGTCGTGGTGACGGGTTCGTTTGACCAGGCCTCCCGCGATCCCGGTTTCTCCGATTTGCTGGACCGGCGCGACAGCGGGGCCGCGGTCTCCAGCCTGCTGCTGCACAGCAGCCACGATACGGTGCGCAGGCATCTTTGGCTGCGCGCCGACCATATCGTGCTGGCGGCACAGCGGCCGCACGCGGTTTCCACGCGCAATATTCTGGAGGGCGAGATCATGTCCATCGTCCGCGAGGCGGATGCAGGCTGTCTGGTCGAACTCAAGACCGCGGTGGGTCCGGTTCTGGCCCGGGTGACAGCAGAAGCGGTGGCGGAACTGGGGCTGGCCGAGGGCAGGAAGGCCTGGGCCCTGGTCAAGGCCCATGCTTTGTAGGGCTTCGGAGCACGGCTTTGGACCGCCCGCTTTTTGGTATCGGTACCATTCGCTTGTGACGGATGGCGCCGCAAACATTTTGCCACTGGTCTTTTTCTGCCAGTATGGCGGCAACGATAGAAATCAGGGGGTTACGTGAGCAGGCTGGATATCGAAGAACGTCGACGGCTGGAAGACATTGGGTTCATGACCTGCATGACCCTGGTGCTGCTGGGCAACTATGCCCAGACCGGCCATTTTGGCGGACCCCTGGCCTATACCCCGTTCAATGTGGCGGCGCATCTGGCGGGGCCCGAACGGGGCGGGCTGCGCTACGACTATCGCCGTCCCAAGCATCCCTTTGGCGACAAGTTCATGATGGCGGCCGGGCACAGCGTGCCCACCTGCTATGCCCTCTACATGATCCTGGGCCAGGCCCTGGAGCGCAAATTCAAGCTGACCGGCCAGGCGCGCTATCAGGTCGATCCGCATGTCGCGATCCTGCCCATCGATGCGCTGGGCTTCCGCCGCGGCGCGGGCGCTCTCAAGACCCTGCTGGCGGACAATGGGCTTGCCGATCATCCCCTCTTTGCCCAGGCCAAGGCGCGCGGCATCAAGGCGCTGTCGGGCCATGCCGAAAGCATCGACGTCACCAATGACGTGAATGGCGGGCCCTCCGGGGTTGGTATCGCCACGGCGGCCGGCAAGGCGGCCTTCTGGGATATCGCCGGGGCCAAGGACACGCCCAAGATCATCGCCCTGGAAGGCGAATTCGCCATGACCGAAGGTCATGCCCAGGAACTCAAGACCCAGGCCCTGGCCCTGCAGGTTGGAAAGCGCCTGCGCGTCATCCTGTCCGACAATAATGCCGGCATCGACGATGTGCTGCTGGGCGGGGTGATCGCCAGGAAATTCACCGGCTATGACCTGGCGGAGCAATGGAAGTCCTATGGCTGGAACGTCCTGACGGTCGAGGATGGCGGCGATTATGGGCAGGTCGTGGCCATGCTGGAGGCGATGGAGGCGGGGGACCCCGCCGACAAGCGTCCGGTGATCGCCATTGCCAGGACGACCAAGGGCTATTGGCCGGCGGCGGCGGACGGCAAGCTGTCGGACTCGGTCAAGCAGATCGTGAGCTACCAGAGCCATCCCTACAGCCAGAAGATGAACTCCGACTATTTCGTCGCGCTGGCAAGCACCTTCGAAGCGCGCTTCGGCGTGGAGTTCGAGGGTATCCGCAAGGGGCCGGTTGCCGACATGCGCGACCGCCTGATCCAGTTCAAGACCAACATCGACAAGGTGATGTCGGTGTTCGAGCGCGACGGCCTGGGTGACTGGCTGGCCGAGCGGCTGGTGACGATCGGCGACGGCGTCAAGGATGATCGCGACGTCTATTTTGCCGCAAAGCCGGATCCGTTCCTGGACGCGCGGCTCAGCCCCGCCAATCTGCCCAGGGAGCCGGTCAAGGTTACGGCGTCAAACCACATCTCCGGGGCGACCAAGGAAATTTCGGTCTCGCTGTTCCGCAAGCCGGGCGAGGCGGCCGGCGCGCGCCGCGCCATTTCCGAAGTGATCAAGTGGATGAATTATGTGACGGACAACCGCTTCTTCACCCTGGCGGCGGACCTGTCGGAATCCATCAATGTGGAGCATGGCGGCATCTGGGGGCATTACGACCCGGAGACGAATCCGCTGGGCACGCGCGTCAAGGCGGCGATCCAGGAGGCCGGCAATGTCGCAACCGCGATCGGCATGGTCAGCCAGAGCGCAAGCATCGATCCGGCGAAGTTTTCGGGCGTGTGGGCGCTCAGCGGCACCTATGGCTCCTTCACGCCGCTGATGTACACGCCGGCGCGGGTGTGGAGCCAGCAGAACCAGGACAGCCGTTTCCGCATGGGCGTGCTGCACATCCTGGCGGGCCATTCGGGGCCGGAGACGGCGGCGGACGGGCGCACCCATTTCGGCATTTTCGCCACCCAGGTGTGGAAGCTGTTGCCGCGCGGCCAGGTCATCCACCTGAATTTCTGGGATTATAACGACGTCGCACCGGGCTATTTCGCGGCCGCCGAGATCGCGGCGCGCGATCCCAAGGTGGGCATCATCGTGATCGAGGTGGCGCGGCCGGACAATCCGGTGGCCGATCGCGGCAATTTCGCGGACTCCGATCCGCTGGCCGCCGCCAAGGGGCTTTATGTGATCCGGGATTTTGCCCCGGGCAAGCGGCATGGCTACGTCATCGCGCAGGGCGCCAGCTCCACCGTCAATCTGGTGAAGGTCCTGCCGCGGCTGGAACAGGCGGGCATCAATGTGAAGGTGGTTTCGGCGGTCAGCGAGGAACTGTTCGACCGCCAGCCGCAAGCCTATCGCGATGCGGTGTTGCCGCCGCAGGCGCTGTGCGACGCGATGGTGATCAGCACCGGCACGCGCCGGGTGTGGCCGGTGCGCAACCTGGGGCCCCTGACCGATGCCTATTCGATGACGTCGGATTGGGACAATCAGTGGCTGACCGGCGGCATGGAGGCGGAGGTCATCGCCGAGGCGCATCTGGACACGGAGTTGATCTTCAAGGGCATCGCGCGCTTCGCGGCAGACCGCGACAAGCGCATTTCCACGCAAACGGCGGCGCTGGCCTCCCCTTAGGCGCCGCGGAGCGCGACCCAGGTACTCAGGATAAAGAGGCCGGTCGCAAAGGACCAATAGGCGCTCAACGCGATGACCAGCACATAGGCGGCCTTCGAACACCGCTTCTCCCGATAGGATTTGGTGCTGTTGCTCACCAGAACGACCGGTCCGGCGATGATCATCACGGCATAATGAAGGATCGTGCCGAGCCTTGTTTCAGGTTCGCGGGCAACCAGGCGATAGATGCTTGCGAGCAATCCCGACGCCGTCGTTCCCGCGCCGATTGCAAACAGAAAAACTATGAAGTCGTGCATCTTTCCTCGACCGGCTAGTACCTTCGCGTGCCAAATCGGGGCAAAAACCTGGCGCTGAACGGTGCCTCGCAAGAAACGGGCAAACCGGCGTTTCGCCTTTGCGGCACGCGGCCGGGGGATTAACCGGATTGGGATAGCGCCGCCGGGCAGGGCCGGCCCGTGCGCCCGATGGGGACCAGGCCGGTTTGGCGGGGAGCGTACCGGGTCCGGCGCCCCAATTTTGACACAGAAGTTTCGATCGTCCGGGACAGAATTTTTAACGGCCGTGTTTGCGGCCGTTACCGCCGCCCATCGCATGCTTGCGGCATGCCGGAAATGGAACGCCGGGCGGCGGCTCGGCCTGAACATTCCATGGTGCAAACAAAAATGTGATCCATGGAATTTTGCCTATTGAACATTCGGGATGAACAGGTAGTGTCATGGCGTTGCCCGTATTTGACTGTGGTCAGTCTCATAGAACTGACTTTTGGCTGAAGACGGTTGGGATTGGTGGGGGGAACATTAATCCAGGTTAGGGGAGCAACCTCTTTGCTGTCTGCCAAAATATTGCGGGGATCTGTTTTTGGTTAGATCCCTCGAAGGAGCTGCGTCGCAAGTCGAGAGCGCTCCATGCTCGTAAAGCGGCTCAATGCCCATTATCAGCTGGTGTCCGCCAACACCCGCGAACTGATCGAAACGGCATTTGCGCTGCGATACCAGGTCTACTGCGTCGAACGGCAGTTCGAGGATCCCGCCAAACAGATGGGCGGTCTTGAGATCGATCAATATGACCGCCACGCTGTTCACAGCCTGGTCTTTCATCGTCCGCGTGCCGAAGCGATTGGCACGGCCAGGCTGATTCTTCCCGAGGCACGGGCCAACAGCCTTCCGATCCAGAAACTGCTGAAAGGAAACGGCATGGACGCGGGCGAGTATTTCCCCAACGAGACCGCTGCGGAAATATCCAGGTTCGCGATCTCCAAGGAATTCCGGCGCCGCCATCGTGGGGCAGATTCCCTGGTGGATGCCACGGCCGGACACGAGCGGCACGACAATCTGCCCTGCCTGGGGCTGATCCAGATGCTGCTGCGGCAAAGCATCGAATTGGGTGTGGACTATTGGGGCGCTGTGATGGAACCGCAGCTGCTGCGGATGCTGGCGTTGCTGGGGATACGCTTTCAGCCGATAGGGCCGCTTGTGTCCCATCACGGGCTGAGACAGCCAAGTTATTGTCATGTGCCGTTGATGCTGCGGGAGCTGGCGTCGACCCGGCCCGAGGCATGGGCCGTGGTGACGAATAACGGCGAATTGACGTGTTCGCCTGTCGCGACCGAGCTTCGCCAGGTCGCTTGAATTTTACAGATTGATGCCCGAAGTCAGATGCGGCTGGGCGCGCTGAAGGTGCCCGACAGCGCGATTTGCCGTGCGGATTTGCAATCCACCGGTTCGACGGCGCTCCTGAATATCGGAATGATTTCTCGCATCAGGTTCCATGCGCGCCGATACAGGCGCCAGATCGCATTCAGCGGCACCGGCACCGGGTTTTGGCAGAATGCCAGTTTGCGGACATAGGAATCGATCCGCCACTCCGCCACCGAACCGGCTGGAAAGAAGATCACATCGCCCGGCTTGAACAGCCGGGTCAGGCCATCGGCATCGGTGACGGCGACGCTGCCGTCCAGGATGTGCACGGTTTCGTCGAACTGGTAGGTCCAGCGGAATGCGCCGGCCGTGCAATCCCAAACCATGGTCCAGGCCGACCTGTCGCTGCTATGCGACAGCACGCGGTTGCGCGCCACCGGCGCCCCCTCGACAATCCAGGACGGATCGATCGGCGCGCCGGTCAGGTCCTGGCCGGTGTTGCAGGCAATGATGGAGCGGTCGGTCATGGCAAATTGTCCCCCGGCCCTGATATCGACAAATCGTAAATTTCCTACTTATTCGTCATGTGGGGCCCCGATGGGAATCCGTTGTCCCGGCTGCGGGCAGTCCGCCGGTACCGGCCTGGCCGGTGCCGCCTAGGCGGCCTTTCCGACCTCTCTGACATACTGGACCGCGATACCGTCCGGGTGGTGCCGTACGACCCGGCCGCGGGTGCGCCCCAGGTTGACGATCTCTCCGACCAGCGGGCGGACCGAGGTTCTCAGGCAAACGCCGTCCAGCGAAATATCCAGCACGTCGCAGGAAATATTTTCACCATTCGCCCGCGTGATGCTGCCGGTGATCAGCGACGGCATGCGCGCATGCCTGCGCATCTGGGTAACCCCGGCGACGCCGTCGGCCGCGAAGGTTCTGATCATCTCCTTCAGCCGGCTGCGCTTGCCCTCTCCAATGGCGAACTCCAACGCCAGCCGGCCGCTCTCATGGACGATCGTCTTGCCCTCGAAGCGTCCGAAATTCTCGATATACAAAACCAGCGTCAGTCCCGCCGGGAATTTTGCGTCACATTGGACGGCGGCGCCGCCCGCCGAAAGATTCAGGACCTTGCATTCGGCGGATTGCTCGTTGAGGGGATTGAACAGCTGGCCGGGCAGGAAGAGCTTTATGCGCTCATACTTCCGCTTGTCCTTGGCGGCCGGCAAAGCCGGTGTCGAACCCATTGCAGCTACTCCCTGGCGTGTGCCTGCAGTGTGTTTCGCAAGCCATTAGAAGTCGGTTTTTCGAACAGATAAAATTCGTGCAAGTGGTTAACCCTGCGCCGGGGCGGCGTCCCGGCCGGGCGGGAAAAATCCCGGTTTCGCGCCGGTATTGAGTCCATGAAAGGACTAATCGGCGTCCGCAGACCGGGGCGCAGGCACCGCTTGGCCGGCGGCGATGGCATTGGGCCGATCCCAGGATGGATCAGGCGCTGTCCCGGGATAAGGCGTCCGCCGGTTTTGCCGCGCGGATTCGGTGCTGCTCTGCCGGGATTTCCCGCTTCGAAGCGAGCGCTGTTAACGATGGCTTTTTTGAAAATGGCGGGCCGGTGTCCCGTGCGGGCGCCCTGTTAACCCTGTGCCGCGAATTTTCCAAAGGCGGCACAAACCTTGCTGCCTGGGAATCGATGACAAGGAAGCGCTACAGACGCAGCCTGGCGGTACTCGGCATATTGGCGGCCTTTTTCATGGTGCTGATTGTCCTGCTGCTCATGCCGACACTGGCATCGGCCGGAAGAGATTCCGAAAACGCGCGCCAGCATGCCGCGAAGCCCGACACGGCCCCATTGCATGCGGGGCCGGGCGGGGTTCCCCACGACGTCACGAAATTTGACAAAACAAGTCGGAATGAGCCGGATCACGGCCACACAACCCTATTCGGCGGATCCGATGAATTCTGCCTGGGCGGCGCCAACGCCTGTGCCGATTCCGACGGGCGGCCGGGCTTCGGCTATATCCGCGCCGGCGGTATCGGCGGTTCTTCGGGCGACGGCAATGCGCACGGCGCCGAGGGCAGCGGCACGCCGAACGGATTTGGCAATGCGCGTTTTTCCGGCGGCTTCATCGCAGGCGGCTTCGGTCAAGGCGGCGGCGGCGGGAGGCCCGGCCACGAAGATTCCGGCAATCCCGGATCCGATCATCCCAACAAGGACGACGCCGATTCCGGCGGTCCGAATGTTCCGCTTCTGGATCTGACGCCCCCGGGCGACGATGATGTGGGTCCTGTGTTCCTGGACGATGAAAACCCGCCGGTTGGCGATCCGCCCAAGTCCTCAAACCCGCCGCCCTCACTGGACGCACCCACGCCCATTCCCGAACCGCTGACCCTGTCGCTGTTCGTGGTCGGCCTGGCGGGTTCGGCTGCCCTGCGCCGGCGCCAAAGGGCAAAGCAAGCCTGAAATAGTCCGCAGGCTTGGCCGGGCCATCGCGCGGACCCGGACAGGCCTCAGCTTCGATAGGCCGCCAGTGCTTCGGCCGTGTCGATATCGGCCAGCGGCGCATCGTCGCCGGCATCGATCTCCAGAACCTGATCGCCGTGGGATTCGAGCAATTCGCGCGCGCCTGTGTCGCCCTTCAACGTCATCATCTGCGGAAAAAACTGCCTTGCCCACAACACGGGGTGGCCGCGGCGGGCGCCTGCGGCTGCCACACAGATCGCGCGTCCTGCGGCGGGATCGAACGCCGCGACCAGACGGCTGATCAGGGCAGGGGATATGTCGGGCATGTCGCCCAGCAGGATCATGGCGCCCTCGCAATCGTCGGGAACCGCCGACACGCCCGCCCGCAGCGAGGTGCTGAGTCCTTCGCCGAAGCGGTCGTTGTGGACCAGCGTGACGCCTGTGCCGGCCAGGGCGGTACCGATCTTCTCCGCCTGATGACCGGTCACCACCAGGACCGGGTCCAGCCCGCCCGCCGCCGCCGCGTCCACGGCATTCCTGACCAGGGGCTTGGCGTGCACGGTTTCAACCAGCTTGTTGCGGCCCATCCGGCTGGAGGTCCCGGCGGCCAGTACAATTGCGGCGATGCGCGGCGGCTTGGCCGCACGGCGCAGCTGGACCAGTTCCGCCAGGATCGCGATGGCGATATCGGCGGGAGAGCGTGCGCCGATGGCCAGGCCGACCGGTCCATGGATCCTGGACAGTTCGGCTTGCGACAGCCCCATCGCTGCAAGGCGTGCCAGTCGCCGCGCATGGGTGCGCTGCGAGCCGAGCGCGCCGACATAGAAGGCGGGCGAACGCAGCGCACGGGCCAGCGCGTCGTCGTCGAGTTTGGCGTCATGGGCCAGCGCCACCAGGGCGCTGTGGCGGGTCAGCGGCTGGCGCGCCAGGGCTTCGTCCGGCCAGGCCCGCTGCAGGACGATGCCGGCGAAACGCTCCTCGGTGGCATAGAGCGCGCGCGGATCGATCACCCGCACCCGGTATCCGGCCGGCACCGCCAGCGCCGCCAGCGCCTGGGCGATATGCACCGCCCCGACGATGACGATCTCCCAGGGCACATGGTAGACGGTGAGAAGCCAGTCGCAGCCGTCCAGGACGATGCGGCGGCTGGCGTCGTGGCGGGCGGCCAGCTGGGCGGCCCGGCCCAGCACCGAAACGTCGGAGGCCGGGTCGATAAGCCGCTCCTCGCCGCTCGCCAAATTCAGGGCGCGGACCAGCGGGCGGCCTTCGCGCCGCGCCGTCATCAGCTGTTCGAGGGTCGCGCGCCGCATCTCAGAGAACCGGTTCCACCAGAATTTCGATTTCGCCGCCGCACAGCAGGCCCGGCTCGAAAACCCCGTCGCTGATCCCGAAAATGGCGGTGCGATTCTGGCCGTCCTGGAGCGCCGCCTGGGCCAGCTCGATCACGGCATTCTCCACGCAGCCCGCCGAAACCGATCCCTCGAAGGTGCCGTCATCGCGCACCACGATGTGGCTGCCGCCCTGGCGTGGCGCGGAGCCGGAAGTCCGCACCACCGTGGCCAGCGCCACGCCGTGCCCGCGCGCCAGCCAATCGGCGGCGACGGCCAGGACATCGGCCTCGGTGGCCGTGAAAGACATGCTATCCCCCATGGGTGGTGACAGGCTCTGCCCGCTGCCTTTTACCTTAGCCGTTTTTTGCGGGCGGAACGATATTGCGTTGCCCGCCATGGCGGTGGCAAGCCTTGGCCGGCCCGGCCCGAAAATTCCATAAGGTATTGAAGCGTCGCGCTTTTCTGGAGCTCATTTCTCCCCTATACTGAGGCCATGTCTGTGGAGACCCGCCAAGCGCACGGCCTCATCGATCCGTTCGGCCGGACGGTCGATTATGTGCGCGTATCGGTCACCGACCGCTGCAATCTGCGCTGCACCTATTGCATGAGCGAGCAGATGCAGTTCCTGCCCAAGGCGCAGCTGCTCAGCCTGGAAGAGCTGGACCGGGTCTGTGCCGTCTTTGTGCGGCGGGGCGTGCGCCATCTGCGGCTGACGGGCGGCGAACCGCTGATGCGGCGCGGCTTCATGGATCTGGTGCGCGGCCTGTCGCGGCATCTGAAAAGCGGCGCGCTCGAGGAATTGACCCTGACCACCAATGGCGTGCGTCTGCGCGAATTCGCCCGCCCCCTGCGGGAGGCCGGCGTGCGCCGGGTCAATGTCTCGCTCGACAGCCTGGACCGGGCCACCTTTGCCCGCATTGCCCGTTCCGATTGCCTGGCGCAGGTGCTGGACGGCATCGCCGCGGCAAGGGAGGCGGGCCTGAAGGTCAAGATCAACACCGTCGCCCTGCAGCGCGACAACAAGCATGACCTGCCCGATATCATCCGCTGGGCGCATGAAAGCGGCATGGACATCACCCTGATCGAGACCATGCCGCTGGGCGCGGTGGACGAGGATCGCACCGACCAGTTCTTGTCCCTGGCGGGCGTGCGCCGGGATCTGGAGTCCTATTGGACCCTCACCGAGCTGGGCGAGCGGACCGGCGGGCCGGCGCGCTATGTGCGGGTCGCCGAGACCGGCGGCAAGCTGGGTTTCATCACGCCGCTATCCCACAATTTCTGCGAAACCTGCCGGCGGGTGCGCGTGACCTGTACCGGAACGCTGTTCATGTGCCTGGGACAGGAAGGTTCGGTGGATTTGCGCGAGCCGTTGCGCGCCTCGGCGGACGACACTTTGCTGAATGCCGCCATCGATCGCGCCCTGGCCGCCAAACCCAAGGCGCATGACTTCCTGCCGCCGGTGCGCGGCGCGACGCCGGCGGTAAGCCGGCACATGTCCGTCACCGGCGGGTGAGGCGCGCATTGCGGCGTCACTTGAGACGACGCATGAGAAGCTTCGCATAAGGCACTGTTTTTCATTACGAAATTTTATATCTGGGCGCCGGTTTTCGGGTCGCGCAGGGCCGGCTCCGGTGCCACTTACATTTGAGATATCCTTGCGCTAAAGGAGATGAAGGGGGCGGGTTCGGCAAGTATCGGCAGTGCCGCAAAATGGCCGAATTCGACATATGTCATCAATGAGAGAGGAACGAGGTCCGCGCTTATGAAGATTACAATTGCATGCGTGTTGTTGATCGGCTCCACCGTATTGGCTGCTGCACCCGCCATGGCGACATGTTCGACCGGGTGTCACGTTCAGACCAAGAAGCCGTCCGCGAGCAGCCCCGGCAAGTTCGACTATGTGTTCAGCTGCATCGACAATTCGAGCGGCGACGAGATCATCAGCAAGGTTACCGCCGCGACAGATGACGAAGCCAAGCGTCTCGCCCAGAAGAAGTGCTGAGGACGCTGCCACCGTCTTGCGGGTGACGGCTGCGGCCCCCGCAACGGCTTTACGGCCGCCATCCTTGCCGATCTCGCGCCGGTGTCTCCTGCATCTTTCGGTGCTGGGCGTGACGGCGAGCGCGTGCGAAGCCAGGGCGCAGCAGCCGCAACCGATCCGCAAGGCGAGCAAGAAAGTCGCCGGTTACATCGACAAGGATCACGCGAGTACGCAGGATTGCGCCCAGTGCCATTTTTATATCGCGCCCTTCGATTGCATGCTGGTCGAGGGGCCGGTCAGTCCGTGGGGCTATTGCAACTATTTCGCCGACTGAGGCGGGCGCCGGCCATCGTCATGTGCCGGCTTCGGGCGGCGGTTCGCCCTGTCCATCCGCCTTTTCCGGCGCGGGCCTATTGAGCTCGTCCAGCCATTTGACGATCGCGCTCTGGTCCGCGCCATAGCCGAGCCGCGCCTCGGCCTCGCCGAGGGCGTCACGCGTCGGCGCCATCAGCGGCAGGGTCACGGCAGTGGAAGCGGCAAGCTGCGCCGCCAGCTCGACATTGGCCCGCAGGATGCCCAGCGACAGCCCGCTCTTGAAGCGGCGCGTCGCCAGATCGCGCCGCAATATTTCGGGCAGGTCGGCCCCGCCGAGCGCGTCGCACACGTCCAGCAGATTTTCGGCATCGAAGCCGAAGCGCGCCCCCAGCTGGATGGCCTCGCCGGCCGCCAACAGGCGAACCGCGCGCATATAGTCCGCAATCGCCCCGGCCGCCTGGGCGGAGCCGGATGCGCCGGCGCGAATGATCCTGGTGGCCAGCTTTTCAAGAACCGGCCGGGACCGCTCCACGGCGCCATCCTCGCCCCCGACGATCAGGGTCAGCTTGCCTTCGCCGGCGGCGTCCGGCGTGCCGAAAGCCGGAGCATCGACAAGGTGTATCTGTTGCGATTCCAGTTGCTTGGCCAGGGCCACGGTTTCCAGGGGATCACTCACGCCCAGATCGACAAGGATGCCGCCGGGCGCAAATCCCCTGGCCAGGCCCTGCCAGCCGAAGCAGACCTCCCGCACCTCGGCGGCCGACGGCAGGACGGTGACGATAATGTCGCAGCTCTGGGCCATCATTTTGGGCGAACCGACGTTCAGGCCGCCCCAATTGTTCGAGAAGTAGCGTGGGGTCTCCTCGGAAAGGTCGAAAATCTGCAGCGAATTAAATCCGGACCACAGCAGCCGCATGGCGACGCGTGAACCGAATGCACCCAGGCCGATGATACCAACCCTCAACGCAGACATCGCAACTGCCTTCCTAGGACAAGGCGCCCCTGCAAGCCCAGCGCATCACGAGGTGCTGATCTTGAGCGCTTCGTCGAGCAGGAAAAGATCGGTCAGCAAGGCCCGCAGGTGGATGGACGCATTGAGGTTGTCGATCAGCTGCGAGCTGATGGATGGCTGGGCCAGCACAAAGCGAATTGCCGCTCCGGCCTTGGCGGTATCCTGCCGGACGACATCGAGAAATTGCCCGGTGGCGTCCTCCTGGGGACCGGTCAATTTGGCGGCGGCGATGACCGCCAGGGCCTCATTGGCGCGCTGCAGGAAGGCGCGCACGCCGGTGGTGCTGGAGCCGTCTTCCTCGCTGCGGCGGCCCTGTGCCGCATATGCCAGCATGAATTCATATGTCTCCTCAACGACATCTATGGCCTTGTCCAATTTCATGGGCTCCGAATCGCTGGAAGGTGTCATTGCGGCTCCTTGAAGAACGGTTTTGGTTGTTGGCGCGGCGCGGCGGAAAGATGCGATGACTTTCAGGAGTCTTTTCCAGCTTGCCACCGCTCGGGATCATGGTGATCCAGATATTCCTTGGAGGTGATCCAGCCGCGAAACATGGAACGGGTCAGCCGCCACTCGTCCGGGCGAAGCGCGAAATAGATGTGAATCATGATCATCGTGACCAGCGCCATGGCCACGAAACCATGGATGGCATAGATCACGCCCCAACCGGCATCGTCGAACCAGTAGGGATCGCGCTGCCAGAAGGGTGTGTCGATCTTTCTCAGCATCAACAGGCCGGTTCCGATGGCGCCGAGGATGAGGACGGCAATCGCCAAATGGTAGAGCTTCTGCGCGATGGAGTATTTTCCGGGCTTGCCGGGTTGGCCCCCGGCCAGCGCGGCGTCGCGCATCAGGTTTTTCACATCCTGGCGGTCGACGACCATTGCCGAGAATTTCTGCCAGCCGATCGCGCGGATGATGTGGTACAGGACGGCGATGGTCAGCACCACGCCGGTAATCCAGTGCAGGTCAAGCCAGGCGAATTTCCAGCCGAATATCGGCAGGAAGGCCGACCCCAGCAGGATCAGGACGGCGGTCGCCATCAGCCAGTGGTAGATGCGATCCGCCAGCTTGTGGCGCAGGATGCGACCGGCCCGCTGCGAGGCGGGGTTGGTCATGTCTGGTTGCGAGTTGCTCATTGTGGTCTGCCCATGATGCCGCGATCAATGACCGGTGCGCTCCCCGGTTCCAGCGACGGCCTTGAAGATGGCATGAACCAGGATGAAGGCCGCGCCCGCCGCGACAAACCATACAAAAAGATCATAGGAGGCACCGATAATGGTGTCGCCACCTCCATAAATGGAGCTCGCATACCGAAAAAGCTGCACGCTGTGCCTCAGGCCTTGGCGTCGCGGACGGCACGGGTGACGAGGTTGGCCATCAAGGGGATCTTGAACCCGTTATAGTTGAGCGGCCGCGCCCCGCGGGTGGCAGAACTGCCCGCCAGCTTGGCGACACTCTCGTTCATGGGCTGGCCCTTGAGGATTTCCTCGACGGCGGTCAGGCGGCGGGGCACGGCGCTGACGCCGCCGCACGCGATCCGGCTGTCGCGTATGACGCCGTTCTGGACCGAGATCGCCGCCGCCACGTTCACCAGCGGAAAATCCCAGGTATTCCGGTCCGCGACTTTTTCGAAATAGAAATAGGAGCCGGCCCAGGTTTTCGGTATCCGGATGGCGACCAGGATTTCCTCGGGCTTTGTCGAGGTCAGGCGCGTGATGTCGATCTTGGGTCCGATGAAGAAATCATCGGTGCCGATGACGCGCTGCCCGCTCGAACTCTGCAAGACGAACTTGGCATCCAGTGCGACCAGGGCCGCCGCGCCGTCGGACGGCGAAACCGCCACGCAGCGATCCGATTCGAACAAGGCATGTTCGCGGTTGATCCCTTCGGGGGTATCGGCAAAACAGGTATTGCCGCCCGCCCGGTAACAGGGCAGGCCATAGCGGTAGTAAAGGCAGCGCGCATCCTGGGAGGCGTTGCCGCCGATGGTGCCGACGTTGCGGATCTGCGGGCTGGCGACCTTGCCGACCGCGTCCGCCAGCAGCCTGTACTTCGTCTTGATGATCGGATCGTTCTCAACCTCGGTCAGCGTGGTCAGGGCGCCGATTTCGACTCCCTCCGGCGTCTCCTTTATCCCGCGCATCTCCGGGATGCCGCCGAGATCGACCACGGCCTTGGGGCGCTTGATGCGCTCCTTGAACCAGCACCAGGCTGTCGTACCCCCCGGCCATCTTCCAGGCGTCTTTTCCATAACTGTCGAGAATTGCCAAAGCATCCTTGAGCTGCGTCGGCTGGAACAGCTCGAAGTTTGGCATCATATCTTTGACGATCATGACCTGTTCTCCTCAGACCGTGTTGACTTGCAGGGGCTTATGCGCCGGAGGACGACCCGCCAAGTGATTGAGGATCATGTCGGGCGAAACCGGGCGTGCGGTTGAACAAATGTCCGCCCAAGGCGTCGGCGATAGCCGACGTGATGGCGGACGCGCCGGAGCCCAGAACGGGCTCGCCGACACCCTTCACCCCGATCGGGTTCTGCGGATCGGGCTTTTCCACCGCCGCCCAGGCGACCTCGACGGGAACATCGAGATAGGTCGGCAGCTTGCTCTGGTGGAAGCCCACAGCCGCGGGAATGCCCAGCTTGGGATCGTAGAGATGGTGCTCCAGATGGGCCATGCCGATGCCCATGATGTTGCCGCCGGAAATCTGGTGGCCCAGTCCCAGGGGATGCAGCACGGTGCCGCACATCGGCCACGCACATCATGTCCTTGATCGTGAAGGTGCCGGTCTCGAGATCGAGCTCGATCTCCGCCATGGAGGTCGTGAGGCCGGGGGTCACGCCGACGCGCGGAAGATTATCCTTGGCGGCGGCGATCAGGCCGATGCCCGCGATCATCGCCACGGAATTTTTCGTGATGGGATTGAGGTCGTCCGGAATTTCCTTGCCGGTGTATTTGCCGCCAAGCTCCATCGCCTTCTGCCACGGCCTGCTTGTAGGTGATCGACTTGGCCGCATCCGCACTTGTGAACGACCTTCTCCTCGCCCAGAACATAGTCCGCCGGCCGCGCCGCCCAGCATCTGGGCGGCAATGTCGGTCAGCTTGTCCTTCATCGTCCATCGCCGCGACATACATGGTGCGCGACTGGGTGGAGGAGGTCAGGCTGCCGGCCTGCGGCGAATTGAACGGCAGGCCGCGGCGGGTATCGCCGCGCTCGATCGACCGTATTGTCCCAGTCATAGTTCAGCATGTCGGCCGCGACGCGCGCCGTCGCCGAATGGGAATAGGTTCCCAGATTGCCGACGCCGGTATGGATGTGAAGCACGCCGTCCGGGGTGATCCGCAGCAGAGCCGTCAAAGCCGTTGGTGCCGGCCGAATGATAGCCCTGGCCGATACCGATGCCGGTCACCTTGTTGCCGCTCTTCTGGCCGGACATCTTCTTGCGCTCGTTCCAGTTGAACAAGGACCGCGACCTTATCCAGCGCATCCTTCTGGAAGGCGCTGGTGAGCGGGCCGCGCTCCTTGCCGATCTTGCCGTTGGCGTCCGGGGCATTGATCTTGCGAATGGCGATGCGGTCGATGCCGAGCTGACGGGCCGCCTTGTCGATCATCGGCTCGATCAGGGCCGCGAACTGGTTCTCGCCGGGCCCGCGCTGCGCGCCGGCGGGACGGTGTTGGTCAGTACCGGCACCGTGCGGAAGCGCATCGCATCCGGCTGGTACACCATCGAGAGCGCATTGCCCGCGGCGCGGAAATCGCCCGCCGTCGCATGCGGTCCGCTCTCCTGCACGATGTACATGTCCGCGGCCAGCAGCTTGCCGTCGGCGCGGAAGCCCATCTTGATATGACCCTGGAAGCCGGGTCGGGCGGCTGCCGATGCCGTATTCCTCGTCGCGGGTGATGCGATGCATCACCGGCCGGTTGATCTTCTTCGACATCAGCGCGGCGATCGCCATGTTCGGATAGCCCGGAATCTTGCTGCCGAATCCGCCGCCGCAATATTCGGCGATGAAGACCAGGTTCTCCGGCTCGATGCCGATATAGCGGGCGATGTTGGCGATGGCGGCGGTATGGCTCTGGTTGGAGCCATGCAGGAAGCACTTGCCGCCCTGCCAGTAGGCGAAGGCGGTGCGTGGTCTCCATGCAATTGTGCGAATAGGTGCCCGAGACGAAGCTCTCCTCGATCGTCACCTTGGCGTTCTTGAAGCCGCCATCGACATCGCCATAGGTCCATTCTTCCGCCGCGCGTCCCATCGGCAGCTTGGATTCGCCGGCGGCGGCGAAATCGGAGGCGTCCCATTTCACGGTCTGCAGCTTGATCTGGCCGGCCGCGACATTGCCGGCGGACGTGCGTTCGGACCGCCCGGAAACAGGCTCTCGAGCGGGATCGACCACATGGGGCAGCTGCTCGAAAGTCGATCTTGATCGCTTCCAGCGCGTTCGCCGCGATCAGTTCGTTTTCCGCCGCCACCGCCAGGATCGGCTCGCCGACATAGAACACTTCGTCCTTGGCGAAGATCGGCAGCGCGCGGCGGCGGGAACTGCGGAACGTCATCGGCCGCCAGAATGCCGAGCACGCCTTGCATCTTCAGCGCTTCGGAGGTGTCGATACTGCGGATCTTGGCGTGGGGGATGGGGCTGGTCAGGGTCTTGCAGAAAACCATGTTGTCGGCGCGGAAATCTTCCGCGTATTTGGCGCGTCCCGTGACCTTCGCTTCGATATCCGGCGGGGTGAAATTCTTTCCGATCAGTTTGTATGCCATTTCAAGCCTCCCGCGAGGCGGTCATGACCGCCTTCAAATAGTGATCGTAGGCTCCGCAGCGGCAAAGATTGCCCGACATGCCGCGGCGCGCCTCCTCGATGGTTGGCGTCGGGTTGCGCTTCAACAGCGCGACCGCCGACACGACCTGCCCCGGGGTGCAGAAACCGCATTGCGGCCCGAGCTCGGAAATCATCGCCTTTTGCACCTTGTGCAACTCGCCATTGGGGCCCTCGACGCCCTCCACGGTGGTGATCTTTCTTCCCCGCACGCTGTGGGTCAGGGTCGAGCAGGAATAGGTCGCCACATCGTCGATCATCACCGTGCAGGCGCCGCATTCGGAATGGTCGCAGCCCAGCTTGGTGCCGGTCAGGCCCAGCTTGTAGCGAATCGTGTGAACCAGGGTCTCCTGGGGCAGTACGTCGACGCGCCGGTCCTTGCCGTTGACATTCAGCGTGACCAGCCGCTCGACGGTGCCGGACACCAGCGCCCTGGAGCCATAACGCTCGTAGACGATATAGCCGGCCGCGGAAACGGCGACACCCGATGCGATGACGCCTTTGATGACGGCGCGCCGGGAGGCGCGAAGCGAGGAATGCCCTGACGGATCGGATCCGGTCTTGTTCGAGTCGGTGTCTGACATGATGGCCCCTGTTAAAAGAACCGAAGAGGTGGATTCTTCATGCGCGTGGCCGGATTAGACAAGTCAGCCATGACAGCCGGCCAAGCGCATCCCACCAAACGGATGACGCAGGTTGGCAGCAAACCACATGCCCAAGGGTGGGACAACCGTTTCACCGTTAAAACACACGCACCTCACCGCCGTCGCTCCGCAACCGCCGTCCACTGTGCAGCGCAGCAAAATCGCGAAGGTTGAACGGACAATTCCTCCCGCGGCGCGTCCTGTCGCTGTTGTATATCGATCATGGGCGCGGGACGGCTTTTCGCGGGCGCGTGATGGGGCCTCCCGTTCCGCGACAAGCGTTCGATTTTCCGTCGCATATCGCAAACGCCAAACCGGGCAGCAGGCGATCAAAAAATTGTCGCAAAAGTTGTCGGAAGGTTTTGCCGGGCTTTTGGCGGACCGGAACGCGCATGGCGCGGGCGCCTGATTCGAACCATTAGATACAAACGGGAATAACGCTCGTCACTTGACCCGTCACCCGGTCCGTCACTTGGAACGCGGCTGCTTGCGGCTGAAGCGATGATGCAGATCAAGGCTCAATCGGAACGCCTTTTTGAGATCGCTATCATTCGGCAACGACTGCAGCGCGGCGTCGCGGCACATCGAGGCGTCCGCGTTGCCGCCGTCCTGCGCCAGATCGCACCAGGCATAGGACCAGACATAGCTCTGCTCCACGCCGTGGCCGTAGTAATATAGTGTGCCCAGCATCATCTGGCCTTCAGGTTGGCCGTGCTGTGCGGCCTTGCTCAGCCAGAAGGCCGCCTTGTCATAGTCCGATGCGACGCCGAGCCCGCGATAATACATAAACCCTATGCCGGCCTGGGAAGGCGGGTCCTCGCTTTGCGCCAGGGGCAGCCAGAATTGCATCGCCTTGTCGAAATCGCCGCTATTGTAGGCCGACAGGCCTTTTCGAAATTCCATATCCGCCGGTGCGGCGCGCAGGGAACCGCAAACCAGGCAGGCGAGTAGTCCGGCGGTCATTGCCGCAAATCGCAGAGCGCCGCCCTTGCGCGATGGCCTGTTCGCCGCGCGGCTTCGCAAGGGTCTCAACATGCCCGCGGGGCCCGGTCATTCATACGCACAGGAACCTGGATCGGCCGGTATCGACCGGAAATGTGACGCCGTTCGGACGCATCTTCAAGCCCATTGTCCGGCCCGCGGCCGGAACATGGCGGTGTGATCTGCCGCAGCTTTCGCATCGGTGAATGTGGGAGGAATGATTCATCTGGCCGCAGAATTGGCGCCGCGCAACGGCACCGCTCCTGCTGCGCCGGAAGGTGCAGGTGTGCAGGCGGCGGGTTGATGTTATATATTGTCAGATATCACGTTTTGATCCGCCGGATCGGAACGCCCTGTCGGAGATTCCTCCCGCGCATGACACGCCTGTCCATCCGTATCGATTTTGAACCCTCCGGCAGTGCGCTGGGGCCCGGAATGGTGCAGTTGCTGGAGCGGATCGCGGAAATGGGCTCCATACGCCGCGCCGCCGCCGCCATGGACATGAGTTATCGCAAGGCCTGGCTGTTGATCCAGGAGGTGCAGAAAACTTTCGACGGCCCGGTGGTAACGGCGGAAGTCGGCGGCGTCGCCGGCGGCGGAACCCAGCTCACCGCGCTGGGCAACACGCTGCTGAATATCTATCACAGGATCGAAAGCCGCGCCGCCGATGCCACCAGGGCAGAGCAGGATCTGCTGTCGGCAATGGTGCGGACGAATGCCGGGCCACGCCGCGCGGGACGGCACAAGCGCGCCGCGAAAAGCTGAAGACGGTGCCCGGCAAATAACCTGCCGAACTCTGGACAAGGGCGGCCCAATCCGCCAGACGCGGCGCCTTGCGCCGATCGCTTACGGTAAATTGCAAGTTCCACGGTTCATGGAAGTCCAGGCTTTGCGCCGCGGACAGGGTGAAGGGCGTGTCTTAACCCGGTCTTAGCGCAAAAGACGTTATTTTCCGGTGAGCCATTGGCGAGGACAACGTCCGGCTGCAGGAATAAAAGCGGACCTCAAATCATGCCGAGCTTCGATCGCCGGGATCGACACAGGATGACGGATTTCTTGCCCGTCACCGCCGTCGTGGTCGCCGGGCTCGCCCTGTCGATTTTCGTCTTTGTGGCATTGCGCGGCTACTACTTCAGTGTCGACAGGCAACAGTTCCAGCGCGATGCCGCCTATTACAGCGCCAGCTTCAAAAACACGGTGGAGCGTCATGTTACATCGCTCGCGGCGATCCACGCCTTCATCTCGGCATCGCACAATGTCAATCGCTGGGAATTCTCCGCCTTCGCGCATCAGATCCTGCCGCAGAACTCCGGATTCAAGGCGGTCCTGTGGGTGCCGCAGGTCCGTCAGCCGCAGCGCGCCGAATTTGAAGCCGGTCTCCAGCGCGATGGGCTGTATGGGCTGCACTTGCGGGAGGTCACGCCCAAGGGCCAGCTGGTCGATGCCGGCTCGCGCCCGGCTTACCTTCCGGTCGCCTATGTCGAGCCGTTTGAGAGCAGCGGCAAACTGATCGGCGTTGATCTGTCGGACAATAAAATTTACGCGCAGCTGATCGGCGAGGCCCGGCGGGCCGGACGGCAGGTCGCCTCGGCGCCATTGGCGCAGGGCCTGGTCGATGGCGCCCGCCCGCCCGTTGTCCTGGTGGTTTTTCCCTTGAACCGGGCGGCGGCGCCGCAGGGCCGGGGCACACCGGATGGTCCCGAAGGCTATGTGCTGGGGATTTTGCAGCTGGATAAGGTAATCGCGGATGCGATTGGGTCCCATGCGCCGGTTCAGGCGGCAATCGGCTATGGCGACCCGGCCAATCCCGCCGTCTTTTTGCGCGGACAGCGGCAGAAAACCGCCAGCCTCGAGCGCTGGTTCGGCGATTCGGAGTTTCGCCAGAAAACGGTTGTTGCGGTCGCCGGCAAGCCCTTCTTCCTGGCGTTGCGGTCTGCCGGCCATGGCGCGGCTCTGACCCGCCTGTATGCGCCCGCCGGTGCGGCGCTGCTGGTGCTGGCGCTAATCGCCATGCTGGCGCAAAGCATGATCACGACCTTGTTGCGCAAGCGTGAAGTGGAGCGCGCCGTCATCGAACGCACCGCCGAGCTTCGCACCCTCAACCGGACCTTGCGCGCGGAAGTCGAGCAAAAACGACAGGCCGAAGCGGCGCTGCGGGTCGCCAAGGACAAGGCGGAAGGCGCCAATCGCGCGAAATCGGCCTTTCTTTCCACCATGAGCCATGAACTTCGCACGCCGCTGAACGCCATTATCGGATTCTCCGGCATACTGACGCATGACGGCGACGCGCTTGACGCCAAGACGCTGGACTATGTTCAGGAGATCAACCGCAGCGGCGTGCGATTGCTGGAACTCATAAACGACATCCTCGAAATTACCCAGATGGATGCGGAGGACGCCGCCCCGGACGATCTGGTTCCGCTCGCCGACATCATCGACAGCGCCGTGGCGGCCGTGCAGCCGCAGGCCGATCTGGCCGGCGTTGCCCTCGAGCGCGCGCCGGGCGAAGTGCTTCCCGCGCTGCGGGGCGATACCAGGCGCCTGCAGAAGAGTTTGCAGAATCTTCTCTCCAATGCCGTGAAGTTCAATCGGCCGGGCGGATGGGCGAAAATCGCGGCCCATCGCAACGGGGACCGGCTGGTCATCGCGGTCAGCGACAATGGCGCGGGATTTCCGGAAGGTGCCCAGACGCGCATCACCAAGCTGTTTTCGCAATTCGACACCTCGCTGGCGCGCAAGCATGAAGGCGTCGGGCTTGGCCTGACCTTCGTCCACCGGGTCGCGCATTGCCATGGCGCCGACCTGAAGATCGCCAGCAAGCCGGGCGAGGGCACCAAGGTGACCCTGACCTTTCCCGCCCATCGCGTCGCCCGGGCGCTGGAGGTCGCATGAGGCAGGGGCCGCATATGCGCAGGGCCTGCGTGCTGGGCGCCTTGTTGTTGGCCATGCTCGCCGGCGCCTGCTCTCAGTCGCCACGGCCCGCGCCGCAGACGGCCGTGGTTGGCGCCGCGGCACCGCAGGTCGCGGCGCCCGCCGCAACGGCGCCGCCAAGCCAGAACTGGGCGCCCGGCGAGCGTACCGTCGCGGCGGCCCAGCGGGCCCTGGCGCAGCTCGGTTACAATGTCGGCAAAGCCGACGGCGTCTGCGGACCGGCCACACGCCGCGCCATTCTTGCCTTTCAAAAGGATCACGCGCTGGCGCAGGACGGCCGGTTGAGCCCGGCGTTGACTGGCCTGCTCAACACCCTTGCGGCCCAATTGCCAAAGACAGGCGCGACCGCGGCGGCGGCCGGCGATACGGTTCTGTATGGCGACGGTTCCAGCGAGATCGTGGACGGCGACCGCGTCGTGCCGTGGGACCAGGATGGCGGCCGCGTCCTGGTGGCCATTCGCCCCTCCACGGCGGGTTGGCCTCCGGCGGCGCGCGCCGGCCTGGACTGGGCCACGAGCCACGCCCTGGATGTCGCGGGTGGGCCGCCGATTGCCTGGTCGAGCACGGGCGTCGACCGGCATTTCGCGATCTATGCAACGTCGGCGCTTTCGGCCCGCGAGGCGGCGCTGGCGGGTGAGGCGGCGCCATCCTGCCGTCACTTTGAATTGCGCGGGGACGGCGCTCAGATGCGCTATCCGGGGCTGGCCTGCCGCGATGCAAACGGCGACTGGTATTTTCCGCGTTCACGGATATGGCTCGCCCATCCCGCGACGGGGCTGGGATCGCAAACCGTATCGGGCGGCAATACGGTCGCGCCGCAACAATAGGTCCGCGCCGAGGCTGCTTGCTTCGCCGCCGGTCTGCCCTCCTCGCAGGTCATGTCAGGTCTGAGGAGTTTCGATTATTGCATTGAATTGTTTGGTCTTCGCTCCTGGCGGCGGTGGCGACAATCCTAGGGGTGATGCGCGGCGAGGTCGTACATTGCCGACCCTGCCAGCAGGAACGCGCCTACCCCGAAGGGCTGGGTGTCGTCCGGGCCGACCGCGTCAGGCTCGCTGCCGACCTGCTGAACCCAGCCCAGCCTGCCATCGCGATTGACCGCCCTGGCCAGCAGGGCCCATCCGCGTTCCGCCGCGCGCCGGTAGGCGGGATCCGGCAAAAGTCCGGCACGAACACCCCAGGCCAGGCCATAGGTGAAAAAGCCGGTTCCGCTGGTTTCGGGCGGCGTGTTGGCGCGCGGGTCCCGCAGGGCCGGCGCCCAGGAACCGTCCGGCTTTTGCAGGGTCACGATCTTGCGGGACATTTTGAGGAAGAGGTCCCGGTAATAGGGGCGGGAAGGGGAATTGGCGGGCAGCGCGTCCAGGATGCGGGCCAGCCCGGCATAGACCCAGCCATTGCCGCGGCTCCAGAAGATTTTTTCCCCGCTGGCGCCGGTTTTTCCCAGATAGCTGCTGTCGCGATAAAACAGCGCCGCATCGGCGTCGAACAGCAGGCTGGCGGTGGCGCGATATTCCTTGTCGGCATAGGCCAGATAGCGCGGGTCCCCTGTCGCCCGGCTCAGCGCCACCCAGCCCGGCGGACCCATGAACAGCGCATCGCACCAGCACCAGCGGTGAAAGCAGCCGCCCGGTGTATTCATCAGAAGCGATCCGGACGGATTTGCGGCGATGACGGAATCAAAGCGCTCGCGGACCGCGGCGATCCTGCGCGCATCCTGCTTGCGGCCCCAGGCCCAGATCCAGTTCTGCGCCACTTCATAATCGTCGGCGTGGAAGGGGCGGGGCCCCAGCGCCCAATCCTGCCTTTCGCCAAGCGCAACAATCGCCTCGCCAAAGCGTGGATCGGCGGAACGGTCCGCCAGCGCGGTCAGCCCGGTATAGAAAGTGCCCACCACCCAGCCCAGCGGCTTGGCGGCTTCGGGTGAGGACTTGGGCACGCTGGCGCTCGCCGGATGCGCCAACTCCCAGTCCGCGACCCGCTCCATGAGGTCCAGGATTTTCGTGGACCGGTCCTGCGGCGTCGCCGCTGCCGCGATGGATGCCCAAAGCAGGATCGCGAATGCGGCGCATGTCGTGATTTTTCCCACGGGCTCCTCGTTGCTTGTGCCATTGGGGCGCTTGCCGCAATGTGCCATAACGGCATGACTTAGGACACGATCTCCAGGGGGCATATGGCGCCGGATTCAAGGCACGAAGCGGCGGCCGTTCGCCTGGTCAGCTGGAGGATACTGCCTCTTCTCTTTGCGGCATATTTTGTCGCCTATGTCGACCGGGTCAATGTCGGGTTCGCGGCGTTGACCATGAACAAGGCGCTGGGACTTTCGGCCGAGCAATATGGCCTGGCCGCCGGCCTGTTCTTTGTGGGCTATATCGCCTTTGCCATCCCCAGCAACCTGATCCTGGCGCGGATCGGCGGGCGGGTGTGGATTCCCATTATCATGCTGGCCTGGGGCTGCGCGTCGCTCCTGAACGCCTGGGTCACCGGTCCGACATCCTTCTATGTGGTTCGCCTGATCCTGGGGTTGGGCGAGGCGGGGCTCTATCCCGGCCTGCTTTATATCCTGGCGATGTGGGCGCCGGGGCGCTACCGCGTGCGCATGCTGATGTGGATGATCCTGTCCACGCCATTCTCCATCATGGTGGGGTCGCTGATTTCGCAGCCCATCCTGATGCTGGACGGGACCGCGGGACTGGCCGGCTGGCAATGGCTGTTCGTCCTGCAGGCGCTGCCCACCCTGGCGCTGGGCGCGGCCTTCTGGTTCCTGTTGCCCGATGCGCCCGGGGCCGCGTCCTGGCTACCGGCAGCGGAAAAGACCTGGCTGGTGAACCAGCTCGACGCCGAGCGAGTCCGGCGCGAGACGGTGCAGCATTTCAGCGTGGCGGATGCCCTGACCAGCGGTACGGTCTGGATGATCGCCCTGGCGGGCACCGGCATCAACATGGCGGCCTATGGTCTGATCCTGTTCCTGCCCCTGATGATTCATGCGCTGGGCGTCAGCAGCGCGCTGACGCCGCTGGTCAATGCCGTTCCCTTTGCGGTCGCGGCGGTGGTGATGATTTTCTGGAGCATCCATTCCGATCTCAAGATGGAACGCAATTGGCACGCGGCGATCCCGGCGGCCTGCGCCGGGGTTGCGCTGATTTCCTGCGCGGTCCTCAAGGATCCGGTTGCGATCATGGCGGCGCTGACCTTCGGCATCACCGGCGTGTTCTGCTACGTCTCGGTGTTCTGGGCGGTGCCGTCGGCCATGCTGACGGGTCCGGCCGCGGCGGCCGGGCTGGCATTGATCAACGCGGTTGCCAATCTGGGCAGTTTCGCCGGGCCCGCGCTGGTCGGCTGGATCAAGGACCATACCGGCAGCTTCTCGCTGGGGATTGTCGCCATCGGTTGCGGGCCGCTGCTGGCCGCCCTGGTGGCGGCGACGTTGCGCTCGGCGCGCAAGTTCGAGCAAGTCTGATGATGGGCGAGCGCCATTTGACGCGCCTGGGCAAGCGGCCCTAGCATCCCCATTGGGAAGGTTGCGCATGATCTCGCAGCGGGACGTCGAACAGTATCGCGAAACCGGCTATCTGGTGGTCCCGGATGTCCTGGAACCGGACTTGCTGGCGCGGGTCAGCAAGGCGCTGGACGATCTGGTGGCCGATGCCGCCGCCGTGTCGGCGCACACCGATGTCTATGACCTGGAACCGGGCCACACGCCGCAGGCGCCAAAGGTCCGCCGCATCAAGCTGCCGCATTCCCACACTCCGGTATTCTGGGAACTGGCGCAATATCCGCGCCTGGTTTCGATCCTGGACAAGCTGCTGGGCCCGTCGGGCGTGCGGCTGCATGGTTCGAAGATCAACCTGAAGTCGCCGCATTACGGCTCGCCGGTGGAATGGCACCAGGACTGGGCCTTTTATCCCCACACCAATGACGACCTGCTGGCCGTGGGCGTGATGCTGGACGATGCCTTTATCGAGAATGGTCCACTGCAGGTGGTGCCCGGATCGCACAAGGGCCCGGTGTGGGACCATCACGACCCCAAGGGCTATTTCTGCGGCGCCATGGACCCCCTTCGCCGGGAAGTCGATTTCGAAAGCGCCGTGCCGTTGATGGGCCGCGCCGGCTCAATGAGTTTTCACCATGTCAGGCTGGTGCATGGCTCGGCGCAGAATGTTTCCGACAAGCCGCGCCGCCTGCTGCTTTACGAATATGCCGCCGGCGATGCCGCGCCGCTGATGGGCATCAAGGATTACGATGCCTGGAACAGGCAGCTGGTATCGGGCCAGCCCTCCAACCAGCCGCGCATGGAAAAACTGCCGGTACGCATGCCGTTGCCGCCGGCGCCGTTCCAAGGCTCGATCTACGAAAACCAGACCACGGCGCGCAACAAGTATTTCGCGCGGCGCGAAGCCGCGAAAGTCTAGTCAGCGGCGCGCAGAACGCCGACGGGATAACAGGTGGGGGATTTGATGGACGCGAACGCCCCATCGCCGACCAGGCTGCGCCATGTGCTGCTGAGCGCCGGTATCGGCTCGGCGCTGGAATGGTACGATTTCTTCATCTACGGCATGGCGTCGGCGCTGGTGTTCGGGCCGTTGTTCTTTCCCACCTATGACCCGACCGTCGGCACCCTGGCATCCTTCGCCACTTTTGCGGTGGGCTTTCTGGCGCGTCCCTTCGGCGGCCTGTTTTTCGGTCATTTCGGCGACCGCTGGGGACGCAAGCCCATGCTGGTGGCGACCCTGCTGCTGGTGGGCGGGAGTACATTCGCGATCGGCCTGCTGCCGACCTACAGCCAGGTCGGCATCTGGGCGCCGCTGCTGCTGCTGGGCCTGCGGCTGCTGCAGGGGTTCGGCGCCGGCGCGGAATATGGCGGGGCGGTGGTGATGGCGGTGGAGTTCGCTCCGGACGGCAAGCGCGGATTATACGGCGCCTTCGCGCCCATGGGCACCCAGGTCGGCAGCGCGCTGGCGGCCGCCACCTTCTGGCTGATCGGCACCATGGCCAAGGACGACATGCTGACCTGGGGCTGGCGCATTCCCTTCCTGGTGTCGCTGCTGCTCCTGGCGCTGGGCGTCTATATCCGCGCCAAGGTGAGCGAGACGCCGGTGTTTGAGGAAGCGCGGGCCCGGCGGCCGCCGCTGAAGCTGCCCGCGCTGGAAGCCATCCGGCGCAGCCCGCGCAATTTTTTCGTGGTGGTGGGGGCACGGCTGGCGGAAAATGCCCTGGGCTATCTCTATCCGGTGTTCGGCCTCAGCTATCTGATGAACACATTGCATGTGCCGCGCAACGTGGCGGTGGTCGGGGTCATCGCCGGCAGCATCGCCCTGGTGGCGGGGCTGGTCTTCTTCGCCTGGCTGTCGGACCGGATCGGACGCCGTCCGGTCTATATTTTCGGCGCGCTGTTCTCGGCCGCCTGCGCCTTTCCCTTTTTCCTGATGGTCGCAACCCGGGACCCGGTGCTGATCGCGCTGGCCTTCATCATCGAAATGGGAATTGGCAGCGGCGCCATGTTCGGGCCGCAGGCGGTTTATTTTGCCGAACTGTTCGGGCCGCGGCTGCGCTATTCCGGCTTCGCTTTCGCCCGCGAACTGGGCTCCATCATCGCCGGCGGACCGGCGCCCCTGATCGCCGCCGCGCTGGTCGCCTGGATGGACGGCGCCCCCTGGGGCGTGTGCGTCTATGTGGTGGCGATCTCGCTGATCACGGCCTTTGCGGTGTGGTGCGGTCCGGAGACCTACAAGAGCGACATCCGCGCCGACGATGTCCAGGACCGGGAATCCGCGGTGCCGGTGCCGGCGCTGCTTCTCCCCCGCTGAGTAGACAAGCGGCTGTTTAGGATTTGCTAACCATCGAAAGTGCGGCGCGGCGGGGTTTGTTGCGCCTGGATCGCTTCATTGCCGCTGTCGCCGCTAACATTTTTTTGTTGATTTATTGTCAGTCTGTGACCCGACAGCAGGCAGATCGGCAATGCAGACGGACGCGCCCACGATTCAGCATCAAATCCTGCGCTTTGCGGCGCTGACGCTCCTGTTCACCCTGCTGAATTATACCGGGTCGGCACTGTATCACATTGCCGGCGGCGTCACCACGGTGAAGCCCTTCGGCGGTGTCGCCCTCGCGCTGCTTTTGATCAATGGCCGAAGCTGGCTTTGGCCGGTGCTGGTTTCCGGCACCATCGGCGCCATTTTTTCCAAAGTCGCTTTCGACAATATCGCGGTCGCAAGCATCTTGATTCCGCTCATGACGTCCGGCGTTCTGTTTGCGGTTTATCGGCTTTGCCAAATCTGGATCGGCCACAGCATCGATTTTCGGGCCTGGAAGCAGTTGGTGCGCTTTATCGCGATCGCCGGCATCGTCAGCATCGTGTCGTCCATTCCCTACGCCCTGGAGGAGAAACTCTGGAACGGCCATAATATCCTGGCCAATTTGCAGGCCTGGGTCATCCCGACCACCCTGTCCTACGTGATTTTCACGCCGGTGATCGTGCTGTTGGCCACTGCGGAGAAGGAAGGATTGCTCCGCTACTGGCGCCGCCATGCCGCCATGCAGTCCGTTCTGGCTTTGGTACTGGCGGCCAACTTCCTGCCGCTGGGCCTGCCACTGCTCTTCATGGTGCCGCTGGCCCTGTTGCTGGTGACCATGACATGCGAGATCGAGGGGGTGGCGCTGGGCCTGGTCCTGGTCCAGGCGGTCATGACCACCGCCATCGTGTGCGGCTATGGGCCCAACGTGATGAGCGCTCTATCTCTGGGGTATCAGCTTTATTTCACCCAGGTATTCATCAGCGTGCTGATCACGGTGATGCTGCCGGCCGCCGCCGCCATCACGGACCGCATTTCTCTGCGCGGCGGCATGCAGGCCGCGCTGCGCCGCGAGGAGGAGGTCAACCAGGCGCTGCGCGTCAGCGAACAGCGCGCCCTGGAGATGGCCGGACAGGCGCAAAGCGCCAACAAGGCCAAGTCCGAATTCCTGGCCAGCATGAGCCACGAACTGCGCACGCCGCTGAACGCCATTCTGGGCTTTTCCGAAATCCTCAAGTCCCAGCTTTATGGGGCGCTGGGCCACCCCAAATATGTGGAGTATGCCGAAGACGTCCACAAAAGCGGCGCCCACCTGCTGGACCTGATCAACGATGTCCTGGACCTTTCCAAGATCGACGCGGGCAAGATGGAGCTGCGCGAGAGTACATTTCCGGTCAGCGATCTGGTGGATGCCGCGGTGATGCTGGTGCGGGAAAAGGCAAAGGACCGGGTCGGGCTGGAAGTCCATCTGGATGATCCTATCCTGGTGCTGGCAGACAAGCGGCTGACGATGCAGATCCTGATCAACCTGCTCAGCAACGCCGTCAAATTCACGCCGGAGGGCGGCAGGATCACGGTGGGCGCGGAACACAAACCCGGCCGGGGGCTGGAGATTTTTGTCGCCGACACGGGCATCGGCATGAACGAAGACCAGATCCGCAAGGCTTTCTCGCCCTATGGCCAGATCGATTCCAGAATCTCGCGCACCCATCAGGGCACCGGCCTTGGGCTTCCCATTGCCCAATCGCTGGCCCGGCTGCAGGGCGGCGATCTTCTGGCCCAAAGCGCGCCGGGGCGTGGCACGCGGATGACGCTGGTCCTGCCCGAAAGCCGTGTCGTCAAACCGGCCGGCGCGCCCATGGCCGTGGCGGTGTGAGCGCGGCGCGGGACCGCCGTGCCGGCGGCCCGCCTTCTACTTCACGCGCTCCACCTTGTATTTGCGCGGACTGTCGTCGGTGTACAGGCTGAAGTTGCCGAAGGTGCCGGGGGCGACCGTTACCATGTAGGCGGACGGCGATTTGATCCAGTTGACGCTGCCCTCGATCACATTGGTCTGACGCCATTCCTGGCCATTCTCGAGTGTGACGATGAAGGCGCCGCTTTTGTCATAGCGATAGGACACCATTCTGGAGACTGTTTCCGGGGGCGCGTTGCCGACCAGGACCTGAAAGAAGCCCGGCTTCTTGCGCGGCGCGGGCGCGGATGCGGGTTGGGCCGGCGGCGCGACGGCGCCCAGCTGCGGGGGCGGCGCGGCGAGGCCCGGCGGCGGTACAAGCCGCTGCTGAAATTCCGGTGCCGGCGGCAGGCCAAGCTGGGCGCGCATCGGCTGGTTGGCGCCATACACGCAGTCCAGCCACAGCCGGTCGTCGTGGATCACGCCGCAGCGCTGTATGCCGGTCAGGACATCGCCGCGCGTATCGGCCCGCGCCTGGGATGCGGCGATGGCAATGCCGCCACATGCCAGCATCAGGATGGTTTTGCCGATTTTCATATGCCGTCTCCCGCAGGCGCTTCCGACCGGACCCGGATCGGGGCTCGGACTGAGAGTTTGATGATGCTTTGGGACCAAATCAATGCCCGCCGGCAAGCGCGGTGGATCACGGTTTCAGGCCGAAGGCATAGATATGGGCATCGTGGGAGACCACGAATACCTTGCCCATTGCCACCGTGGGCTGGTTGAAATGTGTCCAGTCGGTCAAAATCTTTCCGCTGGAATAAAGTTCCTTGCCGGTGAGGGCGTCAAAAGCATACAGCACCATGGGGGCAAGCGGGGTGGAGCGAAACCTTGCCAGCCCGGCGATGGTTTCCGCCGCTTCGCCGTCGCGGGCCCGGCCATGGCCTTCGGGGTTGGTCGCGTGCTGGGCGGTTTGTTCGCCGGTCTGCACGGCAAAGACCACGCCATTGGCGATGGCGACATTGTCGGGAACCGCCAGGTCGCGCGAGATCCATTGCGGGCTCAAGGACAGGCCTTGCGCGTCTTGCACCACCTCAAGCGCCATGATGCTGCCATGTGGTGCGGGACCGCTGCTGCGAGGGAATTGAAAGCCATCCTTGCCCGGCGGCCCCCACATCGGCACATACAGATATCTGTCGCCGTCCGCGCTCTGGTAGGTGGATATCCCGCCCCACACGCCCTGGCCGTAATAGGCCTGTGCGTCGTTGCCCAGGCGTGGCGATTGATAGAGGGGCCGGGCATGATCGGGAAGGCCGCCGCCCAGGTTTCCGGCGTCCAGCAAATAGACGACGCCTTCCTTGGAGGAGGTCGCCAGCAGGGTGTGGTCCTTGAAAGGGAAGATCACCGGGCTGCCGGATCCCAGGTCCAGATCCTTGGCGTTGAGCAGTTTCCAGTTTGCCGGTGTGAAGGAATTGGCGATGCCATAGGCCTTTGGCGCCACCGCGATGACGGCGTTGCCAAAGATGCCGGCGGCGGGATCGTGATTGCCGTCCGCGGTCTGGACATAGACGCCGGCGGGGCCGGCCACCGGACCGCCGCGGCCCCAGGGTCCGGCCGGGCGGCCGCGGCCGGTATGAAAACGCGACAATTGGGGATGGGCCGGATCGCTGACATCCATGGCGGAGACCGCGCCGGGCTCTATGGGCTGGGCGGCGTCGCCGCCGCAGCCGCGTCCCGCCGCCGTATAGACGACGCCGTCGACAAGGTTGAGGCTCCAGTTGCGGCTAAAGGGCGCCACGAACGGCATCGGTGTCAGGCGTTCCTCGCCGGCCGCGAGGCTCAGGCCGCGCAATTTGCCGTCGCTCATGGTGAAGTAGATCACGCCGGCGCTGCGGTCGATGACCGGCGTCGCCTGTTCGGTATTGGCGCAGTTGGTGGTGGCGGGGCGCTGCGGCTTGGCCGGATTTGGGAAACGCTTCTGCCAGAAAATCCTGCCGCTGCCGGCATCGATGGCGTAAATCGTGTCGTCGATGCCGACCGTGAAAACCAGATTTTTCACGCCTTGCGCGGTTTCGATGCCTTCCACCGCCAGCGGCGAGGTCAGGGTCGAAAGCGCCACATCCTGCGGCGAAGTCGGCAGCGGGGTGCTCCACAGCAGCTTCAGGCGCCCGACATTGGCGGGCGACAGCGTGGTCTCGGCGTTGTTCCAGCCGCTGCGCTGCGGATCATGGCCGAACGTCGGCCATTCGCTGGCGGCCGGGGTCTGCGCCGCGCCGGCCACGGGGACCAGCAGCGCCACGACCAGCGCCCAGGGGAGTGTTGTTCTTGTCATGTCCGGAATATCCGCGGGGCTTTCGGCCGCGACGATATGGCGTCCACTTGCGCGGCACAATTGCTTCTTGGATAGTCCGGGCGGGATTGGGGAACGCCAGGGAAACAAGAATGGCAAGATCCTGGCTTGGTCTGCTTCTGCTCGCATGCGCGTGGCTGGCGTTTGGCCGCGCCGCGGCGGCACCGTCCGCCCAGGACCGCATCCTGATCGATGCCGGCAAGGACCGGGACAATTGGCGGCTGCATGGCCGCACCTATGACAATCAGCGTTTTTCGCCGCTGACCCAGATCAACCGCGGCACCGTCGGCAAGCTGACCTTGCTGCATACGCTGCATACCGGCGTCAACAACAGTTTCGAGGCCACGCCGCTGGAAGTGGACGGCGTGCTTTACACCGTCACCGCCACCAATCATGTCCAGGCCTGGGACGCGGTGCGCGGCCGCCAGCTCTGGGCCTGGCAGCCGGAAAAACTGGATTACACCGAGGCGTGTTGCGGGCCGCAGGCGCGCGGCGTCGCACTGGCTTACGGCAAGGTCTACACCGCCCTGTTCGACGGCCATCTGGTGGCGCTGGACGCAAAGACGGGAAAGCTGGTGTGGCAGACCGATCCCGCCAGGACCCATCCCGAACCCAAGCAGTATTACACCTATACGCTGGCGCCGCAGGTCTATGACGGCATGGTGATCGTGGGCACCGCGGGAGCCGAATATGAAACCCGCGGCATGGTGGAAGCCTATGACGCGCAGACCGGTGCCAAGATCTGGGAGTTTCGCACCACCGCCGCGCCCGGCGAGCCGGGCGGCGACAGCTGGGGCGGCGGGGATGCCTGGAAATTCGGCGGCGGCTCGGTGTGGAACACCCCGGCGGTGGACGTGAAAAACGATCTGCTGGTGCTGTCCACCGGCAATCCCAACCCCGACTATCAGGGCGAGACCCGTCCCGGCGACAACGCCTATACCAATTCCATCCTGGCGCTGCATGCCCGGACCGGAAAGCTGGCCTGGTGGTATCAGGAAGTTCCGCACGATCTGTGGGACTATGACGCCAGCGCGCCGGTGATGCTGTTCGATGTCAAAGGCGCGGACGGCAAAGTGATCCCGGCGGCGGGGGAGGCGGGCAAGGTCGGAAACGTCTTCATTGTCGACCGGCGAAACGGCAGGCTGCTGGTCAAGTCGCAGCCCTTTGTCGCGCAGAGCGCCAACATGTTTTCGCCCCCCAGCCGCGCCGGCGTCACCATCCTTCCGGGGGTGGCCGGCGGCTCGCTGTGGCAGCCGCCCGCCTTTTCGCCGCAAACCGGCTATTTCTACGTGCTGGGCGCCAATGTTCCCATGACCTTCACGACCATCGATTTTCAGGACAGCAAGCCCGGCGGCCCGTGGGTGGGGCGCCACACCGGCGGGGTGATGAAACGCGCCGACGGCCCGCAATCGGGGACACTGAGCGCCATCGACGTGCGCACCGGCAAGATCGGCTGGCAATATACCTCGCCGCAGCCCATGTATGGCGGGGTGCTGGCCACGGCCAGCGGCCTGGTGTTCGCGGGCGAAATGAACGGCGATTTCAGCGCCTTCGATGCCGCCAGCGGCGCCAAGCTGTGGAGCCATCATTTCGCGCGCGGCGTCTGCTCGCCGCCGATCACCTATCGGGTAAAGGGCGTGCAATATCTGGCGGTCGGCGCCAATGGCTGCCGTGGCGGCCATGTGCCGGAAGGCTCGCCATTATTTTCCGATGATATCGCCATATTCGCGCTGGATCGGCGGTAGCGCGCGGCAAGGCGGCCGCGCCAAGCAGCCGTCGCGCTTGGCTTGTATGCGCACGCCATTGCGCTAATAATTCGCAGCGTGACCGGCGCGAAACAATACGGCGCGGCAGACGCGGCCGTCACAAAGGGGGCCTGCGCCATGAAGGCGGTCAAGCCTCTGCTCTGGGGCCTGGGTTTCGGGCTGCTGATCACTTTGCTGATGCGGCTGGACGCGGCTGCCGTCTGGGGATCGCTCGGCCAAGTTGGCTGGACGGGCTTCGGGCTGGTCTTGGTCAGCGGCCTGTTACTGACCTTTTGTCTCGGCGTCGGCCTGTATCCGCTTCTGCGCGGCGAGGCCGCGCTCGCATTGATCCTGGCGGCGCGGCAGGTGCGGGATTCGGCCGGCGATATTCTTCCCTTCACGCAGATCGGCGGGATTGCACTGGGCATGCGCGTGCTTGTGCTGGGCGGGGTTGCGCCGGCGCGGGCCATAGCGGCTGGGGTGGTGGATGTCACCGCCGAATTGCTGGCGCAAAGCCTGTTCATACTCGTTGGCATTGGCCTGGCGGCACCCGCAATCCGCGCCGATCCGCGCCTGGCGCCCTATCTGGGCTGGCTGGTGGCCGGCACCGTCCTGTTTGCCGCGGGGATAATGATATTCGCCCTGTTGCAGCTTGCCGGGAGCCGCCTTGCGGAAATGGCGCTGCAGCGGATGACATTCGGCGCCAATGCTGCCGCCTTCCGGGAGGCGATCCATCAGCTCTACCGGCAGCGATGGCGCGTCGCTTTGTCGGTCGGCCTGCATTTTGCGGCTTGGTGCGCCAGCGGTCTGTGGCTCTGGGTCGTGTTTCAGGCGCTGGGAAAAACGCTGGCGCCGATATCGGCTGTGGCCATCCAGAGCCTGTTGGAAGCCTTGCGCAGCGCTACCGTCTTTATTCCGGCCGCCGTGGGAATCCAGGAAGCAGGCTATGCCGCGCTTGTGCCGCTGTTCGGCCTCGCCCCGGAGACCGGACTGGCCGTCTCCATCCTGCGCCGTGCCCGCGACATGGCCGTCGGCATTCCGGTCCTGCTGATCTGGCAATTGGTCGAGGCGCGGCGCGTTCGCCGATAAGGCGCCGCCGGTCCTGTTGCGGCGGTCCGGGCAGGCCAGTATATGTGGCACAAGACCTTGGGCTTTGAACTGGCGCCGACAGGCATCGGGCGGTTAAGTCATTCATGGCCCGGACCGCACCTTCAGGGATAATTGATCATGGCGCTTCCCGTTCCCAGAGCCACGTTGCGGCCCGGCAACGTCTTCGAGACCATCGTCAGCGGTCTGGTGGTCGTGGTCGCGGTCGCATTCCTCACCTTTGTCTATGTCCGGACCGGGACCGGACATATTGGCAGCTATGCCATGCATATCCGGCTGGCCGATGCCGGCGGGCTGAGCGTGGGCAGCGAAGTGAGACTGGGCGGCACCAAGATCGGGTCGGTCACAGGGCTCAGTCTGGACCAGTCCGACTTCAGCGCCGTTGTGGGCGTGAGCATCCGTGACGACCTGGCGCTTCCGGTCGACTCCCAGGCGGCGGTTTCCTCCTCGGTATTCGGCGACGCCTATCTCGCCATCACGCCGGGGCATGCCGACGTCAAGATCGCGCCGGGCGGCGAGCTTGAGGGCATGGGCGCGCCGCGCGGCCGCGCAAAGCCGCGCCCCTAACCGTCGCGCCGACCCGTGGCCAGCCAGCGGGCGCAGGGGCCGCCCAGTTCGGCGGCCGCTCTTTTCTCATAGGCGGCACTTTCCTCGGCGCTGAGGATATCGCGCCAGCGCCCGTTGACACCCTTGTTGATGAAGGTCTCGGCGCCGCCGTCCCAGAATGCGCCGCCCAGGGGCACGCTCGGCGTCGCATGGGCTTTCATATAGTCAAAGCTGCAATGCTCCAGGATGTCGGGCCAGACGTCTTCGTTCACCGAGATTCCCAGGAAATCGGCGATGCGCCGGATTTCGCCCGGCATGTCCGTCTTGAGGGCCTCGAAATGCAGCAAGAGCAAGTTGGGAAGGGTGCGAACATCCCACCATGAGCGGACATTTTCCCAGAATGGCCAGAAGGGATGGCCGTCGTGCTCCAGCCAGTCGTTGAAATACTGGCGAATGGATTGGGGCGGACGCCCGATCGGCGGGCCGACCCGGCCCGGCGTATCGTTCAGCGCCTCGTACCACAGCTGGTTGGCACTGGCGTGGTGGTTGTACATGCTCCACACCACGTCACGGCCGTCGCGGCCGATATAGATGTAGCGGGCCTTGGGGGAAAAGACGAGCGCATCGACCGGAAGATGGGTCTTGAGAAAGCGCCGGTGGGTCTGTTTTTCGATTTCCGCCAGCTTGACCTGTTTGGGCGGCACGCGCAGGTCGAGCCATGGCGACATCTCGGCGACGGGCAGTCCCGGCTGCCCGGCAAAAATCAGCTGGCTGACGATCTGCTGCACCCAGGTTGTGCCGGACTTGGCATAGGTGGAGATGATAATGTCGTCATCGCGGAATGATACATCGTTCCAGATCGTGGAATCGAAATGATGATTGTGCATTTCGCGCGTCTTTTTCGGGTATGCGACAGCAGCCATAGGGTCCCCCATTGCAGCCGGTTTGCACGGCGCGTGCCGCAAAAATAACCATACCGGCTCGGGCGCCGACAATAGGCAAGCGGCATCTTGTCCCGGATCACGCCGCCGCCGCCGCCGGGCTCCCGCGCCAAGGCCGCGCTCCCCAGGCGGTCAAAGCGCGTTCCCGCGGACCCAGCCCGGGGGGAGGGGCATCGATAGACTTTGACGCCATCGGTCCGGACCACCTATATTTTTGCGTAACGTCCCCTCTCAGGCATTGGATTATTTGTGAAGGTCTTGCAGGAAGCATCTGGCGAAGCGGCGGAGACCAGACCCGCCAACACGCTTTCCCGGTTTCTGGCGCAGACCCATGCGGCCCTTGTCGTGGACGACAGCGGCGCGGTTGCGGACTATATTCCGGAGCTGCTGAAGGCGAATCCGGATCATTTCGGCATCGCGCTGGCGACCACCGACGGCCACCTCTACGAGATCGGCGACGCGGCGGTGCCGTTTACGATCCAGTCGATCTCCAAGGCCTATGTATTCGCGCTGGCCCTTGAAATTTACGGACCCGAACGTGTCGCGACGGTCATCGGGGTGGAGCCCAGCGGCGATGCCTTCAACTCCATCCGCCTCAGCGCCGACAACCGGCCCTTCAATCCCATGGTCAATTCCGGCGCGATCGCCTGTTCCGGCCTGATTCACGAGTCCCAGGGCGCGAAGGCATCAGACTATCTCCTCGAAATGATGGGGCGCTTCGCGGGCCGCACGCTCGATGTCGATGAATTGGTGTTCCAGTCCGAGCGCCTTACCGGCGACCGCAATCGCGCGATCGCCTTCCTGCTGCGCAATTACGGCATCATCAAGGGCGACGTCGCCAAGGTCCTGGACGTCTATTTTCGCCAATGCTCGGTGCTGGTGACGGCGCGCGACCTAGCGCTGATGGCGGCGACCCTGGCCAATGGCGGCATCAATCCCGCAACCGGGGATCGTGTCCTCAGCCCCTATACGGTGTCGCGCACGCTTTCGGTCATGACCAGCTCGGGCATGTACGACTATGCGGGCGAGTGGATCTACCGGGTCGGCATTCCGGCGAAAAGCGGCGTGGGCGGCGGTATTCTCGCGGCGTTGCCGACACAGTTCGGGCTCGGCTCCTTTTCGCCGCGGCTTGACGCGCATGGCAACAGCGTGCGCGGCCTCAAGGTCTGCGAGGAATTGTCCCGGCATTTCGACCTGCACATGCTCAACGGCACCGCCGACCTGCGCAACTGTATCGTCACCGACTATGATCTTTCCTGTGTTTCTCCGCGCGGACGCCAGTCCCATGAGCAGAAGATACTCGACGAACACAAAAAAGAGGTGCGCGTCCTCGAATTGACCGGCACGCTCACCTTCGCCAACGCCGATCATATTGCCCGCCGCATCGCCGGCAATTCGTCGCTGCAACTTCTCATCGTCGATTTCCGGCGGGTGCCGCGCATGAGCGTCGGCGCCGCGAAAATACTGGCGGACATGTTTGGCGCCCTCAAGGCGGGCGGGATCACGCCCGTCCTGTCCGGATTCGACAAGAGTTCGGCAAACTGGTCCATCCTGTGGCCCTATATGGGCGAGGAGTTGGGTGCGCATCATTTTGTGCGGCTGGACGAGGCGATCGAATGGGCGGAAGACCAGCTCATTTTTCGCTTTGGCGGCCTGATGCAGGTGATGGACGTCATGGGGCTGGCGGACCAGGAACTCCTGGCGGGCCTGGCGCCGGATCTGGTGAAGAAGATCGGCGAACTGGGGGCGGCGCGCAGGTTTCACGCCGGCGAGCGGATTTTTTCCGCGGGCGCGGCATCAACCTCCATATTCTTCCTGCAGAGCGGAATGGTCAGCGTGAAACTGCCGGACGGCGTGCGGCTGGCGACTTTGGTGCCCGGGACGGCGTTTGGCGAAATGGCGCTGTTCGAGAGGCATCGTACCGCCGACGTGTGGGCCGACAGCGCGGTGCGCTGCATAGAGCTCCCGCTGGAGCGATTTAACCGGTTTCGCGACACCAATCCGCAAATCGGCGAGCAGATCATGCGCAATCTGGCCGCATTGCTGGTGCGCCGGCTTGGCCGCGCGAACCGGCGCATCGACCTGCTCAGCAGTCACTGACGCGCGATCGTGCGCGGGTGGGCGCGCGCTTCGCGCTAGAGATGGGCCGCCCGCGCCATGACCGCAAGAAACGCCACATAGGTCAATTGATGCGTAAGCTGGTCGGCGCCGAAGATGGCCCAATAGAGGCTCTGGTTGATTTCCCAGCCGGAAGCGCTTGTCGATGTACAATTTCAGCCAGTCGACATGATAGTGGACCAGAAATTCCACCGCCAGGATGGCCAGGACAAGGCCGGACGCCTGGGTGACGATCAAGATCGCGGGAAGCGATCCTGCGGCGTGCAGGCCGGCGTGAATGAACCCGGCCCGATGGCCGTAAATGCCCTTGTTGCGGTACAGATAGGCCGTCTGCAGCACGAAATCGCAGACAAAATGCTTCACCTCGAAAAGCACCAGGCTCCCCAGAAGCAGCGCGACCGCCGGGCTCATGTGGCGGAACTCCGGGACGCCGCCGCGACGGCCGCCAGGGGCCGGTGCGGCACATCCTTCATGAAACGTCCCGGATTCATCATCGCAGTCGAATTGCTTTGGAATTTTCCACAGCCATCAAGCTGCATGGCGTGAACGCCAAGTCAACATCCCGCATGCATGTCGAAAAGTCGCTGCGGCGCCGGCCCGGTCTATCCCCTTGATCCGTTGCGGTATCCGGTTGGCAGGTGATCGGTGCGGCGGCTGCCGCTGGCAGCACCGCCTGCGATCCTCTAGGATTTGGCGCCGCGCCATCGCAAAGGACAATCGTGCATCCCATCCTAGAACTGTGCAGGGACGTTCCGGTCGTTGCGTTCGAGCCGGGGGCGACCCTGCTCGCCGAAGGCGGCAAGTCCGGCCTGCTCTACATTCTTGCCGAGGGCGAAGTCGAAATCGTCAAGGGGGAATTCCAGATCAACCTTGTTTCGGACCCCGGCGCAATCTTCGGGGAAATATCGGTCTTGCTGGACATTGCGCACATGGCCACGGTCCGCGCGGTCACGCCCTGCCGCGTGCACGAAGTGCGCGATGCCGATGCCTTCCTGCAGGTGAACCGGGACATTGCCTATCATCTGGCCCAGCTCCTCGCCCGGCGCCTGCATGGGGTTTCCACCTATCTTGTCGACCTCAAGCGCCAGTTTGCGAGCCAGGAAAACCATCTGGCGATGGTCGATGACGTGCTGGAGACCCTGGTCAACCAGCAACATCAGCGGTTCATGCCGGGCTCGGACCGGGACCCCGGTTTTTAGGCGCGAGCCAATCGGGCAATTGGTGCAATTGCGCCAACGGACGCTGCAGCGGCAAGTCGAGCTTTACGGTCTCGGCCCCGGCCAGCGAAAACCAGATGGCCTCGCGCGCGTCGGTATCGACGATGATGTGCGCGGGTACCGGTCCGATCTGGCGACCGCAGTTGAACACCCAGGTCGGGCCGATCCGGTCCGTCCAGGAACCGTCCTTGATAAAAGGAGCCTGGTGGATGTGCCCGGAAAATACGATGGCGGGCCTGTAACGCTCGATCCATTCCATCAGCTCGGCATCGCCGTAGAATTTCTTGCCGTCCCAGCTGGTCGGCGAACCGGCGGGCGGGGCGTGATAGACCCAGATCCAGGTCTTTTTTTCCTTGGCGCTGTCGCGGGCCAGCTGGGTTTCGACAGCCTCCTTGGCCCGGGGGCCGTCCCACCAGGGACACACCGTGACCAGGATGTCGCCCAGCATCACGCTGTCGCCATCGGCGGGGATTCCCATCTGCCGGACCCGGCGCATCCATTGGGGGATTTTCTCGCCCGTCGAGTCCCGCGAATCCAGATCGTGGTTGCCGGATGAGGTGATGATCCGGGTGCAGCCCATCAGGCGCTTCAGATATTTCAGGATCACGACAATCTGGATGCTTCCATCCACATGGCCCGAAATGTCGAGATGATCGCCGGCGATCACAACGGAATCGAAATCCGGCGCCATGGCCGCTGTCCAGTCATATTGCTTGAGCGCATAGTGCAGGTCGGAGACGAGCAGGAATCGCATGTACCGGTGTCCGCGTTAAGCCGGTCGTCGACGCGGCCGAAAGCCAATGCTTGGTACCGCTTTGAAAAGCCGGATGGTGCCTGATTTGGAGCGGCGTGTTTATTCTGTGCGTTATGCCTTCCGGCCAAGTCCTAGCATGCCTCAACTTCCGCAAGAAACAGGCGCCGGGGACGCGGCTGCCCGCACGGCAGGCACCGGGCGTTCCGCACCGCACAATCGAGCCGGACCCGCCCAATTTATGGGCACACGTGATGGTAATTTGGGCATAAGACCATAGGAATTGCGCGCCGCCTGCGCCGAAGATCAATTTCGTGGCTTCGGGGTAACCAAATAGTATCCATGGATATTCTTGGCGCCCGCTTTCTGCTGTAAAGTTCGTGGGCATGGCTCGGGGACAGTGGATCGTCAGATCCGGATGGGCGTGCAGCAGTACTTGGTTTCGGGAGTGATCCGCCGTATCCGCGCCGGTTTGGTGGCGCTCACGGCACGGGGCAGAGTCGGTCTGCGCCCGCACCCGATGCCGCGTCCTGCTGGCAGTAGCGGAAGGTACCACCGGTGATTTGTTCAGATGTTCGAAAGGCGCGGCCGGGGACCGGCGCGGCGCCCGAGGGAACGCACGGCCGTTACCGGCGCGGCGAAGAATATTGAGGCACACGCCTCTGTGGCGTTTTGGTGGGCGGGGCATTGTGTGACGCAGGCATCACGGTCTGGACTTTGCCGCCTTGCCGGTGCGGCCACCGCCGCGCTGCTGCCCTTGTTCGGCGTCACCGGCGCGGCGCTGGCCCAAATCCCCGGGGGACTGCCCAGTACGGTGGAACCCGGGCGCGACAGGCCGGCGCCGGCCTTGCCGGCCCAGCCCAGATTCGATTTCCGGATCGAAACCCCCAGCCGCTCGTCGGTGCCGCGCGCGGTCGACGAGATCCGCTTCCGGCTGAACGACATCAAGATCAACGGCGCGGTCACCCTGCCGGCCGCCCGCTTCCGCACCCTGTATCAAGCGATGATCGGCAAGGAGGTGAGCCTGTCGGACATTCTGGATGTCGCGGCGGGGATCGAAAACGAATACCGGCAGGCGGGCTATATCCTGGTGCGGGCCTTTGTGCCGCCGCAGCGGGTCGCGGACGGAAATTTCACGATCAATGTGGTCGAAGGGTTTATCGCCAATGTCGCGATCGAGGGCGGTACGGCGGGGACCCGCAACCGCATCCGCGCCTATCTGGAGCCGGCGCGCACCTCCAAGCCGCTGCAGCTTACGGCCATCGAACAGGCGCTGCTGCTGGCCAACGACCTTCCGGGCGTTACCGCGGCCGGTGTCCTGCGTCCGTCCCCCAATACGCAAGGCGCATCGGAACTGGTGGTGAGCGTGCCTGACAATCCGGTCACCGGCCGCTTTGCGATCGACAATCGGGGCTCGCGATTCTCCGGCCTGTGGTCGGCGACCGCGGACGTGGCGATCAATTCGGTGTTCGATGACGAGGACCAGCTCGAAGGCAGCATCGTTGGTGCGCTGGATGCCACCCCGCTGCGGCGCGCCGTGGGCCAGCTCCGCTATCGCCGGCCGGTCGGCGAGCAGGGCGGCGTACTGAGCTTGGCGGGCACGCTTACCCATGGCGAGCCGGGATCGACGCTCCAGGCCTTCGATGTGCTGACCAATTCCTGGGCCGTGGGTCCGCGCTTCACCTTTCCCCTGGAACGCACGCGGGCCGAAAGCATCGTGCTGGAATCCGGCGTCACCGTCCAGGCGGCGCAGGTGAACATCTTCGGCACGCCGCTCAGCCACGACAATTGGCGCGTCGCCGATCTTGCCCTCAGCTATCTGCGCAACGACTTTCTCGGTGGCGCCTGGGCGGCGAACGCCGATCTCGCCAAGGGCCTGCCAATCCTGGGCGCCAGCGACAATGGTTCGCCGCAGCTGTCACGCGCCGGCGCGCGGCTGGATTTTCTCAAACTCTCCGGCGGTGTGCGCTTCACCCGGCCGATCCAGGGCCCGTTCGAGGTCATGCTGGCCGCGCAGGGCCAATATGCCTTCGATCCGCTGCTGATCGGCGAGCAGTTCGCCTTCGGCGGATCGCAGGTCGGGCGCGGCTACGATAGCGGCGCGCTCACCGGCGACCATGGCCTGGGCGGCACCATCGAGCTGCGCTATGACCCGCAGGCCAGAATGCCCGGGGTCCAGGCGTTGCAGCCTTACGCCTTTTTCGACAAGGCCGGCGTCTGGAACGTCCAGAATACCGGGCCCACCGCACAAAGCGTCAGTTCGGTCGGCGGCGGCCTGCGCGCCTGGCTGGACAACGATATCTTCGGCGACATCGAGGTCGTGCACACGCTGGAAGCGGTGCCCGGCAGCGACGGGGGACGGCGCGCCACCAAGCTGCTGCTGAACCTGGCGGTGGGGCTCTAGATGAACCGACCGGTCCATCCCCGTTGCCGACTGCCGGGCAGGCGTGCCGCCCCGGCCCGTTTCGTGCTGGCGCTCGCGCTGGGCGTGCCGGCGCAAGGCCAGGCGCAGGTCCTGCCCTCGGGGGGGAGCGTCGTTGCGGGCTCCGCCGCCATCGTCTCGGGCGGCGGCGCCAGCGCCGTGATCGTGCAACAGAGCCGCAAAGCGATCATCAACTGGCAGAGCTTTTCCGTCGGCGCCGGCGCCAGCGTGACATTCCGCCAGCCGGATCCCGCGGCGATAACCCTCAACCGGGTAACCGGTGCGGGTGCGTCGGTCCTCGATGGCAATCTCGCGGCCAACGGCCAGGTCTGGCTGGTCAACGGCAATGGCATCCTGATGGGCCAGGGCAGCCGCATCGATGTCGGCGGGCTCATCGCCACGACCTCGGATATCGCGGACCCCGATTTTCTCTCGGGCCGCTACGCCTTTGACAAGCCGTCCGCCAATCGCGATGCGGCGGTGATCAACCGGGGATCGATCAAGGCCGCGACCGGCGGTTCGGCGGTGCTGTCCGGCGCGCGCGTCGCCAATGACGGCATGATCCAGGCCAGGCTGGGGCATGTGGTTCTGGGTGGCGCCAATGCCTTTTCGGTCGCATTCGACGGCGACAATCTCCTCCAGTACCAGATCACCACGCCCATTCTCGAAACGCCGAAGGATGGCGATGGCAAGCCGGCATCGGCCCTGGTCTCGAATGCGGGAACCATCGCGGCGCAGGGGGGGCAGGTGCTGATGACGGCGCGCGCCGCGCGCAATGTCGTCGACAATGTCATCAATTCCAGCGGCATCATCCAGGCCCGGTCCGCGTCTCTGCGCAATGGTGAAGTCATATTGGACGCGGGCGCGGACGGCGCCGTAACCGTCGGGGGGGCGGTGGATGTTTCGGGCCGGCAGGCGGGAGAGACGGGGGGAACGATCGCCCTGCTGGGAGACAAGGTGGCGGTCGCCGATGGCGCCCGGCTGGACTCCTCCGGCGCTTTGGGCGGCGGCAGGATTCTGATTGGCGGCAATCTTCATGGCGCCGGGCCCGAGCCCAACGCGCAATCGGCGAGTGTCGGAAAGGCTGTGATAACGGCAGATGCCACCGCGGGCGGGCAGGGCGGGACCGTCGCGGTCTATTCGACCGGAAAGACCAGCGTGGCGGCCTCGATCAGCGCCAAGGGCGTGGCCGCGGGCGGCGTGGTTGAGACTTCGGGGCACGATCTGAACATCGAAGGCACCGCCCGGGTGGATACGTCGGCCGCCGCCGGCCCCGCCGGCCTGTGGCTGCTCGATCCCGTCGATATCGACGTCGATCCGGCGTTCGCGGCCAATGTCGTTGCCAGCATCGCGGGCACCAATGTCAGCCTGGTTGCGTCGAACGACATCAACGTCAATGCCCCCATCGTCTATGCCAGCGCCAATTCCCTGACTTTCCTGGCGGGCCATAATCTGACGATCAATGCCGATGTCCAGAATGGCGGCGCCGGCGCGATCCTGGCGGTGGCGGGCTGGGATGGGGTGACGCTCGGCTCCGGCATTTTCACCACGCCCGGAGCTTACGGCAATGCCGGCGGAAGTGTCCTGATTGGCGGCATTGCCGCCGCCGACGCCGTCGCGCTGGGCAGCAGGAATGGCGCAACCACGGTCGCCGCGTGGGACCTCACTATCGCCGCACGCAACGGCCATGCACAGCTGGGCTATAACGACCCATACTCGACCTCGATCGTCACCCAGGGAAGCATCACTGTTGCCTTGGACGGCCAGCTGACGCTAACCGGCGGCGACACCGTCAGCGGCTCCTTCGCGCAAATCGGCCATGGCAGATTTGACGTCACCGGTAGTCTTTCCGGCAACATCGCGATCGCGGCCCAGGGGCCGGTCAGCCTGGCCGGCGGCGCGGCTTTCCACGCCAATGCCCTGATCGGCAATGGCGGCCCGCAGAGCGTGGGAATTGCCAGCGGAAACGTCCTGATCGCTTCCGGCGGGGACTTCGCGCTCGGCACGGGATCATTACTGAGCGCCGGCGGGACGGGCGATGCGCTTGTTGTCGCAGCGTCGGGCAATTTCACCAATCAGGCGGGGAGCGCGGCCTTGAATGTCTCCGGCGGTGGACGCTGGCTGTTTTTCCTGAACGGCCCGGCCAACAACACACAGGCAGGATTGATCGCCGCGCCCTTCTACAATCGCGCCTTCGATTTCTCCACCAACAGCTTTGCCGCCGTTGCCGGCGCGGGCAATCGCTTTGTGTACACGCTTGCGCCGGTGGTGACGGTCACTGCCGGCAGCGCAACGAAAGTCTACGGCACCGCCAATCCCGCGCTTTCGGTTACGATCGCGGGCGGGTTGCCGGGAGATTCGCCTGCCGGCGTGTATAGCGGGGCCCCGTCGCTCGGCACCGTCGCAACCGCGAGTTCCGCGGCGGGCAGCTACCCGGTCGTCGCGGCGCTCGGAACGCTCCAGTCCGATTATAATTACGGCTTCCAGTTCGTGAACGGCACGCTCCAGGTCGATCCGGCAACCCTGAGCGCCGCACTGACGGGAACGGTCCGGAAAGTCTATGACGCAACCGCCACGGCGACCCTCACCGCGGCGAATTTCCAACTGACGGGTATTCTGTTTAACGACCAGGTGACGGTGAGCGCAGCCGCGGGCAGCGTCTATGACAGCGCGAATGTGGGAATGGCCAAGACCGTCAGCGCCAGCGGCCTGACGCTTTCGGGCGCCGCCAAGGGCAACTATGTCCTGGCCGCGACGAACCTGTCCGCCAGCATCGGCGTCATCGACCCCGCGCTCCTGACCGCCGCGCTGACCGGCACGGTCCGGAAAGCCTATAATGGAACCGCCGCGGCAACGCTCACGCCGGCCAACTACCAGCTGACCGGGGTTTTGTCCGGCGAGCAGGTGACCTTGAACGGGCCGGCGGGCGGTGTTTATGACAGCGCGAACGTGGGAACCGCCAAGACCGTCAGCGTCAGCGGCCTGACGCTTTCGGGCGCCGACAGCGGCAACTACATCCTGGCCGCGGCGAACCTGTCCGCCGGCATCGGCGTGATCGATCCCGCGCTCCTGACCGCCGCGCTGACCGGCATGGTCCGGAAAGTCTATGACGGAACCGCCGCGGCAACGCTCACGCCGGCCAACTACCAGCTGGCGGGTGTTCTGTCCGTCGAGCAGGTGATCTTGAATGGGCCGGCGGGCGGTGCCTACGACAGCGCGAATGTGGGAACCGCCAAGACCGTCAGCGCCGTCGGCCTGACCCTTTCGGGCGCCGACAGCGGCAATTATGTCCTGGCATCGTCCAGCATTTCCGCAAGTCTGGGTGAGATCGATCCGCTGACCCTGACGGCCTCGCTGACCGGAACGGTCCAGAAAGTTTTTGACGGAACGGCCGCTGCGTTCCTGGATGCGTCCAATTATGATCTGGCGGGGGTGCGTCCCGGCGACAGCGTGATCCTCAACAATTTCGCGGCCGGGGCCTATGACGACGAAACCGTCGGCACCGGCAAAACCGTGACGGTGAGCGGCCTGGCGCTGGCGGGTGCGGATGGCGGCAATTACGTCCTGGCGGCGCCCGGCATCAGCGGCGCGGTCGGCATCATCATCACGCCGCCGGTCGGCGTGTTGGGCAATTCCTACACCAGCAATGCCGTTACCAACACGCCACAGGGACTGTCGCGCCCGTCCTCCGGCGCTAACGGTGCGGCGCCGGGCGCGTCCGACGCCACCTCCGATACCGGCGGGACGGACGGCGAATCCGCACAGGGCGACAGCGCGGCTTTCGAACTGGGCAAGTCCTTGAGCGGGGCGACGCAATCCTCGACGTCCGTCCTGATCGGCGGCCTGTTGCGCCAGTTTTCGCCGCCCCCCGGCGGCACGACCGTGCGCGGCGTGCCGCCCTATGGCCAGATCTATTCCAGCTGGGGCAATGAGGCCTTCTGGCAATGACCAAGCGGCTCCTTGCTGTCCTGACGCTGGCGAGCCTTGTGCTGGGCGGCGGCGCGCGCGCCCAGACGAGCCGCCTGGAGCTGGGAAAGGACCTCGGCGGCGAGGTGTGTCGGCTGGACAGCGACCCCGCCCAGGCGCGGCCCGCCGATATTTTCTGCGGCGACGGTATCCAGCGCGTGGGCCGGTTGGAAGTCGGCACGCTCGATGCGGTTCTGCCCGCGGATGCCGCGGGCCGGCGCGCGGCCATTCTCGCGCGCGGCAAGACGATTGTCGCGGCGCTGATGGTCAGCGAGCAGCTTTCCTGCGGCGCCGGCGAGTTCCTGGGCGAGAGCGATATCCTGCTCTATCTATGCACGATGCAGAGCACCAGCTGGCCCCATCTCCTGCTGGTCTCGGGCTTCGGGCGGACGGTTGTCCAGGCCGAAGGCATGCCCAGCATGTTGCCCGCCCTTGGGGCGGCAATCGCCATGGCCGGGGGACAGCCGCCCGATGCCGCCGCCGTCGGTGCGGGCGAGAAATTCCTGGCAACCCGGGTGCCCGCCAGGGTGCTGATGGCCACCACCGCCGATTTCGCCCGCAATTCGCAGTCCATCGAGACGGCGCGGGTCTATAGCAGCCGCAATGATTTCGCCGCCGCGGAGGGCGCCCTGCGCGGCGCCCTCGAAATCAACAGCGAACTGTTTGGCGCCAACTCCGTGCCCGTCGGCCTGGTGCTGATGGAGCTGGCGGTGCAGGTCAGCAACCAGGGACGGTTCGACGAGGCCTCGGGCCTGTTCCGGCGGGCATCGCCCATCATCGAAGCGTCGGTCAATGCCGATGCACGGGCCCAGTTTGATTCCTATCTGGCGCTGGATGCCGCCAACCAGCGCGATTTTGCCAAGGCGCTGGCCTATGCCCGCCAGGCGACCGCCGAGCGGCGCGCGCAGCTCAAGGCCGCCAACGGCACCGACACCGCGACGGGATTTTCCGGACTGCCGGCCATCAGCAGCGGCGAGTTGGCCCATTCGCTGCGCATCGAGGCGGAAATGGCGCTGCGGCTGGGGGATCTGCCCAATGCCCAGGCGGCGGCCGAGGAAGCCCTGTGGATCGTCAATCTCGAACCGGGCCTGGCGCTGTGGTGGCGCGCCGACGTCCTGTCCTTGATGGGCGAGGTGAACGAGCGGCTGGGACGTGTCGCGGCGGCGGAGCGCAATTATCTCGACGCCATTGACCTGCGGCAGAAGATGTTCGGGAACTCCGCGCCCCTGGTCCTGTCCCATCTCATGGCGGGACGTTTCTATAGCGACGAGCAGCTTTATCCCAAGGCGCTCGATCAGTTCCGCCTGGCGATGGCCATCCTGTCGCGAAGCGCGGTCGCCCGCGCCCGGGTGATGCCGGACCAGCTGATCCCCTTCATCACCACCGCGGTCAACATGTCGGCGGGTCCGCAGCAGCGCGCGATGCTGGATGCGGAAATCTTCCGCGCCATCCAGCTGGTGAATTCCGACGTGGCCGACCAGGCGATCGCGCGGGCCTCGGTGCGCCTGGCCGCGGCCAATCCGGTGCTGGCCGATCTGGTGCGCGACGCCCAGGAGGCGCAGCGCCTGCGCGACCAGCTGCGCATCAATGCCGCGGCCGAGCTGGCCAAGTCCAGCGACGAGCGCGATCCCCAGCAGGAGGCCAAGCTTGTCCAGGCGCTGACCCAGGCGTCCGACCGCGCCGAGGCGCTGGCTGCCCGCGTCCAGAAGGAATTTCCCGACTATGCCCGCCTGGCCAGTCCCCAGCCGGTGGAACTGGCCGACGTGCGGGCGCAATTGCGGCCCGGCCAGGCCTTTCTTTCCTTCCTTGTCGGTTACAAGCAAGGCTATGGCCTGCTGGTAACCAGGGCCGGCCTGAGCGTGCGGAAGCTGGACGTCACCGCCGGCGCCCTTGCCGCCGACATCGCCCAATTGCGCCGCGCCTTTGTCCCCCAGCTGGGGCGCTTGCCCGAATACTCGCTGCGCAACGCCTACACCTTGTACACCGAGCTGCTGGCGCCCTTCGCCGACGACCTCAAGGCCGTCACCCACCTTGCCGTGGCGCCGGGGCCGGAGCTGGCCAACCTGCCGTTCAGCCTCCTGGTCAGCGCCGCGCCCGCCGACGGTCAAAGCTATGGCGACGCGGCCTGGCTCATCCGGCGCATGGCGGTCAGCCAGGTACCCAGTCCGCGCGCATTCGTGTCGCTTCATCAGGCGGAGCGGATACGCCAGGCCGCGCCCCGAGCGTTCCTCGGCCTGGGCGATCCTTTGCTGACAGGCGCCGCGGGCGGGACGGCGGCGCTTGAAACGCTGGCGCAGAATTGCCGCCAGGCCAGCGCCATGCCGCCCGCCCTGCTGCGGGCCCTTGCGCCGTTGCCGGACACCGCCGCGGAAGTCACAAGTGTCGCCCATGCGCTGGGCGGCGATGCCGGCTCGATCCTGTTGGGTGCGGCCGCCAGCGAGCCCGGATTTCGCGCCCTCCCGCTGGACCAGTACCGCGTGCTTTATTTCGCGACCCATGGCCTTTTGCCCGGTGAACTGCATTGCCAGGCCGAACCCGGCCTAGTGCTGTCGCCTCCGGCGACGGCGGCCGCAAGCGCCGATGGCGACGGCCTGCTGGAAGCCGGTGAGATCGCCGCGCTCCGGCTCAACGCCGATCTGGTGGTGCTTTCGGCGTGCAATACCGCGGCTGCCGGCGCCGGCCGCTTCGGCGGCGGCGCGCTGGAAGGCCTGGCGGACGCTTTTTTCAACGCCGGTGCCCGCGCGGTCCTGGCGAGCCATTGGGAAGTCCCCTCCGGCGCCACGGCCAGGCTGATGACAGACGTCTTCCGGCGCTATGGGCAGGACCAGGAGCGCGGCCTTGCCGAAGCGCTGCGGCAGTCGCAGCTGGACCTGGTCGGCGATTCCGCGACCGCCCATCCCTTCTATTGGGCAGCATTCACGCTTATTGGTGTCGGCGGCTCCGCGGAGCGCAACGGCATGGCGCAATCGGTTCAACAGGCCAACGGAGGTACCTTATGACATTCGCACGCCCCTTCTTCACGACCCTTACAGAGTCTCGCCTTGCTGGGTGGGAGCTGCGCAGCCGGCTGGGCCATGGATCTGGTGGTTCTGGAATCGCGCGGGACAAACCTGCATCCCGGACAGACCGTCAATTCCGCAAAGCCGCTGGCGCTCAAGCAGGGCCAGCATCTCACGCTGATCAGCCCCGCCGGGGTAACCCTCAAACTCGACGGCCCCTACCAGAAGGCGCCCGGCAGCGACCAGAGCCGCGGCTTGCCGGTTGCCAGCACGCTTTCGCTGCTGGTGACGCAGCGCCAGGCCCGGGTCGGGGAAGTCGGCACCACGCGCGGCACGGCGCCCAGCAGCTTGCCCGATCCCTGGGTGCTGGATGCCAGCCGCGCCGGGACGGTCTGCCTGCGCGAAGGCAGCCAGGCCGTGCTGTGGCGGCCGGACTCCGCCCATGAGAGCATGCTGGCGGTTGCGCCCGCCGACCGCAGCTGGAAAACCGAGGCGCATTGGCCCGCCGGTTCGGATCGCATCACGATCCCGGCTCCGGCCGTGATCCGTGGCGGCGGCACCTATCTGGTTTCGCTCGATGGCGCCCAATCGGCCATGAAGGTGGAAAGCGTGCCGATGAACCTGCCGAACAATTCGGTTCGCGCGGCCTGGCTGGCCGGCAAGGACTGCGAAGCCCAGGCCAGGGCCTTGTTACGCGACGGGAAATGATAGCGGAAGCCTTCGCCCGCTTCTCGCGGCTCAGGCAGGCACGCCTGACCAGGATCCTGGTGGCGATGATGGTTGGCGGCGTTTGCGCGCTCCTCGCCGTGGCCGCGGTCGGGCGCCTGTCATTTCTGGCCAACGCGAACCAGTACATACTCGACGAAGAGATGGTGACCCTTGCGCCGGCCCAGCCGCAGGATCCCGACATCGTCATTGTCGCGGTCACCGAGGACACGCTGGCGCAGTTTTCCTATCGCGCGCCGGTCGACCGCGCATTCCTGGCCGGCCTACTGACGGCGTTGGCCGGGAAAAAGCCGCGCGCCATCGGCGTCGATTTTCTGTTCGATCAGCCGACCGAGCCGGACAAGGACGACGCCCTGAAACGCGCGATAGCCGCGATCAATATCCCCTTGCGCATCGCCTATACCGAATCCGCCAATCTGGTGAGCCCCGAGCAGGGCGCCTACCTGAAAAGCTTTGTGCCTGCGGACAAGCGTGCTCTGGCGACCCTGGCCGAAGACCAGTTCGACGTGGTGCGCTGGGTCTATCCCGGCGCGGTGACCCAGGACGGCCGCTATGTCATGGGCTTTTCGCGCGCCCTGGCCGATGCGGCGGGCGTCAGGACGCCGCCGCTACAGATCCCGATGGTGTGGCGGGCCGCACCCGGCGACGGCAATCCGGCCTTTCGGGAATTTCCGGCCCATGCCGTCAAGTTTCTCCCCGCGGACTGGTTCCGCGACAAACTGGTCCTGATCGGCTCGGACATCACGCTTGTCGATCGCCACCGCACGCCTTTCATGACCGTGTTCTCCGGCGGCGAGGGCATGTTGCCGGGCGTCCAGATTCAGGCGCACGCGCTGGCGCAACTGCTGCGCGGCCAGTCCGCGCCCACCACCTCCTGGCAGGCGGATTTTGGAATTGCCCTGGCGCTGGCGGCGCTGGGCGCGATGCTGGGATTGGCGTCCCTGCCGGTATTCCTGCGCGCCGCGACCGGGCTGGTGCTGGTGCTCGCCTTCTGGGCGGGCAGCGCGGCGCTGTATCACGGCGGCGGGCCGCTGGCGGGACCGGTTGCGCCCGCCCTGGCCTTTGCCATGGCGTTCTTTGCCATGGAGGCCGCCAGCGGCAGCGAGGCGCGCGCCCAGCGCAAATTCATCGAGAATGTGTTTTCGCACCATGTGGCGCCGGCGGTGGTGGCGCAGATTCTCCACGATCCGGCGCGGATGATGTCGCTGGAGGGTGAGCGGCGGGAAATGACCTTCATCTTCACCGATGTCGCCGATTTCACCACCATGTCGGAAAACATGGAGGCCAGGGAACTGGCCCGCGTCCTCAACTCCTACCTGGAGACCATGACCGAGATCGTGCAGAAGCATGGCGGCATGGTGGACAAGTTCATCGGCGATGCGGTGGTGGCGATATTCAACGCGCCGATAGACCTTCCGGATCATGCCGTGGCGGCCGTGCGCTGCGCGCTGGAGATGGACCGTTTCGCCTCCGCCTTCAGCGCCGAACAGAATGGGATGGGCGTTCCCTTCGGCCGCACCCGCATCGGCATTCACACCGGCACGGCCATGGTGGGAAATTTCGGCTCGCGCACCCGCCACAACTACACCGCATCCGGCGACGCCGTGAACACCGCCGCCCGGCTTGAAGGATTGAACAAGCACTTTGGAACCTATATCAGCGTCAGCGGCGCGACGCGGGAGCTTTGCGGCGATATCCGCTTTCGTCCCACTGCCTGTGTCGTTCTCAAGGGCAAAAGCAAGGAGATCGAGGTGTGGGAACCCCTGCAGGATGACGACCCCCGCGGCGATTTCATCTCCCGCTACGGCCAGGCCTATGCGATGCTGCAGGCCCATACGCCCGGCGCGGCGCCGGTTTTCGAGGACCTTGCCCGGGAAGCCCCCGATGATCCCTGCGTCGCATTCCATCTGGAGCGCATGCGCCGGGGCGTTACCGGCGTCACCGTCGTAATGACCGAGAAATAGAATGAGAAGCATGTCGGCATGAAAAATATCGGCGTGATCGTGTCGCTGCTCGTCCTGGCCCTGCTGGCGGCGGCGCGCTTTGCCGGCGCCGATGCGATCCTGGCGGCAACGCCCTATGGCGTAAGGCTGGTCAGCGCCCTGGGCGTGGTGACCGCGATTGCCGCCGGCATTGCGCTGGACCGGCTGGTGCGCGCCTTTTACTGGGACGGGTATCTGCGCCGCAGGCGGGGCCGCGAGACGCCGGCCGTCATCGAGAGTCTGCTGACGATAGCCCTGATATTGCTGGGCGCGTCCGCGGGATTGTATTTCGAGGCGGGCGTGTCCTTCGCGGGACTGATGACCGCTTCCGGCGCAACCGCCATCATTCTGGGCATCGCGCTGCAGGCGGCCATCAACGACGTGTTCAGCGGTCTGTCGGTCAACCTGGATGGGTCGTTCGCCATCGGCGACTGGTTGACGGTCTATTCGGACCAGTTTCCCGAGCCCCTTTATGGGCGGGTGCAGGGTATCACCTGGCGCAGCACATTCCTGCGGCTGAGCGACGGGCGGCGCCTGATGGTGCCCAATCATATCCTGACCGCCAACCCGGTGATGAACCACAGCCGTCCCGCCGGCGGCAAAAGACTGTTCGTCGAGGTGCCCGTCGCCTATGATTTTCCGTCCGATCGCGCCCTCGGCATCCTGCTTGCCGAAGCCCACCGGGTCACGCGGGCCGCGCCGCTGAAGGGCCATCGCGAGCCCGACGTCCTGGTTGACCGCATCGACTCGGATTCGGTCTACTTTCATGTGCGTTTTTACGCGGACATGGCGATGATCGATCCGCGGCAGGCCAAGTCGATCATGGCGCTGGCCTTGCATCGCGCGCTTCTGCACCACCAGGTGCCGAACCCGATCAGTCAGGTTGAACTGGTTCCGGCCTGGGAGGGCCCAGGCGAGGAATCGGCGGAAATACGAAAGGCGCTGGGCCAGGGTTCCATTTTCGAGAATATTCTCGGCGACGAACAGTTGGACGCGCTTGTCGCGGCCTGCCAGGTGCGGGCGATCGCAGCCGATACGATCCTGATCCGCCAGGGCGATGTGGGCGCGTCCATGTTCATCATCGTGGAAGGCGTGGCGCGCGTTGCGATCGGCATGGCCGATGGCGAGGTTCGCAATGTCGCGGTGCTGGTCAGCGGCGATATGGTCGGGGAAATGTCGTTGATGACGGGCGCGCCGCGGGCCGCCTCGGTGACCAGCCTTTCGGCGTTGCGGGTGATCGAAGTCACCAAGGAGGCGATCGAAGACCTGTTGGCGGCCGAGCCCGGCCTGCTCGAACGCTTCAGCCATGTCCTGGCCGTGCGCCAGTCGAGCCTCAGCGAGATCGCCAGCAGCGCCAGCCAGAAGCTGGCGCTTCAGAACGATATCCTTACCCAGATGCGGCACTTCTTTTCCCGCGCCTTCCGCTGAGGCTGGAAATCCGGCGGTTTTGCCGGCCAATTCGATAAAATTTTAGGCAAATTTGGCCGGAAACGCCGCCGGGGCGTTAGCGGTCCGAACGCTAGCCTGCGTCCTCTGACGGGGGCGACATGCGCCGGTTTGCAACGCTTTTGGCCATTGCAATTCTGAGTGGGGGGCTTTGCGCCTGCGCCTCCCCGGACGCCAGCCTTTCCGCCATTCCGCCCCGATCGGGGCTTTCGCTGAATCAAAAGTACAGCGGTCCGCTCGGCGCGCTTGTCGGTGAACCCGGCCGGGCCGCGAAACCGCCTTCGGGCTACCTGGCCTTTTGCGATCGCAATCCCGGCGAATGTCGCGTGCCGCGCGATCAGCCGGACAGGATCGCCTTCACGCCGGATGTCTGGGCGACGCTCGAGAAGGTGAATCTCGTCGTGAATGGCGCGATACGCCCGGTTGACGACAGCGAGCATTATGGCGTGGTGGAATTCTGGACAGTGCCGGTGGACGGCGAGGGGGACTGCGAGGACTATGTCCTGGCCAAGCGCAAGATGCTGATACTGCTCGGGCTTCCGGCGTCCGCGCTGCGCATCACGGTGGTGTGGAACAAAAGAATGGTGCGCCACGCGGTGCTCACGGTCGTCACGGACCGGGGCGACTATGTGCTCGACAGTCTGCAGGACGATATCCTGCCGCCGGACCAGACGGGATATATCTGGGTGGAGCGGCAGGACGCTTCCAGCCGCACCGGCTGGGTGGCCATGAACTGACGTCGGGCCCGCCGCGCCGGGCTAGACGTTCTGCACTTCCAGGAACACCCCCGGCTCCGGCCTGACGGTCATCATCATCACCGGTCTGGGCGCCGGCCCGGCGGGCAGAAACCGGAAGCGCTGGAGCAGGCTGGCCAGGATGATCTGGGCCTGCATCATCGCGAAATCGGCGCCGACGCAAACCCGCGGCCCCGCACCGAAGGGCAGGTACTGGTATTTGTCCCGGCGGCTTCCCCCGGCCGGGTCGAACCGCGCGGGCCGGAATTCGGCGGGGTGATCCCAGAACAGCTCGTGCCGGTGCAAGGCCCAGATGGGCAGGAACAGAATGTCGCCCGGCCGCATGGTCCGGCCGCAAAGCGCGTCTTCGGCCACCACCGTGCGGGCCAGAAGACCCACGGGGGGATAAAGCCGCATCGCTTCCTCCAGCGCTTGGCGGACCAGGGGCAAGGCCGCGAGGTCCTGCGGCTCCGCCGGGCGCCCCGCCAGGACCGCTCCTGCCTGCGCCCGTGCCTTGTCCTGTTCCGCCGGCACGTTCGCCAATAGATAAAGCGTCCAGGCCAGGGCGAGAGCGGTGGTCTCGTGACCGGCGACGATAAAGAACTGCATATTGAAGACCAGTTCGTCGGGGGTCATGCGCTGGCCGGTTTCGGGATCTTCGGCTTCCAGCATATGGGCCAGAAGATCATCGGCCGGCGGCGCGGCCTGGGTGCGGCGCGATTGGATGGCCGCGGCAACCATGGCGTGCATGGTGTGGACCGAAGGTGCCGCCAGGATCTTGCCCGGCCGGGGAAACCAGTCCGGCAGGCCAAGAAAATCCAGCAGCGAGGCGCGGCCGGCGGTGCGGAAATAGTCCGTTATGGCCGCGCTGAAGGTTTCGCCGTCAAAATGCTCGCGCCCCGACAGGGCCACGTCGCAGATCACGTCAAAGGTGGCGGTCAGCATCTGGGTGACCAGTTCGGCGCGCCCACCGCATGCGGCCAGCCTCTCGCAGGTGCGCGCCGCGGTGGCCGTCATCGCCGGCGCCAGCGCCTTGACGTTGCGATGGGTGAACACCGGGGCCACCGCCTGGCGCTGCCATTTCCAGTCGGCGCCCTCGGCATTGAACAGGCTGTTGCCGATCGCCGGGCGCAGCATGCGCTTCATGATCTCGGATTTGGGATAGTTCGCCAGATTGTCGAGCAGGACATGCTTCATGCCGGCCGGATCGGCCAGCATGTGCCAGCGCATCAGCATTTCCCCGGAGACAATCGGCTGGCGATAGGACAGGGCGGGGATAATTTCCAGAACGTTGCGGCGGGCCGCCAGCGCCGTTTCCAGGCGGCTTAGCCGGCGCCGATGGATGGGCGCTCCCACGGGTAGGAATGGATTGGGCACAGGGTTACCCGACGGCAGGTCAAGCGGATCCGAAGGGGTTGTTTCTGCACGCCCGCCGGCGGTTTAGCAACCATCCTGCCCGTGTGCGCGAAGTTCCCGGTTGTGGTGGGCCGAAAATGAGGGTCCGCGGCGCAAAAACCGGCACGGCCCTGGGAAGCAGGAGTGAGGCAGCGGGATTGAGAATGTCTTGTGACGGACCGGCCGGACACCGCCGGATCGGCTTGATGTTGCCCCACAAGGTCTAATAGGCTCGTGTGCGGCCTTCGGGTTTTGTCGGTATGAAGCGCAAATCGCTTTATAGCCGTTCGGGGCGTCGGCGTGGTTCCGCCGAGGGTGCCTCCCAGTCTGTTGCACCCGTCTGGACGGACGGCGGAGAGGCACTGCCTTTGCGCCAGCGGCTTTCGGCCCGGTGTAAGAAATTCGCCAAGCGCCACGAACGCAGCCTGCCGGCGGGCATTGCCGCGTTCGCCTTGCTGGCGATGTTCGGTGGTTGGCAGATTTTGCATCCCACGCCGCATGCGCTGAGCCAGTGGGATATCGACAATGCGGTGAAGTACACCCTGTCGCATACCGATCCCCCGCCGGCGGATACCACCATCGCGGCTGCGACGGTTGCACCCTCGGTGGTGCGGGTCGAAGGCTATCTGTCGCCCGAGCATGCGGCCGAGGAAGCCAAGGCCGAGCAGGCCGCCGCGAAAAAAGAGGGGAAGAAAGACGGGCGTTCCAAATCCAGGCCGTTGCGCACGCCGGACGGCAAGGAGGATATGCCCGATGCCACCGGCAGCGGCGTGGTGATCGACGACAAGGGTGACATCCTGACCAACCTGCACGTGATCCGCACCACCGACCGCTGGGTGGTCACCTTCTGGGACGGCAGCAAGTCCGATGCCGAGGTGGTGAACGTGCAGCCGGAAAATGATCTTGCCGTCATCCGGGCGAAAACCGCCCCCGATGACCTGAAGCCGGCCACCCTGGCGTCCACCGCGGGGCTCAACCCCGGCGATACGGTGGTGGCGGTCGGCTTTCCCTTCGGCCTGGGGCCGTCGGTGTCCGCCGGCGTGGTCTCGGGATTGAAGCGGGCCTTTGTCGATCCGGACCGCGAGGATCAGGGCGCGCGCCTTTCCAACCTGATCCAGTTTGACGCGGCGGTGAACCCCGGCAATTCCGGAGGTCCGCTGGTCGATCGCAACGGCGAAGTGGTCGGCATCGTCACCGCTTTGTTCAATCCCACGGGCCAGCACGTCTTTGCCGGCATGGGCTTCGCCGTGCCGATCGAGAATGCGGCAAAGGCCGTGGGGAACAATCCGCTTTAGAAAAGGGCCGGCCATGAACACTGCGCATGCGGGACTGGAACATCTTCTCTACGAAGTGAAGAAGGTCGTGGTCGGCCAGGACCATTTTCTGGAACGGGTCCTGGTGGCGCTTCTGGCGGGCGGCCATCTTCTGGTGGAAGGCGTGCCCGGGCTGGCCAAGACCCTGACGGTTTCGACCCTGGCGCGGGCGATGCAGGGCAGCTTCAAGCGCATCCAGTTCACCCCGGACCTCGTGCCGGCCGACCTGACGGGCACGCGCATCTTCAACCAGAAGAGCGGCGAATTCGTCACCATGCTGGGGCCGGTGTTCGCCAACCTGGTGCTGGCCGACGAAATCAACCGTGCCCCCGCCAAGGTGCAGAGCGCGCTCCTGGAAGTCATGCAGGAGCGCCAGGTCACCATCGCCGGCGAAAGCTTCGCCGTGCCCAGGCCCTTCGTGGTGATGGCGACCCAGAACCCGATCGAGATCGAGGGAACCTATGCGCTGCCGGAGGCGCAGGTGGACCGTTTCATGATGAAGATACTGGTCGGGTATCCCAGCGAGGAGGAAGAATTCGTCATCGTCCAGCGCGTCACCGGCGCGGCGGTTGCGGTCGGTCCGGTGACTTCCACCGACGCGCTGCTGGAGATGCAGGCCGCGGTGCGCCGCCTGTATGTCGATCCCTCCTTGATGATCTATGCCGTCAGGCTTGTCGCCGCCACCCGGGTGCCGGCGAAGTGCGGCCTGCCGCAGTATCAGCGCTTCATCCAGTATGGTGCCTCGCCGCGCGCCTCCATCGCCATGATCGAGGCGGGCAGGGCGCTCGCCTTCATGCGCGGCCGCGATTATGTGCTGCCGGCCGACGTGATGGACGTGGCGGCCGACGTCATTCGCCACCGGCTGGTGCCGTCCTATGAGGCGTTGTCGGAGGGCCTGACGTCGGACGATATTCTGGAGCAGATCCTGCGCGCCGTGCCGCCGCCAGTCCTGGAGACAGCCCGTGCCGCCAGTCTCTGACAACATCCTGCGCCGCCTCGAGCTGCCGGTGATGCGCCGGCTCGAAGGTCTGTTGCAGGGTGACCATAAAAGCCCGTCGCGCGGCGACGGGCTGGATTTGGCCGACTTGCGGGAATACCAGTTCCACGATGACGTCCGCCGCATGGACTGGAATGCCACCGCCCGCCTGGGCACGCCCTATGTGCGCGACTATATCGAGGACCGGGAAATTCCGGTCTGGTTCCTGCTGGACATGAGCCCCTCGATGCTGTTCCAGGGGGTCAGCGTTTCCAAGCATGCGGTGCTGTCGGAATTCACCAACCTGATGTGCCGCCTGCTCCTTAGCCGGGGCAACCGGGCCGGGGCGATGATTTTTTCCGGCCATGTCGATCGCACCATCCCGGCGCGCGGCGGGCGCCGGCAACTGCTGCAGATCATGAACGAGGTGGCCGCGCATCGCCCGGGCCGCGGCGCCACCGACCTGGGGCAGGTGCTCAAGGATGCCGCGGCCAGGATCCGCCGCCGCTCGCTGGTGTTTGTGGTCTCCGACTTCATCAGCGCGCCCGGCTGGGAGAAAAACCTCACCCTTCTGGCCATGCGCCATGACGTGATCGCGGTGCGGCTGACCGACAAGCTGGAAACGCGGCTGCCGGACCTGGGATTGCTGACCTTCCAGGATGCCGAATCCGGCGAGCAGCTGTTCGTGGACACCCATGACCGCGGATTCCTGGCCCGGTTCGCCGCGGCCGCGGATGCGCGCGAAGGGGCGCTGCTTGCCGCCTTCGAGAAGGCCGGCGTGGACGTGGTCGAACTGGCCACCGAGGATGACGTGATGGATGCGCTGATGCGCTTTGCCCAGATGCGCAAGCATAGTCTGCGCGGTTCGGCATGAAGGCGTTTGCGGACATCCCCTGGTCGCGGCTGAGCGGCTTTATTCCCAACATCTCCTTCCTTTGGCCGGTGGTCCTGTGGCTGTTGCTGCTGGTGCCGCTGATGATCGCGGTCTATGTGCTGATGCTGCGCCGCCGCCGCAAGGCCGCCTTCCGCTACCCCAACCTGGCGCTGGTCAAGGAAGCGGCACAGGGCGTGGGCTGGCGCCGCCATGTTCCGCCCGCCCTGATGCTGGCGGCGTTTTCCCTGTTGCTGCTGGCCATGGCCCGGCCCACGGCCCAGGTGAGCCTGCCGTCGCGGGTGGCGACGGTGATGCTGGTGATGGACGTGTCCGGCAGCATGCGCGCCAATGACGTCGATCCCTCGCGGATCATGGCGGCGGAGAAGGCGGCCAGGGCCTATATCGACAGCCAGCCGCGCGACGTGCGCATCGGCATCGTGGCTTTTGCCGCCACGGCGCTTCTGGTGCAGGGCCCCACCACCGACCATGCCGAGCTGAACGCCGCCATCGACCGCTTTGAATTGCAGCGCGGCACCGCGGTGGGCAGCAGCATCCTGGTGACGCTCTCCACCCTGTTCCCGCAGGAAAGCTTTCCGATCAACCAGTTCAATTCGCGGAATTTCGGCGGCTATGGCCGCTGGGGCAATTACGATTTTCGCGAGCGCTATGGCGGCGTCGCGCTGGGCGAGCGCGCCAAGGCGCCGGCCAAGAAGCATGTCCCGGTCGAGCCCGGCTCCTACAAGAACGCGGTGGCCATCCTGCTCACCGATGGGCAGACCAATGCCGGCTATGATCCCGTCGATGCGGCGCGCATCGCCAGCGAATATGGCGTGCGCGTCTATACCGTCGGCTTCGGCACCGCCAAAGGCAACATTGTGGGCTTTGGCGGCTTCTCGATGCGGGCCCAGCTGGACGAGGATGCGCTGAAGAAGATCGCCGACATGACCAAGGCGAAGTATTTCCACGCCAACACCGCCGAGGACCTCAAGGCGGTCTATACTGACCTGTCGCGGCAGCTGGTGGTGGAGATGCGCGAGATGGAAATCACTTCCTTCTTCGCCGCCGCCGCGGCCCTGCTGATGGCGCTGGCGGCCGGGCTTTCGCTGGTCTGGTTCCACCGGGTGTTTTGAGAGCGGCGATCAGTCCTTTTGCAGGCAGCACGTGGCGGAAGTGACATTCGCCAATTCTCAGCGGCATGCTGTTGATCGATCTAACTTTCTTAACCAACGGGGGCGGATGCGTCCAGCGTTTCCATTATCGGACGATAAGGCGCAACCGCCAAAGGAATAGGAGTGGCAGCCGGCGAGATGTCATTGCGGCACCAGCAGTTCGATGCACTAGTGTTCTTGGCTCACAATCTTTTGACCTGCTCTCGTATTGCCATTATTTTGAGGGATATCTGGTTTTGATTACGCGCCTGGCTGGGGCTTGCTGAACACCGGCAGTCCTGATGCCGACATTGATGTCCGGATGACTGGCGCGCACTTTCCCTCACTGCTTAATCCATCGGACGCGGGCGAGTCCTTGGTACCTGTCGGAGGAGGGGCCGTCACAGGCTTTCTTGCGAATAAATATTTTCCCAACGGTGCCACAATGGGGTGACCTGACCGGCTCTTTTTGTACCAAGCGAATTGATAGAAAATGGCTTGGAAAGGAGCTTGGACATGCCGAAGAAGAGACCGACGCCGGAGCAGATAGTGACGCTGCTGCGGCAGATTGAGGTGACAACGTCACAAGGCAAATCGGTGTCGATTGCGTGCCGGGAAGCCGGGATATCGGACCAGAGCTACTATCGCTGGCGCAAGGAATATGGCGGGCTCGATCTGGACCAGGCCCGGCGGATGAAGGACCTTGAGAAGGAAAACAGCCGGCTGAAGCGGCTGGTGGCCGACCTGTCTCTTGAAAAGCAGGTCCTCAAGGATATTGCCTCGGGAAACTTGTAAGCCCTGAACGGCGCCGGCAGGCGGTTGCAGGGGCACGGAGAAGTACAGGCTCTCGGAGCGCCAGGCCTGCCGGGTCGTCGGCCAGCCGCGCGGCACGCAGCGCTACACGGTCATAGCGCGGGCGGACGAGGACGCGCTGACCCGTGCCATTCTGGAGTTGGCAGCCCAGTATGGCCGCTATGGCTACCGACGGATCACCGAGATGCTCCAGCGGGCCGGATGGTCTGTTGGCGTGGATCGCGTGCTGCGCATCTGGCGCCGTGAGGGGTTAAAAGTACCCAGTAAACAAAGGCCAAGAAGGCGCTTGTGGCTCAATGACGGCTCCTGCATCCGGCTGCGTCCGGAGCGGCGCAACCATGTCTGGTCCTATGACTTTGTGGAGGCCCAGACGCAGGATGGCCGCAAGGTGCGGCTGATGACGCTGATCGACGAGTTCACCCGGGAATGCCTTGCGATCCGGGTCGCCAGACGGATCAACAGCCTGGGCGTTCTGGAGACCATGGCTGACGCGATGCTGGTCCGGGGGATCCCAGAGCACATCCGATCCGACAACGGGCCAGAGATGACCGCCAAGATTGTGCGTAGCTGGCTGGCGAGCGTGGGCGCCAGGACGCTCTACATCGAGCCTGGCAGCCCCTGGGAGAATGGCTATTGCGAAAGCTTCAACGGCAAACTGCGGGACGAGCTGCTCAATGGCGAAATCTTCTGCAGCCTCAAGGAGGCCAAGGTCCTCATCGAGCAATGGCGTCACCACTACAACACCATCAGACCCCACTCGTCGCTGGGATATCGACCGCCAGCGCCGCAGACTTACATGCCCGTGCCACCCCATCTGGATGGACCGCCAGCTATGCAGTAGTCTCACTCACGCTGGTACAAAATATCCGGCAGGCCATCCGTCCCGGGATTATCACAAGCCGGCCTTTATCATCACGCCCGACAGAAACACCCTCCTTGAGCTCGGCGTCAAAAATCACGCATACTTCGTGGAGCCGGTGTGGCAGCGGCCGGGTACGACCAACAGGCGGGATTACAGCAAATGGAAACCGACGGGCAGAGACCGGTAAAAATCATATCCGTCTCCAACGTGGCGTGCGCCGCGGTACTGGCGGCATCGTTGATCGGCCTGGTATCCCTGTCCGATGCCGCCGAGACAACGGGCCGAGCCCCGGCGACCGCAACCGTGTCGGTGCCCGAACTGCTTGCCAACAAGGCGAAATACAAGGACAAGATCGTCCGGGTCGCGGGATACATAACCGTCGCCATGGAAGACAACACGATTTTCGCCAACGAGGAGGAATCCGATCTTTTGTATGGCGATCCCAAAGCCGGGATCTGGCTGAGCCTCAGCCAAGGCCAGTACCGGGATTCAAAACGCTTCAGTCACAAAAACGGTCACGTAACCGGCCGCTTCAAGACCAGCGATTGCGAGGGCCATCTGTGCCTGTTTGGCGGCAGCCTCGAGGTGTTGCGTATCAGTCCATAGCCGACGAACCGCCGGGGCTTTATTTTTTCGAGGCCGCGTAGGTGTAGGTGTAGCTCCAGTGCATCTCCGCGCCGGGCGCCAGGTCGATGGCAATATAGGGCTCCACCGACTGGACATGGTCGATGGAGAAGATGTTGATCCGCGTCAGCGGCTGGTCGCCCTTGATGGAGACGCCGGCGCCACTGCGGTCCTTGATCGCGATGTCGTAATCGGCGGCGCTGTTGCCAAAACCGGTGACGGGAAAGGAAATGCGCTCCCTGGCCGCCATCGGCCGCAGATAGGTGAGGGTGCCCGCCTGGATGCGGACCAGGTCGGCGGCGGGCGGATTGGCGGCCGTGACGGCGAAGGGAAATGTCACCGTGATCCCGCCATTGCCTCGGTCGAGTGTGAGAAAGTTGTGGTCGTAGACAGTCGTCTCGATTCGGCTCTTGCCGGTATTGCGCAGCCGGTGACTGATCACCAGCTGTGGCTTGCCCGGCACCAGGACCAGGCTTTTCTCATAGACATAGCCATAGCCCCCATTGGACAATTCCTGGGTGAATGTGACGCCCGTCTTGGTGACGGTGGTGGTGCGCCGGCCGGCGTCCAGGATGCGGTAGTGACGGTAATGATCGTAGGGCAGGCTGTCCGGCTGGTAGAGTATGCCCACGCCGATCTTGACGAAGGTCCCTGGCTCGGCCTCGAAATCCAGCGGCGCGAACTCCTCGACCGGCCCGCTGATGGCGCTGTCGGGACCGGCGACAATGTCCTCTCCCACGTACGTATAGTCCAGGACCTCCGGGGCGGTTTTCTCGAACCATGGCCGATAGAATTCCCGCCCGTTGAGGGTCAGGCTGGTGACCACGCCCGCCTGATCGAAACGCGTGCCGTTATAGAAGCCGCGCGCCGCATCGATGCGCGCGACATGGGCGGTAATGGCGCCGTTGTTCAAGACAATATCCGGCGCCGACGCCAGCAGATCGCCCACCGGCGCGCTGGAGGCCGGCGGCGGCTGCACCGGCTGGGCCAGTGCTGCCGTTGCCAACAGGGTGCCGATCATGGCGAAGGATAGTCTCACTTGGCGTCGCCGGGCCCGTAATAGTCCAAGGTGTGGGTCCAGCTTTTTTCCTCGCCGGGCTTCAACTTGATGTCCATATAGGGCTCGATGCCCATGGTGGAGGGTACCGACCACCACAACAGCCGCGTCACCGGCATGTCGGCGCGCAGCCGCACGCCATAGCCGGTCTTGGTGGCGGTGATGCGGAAGTCATTGTCGCTGACCACGTTGGTGAAATCCGGTCAGGTCGCTGGCCACCTGCTCATGGCCGGTGAGGCCGCGCAGATAGGTCATGCGCGCGCCGTCGAACTTGACCACATCGGCGGGCATGGGGCGGTCATGGGCGAGGACGAAGGGCGCCTCAAGCTCCACCCCATCCTCGCCGGGACTCAAGGTCATGAAGTGGTGGTTGTAGACGGTGGTGTCGATGGTCTTTTTTCCGATATTCTTCAGCCGGTCCTCGATCACCATGGTCGCCTTGCCCGGCAGCAGCCGCACCGTCTTGGTATAGCTGTAGCCATAGCCGGACGGATCGTTCGCGATCACCTGGTCGAAGCGGATGCTGGACTTGGTGGCGGTGGTGGTGCGCTTGCCCTCGGTCAGGATGGGATAGGTGTGGAAGCGGTCATACTTGTCGTTGTCGCGCTTGAGGATGCCGACGCCGATCTTCAGGAAGCGCCCGCCGGGGCCCGCCGCGTCAAAGCCGTTCTCGCCGAATTCCTCCACAGGTCCGGCGGCGACGTCGGAAGGATGGGCCACCAGCCCGTCGGCGTCATAGGTGAAGTTCTGCACGTCGGGCGAGGTCTTGACGAACCAGTAGCGGCCGTAATCGTGGCCCTTGTAGGTGATGTGGGTGATCATGCCGGCATGGTCGAAGCGGGTGGAACGGTAGAAGCCGAACTCCACCGGCAGATAGACCTTGGCGCTGACGATGCCGTTGGAGATGTCCTTGGGGGCAAATTATCCAGCGCGCTGGCGGGTGCGGTGTCGGCGGGATTGACCGGCACATAGGGCTCATGGCCCTGGGCCCAGGCCGAGATCACGGCACCGGATGTCAGGCAAGCCAGTGCCGTGGTGGCCAGCAGCGTGCGGGCAAGCGTCATATGTCTCATCTTATTTCTCCCCAGGTCCAAAAAAATCATAGGTGTTGGTCCAGCTTTTGGTCTCGCCGGGCTTCAGCGCAATGGCGATATAGGGTTCCCATCCCAGCACGCTGTTGACCGACCAGAAATTGATGCGGGCGATGGGTGCGTCGGCGCGCAGCCGCTGGCCGAAGCCGGTGGCGGTGTTGACGATGCGAAAATCATAGTCGGACACGCTATCGCCATAGCCGTCGATCAGGCTTTTCACGCTGGCGCCCTTGGGCACCGGGGCGAGGTAGCGGATGGTCCGTGCCGTCGATCCGGGCCAGTTCCGGCTGCAGCGGCTGTTCGGCCTTGATTTCGAACGGCGCGGTGATGGCGACATGTTCGTTGCCGGGACTTAAAGTGAGGAAATTGTGGTTGTAGACCGTGGTCTCGATCGGCTTGCTGCCTGTGTTTTTCAACACATGGGCGATGGTCATCTGCGGCTTGCCCGGCACCAATGTCACGGTCTTGACATAGCTGTAGCCATAGCCCGATTGCGGGTCGCTGAGGTCCTGGGTGAAGCGGGCGCTGTTTCTCGTCGCCTTGAAGGTGCGGGTGCCCGCGTTCAGGACCGGCAAAGTGGGGAACTGGTCATACTTGTCGTTGGTGCGCTTGAAGATGCCGATGCCGGGCTTGAGAAAGCGACCTCCAATACCGGCCGCCTCGAAACCGACCGGCGCGAATTCCTCCACCGGGCCCGACACAGAACAGCAGGCATGTTCCACCCCGGCGGGATATTTGGTCGTCGTCGCGGCGGATCGGTGACAAAGCGGTCGAACCAGTAGCTGCTGTAGTCCTGGCCCTTGTAGGTGACATGAAACACCACGCCGGCATGATCAAAGCGTGTCCCCTGATACAGCTGGCGCTTGCCCGGCGGATAGACCTGGGCGGTGATCTGCCCGTTGGTGATCGCCACATGGGGGAAATTCTCCAGCGCGGTCGCGGGCAAGGTGCCGGGCTGGGCGCCCGCGGGTCCGCAGGCCCCCGCCAGCAGGGCGACGATGGCCGCCGCGCGCCGCATTTCAGCCCTCACCGGGTCCGAAATAGTCATAGATATAGGTCCAGCGCTTGGTTTCGCCCGGCTTGAGCGAGATGGCGATATAGGGCTCCCAGCTGAAGGTGGTGCGGATGGACCAGAAATTGATCCGCGACAGCGGCTGGTCGGCGCGGATGCGCTGGCCGAAGCCGGTTTGGGTGTTCACCACCCGGAAATCATAGTCGCTGACGGCCGTGCCGAAACCGCTGATCGGCGAGGTGACGCTTTCGCCTTCCTTGACGGCGCGCAGGTATTTCAGCGTCTTGCCGTCGACCTGGGCGGCGTCCGCCGCCAGCGGCTTGGCCGCGATCAGGGAGAAGGGTGCGGTCAGTTCCACATTCTGGTTGCCGGGGCTGAGCGACAGGAAGTTGTGGCAATAGACCGAGGTGACCAGGTCCTTGCTGCCGGTGTTGGTCAGCACATGCTCGATCACCATCTGCGCCTTGCCCGGCGTCAGCTTCACCGTCTTGACATAGCTGTAGCCATAGCCGGTATCCGTATCCGACAGGTCCTGGGTCAGGCGCACCTGGGTCTTGGTGGCGCTGGCGGTGCGCTTGCCTTCGTTCACCACCGGATAGGTGTGGACGAAGTCGTACGCGTCGGTGTCGCGTTGCAGGATGCCGACGCCGATCTTCAGGAACTTGCCGCAACTTGTTTCGCGCGCCGCTTTGCGGCAGGGGCCCGCCTCGTCGAAGCCGATGGCGGTGAATTCCTCCGACGGGCCGGCGGCGCCGCTGGCGGTGGAGACGGTGACCTGGCCGTTCTGCCACTGGAAGTCGTGCACGGCGGGGGACTGGCTGGAGAACCAGTACTGGCCATAGTCCTGACCTTTATATGTGGCGTGGGCCACCACCCCGGCGCGGTCGAAACGGGTACCCCGGTAAAAGCCGTGCGGCCCCGGCAGATAGACCTTGGCCGAGACAATCCCGTTGGAAATGTCGTCATGGGGCAGGCCGTCCAGGGCGCTGGCCGGCCGGACGCTGGCGGGCGGGGGCGGGGGGGGATTGTTCTGGGCCGAAGCCACCATCATCCCGGTTGTGAGGATCGCCGCAGAACCTATTGCAACAACGACATAATTCCACCTTCTGTCGAATCTGTTACCGTCCACCGCCAACCCCTTTTGCTTCCCTAGCCGTCCCCTTGTATGAGGACTGGTCACCTGAACCCACTCCTTATATAGCAGAACATGAAGCGCGTCCTCATCACCTCCGCCATCCCCTATGTCGCCGGCGTCAAGCACCTGGGAAACCTGGTCGGCTCGATGCTGCCGGCCGATATTTTCGCCCGCTTCTGCCGTGCGCGCGGCTACGACACGCTGGCGATCTGCGCCACCGACGAGCATGGCGCGCCGATCGAGCTGGCGGCGCTGGAAGAGGGCATGCCGGTGGCGGAATACTGCCGCCAAGTGGCACCAGGTGCAGAAGGAACTGGGCGAGCGCTTCGGCCTCAGCTGGGACAATTTCGGGCGCTCGTCCTCGCCCCAGAACCATGAACTGACGCTGCATTTCGCGCGCGCAGCTGTGGAAGAACGGCTTTCTGGAACTGCGCACCACCAAGCAGGCCTATTCGCCACCGATGGCCGCTTCCTGCCCGACCGCTATGTGATCGGCACCTGTCCGCATTGCGGCTATGACCGGGCGCGCGGCGACCAGTGCGAGAATTGCACCCGCGTGCTGGATCCGATGGACCTGATCGAGCCGCGCTCGGCGGTGTCGGGCGCCGCACGACATCGAGATCCGCGATTCCACCCATCTGTTCCTCAAACAGTCGCAGTTCAGCCGACCGCTTGCGCAGCCTGGATCGACAGCCACAGGAACGACTGGCCGCAGCTCGTGACGTCGATCGCCTACAAGTGGCTGGACGAGGGGCTGCAGGACCGCGGCATCACCCGCGACCTGGAATGGGGCATTCCCGGTGCCCGACGACATCGCGGACGGCAAGCTCAAGGGCAAGGTCTTCTATGTCTGGTTCGACGCGCCCATCGAATATATCGCCGCCACCAAGGAATGGGCCGACAACAACAAGCAAGGGCGATGCCTGGAAGCGACTGGTGGTTCGGCGATGCCGCCAAGGACGTCACCTATTGGGAATTCATGGGCAAGGACAATGTGCCCTTCCACACCGTGGGTCTTCCCGGTCGACGATCATGGGCTCGGGCGAGCCGTGGAAGCTGGTGGACCGGCTCAAGGGCTTCAACTGGCTGAACTATGACGGCGGCAAATTCTCCACCTCGCGGCAAGCGCGGCATCTTCATGGACACGGCGCTGGAGGTCGCGCCCGCCGACTAGTGGCGCTATTACCTGATCGCCAACGCCCCGGAAGGCAGCGACAGCAATTTCACCTGGGAGCAGTTTCGCCGGCATCATCAACAAGGACCTGGCCGACGTGCTGGGCAATTTCGTCAATCGCGTGACCAAATTCTGCGTCGCGCGCTTCGACGGCCAGGTGCCGGGCGAGGGCGACTATGGCGAGGACGAGCACGCCCTGATCGCCGAAATGGACCGGCGCATCGCCCAGTATGCGGACTATCATGGAGAGCGCCGAATTCCGCAAGGCGATGGGCGAACTGCGCGCCATCTGGGTGGCGGGCAACGAATATCTGACCCGCGCCGCGCCCTGGACCCATATCAAGACCGACCGCGCCCGGGCGGCGGTGGGCGTGCGCATGGGGCTGAACCTGGTGCACCAGTTCGCCCACCTGATCTGGCCGGTGATGCCGCGACTTCGCCAGGACCATCCATGAATGCATCCAGCCGGTCGGCTATCGCGGCGGGGTCGATCCCGTTCCCCGACGCGCCGATGGCGCGATGCTGCTGGATGAACTGACGCCGGGCCAGACCATCCAGCGCGCCGGAGGTACTGGTGGCCAAGATCACCGACGAGCAGGTGGCCGAGCTGAAGGTTCGGTTCAGCGGCGCCGGCGGATAAGGCCCGAAAACAGGCCATTATATCCGGTGTCATCCCCGGCGAGCGTGAGCCGGAGACTCGCGCGAGGGAAGGGGACCAGCTCTTGGCGTATTACGTCTATCTGCTCGCCAGCAGGCGCAATGGCACCTTGTGCACGGGGGTTACCAACGACCTCGCCCGCCGCATGGGCGAGCATAAGGAAAAACGCGGGCCCATCAGCTTGCCGCTGCGGCGCACACCGGCCTAGGCTCCCCCAAAACCACCGGGGAGGGGCCGATGCCTGACACAGAAAACAATCCGTCGCGCCGCAGGGTGATGCAGCGCCTCGCGGCGGGGGCCGCCGTGATGGCCGCGCCGCCGGCTTTGGCGCAAATTCGCCCCGGCTCCATGCCCAATGACTCCACCCCCGAAGACTTCGTCAAACTGATGAAGGAGCTTTCCAACTGGGGCCGCTGGGGCGCCGACGACCAGACCGGCGCGGTCAACCTCATCACCGCGCAAAAGCGCAAATCCGCGCTGGGGCTGGCGCGCGAAGGCGCCAGCTATTCGATGGCGCGCAATGCCGAGACCAAAGCGGCGGTGGACAATCCCGTCCCCATCGTGCGCAAGACCATCCGCACCGGCGCCAGCGTCTCCCACACCGGAATCGCCAGTACCGCCGACAATTTCTTCATCGCCTATCACGGCATGGCGCACACCCACATGGATACCTTGAGTCACTTCGCCTATGACGGAAAGCTCTATAACGGCTATCCCGTCGACAGCGTGACCGAGGACGGCGCGGCCAAGAACAGCATCCTCAGCTACAAGAACGGCATCATCACCCGCGGCGTGCTGATGGACATGGCGCGCCACAAGGGCGTGGACTGGCTGGAGCCCGGCACCCCGATCTATCCCGAGGACCTTGACGCCTGGGAGAAGAAGGCGGGGGTGAAGGTGGGGCGCGGCGATGTGATGATCGTGCGCACCGGGCGCTGGGCGCGGCGCGACGCGCTGGGGGCGTGGCCGGTGCAGCAACTGGCCGGGCTGCATATGCGCTGCGCCCGCTGGCTGCATGCCCGCGATGCCGCCATCCTGGGCGGCGACGACGCCCAGGACGTGCTGCCCAGCCGCGTCGAAGGCGTATCCCAGCCCATCCATGCCCTGTGCATCGTGGCCATGGGCATGCCCATCTTCGACAATCTGGACCTGGAGCTGGTCGCCGCCGAGGCCGCGAAACGCGGGCGCTGGGAATTCCTGGTCACTGCGTCCCCCGCCGCCGTGCCGGGCGCCACGGGCTCGGTGCTGAATCCGATCGCGACGTTTTGAACGGCCGGCAGGATGCAGAATCCGCCGCTTTTACCGATCAATCATTTGTCATGGTTCGGATGCGCGGGCCACGACAAGCTGTTTGAAATTCCAAACGCGCACCAACCCTAGGCCGGCTGGGGACTGGCGCCCTTGATCTGCGCATCCAGGCAGCGAATGACATCGGCGACGGTTTTCGCGCCGACCAGGTCTTCTTCCCGGATCTCGAGATTGAACTCGGTTTCCAGGTCCATGATGAGTTCGAAACGGTCCAGGCTGCTGACGCCAAGGTCATCGACAAGCAGGGCGTCATCCCGCACCAACTCCGGATCGACCAGAAGCGCTTTCGCCAATGTCGCTTTAACTCTTTCGCCGGTGTCCAATAGCTCTCCAGTCCGGGTCCATCCTAGATCAGTGCGGGCCGTTCGGCCAGCGACCGGGAAAATCGCGGAATAGGGCGCTTTCCGGCGGTCGCGGCCCGGCCTTGCCGGGCCCCGGCGGCGGTCCTATCGTTGCTGGAAAAAGGGCCCAGCCAATGCCCGGGGAAATGCCGCGAAATACCATGCCCAGCCGCCAGGCCGCCTTCCGCGCCGACTACCGGCCGCGCATCGCGCCCGCCTATGTCGGCTGGCTGCATGTGGCGCTGATCTACCTGCTGGGCGGCGCGGCGATCTGGGTCTGCGCCCGCCAGCTCTCAAGCCCCGCCTGGTATGAATGGCTGGTGATCCCCTTCGCCTTTGGTGCGTCCAATGTCTTCGAATGGTGGCTGCACAAATATGTGATGCACCGCCCCGTCAAGGGCCTGATGGGCATCTACAAGCGCCATACCCTGGCGCATCACGAATTCTTCACCGATAGCGAGCCGGCCTTCGACAACAGCCGCGACTTCCGCATCGTCTTCTTCCCCCCATACGCGCTGGTCGCCTTCATGACCCTGTCGCTGATCCCCGCCTTTATCCTGGGCCGGCTGGGCCTGGCCAATGCCGGCTGGCTGCTGCTCATCACCAACACCGCGCTCTATTTGAATTACGAGCTGTTCCATTTCTGCTGCCATGTGCGCGACGACCGGCTGGTGCGGCGCATCCCGCTGGTCAATTCCATCCGCCGCCACCATATCGCCCATCACAATCCCGGGATCATGATGACGCGCAATTTCAACCTGACCTATCCGGTTGCCGACTGGTTCTTCGGCACCTCCGACCTGAAATGCGGCCTGGTGAAGCATATCTTCAACGGCTACGACACCAGCAGGGTGCGCAGTGACGCAAAGGGCAGGGCACCATGAGCGCGCCGCGGGTCACCACCGGCAAGGCCAGCTTGATTGGCGGCATCGTGGTCGCCATCGCCACCCTGGTGCTGTGGCTGGCGGTATCGCGCGAACTGGGCTTTCACGGCACGCCGGTCCTGATTGCGGGGCTTGCGGTCGCCGCCATCACCGGCATCTGGACAAGGCTGGCGGATCTTTAGGCGGCGCAACGGCACGGTCCACCCGGCCGCTCGCTTTGGCTCGCGGCGTTCGTCGCTCGAAATGGTCCACCCGACCATTTCGTTCGCCTTCGGCGAACCGCTCCTCACCCACCGCTCAGAGCTTGCACGATCCCCACCTCATCGCCCGGCCCTGATCGGATGGCCCAGGTCCTCGACGATCTCGCCATTGACGAAGAAGCGCATGTGTCTGCGCAGCGGTCCTGCTCGTCGATCATGCGAAAGCGGATGCCGGGATACTGCCGGTCCAGATCGGCCAGCAGCGCGCCCAGCGTCGCGCCCGCCGCCTCGACCTCGTCGGCGCCCGGTATAGGAGAGCAGCGGCGCTGGGGATCAGAACCTTCACCGCGGGCGCCGTCATCAGCCCATCGCGCCGTTTCCACCGCATAGATTTCCGGCAGATGCCGCGCGATGCAGCCCCAGGTCTTGCCTTCGTCGCGGCTCGTCCACAGCTCGCCGCTGGTGGTGCCGAAATAAAGCCCCACCGGGTCGCCCGCGTCCGCCGTCATGGCCTGGCGCTTCACCGTCCACCAGGCATCGCGCTTGGGCAGGCCCGCGTCCAGCCGCTGCCAGCTCTTGCCGCCATTGCGCGTGACGATAGACGGCGGGCTTGCCGTCCGGGCTGGTGCGCGGCCACACCGTCTGCCGTCCATCGGAAACACCCAGCACGTCTTGTCGTCGCGCGGATGCACCACCATGGGAAAGCCGATATCGCCGACCTTTCGGGCATGGCCTTGCCGATGCGCGTCCATCTCTTCGACCGGCCGGTCGAGCCGGTAGATGCCGCAATGGTTCTGCTGATACAGCCGGTCGGGATTGGACGGGCACAGCCGCACGCAATGCGGATCGTGGAAGGCGACGTTGCTTGGCGATCGAAGCCTTCCACCACTTCCATGCCCTCGATCAGCGGCGTCCAGCTGTCTGCCGCCGTCGCGCGATTCATGCACGCCGCCGCTCGACATGCCGAAATACAGATGCTTGGGGTCGCGCGGATCGACAATGATCGAATGCAGCTTCGGCCCGTCGGGCGTGCCGTCCTGCGCGCTCGCCCATCCATTCGCGGTATTGCGGATCGTCGTTGAGGCCGGAAAACGGCGTCCCAGGTGACGCCGCCGTCCTCGCTGCGGAACAGGCCCTGCGGCGAGGTGCCGGCATACCAGACGCCCGGCTCGCTGGCATGCGCCGGCGTCAGCCAGAAGGTGTGATTGACGCTGCGGCCCTTGCCGTTCGCAGCCTTGGGGAAGGCGGGCGGCCGCTTGGCTTCCTTCCAGCTTTTGCCGAAGTCGGTGGAGCGGAAAATGGTCGGCCCCAGATGGCCGGTGCTGGCGGCGGCCAGCAGGGTGCGGCCGTCGCGCGGGTCGAGCACCAGGTGATTGATGATCTGGCCCAGGAAATGCGGCCCGTCGGTTCGCCAGTCCTTGCGCGCTGCATCGCCGCGATAGATCCAGGCGCCCTTGCGCGTGGCGACCAGCAGCAGCGTGCGGTCGGTCTTGATGCTTTTGGATGTGCCCGCCCTTTTGGGGCGGGCGATTTTTTTTGCCCTGGTGGGCGGTTTCGCCTTTGCGGCGCGCGGTTTCGCCTTTGCCATGAATCCCCTCTGCGAAAAATGCGGCGTGCGACGATAGCGCGATTGCCGGGCAGGGGGAACGGGGCCGGGCTAGTGGCCGCCGCGCACCCGTTCCCAGAATTCGGCGCGGTCGTTGGTGCGGGGGAAGGGCTCGTCGGGCACGGGCGTGCCCAGGAACGCGCACAGGGGTTCCCAACCCTCCTTCACCTGATAGACCAGCAACCGGCTTGCCGGGATCGCCGCTTTCACCGCCTGGTTGTGGGCGATGTAGCCCGCGATCAGCTGGTCGCGCGAAAGCCCCAGGGCAAATCCGCTGCGCGCCACCACGCCATAGGCCATTTCCAGCCAGTCCCGGCGCTCGGGCGGCGCCTGGTCGCGCGCCGCCATCGCCGTGTAGATGGTCTCGCCGAAACTGTCGGCCCAGTTCTCCGGATCGCGATGGGACAGGATGAACCTGGCTTGCGGATAGGCGGCCGCCAGTTCGCGGAAGAAGGCGGCGGTCGGCCAGTCCACCGCGCTGGCGAAGCCGTCATAGATCGCCTTCCAGTCGGGACGGCCCTCAAGCGCCGCCGCCCATAACGGCACCTGCACCGGCATGGCCTGGATGACTTCCATCATGTGGTGACACGGACCCAGGCCCAGCCGGGTGAGCGCAAGCTTGAGCGACAAGGTACCGGTGCGCCCCACGCCGGCGCCGATGACTTGCAGGGTCATGACCGATGCTCCCTATTTCGGCGTCAGCCTGAACAGCCCGCCGGCCGGGGCGTCTTCCAGCATCCACACCGCGCCGTCGGGTGCGACCTCGACATCGCGGATGCGGTGGCCGACGCTCCAGCGTTCGGCGGGCGTTGCCCCGCCATGGCCGTCGAAGGTGATGCGGTTCAGCGACATGGTGGCCATGCCGCCCATCAGCGCCGAGCCGTCCCATTGCGGGAACATGGCACCCTTGTAGAAGGCCAGGCTGCCCGGCGCGATGATCGGCGTCCAGTAGATCACCGGCTTGGTCAGGTCGGGGCGGGTGTCCGGGCTGGGGATCGGCACGCCGTTATAGTTGGTGGCATAGGACACCAGCGGCCAGCCGTAATTCTTGCCCGGCTCGATCAGGTTGAGCTCGTCGCCGCCGCGCGGGCCATGCTCCACTTCCCACAGCCGGCCGTCGGGCCCGAAGGCCAGGCCATAGGGTGTGCGATGGCCCGTGGACCAGGTCTCGGACGGGGTCAGGTTCTTGCCGGGGAATTTGTAGGTGTAGACGACCGGCGCGGTCTTGGCGGTTTCGGTGTCGGACGGCGGATTGGTGATGGGGACGCTGGTGGCGCCGGTCTTGCCCGCCTGCGGGTTGCCCGGCGCGGGCTTGCCGTCCAGGGTCAGGTGCAGGATCTTGCCCAGCGGCTGGTTGGGGTCCTGGGCCGGGGTGAAGCGCTGGCGGTCGCCCGATGTCAGGAACAGGGACTTGCCGTCGGGCGCAAAGGCCACCGCCGCGCCGAACTGGCCGCCCCGGCCGCGTGCGCCGTCGCGCCAGATCACCGTGAGGTCCTCAAGGCTTGCGCCCGCCCGCGGGTCGTTATCGCTGAGCACCAGCTTGGCCTTGGCCAGCGCCAGGCTGGAGCCGCTGATCCCGTCGATGGTGCCCGGCTCGGAATAGGTGAGATAGATGGTCTGGTCGGTGGAAAAATTTGGCGAGACATAGACGCCCAGCATGCCGCCCTGGCCGCCATACAGCGAGGCCGGGTAGTTCAGGACGGGACGCTTGAGGCCCTTCTGGTTCACCAGCCAGATGGGGCCGACCTTTTCGGTGACCAGCATGCGGCCGTCGGGCAGGAAGGCCATGCGCCAGGGGGTGTTGAAGGTGGCAACCTGGGCCATGGCGAAGGGCAGGCCGGCCTCCGGCGCCTTGCTGCCCGCATTGATCTGCGCGGCCGCCGGGCTCGATACCAGGCCCAGAACCACTGCCGCTTTCACAAATTTCATCGTCTATTCTCCCCTGCGCATCCCGCGAGATTTGGCGTTTCCGGGCCTTTGCGGCCCGGCCCCCGCCTTATTGCACAAAATCACCCGGAATCCACGCCGTCCGGGGGCGAAATCGTACCCCGGAGCGCCCCCCGCCGTGCCGGGGAATTTCTTCGAAAATCTGAAACCACTTCCGCGCCCCAGCGAATATACTGGGCAAGAGAGGTCCCGTGGCATCCGATTCCAGTGTGGCAAGACAGACCTGGCTGGCGCGGATCCAGGCTTGGCCGGAACGTGCCTGGCATGATGCCTTCGGGCCGGTGACGGATGCGGACGGTTTCTACCGCCACCGCGCCCCGGTCCGGCTGACCCACTGGATCAACGCGCTGTGCATCGTCTTTTTGCTGGGCAGCGGGCTGAACATCTTCAACGCCCATCCGCGTCTCTATTGGGGTCTTTATGGCGCCGATGCCGACCGGCCTTTTTTCTCGCTGGGCGCCATCGACACGCCCACCGGCCCCCGGGGCGTGACCCAGATCGGGCCCTGGCACTTCGATACCACCGGTGTGCTGGGCTGGTCGAAGGCCTATGGCGAATTCCAGCCGCGCGGCTGGCCGCACTGGATCACCATTCCCGGTTTCCAGGACCTGGCCGATGCCCGCCACTGGCATTTTTTGTTTGCCTGGATTTTGGTGTTCAACGGTCTCGGCTATCTCATCTACAGCCTGTGGTCGCGGCACATCCAGAAGGACATCTGGCCCAGCCGCGCCGACATCCGGGCGATCCCGCGCTCCATCCTGGACCATGTCAGACTGAAGCATCCCACCGGCGAGGCGGCGAAGCGCTACAATGTGCTGCAGAAGCTGGCCTATCTGGGCGTCATCCTCCTGGTCACGCTGATGGTGCTGACCGGGCTGACCATGTCGCCGGGATTCGACGCCTTCTTTCCCTGGCTGCTGGATGTGTTCGGCGGTCGCCAGTCGGCCCGCAGCATTCATTTCATCTCCGCCGGCCTTATCGTGCTGTTCATCGTCGTGCATCTGGTCGAGGTCGTGCTGGCCGGGCCGATCAACGAGATACGCTCCATGCTGAACGGCTGGTATCGCACACCCCAGGATCCATCCAGGGAGGATCATTCCTGATGGCAAGCGCCAGGGACATCACGCGCCGCGTCGCCATTCTGGGCGGGTTGGGCGGCGCCGGCTACCTGATCGCCAGGGCCGATACGATCACTTTGGGCTCCGGCTTTTCCCATGTCGCCCGCGCGGTGGAGGACTGGACCATGACCGCCCAGCGCACCCTTCTGGCCGGCGACAGGCTGGCCCGCGAATACAGTCCGTCGGACATCTCGCCGGTGTTCAAGCCCAACGGCACCTTTGATCCGGGTACGGATGAATACAATGCCCATGCGGCGCGGAATTTCACCGACTGGCGGCTGAGGATCGGCGGGCTGGTGAACAATCCCCTGTCCTTGTCGCTCGCCGAGCTCCGGCGGCTGCCGCACCGTACCCAGATCACCCGCCATGACTGCGTCGAGGGCTGGTCGGCGATCGGGATGTGGACGGGGGTGCAGCTGGGTCTTCTGCTCAAGGCCGCCGCGCTCAGGCCGGGCGCGCGTTATGCGGTGTTCCACTGCGCCGACAATCTGACCGGCGAGCCGTCCAAGGGCGGCGAGCAAAGCCCCGGCCAGTATTATGAAAGCATCGACCTGCGCGACGCCTTCCATCCCCAGACCCTGATCGCCTATGCGATGAACGGCAAGGCGCTGGACGTGGCCCATGGCGCGCCGCTCAGGCTCCGGGTCGAGCGCCAGCTGGGCTACAAGCAGGCCAAATATGTGCAGCGCATAGAGATCACCGACAGTTTCGCGCGCATCGCCGGCGGCCGGGGCGGTTACTGGGAAGACCGCGGCTATGAATGGTATGCCGGAATCTGATTTCGGCGTGTAACCCGCGGCCAGGCGCACGCGAACTGCCCAGTGACAGCAGATTGCGGACACCATCATGCGACGACTGGTTTTGGGAACCTTGCTTGCGGTTGCGGTATCCGCTCCGGCGGTGGCGGCGCCCCTGACGGTGGTGGAACTCTTCCAGAGCCAGGGCTGCTCGGACTGCCCGCCGGCCAACGCCAATGTCATGGCGCTCAGCGACCGTCCCGATCTTCTCACTCTCAGCTATGGCGTGACCTATTGGGACGACCTGGGCTGGAAGGACACGTTCGCCTCGCCGCAATACACCGCCCGCCAATGGGATTATGCCCATGGCCTGCATCACAGCCAGGTCTATACCCCGCAGGTGATCGTCAACGGGCGGGCCGATATCGTGGGCCGCGACCGGCGGGCGCTGGAAGCTTTGATCGCGCGCCAGGCCAATCGCGCCGCCCCGCCGGTCGATCTCAGTTCCACTACCGCCAGCATAGGCGCCGGCCCGGCCGGACTCTACGACGTGTGGCTGGTGCGCTTCGATCCCAGGATCGAGAATGTGCCGATCGCGCGCGGCGAGAATGGCGGCATCACCCTGCCGCACAAGAATGTCGTCAAGCAGCTGGTCCGGCTGGGTTCGTGGAGCGGCGCGCCCGCGACGTATGCGCTTCCCACGCCGGCACAGCCGGGATTGCGCGACGCGATCCTGGTGCAGGCGGGCCGCGGCGGCGCCATCGTGGCGGCCGCGGCGACCCGATGAAGAATTTTTCAAATGATGCGGCCGTCGTGCCGCCCAACCCTGTTCCTGGTCTTGGAACGTCCCCCCACCGCCCCGCGCGGTCACTTTAAGGAGAATGCAATGAAGCGTTTTACAAAAACGGCCGTCCTGGCCCTGTTCGTCACCGCCGCCGCCGGTCCCGCGCTGGCCCAGGCCAATTCCAGCGGTTCCATGTCCAGCGGCGCGATGAGCGATCACAAGGCGAGCGGCTCGATGTCCAGCGGCGCGATGATGAGCGACCACAAGGCAAGTGGTTCCATGTCCGGTGGGTCCATGTCGAGCGGTGCGATGGCCAGCGGCGACCACGACAAGATGATGGACTCCAAGAAGAAACACGCCAGCGGTTCGATGTCGGGCGGCGCGATGTCGGGCGGCTCCATGTCTAACAGCGCCAGCCACTAGGCCTGGTGTTGTCGTCGCGGCGGGTGGCCCCCCAGCCCCCCAGCTAGCCACCCGCCGCGACCCCTGCCGCAGCATTCGGCGAACCAATTTTGCTCGTCAAGGCCGCCCCGCCGGGCTAACATGGCGCCTGGCATTTGGGGCGCGTGGCATGACGGGGACAAACTGGACCATCCGGGCACGGGAATATTCCAACTGCAATTGTTCCTACGGATGCCCATGCCAGTTCAACGCCTTGCCGACCCACGGCAATTGCCGCGCCATCGTCGGCTTTCAGATCATCAGCGGCAACCATGGCGGCACCAGCCTTGACGGCCTGAAGGTTGCGGGGATGTTCTCCTGGCCGGGGCCGATCCATGAAGGCCATGGCGAAGCGGCGGTCATCATCGACCGGCGCGCCGACGAGGCACAGCGCCAGGCGTTGCTGCGCATCCTGAGCGGCCAGGACACCGAACCGGGCGCGACCATCTTCAATGTGTTTGCCGCGACCCTGGAGAAGCTCCATGACCCGGTCTTCTGCGACATTGAATTCGAAATCGATATTGACCGCCGCCGGGCGCGGCTGAATATACCCGGCTATATGGAATCGCGCGGCGAGCCGATTCTCAATCCGATAACCGGGGCGGAGCATCGCGTGCGCATCGACAATCCCAATGGCTTTGAATTCCATCTTGCCGAGGTGGGACGGGGCTGGTCGAATACCCAAAAGCCCATGACCATCGATCTGGCCGACAGCCATGGCCATTTCTGCGAGCTCAACCTGTCGCAAAGCGGCGTCATCAACTAGCGCATGACCGATACCAGGCTCGAGAAAGCCCTGCGGCACGACCGCCATGCGATCCTGGCCGCGCTGGCGGTGCTGACGGCGCTGGCCTGGGGATATGTGCTCTGGCTTGCGGGGCGGATGACCATGCCGGGGCCCACAATGCCGGGGCCCGCCATGCCCGGAATGGACATGGGCGCGGCGATCGCGCCGCAGATCCGGTCATGGGTCGCCGCCGATCTTCTCGTCGGCTTTGTCATGTGGGTGGTGATGATGGCGGCCATGATGCTGCCATCCGCGACGCCCATGATACTTCTCTACGCGCGGGTCGGCCGTCAGGCCGAAATGCAGCACCGGCCCATCGCGGCGACGGGATGGTTCGCCGGCGGCTATCTTCTGGCCTGGGCGGTTTTCTCTTTCCTGGCGATTGCGCTTCAGGCCGGGCTCAGCCGGGCCGCGTTGCTGACGCCCATGCTGGCGAGCAGCAGCGCCGTCATGGGCGGCCTGATCCTGATTGCCGCCGGTGCCTACCAATGGTCATCGTGGAAGGAAAGATGCCTGGCAAACTGCCGGGCGCCTCTGCTGCTCATCCAGCGGTTCGGCGGTTTCAACCGGCGCGCGGCCGGATCGCTGGGCCTGGGTTTTCGCCATGGGCTCTACTGCGTCGGCTGCTGCTGGGTGTTGATGCTGCTGCTGTTCGTCGGCGGGGTGATGAACGTCGTCTGGATCGCGGGCCTGGCGATCGTGGTGCTTCTGGAAAAAGCCCTGAGCGAGGGTCGAAACGTCTCGCGGTTGTTCGGCCTTATCCTGATCCTTGCCGGGACAGCGCTGGCGTTGGGGATCTTGCCGCCTCCGGCGTGACGGCGCGATCCGTTGTACCGGGCGGTCCGAACCCGCATGACGCGGCTCAGAATCGCCGCGGTGATTCTTCGATTCCGCCGCGAATCGTCGGCTTCACGGCAAAGGCGAGCGCGGCGGTGCGCGCGACCGTCGTATGATATTTTATCAGTCATCGCGCGGCGATTTGCCGGAATGCTCTGAAAGCCAATGATTATGGGGCTTTCCCGGTCCTGGCGGACGATGCGGCTTGTCCGCGGCGCGTGCATTTTTCCGGCGCAGATAAAATTCTTGAAAGAAAAATTCTTTCTTGCACACTTTGCGGGAGTCATGACCGGGGTGTGGGATGAATTACAAAGCAAGCCTGTTCGCAGCGGCGGGATTTCTTGCCGCCGTCAATGGCGCCAACGCGGGCGTGCTTTACGATTCCTCCCTGGCCAGCCCGCCGGGCGTCTATTTCGGGTCCGGCAATATCAACAGCGGTTTCGCGGTGTCCACGGCGGAGAGCGTTGAGATCGGCCTGGGCATCGTCACCCGTTACATCGGCCCGGTCACGCCGAGCGGCAACGTCTATAACGTGCCGACCGGCCCGACCGGTGTCGCCGGCAAGACCGGCGTGAACTGGGGTTTCACCTTTTCCGTCAATCTCAATGCCGACGGCAATGGCGGACTGAACCTCTCCGATATCACGACCCGGCTGACCTTGCAGGATCTGGGCCTGGGGACCACCGGTTCGTTCGACCTTCTGGCCATTCCCGACAATTCGCTTTACGGCGCAGGCGGCGTTTGCACGCTTCCGGGCAATTGCGGGGCGCTCTCGGGCTATTACGGATTCCAGAACAGCGAAGCCTTGTCCTTCGCGTCCATCGCGGGGGCGCTGGGCGATCCGGCGTTCGACATGAACGCCGATGACATCTATCGGTTGACCCTGGAAGTGTTCAATGGCACCGCGAAACTGGGAACCGATCAGGTAGAGGTGGTCGCCGGCCGGGGCATCGCCGTTCCCGAACCGGTGACTCTCTCGATCTTTGCCGCGGGCCTGGCCGCCGCCGCGGCGACGCGCCGCCGCCGGAAAATCAGGACCGCCCGCGCGTGATACCCACATCGCATGCCGGCACGGCGCCTTCGGGCGCCGTTTTTTTTTGCCCGTCAGCAGGGAAAATCGCGGTCCCATGGCGGCCATGGCGCATTAACCATCGATCATGGACATGATAGCCTTGTCGCCGGGGCGGGCTAGGGTACAAGCTTGCACGGGCACCCCGGAAAGGTCGACGCGTGACTGCCGAAGAGCCAGAGACATCAGCGATTCCCGCGCAGGATCCCGCGCGTGCCGAGGAAGATCTGTGGCTGACCTATCTCAACTACGATTCGTCCATCAAGCAGGCGGTCCGCCGCCTTGGTGCGCTGTCCAGCCAGAATGTCGATGAATTCCGTGCCCTGCTGCTCAAGGGCCGCGACCGTTCCCGGGTCAAGGACTATGAAGCCGACACCATCCGGCGCCTGCAGGGCGAAGCCTTTGTCGGCGACGAGGCGTTGCAGCAGACGCTGATCGTACTCAATGCCGAAGACCCGCGCCTGGGCGAGGCCTTCAAGAGACACGTCGCGGCCGCGGGAAAACCCGCCGATATCGATCAGGCCGTCGCCGCCATCCGCGCGCAATTGGCGTCACCGGGCCGGCCGGCACCCGCAACGATGGTTGCGGCCCTCGCGGACGGGCCGTCTTCCAGCCGGCCGATGGTGCCGCCGCCGTCGCGGATCGCGGAAGCGCAGGATATTCCGCGCGGCGCCTGGACCAAACCGGTCGCGGTCATGGCTGCGGTGCTGGTTGTTGGCGCGGTGGCCCTGGTTGTTGCGGCGCCCGATCTGGTCAGGAACAACATTGCGAAACTGTCCGGCTTTCAGGCCACCAGCGTGCCGCTGCGTCCGGCGGCGAGCGAGGACAGGCCGGCGGTCGGTGAAGCCGCGCCGGCCGAGGTTGCCGTGGCCGGGCCACCCAAGGTTGCCGAGCCGGCGCCCCCGGTTCTGGCCGCCGCCCCGGTGCCGAGCCCTGTCCAGACTGCGCCGCCCGCCGACATGGCCGGGCCGGTTTCTTCCGCGCCCGCATCCGCCCCGCCGGTCTCGGCCGCGCCGAATCCCGCGGCCGTGCTGCCGGAGGTTGCACCGCCGGAGCCCAATGCCCCGCTGATGGAGACGCCCGTCGCCGGAGCCTATTACAGGGCCGTTCGGGGCGACATGCTGTCGGTGATCGCGCTCAAGGCCTATGGCGACGTTTCGAAATTCCGGCTCATCCAGGCGGCAAATCCCAGCGTTCGCAACACGCCCGATCTGGTCTATGTCGACCAGACGCTGTTTATACCGATGCCGCCGCGGCCCTAGATCCGCGCGCCCGGTCTTTGAGACCTGCGCAAGCATATCGCGGGATATTCCCGCGCCCGACATTGCGCCCATCCGCCACGAGGTCGCCGGACCATCGCTCAGCCGGGCGAGACCGTGACGCGCAGGAAGGTCGCCGGGATGGAGGTGGCGACCTTGCCGGGGCTGCGGTTCTGGCTCTCGAACAGCGCGACCAGTTCATCCTGCAAGGCGCCGTCGCGGCCGTTTTTTTCCGCCGCCTCGAACGCATTCATGGTCGGCCCATAATAATTGCGGAATGCCTCGACCAGCTCCGCCGGCGCGCCGGGATAGTTGAAGACATAACTGTCGCGGACACAGGAAATCCGCTCCGCCCCTACGCCCGCCGCGCCGAAGCGCTCGATCACATGGCTTTCCACGCCCCAGGCCATCGGGCTGACAAAACCTTCGGGCGGCGGCGGCGAATAGGCCGAGCTGATTTTGAGGATCTGTGCCACCAGGGTCGGATCGCCCGGAATCCAGTTGCCCATCACGATGCGCCCACCGGGCTTGGTGACGCGCACCATTTGCCGGGCCACGTCGAACGGCCGGGGCGCGAACATGGCGCCGAAGATGCTCACCGTGAGTTCGAAGCTGTGATCGGCGAGGTCCTTGAGGTCGGTGGCGTCGCCTTCCTGGAACCGGCAGTTCGTCAGCCCCTCGTCGCGGGCGCGACGGTTGCCGGCCGCGACCAGGTTGGCCGCGATATCCACGCCCAGCACCTCGGCCCCCAATTTGGCCTGGGGCAGGGCGGTGGTGCCGTCGCCGCAACCCAGGTCCAGCACCTTCATGCCCTTGATGATGCCCAGTTTCGCCGCCAGGGCCTCGCCGCTTTCGCGCATGGTCTGGGCGATGCGGGTGAAGTCGCCTTTTTCCCAAAGTGCCTTGTTCGGATTCATGGGTCCTGTCCTTTTGCCGGCGATGAATGAGCAGGCCGGTAGCGGCCTTCTTGCGGCGATCAACATCGTGGAGGGCTGCCGCCGGATCAAGACGGGACGGCTTGTCCGATGCGCCTGGTCTCTTGATCGATCCGCCGCCACAGATCGCGGATCATCTCCTTCATCTGCACCGCTTCCTGCCAGCGGTCGGACAATTCATAGCCGTCGGCGCCGGTGATGGCATAGGGCGGCGGCCCGAATTCGCACAGGAAGGTGAGTGTCTCATCCGGTCCGGCGCGTTTCTTCCACGAGCGGATGGCATATTCCCACCAGCCCATGAACAGCTCCAGCCATTCCTTGTGTTGGGGAAAGTTGAATGGCACCTGGACCTGTTCGCGGCTGGCGACGCGGCCGTGAATTCCCCAGCTATTGTCCAGGATACGGTGGATCATGGCGTGGTTCTCGGGCGCGATGGGCCAGGCGAATTCGCGCCCCACCACATAATGGGAAAGGTCGGCGGTGAAGCGCAGGTCGGGGAAGCGGTCCAGCAAATGCAGGGTGAAGAACAGGTCGGTGGTCATGCGGTCGCGGTGGGTTTCGATATGCATTTCCACGCCCGCTTCGGCTGCCAGCGCGCGCCAGCCCTCGATATAGGGAACGCATTCCTGGAGCGTATAAGGCCGCACGTCGGGCTGCAGGTTGAGGTGATCGGCGCCCAGTTCCCTGACCAGCGCCAGCACCGGCTTCAGGTCGTCCACCGTCTGCGGATAGCATTGCGCCTGCCAGGTCATGTTGCTGGCGCGCAGGAAGTTTGTCACTTCGCGGGCATAGGCCGGGTCGATGAAGCGCACGCCGCAGCCGTCGAAGCCGGCGTCGCGGATCATTGCCAGCTTTTCGTCCAGCGCCCATTCCTGGCCGTCGGGACGGCGCCGCTCCATCGCCCACAGCGACTGGTAGACCAGCAGTTTCTGCGCCATCATTGCCCCCGTTGGGGGCAATGCTAGCCGCCGGCGGGTGTTCCCGCTAGCCCGCGGCCTGCATCTTCACCGCATACAGGGTGTGATGGGCCAGGATGAACAGGGTGTGGTGGTCCGCGCCCCCGAACAGGACCTGCAGGGGCCGTTCGGGCACGTCGATGCGTCCGATCTCCTTGCCCGACGGGTCATAGACAAAGACCTGGCCGTTGGCGACATAGACATTGCCCTTGCTGTCGGTGGCCACGCTTTCGCCGCCGCGCATCGCGAAGGGCTTCAGCGCCGAAAGGCTGCCGTCGGCATTGACGCTTGCGCCATAGGTGATGTCCTGCGACTCGTTGCTGACATAGACATGGGCGCCCGGCGCGGTCTTGATGAAGCCCAGCGCATTGAGATTATCCGACCAGCGCCAGCCGGTATAATCGCTGCCCGGATAGACCTCGTTGCCCGCCTGCGGCCATACCCGCACCGCCGGCAGCACCAGGCTGCCGTCCGGCGAGACATATTGCTGCGTGCGGGGCGCGGTGACGTCCTCGGCAAAGAGTTCGCCCAGGGTCTTGAAGCGATAGGTGGCGGGGTCCAGCTGGTCGCGGAATTCTCCATTGACCCAGTAATTGCCGGGCATCACCAGCGAAGCGCCCGGATGCGCCGCCGCCGCCTGCGGCTCGAGCACGGTGATCTCGTCGGGCGAGGAGCCGGGGCGGAAGGCATAGACCGTGCTGTCGGGCCCGGCCGAGGATTGCACGACCACGTTGCCCGACCTGTCGATGGCCAGGTTCACCGGATCGAGCGGATTGTCGCGTTCGATGGTCAGGCCTTGCGCCTTCGACCAGCCGAAGATGCGCTGCTGGAAGCGGTCGATGAAATAGAGCTTGCCGTTCGCGTCCACCGCCGCGCCGGAGATGGAATGAAAGCCGTCGATGATTTTTTCCACGCTCGCGCCCGGCGCCACCACGGCCGAGGCATCACCCGACGGCGGCGCCACCGGATCGGCCGGCACGTCCAGCGCTGCGAATTCGCGCTCGCGCGTTTCGATGCCGTGGGTCACGTCCTGGATGGCATTTTCATAGGGATAGCGGCTGGTGCGCAGGAAGGTACCGCAGCCCTTATGGTCGCAGACCGAAAAGCCGCTTTCGGCGTTGACGTGGATATTGCGGAAATGGATGTCGGCGGAATCGTACAACCGCACCGCCGCCGGGAAGGCCGCATGGGTGCGGGTCACCCGATAGCCGTGATAGTTGGCGATCAGGATGTTGCGGGAATGGGCGATCTCCAGCGCCACCGCATCGGGGCTGGAGGCGGATTCCTCCTCGGTCTGGGGCGCGTCGAACTCCCAATTCTCGACATGGTCGAGCTTTATCTCGGTGAACAGGTGATGTTCGTTGGAGAGTTCGTAGACACGGCCCGGCGTCTTGGTGTCGGTGACATAGAATCCCGCCTGGGCATAGCTGCCGGGCGACCACACGCCCAGGAAGCTGCCACCGCCGCCATGCGCCACCCAGATGCTGGGATACTGGTGGCCCCAGTGATCCACGCGGTAGGCATTTTCGAAACCGTTGTCGATGGTCTTGCGGACCTCCGGCGCCAGATAGGTGCCGCCGCCGCCCATGATCTGCACATCGTCCATGAGCGAATCCTCGCCCGCCATCCACATGATGGCGACGGCGCGCGGATTGACGCCGGTGGTATAGATGCCCAGCCCGCTGATGATGTTGTGGCCGCCCTTGGGCGCCTCGAACAATGGCTTTGGCGCGCCGATGCCCTGGAAGGCGGGACTGCCGTTGGGAATGTCGAACTGGGCGGTCCCCGGATGAAGCCCGATCAGCACCGTGTCGGGGCGAAGATGGATGGTGTCGCTGAGGATGTAATAGCCGGCGGGGAAATACAGCACGCGATTGGCGTCCACCGCCTTCTGCAGCGCCGCGGTGTCGTCGCTGGCGCCGTCGCCCTTCACGCCCAGCGTGTGGACATTGACCCAGTCCTGGCTCGGCGGCAGCGGCCGGATGGCCGGGGGCAGCGGCTTGGGCCATGACGCCAGGCTTTGGGCCTCATAGACCGTGCCCATCTTTCCCATCGCGCCTTCGCCCGGCAGGATCAGGCCATAGGTGAAGTTCGCGACGCGATAGGCCGCTCCCTTGCCGGCCAGCGTGCGGCCGGACTCGCGGAACCTGGCGAAGGTGGGCACGTTCCTCAGCACCGCATTGTCGAAGCCGATCTCGTTGAGATGGTTGCCTTCCATGCTGATGACCAGGGCGGACTTGGCGATGTTCTCGAAACGGCAGTCCTTGACCCACAGCTGGTCGTAATAGCCCTCGTCAATGTCTATGGCGGTGGGCGTGTTGCGGAAATCGTCGCGGATCAGGGTCAGCCCGGCCTCATGCTCGCGGATCGCGGCCTCGCGCTGGCCGTCGAAGCTGGAATCGATCAGCGTGTATTGCCAGGCGGGCGAGGTCTTCTCGGTGAGGATGCCGTAGCGGCCGCCATGGAAATGCAGGTCCAGCCCGACATTGCCGATCTGGGTCAGCGCCGCCAGGCCCGAGCCGATGTTGAAATCCATGTGGCTGAGATAGCCATGCTGGGCGACGTGAAAGCGCACCGCGATGGCCGCCGGGTTGCCCCGGCCGATCTCGAAATCGATGTTGAGCATCGAGGAATAGAAGGTGCCGGAATTGGCGTCGGGGACGGTGTCGTTGGGCGGCACCGCGCCCTGGGGCGGCACCGCGGCGCGGTTGGTGCCGGGATGGCCGGCGGAGAACAGCACCATGTCGGCGACACCCTTCTGGAAGCCGGGGGTGTTGTCGCCCAGCACAAAGACCGGCCGCGTCGCGCCATAGCCGATCAGCCGGACGGCGTCCCACACAAAGACGGTGCGCGTCAGCCGGTAACGGCCGGAAGGAATGAACACCGTCCCGCCCAGCCGCGTGGTCGCGACCTTGTCGATCGCGGCCTGGATGGCGGCGCTGTCGTCGGTCCTGCCGTCGCCGCGGGCGCCGAAGTCGGGCAGATAGGCGGCCTTGGGATCGTCGGGCCGGGTGGTGAAAACCGAGGCGGCGAAAGCGGGCGCGGATGCGGCCAGCAGGAGGAGGGCAGCGAGAAGAGCACGGTTCATGGGTGTTTCCCTTTGAGCCTAGGGGCGCGGCGGGGTCCGCGGGGAGGCGCTGTAATGACGGCACGGGACGCTAGCCGAGCCACCGGCGCAAGGGCAACGCCCGTCGCACGCAACTGTATACCGATAAAAAGTCAGGGAAAATTACCGGGACGTCATGTCCTGGAAAACGTCATGCGCGGGCGCGCTGTTCCGGCATGGTCGTGCCTGCGGGGCGCAGGAATCCTAGCTTATTTCGAAAGGCCCGCCAGTTTGGGCCAGTCGGATATTTTCACATGCGCCACGACATGTGCGCCGCGCCCGTCCGGCTGGAAGACCAGGGCCTCGCCGTCGCTGAGCCCCTTGGCATCGTCCGGGAAAGCCGAGCGGATATTGGGATATTGCGTCACCAGGATGGTGTTGGTGCCGGGCAGGGGTCTTGCCGCAACCTTTGCCCGCAGCCAGTCGGCCCAGCCGGCGACGGCGCGCGTGGACATGCTGGTTCCGCCGTCGCCCAGTTCCGGTTCGACCTTGGGCGTGCCCAGGCCGGCAAGGCGGGCGGTTTCGCGCGCGCGATAGGTGGGGCTGGAATAGACCGCGCCCAACCGGACGCCGAGCGTGCGCAAGGCGGGACCGATGGCGCGAGCGCTGTCCTTGCCCGCCTTGTCCAGCTGGCGTTCGTGCCTGGTATTGTCCGGCGCCGCGGTTGCGGCGTCCGGCGGCAGTGCGGGCGAACTGGCGTGGCGCATGACGATGACATAGCCGCCCTGGCGCAGGCTGTCCGCCAGGGCCCGTCCGGAAAGCATCTGTGCGCGCGCCGTGCCGCAAATCGCAAAAACCAGCGCCGTCGCGATGGCCATGGATCGGGATCGCAGCATTCGCATCGCTCCTCAACAGGCGGCGCGATTATACCAGCTTTGGACCATCATGCCGATTGCAATGCGGGTCGGGAACATTGCCGGGCAGCGGCACGTTCCAGATCCAGCTTTCGGTATAGTCCGCCGCCGACAGCGCGTGCGCCAGCCATCGGGGCTGTTTGGTCGCTTCGTAAAGCGCCAGGAAGCTGTCCAGCGCCGCCAGGATACTTCTGTGCATGGCCGGTCCCCCCTTGTTCTGTTTTTTCCGGAGGCTAACAGACTTGTCCGACATTCCAGAATGTCCGGCATCGTCTCGCAACCGCGAAACCGGGCCGGCCGGTCCGGTCGCCCTTGACCGCATCGCCGCCCGGCGCGCAGGTTTCGGCAAAAGAACCGGTCAGGGGGCCGCATATGAAAAAACGTCTTGGAAGCTTTGCCATCGCGCTGGCCTGCACGGTTCCGGCGGCCGCCCAGCCGCCATTGCCGTCCGGCGTCGGCGCGGGGCCGGGCGGCGTGGAGGTTTATGGCGTGCCGGTGGCCACCACCTTCACCTCCAAGATCGGCTTTGTCACCATGGAGCGCGATCCCGGCGCCAGCTATCCGCGCGTCATCCAGCTCAAGATCGGGGCCGCCAAGGGCACCTTGCTGGCCACCTATGCCCATCGCGGCAACCTGCCGATCTATCGCAGCACCGACAATGGCGACAGCTGGACCTTGCTGTCCGAGGTGCCGCAGCTGCGCGGCCAGCCTTGCCTTTATGAGCTGCCGGTGAAGATGGGAGAATTTCCCGCCGGTACCGTGATGGCCTGCGGCAACGGCACCGCCGGCACCGATCCGAACCGGCGGACCCTGGATGTCGCCGTCAGCCGCGACGGCGGCAAAAGCTGGGCCTATCTCAGCACCATCGCCACCGGCGGCATTGGCCGCTACAACCCCGCGGACCGCGCCGGTCTATTGCGCGACCAGACGCCGGTATTCGAACCCTACCTGTTCGCCGATTCCCGCAACCGCCTGGTCGCCTATTTCTCGGACGAGCGCGACAAGAAGAATGGCTACAGCCAGCTCCTGGATCATGTCGTGTCGGACGATGGCGGCCGCAGCTGGGGCCCGCTGGTTTATGACGTGGCCATCCCCGACGGGCTGTCGCGGCCCGGCATGCCCATCGTCGCGCGCGACGGCAAGGGCAAATTCTACATGAGCTATGAGATGGTCAGCGCGCCGGGCTATGCGCTGGAGCCGCGCACCAATGCCATGCATTTTCGCACCTCGGCGGACGGCGACGACTGGGGCGACCCCAAGGTGCCGGGCACATTGATCCAGGACCGCTGGCGGCAATTTCCCAACGGCACGCCCTATCTGGTCTGGTCGCCCTGGGGCGGGCACGACGGTACGCTGGTCGCCAGCGCCCGCTCGGTGGTGCGCGACGATATCGGGCGCATCGGCCAGGGCATGTTCGTCAACCGCAAGGGCGGGGAGGGCGTCTGGACCCTGATCGAGACCCCGATCAACTTCGACATCAACAATGACGGCTACAGCCAGACCATGATCCCCCTGGGCGACGGGCGCGAGATCCTGCAGATGACGACGGTGGGCAGCCGGCTGCAATACGCCAAGTTCCTGCTGCCGGACAATCTGCCGACCTACGGCTTTCCCTGGGACGAGGGCCCCGACACCGGACCGCGATGAGGGGGCGGCCCTAGCGAATTGTCACCTGGGCCGAGGGCTTGATGTCCTTGCCCTGGTCCTGCCGTCAGCCTTGGCCCCGAATTTCCCCGGATCGCAGGTCAGCGCCGCCGCCGGCGGCGCCAGCAGGCCCATGCCCAGCAGCGCCAGGCCGCACGCACCGCGCCATCCCACGACCGCCTCCCCGAGGCTTATTATGCGCTCCGCCTATGGCGGGACGGCGCGGCAGGGCTAGCGCGCGGTATAGCCGCCGTCGATCACCAGTTCGGAGCCGGTGACGAACTTGGCTTCGTCCGACGCCAGATAGACCGCGCCCCAGGCGATATCGTCGGCCTCGCCCATATGGCCCAGCGGATGCAGCGCCGCCACCGCCTTGCGGGCCTGTGCCACGTCGCCCAGGGACGCCAGGTGCTTTTCCACCATCGGGGTCCAGATGAAACCGGGATGGATGGAATTCACCCGGATGCGGTCGGGCGCGTACAGCAGCGCATCGTTCTTGGTCATCAGCCGCACCGCGCCCTTGGACGCATGATAGGGCGGCACATCGGCGCCGCCCACCAGCCCATAGATGGATGACAGGTTGATGATGCTGCCGCCGCCCGCCGCGCGCAGCGGCGCGATGGCATGCTTGGTGCCGAAGAACACGCCCTTGACGTTGATCGCCTGCACGAAATCCCATTCCGCCTCGGTGAGTTCATGGGTGGGCTTGTTGGCGCCCGCCACCCCGGCATTGTTCATCACCACGTCCAGCTTGCCGAAATCCTTGACGACCTGGCCGAAGGCCTTGGCAACGTCGGCCTCGCGGGACACATCGCAGTGATAATAGCCGGCGCGAAGGCCCTTGCCGGTCAGCGCGCGGGCCAGCGCGCGCCCCGCCTCCTCGACGACGTCCAGGATTGCGACACCGGCGCCTTCCTCGGCCATGCGGGTCGCAGCGGCGCAGCCGATGCCAAGCGCGCCACCGGTGACGATTGCGATTTTGTCCTTGAGCCTGTTCATCGCGGTCTTCTCCAATTTTCCTGCCGCGAGGGTAGCGCCGCGCGGGCCGCGCCGGTTTGAGGCCGGTCAAGCCGTTGAAGCGTCCGCGCCAGCGTCAAATGGCCCGTTTCCTGGCGCTTTTCGCCCATGCTTTTGGCCTGTACAAAGGGCGTGGGGGCCGCCGCGGTCTCGCCCGCCGGCAGGAGAATTAATGCCCGTTTCGTTTTCGGTGGTCATCCCCAGCTACAATCGCGGCGATCTTATCGCCGAAACGCTGGATGCCATCCTGGCGCAGACCCTCAAGCCCGCCGAGATCATCGTCGTGGACGGCGCCTCGCGCGACAACACCAGTGCCGTGCTGGACCGCTATGAAGGCAGGATCACGACCAAGATCGTCGACATGCGCGGCGCCTCGGCCAAGCGCAATCTGGGAATAAGCCTGGCGAAGTCGGAGTGGATCGCGCTGTGCGATTCCGACGATCTGTGGCTGCCGACCTATCTGGAGAAGCAGTCGGACCTGATCTCGGCGGAGCCGGGAATCGGCATGGCGTTCGGCAATTTCCAGATCTTGCGCGACCAGGCGGTAGAGCCCGGAACAAAGTTCGACGAGGCGCCGCGCGGATTCTGGGACGGCGCGGGCGCCCGTCACATACCGCAGGGCTGGATATTCGACCGCTCCTTCGCCGGCGCCAGCTTCCGCTTTCATCCCATTTTTCCGTCGGCAATGGTTGTCCTGAAATCGCTTGCGGTCTCGGTCGGCGGATTTAACCCCGACATACCCAGGCGCGTCGAGGACGGGGAATTCACCTTGCGCCTGCTCTATGATTTAAAAGTCGCCGCCTTGCCGGAGCCGCTGGTGCTGATCCGCAAGCACGCCTCCAACATCTCGGGCGAGCTGGTGCCGCGGCTGCTGGATGAGGTCACCACGCTCGGCCATATCCGCGCGCATCATCCCCAATCCGCCCCCTATCATCACATCATCGCGGACGAGATCGGCATTCGCACCGCAATGGCGTTCCATGCGGGCTTTGCCGCCCGCGACCATGCCCTGGTTTCGTCCCTGTTCCCCAAGCTGCCGCCTGCCCGGCGGACCATCAAGGCGCACCTCAAGAATGCGATCAGCCGGATGCCGGACTTTCTGGGGCTGCCGCTGAATGCTGCGCTGCAGGCCCTGACGGGTGGAGGGGCAAGGGAGTTCGGGCCGGCGGTGAGGGACATCTCCCGGTTGCGGTTCGCGCTGCGGCGCAACCAGCATTGCCAGCGGAAGGCGGCTATGCCTCAATGGGCCGTGTCTGGCTCGGGAGCGGCGCGTGCAGGGCTTGATGCAGCGGCATGAATTGCTGATTTCGTCCATCCTGGAACACGCCGCCCGCCATCACGGCGACGCGCAGATTGTTTCGCGCCGTGCCGACGGATCGCTCGCCCATACCGACTACGCCGCGCTCGGCGTGCGCGCCCGCAAGGCGTCCAGCATGCTGCACGGCCTCGGCCTTGGTTTCGGTGATTGTGTCGGCACCCTGGCGATGAACAGCGACCGCCATCTGGAACTCTATTATGCCATTTCCGGCTTGGGGGCGGTGTGCAACACCATCAATCCGCGCCTGTCGCACGACGATATTGCCTATATCGCCGGTCATGCCGAAGACACGGTGATCTTCTGCGATGCCGCCTTTCTGCCGATCGTCACCGCCATCGCGCCGGCGCTGAAAAAGCTGCGCGCCGTGGTGGTGCTGGAGGATGCCGCCGCCATGCCGGACGCGGAGTTGCCGCCCGGCGTGGCGCTGCATTGCTATGAGACGCTGGTGGAGGCGGCCGAGCCGCTCGCCGGCTGGCCGGTATTCGACGAAAACACCGCCTCGGCGCTGTGTTACACGTCCGGCACCACCGGGCGGCCGAAAGGCGTGCTCTATTCGCACCGTTCCACCGTGCTGAACGCGATGGCGTCGAACCTGGCCGACGTCGCGGCCCTGCAGGCCACCGACCGCGTGCTGATGGCGGTGCCGATGTTTCACGTCAATGGCTGGGGCATGCCGTATGCCGCGCCCATGGCGGGCGCCGCGCTGCTGTTGCCGGGTTTGCGGCTCGATGCGGCATCATTGCTCGAGATGATGAACAGCGAGCGCGCCAGCGTGGCGGTGGGCGTTCCCACCATCTGGCTGAGCCTGTTCAATCACCTGCGCGACAGCGGCCAGAAGCTCCGGACACTCAAGCGCATCCTGGTGGGCGGCGCGGCGATGCCGCGCGCCCTGATCGAGGCCTATGGTCAGTTGGGCGTCTGGGTCAGCCATGGCTGGGGCATGACCGAATCCAGCCCGCTGGTGACCTTGAATGCGCCCAAAGCCAGTTGCCTGACGCTGGAAGGCGAGGCGCGGCTGAACCGGCGCGCCGCCCAGGGCCGCGTGCTGTTCGGGGCCGACGTATCCGCCCAGGATGAGGGGGGGCGGCATCTGCCGTGGGATGGGCACACCCAGGGCAATCTGGTGTTTCGCGGCCACTGGGTCGCCAGCGGCTATTTCCGCATGCCGCCGGTGGCGGACCAGGATGGCTGGTTTCCCACGGGTGATGTCGGAGTGATCGATTCCGACGGCTTTGTCACCCTGACGGACCGCACCAAGGACCTGATCAAGTCGGGTGGGGAATGGATCAGCTCCATCGCCATAGAGAATATCGCCGTCGCCCATCCCCAGGTCGCCGAGGCGGCCGCCATTGCCGTGCCGCATGACAAATGGGGCGAGCGGCCGCTGCTGATCGTGGTGCCGTGCGCCGGCTGCGCGCCCCGGCCCGAAGATCTGCGCGATTTCTGCCGCGGCAAGATGCCGGACTGGTCCATTCCCGACCGGGTGGTGATCGCCGACAGCATTCCGCACGGTGCCACCGGCAAGATCCTGAAGGCGGAACTGCGCCGCCTCTATGGCGGGCCGGCGCCGGCGGCCTAGCCGGGCTGCGTGTTTCTGCCCGCCTGCCGCATCACGGGGGCCTCCTTGTCATACTGGATGAAATTGCCCCGGTGGATGCAGATCCCCACCACTTTTCCCTGCGCGATCTTGAATGACGCATTCCAGGCGGCATAGGAGATCGCCTTCTCCAAGCCGTCGCTGCGGACGCTGGTATAGGTGGGCGGTCCAAGCTGCCTCAGCACTTCCAGTTCGGTGCTGTAGCGGTCGAACCCCAGGATTCCCGAAAGCCCGCCCTTTTCGCAGATAACGGCGACTTGCATGTTGGTGCGGTCGGTGCCGTGGAATGTGATGTCCAGGGCATAATCTTCGTTGAGGTCCTTGGTATAGACATAGATCAGGTGGGCGTCGCCGTTTGCGTCGACCACGGTCTGGCCGGCGATGGCCGGTTTTCCCAGCATCAAGGTCACGTCGGTGGGCGACATTCCAAGCCGCGCGCCCGCCAATTGGGTGATCACCCGGGGCGCGGGCTGGCGGTCATCGTCCGCGTGCTTGGTATAATAAGCGATCGCAACCACCAGCAGGCCAAACCCCGCAAGCGCCCCGATGATCTTGGTGGCTGTATTCGAACCCATATGCCAAATCCCGCACGCCGAAGCGCAAGTATAAACGCCTGGGAGGGCAGTGGAAAAATACTTTGCCGCCGGAACCGTTCTTTTATTGTTCTGGAAGGGGGTTCGCGGGCGCCAGCGCAATCAGCGGCTTAGGCCGGTCCTGTGCCGATCCTGGACACGAAAACCGCCTGGGCGCGCTAAAGGCCCAGCAGCTCCCAGCCATTTTGCGTCAGCGCCTCCAGCGGCGAGAAGCGGATCTTGTAGTCCATCTTGTCGCTGCCGCGCACCCAATAGCCCAGATAGACATAGGGCATCGCCGCTTGCGCGCGCCGCGCGCACATGATCCAGGATCATGTAGGTGCCAAGGCTGCGCGCATCTTCGCCCGGATGATAGAAACTGTAGACCATGCGACAGCCCGTCCCGCAGCCGGTCGGTGAGGGCGCAGGCCAGCAGTGTGCCGTCATGCCTTGCGATATTCCACGATATGGGTATTGACCGGCGTTTCCTCGACCATGGCGACATAGTCGAACAGGCCCATGTCGCTCATGCCGCCGCCGGGATGGCGCGAATCCAGATAGGTGCGCAGCAGCGCGAACTGCTCGCGCGTCGCTTCCGCCGGCACTTCGGCCCGCAGCAGATCGTCGCTGCGCCGCAGGATGCGCTTCTGGCTGCGGCTGGTGCAGAAATCGCCGCCACGATGCGCACCGACACGCAGGCATTGCAGCCTTCGCAGGCGGGGCGGTAGGCGATGGACTGGCTGCGGCGGAAACCGGAATGGGTGAGGGCTTCGGACAAAGGCTGGGCGAGGTTGCCGCCCAGCCGGGCGAATACCTTGCGCTCGATCTTGCCCGGCAGATAGGGGCAGGGCCCGCCCGGGGTCAGGAAGAATTGCGGTACGCGTGTGTTGCGCTGGTCGGTCACAAATGCCTGCCCAAAGCCCCTTGCGCCAAGTATGCCGCGCGCCGCAGCAGAGAAAAGCGGATTTTTCGTCTGCGGACAGGTTTTTTTGCTTTTGGTTACAAGATATCCCCGCCAATCGGGGGGCTGACCGCCGGCCGGACAGGCCGCTCAGAGCCCGGTATGGGCGGGGACCGGCGGCGCCTCGCGCATCAGCAGGATGGAAAGCCGGCGGTTGGCCGAGGCATTGGGATCTTCCGGCAGCAGCGGCTCGGAGCCGGCCTTGCCCGCCACTTCGTAGATCCGGTCGGTAGCCCAGGCCGCCCGCCTGCAGCAGGGCGCGGGCCTGCGTTGGCGCGGGCGGACGACAGATTCCCAGCTGGCGCCGTCGGCGCGCGTCGTTGCCGCCGGTATGGCCGCTGATCGAGACGCGGTTGGGCAACGGCAACGATGATCTGCCCACCGCCGCCAGCAGCTTTTTGGTATAGGGCATCGGTTCGGCCGGTGCCCTGCTGGAACATGGGACGGCCGTCCTGGTCCACCAGCTGGATGCGCAGGCCCTGCGGCGTCTGTTCTCGGTGATCACCTGGTGGGACAGATTGGCGATGTCGGGATTGTCCTGCATCGCCTGATGGATCGCTTCGGCGGCATGGGCGAATTCGCCGTCCTGCGCCGAGCGTGCGTCGGGCGTTGTTGGTCGGAGCTGGCGCATTGGCGCCGCCCTGCGTCGCGCCGTTGGCCAGCGCTTTGGCTGGCGGAGGAGGGCGAGGGCGGCGACTGTTTCTGCATCACCGACTGGGCGCCGCCGGCATGGGCGCTGTCCTCGCCCATCACCTTGCCGCCCAGCACGCCGCCCGATCCCGAAACGGTCTGGGCGATGGATTGCGGCGCGAAATAGTCGGCGATGCCGCGCTTCTGTTCCGGCGTGGTGGTGTTGATCAGCCACATCAGCAGGAAGAAGGCCATCATCGCGGTCACGAAGTCGGCATAGGCGACTTTCCAGGCGCCGCCATGATGGCCGCCATGTCCGCCCTTCTTGATGCGTTTGATAATGACCGCGTTGTCGCCGGCCATGTCCGCCACCCGATTCTTACCTGGCCGGGCCTTGCGGTCTTTTGCCGCTCGCGTCGCCTAACCTTGGAACCGATCATGCATGCCCCGTCTTAACCGAGTGTGAAGCGGGGCCGGTTCGGGTAAGGCTTATGGACATCGATATCACGCGCTTTCCGCGATGCGCTGGGCTGCTTTCCCACCGGCGTGGCGGTGATGACCGCCGCCCGGCGGCGGATGCCGCCATTCCGACCGGCAGTGTCCCATATCGGCATCACCGTTAACTCCTTCACCTCGGTTTCGCTGGATCCGCCACTGGTGCTGTGGTGCATCGACCGGCGCTCGCGCCGTTATCCGGCATTTCGCCCAGGCGCCGGGCTTCACCGTCTGCATTCTTGGTACGGATCAAAGGAGGTGTCGTCGCGGCTGGCCGGCGCCGGCGAGCATAACCTGGACGGCATCGCGCTGATCGCCACCGAGCTGGGGCCGCCGGCGCTGGCCGATTCGCTGGCGATCTTCGAATGCGCGCGTGAGAGCGTGCAGGACGCCGGCGACCACGCGATCCTGATCGGCCGGGTGCTGCGCTTTGCCCGCCATGACGCGCCGGCGCGCCGCTGGTCTATTTCCGCGGGCAACTATGGCGCGCTGGCCCAGGGCGAGCCGCCGCAGGGCGTTCCGGGACGGCGCGCGACCGATCCGGACTGATTTTTCGCCATCCAGCCATTTCCGTCCGGCCCGGCGCCTGATCCGGCCCATGCCGAACGTGGCTTTGGTGCCGCACGGCGGATGATCCACAGGCGCGACATTTTGGCGGAATCCCGGATTCCGCTGCATCCGCGAAGTCTGTCACACCTCTGTCACGTAACCGTCATTGTCCTGTAGCGGCCCCCTGCGAGAGCAGTCGCGCGCGAAATTGCGCGGATCAAAAGGGGACTGATGGTAATGAAAATCGGGAAATTGGCGCTGATGACGGGCACTGCGGCCATCGCCATGCTGACCGCCGCCCAGGCCAAGAACGGCGGTGCGGTGTCGGACAATCCGGCGGCGACCAGTGCGGCGATGACCGGAGACAACCCGGCCCAGGCGCCGCTGGTTCTGGCCCAGAACAGCAGCGGCTCGGGCGCAAGCAACGCCGACCTGGAGGCGCGCATCTCCGCCCTCGAGGAAGAGCTGCAGAACGCCGAAATGAACCAGGCGAAAGCCGCCGCCAACCCGCCGCCGGCGCCGACCGGCTGGTGGAGCAATACCTCCGATCAGCGGCCGCATGTATTACGACCTCACCAACATCGACAGAAAGGCCAATGGCGCGCGCGTTGCAGGGCGCCGGCAACGGCATCAATTTCGACATCAAGCGCTTCTATATCGGCGTCGATCACACCTTCAACAGCATGTTCTCGGCCAATGTCACCACCGACACGACCTATGACAGCGGCAGCTCGACCGGCCAGATCTACATCAAGAAGGCCTATCTGCAGGCCAAGATCGATCCGGCTTGCTGACCGTGCGGCTTGGCGCGGCCGACCTTCCCTGGGTGCCCTATGCCGAAGGCATCTATGGCTATCGCTATTTCGAAAATGTGGTGATCGACCGCACCAAGTTCGGCACCTCGGCCGACTGGGGCGTGCATGCCTTGGGCCCGCTTTCGACGGAATCCTCAATTATCGGCTTCGCCGTCATCAATGGCGGCGGCTACAAGAAGATCCCGATCGGCGGCGGCACCAACCGCTTCGACACGTTCGACTATCGAAGGACGTATCAGCGCCGTCTATCAAGGGCTTCAACGTCGCCGTCGGCGGTTATACCGGCAAGCTCGGCACCGCCTATGGCACGCCGACGTACCACACCGCCGAGCGCTTCGACGTGCTGGGCGCCTATGTCGCCGACGGCCTGCGGGTGGGCGTGGAATATTTCAGCGCCAACAATTATTCCGCCTCGCTGGTGGCGTCGGCCACGCCCGGTGACTCCGCGCACGGTGTCTCGGCCTTGGGCTCCTACTACTTCATGCCGCAATGGGCGGTGTTCGGCCGTTACGACTCGGTCGATACCAACACCAAGACCGCGCCCGGCAAGAATGACGAATATTACACTTTCGGCGTAACCTGGAGCCCGACCAAAATTGTCGATTTCTCCCTGGCCTATAAGCGCGAAGCCGTGGTTGGCGGCGCCTTCGGCGGCCAGGCCGGCACGATCGGATCGACCACCGGTGCGATGAACGGCACCTATGACGAAATCGGCCTCTGGGGTGATTTCCAGTGGTAACCACAATCCAAGTCAAGAAGGACGCAAAAATGAAACGCATCATGCAAGTATTGTCAGGGGCATTGCTGGCGGCTTCGCTCGTCACCACCGGCGCACTGGCCGCCGATGTCACCGGCGCCGGATCGAGCTTCGTCTATCCGGTGCTGGCCAAATGGTCCGCGGCCTATACCGGCGGCAGCCGCATCAACTACCAGTCCATCGGTTCGGGCGGCGGCATCGCCCAGATCAAGGCCAAGACCGTGACCTTCGGCGCCTCGGACAAGCCGCTTTCGGTCCAGGATCTGGACGCCAACGGGCTCACCCAGTTCCCGGTGATCGTGGGCGGGGTGGCGATGGTGGTTCACATTCCCGGCATCCAGGCCGGCCAGCTGGTGTTGGACGGTCCCGTCCTCAGCGACATCTATCTGGGCAAGATCAAGAAATGGAATGATCCGGCCATCAAGAAGCTGAATCCGAACCTGGCCCTGCCGAACATGAATGTCCTGGTGGTGCACCGTTCGGACGGCTCGGGCACCAGCTATATCTTCACCAGCTATCTTTCCAAGGCCAGCAAGGAATGGGCCGACAAGATCGGCGCCGACACGGCGGTGGAATGGCCCACCGGCATCGGCGGCAAGGGCAATGAAGGCATTGCCGGCAGCGTGCAGCAGATCTCCGGATCCATCGGCTATGTCGAGTATGCCTATGCGATGCAGAACAAGCTGGCCTACACCAAGCTCATCAACCGGGCCGGCAAGACACTCGATCCCAAGATCGACACTTTCCGCGCCGCGGCCGCCAGTGCCGACTGGGTTGCCGCTTCCAAGCAGTATTTCAACATGGTCCTGGTCGACGAGGGTGGGGCGGATGCCTGGCCGATCGTGGGCGCGACCTGGGTGATCATGCACAAGAACCCGACCGACAAGACCGCGGCGGCCGAAGCCCTGAAGTTCTTCAAGTATGCCTATGAGCAGGGCGATGCGGCAGCGATCTCGCTGCAGTATGTCCCGCTCCCCGACAATGCCATCAAGGCGATAACCGCCAGCTGGAAGGGCATTCAGGGCTCGGGCATGTAGGATCGGTTCGCCCCCCGGACCCATCGGAGGAAGGGCGGCCCGCCTGGGTCGCCCTTTTTCTTATTTGCATGGCCGGGCGGGCGAAAAATGCATGGCTTATGATCTTGCACGTTATAATAACGCGCGTTATGTCTTCGGCCATGAAAACCGAGATGCTTGTGGAACTTTACGACGTGGCCCGCCTGATGCGGACCCGCTTTGACCGTTGGGCCCGCACCTATGGCATGACCCGCGCCCAGGGCGTGATCCTGGCCCGCCTGGCGCGCCAGCCGGGCATGACCCAGAACGAAATGGCGGGGCTCTGCGAAGTCGAGCCCATCACCGTGGGACGGCTGGTGGACCGGCTGGAGGCGCGCGGGCTTCTGGAGCGCCGCATGGATCCATCCGACCGCCGCATCCGCCGGCTGCATCTTCTGCCGGCGGCCGAGCCGATCCTTACGGAGATCCAGCGCTACAAGCAGGAACTGTTCCGCGAAATCACCGACGGTCTGGACCAGGCAACCGTGGATATGGTCACCGAGGCGCTGCTCAACATGAAGTCCAAGCTGACCGCGGAGAGCCCGGCGCGCGTCGCGGCGGCGGGAGAATAGCCCGATGGCGGTGGTCAACAATGGCGTGTCGGCCTATGCCGCCCCACGCCAGAGCTGGATAGGCGCGCTGTGGGCGGACAAGGCGCGGCTGCGCCGCGTGCTGATGCTGTGGGGGCGTGGGAGCTTTTCTCGCCGTCGCCGGCCTCGTCTACCTGTTTGGCGGGCGCTACATCAGCTCGGACGACTCCTATGTGCACGCCAACAAGCTGATGGTCTCCACCGACGTGTCCGGCCTGGTCAAGACCGTCAACGTCCATGAAGGCCAGCAGGTCGCCAAAGGCGATATCCTCTTCACCCTGGATCCCAGGCCGTTCCAGATCGCGCTGGAAAATGCCCAGGCCAATCTTGCCGCCACCGTCCAGGACGTGGAGTCCACCCGCGCCATGTATCGCGCCGCGATGGGCCAGATCGCCGCCCAGGCCGCCCAGCTGCGCGTCAACCGCCAGACCTACAGCCGCTACCAGGCGCTGGCCAGCCAGAACGCCATTGCCGCCATGCAGGTCGATACCCAGCATGCCGCGGTGCTCAGCGCCCAGGCGACGTTGGCCTCGCTGCAGCAGAATGCCGCCACCCAGCTGGCCAAGCTGGGCGGCAATCCGAACCAGCCGGCGGAGCGCACCCCCGACTATCTCAAGGCCAAGGCTGCCGTCGACGAAGCCCAGCGCCAGCTCGACCATACCATCGTGCGCGCGCCCTTCGCCGGCACGGTGGGCGAGGTGGACTCGCTGCAGCCCGGCACCCTGGTGATCTCGGCAATGTCGGCCTTCACCACCACCAGCGCCGTGGGCCTGATCGGCAAGGACACCTGGATCTCCGCCGACATGAAGGAGACCGACCTGACCCATGTCCATGCCGGCGCTCCGGTGGACATCACGGTGGACACCTATCCGGGCTGCGACTGGAAGGGCCATGTCGCCAGCCGTGAGCGCCGGCAGCGATTCCAGCTTCTCGGCCCTGCCGGCGGAAAATGCCAGCGGCAACTGGGTCAAGGTGGTGCAGCGCATTCCGGTGCGCATCGCCATCGACAAAAGCGAATGCGACCGGCCGCTGCGCGCGGGCATGAGCGCGGATGATCACCATCGATACCGGCAAGCGCCGCATCACCCGCCTGCTGGACGGAACATGAGGGCCGCATGCCGCAGTCTCACGCCGCCCCGCACCATGCCCATGTCTATGACAGCAAGCTCGCCGAATGGGCGGTTCTGATCGGCAGCATGGCGGGCATGCTGATGCAGGCGCTGGACACCACCATCGCCAATGTCGCGCTGCCTTACATGGAAGGCAGCCTGTCGGCGTCGCGCGACCAGATCACCTGGGTGCTGACCTCCTACATCATCGCCGCCGCGATCATGACCGCGCCGGTGGGCTGGCTGGCGGCGCGTTTCGGCAAGAAGAATTTTCTCATTACCTCCATTGCCGGCTTCACCATCGCCTCCATGCTGTGCGGCGCGGCGCAGAATCTGGAGCAGATGGTCCTCTTCCGCCTGATCCAGGGCGTGTTCGGCGCGGCCCTGGGCGCCCTTGTCCCAGGCGGTGATGCTGGACATGTATCCGCCCGCCAAGCGCGGCAACGTGATGGCGATCTGGGGCATGGGCGTGATGCTGGGCCCGATCCTGGGCCCGACCCTGGGCGGCGGTGCTGACCGACGCCTATAACTGGCGCTGGGTTTTCTACATCAATGTGCCGTTCGGCATTGCCGCCTGCGCCCTGCTGCTGGTGTTCTTCAAGGACACCGCGCGCGATAACAGCCTGAAGTTCGACTGGTTCGGCTTTGGCGCCCTATCGGTCGGGCTGGGGGCGCTGCAGCTGATGCTGGACCGCGGCAGCACCAAGGACTGGTTCTCCTCGACCGAGATCGTGATCGAGGCGATGGCGGCCGGCATCGGACTGTATCTTTTCGTGGTGCACATGCTGACGGCGAAAAAGCCCTTCATCCCGGTGGTGATCTTCAAGGACCGAAACTTCATCGGCGGCATGGTGCTGATGTTCGTCATGGGCGTCGTCCTGCTGGCCTCCTCGGCGCTGATTTCGCCCTATCTGCAGAACCTGTCGGGACGCAGCGTCACCCAGACCGGCTTTCTGATGGTGCCGCGCGGTTTCGGCATGATGTTCGCCATGATGTTCGCCGGGCGCCTGACCCTGAAGGCCGACCCGCGGGTCATCATGACGATAGGCGCCGGGCTGATGATCTGGTCGCTGTGGGACGATGACCGCCTGGACGCCGGGGGTCAGCGTCAGCGCCGTCTCCTGGGTGACATTTTTTCAGGGCGTGGGGATGGGGCTGGTCTTTGTTCCCATGAATATGGTGGCCTTTGCGACACTTTCGCCACAATTGCGTACAGATGGCGCCGGGCTTACCAACCTGGTGCGCAATATCGGCAGCGCCATCGGCGTTTCGCTGACCAGCTCGATCCTGGCCAGTTCGGTCCAGACCATTCATGCCCAGCTGGCCGGTCACGCCAGCGTCTTCAACCGGGCGTTGGGGGTCAACGGGCCGTCGATGATGATGAATCCACAGATACCTTTTGGGTTGGCAAATCTGAATTCTCTCATACAATACCGCGCGCTGGTGCAGGCCTATGCCAACGATTTTCTTTTCATGTTCCTGATCTCATTGCCTGTATTCGTTGTCATATGGCTGATGAAACGACCGTCCTTCGCGGGCGGCGCAACCCCTAAGATAGAAGTGGTGGACTAAATGAAAGTGGCATTCATCGGTCTGGGCGTGATGGGCTATCCGATGGCGGGTCACCTGCAAAAGGGCTGGCCACGAGGTGACGGTCTATAACCGCAATGGCGAAAAGGCCAGGCAGTGGAAGGCCGAGTATGGCGGCAGTACCGCCGCCACGCCGGCGGACGCCGCCAGGGACCAGGAGATCGTGTTCTGCTGCGTCGGCCGCGACAGCGACCTGCGCGAGGTGACCCTGGGCGCCAATGGCGCGTTTTCCGCCATGAAGAAGGGCAGCCTGTTCGTCGATCACACCACCGCATCGGCCAGCATCGCGCGCGAACTCGCCGCGGAGGCGCAAAAGCGCGGCTTCGATTTCGTCGATGCGCCGGTTTCTGGCGGCCAGGCGGGCGCGGTCAACGGCAAGCTGGGAATCATGTGCGGCGGCAGCCGAAGCGGCCTATGCCCGCGCCGAACCGGTGATGGCGGTCTATACCAAGCTCGCCAAGCGGCTGGGCCCGGCGGGCTCGGGCCAGCTTACCAAGATGGCCAACCAGATCTGCATCGCCGGCCTGGTGCAGGGCATGGCGGAAGCCTTCAGCCTGGCGCGTGCCGCCGGCCTGGATGTCGAGGCGGTGGTGGAAGTGATCTCCAAGGGCGCGGCGCAGAGCTGGCAGATGGAGAACCGCTACAAGACCATGAATGCGGGCGAGTATAATCACGGCTTTGCGGTGGAATGGATGCGCAAGGATCTCGCCATCGCGCTGGATGAGGCGCGCAACCGCGGCGTCAGCCTGCCGGTGACGGCGCTGGTCGATCAGTTCTACGCCGAGGTTGAGAATTTGGGCGGCAAACGCTGGGACACGTCCAGCCTTTTCGTGCGCCAGGAGATCGCGCGCAAGGGCAACAAGTCATAGAGGTTTGCTTAGATGAGTCAGGAGCGGGTTTCGTCCGTGCCCAAGGGGACACCCAGGGGCGCGGAGGGGCGTGGCTATCATCACGGAGATTTGCGCAACGGCCTGTTGCAGGCGGCGCGTATCATCCTGGAAGAAGAGTCGCTTGCGGCGCTGACCTTGCGGGCGGTGGCGCGCAAGGCCGGCGTCAGCCATGCCGCGCCCTATCGCCATTTTCCCAATCACGAGGCGCTGCTGGTTGAGCTCTCCGTCGAGGGCTTTGACGAGTTGCGCGCGGCGGTTGCCGAGGCCGCCAAGGCCCCGGGAAGCGAATCCGACAAGATCGCCACCATCGGCGCCGCCTATATGCGGTTCGTCGCCCAGCGCCCGGCGCTGGCCCGGCTGATGTTCGGCGGCCAGTTGCCCAACCGCGAGCAGTTCCCGGCCCTGGAACAGAAGGCCGACGCCATCGGCGCCGAGATCGGGGCGGCCCTGCATGATTCCGCCCTCGGCCTGGCGGTGTGGTCGGCGGTCCACGGCCTGGCCATGCTGGTGCTGGAGAATGTGATCGATCTGGGCCAGCGCCGTTCGGGGCTTGCATGTGCTGCCGGCGCGCGCGGAAATCATCTTGCGCAGCCTGTTTTCGACGACGCGGGACTGACTGCACTTGCCGCGTGTCCGCTCATCATGAACGCCCGCGGTCTTCTGCGTTTCCTGCTTGGCCTGCTGTTCCTGGCGGCGCTTTGGCTCGGCCTGCGCGCGGCCTGGCTTGAGCCGTCCTCGCTGCGCCTGACGTCCTATACGGTGGCCCAGTCCTCGCCGTTGCTGGCGGGCCTGCGCATCGCGGTGATCAGCGACCTGCACGGCGGTGCGCCCTATATCGACACCGCCAAGATCGACCAGGTGGTGGCGATGACCAATGCGGCCAGGCCGGACCTTGTGCTTCTGACCGGCGACTATGTGATCACCGAAACGCTGGGCGGCCATCACATGCCGATCGAGACCATTGTCGCCCATCTGAAGGCGCTGCACGCCCCCTTGGGGGTCTATGCCGTGCTGGGCAATCACGACCGCTGGGAGAATGCCGGCCACATCGCCGATACGTTCCGCCGGGCCGGCATTCCCGACCTGGAAAATGCCCACAGGATGCTGCCCGCGCCCAGGAACGCCATTGCGCTGGTGGGGATTGGCGACCGCGCCAGCCAGGGCACCCAACTGCGCCGCGCCCTTGCGGGGGTGAACGGCACCGCGCTCTGCTTCACCCATTCTCCCGATGTCTTTCCCCGCCTGCCGCCCACTTGCGCGCTGACCATTGCCGGGCACACCCATGGCGGGCAGGTGTGGCTGCCGCTGCTGGGCCGGCCGGCGGTCGTCGTGGCATCCCGCTACGGGCAGAAATACGCCATCGGCGTCATCCACGAAGGCAGCAAGACATTGTTCGTAAGTCCGGGCATCGGCACCAGCTGGCTGCCGCTGCGCCTGGGCGTCCCGCCCGAGATATCCCTGCTGACGCTGCAATAGGGCCGGCGCCCGCACTTATTCGTGCCGCTGTCCCATCCGGACCAGGAAATTGCGCGCCATGGCGTGGTACAGCAACTCCCTCTGGAAGAAGCGCGACACGCCATAGCCGATCAGTGCCGCCAGCAGCAGCGGCAGCCGCATGGCGGTGGCGTTGCTCATTTCCCCGATGATGACGGCGGAGGTGATGGGCGCCTGCACCACGCCGGCGAAGTAGGCGGTCATGCCCAAAAGCACGATGGCGCCAGAGGCGTGAACGTGCAGCAGGGCGGCGATCATGCTGCCCAGTCCCGCGCCGATCGACAAAGTGGGCGCGAAGAAGCCGCCGGGAATGCCCGACACGGTGGAGGCCAGGGTGGCGATGAACTTCAGCGGCGCGAATTGCCAGGCCATGCTTCCGCCTTCCACGGCGTGGCGCGCCGCCTCATAGCTGGTGCCGTAGGTGGTGCCATGGCTGGCCAGGCCGCACAGCGCCACGGTCAGGCCGCAGGCGCCCGCCACCCACAGGTCGCGTCCCCGCGGCTTTACCGCGACCCAGTCCTGCAGCAGGCTCGAGCCTTTCAGCACCAGCTTGGCGAACAGCGCGCCCGCCATCCCGCCCGCGACACCGCAGATCGCCACGCCCACCCAGTCGATGGTCACCACCAGCATGGAGGAGGTGCTGCCGAAATAGCTGTAGTTGCCGACCAGCCCCAGGCTGGCGATACCCGCCAGGATCACCGCGATCAGCACCAGCCCGGCATTGCGCTGCTCGAAAGCGCGCCCCATCTCCTCGATGGCGAAGACAATTCCGGCCAGCGGCGTGTTGAACGCCGCCGCCACGCCCGCCGCGGCGCCCGCCAGGATCAGGCCGCGCTGTCCCAGCATGCGTCCGATCTTGCCGGCCTGCAGCAGGATCGCCGCCCCGACCTGGACGGTGGGGCCTTCACGGCCGATGGAGGCGCCGCAGGCCATGCCGAACAGGGTAAGCAGGATCTTGCCGAAGGTCAGTTTCAGCGCCATCAGCCGGCCGCGCACCGCCATGTCGCGCAGCTGGCGCGCCGCGATGGCCTGGGGAATGCCTGAGCCTTCGCTGCCGGGGAAAAACCGCGTCGCCAGCCACACCGACAGCACAAAGCCTCCCGGCGTCAGCGCCAGGGCGATCCAGGGATTGAACAGCATGAAGTGGAACAGGCGTGTCGCCTGGGTGGCGCAGGCGGCGAAAAGGACGCTGACCACGCCCACCGCCAGCGCCCCGCCCCAGAACACCAGCCGCATCCGCCAGCGCCTGCCCGAGAACAGCAGCTTGCGGCGGCGGCGATCCAGCTTGGCAATCATGCGCCCCTGAGTAGCCTTGCCGCCTCGAGCGCGAAATAGGTAAGAATGCCGCTGGCGCCGGCGCGCTTGAAGCCGGTCAGCGCCTCCAGAATGGCCCGATCGCGCTCCAGCCAGCCCTTCTCGAAGGCGGCGCACAGCATCGCATACTCGCCCGACACCTGATAGGCGAAGGTGGGCACGCCGAAGCGCTCCTTCACCCGCCGCACGATGTCCAGATAGGGCATGCCGGGCTTGACCATCACCATGTCGGCGCCTTCGGCGAGATCGAGCGCCACTTCGCGCAAGGCTTCGTCGCCATTGGCCGGATCCATCTGGTAGCTGCGCTTGTCGCCGACCAGCGACTTGGCGCTGCCGACCGCGTCGCGGAACGGACCGTAAAAGGCCGAGGCATATTTGGCGGCATAGGCCATCAGCAGCGTGTTGTGGTGGCCGTCCCGTTCCAGCGCGGCGCGGATGGCGCCGATGCGCCCGTCCATCATGTCGGACGGCGCGATGATGTCGCAGCCCGCGTCGACCTGCACCAGGCTCTGGCGCACCAGCATCTCCAGCGTGGCGTCATTGTGCACGTCGCCGTCGCGCAGCACGCCGTCATGGCCGTGACTGGTATAGGGGTCGAGCGCCACGTCGCACAGCACGCCGATCTCCGGCACCGCGGCCTTGATGGCGCGCACCGCGCGGCACACCAGATTGTCCTGGTTGGTCGCCTCGCGTCCGTCGTCGGTCTTGAGGGCTGCGGGCGTCTGGGGAAACAGCGCGATCACCGGAATGCCCAGCGCCGCCGCTTCCCGGGCCGCCGTCACCGCCAGATCCACAGACAGCCGCTCCACGCCGGGCATGGAGGCAACCGCCTCGCGCCGGTTCTCGCCGTCGATCACGAACACCGGCCAGATGAAATCGGCGGGCGACAGCATGGTCTCGGCCACCAGGCGGCGTGTCCAGGCATGACGGCGCAGGCGCCTCATGCGGAGTTGGGGAAAGCTGCTCATGAAGACTCTTTTATGTACACGCTCGCTCGCCGGCACGCTGCCGCTACCGGCCTCGCCGACGCTTAGTCTTAAATTGGTCGCTCGCCGGTACGCTGCCGCTACCGGCCTCGCCGACGCTCGGTCTTAAATTGGTCGCTCCGGCTCTCGCCGACGCTCCGTCTTGCCAATTCGGGCGGGGCCGCGCAAGTCTGGCCCCGGATGCTGGTAACCGACCCCCATGTAAAGAGCGAAAAGCGCGGCGTCCTGGGCCTTTTGACCCTGGACCGGCCCCAGGCGCTGAATGCCCTGACCCACGGCATGATCAACGCCCTGGCCAGCCGGCTGCAGGCCTGGGCCCAGGACGATGCCATCAAGGCGGTGGCGATCCGCGGCGCCGGCGACCGCGCCTTTTGCGCCGGTGGCGATATCCGCGCCGTGCAGCAGGCGGTGGCGGGGGGCAAGGCCGAAGACGGGGCCGCCCTGCTGCGCGACGAATACCGCATGAACGCGCTGATCGCATCCTATCCCAAGCCCTATGTCGCGCTGCTGCATGGCATCACCATGGGCGGCGGCGCCGGCCTGTCGGTGCATGGCCGCTACCGGCTGGCGGATTCCTCGCTGGCCTTCGCCATGCCCGAGACCGGCATCGGCTTCATTCCCGATGTCGGCAGCAGCCATTTCCTGTCGCGGATGCCGGACCATACCGGGCTGTATCTGGGACTGACCGGCACCTCTATCGGCCTGGGCGACGCACTGGACACGGGCCTTGTGACCCATGCCGTCGCCCGGGCGGATTTCGAAGCGGTTCTCGAACGCCTGTCGCAAGGCGTCGCCGCCGACAAGGCGCTCGCGCCCTTCGCGCGCAAATCCGCGCCCGGGCCATTGGCGGCACAGCGCCGCCGCATCGCCACTCTCTTCGGGGGCGCGTCGGTGGAAGCGGTTCTGGAACGGCTGGATCGCGACGGCGGCGAATTCGCCCACCGCACCGCGCAGCAGATCCGTACCCGCTCGCCCACCTCGCTCAAACTGGTGTTGCGCCAATTGCGGCGAGGCCGCGCGATCTCGATCTTCGCCAATGCCTGGCGATGGAATACCGCCTGGCGCGGCGCGTGCTGGTGTCCCACGATTTTCGCGAAGGCGTGCGCGCCGCACTGGTGGACAAGGACCGCGCCCGCAGATGGCTGCCGTCATCGCTGGCGGCTGTCGGCGATCTTGACGGCTATTTCGCGGGATTGGGCGACGCCGAGTTGTTCTGATTTTCGCCAGGATGTTTACGTCTTGTTTGCCATAAGCCGACACCGTGGTCGCGTCCGTGGAACTATACCCGCATTGCGCGAACATTTTACGCGTCTTTAAGACATCGCGCCTAGTCTGCCTCGTCAATAACAGGTGGGCTCTGCAAAAGCGGGGAGGAGCAGATGACGGCATTGGCCAAACCGCAGACCGCGGCGGCGCTGGGTAGCGTATCTTCGGTCCGTTTACAGTATCTCGAAGCTCTCAATCTCGTGGAGCGGTTGCATCGCCAATTGCTCGATGTGATCAAGGACGAGCTGGATCGCCGCGACGAGCGCGAGATCAACTCCGTCCAGGCGCTGCTGCTGTTCAATGTCGGCGACCAGGAACTGACGGCCGGCGAACTTCGCACCCGCGGCCATTATCTGGGCTCCAACGTCTCCTACAATCTCAAGAAGCTGGTCGAAGGCGGATACATCCATCACGAACGCTCCGAAGCCGACCGCCGCTCGGTGCTGGTGCGCCTGACCCGCAAGGGCGAGGCGGTGCGCGACATGCTGCGCGAATTGTTCGACCGCCATCTGGGCTCGCTGGAAGCGGTGGGCAATGTCGGCTCCGATCAGCTGGACACGGTGAACATCACCCTCAAGCGCCTGGAGCGCTTCTGGATCGACCAGGTCCGCTTCCGCCTCTAGGTCCGTTCCGCAGCCCCAATCACCTATCGTGGCCGGCGCAAAGCCGGTCACGATGCATTTGCACGGACCGGACGGTATCGCGGCGGTGTCTTTCATGGACGAGGGCGGTCCATGCCGGCGTGGCGCGCGCCGGCTAGGGCGGTGGCGGGGCCTGGCGGCCTTTCGCGGGAGGCCAGGGCACAAAGGTGCCGACGCGGCGCCTGTAGTCGGCATAACCGGGGCGGCGTTGCTCGATGCCGTCCTCCATCAGGGCCACGCCCGACACCTGCAGCAGCAGGAAGGTGACCAGCAGCGGCGACAGGATCAGCCACCACATATGGCTGGCGGCAAAGCCGACGGCAAAATAGCCCCACCACATCGCCGCTTCGCCGAAATAGTTGGGATGGCGCGACCAGGCCCACAAGCCCCGGTCCATGACCTTGCCTGCGTTGGCGGGATCATTGCGGAAGCTGGCCAGCTGGAAATCCGCCATGGCCTCGAAGATCAGGGCCAGGGCCGCTACCGCGATCCCCAGCGTGTCCAGCCAGCCCATCGGCTGAAAGCTGAGCAGCATCGCCGCCACCAGCGGGGCGGGAATGAACCAGATGAGAATCGCTTGCAACAGGAAGACCTGCAGCAGGCTGATCCACCACCAGTTTCCGCCAAATCTGGCGCGCATCGCGCCGTAGCGGGGATCCTCGCCGCCTCGAAGATGAGAGCGGCGGGTCCAGATATGCGCCGCCAGGCGCAGCGCCCATAGGTTCACCAAAAACAGCACGGCCGCGGTGCGCGGCCCGCCGCCATGGCCCAGCCAGGCCGCGATATCCACCACGCCCGCCACGCCCGGGCCCCAGAAGATGTCCACGATGCTGACATCGCGCAGCCTGAGCGAAACCAGCCACAGGATCACGCTGGCCGAGACGCTGAAGACCAGGCCCCAGCTGGAAGGCGACAGATGCGCCAGCGGAAAAATGGGTATCGTCATGTGACAAATTGCGTGGAATCAAACACTTGTTTCGGGCTATCCTGCCTAATGTGAGGGTGGCCCGAGGCAGTGTCATGGCATTTTCCTATCAGTCCCAAGCTTCCAGGACGCACTGGCGGCCCTCAGGCGCGAAGGCCGCTACCGGGTATTTGCCGACATCCTGCGCGCAGCGCGGGGCCTATCCCCAAGCCGCCGATAAGTCCGGGCTGCACGATGCCGAGGATCCTATAGCGACAATAAGGGCCGGCCGATCACGGTCTGGTGCTCGAACGACTATCTGAACATGGGCCAGCACCCCAAGGTGCTGGCGGCGATGCACGAGGCGCTCGACGCGGTCGGGGCCGGCTCCGGGCGGCACCCGCAATATCTCCGGCACCACCCATTATCATGTCGAACTGGAGCGCGAGCTGGCCGACCTGCACGGCAAGGAAGCGGCGCTGCTGTTCACCTCCGGCTTTGTCTCCAACGACGCGACCTTGGCGACCCTGTCCAAGGTCCTGCCGGGCCTGATCATCTTCTCCGACGAGCTAAACCATGCCTCGATGATCGAGGGCATTCGCCACGGCGGCACCGCCAAATACGTCTTCCGCCATAACGACATGGCGCATCTGGAGGAGCTGCTGGCGGCGGCCAATCCGGCGGCGCCCAAGCTGATCGCCTTCGAGAGCGTCTATTCCATGGACGGCGATTTCTCGCCCACCGCCGCCATCTGCGATCTGGCCGAGAAATACGGCGCGCTGACCTATATCGACGAAGTCCATGGCGTGGGCCTGTACGGCCCGCGCGGCGCGGGCGTGGCGGCGCGCGACGGCACCATGGACCGGATCGACATCGTCGAAGGCACGCTGGCCAAGGCTTTCGGCGTGATGGGCGGCTATATCGCCGCCAGCGCCGAGATCGTGGACTGCATCCGCTCCTTCGCCCCGGGCTTCATCTTCACCACCTCGCTGGCGCCGGCCATCGCCGCCGGCGCGCTTGGCCTCGATCCGGCACCTGAAGGCAAGCGACCGGGAGCGCGACAGCGCTGCACGAGCGCGCCGCACGCCTGAAGAAGCGATTTGGCGCGAGCCGGCCTGCCGGTGATGGAAAGCCCCAGCCATATCGTGCCGGTGTTGGTGGGCGACGCCGCGCTGTGCAAGGCGGTGATCGGATGCGCTGCTCAAGGACCACGGCATCTATGTCCAGCCGATCAACTATCCCACCGTGCCGCGCGGCACCGAGCGGCTGCGCTTCACCCCGTCGCCGGCCCATACCGACGCGATGATGGACGCGCTGGTCGCGGCCGTGGAGATCGTATGGGACGCCCACAAGATCGCCCGGGCCGCATGAGCCGGTACCCGGCAGCTCAGCCGGCGCCGCCGCCGGATCGTCCGCGCTAGGCGGAGCCGGAACCCAGATGGCGGGCCACGAAATCTATGTCGAGTTCGTCGTCCAGGGTAACACCGTCAAGGTGACGGCGATCGACTGCCGCCACCGGGCTCGAAGCCAGCATCGTCGGACCGGCCAATGCGCCGCGCGCCGCCCTGGCCGACGCCGCCCGCAGGAAACTGGACTATGTCTGCAAAGAAGAAGGTCTAGTCCTTCTTCTTCTTGCCCTTGCGCTCGCTGTTCTTGCCCAGGCCGAACTTCTTGGCGAAGTCGCTGCGCTTCTGGCGGCATAGTTCGGCGCCACCATCGGATAGTCGGCCGGCAGGTTCCAGCGCTGCGCGATATTCGTCCGGGCGACAGCTTGTAGCGCGCCCGCAGATAGCGCTTGAGCATCTTCAGCTTCTTGCCGTCCTCCAGGCAGACGATATAGTCGGGCTGGCACCGATTTTTTCACCGATACGGCGGGGGCGCGGGGCTGGGCCCGGTCCGCGCTGTCCCCGGCAAATCCGCCCAGGGTGGCATGGACATTCTTGATGATGTTCGGCAGCTCGTCGGCCGCGACCGGATTCTTGCTGACATAGGCCGAGACGATCTCGGTCACCAGCTTGAGAATGTCGTCGTCGCTGCATCCGTTGCGCCATGACTCCGGTCCGTACTGTTGCCGCCTGCCTTACGATAGGACAGGACCTGGGCAGAGGAAATCTCAGCTTTTCCCGAGACCTTGCAAGGCGCTCCTCATTTCTTGGGCTAACCCGCTAGATTTGGTGCTGGGGAAGGGGTAAACCCGCCATTCCTGCGCGGGGCCGCAAGATCGGCCCCCGTGAACTTTTTCGGTTGCAAAGAGGCTTCTCGATGTCGGCTGCCGCCAATCCCATGGAACAATTCCGGCTTTTTCACCCAGGGTCTGGCGGCGGCCGATCCCGAGGTCTGTCAACAGCGTCCAGGACGAACTGGGCCGCCAGCGCGACAAGATCGAGCTGATCGCCTCGCGAAAACATCGTCTCGCAGGGCGGTGCTGGAAGCCCAGGGCTCGGTTCTGACCAACAAATATGCCGAAGGCTATCCCGGCAAGCGCTATTACGGCGGCTGCGAATATGTCGATGTCGACCGAGACGGCTGGCGATCGAGCGGGCCAAGCCGCTGTTCGGCGCGGCCTTCGCCAACGTCCAGCCCCATTCCGGCAGCCAGATGCCAACCAGGCGGTGTTCTCTGCCCTGCTGTCAGCCCGGCGACACCTTCATGGGCCTGGACCTGGCGGCGGGCGGCCATCTCACCCACGGCCAGCCCGCCAACTATTCCGGCAAATGGTTCAAGCCGGTGCCCTATGGCGTGCGCCGCGACGACCAGCGCATCGACATGGACCAGGTAGCGGCGCTGGCGCGCGCGCATAAGCCCAAGCTGATCATGGCGGGCGGCTCGGCCTATGCCCGCGTCATCGACTTCCCGCGCTTCCGCGCAATCGCCGATGAGGTGGGCGCGATCTTCATGGTGGACATGGCCCATTTCGCCGGGCTGGTGGCGGGCGGCGTGCACCCCAATCCGGTGCCCCACGCCGACGTGGTGACCACCACCACCCACAAGACCCTGCGCGGTCCGCGCGGGGGCATGATCCTGTCGCGCGACGAGGGGATCGGGAAAAAGATCAATTCCGCGGTGTTCCCCGGCCTGCAGGGCGGCCCCCTGATGCATGTCATCGCCGCCAAGGCGGTGGCCTTCGGCGAGGCGCTGAAGCCGGAGTTCAAGACCTATGCCCGCAATGTGGTGGAGAACGCCAAGGCGCTGGCCGAGGTGCTCAAAAGCAGCGGCCTGGACATCGTCTCCGGCGGCACCGATACCCATCTGATGCTGGTGGACCTGCGCCCCAAGGGCGCCAAGGGCCGTCCGGCCGAACATGCGCTGGACCGCGCCGGCATCACCTGCAACAAGAATGCGGTGCCCTTCGACCCGGAAAAGGCGGTCATCACCTCCGGCATCCGGCTGGGTTCGCCCGCCGGCACCACCCGCGGCTTTGGGGCGGCGGGAATTCCGCGAGATCGGCAAGCTGATCGTGGAAGTGGTGGAGGCGGTGGCCAAGAACGAGGCGGGCGATGCCCAGGTGGAAGCAAAGCGTGGCGCGCCGGGTGGGCGAACTGTGCCGCCGTTTCCCGATCTATCCATAAGAGGAAATCATGCGCTGCCCTTTCTGTGGACATGACGACAGCCAGGTGAAGGACAGCCGTCCTTCCGAGGACAATTCCGCCATCCGCCGCCGCCGCCATTGCCCCGAATGCGGCGGGCGTTTCACGACCTTCGAGCGCGTGCAGCTGCGCGAGCTGATCGTGATCAAGAAGAATGGCCGCCGCGAGGCCTTCGACCGCGACAAGCTGGAACGCTCGATCAACCACGCCCTGCGCAAGCGCCCGGTGGAACGCGAACGGGTGGACCGCATGATCACCGGCATCGTCCGCCGCCTGGAATCCATGGGCGAGAACGAGATCCCCGCAAATGTCATCGGCGAACTGGTGATGCAGGCCCTGGCCAGCCTGGACAAGGTCGCCTATGTCCGCTTCGCCTCCGTCTACGGAATTTCCGCGAGACCCGCGACTTCGAGGCGCTGATCGGCGAGCTCGAAGGGGACGACAAGGACTGATTGGATTACCCCCTTTCACCCTTCGCGTCGCAAGCGCAGCCACGGGCGACTCCCGCCAGGCGGGCATTGCACGAAGGGGAAGGCAGCCAGGAGCGCCGCATGAATATTCTTATTGTCGAAGCGCGCTATCATCCGGACGTGGCCAACACGCTGGTGGATGGCGCCACCGCCGCGCTGGAAAAGGGCGGGGCGCGGTTCGAGCGCGCGGCCGTGCCCGGCGTGCTGGAAATTCCGGCGGCCATCGCCATCGCGGTGCGCTCGCCGCGGCCCTATGACGGCTATGTGGCGCTGGGCAGCGTCACCGGGCCGGCGCATCTGGCCGACATGTTTTACGCGGAAACCATGCGCGGCCTGATAAGCCTGGGCGCCAGCGGCATCGCCCTGGGCATCGGCATCGTGCTGGCCGGCGACGAGGGGGCGGCGCATGATCTGGCCGTCTCTCATGACGTCGGCGGCGATGCGGCGCGCGCCTGCCTGTCCCTGGTCACCTTCGGCGAGCGCCTGGGTCATTTGCGATGAGCAAGTCTGACGCGCGCCATGCCGCCCGCCTGGGCGCGGTGCAGGCGCTCTATCAGATGGAGATGTCGGGCAGCGGCGCCGAAGAGGTTGCCCGGGAATTCGCCGAACACCGCTTCGCGGATCTGCCGGCCGTGCCCGACCATGATTTCTTCAACGCCATCGTCAACGGCGTGCCGCGCCACCAGGTCGAGATCGACCGCGCCGTCGCCGGCTCGCTGTCGGAAAAGTGGAAGCTGGAGCGGGTGGATTCCATCCTGCGCGCCATCCTGCGCTGCGCGGTGTTCGAGCTGGTGGCGCGGCGCGATGTTCCCGCCAAGGTGGTGATCGACGAATATGTCGCGGTGTCGCGTGCTTTTTTCGGCGGCGACGAGCCGGGCTTCGTCAATGGCGCGCTCGATGCGATCGCGCACCGCAAGCGGGCCACCGAATTCGGATTGCCGACCCCGGACGACGGGATCGAATTCTGACTGCGGCGCACAACTACATTTCCTTTCCGTAATGTTATGTCGAAATGTCGCAACGGACGGGCGACGAAACCGCGCAGCACCTGTTTTACCTGCATTAAGCGCATCACGCTCGCAGTCGCAAAATCAATTTTCCCTGTACGGCTTGCGGACTACGGTTCAGTCTCCCGCCAACCAAACTGTCGGAGGGACACTTTTCCATGGATATGAAGAAACGCGATTTTCTGGGACTGGCTGCCGGCGCGGGGGCCGTTGTCGGTCTTGCCGCCACCACCGGCGTGGCCGAAGCGCAGGGGCGGCGGCCCAGCCCGGCGGGCCGTCCGATTCCGGTGGGCGATCGCGGGCTGGCGAACAGCAATGTGCAGCCCTCGACGGTCGACTGGAACTACAAGCCGCGCCGCATCAACAAGGCGATCGAACTGTGGGAGGACGGCCAGCCGATCTATTACAACGGCTCGGGGCTGGGCGCGGGCGTGGATCCTTACGCCCAGGGCGTGAAGATGGCGCGCACCTGGTACGACGCCATCAATGTGGAAATGGAACATGGCGCGCTGGATTTCTCGCAGCTGCGCGAATTCATGCGCGGGCTGGTGGATGGCGGTCCGACCCGCAGCGGCCACCGCACGCCCGCGGTGTTCGTGGAGACCTGCATCATCGGCCTGGACGAGCCCTATATGCGCGCCAACTCCTGGGTTCTGGGGCAGCTGCTGGATTGCGGCGTCCACGGCATTCACATGTGCCATGCCCGCGACACCAAGGCGGTGCAGGTGGCGATGCAGATGGGTTGCCGCTATCCGTTCAAGCGCCCCGGCGTCCGGGATCTGCCGATGCGCGGCCTGCGCGGTTCCTCCGCCGGCTATGCGGCGCAGATCTGGGGCGTGGATACCTTCAAGTACAACCACGTCGCCGACCTGTGGCCGCTCAATCCCAAGGGCGAGCTGATCTTCGGCGTCAAGATCGAGGACACGTTTTGCGACCAGCAGGTGGAAGGCACCATCGCGCTGCCCGGCATGTCGATGGCCGAATGGGGCCCCGGCGATCACAGCTACTGGCTCTATGGCCTGGACGTGATGCCCGAAGACGGCTCGCGTCCGCCCAACATCATCGCGATGCCGGAAATGGTGGCGGTGCGCAAGAAGGTGCTGGACGAATGCAAGAAGAACAAGGTGAAGTTCCTCAATGCCGCCAGCACCGATCCCAAGGCGCTGGACTATGTCATCGGCCAGATTGACGACGGCGCCATGGTGCTGGAATGCGGCGAGGATGCCGCCATCATGGGCCGCGAGCGCACCAAGCGGAAAATGCCGGTCTAGAAAACCCGCATGCATTAAAATCCGCATGCATTGAAAAAGGGCGGTCCGGGAAACGGGCCGCCCTTTCGCATTTGCGAAAGCGAGAAAGACCTTTGTCAGCCTTGCGGGTGCCGGCGATGCGTTGCAAGGTCGCCTCGCAAATAAAACGGGGAAACCTCATGGATATCAAGAAGCGCGATTTTCTTCTGGCCGGCGCCGCACTGGGCGCGACGGTCGCCGCCACCAGCGTCATGGCGCAGGGCGCCACGCGCCAGCAGCCGTCTTCGGTGGACAAAAATTACAAGCCGCGCCGCCTCAACAAGTGCATCGAGCTTTGGGAAGACGGCCAGCCCATCTACTACACCGGCTGGGGCGTGGGCACGAACGTCGACCCCTATCAGCAGGGCATCAAGATGTCCAAGACCTGGGCCGATGCCATCAATGTCGAGATGGAGCATGGCCTGTTCGACCTCAAGGACCTGCGTGAGTTCATGCGGGGCCTGCGCGACGGCGGCCCAACGCCGTCCGGCCACCGTTTGCCGACCGTCTTCGTCACTCCGCCCTGCATCGGCCTGGACGAAGCCTATGCCCGCGCCAATACCTGGGTGCTGGAACAGATCCTTTGCACCGGGGTGATGGGCATCCACATCTGCCATGCCCGCGAGCCCAGGGCGATCGAGACCTATGCCCATATGGGTTGCCGCTATCCCTTCCAGGATGCCCCCAATGTGCCCAAGACCCGGATGCAGGGCCTGCGCGGCAACAGCGCCAGCTATGCCGCCGATATCTGGGGCGTTGCGGGCGGCACCTATCAGCACATCGCCGACCTGTGGCCGCTCAATCCGCGCGGCGAGCTGATCTTCGGGGTCAAGATCGAAGACACCTATGCCGACAAGAACGTGGACCAGACCCTGGCCATTCCCGGCCTGGCCATGGCCGAATGGGGCCCGGGCGATCACAATCTGTGGCTCAACGGCTATAACGGCGTGGCGGACGGCGGGGCATCCGGCCATCCGGTGCTGCGCGACGCCAGCGGCAAGGTGATCGAGGATGTCTCGGCGCTGCCCAACATGGAGGCGGTGCGCCAGAAGACCCTGGATGCCTGCAAGAAGAACAAGGTGATGTTCCTCAATGCGGCGGAGACCGAACCGGGCCACAACAATGTCGTCCAGCAGATCAAGGATGGCACCATGGTGATTTCGGCGGGCCGCGAAGGCGAAAAGGTGGCGCAGATGGGGCGCGAATACACCAAGCGCAAGATGCCCGTCTAGCAGAGGTACCGCACGATCATGACAAACGGCGGCGTCGGGATCGGCGCCGCCGTTTGTCTTTAAAAGGGGAGGGGGACATGGACATCAAGAAACGCGATTTCCTGCTGGGGAGCGTGGCGGCGGCCGCCGCGACGGCGGCCTCGGCACAGATCCAGTCGGCACGGCCGATCGGCGTGGGCGGCAACGAGGAACTGCATCCCCACACCCAGCCCTCCACGGTGGACTGGAACTACAAGCCGCGGCGCATCAACAAGGCGATCGAGCTGTGGGAAGACGGCCAGCCCATCTATTACGGCCATTGGGGCCTGGGGCCCGGCATCGACCCCTATGCCCATGGCGTGAAGTGGGCGCGCACCCATCTCGACGCCATCAATGTGGAGATGGAGCATGGCGCGCTGGACTTTTCGGCCCTGCGCGAATTCATGCGCGGGCTGGTGGATGGCGGCCCCACCCGCAGCGGACACCGTACGCCCTCGGTGTTCGTGGAGCCATGCATCATCGGCCTGGACGAACCCTATATGCGCGCCAACAGCTGGGTGATCGGCCAGCTGCTGGATTGCGGCGTGCACGGCATCCACATGTGCCACGCCCAGGACACCAGGGCGATCCAGGTCGCCACCCAGATGGCGATGCGCTACCCCTTCGAGCGTCCCGGAATTCCAAAATTGCCGATGCGGGGCCTGCGCGGCTCCAGCGCCGGCTATGCCGCGCAGGTGTGGGGCGTCGAGCTGTTCAAGTACAACCACCTGGCCGACCTGTGGCCGCTCAATCCCAAGGGCGAGCTGATTTTCGGCGTCAAGATCGAGGACACCATCGCCGATGTCGACGCGGCGGCGACCATCGCGCTGCCCGGCATCGCCATGGCGGAATGGGGGCCGGGCGATCACTCCTATTGGATCGACGGGCTGTCCATCATGCAGGACAATTCCTATCTGGGCGACATCACACGGCTGGCCAGCCTGCCGGAGCTGGTAAAGGTGGGCGAGAATGTCCGCCAGCTCTGCAGGAAGAACAATGTGCGCTTCCTGCACATCAGCCCCAGCAACGACCCGGCCAATCCCTTCTTCGTCAACAAGCAGATCGACGAGGGCGTGATGGTGTTCGAATCCAACGACGAGCCGTCCTCGATCACCGGCCGCGAGCACAGCAAGCGCCGCATGCCCGTCTAGCGGTTTTTGCGCTATAAGCGGGCATGGACGAGTTCGAGAACATCGCGCGCCATTTCGCGCCGCTGGCGGGTGAGGGCGCCTTCGGCCTGGCCGACGACGCCGCCCTGCTGCCCCTGCGCGCCGGCCAGGATGTGGTGGTCACCACCGATACCATCGCCGAAGGGGTGGATTTCCTTGCCGCCGATCCGCCCGATACCATCGCGCAAAAGGCGCTCAGGGTGAATCTCTCCGACCTTGCCGCCAAGGGGGCCGTGCCTGCCTATTATCTGCTGAACCTGACCCTGCCACAGGCGGTGCATGCGGACTGGCTGCCCGCTTTCGCCGCCGGCCTGGCGCGCGACCAGAGATCATTCGGACTGTCGCTGCTGGGCGGCGATACCGGCGCCGGCCCCTTGTCGATTGCGGTGACGGCTTTCGGCTTTGTGCCGCAGGGGCGGATGATCCGCCGCGGCGGCGCCAGGCCCGGCGACGCCGTCTATGTCACCGGCACCATCGGTGACAGTGGCGGCGGGCTCGCCATCCTCCAGGGGCAGAAGAACAGTCTGGGTGACGCCGGCCGCGACTATCTCATCCTTCGCTATCGCGTGCCCCAGCCGCCGGTGGCGTTCGCGGCCGCGCTGCGCGCCGTCGCCCATGCGTCGGTGGATATTTCTGACGGGTTGATCGCCGACCTGGGCCATGTCGCGGCGGTGTCGGGCGTGCGCATTATCGTCGAGGGCGAGCGGGTGCCTTTGTCCGCGCCGCTGAGAGCCTTGTGGGGCGCCGACGCCTTGCTGCGCGCCGTCACCGCCGGCGACGATTACCAGATTGCCTTCACCGCGCCGCCGGGACTGAGCGGCCCCTTCACCCAAATCGGTCTCGGTCGGACGGCGGGCGCGGGCGTCGGCCTGACTGCCGGCGGAAAGCCCGTCGCCGTGCCGAAGCCCGGCTATACCGGCATTTTTAACCATTCCCTAACCCTGTTTTGTCAGCTTGCGGGCATGAGAAAAGCGCTGATCCTGACACTCGCGGCGGCTGCTGACGGCCGCGTCGTGCCTTGCCGGCTTCGCCGCGGAAGAAAACAAGGCGGAAGGGCCCAAGGAAGGCGAGGCCAAGAAGGGCAAGCCCGGCACCAATGTCGACATGCCCTTCCTGATGGCGCCGCTGACCGATGCCGACGGCAAGCTCGCCGGCTATGCCTATCTGTCCACCCGCCTGACCGCCAAGTCCGACACCTATGCCCTTGCGGTGCGCGACAAGCTGGCCTTCATCCAGGATGCCATGGTGCGCGACGTCAACGCCGCCAGCATCGCCACCGCGGACGATCCGGAGAAGGTGGACAACGCCGGCGCTCGAAAAACGCCTGCTGGCCGATGCGCCAAGGTGATGGGCGCGGGCAAGGTCAAGCCGATCGCCATCTGCAGTGTCCAGTCGCCCCGCTCCGCCCGGTCCAGACCCCGGCGCGGGACGTGCCGCCGGAGCAGACGATTCCCGCAGGTCCGACTCGCCCAAAACCCCGTTAAGTCCCCTGCGACAACTGATTTTTGCAATTTGAGCAGGGTGCGATTTGCCCGGTTGCCTGGAAGCGGGCTTTTGGCAATCTCCGCCCGCCCTTGAAGCGGCGAGTCCCCCTGTGCCGCGGCGCCGGCCATGGGGATCGGCCGCGCGCCAATCCTCGCCTCCGGGCCGATCCCGTCCGTCCAACCGAGGACACTTCCGAGGGAATTCATGAATTGCTCATCATTCTTGGCTGCGGCGTGCTGGCGCTGCTGTATGGCGTCTGGACCATCCGGTCCGTGCTCGAGCCTGCAGCGCGGGCAATGCCCGCATGCAGGAAATCGCCGCCGCGATCCAGGAAGGCGCCGACGCCTATCTCAATCGCCAATACACCACCATCGCCATGGTCGGCGTGGTGATCTTCGTGCTGGCCTTCTGGTTCCTGGGCTGGCAGCTCGGCCTCGGCTTTCTGATCGGCGCGGTCCTGTCGGGCCTCGCCGGCTATGTCGGCATGTATCGTCTCGGTCCGCGCCAATGTGCGCACCGCCGAAGCCTCGCGCTCCGGGCTGGCGCGCGGGCCTTTCGGTCGCGTTCCGCGCCGGCGCCGTCACCGGCATGCTGGTGGTGGGCCTGGGCCTGCTGGCGCGTCGCCGGCTATTACGCCTTCCTCACCGGGCCTTGGGTCTCAGCCTGGATGATCCGGGACAGAGCCGCACCATCGTGGAAGTCGCTGGTCGGCCTCGGCTTCGGCGCCTCGCTGATCTCGATCTTCGCGCGTCTGGGCGGCGGCATCTTCACCAAGGGCGCCGATGTCGGCGGCGACATGGTGGGCAAGGTCGAAGCGGGCATTCCCGAAGATGACCCGCGCAATCCCGCCACCATCGCCGACAATGTGGGCGACAATGTCGGCGACTGCGCCGGCATGGCGGCGGACCTGTTCGAGACCTTCGCGGTCACCACGGTGGCGACCATGGTGCTGGCCTCGATCTATTTCACCGGCGCCATGAAGGGCGCGCTGATGCTGTATCCGCTCGCCATCGCGGGCATGAGCATCATCACCTCGATCATCGGCACCTTCTTCGTGCGTCTGGGCGCTTCCAAGAACATCATGGGCGCGCTCTACAAGGGCGTGATCGCCACCATGGTGCTTTCGCTGATCGGGCTGTGGCCGCTGACCAACTGGATGATCGGCATGGATACGCGCTGATCACCAGCGGCGATGCCGCCTATACCGGCATGACCCTGTTCTGGTGCGGCGTGGTCGGCCTGGCCGTCACCGGCGCGCTGATCGTGATCACCGAATATTATACCGGCACCAATTTCCGGCCGGTCCGGTCCATCGCCAAGTCCTCCGTGACCGGCCATGGCACCAACGTGATCCAGGGTCTGGCGATCTCGATGGAATCGACGGCGCCTGTCGGCGCTGGTGATCTGCGTCGGCATCATCGTCGACCTATTCGCTGGCGGGCCTGTTCGGCATCGCCATCGCCGTCTAGCACCATGCTGTCGCTGGCGGGCATGGTGGTGGCGCTGGATGCCTTCGGTCCCGTCACCGACAATGCCGGCGGCATCGCCGAAATGGCGGGTCTTGAAGGCGATGTGCGCAAGACCACCGACGCGCTGGACGCGGTGGGCAACACCACCAAGGCCGTCACCAAGGGCTATGCCATCGGCTCGGCCGGCCTCGGCGCCCTGGTTCTGTTCGCGGCCTATACCCAGGACCTGAAGTACTTCGCGACCCAGGGCACCGGCTTCTTCGCCGGCCTCGACGCAGCCGACCTTCAGCCTGTCCGATCCCTGGGTGGTGGTCGGCCTGCTTCTTCGGCGGCCTGCTGCCGTATCTGTTCGGCGGCATGGCGATGACGGCGGTGGGCCGCGCGGCCGGCGCGGTGGTCGAGGAAGTGCGCAAGCAGTTCCGCGAAATGCCGGGCATCATGCAGGGCACCCAGAAGCCCAACTATGCCCGCGCCGTGGACCTGCTGACCAAGGCGGCGATCCGGGAGATGGTGATTCCCTCCATGCTGCCGGTGTTCTCGCCGATCGTGCTGTTCGTCCTGGTGAACTGGATTGCCGGCAAGACCCAGGCCTTCAACGCGCTGGGCGCCATGCTGATGGGCGTGATCGTCACCGGCCTGTTCGTCGCGATCTCGATGACCTCGGGCGGCGGCGCCTGGGACAATGCCAAGAAGTATCATCGAGGACGGCAATTACGGCGGCAAGGGCTCGGACGCCCACAAGGCCGCGGTGACCGGCGACACGGTCGGCGATCCCTACAAGGACACCGCCGGCCCGGCCGTCAATCCGATGATCAAGATCACGAACATCGTCGCGCTGCTGCTGCTCGCGGTGCTCGCGCATCTTGGCTGACCCCTCCGGCCTTCGCACCTGTCCGGTCGCAACAGCGACCGGCGGTGTCTCGGCCACCTCCCCTTGGGTGCGCTTCGCGCAAAAGGGGAGGATGGGCTGAGCGGGAAGGACAGAAGGCGCGCGGAGCGATCCGCGCGCCTTTTTCCTTGCCGGCGCCAGGACTTTTCAGATGTCAGGCCCTTTTCAGATATCAGGCCCGGGGCAGGCGGAAGGCGACCAATTCGCCGGTGTAGTTGCCGCCGCCGATCGCCAGGACGATATATTGCTGCCCGCCCAGCATATAGCTCATCGGCGTGCCGGTCTGGGGGGCGGGAAGATAGACCGCGCCTTTTTCCTCGCCCGTCGGCTTGTCATAGGCGCGCAGCATCGCGCCGCGCGCGCCCGTCGGCGTGGTCAAGAACCCGGCCTCGCCGCAGATCACCAGCGATTTGGTCACCATGGGCCCCAGCGGCCTCGCCGTCCGGTGCGCGGGATGTTCAGGCCCTTCAGCGCCGGATGGTTGCTGATGTTGTCGGGCGTCTCGCCATGGGCGATCCTGCCAGGCGATGTCGCCTCTGGTCAGGTCGATCGCGGTGATGCGGCCATAAGGCGGTTTGATCAGCGGCAGGCCCTCGCACGGTGACCTGGCCCGGCCGCGGCCGCGCCGCCCGGTCCCGCCGCGCACCGGCGGCGGGCGTGCCGGACCCGGCCGCGCCCATCGGGCCGGCTCTGGCGGATCTGCCGGCCGGGAACGCCGTGCACATAGGCGAAATCGGACACCGCGGGATCGGTGATCGGCACGATGCCGACGGACTGCATCGTCGTCTCCGAATAGACGTAGACCTTGTGGGTCTCGCGGATCGTAGCAGCCGCCGGGCCAGTTGGTGCCGCCCTGGGAGGCCGGGGACGATCAGCGTGCCCAAGGCCCGTCCAGCGAGCCGGTCATCGGCGGGGGTATACAGCGGGCCGGTGATATAGTGCGTGATCAGTTCCAGCGCCTTGGCGTGCAGCTCGGGCGTGAAGTCGATCAGATCGTGTCGGCGTTGACGCTCTGCACGTCATAGGCCGGCGGCTTGGAGGGGATCGGCTGGGTCGGCGAATACCATTCGCCCGGCACATCGCCGGCGGGCGCAGGCGTTTCGGCGATCGGCCAGATCGGCTCGCCGGTCTCGCGGTTGAGCACATAGAGAAAGGCCTGCTTGCTCGGCTGGGCCAGCGCCTTGACGATCCTGCCGTCATGCGGGAATGTCGCACAGGATCGGGGCGCAGGGCAGGTCGCGGTCCCACAGTCCGTGATGGACGGTCTGGTAATGCCAGCGGCGCTTGCCGGTCGCGATGTCGACCGCGACCAGGGTTTCGCCGAACAAAGCGGGGCCCTGCGCGATAGATGCCGACGAAGTCGCCGGACGCAAGCTCGATCGGCAGATAGACAAGGCCAAGCTCCAGGTCGGCGGAGAGCTGGGCCCAGCATCCCGCCATTGCCGGCCTGTTCGGCGTCGCCCGCATGCAGCCAGGTGTCGTAGCCGAACTCGCCCTTGCGGGGGATGGTATGGAAGATCCACTGCCGCCGGCCGGTGCGCACGTCGAAGCCGCGCACATAGCCTTTGGCGTTGCTGCGGTGCTTGGGCACGTTCTGCGCCAGATGCGCCGCGCCCACGACGACGGTATCGCCGGCCACCAGCGGGGTGGCGTGCAGGCCGATATCGGCGGTGACCGGATCGATCTGCTGGTCGTCATTGCGCTTGAGATCGACAATTCCGTTTTCGCCGAACCGCTTGACGGGCTGGCCGGTATGCGGCATCCAGCGCGATCAGCCGATAGCCCGCCGTGACATAGAGGATGCGGTCGTCGCCCTTGCCGTCGCTCCAGTAGGAGCAGCCATGTCCCGAAAGCTGGCGCGGCGCATTGCGGCCGCGTTCGCCCTCATCCAGGCCGTAAACCCATTTCAATTCTCCGGTGGCGGCATCCAGGCACACCACCGCGCGCCGCGTTCCCGCGGTGGCATAGATATGCCCGCCGATCATCAGCGGCGTAACCTCGATACTGAAATTCCGGTCGGGGTCCCAGATTGTTGGTCTTGAACCGCCACGCCACTTCCAGCTTGCTGAAATTGTCGGCATTGATCTGGTCGAGCGGGGCATAGCGCGTATTGGCAAGATCGTTGGCGTAGTGGCGCCATTCGGTATCCGGCGCGGTCTGCGCCTGTGCCGCAAGCGGCGGCACGGCAAAGGCGGCCGCACTCGTCAGCAACAGATTTCGGCGAGAGATCACGACTGCCCCCTTGCTTTTTATATCGCGCCCACTGCCGCGCGCTTATGCCTTACAATTAGTGCATCCGCGCCGGTCCTTGCAAATCGGGCGCGGATTGCTGCGTTGCATCACCGGGCGGTGAAAAGGCTAGGGCGCGATGGGTAGCTCGAACGGTCCGGCGGGAAGGCCGGAAGCGTCGGTGAGGGTGCAGACCGGGCTGTCGCCCCAGCAATAGCGCACCCGCGTGGCATTGCCGGCGCCCGACAAGGTGACCGTGTCGCCCGCCAGCGCGGCCCATGCCCAGCGGCAGGCGGCGGCATCGCAAAGCTCGAACGCATTGGGCTGGCCGTTATAGGCGGCGAGGGCACCGGTCACATCCTTGAAGGATACTGTCACCGCATCGCCGCCGCGCCGCGCCGCCGCGGCGCGCGGGCCCGAGGGTGCGATGGCTTCGCCATACTCCAGGTGACGCGCGGCGATGGCGAGCCTGCGTCCGATCTCCTGCTTGTTGGTGGGATGCAGCAGCTTGGGATCGCCGATGTCGAACGTCACCACCAGGGCCGCGTTGCTGTCGGCTTCAGCGGTTCGGCGCTGGGCCTCGCGCACGTCCGACCACAGCGACTCCACCGGACGTGTGGGGGTGGGACCGTAGTCGGGGATCTGCACGATCACGAAGGGCAGGGCGGCGCCAAACTGCTTGCGCCAGTCCGCCATCATCGCCGTCAGGGTCTGCTGATAATGCTGCGCGAAATAGAGATTGGATTCGCCCTGGTACCAGATCGCGCCCTTGAAGCCGAAGCCGCCGATCGGCGCGATCATGCCGTTATATTGCAGCCCCACCCCGTGCATCGGTCCCCAGGGCAGTTGCGGCGCAATGCGGCTCTCCACCGGCTTGTAGCGCCAGGGCTGGTCCAGGGCCACGGCGCTGCCGTCGCCAAGCCGGATGGCGCGGGTTTGCGGGGGTCCGCTGAGGCCGCAATTGCGCCAGCTGCAGAAAATGTTGAGCGTGACGGTGTTGTCGCCCGCATGCAAAAGCCCGCGCGGCAGCACATGGCTGGCATCGGGCTGCTGCGAACTGCCGCCCACCCCCTGGCCGTTGACCCAGCTTTTCTCTTCCTCGTTGGCGCGGCCCAGATCCAGGGTGGCGGCCTGGGCGGCCTGCGCCGCGGTCAAATGCACATGGGTGGAAAGCCACAACTGCCCGACAAAACCCACGCCGGGCTCGGCACTGTCCTCGGGCAGGGTGAGGCCGGGCCAGTCGTTCCACGGACCCAGCGCCTCGGGCGCCACCGGCCAGGACGCGGTGTCGCCCTTCCAGGGCGAATCCGCCGCGCCGGCGTGCCACCAGGATTCCCAGGCGGCGTCCCAGCGATGCGAGGCCGCCTCGGGGTCGCGCCGGTAGAGCGCCAACATGTCCAGATCGCCGTTGAAATAGCCCAATGCGCGCAGGCCGGGCTCGCTTACCCAGCCGCGCACCCGCGTGCCGCCCCAGGCCACCGTCACCAGCCCGATCGGCACCTTCACATGCTTGCGCAATTCGCGCGCGAAATAAAAACAGCTGGCGGAGAAATCGCCCGCCGTCTCCGGCGATTCCACTTTCCAGCTCACCGGCTTGGAGAAGACCGAAAGCGGGACGGGACTGGCGACGCGGTCCACCGTCAGTTCACGCACCTGGCCGTCGGTGGCCGCGGCGATCTCGGCCTCGGCATTGGCGGCGCGGCGCACGCTGAGCGCCATGTTGGACTGGCCGGTGCACAGATAGACGTCGCCCACCAGCACGTCATGGACCTGCTGGCTCTGGCCGCCGCCGCTGACCTGCAAGGTGTAGGGCCCGCCCAATTCCATCGGCGGCAGGAGCGCGCTCCACTGCCCATCGGCGCCGGCGCGCGCCGTGGCGGTGGCACCGCCCAGGTTCACGCTGACCTGCGCGCCGGGACCAGCCTTGCCATAGACGGGAATCGGCCGGTCGCGCTGCAGCACCGCATGGTCGGCGAACATCGGATGCAGGAGAGGATCGGCCGCGGCGGGCGATGCGGCCAGCAATGCGAATGCCAACACAGCGAATTTCATTTTCCCACCCCGATTATCGTTGCGGCGACTATAGCGCTGTCCATGCGCTTTTTCAGACAAGCTCCGGCTCTCTTCCCCCGCGGCGCGAAGCGCCCAATGCGGGGGAAGATGTCGCAGCGAGGTGCCGGCATGGCCGACCCGAGCTGCGACAGATGGGGGTGAAGCTATGGAACCGGCCCGCCGCCGTTGCCCGGATTGGTTTCCTGGATATTGGTGGCCGAGCTTCCGGGCGTCGCCTTCAGCAATTCCTGCAGGAAGGTGGTCTCGCGGCCGCGCGCGGGAGTCTCGCGGGATTCGAAGGCGATGACATGCCCGTCCCTGAGGCCGTAATGGCGCACACCTGTCACCTTGTTGTTCTTGTCGAAATAGACCGCCAGAATCTGGCGCTTCAGCACCGTGGGGGTGAAGAAGGCGACCTGCTTCTCGGTGGCCGAAATATAGTACCAGCTCTCGTCGCCGAAGGTGGCGGTGGTGGAGGCATAACCCAGCCGCGACTGGACGGATGTCTTGGTATCGGCGCCGGTCTTGATCGAGGACTCGATCGCCGGGTCGGGCAGATAGCCGCGCTGGCTGATCACCGGCGCACAGGCGATCAGCAGGGCGATGGCACCCAGCGCGATCACGGAAAAGGGGGTAACGGGCAATTTCATGCGGTCTCTCATCCGGTATTTCGTCACGGAGGCCTCGGGCAGCCTCGATGTGCTAACGTCCGGGGGGCAGGGTTGCAAGACCGGGCCACCACCAGGGACATTTCGATGCTGAATTTGCTCAGAAAAAAGGCCGCGCGCAAGCAGGGCGCGGTGCGCCTGCATGAAGAGCTTGTAAGCCGGGCGCGCGAACCGGTGTTTTTCGCCGGATTCGGGGTGGCCGACAGCCTGGATGGACGCTTCGACATGCTGGTGTTCCATGCCTGGATGGTGCTGGCGGAACTCAAGGGCGCGCCCCCCGCCCAGGCGTTGACCAATATCCTGTTCACCAGCTTCGACGAGGCGATGCGCGAGCAGGGCGCCGGCGACATGGGGATCGGCCGCAAGCTCAAGGCCATGGCCAACGCCTTTTACGGCCGCATGGCTGCCTATGAGGCAGCGCGGGACGAACAGGAACTTGCCGCGGCCCTGGCGAAGAATCTGTGGCGCGGCGCCGCGGCGGAGCGGCCCGGCGACAGTGCGGTGCGCGCACGCGCGCGCGCATTGGCCGTCTATGCGGCCGCGGCCCGCCAATGCCTGCGCCGATCCTTGCCCGAAGCGCTGGATTTCGGGCCATTGCCGACTATATCCAACCCATGACCGACACACTTCCACTCGCCCATCCCTACAATCTTGCCCGGCTGGGCAATGCCGGCGACCTGGTGCATTTCGCCGCCGACGCAGCGGCGCGTGACGCCATCGCCCGCTGGGCCGGACTGCTGTCGCTGGAACGGCTGGAGGCGCGGGTGGAGATCAAGAAGCACGCACCCGACCGTTTCGGCCTGGCGTTCCAGGTGACGGCGGACGTTACCCAGAGTTGTGTCGTCACCCTGGAGCCCGTGCCGGGCCATATCGCGCACGAATTCGTCCGCGAACTGGTTTTTGTGCCCCGGCAACGGCCCGCCCAGGGCCAAAAGCCCGAAAAACGCGAATCAGAGACCGTCCTGGACTTCAGCCAGGAGGAGGATCCGGAGGAGATCGACAGCCTGCATGTAGACCTGGCCGCCCCCGTCCTGGAGGAATTCGTCCTGGCCCTGGAGCCCTATCCCCGCCGCCCTGGGTGTGGAATTCGACCCCCGAAACCGAGGATTCGCAGGCGCCCCGAAAGCCCCTTTGCCGTGCTTAAGGGCCTCAAAGAGGGGCTTTAACCCCTTTTGCCGGCCCGGCTTTTGGCTTGAAAGCGCTACCGGCTTTCCTGCTACCCACCCGCCTGTTTTCGCCCCAGACGGCATCCGCCGGCGGGCCTTTAGGAGTTTTCCGCCATGGCGGTCCCGAAACGAAAAACCTCGCCGTCGCGCCGCAACATGCGCCGCTCGCACCACGCCCTGACGGCCGCCGCCCATGCCGAATGCCCCAATTGCGGTGAGCCCAAGCGTCCGCATCATATCTGCGGCTCCTGCGGCCATTATGCCGACCGCGAAGTCGTGAAGGCCAAGAGCTAGACCTCGCCTGCTCGCAGAAAGGGTGGCCGTGGCCCGCGCCCTGACCGTCTCGATCGATGCCATGGGCGGCGATGCCGGCCCTGGCGTTGTCGTGAGCGCGCTGCTCAAGACCATCCAGCGCCATCCCGACGTTCAGTTCATCCTGCATGGCGACGAAGCGCAACTGACGCCGCTGCTGGCGCGCCAGCCCAAGCTGAATGGCCGCGTCAACGGTGCGCCATGCGCCGGGGCGGGTGACGATGCAGGACAAGCCCAGCCATGTCCTGCGCCGCGGCAAGGACACCTCGATGTGGCGCACCATCCAGTGCGTGAAGGACGGGCGAAGCCGAAGTCGCGGTCAGCGCCGGCAATACCGGCGCCCTGATGGCGGTGTCGATGTTCGGCTCGGCATCATCGAGGGCATTTCGCGTCCCGCCATCGCCGTCGATCTGGCCGACCCTGCAAGCGGCCAGTGCGTGGTGCTGGACTTGCGGCGCCAATGTCAGCGCCAGCGACGAGCAGCTGGTGGATTTCGCGGTGATGGGCGAAGCCTTTGCCCATGCCGTGTCTCGGCCTGGCCAAGCCCACGCGTCGGGCTTCTCAATGTCGGGGCCGAGGAGCAGAAAGGCAATGACGGCGGTGCGGCGCGGCCGCCCATATCCTGCGCAACGCCAATCTGCCGATGGCCTTTCACGGATTCGTCGAGGGCGATGATATCGCCAAGGGCACGGTGGACGTGGTGGTGACCGACGGGTTCACCGGCAATATCGCGCTCAAGACCGCCGAAGGCACCGCCAGGCTGGTGGGCAGCCTATCTGCGCCAGGCGCTCAAGCGGTCGCTGTCTGGGCCAGGCTCGGCGCGGTCGATCGCCTCGGGCGCGCTGCAACACCTTGCGCCGCAAGCTCGATCCCGCGCCCCAGAATGGCGGCATTTTTCTTGGGCTTGAACGGTGTGGTGGTGAAAAGCCATGGCGGCGCCGACGCGATGGGGTTTGCCAGCGCCCTCGACATGGCCATCGAGCATGGCGCAGCGCCGACATCAATGCCCGCATCAGCCACCGACCGTTCGGCCATCGCGGCCGAGGCCGCCGGCGCCAGGGCGGGGATCTATGATCCGCGCCCGCATCATCGGCTGCGGCGCCTGTCTGCCGGACCAACATCGTCACCAACGACGATCTGGCCAAGAGCGTGGATACCTCGGACGCGTGGATCCGCGAGCGCACCGGCATCCGCCAGCGCTATATCGCCGCCGCGGGCGAAAAGACCTCGGATCTGGCGCTGGGCGCGGCGCGCGCCGCCATGGCCGATGCCGGCATCGATGTCGGCGAGCTCGACATGATCATCTGCGCCACCACCACGCCGGACGAAACCTTTCCCGCCACCGCCACCGTCGTGCAGGCGCGGCTGGGCATGACGCACGGCGCCGCCTTCGATGTGCAGGCGGTGTGTTCCGGCTTCATCTATCGGCCTGTCGGTGGCCGACAGCCTGATCCGCAGCGGCTCGGCCCGCACCATTCTTCTGATCGGCGCGGAAACCATGTCGCGGCTGCTGGACTGGAGCGACCGCACCACCTGCGTGCTGTTCGGCGACGGCGCCGGCGCGGTGGTGCTGCAGGCCCATGAAGGCAAGGGCGACAATTCCGACCAGGGCGTGCTGAACACCCGGATCTTCTCGGACGGGCGGCTGCACGACATGCTCTATATCGATGGCGGCGTCTTCCTCGACCCAGCACGACGGGCAAGCTGCGCATGCAGGGCAAGGAAGTCTTCAGGCACGCGGTCACCAATATCGCCGCCGCCATCACCGCCTCGGCCGAGGCAGCCGAAGTCATCCCGTCTCCGAGATCGACTGGTTCGTGCCCCACCAGGCCAATCAGCGCATCCTGGACGGCACCGCCCGCAAGCTGGGCATCGAACCCGCCAAGGTGATTTCCACCGTGGCCGAGCATGGCAACACCTCGGCGGCCTCGGTGCCGCTGGCGCTGGTGACGGCGGTCCAGGACGGGCGGATCAAGCGGGCGACCTGGTGCTGCTGGAGGCCATGGGCGGGGGCTTCACCTGGGGCGCCGCGCTCATCCGCTGGTAGGCCGCGCTTCGGGCCCGGTTGTTAACCGTCTCCTGCCCGCGCTTTACAGCACCGCTGCCATCAAGTCCCTTTGATGTTGACGCATATTCGCTCGCGGCCTACCGTCATGTGTACAACTAGAGAGTCGCTGGCCATGACCACGGGAACTTTGACCAGAGCCGACCTGACCGAAGCTGTTTTCCAGGCCGTGGGACTGTCGCGCACCGACTCGGCCCAGATGGTCGAGGACATGCTGGAAGAAGTCTGCGGCGCGCTCGCCAAGGGCGAGACGGTGAAGCTGTCCTCCTTCGGCACTTTCGCGGTGCGCCAGAAATCCCAGCGCATGGGCCGCAATCCCAAGACCGGCGACGAAGTGCCGATCGCGCCGCGCCGGGTGCTGGTGTTCCGTCCCAGCCATGTGCTGAAGGCGGTGATCAACGGCCAGACGCCGTCTGCGGAAGGTGAGGATTGATGGCGTCGCGCGCGCTTTTGCAACTGGTCCGTCGCCAAATCGCCGGAAGCGTTCCGCACCATCAGCGAAGTCGCGCCTGGAACTGGATGTGCCGCAGCATGTGCTGCGCTTCTGGGAAAGCCGCTTCACCAGATCAAGCCGGTCAAGCGCGCCGGCGGGCGGCGCTATTACCGGCCCGAGGATGTGGATCTGCTGCGCGGCATTCGCGCGCTGCTGTACAGCGGACGGCTTCACCATCAAGCGGCGTGCAGAAGATCTTGAAGGAACGCGGCCTGCGCCATGTCGCCGATGATCGGGCGCGGCGGCGGCGCCCGCAGCCTGTGCACCGGTGGCGATCGAAAAGATCGTCTATGTCGAAATGCCGGCGGCGGCAGCCGGCGCAGGAAAGCGCGGCCCACCCATCTGCGCGCCGTGCCCGGCGCCATGTAGCTGCCTTTCTTCGACTGCTGGCCCCAGCAGGCAAGCCGCGCGGCGATCGCGACGACACCATTGCCGAAAGCCGCGCCGCCGGCCGGCGAATCCGTTAGGCCGGCGTCCTGGCGGCTGAGGAACGCGAACGGCTGGAGGAATCTGCTGGACGAGCTGGAGGGGCTGAAAGGCCCGCCTGCAGGCCGCCGGGAGCGCTAGAACAGCGGAATAAAGGCCTTTGAGATACGGGTTGCCGGCCGGCGGCGCCCCCGCTATGGTCCGCGCCCCCGAGGTCAAAAGTCCTCAAAAATTGGTATCGGAGCGTGGCGCAGCCTGGTTAGCGCACCAGTCTGGGGGACTGGGGGTCGTGGGTTCAAATCCCGCCGCTCCGACCACTATTTTCTTTCGTCACTGTCAGGCGGGATTCCCGGCCCGTCGCTTGCGCTCCGGGCGTTCATCACTCGAAATGGTCCGCAGGACCATTTCGTTCGCCTCCGGCGAACCGCTCCTCACCCCGCCGCTCCGACCATTCAAATCGCCCGCGTGGCGGGCGATTTGAATGCCAAGGACCGATAGGCCGCACGAGCGACAGCGGAGAGTGCGGCCGTCAATTGGTCCGCGGCAGCAGGAAGTCCCGCATAGTCGGCCCACCTCTCAGCCGCCACAACTTCCGCCAGTGGCCTTGAAGTGTCCCTTGACGCCGAACGCAACGGGTAATTCCGCATCGATCCGGTCGGTATGCATGCGCTGCGGAATCCGGGGCAAGGGCTGGGCATCGCGCACCGCATTGTACGCGGCCTCGTCAAGCGCGGTATGGCCGGATGACTTTGCGATCTCCAGAAAATCCAGCCGGCCGTCGCGGCGCACCACCAGATGCACGAACACCACGCCCGTCATGTGCCGATCAATCGCACGCCGCGGATAGTGGAGGAATTCATGTATCCGGTCCGTGACCGCCTGCGCCCAAGCCGCATCATAACAACTGCCGAGTGCTGGGCCGTTGCCGTTGCGCCCGTTTTGCGCGTCCTGTCCGGTCGCGGCGCCATTGCCCATCGGCGCGCCGCCGGCAAGCGGAGAAGACGGTACGGCGGATGGCGAAAGCCGGGCCGGGGCGGCCGGCGCAGCGGAGGCCACCGTGAAGACCGGCGCCGCGACGGCTACGGCGCGCGGCCTGAGCAGGCGCGTCAGGAAGGGCGGCGGGCTCAGGACAAGCTTTCTTATGGGCACATCCGGCACCAGCTTGGTGACGATCTCGGAAGGTTCTGGGCGCTCAGGCGACATCCAGATGGTCCGATACCCGGCCAGGAACGCAAGCAGGGAATAGAGGGCCGCTGTCAGAATGCCTGCTATCACGCGGCTCGATGTTTTGGCGCGGGCCGTAGCATGGCCGCGAGGGAATTCGGACAGGGGGCTATCCGAGGCCGCGTTCATGGTTGCTCTCGCTCTGCGCCTGTTGTTGCGGCACGCAGTGAGGCCGTGGTTCATTCGTCAACCGCAGCGAAGACCGGTTGACGCCATGTTTGAACGTTACACCGTAGGGACTGGGCGTAAAGCCGGATGGGCATTTTTTCCGATTTTGCCCGAATCTCCCAGGTCGTTATGACCGCATTGGGGGCCTTGGGGACCCGCATTCCAGCGTCTCTTCCGGGTCAAAAGCGGATGTACCGCGTGGCTCCGCATGTGATACCGGCTATGTATTGGACATCTGAAACCGGGTGATGGATGCGAACCCCTGAAAGCTTTTTCCCGGTGGCGCGCTTCGGCGCCGTCAAGACGGTCACCCCGGTCACGGGCGGTCTTTCCGGGGCAGGCGTCTATGCCGTCACGACGGAGGCGGGCGAGTTCTTTCTCCGCCTGCATGCCGGCGGACGAGAGGGTTTTGACGAAATGCTCGCGGCGCAAAGGCTTGCCGCAAAGGAAGGCATTGCGCCCAATGTCATTTCCGTCGATGAAACCGCTGGCGCAGTCGTAACCGAAAAAGCCAATGGCATCCCGATAGGAGCGGCGCTTGCGCGCCGGGAGGTCCGCCCGGTGGTCCTGCGAAGCGTTGCTGAAACACTGGCGCGGCTCCACGCCATTCCGGCACCCGATTTCCCCCACCCGGACTCAACCCTGGGCCAATACACCTGGGATCAGCAATCCCTGCGGGACGGCTTTCCAGACTGGGCAAAGCCGCTGGGCGCATGCATAGGGTCCGCGAATGCCGCCCTCGCGAAAGACCGGCGGCGCGTCTTCAGCCATAACGACGTGAACCCCGCCAATCTCCTATGGGACGGCTCCCAGGTGTGGATGGTCGATTGGGAGCGTGCAGCCCTCGCGCACCCCTATATGGACCTGGCAATATTCTCGGTGTTTGCGATTCTGCCTGACGAAGACGCGGTTGAACTTCTTTCGGTCCAGGAACGCTCCCCCATCGAAGCCGAACAGCGCCATACGTTTCTATCGCTGCGCAACTATGCCCGCGTGGTTTATGGCGTTGTCTTCCTGCGCTTGATTCCGGACCTGACCGAGGTTGCGTTCATGTCCCGCGAGGCAACAGCGTCCCTGTCGGACTGCTACGGCCAGCTTGCGCGTGGCGCGCTCGACCTGAGGACCCCTGCCGGCCAGGCGCTATTTGGAGCCGCCATTCTTCGGCAAATCCCTTAGGCGCAGCGCTTTCCTGATCGGACCGCCAGGCATCGACAATCGGGCGCGGCGCGGCCGGAATGGCCCGCCGATGCGATTCATTCAATTCGATCCTTCGGCGGGCAGCTCCGGCTTCCTCGCGGCAGCGGATCTATGATGAACCGTGCGTAGCCGACGATAATCGCCCGGCGATTGGCCGACCCAGCGCCGGAAGGCATGATTGAACGCGCTGACCTCGGAGTAGCCGAGCGAAAAGGCGATTTCCGCCAGCGCCAGAGCCTCGTTTTCCAGGAGGTTCAGCGCCAGCGTCTTGCGCACGTCATCCTGCAGCTCGGAGTAGTTCACGCCGGCATCTTTCAGCCGCCGCTGGAGCGTCCGCGCCGAAGTGCCGGTCACCTTGGCGAGGTGCTCGATGCCGCCAACGCCCTTGACCAGCGCGCGGGCGATCTCGCGGCGCAATTGTTGGATTTCGCCGCACTGCTGCGGCAACGCGGCGAGCCGAAGATCGCCGTAATGGCGCATCATGCTCCCTATCATGGCATCGGCCGTCGCCATCGGCCGTTTCAGCAGGCCCGCGTCAAACCGGATGCCAGCCCAGGGATGGCCGACCCGGATATTGTCGCCCATGATTTCCGCGCGGGCGCTGCGCTGCGCCGGCGTTTCCGCTGCCAACTGCGGCAGCACGACCTCCTGCGGGGTCCAACGCGGATCGCCGAGCCCGACGCGCATAATGTTGCACGCGAATGCGATCGCCCAGTCGCCTTTCTGCCGGTACGACATCATCAGCGGATCGGTATAGTAGGAATACACAAACACAATCCCGTCGTTGACTTCCACGCCGTGCACGGTGGCGTCGACCATGGTCGGCAGATAGCGCCCCATCGTTTCGAAGGCTTCGCCGACCGTGCGCGAGGCCAGGACGACATTGCCGACGACGCCGGCATGGCGCGGCTCGTACTGGGCGCCGAATTTCAAGCCGAATTGCGGATCATCCAGTACATCCGCACAGATCTCCAAGAGCTCCAGATAGCGGATGAGCGGCACGCGCCGGTCGGGATCGATCAAATCCCCCAACTCCAGATTGGCACGGCGCAAGGCTTCCCGCGCATCGGACCCCTGCGCGCGCATATAGGCGTCCAGGCCGTAGATGACGCTGGCTAAATTAATGGTCGGCACGGCGAGCTTCGCCGCAGTGTGTCTTTCCGTCCTCATTGGCGCGATCTCGCAAGCCTTTGGCGGAGTATATCAAGACCGCTTCCCTTTTGCCGAGTACCTCAAGCGGCACAGAAAACGGCCCCTTCCGGCCGTGCCAAGTGAATGCAAAGGGACCGAAACATGACCCAACTCACACCACCGCCCGCACCAGGTGAGATCGAAGCCTTTATCGGCCAGGTCGTCACCGACCTGAGTGCGGCTTTTTCCGGCGTGCTGGTCAATGTAGGGCGCAAGCTCGGCCTCTATCAGGCGATGGTCGACATCGGCCCCTGCACGTCGGCGCAGCTCGCCAACGCGACCGGCATTCGCGAGCGCTATGTGCGCGAGTGGCTCGCCAACCAGGCGGCCGGCGGCTATGTGGCCTACCATCCCGGGAGGCAGATCTACGCCCTGCCACCGGCGCGGGCGATGGTCCTGGCGCTGGAGCAAAGCCCGATTTTCATGGCACCCGCCTTCGAGGTCGCGGCTTCATTCTGGCTCGATGAAGACCAGATCGTCGAGACCTTCCGCTCGGGCGAAGGCCTAGGCTGGCACGCGCACAACCATCGCATGTTCTGCGGCACCGAGAGCTTCTTCCGCACCGGCTATCGCGCGCACTTGGTGAGCGAGTGGCTGCCGGCCCTGGACGGGGTCGTCGAACGCCTGAAGCGCGGTGCCCGGGTCGCCGATATCGGCTGCGGACACGGCGCCTCCACCATCGTGATGGCGCGAGCGTTCCCCAGGTCGAGCTTCATCGGCCTGGACTATCACGACGCGTCGATCGTGACCGCGCGCAAGCGCGCCGCCGAGCAGGGCGTGACCGGCAACATCGCATTCGAGGTTAAGGGCGTGAGCGAATTCGACGGTCACGACTTCGACCTGATCTGCTTCATGGACTGCCTGCATGACCTCGGTGATCCAGTCGGTGCGCTCGTGCGCTGCCGCAAGGCGCTCAGGCCCGACGGCAAGGTGCTGCTGGTGGAGCCCTATGCCGGCGACCGGCTGGAGGAGAACCTGAACCCAATTGGCCGAATGTACTACGCCGCTTCGGCCATGGCCTGCACGCCGAATTCGCTGTCGCAGGAGGTCGGGCTCGGCCTCGGCGCGCAGGCCGGAGAGGAGCGCCTGCGCAAAGTGGCGCATGAAGCCGGATTTTCCAATCTGCGCCGCGCCGCGCAGACGCCGGTCAATTTGATCCTCGAGCTGACGCCCTGACGGGAGGGCCCGTGAGGTGGCGCGAGGTGATGGTTGATTGCCAATCGTTCCCCTACGGACTTTCACCGCTTGGCCGGTCATGAGAGGTCGGCGGTGAACGTCCGCTTTACCCGAAAAGCGGTCATTCGTCAGCGCCCGCGGAAGGACTTAGCCGAAAGGCGGTGATGAACCATTACTTTTCGTTCGCAAGCGTATCCGCCATCGCGCTGGCAATGTCATTCCGCTGGAACATCAGGGTTCTCGAAGGCCACATCTTGTAGAGAGCCTGGAGATAGGCGAGGTCGAACTTGGTCAAGCCGTCCACGGCATGGTTGCAGTCCGCGGCCAATGTGTTGACGATGCTGGGTAGCTCCTGGCAGGCATCCAGCGAGTTTAGCTGGGTCAGCGCCAGCATGGAAATATAATCGGCCAGGGGCACGATCTTCTGTCCCGCCAGCTTGGTGGTATCGATCACGATCAGGATGTGGTTGAAGCCGGCGCGCATGCCGTTACCGATGCGGCCGCCGCTCGACGCATCGATCGGCGGCATGAATATGAGGTCGCCGTCGAAGTTCGACATCAGGAGGCTGTCCACCTGGCGCCTGCCGTTCCAGTCCTCGGTTTCGGTGGTGTACCAGACCTGGACGGGCCGGGTGACTGTCGCCAGTTTCTCAAGCTGGGTGTTGGTTTCGGCATAGCCCAGATAATCCACTTCGCGCCGTCGAACATTATCCAGCAGTGCTTGCGGCGTGGTGGTGAAGACGATCTCGATATTGGGCGTGCAGGACGCCGCGGTGTTGACGGGTGCGCCGGCCGCCAGCGCGATATACTTGACCCGTTGGGTGATGAATCTGTTGAAGTTGGGCGCTTGGCCCAAGACGAGCGGACATATGCGGCGCTCCCAGCGCGCGATTTTTCCCGCGATCTTTGTCGGGGTGACGAAGGCATCCTCGAATTTGTGGAACACCTCGCGCAACTTGGTCCCCGTGACGGTGACGCTTTCGGTCGGGTCGGCTGTTTCGGCCGATGCATGGATGCCGCCCGCCATCAGCAGGATAGAAACGGTGAAAATCCGGACTGTTTTCCCCGACATGCCCCGATGCCTCCGCCCACCATCATAGACTATGGGCGCAGGCTGAAAAGCCGGATACGGGCAATTTATAAACCTCACCACGACCAGATCCAGCAGCGGATGCCGGGATGGGTAGCTGGCGGGTTGTCAGTTGATAGGCAAGCGCTCGCCGTGAGTGCGGGCTTCAACCGCAATGTCCACTTTGGATCAGAAGCGGTCATTCCGGCTCGGTCCGCCCAGTGTCCGCTTTGCGCCAAAAACGGAAATTGCGGTTGAAGCTCTGTCTGATGATCCGCCGCGCGGTTAGCCCATAACCGCCTTCGCAGCGCGGCCCCAGCTCATTCATTTCGACTTTTAGGGCGTAAAACCATTGCTACTGGGAAGGATTCCGTAATGAAACTCTTGCCCGGTACGGCGTTAATCGCCCCGAAAAAGTTCTTTTCGCCAGTATTGCTGCTGCCGCCATTGGCCTGTCACCTGCCGCATTGGCGCAGACGAACGGCACGGCGCATGCCGGAACCGCCTCGGCGCTCAGATGCCTGCTCGACCATGTGCGCAATGGCTGCGCGCAGGCCTTTGTGGGCAGTGCGAGACGCGCAGCGAAGCCCTGGCTGTGGTGGGATGCAAATCACGATTTCGGGGTTGGCGCGCTGGAAATCGTCCGGGTGTGCCGGCACCGAATGGGGGACAATGGCTTTATCAATAAATATCTGAACGGGAGAACGACAGATCTCTATTACGTGAAATTCAAGTATGAGGATATGACCTTTTCCATCGCGCCCCCCGAGGCGGACGGCAAGATACACTATATGCTGGTGCGCAACCGCCGACCCAATCAGGAAAGAACGGATCTGTTCTTTCGCTGGCCGCTCGATTGACGCCCGACAAGCGCCATCTTCATTTTTTCGTCGCTCATTTTGGCTTTGTCTTCGCGATCTTCCCCGGCTTCGCTTTCGCCAACTTTGAGCATGCTTTTCAGCGCCGGTTCGACCTCGAATGGCACGCTGAAGGAAGTATCGCCGGACTGTTCGTCCAGGCAGCCGCTATGGCCCCTTGGCCGCGGCGGACCGTTCCTTGCCGACATGGCTGTGGCGGTGGCCATAGCCATAATAAAAGACCAGCCCGATCAGCGACCAGACGGGGAACAACACCTTCGCCTGCCAGGGCAGGAAAAAGAACAGCACCATGCAGCCCGTCACCGCCAGGCTGCCGAACAGATAGACCAGGGGCGCGCGGAAGGGACGGTGCCGCCCGGGCTCGGTACGCCGCAGCACCATCACCGCCAGCGACACCGCCGCGAAGGCGAACAGGGTGCCGGAGTTGGAAATATCCGCCAGCTGTCCCACCGGAAAAAAGGCCGCGGCGAAGGCGACCGCGACGCCGGTGATCCAGGTCACCACATGCGGGGTGCGAAAGCGCGGATGCACCCGGCTGAGCACTTCGGGCAGCAGCCCGTCACGTGACATCACGAAAAAGATGCGGGTCTGGCCATAGATCATCATCAGGATGACGGTGGGCAGCGCGATGCCCGCCGCCAGGCCCAGCAGGTTGCCCACCAGCGGATGATGGATGGAACGCAGCACATGCGCCAGCGCTTCGCGCGAACAGACCAGCGGCTGGCTGGACAGGCCGGCGCATTGCGCGGCCATGGCCATCGAGCCGGGCTCCAGCGCCTCGCCATGGGGGCCGAACACCGGCTGGGCGCCAAAGGAGCCGATCGCCCCCGCCGCCACCAGCAAGTAAAGAAAGGTGCAGATCGCCAGCGATCCGATCAGGCCGATGGGCAGGTTCTTTTGCGGATCGCGGGTTTCCTCCGCCGCGGTGGAGACCGCATCGAAGCCGACATAGGCAAAGAAGATGGAAGCCGCCGCCGATACCACGCCGCCGCCGCCCAGCGGCGCGAAGGGGTGGAAATTGGCCGACGTCACCGCCGGCAGCGCCAGCCAGATGAAGGCGCATAGCGCCACCAGCTTGACCGCGACCAACACGGCATTGACCGTGGCGCTCTCGCGGGTGCCGATCACCAATAGGGCGGTAATGACCAGCGCCACCCCCACCGCCAGCAGATTGACCACGCCCCCGGCATAGGGACCCGCCGCCAGGGCCGGCGGAATGACGATGGGATCGGGCAGGTGGGCCAGCAGCCCCACGATATAGCCGGACCAGCCCACAGACACCGCGCTGGCCGCCACCGCATATTCCAGGATCAGCGCCCAGCCCACCAGCCAGGCGACCAGTTCGCCCAACACGGCATAGGAATAGGTGTAGGCCGAGCCCGAGACCGGCACCATCGCCGCCAGTTCGGCATAGCACAGCGCCGCCACCGCGCTGACGCCACCCGCGATTACGAAGGACAGCATCATGCCGGGTCCGGCCTTTTGCGCCGCCTCCGCCGTCAGCACGAAGATGCCGGTGCCGATGATGCCGCCGATGCCCAGCAGGGTGAGGTGAACGGGGCCGAGGCTGCGGTGCAGGGATTTCTTTTCGGCGGTTGCCAGAACCGCGTCCAGGGACTTGATCCGCCACATGAAAGAATCCCGTCAGCCGCAATTCAATTCGATCCGCTCATGCATCGTCCGCCCATGCGACATGAGGTAACGGCCAGGGACGGCAAGCTAGTCCAGGACATCCCCGGCCTCGGGATGGCGGGCGAACCACACCCGGGCATAGGGACAGCGCGGCTCGATCACAAGTTTTCCGGCGCGGGCATGGTCGACAATCTCCTGCATCAGCCGGCTCGCCGCGCCGGTGCCCCGCAGCGGCGGCTCGGCCTCGACATGGGGGATCAGATATTTGCCGTCCCGGATACGGTAGTCGGCCCACACCAGCAGGCCCTTTTCCTCATGCTCGAAGCGGCTTTCCTCTTTGTTGTCGATCATCATCTCTTGATCGGTTCGCGGTACATCCAGGGCAGCGAAAGCCCGATGGGCACGATCCACAGGGTTCCGGCCAGGGCATAGAACAGCAGCGCCACATACCAGGGGGCGCCGGGCAGGACATGGCGCGCCAGCCCCATGATGAACAGGGCGTAGAAGGGCAGCCAGAAGAAAACGATGACGATGGCGGCGATCAGGGTCTTGGCGCGGCGGGACATCTTGCTACTTTGACGGCTGCGGGCGGGAAGGCTATCAGATGCCCCGCATGCGTGTCGAAAATTTCTGGAAAAGCCGCCGCGCCGTCGGTCTGTGGCTGCTGGCCGTGGCGCTGGTAATCCTCGCCATGGTCATCATCGGCGGGCTGACGCGGCTGACCGGCTCGGGACTGTCCATCACCGAATGGGAGCCGATCATGGGGGCGATCCCGCCCCTGAACGACGGCGCAATGGGCCGACGCCTTCGCCAAATACCAGCGCATCCCCCAATATGTCCTGGAAAATCGCGGCATGAGCCTGGCCGCCTTCAAGGGCATCTTCTGGTGGGAATGGACGCACCGCTTGCTGGGCCGCCTGCTGGGCGTTGCGTTCTTCGTGCCGTTCGTCTGGTTCGCCTGGCATGCGGCGCGATCCGCGCGCAGCGAATGGCCGCGCATGGTCCTGCTGTTCGCGCTTGGCGGGCTGCAGGGCTTCATCGGCTGGTGGATGGTGACAGTCGGGCTGGAGACGCGCGTCTCGGTCAGCCAGTACCGGCTGGCGATCCATCTGGGCGCGGCGCTGCTGCTGCTGATCGCCATTCTGTGGATCGCGCTGGAATATCTGCGCGGCGGCAAAAGCGCCGGCCAAGTCCGGGCGGGCGACGGCGATCGGCTTCGTCGGCGCTGGTCTATGTCCAGATGCTGCTGGGGGCGCTGGTGGCGGGGCTGCATGCCGGGCTGATCTACAATACCTGGCCCGACATGAATGGCCGTCTGTTCCCGGACAATCCCGTTTTTCGCTTCGCCGTGGTGGATCAATTTCTTCGAGAATCCGGGCCTGGCGCAGTTCGATCATCGCATCGGCGCCTATATCGTGGCCGGCTTCGCCGCCTGGATCTATGTGCGCAGGGCATCAAGCTCTCACGGCCCTGCCAAGGCCAGCGCCAAGACCGGTCGCCGTCATCGTCGCCTTCCAGATCGTGCTGGGGATCTGCACTCTGCTGTTGAGGCGCCGGTATGGCCTGGCGGCGCTGCATCAGGTCACGGCGGCCGCGCTGTTATGCGCCGCCGTCTGGCACGCCTATGAGCTGCGGACATCCGCGCCGACGGCCTAGGACTTCCCATCGCCTGTTCCAGATCGGCGATGATGTCCGCCGCATCCTCGATGCCGATCGACAGGCGCACCACGTCATTGCCCGGCACCCGCCTTGGCGCGGTCCTCGTCGGACAGCTGGCGATGGGTGGTGGAGGCCGGATGGATGATCAGGCTGCGGGTGTCGCCGATATTGGCGAGATGGCGAGAACAGCTGCACGCTGTTGACCAGCTTGACGCCGGCCTCATAGCCGCCCTTGAGGCCGAAGGTGAAGACGCTGCCCGCGCCCTTGGGGCAGTATTTCTTGTGCAGGGCATAGCTCTCATTGTCTTCCAGCCCGGCATAATTCACCCAGGCGACCTTGGGATTGGCCTTCAGCCACTGCGCCACGGCCAGGGCATTGTCGCAATGCTTGCTGCATGCGCAGCGGCAGGGTCTCGATGCCGGTCATGCACCAGGAAGGCGTTCATCGGCGACAGCGCCGGTCCCAGGTCGCGCAGGCCCAGCACGCGGCAGGCAATGGCAAAGGCCATGTCGCCGAAGGTCTCCCACATCTTCATGCCGTGATAGGAAGGGCAGGGCTCGGACAGGGTGGGGAATTTGCCGCTGCCCCAGTCGAACTTGCCGCCATCCACGATCACGCCGGCCATGGAATTGCCGTGGCCGCCCAGAAATTTGGTGGCCGAATGCAGCACGATGTCGGCGCCCCATTCGAGCGGCCGGATCAGATAGGGCGAGGCCAGGGTGTTGTCGACGATCAGCGGCACGCCCGGCGTCATGGGCGATCTTGGCCACGTGCCTCGATGTCGGTGATGATGCCGCCCGGATTGGCGATGCTTTCGACGAAGATCGCCCTGGTCTTGTCGGTGATCGGCCGCCTTGAAGCTTTCGCGGATCGCGTGGTGTCGGCCCATTTCACATGCCAGTCGAATTTGGCGAAGCCCTGGGAGAACTGGTTGATCGAGCCGCCATAAAGCTGGCGCGCCGCCACGATATTCGTCGCCCGGGCCCATCAAGGTGTGCAGGGCGAGGAGCTGCGCGGCATGGCCGCGAGGCGCAGGCAGGCGCGGCGCGGCCGTTTTCCAGCGCCGCGACGCGCTCCTCCAGCACCGCATTGGTGGGATTCATGATGCGCGAATAGATGTTGCCGAAGACCTGCAGGTTGAACAGGGCCGCGGCATGGTCGGCATCCTCGAACACAAAGGCGGTGGTCTGGTAGATCGGCGTCGCCCGCGCGCCGGTGGCGGGATCGGGCTGGGCGCCGGCGTGAACGCGCAAGGGTGTTGAAGCCATAATCGGCCATGTCGGTCTCCCCACTATTGGTTTTTCAAGACAGGTGTTCGATGCCCAGGTCGGTTTCGATGCGCCGCACCCAGGCGCTTACATCGCGATACTGCGCCAGGTCAATGTCCGCCTGGTGACTGAAGCGGGTATAGGCGAGCAGCGCAATATCGGCCAGCGACAATTTCGTCCCCACCAGATAATCCCGTCCGGCCAGATGGGCGTTCATCAGCGCCAGCGCCCGGGCGCATTTGCCGGGCAAAGCGGGATCGATCTCGCTCTCCTTTTTTTTCAGATAGAATTTCTGGAAGCGCAGCACCGCGATGGCGGTCTCGTGGCTATACTGCTCCCAGAACAGCCATTGCAACATCTGGGCGCGCTCAAAGGCGTCGGTCGGGATCAAGGTCGCTGTCCCAGGCCAGGTGCAGCATGATGGCGTTGGACTGGGCCAGGATGCTGCCCGTCGGCGAACCGCACCACCGGCACCTGGCCGGCGGGATTCATGGCGAGGAATTCCGGGGAGCGGGTTTCGCCCGTCAGCACGCTGATCTCGACCCAGTCGATAGGCGATGCCCAGCCGGTCGGCGACAAACTTCACTTTCAGGCAATTGCCCGAGATGGAATCGCCGAAAATCGTCATCGCGCATTGTCGAGAGACATCGTCAGTTGTTTCAGGCTGCCGCCCTTGCCGAACAGCAGCGGCTTGCGGTTGTCGATCACCTTGCGGTTGACGCCCATCCAGCCGATCTCGCCGGAGAAGCGGCCATGCTCGATTTTGGGGCAGCGGTCCATGACGACGGTCAGCCCGGCATCGCGCGCCATCTTTGCGGCCTCCTCGCTGATGACGCCCAGCTGCATCCAGAGCATCTTGAGGCCGAGCCGGTCCTTTTCGGCCAGCGCCTCGCGCACGATGTCGGGCGCGATATCTGGCCTCGCGGAAAATATCCACCATGTCCACCGGCGCGGGCACGTCTTTCAGGCTGGCATAGACCGTCTGGCCGAGGATCTACTTGCCCGCCATGCCGGGATTGACCGGAATGATTTTGTATCCCTTGTTCAGCAGATACATCATCGCGAAATAGGAGGGACGGATGTCATTGCCGCTGGCCCCCACCATGGCGATGGTCTTGACGATGCGCAGGATCGACTTGATCAGGCTGTCGGGATATTGCGGAAGCGTCGGCGCGGCCGCATTTTCGACGGGCAGCTCGCTCATGCGGGCCACCGCGGCTGTCTTTTTTCGAGAAACGCGCCGATGCCTTCCTCGGCTTCGGCCGCCAGCATGTTTTCGGTCATCACCTGGCTGGCATAGTCATAGGCCTCGGTCCAGCGGCATTTCGAGCTGGCGGTAAAAAGCTTCCTTGCCGGTCTTGACGTGTGCCGCGCGGCTTGGAGGCGATCATCTCCGCCAGCACCATGGTCTCGCCTTCCAGGATTTCCGGCGCCACCACGCGGTTGATCAGCCCGATGCGCAGCGCCTGTTCGCCGTCGATCGGCTTCGCCGGTGAGCAGCATCTCCATCGCCGCCTTGCGGGAGACATTGCGCGACAGGGCCACCATGGGCGTGGAACAGAACAGGCCGATATCCACGCCCGGGCGTGGCGAAGCGCGCCGAGGTCGAAGCCACCGCCAGATCGCAGCTGGCCACCAGCTGGCAGCCCGCCGCGGTGGCGATGCCCTGGACCTCGGCGATCACCGGCTTGGGATGGCGCACGATCGCCTGCATCAGCGCCGAGCATTGGGTGAACAGGGCGGCCAAAGGCGGCCCGTGCCGGCATCGCCGGCGGCGCGATAGCGCGTCATTTCCTTCAGGTCATGGCCGGCGCAAAAGGCCGGGCCCTCGGCGGCGATCACGATCACCCGGGTGGCATTGTCGGCCGCCGCGCCTTCCAGCGCCGCCTGGATGGCCGTCATCAGGCTCCGAGGACAGGGCATTGCGGGCTGGGGGCCGGTTCAGGATCAGGCGCAGCACGCCGCCGAGCGAATGGACGGTGAGCGAGCAGGTGGCGGGGGCGTGTTCATGGGCCGGGAATGTAGTGCGGCCGGCGCGGCATTTACACGTCCCCGGTAGACGGTAACATGATACCGCATCGGAAAAATGCCTGATATTCCTGCATTTATGTTGACCCGCCGCAGGGGGCTGCGTATAAGCCCCGCGAAATCACCGGATTACGGGGCGCCGGCACAAGCCGGGGCGGCCAAAAGGAAGAGCCATGAAAACCTACTCGGCCAAAGCCTCCGAGATCGAAAAGAAGTGGGTCGTGATCGACGCCAACGGCCTGGTCGTCGGCCGCCTGGCCTCGATCATCGCCATGCGCCTGCGCGGCAAGCACAAGCCCACCTACACCCCCCATATGGATTGCGGCGACAATGTCATCGTCATCAACGCCGCCAAGGTGCTGCTGACCGGCCAGAAGCTGAAGAAGAAGGTCTATTACCACCACACCGGCTATATCGGCGGCATCAAGGAACGCACCGCCGGCGCGATCATGGCGGGCAAGTTCCCCGAGCGCGTCGCTGGAAAAGGCCGTGGAGCGCATGGTGCCGCGCGGTCCGCTGGGCCGCCGCCAGATGTCCAACCTGCGCGTCTATCCCGGCGCCGAGCATCCGCATGAGGCGCAGCAGCCCGAAATGCTGGATGTCGGCAAGATGAATCCCAAGAACACCCAGTACAAGACTCCAATCCGCAAAGAGAGGCAGCCTGACCATGGCTGAAGAGAACAAGTTCAGCGAACTCAAATCCACGCTGATCAAGGCCAAGCAGCCGGCGCGCCGAAGATGCCGCCACGGTCGACAACAAGCGCGACTCCAAGGGCCGCGCCTATGCCACCGGCCGCCGCAAGGAATCGGTCGCCCGCGTCTGGATCAAGCCGGGCAGCGGCAAGATCACCGTCAATGGCCGGGACGAGAACGTCTATTTCGCCCGTCCGGTGCTGCGCATGATCCTGCGCCAGCCGCTGATCGCGGCGAACCGCGACGGCCAGTTCGACGTCATCGTCACCGTCAATGGCGGCGGCCTTTCGGGCCAGGCCGGCGCGGTGCGCCATGGCATTTCCCGCGCCCTGGTGAATTATGAGCCCGACCCTGCGCGCCGCGCTGAAGCCGGGCGGCTTCCTCACCCGCGACCCGCGCGCGGTGGAACGCAAGAAGTACGGCCGCCCCAAGGCGCGCCGCAGCTTCCAGTTCTCGAAGCGCTGAACGCGCTTCCTGCAAATACGAAAAAACGGCGCGGAGCGATCCGCGCCGTTTTTCTTTGCGCCGCGTGGCTAGGCCGGCGGCGCCGGCGCAACGCTCTTGGACGGATCGAACGGCGGCGGCGGCGGACCATAGGCGTTGTCGCCGGGATTGCCCGGCTGCACCCAGAAATAGATCCCCACCACGGCGGCGATCAGCGCCACCAGGTTCAGCAGCCAGCCGATGGTGAAATAGAAGGCCAGGAATCCCAGTGCGCCGAACGGCCCCCACACCAAAAGGCTGATCAGCTGGATGATGAAGGAGGGAATCAGCAGCACCCAGACAAGCTGGCCGTTCTGGCCGACATCCTGAAGCCGCCGCGCCCCCATGCCCGCCATGGGCAGAAGCAGCGCCAGCCCCACCAGCCCGCTGATCGGCAGGAATGTCAGCATGGTGACCAGGGCGGCGGCGATGGCCACCACAAAGCAGCACAGCACGAAATACCAGAACTCCGAGCGGCTTACCCGGCCGTGCAGGTCGAAATAGTGATCGGTGACGGTGCGGCGGAAAAGGCCGATCAGCGCTTGCGGATCCATGACAATACCCCTGTTTTTGGCCGCGCCTTTGGCGTATGTGGCCGCGCGGGGCCCCCGTACCGGTTTTCCGCCCTGCGCCCGGCGCAGGTCCGGACCGCGCCCCCCCACGGGTCGAAAACACGGCAAAATGAGCTAAGAACCACATTACTTCCATGTCAATGTGGGCAGGGTCCCAGATGAGCAAACAGGCGAAAATCTTCATAGACGGCGCCGCCGGCACCACCGGCCTGGAGATCCGCGAGCGCCTGGCGGGCCGAACCGGCCTGTCCCTGCTCACCCTGTCCGATGCGGAGCGCAAGGATGCGGGCGCGCGCAAGGGCGCGCTCAACGAGGCCGACCTGGTGATCCTGTGCCTGCCGGACGAGGCGGCGCGCGAGGCGGTGTCGCTGATCGACAATCCCGCCACCAGGGTGATCGACGCCTCCAGCGCCCACCGGGTGGCCGAGGGCTGGACCTATGGCTTTGCCGAGCTGGAGCCGGACGGCTATCAGCGGATCGCCGCGGCCGGGCGCGTCAGCAATCCCGGCTGCTGGCCCACCGGCTTTCTTGCCATGGTGCGCCCGCTGGTGCGCGCCGGCCTGATCCGGGCGGATTTCCCGCTGACCGCGAATGGCGTCACCGGCTATTCCGGCGGCGGCAAGAGCATGATCGCGGAGTTCCAGGACAAGAAGGCGGCCGACTATACCGAGACGGTATCGCGCCTTTATGGCCTCAATCTCGCGCACAAGCATATTCCCGAAATGCAAAAACATGCCGGGCTGGCGCATCCGCCTTTGTTCGAGCCCAGCGTGGGCCGCTTTTATCGCGGCATGCTGGTGGAAGTGCCGCTGCAATTGTGGGCGCTGGCGGGCACGCCGTCGCCGCGCGACATCCATGCCGCGCTGGCGCATGCCTATGCCGGGCGGCCCCTGGTCAAGGTGGCCGCGCTGGAAGAGGCGGCGGCGGTTACGGCCCTGGACGCGGAAATCCTGGCGAACAGCAACGCCATGACCCTTTATGTCTTCGCCAATGAGAAGACCCGGCAGGCGCGCCTGGTGGCGGCCTTCGACAATCTGGGCAAGGGCGCGGGCGGTGCCGCGGTGCAGAACCTCAACATCATGCTGGGATTGCCCGAAACCACCGGCCTGTAGTTTGTGCTAAAGGGGAGGCATGGGCGCCAAGGGTATCGCCGTTTTATTCGCCGTCGCACTGGTGCTGTTTGCCGGCGCGGTGTTCCATGCGGCGCATCGCGCTCCCGCACCGGGCGGTTTTTCCGGGCTTCAATTCACGCGCCTCACGCCCTCTGCCGCCGCGCGCACGCCGTTTCTGCCGCGTGGCGGCGCGCTGGTGGCGGCGGTGATGCCGGGCAGTCCCGCCGACAAGGCCGAGATACGGCGCGGCATGGTGGTGGCCGCGATCGATGGCGTGCCCGTCGAGACGGCGCGCCAGGCCTCCGCCATGGTGCGCGCCCACGCCGCCGGCGAACGCGTCCGTTTCACCATCTACGACATCACCCGGGGCGAGGTGCGTCCGCGCGATATCCGGCTGGTGTTCGACACCGCGCCGCCGTTGGACAGCAAATTGTCGGTGAATCCGCCGCGCACCCTGGCCAAGAGACCTCACGATCCGGCATTTCCCGCCGCCCGGGCGTTCTGGTCGAAACGGATTCTGTACGGGGCGACCATTAAGCCGACGCCCTTGAGCGGGCTGGGGTCGGGGCAATGCAACGCCTTCGCACCCGACAAATGGCGGGTGGCGGCGCACGCGCCCGACAATTCGCTGTTCCATGTCATGGCGGGCGCGGGCTTTGTCCATGCCATCTACAAGTCCGGCGCGCTGGGTGCTGCGGCGCCCGACGATTACCTCCGCGATTTCCTGCAGGCCACCTTCGGCGCGCCCACCGTGTTGCTGGCGCCCCAGCCGCGGCCTTTCGGCTTTGTGGTGCGTGATTTCGGCAACCGCAAGGGCGGGATCGGTTTTGCGCTCTATCGGGTCACCGGCGGGCGCATCGCGCTGTGGATCGCGGCGGTGTCGGGGGCCGATGCCGGATGGGCGCGGCCTCTGGCGGGCGCGGTGGCGCTGTCCATGCGCTGCGCGTCGCCGGGTGCGCCCGCGCCGCTGCCGCGCGACCGCGCGCTGCTGGCGACCCGCATATCGCTGCGCTGCATCGCTGGGCAATGCGGCGAGACCGACTTCGCCGCCACCTATCTGACGGTGCTGCGGCGCGGCTATGTCCACAACATCAAGGGCGAGATGTTCCTGGTGAATCCGCGCAAGGATTTCTGGCAGAGCGGCGCCGAAGGCCCCGGCTTCTATCACCAGACCGGCGGGGAGAACGAGAAGCTATTGCCGGGGCGGATCAATTGATGCGGCGGGATGATGATGGCGGGAATGAAGCTCTGTTTCCGGTGCGGGCCGTCCTTGCATGATGGACCTGGAAAAGATCTCCCATCAGACGCTTGCGCACTATAACGACCGCGCCGAGGATTTCTGGAAGGGAACCCGCGATCACGATGTCAGCCAGAACATCGCGGCCTTGCTGGAGAACCTGGAGGGACGCCCGCCATTCACGATCCTCGATTTCGGTTGCGGCCCGGGGCGCGATCTCAGGACGTTTGGCGAATTGGGCCATGTTGCCATCGGGCTGGAGGGCTGCGCGCGCTTCGCCGCCCTGGCCCGTGAACAGGGATTTGAGGTCTGGCAACAGGATTTCCTGAAACTGGAATTGCCGCCCCGTCACTTCGATGGGGTGTTCGCCAATGCGTCCCTGTTCCATGTGCCCAGCGCGGAACTTCCCCGCATATTGCGCGAATTGCGCGCGGCGCTGAAACCGCGCGGTGTGCTGTTCAGTTCAAATCCGCGCGGGCAGGGCGAGGAAGGCTGGAACCGGGGCCGGTACGGCGTCTATCACGAGCTGGAAAGCTGGCGTGGTTTCCTGCTGGACGCGGGATTTTCTGAAATCACACACTATTACCGCCCCGCCGGATTGCCGCGCGAACAGCAGCCATGGCTCGCCACGGTGTGGCGGGCTGCGCCTACTGCGCCTTGACCTTCACATAGGTCCCCGGCGCGTCGCCCAGAACTTTCAGCCCGCCGTCGCCCGGCTGGCGCGCGGGGATCATTCCGCCCGACAGCTTGGACAGCCACTGGTCCCAGTCCGGCCACCAGGAGCCCGGATGCTCGACCGAACCCTCGCGCCAGGCCTCGATGCTCGTGGCGCCGGCCTCGTTGGTCCAGTACTGGTATTTCTTGGCCGCCGGCGGATTGATCACGCCCGCGATATGGCCCGAGCCGGCAATGATGAAACGCACCGGCCCGCCGAACAGGTTGACCGACTTGAACACCGAACCCGCCGGGGCGATGTGGTCTTCCTTGGCCGATTGCAGATAGACCGGCACCGTGACTTTCGAAAGGTCGAGCTTCACGCCCGCAATCTGCATCTTGCCGCGCGCCAGGGCATTTTCCTTGTAGCAGCTGCGCAGGTAGGACAGATGCAGCTTCTCCGGCATCCTGCGTGGTGTCCGAATTCCAGTAGAGCAGGTCGAACGGCATGGGCTGCTTGCCCAGCAGATAGTTGTTGATCACGAAGGACCAGATCAGGTCGTTGGCGCGCAGCATGTTGAAGGCCCCCGCCATCTTGGAGCCGGGCAGCACGCCGCCCTCGCTGTCCATTTTCTGTTTCAGGGCATCGAGCTGGGCCTCGTCCACGAATACCGACAACTCGCCCGCTTCGCTGAAATCGGTCTGGGCCGCCCAGAAGGTGGCCGAATGGATGCGGTCGCCGCCGCCCGCCTTCTCTTTCACCGCCGCCATATAGGCGAGGGTGGCGGCCAGGAGCGTGCCGCCGATGCAGTAACCCACGCAGTTGGGGTCGCGCACCCCGGTGGCTTTCTCCACCGCCTCCAGGGCGGCGAAGATGCCGCCCTGCATGTAATCCTCAAAGCCCTTGGCGGCCATGTCGGGGTCCGGGTTGACCCAGCTGACCAGGAACACGGTATAGCCCTGGCCCACCAGCCAGCGCACGAAACTGTTCTCCGGCCGCAGATCCAGGATGTAGAATTTATTAATCCAGGGCGGAAAGATCAGCAGCGGCCGCTCATGGACTTCATCCGTAGTCGGAGAATATTGCAGCAACTCAATGATCTCGTTGCGGAATACGACCTTGCCGGGGGTGGTGGCGATATTTTCGCCGATCACGAAGCCGTCGGCCGACTGGCGGATGGAAAGCTCGCCATGGCCGCGCTCGATGTCGGCCAGCAGATTGTCCAGCCCCTTGACCAGGTTCTCGCCATTGGAGGCAATGGTGGCCCTGAGAACCTCGGGGTTGGTGAGGGGAAAATTGGTGGGGGCCAGGGCGTCGGCGAACTGGCGGGTATAGAAGGCGACGCGGCCGCGCTCCTTTTCGTCCAGCCCGTGCAGGTTTCCCACCATCTCCTGCATCGCATTGGCGGTGAGCAGATAGCTCTGCTTGATGAAGTCGAAAATTTCGTTTTTCTGCCATTCCTCGCTGCGGAAGCGTCGGTCGCCGGGGGCCGGCTGCACCACCGCCGGGGCCTCGCCGCCCAGCATGCGCCGCGCCGTGGATTCCCACAGGATCATGAAATTGTTCCACCACGCGCTCTGCGCCGCCGCCACCGCCTCGCGGTCGCCGCCCATTGCCTTGGCCAGCGCCAGCATGGCGCCGGAGATGTTGAGCGGATCGATCGGCCCCGGATCTTCGCGGCTGCCCATGCGGGCGATGAAGTCCAGCATCAGCTTCTGGCTTTTCACGCCCACCGTGAGCATGTTGCGGGTGAATTCGCGGGTATCGAGCATGTCGACCGCCAGCGGCGAGCCGGGGGCGGCGGAAGCGGCGGAAGCGGATGAGGGGGCGGCTGGTCCTTGGGAGGGCATCGCTTGGATTGCCTTTCGTGAAGTCTGTGATAGCCCGCCCGCAACCGGTGCCGCAAGCCACGGAAAGGACGCACCAGCCGTGCACAAATATCGCAATTGTATGCGACATTTACCTGCTCTTTGGCTGGCGCGGGCGCGGGGTCGCGGTATATCCTGCGCCCTGGGTTGGCGCTCCCGCGCCCTTGCGCGGGGGTGGGAGGGACCAACTCCGGATGCTGGGATAAAGGCAGTTTGGGCATGACCAAGATTTACGCGCGGCCTCTGGCGATGGCGACGCTGGCGATTATCCTTGCGGCAGGCACCACCGGTTGCGAGACCATGGCCGATCTGGATCCCACCGGCCTGCTCAGCGACGACACCCCCGCGCCGGAAAGCCAGTTCCCCACCGACAGCAGCCAGCAGGCCGCTGCCGATGCCAACACCACCACCCCCGATCTTGCCGGCATTCCCGCACGGCCGGCCGCGCCCGATGCCGCCACCCAGGCCAACACCGCACAGCAGGTCACGGCTGCCGGCGCCCAGGCCCAGTACAGCGCCGATGCCCTGCGCGCCGGCACGGATGCGGCGGCGCCGCCGCCGGTTGCCACCGATGCCGCCGCCACCAGGCAGGCCCTGGCCAGCGCGGACGCGCCGCCCACCGCCAGTGATTTGCCGCCGACCGCCAGCGACGCCCCGCCGACGGCCGGATCGGCCCCGGCCGGCCGCGAAGCACCGCCAACTGCCGCTCCTGTTGCCGCCGCCCCGACCACCGCGGCCGTGCCCGCGCCCGTGGCTGTCGCCTCGGCGGCGGCGCCGCCGGACGCCGCGCCGGCTGCCCAGATGGCTCCGCCGCCCGCCGCGCCCAGCGTCGCCGTGATGGCTCCTCCGCCGGGGGCCGAGCCCGCCGTCCCCGCGGTACCGATGACCGCCGCCGGCCGCATGGCCATGGCCAATCCCTCCGACGCCCAATTGGGCTTCAAGCCTTCCTCGGCCCCGCCCCTGAACCCTGGCGTGGCCCAGTGGGTATCCGCGCCGATCCTGGCCCATTACCGCCAGACCGCCGCCCTGGCGGGCTCCGCCGGTACCGGTACGCCCGCGGTGCCCGCCGCCTCCGCGAGCAAGGGCGCGCCGGGCACGGCGGCCGTTCCCCAGGATGTCGTCGCCAATCTCAATGCGGTTCCCGGCACGCCCATGGGCATGGCGGCAGCCATGAATGGCGGGGTTCCGCCGACCGAGATCATCTATTTTCCCGGTGACGGCACCCGCCTGCCGGCCGCGGCCCGCGCCAAGGTCAATGCGGCTGTCGCCACCTTCAAGGCCGGCGGCGGCGCCGGCACCGTCAAGGTGGTGGGGCATGCCTCCAGCCGTACCGCCAACATGTCGGTGGAGCGGCATATGGAAGTGATCTTCCGCAAGTCCCAGGAGCGCGCCAATGCCGTCGCCCAGGCCCTGATCAAGGCCGGGGTTCCGGCGGACAAGGTGCAGATCGAAGCGGTGGGCGACAGCCAGCCCATTTTCTACGAATCCATGCCCAAAGGTGAAGACGGCAACCGCCGGGCCGAGATTTTCGTGCAGGGGTGAGGCACGACCGGCGAACGCCCTGAGCGCATGCCAAAAACGGGGCGGCCGCCGGAACGAACACCGTGGGTGCTTGGGCGGGCGGCTTGGGGCCGTGCAGCCATGGAATAGCAGTCCCCTGCTCAAAAAGCGCCGCAATTGCCGCAATAATCATTGCGCCGCCGGAGGAAATTCCGGATTCTCTGGCGCCTTCAGGACCGATTGCCAAGGTACGTCATGAATACCGATTTCTACCGCATCAAGCGGCTGCCGCCCTACATCTTCGAGGAAGTCAATCGCCTCAAGGCGCAGGCGCGGGCGCGAGGCGAGGACATCATCGACTTCGGGATGGGCAATCCCGACATGGCGACACCCGACTATATCGTGGACAAGCTTTGCGAGACGGCGCGGGATCCGCGCGCCCACCGCTATTCGGCGTCGCGCGGCATCAAGGGACTGCGCAAGGCCCATGTCGCCTATTACAAGCGCCGCTTCGGCGTGACCCTGGACCCCGACAGGGAAGTGATCGCGGCCCTGGGCTCCAAGGAAGGCTTCGCCAATCTCGCCATGGCCATCACCGCGCCGGGCGACGTGGTGCTGGTGCCCAATCCCGCCTATCCCATCCATGCCTTCGGCTTCATGATCGCGGGTGCCGCCATCCGCCATGTGCCGGCGACATCGCCGGAGGAATATCTCAGCAAGATCGGTACCGCGACGCGCCATTCGGTGCCGTCGCCGCTGGCGCTGGTGGTGAATTATCCGTCCAATCCCACGGCGCAGGTGGTCGACCTGGACTTCTACAAGGAGGTCATCAGCTTCGCCAAAAAGCACGAGATCTGGGTGCTCAGCGACCTGGCCTATGCCGATATCTATTTCGGCGACGAGCCGCCGCCCTCCATCCTGCAGGTTGACGGCGCCAAGGACATCGCCATCGAATTCCAGTCCCTGTCCAAGACCTATTCCATGCCCGGCTGGCGCATGGGATTTGCCGCCGGCAACGACAAGTTGATCGGGGCCCTGGCGCGCATCAAGTCCTATCTGGATTATGGCGCCTTCACCCCCATCCAGGTCGCCGCCGCCGCGGCGCTGAACGGGCCGCAGGACGCCGCCAAGGAAATCCGCGCCGTCTACAAGTCGCGCCGCGACGTGCTGGTGAAAAGCATGGCGGCGGCGGGCTGGGACATCCCATCGCCGCCCGCCTCGATGTTCGCCTGGGCGCCGGTGCCGGAAAAATACCGCGCGCTGGGCTCGATGGAGTTCGCCAAGGACCTGTTGCTTCACGCCAAGGTGGCGGTGTCGCCGGGCATCGGCTTCGGCGAATATGGCGAGGGCTATGTGCGTGTGGCGCTGGTGGAGAATGAGCATCGCATCCGCCAGGCGGCGCGCAATGTGAAGAAATTTCTCACCGCGGGCAGCAACATGGCGCCTTCTGATCTCAAGACGGGCGATCTCGACAAGGGCGATCTTCCCAAGAAGAACCTGGCCCCCGCGAAATGACGTCCGGCTTCAGGATCGCCATCGCCGGGCTCGGCACGGTCGGGGGCGGCGTGGTCAAGGCGCTTGCCGCGCGCGGCGACGCGCTTTCGCAACGCGCCGGACGCAGGTTGCAAATCACCGCCGTGTCGGCGCGCGACAAAGCCAAGGCGCGCGGTTTTGCCGTCAGCGGCTGGACGGACGATCCGCTGGCCCTGGCCAAGGGCGACGCCGACCTGGTGGTCGAGCTGATCGGCGGCGAGGAAGGCATCGCCCGCGCCTTGGTGGAAACCGCGCTCGCCAACAAAAAACATGTGGTGACCGCCAACAAGGCGTTGCTCGCCCGTCACGGCCTGGCGCTGGCGCGTCTGGCCGAGAAGAACGGCGTCACCCTGAAATTCGAGGCGGCGGCCGCTGGCGGCATTCCCATCGTCAAGGCGCTGCGCGAGGGGTTGATCGCCCAGCCGGTCGATGCGGTGAAGGGCATCCTCAACGGCACCTGCAATTACATCCTCACCGAAATGGAATCCTCGGGGCGCGGCTTCGGCGAGGTGCTGAAGGAGGCCCAGGCCAAGGGCTATGCCGAAGCCGATCCGACCCTGGATGTCGGCGGCGGCGACACCGCCCACAAGCTGGCGCTGCTGGCTGCCATTGCCTTCGGCACCGCGCCGGCGCTGGACGCGGTGGCGGTGGAAGGCATCGCGCATATCACCCCGGACGATATCGCTTTTGCCTCGGAGTTCGGATTCCGCATCAAGCTTTTGGGAGTCGCGCGGCGCCAGACCGATGCAAAGGGCGCCAGCAGGATCGACCAGAAAGTGCATCCCGCCATGGTGCGGATGCGCTCGGCCCTGGCCAATGTCAGCGGCGCCGCCAATGGCGTGCTGGTGGATGCGGGCGCGGCCGGCCCTTTCTTTTTTTCCGGCCGCGGCGCGGGCGAGGCGCCCACCGCCAGCGCCGTGATCGCCGATATTGTCGAGGCGGCGCGCGGTGCCCCCAGCCCGGTCTTCGGCCTTCCCGCCGCCGCCCTGGCGACGCTCGCACCCGCCGACGGCAAGCAGGCGGTGTCGCCCTGGTATCTGCGTTTCGAGGTGCTGGACATGCCCGGCGTGCTGGCATTCATCGCGGGCCACCTGGCCGAGGCCGGCGTCTCCATCGAAAGCATGATCCAGCGCGGCCGCGCTCCCGGCGAGCCGGTTGCGATTGTCATGATCACCCATGAAACGGCACAGGTCTCGGTGGAACGCGCCTTGAAGGCCATCGGTGCTTCGGACAAGGTGCGGGCCCGCCCCTGCATGATTCCCATGGAAGTCTTGAATGGTTCGGCTTCCCTGCGTTCCACTCCGGGCCGCTGAACAAGTTTTGTAAATGGTTCAGCTCCCCTGCGCTTCGCTCCGGGTCGCTGAACAAGTTTTGTAAATGGTTCAGCTCCCCTGCGCTTCGCTCCGGGTCGCTGAACACAATCGAAATCCAGATCGAGCCAGAGAGAGCCATGACCGAGACCCGTCCGCCCGCCCAGGGCAAACCGCTGGACCGCGCCTTTGCGCTGGAAGCGGTGCGCGTCACCGAAGCCGCCGCCATCGCGGCCTTCGCCCAGATCGGGCGCGGCAACGAGCATGACGCCGATCATGCCGCGGTGGAGGCGATGCGGGCCGCCTTCAATGTCCTGCCCATCGACGGAACCGTGGTGATCGGCGAGGGCGAGCGCGACGAAGCCCCCATGCTGTTCATCGGCGAGAAGGTGGGGCAGGGCGGCCTGGCGGTGGACATCGCGCTGGACCCGCTGGAAGGCACCACCCTGACGGCCAAGGCCATGGCCAATGCGCTGGCGGTGATGGCGATGGCCGAGCCGGGCACCATGCTCAACGCCCCCGACACCTATATGGACAAGATCGCCATCGGTCCCGGCTTTGCGGACGGGCTGGTCGATCTGGATGCCGAGCCCGGCGACAATATCAATGCCATCGCCAGGGCGCGGGGCGTTAAGCCCGGCGACATCACCGCCCTGGTGATGGACCGTCCGCGCCACGAGCAGCTGATCGCCAAGATCCGCAAGGCGGGCGCCAAGGTGAAGCTGATCACCGACGGCGATGTGGCGGGGGTGATCGAAACCACCGATCCCGCCACCGGCGTGGACATCTATATGGGCCTGGGCGGCGCGCCCGAAGGCGTGCTGGCGGCGGCGGCGCTGCGCTGCGTCGGCGGCCAGATGCAGGGCCGGCTGGTGTTCCGCAACGACGCCGAACGCCGCCGCGCCGACAGCTGGGGCATCAAGGACCTGGCCCGCAAATACGGCCTGCATGATCTGGTGTCGGGCGACGTGGTGTTCTCGGCCACCGGGGTCACCGACGGCGCCATGCTGCGCGGCGTGCACCGGGTGGGCAACTTCATCACCACCGAAAGCGTGGTGATGCGCTCGACCACCGGCACGGTGCGCTGGATCAAGGCGCGCCACCGCCGCGACATTGGCTGAGGGCGAAACAGATAACGGCGCGGCGGCGTTCGGCGTCGCGCGCTCCTTCACGGGCCGCCGCTGGCTTCTCAAGACCGCGGATGCGGCGCTGGAAGACGCGCTGCTGCGCGAGCTTTCGCCGGTGGTGGCGCGGCTGCTGGCGCTGCGCGGGATATCGCTTGCCGAGGCCGCCGATTATCTGGCGCCGAAACTGAAGACCTTGCTGCCCGATCCCCTGGTCCTCAAGGACATGGACCTCGCAGTGGCGCGGGCCGCCGCGGCGCTGGACAAGGGCGAGCGCATCGCGGTGTTCGGCGACTATGACGTGGACGGCTCGACCTCGGCGGCGCTGCTGTCCGATTTTCTCTCCGCCCTGGGCGCCGCCCCGCGCATCTACATTCCCGACCGCATGACCGAAGGCTATGGCCCGTCGCCGGCGGCGATGCGCGCGCTCCATGCCGAAGGCGCCTCGCTGGTAATCACGGTGGATTGCGGCGCCGCCGCCACCGCCGCGCTTGGCGAGGCCAGGGCGCTGGGCCTGGATGTGGTGGTGCTGGATCATCATCATGTCGAGGCCGCGCCGCCCGCTTTGGCCCATGTCAATCCCAACCAGCCCGGCGACACATCGGGGCTGGGCCATCTGTGCGCCGCCGGTGTCACCTTCCTGTTCCTGGTGGCGCTGAACCGGCATTTGCGCGACAGCGGTTTCTACCAGGAGCGCGGCATCGAAGAACCCGACCTGCGGCTGTTTCTGGATCTGGTCGGACTGGCGACGGTGTGTGACGTGGTGCCGCTCACGGGCGTCAACCGCGCCTTTGTCCGCTTCGGCCTGGGGCAGGTCTCCAAGGCGCCCCGTCCGGGCCTGGCGGCGCTGGCCGGCGTGGCGGGAGCGAAGCCGCCCTTCACGCCCTATACGTTTGGCTTTGTGTTCGGACCGCGCATCAATGCCGGCGGACGGGTGGGCCGTTCCTCGCTGGGGGTGGACCTGCTGACGGCGCGCGATACCGGCACGGCGGCGGAATTCGCCGCCCAGCTCGATCTGCACAACCGTGAACGCCAGGCGATCGAGAAAGTCATCCTGGAAGAAGCCACCGCCCTGGCGGCGGTGCAGGCCAACGCGCCCTTCATCCTGGTGGCGGGCGAAGGCTGGCATCCCGGCGTGGTCGGCATTGTCGCCAGCCGCCTGAAGGAGCGTTTCGCCAAGCCCGCTTTCGTCGCCGGCTTCGAAGGCGGCCAGTTCGGCAACACGCTGGGGCGCGGCTCGGTGCGCTCCATTCCCGGCATCGATGTCGGCGCCATCATCCGCGCGGCCTCGGATGCAAATGTGATCGAATATGGCGGCGGCCATGCCATGGCGGCGGGCTTCTCGCTGATGGCGGGGCAGATGGAGGCTTTGCGCAAATTCATCGAGGCGCGCTTCGGCGGCGCGGACGCGGCCCTGGCGGCGGTCAGCGCGCTGCATCTGGACGCGGTATCCTCGCCGGCGGGCGCCAACATCGCCCTGGCGCGGGAGATCGCCTCCGCCGGTCCCTTCGGGGCGGGCAATCCCGAGCCGCTGCTGGGGCTGCCCGACGCGCGGGTGGCCTTTGCCGATGTGGTGGGCAAGGCCCATGTGCGCCTGCGGCTGGCGGGCGCGGACGGCACCATGCTGGACGCCATCGCCTTCCGGGCCGTCGGCACGCCCCTGGGCGAGGGCCTGCTGGCCGCCAGGGGCCGGGGCATCCATGTGGCCGGCCGGCTGCGCCAGGACGACTGGAACGGCCGGGTGCGGGTACAGCTGGAAATCGAGGATGCGGCATCCCTAACGGCCTGATTTGGGTTGCAAAAAGCGGTTTTTGGCCGCTAAACCCCCGGCCTCCGGCGGCGCCCTTCGGCTATCGGTTAGGGTGAGACGCGACCGGCGGAGCCGGTCAAATCGATCCGGCGGATCGATTTGAGCGTCGAACGCCGCGAGCCCGAGCGAGCGGCCGGAGAGCTGTCGAAACGGGCGCTATCCCCTTGATCCGCGGCCGGCGCCGCGAGCCCGAGCGAGCGGCCGGAGAGCTGTCGAAACGGGCGCTATCCCCTTGATCCGCGGCCGGCGCCGCGAGCCCGAGCGAGCGGCCGGAGAGCTGTCGAAACGGGCGCTATCCCCTTGATCCGCGGCCGGCGCCGCGAGCCCGAGCGAAGGGCCGCCCCGCCACGCCCACAGACCGGATTTTTGTTGCCAAACGGATACTTGGCCGCTAAACCCCCGGCCTCCGGCGGCGCCCTTCGTCTATCGGTTAGGACTTAGGATTTTCATTCCTGCAAGAGGGGTTCGACTCCCCTAGGGCGCACCATTTGCCTTCATGCGGACCGCATGAAGGCAAATGCCAAGGCCCGGCGCGCGACAGCGACTTGAGCCGGGCCGCGGCAGCATAAGTTGAGACCTCACCGCAAACGCGCCAGCGAACATACAAAAACCGAGCGCCTCTTGCGCCTAGCTCTTCTTTTGCGCAACGCGAATTAGCAAAGCTGGTCCCACTTCGAGCCTAACGGGCGAGGGCGGCGAGCGAAGCCGCGATGGAGGCGCCAGGCCGTCCGCACTAGTCCGCCGCGCGGCAGGCGAAAACACAGACCCATCAGGAAACCGCGCCGCGGGCGATTTGAATGCCAAGCGGCCTGGCGTGTCGATCAGCCGAAGCTTTCGTGCAGTGATTTAAGTATAGTGTCCCCGGAATTCACTTTGCGTTGGACCGGCCTGTGAACCAGCGTGACGAGTGGGTGGTTAGCGGGTGTCGCGAGGGAGGCGAGCCATGAGTAGTAAGGAAGTAATTACCAGTTCGCCATTGCGTTACCTTGTGCCTTTTTTGGCCACCATTCTTGGCGTGTTCTTGGTCCTCATATGGGTCGGGGGAGCCAATGATCGAAAAATGGATCGCATTTGGGGCGCGGCGATACGGCTCCTACAAGAGCGGCGAACGACACACCTCGAGACGCGCGCTGATCTTCTATTTGATAAAAGAGCCTTAGCAGTTTGCTTTCTGGAAGCCGGTTACCATCCGGGCGTTGAAATACGTGCCGCCAATGATCTGCAATTTGCTCTTTCAGAGATCAAAAAGAAGGGCGTATTCTCCGATTTAAGCAGTTGGGTAATTTATCTAATTTATAAAGATTCAATCCAATCAGTCGCTCTTTCGCATGGCGGACTCATCCAGCTGTCGAGTCCATCCGGAGCGTTCAACGAATGCATTCATCCCGCACAAAAGCTGGTCTTGGATTGGTATCCCAGCTCAGATGGCGGCGGGTTGAATATCACTTTGCCTGGTGAAAACCGTTAGAGGAAGCGTGTGATGGTGGAGTTCGAGGGACACTATACTTAATTGACGCGGCGCCATTGCTGCCCGCACAAACCTTGCGGGCAATGAACGCCAAGCCCGCCCGCGCACCAAGCCCTGATCCCGCCTTGCGGATAGAGGCGCGGCGCGCTTTATTCTGAGCCGACGGGAAAATTCTTCTTCGGTTCCCCATTCTTCATGGCCATGCCGGGCAGACCAAGTTCTCGTCGCGGAAATATGGATAGTGTCCCCGGGATTCCCGATTTTTTTGATTTCTTGGAGAACATTGAACCCGTTTAATTTGGGGTTCGGGTCTTATTTCATCTCCACCAACATTACGTGGATTGTTCCGCCAGCCGACCCGATCGTGCGTGCCTGTCCACCGGGTAGAAAGACCGCCTGGCCGGCATCGACGTGCTGGACTTTCGCAGGCTGACCCGGCGTCGCGATTGAAAGATCGCCACCTTCTGCAATTGCCAGGAACATGTCACGGCTATCGAAGGACGAAATGCCATTCGCACCCGGCGACCAGGCACAGTCCCAGATTATAACGCGATCATTGTCGACAATTTTATTTTGGTAAGTTGCATACTTATTCGTCGGCAAGTTTGTAGTGTTCGCCGCTTCCGGAACATTTTTATCCTTGATGTCGATCACGACCGTGTGGCGCCCCGGGTCGGTCGTGGACATCTCCCGATGCGTCAGATCCCTCGGCAGAAACCACATGTGATTTTTTATCACGGGATGGAGATCAAATTTGCCGTCGAGCTGAGTCACTTTAATCGTCGCGGTGCTCAAATCGAGGCCGGCAAAGAAATACCTGTGACGATGGAAGGGGGTGGGCTGGTTTTGCGGATAGACGACGTTGTAGGCGGCGCCCCGGTCATTTTCCACGAGAAGTGTCGCACCGGGCCTGGGCCAACCTGGAGGAAGGTCAGTCGCCGGCTGCGCCTGCACACTGCACACCGCTCCTACTGCGAATACAATCGACGACAAGCCCATTTTTCGAGCCTTCATTGAACTTTCCTCCCCGAACAACTTTGCTGTGACAAGGGCATTGGCCTGACCGGCTCTGTTGCATCGAGCGATATGAGAGTATGCCGATCAGGTGTGCAACCTCTATAGCGTCACCAAAGGCCGGCAGACCAGGCTCCCATAGCGGAATTACGGAAAGTGTCCCCGGACTCTCCGGCCGCGTCACGAAATGTTTGGCGGCGCGTCGGAACTGCGCGAAGCGGACGCGCGCGAACCAATCCAGCCCCGCCTGCGGAAGTACCAGATCATCCCCCCGGCCACCACTGCCATCACGGCGAGCAGAATGGGATAACCGGCGGGCATGCCAAGCTCGGGCATATCCCGGAAATTCATGCCATAGATGCCCGCCATGAAGGTCAGCGGAATGAAGATGCTGGCCATCAAGGTCAACACCTTCATAACCTCGTTGCTGCGATGGCCGAGCGTGGCGAGGGCCGTGTCCATCAAGTCTCCGGCCGTATCGCGCAGGGATTCGATGATTTCGACATTTTGCGAAGCATGATCATAGGCATCGCGCAGGTAGGGTCCCGTCTCTGCGGCGATCAGCGGATTTTGCATATGGCTGAGTTGCAGCAGCGCCTCGCGTTGGGGCCGCGCCAGGCGGCGCAGCATGGTGAGCTGGCGGCGCAGTTCGTAGAGCGCGCTCAGATGCTGCGGGTTCGGATTGGCGAGCAGGCACTCTTCCAGGTCGTCCATCTTGTCGGAGATGCCTTCAAGGACCGGAGCATAGCGGCCGATGAGCACGTCGAGCAGCGCGTATCCAAGATAGGACGGCCCGCCGGTGCGGATCGGGCGCCCCGCGCCCTCGCGGATACGCCCACGCACGCGATCGAAGAACCCGAAATAACGCTCCTGAAAGCTCACCACATAATTGCGCGCCACCAGAATGCACACCTGTGGCAGAGGCGTGCGCGGGTCCACCTCGTCGAGCGGCGCCCGCGCCACGATCAGCACATAATCGTCGTAGACTTCCGCCTTGGGCCGCTGCGGCACGTTCACCGCGTCGGCAAGAGCCAGGCGGTGGATGTTGAAAATTTCTCCGATCCTTTGCAGCGTTTCCGCTTCGCCCAGCCCCTGGATATCGATCCAGGTGGTACGTGCGGTATCGGCATAGGCGCACAATTCCTCCAGATTGCCGATCTCCTTTTCCTCGCACGCTTCCTCGTCATATTGGAACATCCGCACGACGGGCGGCGGCGAGCCGGCCGGAATTACCAGCGTGCCCGGACGCGCGCCGATCGGTGAATCGGATTTGAGCGTCACCAGCAACCTCCTTGCCGCATCATATGCCGAGTTGCTCTCTCGGCCAGACGCCGATCTCAGAATATAGAAATATGGCGATGGAGAATATGGGGCCGGGCGCAATATTCCCCTTTGATTCTGCCAATACTTGTTTTCGTCCGCGTCGCTAATGAAAGAAATGCCGAGCGCCGATAGGCGGTCACCGCGGCCTTCGTCAGTATTTGTAAGCGGTCTGCAGCCAGAACACGGACTTGTCGGGGAAGCCTCCGAAGCCCGCGCCCGATCCGGCATAGTTGGCATATTTGGCCAGGAAGGACAGGCCGCCATCCATCACCAGTTCGCCCTGCAGGTCCCACTCGGTGCCGATTCCCCTGCCCAGCACATCGCTCCGGTAGTCGTGATAGATCATGGCCGCGTTGAGGCTTTTGGCGCCGATGAAGCCGGCGGGCAGGGCATAGGCCGCCTTGGCATACAGATCCTTGAGGCCGTTGGCCGGCGTGACCAGGAACATGTCGGCCCAGCCGTCGAAGGCATGCAGGGTGGCCAGCGGCGTGGCAAAGCCGATGGTGCCGTTGCCCTCCAGCACTTCATAGCCCACCAGTCCGGTGAGGCCGTTCCAGGTCAAGCTGCCTTCCCCCAGCCAGTAGTTCAGGCTGATCGACAGCGGATTGTCGGCATAACCGGTTTGATGCGCGAATTCGCCGCTGAGCTTGGCCGTCACGCCGCCTGCGAGCGCAAAGCCGTAATCGCCGCGTCCGCCATAGGTGGCGGTGGACAGGCGCGCCGTCGCCAGTTGCTGCGCGGGCAGGGCGGCGTTTGCCGGCGCGGACAGGTCCAGCAGGAAGGCATAGGATTCCAGCCGCAGCCCCGGCACCCCGGCATAAACCCCATCCAGGACGTGGCTGTTGCTCTTGAAGTAGTTCGCCTGGCCGGTCGCCGCGGCGGCTGTGTTGGCGGGAACGGGCGTGGAAGGCCCGAAAATGCGGTTCACGCGATAGAGATAGGCGTAGCTCAGGGTGAGCCCGTCCAGGGACGTGTTCACCGCCGATAGCGCATCGAAGGTCTGTTCATGCTGGCGCCAGCCGACATTGCCGACAAAGCGCTGATTGCCGATCACCAGCCTCTGGCGGCCCAGCACGAACCGGGTGCCGAAATCGGAGGCATAGCTCAGTTGCAGCCGGTTGAGCGCCGTCATCGCCGGATCCGCCACCACCGCATAGAGGGTCTTGCCGTTGCGCGTGCTGTTGTAGGCAGCGCCGCCGATGGTCCAGATCTGGTCGAAGTCCGCCTGGAGCGACAGCCCGTTCCAGCTTGCGGTCTCGTAGCCCAGCCTTGCCCGCAGGGTGGAAACATTGGCGTCCCGCGTCTTGGCGGCGTCCTGCACGCTTTCATAGCGGCCGCGAAGATCGATCACCGGCCGGCCCGCGGCGATGGCCTCCAGGATGGAGGCCTGGACCGGCGTGGCCAGGCCCATGACGGCAAGCAGGCAGGCGCAACTGCGCGAAATCATCTTGTCCCCTTGTGGTGTTCCGCATATGTCGCGGGCTGGAAGGCATGGGCATGGCGCAAGTCGTCGCGGGTGTTGAGGTTGCGCAAATGCGCCGCCGCAAAGGTGACCTCGCGAACGGGCAGTCCGCGCAGCCATTGATGGACGCCGCGGATGTCGTGCCGCTCCATGTCGCGGCCCAGGCGGTCCGCGAGCGATGTCGGCCACAGGCCGATGACGGGATGGGTGCGCGCCGCGTCACGCGCGACGGCGATCGCGTCCGCCGCCAACCCATCGCCCAGCCTTTCGGCCAGGTCCGGCGGCAGGAACGGCGTGTCGCAGGCGACGCTGAGAACATGTGTTGCGGCTGGATGGGAGCGCCTGGCCCATGTCATGCCGGTCAGGAGCCCGGCCAGCGGGCCCTGAAAGCCGGGCCGGCTGTCGGGCAGAACAGGCCATCCGAAGGAAGCGAAAAGCTCCGGGGCGCTGTTGCTGCTGATCACGATGGCGCAGACCTGCGGCGTCACCGGCGCCAGCACATGCGCCAGCATGGGCTTTCCATTCAGCGGCAGCAGGCATTTGTCGCCGCCGCCCATGCGGCTGGAGCGCCCGCCCGCCAGGATCACGCAGGGTGGTTTCATTCCTGCCTCCAGGCAATGATGGCGCGCACCAGGGGTTTCAGGTGGAAGCTGGCTTGCGGCTCCACCGCCGGCGAGATGCCATGGGCCCGCAGGCTCTCGCGCACCACCGGGCCGATGGCGGCGATGGGCGTGCGTGCCAGTCCCTCGGCCAGCGCCGCAACCAGCCCTTCTTCCTTCGCCACCGCGAACAGCCGGTCCAGCTGGGGCGTGGCGGTAAAGGCGACCAGGTCGAACGCGCCGGCCGCAAGCTCGCGGATAACCCCGGCCACGCCGGCATTTTCGGTATCGCTGGCATAGCGATAGGGCGTGATGGGAAAAACCCGCGCCCCGCGCGCCTCCAGCGCCGCGATCAGGGGGTGTGCGCCGTCACCGGGATAGGCCTGCACGCCGATACGGCGGCCTTCCAGGGATTTCCCGGCCAGGGCTTCCAGCACGCCTTGCGAGGTCGGGACCGGTGCGGCCAGGGTCGGCATCAGGCCGATCTCGCGCAACGCCCGCGCCGGCTTCGGCCCGCGGGTGACGATGCAGGTCTTCTCCAGCGCACCGATGAAAGCGTCCCGGCGCGCGCCGCTCAAGGTCACCAGCTTGCGCAGGCCATCGCCGGTCAGCAGCACAAGATCGTCGAAGGGCAGGGCGATCATGTCCTCGATCCACCGCTCGGCCTCCCGGCTGTCCTCCAGGTCCAGGATCCGAACCAGCGGACGGCGCACGGCGCTGGCGCCTTCGGCCTCCAGCATGGCCGCGAACAGGTCCAGCTCGCGGCTTTCCGGCACCAGGATCTTCAATCCGTGCAGGGCTTGCATTCAGGCCACCGCCGTCAGCGCCTGTCCGGCGATCAGTTTTTTCAGCTCGGGAATGCAGGAGCCGCAATTGGTTCCGGCCTGCAGGGCCGCGCCGATCTGCGCCGGGGTGGTGAATTTGCCTTCCCGGATCGCATCGATGATCCTGTCCTGGCTGACCGCGTAGCAGGCGCAGACGATCCTGCCCGCCGGGCGGGCGCCGCCCGCCTCAATCCCCGCCAGCAGCGAAAGCCGTTCAGCCGTGCCGACCTCCCGGCCCAGCAATGCCCTGGCCTGTTCGGCGCCGGCAAGATCGGCGCCGGGGGGGGCGAAAAAAACGCAGCCCGACAGGCGGCCCTGAACGATGCCGGCATAGCGGAACACGGCCTTGCGCGGATCGGAATAGGAGACAAGCTCGGCGTCCGCCGGAATCCGCAGCAACCGGCGCAGCACGGCTTCGCCATGCACCTCCTCGGCCAGCGGCCCCCAGCCGGCGAGTTCGAAGACGAAGCCGGCGCCGGTCTGGACCTTCGACCACCATGCGGACTCGCTCAGTTCGGGTTCGCCGCCGGCGATGCGCACCAGGGTGCCGCGCCAGGTTTCGGCAAGGGCAGTGACGCGCACAGGTGTGGCCTTGAGATCGGGCTGCCCGGAAATGGGATCGGTGAGCGCATGCACCAGCCGGTCGACCGGACCGGACGAGGTGAACTGGTCCGTCCAGTGCATGGGCGCGAAGACATCGCCGGGCCGGACGCCTTCGTCCACGCTTGCGCGCATCACCACCGAGGCCTGGCGGCTTTCCACCCGCACCAGGGCGCGCTCGGCGATGCCGCGCGCCGTGGCATCGCGCGGATGCAGCGCCAGGCTGGGGGCGGAAACATGCGTCATCAGATGCGGCACCCGCCCCGTTCGCGTCATGGTGTGCCACTGGTCGCGCACGCGGCCGGTGTTGAGGATAAGAGGAAATTTCCCCCGCACGTCATCGGCGCGCACCTGCAGCGGCACCATGCGCGCGCGCCCATCGGGCGTGGGAAATCCCCCGCGCGCGAAAAGCCGGGTGCCCACCGCGCCGCGGCCATGACTGGGAACCGGCCATTGCACCGGCGCCAGCGCGTCATAGGCGGCATCGTCGAGGTCCGCCAGCCCACCAAGATTGAACAACCGCGCGCCGTCATTCTCGAAGGCCGACAGCGCGGCATGCTCGCGGAAGATGTCGGCGGGGCCGTCATAGGCGAAGGCTTCGCCCCAACCCATGCGGCGGGCGACCTGCGTGAACATCCACCAGTCGGGCCGCGCCTGGCCGGGCGGGGCGCGAAAGGCGCGCTGGCGCGAAATGCAGCGCTCGGAATTGGTGACGGTGCCGTCCTTTTCCGCCCATCCCGCGGCGGGCAGGACAATGTGCGCCAGCCTTGTCGTGTCGGTCGGCCAGGCATCGGCCGCGATGACCAGGGGGCATTTCGCCAGCGCCGCGCGCACCGCATCGGCGCGCGGCATGGAGTCCGCCGGGTTGGTGGCGGCGATCCAGACCGCCTTCACGCGGCCATCGCCCACTGCCTCGAACAGATCCACCGCCTTGTGACCGGGGCCGGCCGCCATGCGCGGCGCATTCCAGAAGCGGCCGACCCGTTCGATATCGCGGCGGGCAAAACCCATATGGGCGGCCAGTTGGTTGGCCAGGCCGCCGACCTCGCGCCCGCCCATCGCATTGGGCTGGCCGGTGAGAGAGAAGGGGCCCATTCCGGCGCGGCCGATCCGGCCGGTCGCCAGGTGACAGTTGAGGATGGCATTGACCTTGTCCGTGCCCGTCACCGACTGGTTCACGCCCTGCGAATAAAGCGTCACCACCCGCTCGGTGGCGGCGAACATCTCGTAGAAGGCGCGCAGGTCATCGCGGTTCAATTGCGCGGCGGCGGCGACGAAGTCCAGCGACGGGGCGGCCTGGCGCGCGGCCGCCAAGGTCTCGTCCAGGCCGCGGACATGCCGTTCGATCCAGTCCTGGTCCAGCGCGCCATGGTCGGCGAGCCAGGTGAGCAGCCCGCTCCAAAGCACCACGTCGGACCCGGGCGCCAGCGCCAGGTGCAGATCGGCGGTCTCGGCGGTGGCGGTGCGCCGTGGGATCGATATTCACGATCCTGGTGCCGCGCTTCTCCTGGGCCGCCATCAGGCGCTGGTACAGGACCGGGTGGCACCAGGCCATGTTGCTGCCGACCTGAACCACCAAATCGGCTTCCTCCAGGTCGTCATAGCAGCCCGGCACCACGTCCTCGCCAAAGGCGCGCACATGGCCCGCCACCGACGAGGACATGCAAAGCCGCGAATTGGTGTCGATGTTGCCCGCGCCGATGAATCCCTTCATCAGCTTGTTGGCGACATAATAATCCTCGGTGAGGAGCTGGCCCGAGACATAGAAGGCGATGGCCTCCGGACCATGCGCGGCGCGGATTCGGGTGAACTCGGCGGCGATGTGGTCGAGCGCCGTGTCCCAACTGGCTTCGCGGCCATGCATCATCGGCACGGTCAGCCGGTCGGGCAGGGCCAGCACGTCCTTCAGCGCCGCGCCCTTGGAGCAGAGCCGCCCGAAATTCGCCGGGATGGTCGCGGTCGCCCCGGGGCACGCCGTCCACGACCGCCACGCCGCAGCCCACGCCGCAATAAGGACAGGTGGTCCTGGTCACACGGTCGCCCCGACAGGCTCGGGCAGGTGTATATAGATGTCGCCGTCCACGATCCGCACCGACAGCGGCCGCGCGGTGCCCTCATCCGGCGCCACCGCATGGCCGTCTTCCAGCTCGATGACCCAGTTGTGCAGCGGGCAGGTCACGGTCCTGCCCGAGACGATGCCTTCCGAAAGCGGGCCCTGCTTGTGCGGGCATTCGTCGATCAGCGCGAAGATTTCATCCTCGCCGGTGCGGAAGATCGCGACCGGATGCCGGCCTCATGCTTAGGCAGAGCCGCCGCGCGCCGCGCACGGGAATGTTCGAAAGCGGTCCCAGATTTCTTCCAGTTGTTGGTCATGGTCACGCCGTCGCGATCTCTGGCAGGCGGGCGAATTCGTGGGCGTCGGCGCCGCATGGCCCGTTCGGTCCAGGGATCGACCTGGGCGAACAGTTGCGAGCGCAGGAAGCGGGCATGCAGCGCGGCGCGGCCCTCGCCGTCCTCCACCAGGCGCGTCTTCACATAGTCGATGCCGACACGGGCGATCCATGGCGCGGTGCGCTCCAGGTAATGGGCCTCCTCGCGATAGAGCTGCATGAAGGCGCCGGCGTATTCCAGGACTTCTTCCTCGCGTCGCCACCCGCACCAGCGGATCGGTGACGCGAACATCGACGCCGCCATTGCCGCCGACCAGGATATCGTAACCGGCTTCGACGCAGACGACGCCCAAGTCCTTGATGCGTGGCTTCGGCGCAGTTGCGCGGGCAGCCCGAGACACGGCGAACTTGACCTTGTGCGGCGTCCAGGAGCCCCAGCACATCTTTTCAAGCTTCACGCCCAGCCCGGTGGAATCCTGGGTGCCGAAGCGGCACCATTCGCTGCCGACGCAGGTCTTCACCGTGCGCAGGCCCTTGGCGTAGGCATGGCCGGAGACCAGCCCGGCCTTGCCCAGGTCGCGCCATACGCTCGGGCAGGTCTTCCTTCTTGACGCCCAGCAGGTCGATGCGCTGGCCGCCGGTCACCTTGACCGTGGGAATGTTGAATTTCTCCGCCACCGCGGCGATCGCATGCAGCTCGGCCGGCGTGGTCAGCCCGCCCCACATGCGCGGCACCACGCTGTAGGTGCCGTCCTTCTGGATGTTGGCGTGCACGCGCTCGTTGACGAAGCGCGAGCTGGCGAATCGTCGCGATATTCGCCCGGCCAGGCGCAAAGCAGGTAGTAATTCAGTGCCGGGCGGCATTTGTGGCAGCCCCTCGGGCTTGCTCCAGGCCAAAGCCGTGCGCACCGCATCCATGCTTTTCAGGCGCTGCGTGCGAGAATGGCCTGGCGGACCTCGTCGTGGCTCGGCCTCGGTGCATTCGCAGACGGTTTTCTTCGCCGGCCACGGCGCTCGCGCCCGCGGCGAGGGCCAGCAGGCTCGACCTGGCCGGTGCACTGGCCGCAGGAGGCGCTGACGCCTTGGTATGGGCGCGCACCTGCGACAGCGTGTGAGATTGCCCTTCCGGATGGCGGCGACGATGTCGCCCTTGCAGACGCCGTTGCAGCCGCAGATCTGCGTATCGTCGGCCATGGCGGCGAAATCCGGACCGGCGCCGCGGCCGCCGCTGCCGGCTTCCGCGAAGGCGCGGCCGAACACCAGCCGTTCGCGCAGCGCGCTGACATCCTGCTTGTCGCGCATCAGCTGCAGGTACCAGTGGCCGTCGCCGACATCGCCATAAAGCACCGCGCCCACCAGCTTGACGTCGCGCAACACGATCTTCTTGTAGATGCCCGCGGGAATCGTCGCGCAGGGTGATTTCGTCGTCGCCTTCGTCGGCCGCCATCAGCGCGCCGGCGGAGAAGACATCCACGCCGGTGATCTTCAGGCTGGTCGCCAGCGCCTGGCTGAGACGAACAGGGCCTGCTCGTCGCCCGCCAGCTGCGCGGCGCAGACCTTGGCCTGGTCCCAGATCGGCGCGACCAGGCCGAATACATTGCCGCGATGCTCCACGCATTCCCCGACCGAAAAAATGGCGGGATCGGAGGTGCGCATGTCGTCGCTCGACGACGATGCCGCGATTGACATCGAGCTGCGCCGCCTTGGCCAGGTCGATATTGGGCCGAATGCCGATGGCCAGCACCACCAGGTCGGCGGGAACGAAGCGGCCATCGGCGAGCTGCACGCCTTCGGCCCGTTCGGCGCCGGTGATTTCCTCGGTCTGGCCGTCCGTGAAGAAGGCGATGCCGCGCCGGTCCAGGTCGCGTTGCAGCATCTGGCCGGCCGCCGCATCGAGCTGGCGTTCCATCAGGGTGGGCATCAGGTGCACCAGCGCCACCGACATGCCGCGCTGTTGCAGTCCCCAGGCCGCTTCCAGCCCCAGCAGGCCGCCGCCGATCACCACCGCGCGCTTGTGGATCTTGCCGCCGCCAGCATCTTGTCGACGTCGGCGATGTCGCGGAAAGCGCAGACGCCCGGCAGGCCCAGGCCCGGTATGGGCGGAGCCAGGGGACGCGAGCCGGTGGCGATCAACAGCCGGTCATAGCGCACCGTCACCCCGCTGGCCGATGTGACCGTCTTGTCGCCCCGGTCGATGCTGGGTGACGGCATCACCCGCAACCAGGCGTGATGCCGTTCTCGTCGTACCATGCGCGGGTTGATCACGATCTCATCGACGCTGCTTGTCGCCGGCCAGCACGCTCGAGAGCATGATGCGGTTGTAGTTGACGTGCGGCTCCGCCCCGAACACCGTGATGCGGAAACGCCTGCCTTTTTCCAGCTTCAGCAGTTCCTCGACCGTGCGCATTCCGGCCATGCCGTTGCCGATGACGACCAGATGCTCGCGGGGGTCGGTGATCATGTTCATGGGCGTGCCCTTTTTGCCGATCTCAGATGCGGACCGTGGCGAGTCCCGAGGCTTCCTGCCGCCAGCGCAGACGCACGGCATTGATGCCGGCCCACGCCGCCAGCGCCAGGCCCGCGAACACCACAAAGCCGAAGGCGTAGCTGCCGGTGAACTGCTTGGCATATCCCAGGCTGGCGGCCAGGTAGAAGCCGCCGACACCGCCGGTCATTCCGACCAGGCCCGTCATCAGGCCGACATCGCGGCCGAAGCGCTGTGGCACCAGCTGGAACACCGCACCGTTGCCCATGCCCAGCATGGTCATGCCGACAATCAGCGCCGCCAGCGCGCCGGTGACCGGCAACACACTCTGGCTGACGGCGAGAAGCACCACGATGATGACGGCATAGACGGCGGAAAGCGTGCGGGTTCCGCCGAAGCGGTCGGCCAGGTAGCCGCCGAACGGACGGGCAAAGGAACCGGCAAAAACGCAGGCGGCGGTGAAATAGCCCGCCACGACCGGGCTCAGATGGTACTGGTCATGGAAGTAGATCGGCAGGAAGGACGACAGGCCGACAAATCCGCCAAAGCAGACGCCATAGAAGAACATCAGCCACCAGCTGTCGGTGCGCTTCAACAGGCGTCCGTAATCGGCCATTGTCTTCTTGGGCGGGCAATCGGGGCTGTCTTTCGCGGCGAACAGGAAGAAGACCAGAACCGCAATCAGCGGCAGTGCGGCAAGACCCAGCACATTGCGCCAGCCCAGCGCCACCGCCAGTGCCGGCGCGAACAGCGACGCGAAGACGGTGCCGGAATTGCCCGCGCCCGCCAGGCCCAGCGCGGTGCCCTGATGCTCCGGCGGATACCAGTAGGACACCATCGGCAATGCGATGGCGAAGCTGGCGCCCGCCACGCCCAGCACCACGCCCAGCAGCAGCACCTGGTGGAAACTGGAAATTCCGAAGGCCCAGGCGCAGGCCAGGCCCGCGATGACCACCAGCTGCATCACGATACCGGTGAGCCGGGGCTTCCATTGCCCGACCAGGATGCCGTTGACGATGCGCAGCAGGGCGCCGGCCAGCACGGGCACGGCCACCATCAGGCCTTTCTGGCCCGCATTGAGATGCAGGTCCGGCGCGATCAGCACCGCCAACGGCCCCAGCAGGACCCATACGGCGAAGCTGAGGTCGAAATAGAGGAAGCAGGAAACCAAGGTGGGCAGGTGGCCCGATTTCAGAAAAGTGGTTTTCATTGCAATGGCTCGCTGGGTGCCGGGAAGGCACCGCATGCGAACCGCCATTGGCCCGCGGGTGGTCGAAAATCGCTCCACAAGATGGGCCCGCCATTGCGCCCATGCCCGGCCGGGACTCTGTCCCGAACGCTTTCCATGACACATGAAGGATGGCGGCTTCGCAAGTGCAAAAAGTGCCATGGATTATAAAAAATGAAGGTTTCAGGGAGGTATTTTCCCCAACTCCCCTCACTGCCGCTCAAGTTTTGTGCATTGCGCCAATCTATTGGGCGGTCGCGGCGGAATCGGCTTCAAACACGCGCCCGTCGCAGAAGCGGTCCGCCGCCATGGCGATTGGGCGGGGATCGGCATCGAGTTGCCAGGCGCCGTCATGCGCGCCTTCCGTCTTGGCGTCCGCGACCGGCACGCTGATTCCCATCGGCGCCACCGCCGCCCGGTAGATGTCGGAGCGGTAGACGCGCGCGGCCAGCGCCGCGGTGTCCTGGCCGTCGATCAGGTTCCAACGCGCCATCTGGTTCAGAAACCACTGCCCGTGGCTGCGCCAGGGGAAGGTCGCGGCATGCCGCCAGAAGCGCGAGACATTGCGCGAGGCGACGGCGCCGCCGGGCAGGGACGACAGAATGGCGTGGCTGTCCACGTCGAGATACCGGCGCCGCGACAGCAGCGCGCCCGTATAGGAAGCATTTTCCGGCGTGTCGCAGAACTGGGCGGCCCGCGCGAGCGCGCGCACCGCCCCTTTCAGTGCTTCAGGATGGCTTTCCGCCCATCGCGCCCGCACCGCGAACGCTTTCTCCGGCGCGCAACGCCAGATGTCGTCGGAGGTGGCCACCGTCTCGCCGGCGCCGGTACGCGCCGCGATCTCGCCCCAGGGCGCACCGGCACAGAAGCCGGCGATCTGTCCGGACTGCAGGGCATCGACCGCGCGCGCCGGGGGGACCACGCTCAGCATCACCTCGCGGCCTGCTTCCAGGCCCGCCGTCGCCAGCCAATAGCGCAGCAGCAGATTATGCGTGGAATAGGCATGCACGATGCCAAGCAGCAAGGGCTCGCTGCGCCCTTCCAGGCAGGCGGCAAGCGCCTGCACGGTGGAAAGATCGCCCGCCTTCGCCGTGGCACGGACGCGCTGCGCCAGGTCCCGCGACAGCGTCACGGTGTTGCCGCCCATCGAGATGTTGCAGGGGATCAGCAGGGGCTGGCTGGCGCCACGCAGCCCCAATTCGATGGCGAAGGCCAGCGGCGGCAGGATTATGGCGGCGTCGAGAAAGCCGTAAGCCAGTTTGTCCGCGATATTGGCCCAGGACGGTTCGGCGATCAGTTCGGCGTCGATGCCTTCCTCCGCGAACCAGCCGAATTCATGGGCGACGATGGCGGGGGCGGAATCGGTCAGCCGCAGGAAACCGATGCGCAGCCTGGTTTCGGGCCGGCGCCCGTCCAGCGCAACAACTTCGCTCATGGCTTGCTCTCCCGTTGTTCTACCTCATGCGCCGCGACGAATTCCGCCACGACCTGTGAAAGCTTGCGGCTTTCGTTCATCGCCTTCTTCTGCAGCCAGCGATAGGCTTCCGGCTCGGCCATCTTGCGGTCCTTCATCAAGATTGCCTTGGCCCGCTCGATCAGCCGCCGCTCGTCCAACAGGGCGCGGGCCGCCGCCAGTTCGGTCTCGACATGGCGGTAGCGCTGGAACAGCGCGACGGCGGACGCCATGATCGGCTTGATGTCGGCATAGGAAAGCCCGGAAAGATTGTAGGAGCAGACCCCAGCCCCGATCGCTTCGCGTGCGAAGGCCGGATCGTCGGTACCGGCGAACATCACCACCGGCTGGGCGGTGGCGATGGCGCGAATATCCTCCAGCGCATCGCGGTCGGGAAGGGCCATGTCGATGATGACAAGGTCGGGGTGCTCACGCTCCACAATGACGGCAAGATCTGGTCCCTGAGCGCGCAATACCCGCGCGAAGCCGGACTCGGACAGCTTTTCCTCCAACGCGCGCGCGCGCTCCACCTCGGTGTCAATCAGCAGGATCGTGAGGGACATGGGTTCGAGTATAGGCATGGCCGAAGATGCCGGGAAATGGCCGCGGAGGATTAGCGGCAATCTGTCTCGCGCGCTTCTGACGGTCCCTATGACATCCGAACCGAAATTTGCGAAATTTCCGCCGCGTTGGGCACGGCGGACTTGCATCCATCGGGCTGGGAGGCACCTGGTCCTGGCCGAGAGTACCCGGAGGTCCGCCTTCGTGTGGCGCGTTGACGGATTGGGGATTGTGCCACGCCCCCAAGGCGCACCAATTCTTTCGTCCGCGTTGCCAACAAGGAAATGTCGCGATCGGCCGCAGCAAAAAGACCCCGCGAGATTTCTCCCGCGAGGCCCATTTTTCAGACCGACCGTCGCCGATCAGCGGCGATTGGGATTGTTCGGGCGGCTGTCGCGATAGTTCGGAACGCCGTCGCCATCCCGGTCACGGTCGACGCGATCCGGAATACCGTCCCGGTCGCGGTCGTGGCCATAGGCGCTATAGTGGTGCCTGTAATTCACACGATACCAGTCGCGCTCGCGCCGGTCGCGCCAGCCATGCCAGCGGTGAGACCGGTCATAGTAACCATCGTCATACGCGAAACCGATATCGCCTAGCCGGAAGGAGAAACCGGAGGGTTGAGCCGCGGCCGGCAACATTCCAGCCATACCCGCGCCACACAACAGTCCTGCCGTCAGCAGGATTTTCAGAGAGTTTTTCATGACTACCTTTCAGAAGACAAACCCACAAAGGCCCCGGAAACTCCCAGGCCAAAAGGGCCGGCCACGAGGGAAACGCCCGAGTGCGCCACAAGTTCCAGAACCGGGCAGGCGCCGCGGCGTTGGAGGCCGCCCCCGGCCCCGCTCCACAACCGATGCGCCGTGCCGGTGTCTTGATGATTGGCCGCCTATTAATCGTACCAACCGTTCGCGAGCCAAGATCAACCTCCGGCTTTCGGATTCATCCCCTCCGGTGCGCCAGCAAGAGACACCTGATCTTCAAACCAAACCACCTTGTACAGGTCGAAACGCCGATCGCGCAGATTCTGTACCGTCCCTGAAGCACGCGCCCATTTGAGATTTGCCAGATTGAGGTCTGCGAAGGTGACTGTTTCGACATTCTCGGTGGCCTCGGCGGCAATGCCATCCCTGGAAAACGGAAAATCACATGGGGTGAGAATTGCCGATTGGGCATACTGCACGTCCATATTCTCCACATTGGGCAGATTGCCGACATTGCCGGACATAACGACGTATAATTGATTTTCGATCGCACGGGCCTGGCAGCAATAGCGTACGCGCAGGTAGCCCTGCCGGTTGTCCGTACAGAAAGGCACGAATAGGATTTGCGCCCCTTCATCGGTCAAACGACGCGCAAGTTCGGGGAATTCGCTGTCGTAGCAGATCAAGATTCCGATCGGCCCGCAATCCGTGGAAATGGTGGCGACCTTGTCGCCTCCCTCAATACCCCACCATGTTCTCTCGTTTGGCGTCGGATGAATCTTCTCGCGGGCATGAACAGACCCATCCCGCAGAAAGACATACGCGACATTTTGTATTTGTCCGTCGTCAGCCCGGGTCGGATGTGACCCGCCGATAATGTTGATGTTATAGCTGATCGCCATGTTCCGCATCGCATCGACGAAGCGCGGCGTATATGCGGTCAAGGCCTCAATGGACTCAACCGGCGTGAGGCGCTTCGGCTCAAGCGCGAGAAGCTGAAGGGTGAACAGCTCCGGAAAGACGACGAAATCGCTTCGATAGTCGGTACAGACGTCGACGAAATACTCTATGTTTGCGATGAATTCTTCAAAACTGTGAACCATGCGCTGCTGGAATTGGACCGTGGCGACCCGCACGACATCCTTTTGCTTGATGGAATCCTTGCTGTCGGATTTCGCAACATTCTCAAAAGGGTTCCGCCAAACCATGTGGGTCGCGATGCCGCCCAACTCCTTGTCCGAGGGCAGGTAGTCCTTGAGAATTCCCACCGGCTGGAATCCCGCGCGAAGATGAAAGTTGATGACCGGGTCAATGACTTTTTTCTCCCTGATCGCGTTTATATAGCTCATGGGGTCGGCGAATCGCTTCTGCCTGCGAAACCAACCCGGCATCCGGCCGCCGAACACGATGCCTTTCAAATGCTCGCTCTGGCAAAGATTTCGCCGCGCGTCGTACAGGCGTTGGCCGATGCGAAGACGGCGTTTGTCCGGATCAACGCAAATTTCCATGCCATAAAGCCAATCGCCATTTGCGTCGTGCCGGGCCGCGTAGCCTCCGCCTGTTATCTCGGTCCAACTGTGCGCGTTGAGGGCAATGTTTTCCGCGATCCTGAAGCAGGCTGCATACCCCACGATTTCGCCGTCATAATCGACGACAAATTGACCCTGCGGATAATGCGTAATCTGACCCTGCACCATCCCCGGCGTATAGGAGGGCATGCCGGCATAGGCCTTGGTGACGAGCGAAATAATCCTGGGAATGTCTGCAGCCGTGGCATTGCGAACAACCAGGGTCGCCTTCCGGCTTTCCTTATTCATGGTGATGCCGCCTTGTATGGGCTTTGCCCTGTCTTTTGATCATTGGAATACCGGTTCCAGACTATATCGCAACTGGCGTTATCCGAAACGAATACGGCGACAGGAGCAGTGTTCCCCGGGTCGCGGGCCCGCCTGGCGGATCGCGGCACGCGATTTTTGATCCGGCGGGGAAATGACGTCGTTGCGCTTTATTCCTTATGCGGTGGAATTCGGTATAGTACCCCCCCCCGCAATTCCCCCGCATCTGGGGTAGGTTGCATAGCCCCACGGAAGACGGAACAAATGGCCAGTGCGGCGTTGATTTTCGTTGCCGCCCTTGCGGCGCAGCCCTATCAGCCGCGCGCAATCCATACCCCGACACAGGCTGTCGCCGCGGCTTATGCGCAAGTGAACGAATTTCAGAGCCGGACAAGAGACCTGAATTCATGGGCCTGGCCGATCATGGTCGAACGCAAGGGAGATCAGTGGATACTCCATCGCAGAGCCTATGAGCCGAAGGATATTTACCTGGATGCGAAGTCCGGACGAATCCTCAAGATCATCGTTGTTGACTGACCCTCAATTCCCGACCGTGCAACACTTTGCATCCGGCAGGTTCCGGCGAGGGTCCGCGCCGGAAGAGTGCCGGCGACGGCAGATGGCCCGCTAGTCCCAATTTTGGAAAAATGAACGGGCCGCGGCGCGAACTCTCCCCAATCGGCTTCCCGCCGCGCGATTGGGATTTTGCATTTGAATGAATGACCGATTAAGCATGCTTACGAACTTTTCTCCCTCGATCCTGACACTCCCTCTCGGAAGAACTTTTCTCGAAATGGGCGCCGCCTCGCCACCACCGGGCTGCGGTTTCGCGCCCCCGGCCATGCCGGGAACGCCAAGTATCTGGCATATGTCGTGCGCCTTGGAGAGGGCCGCACTGGCCCCAACGTCGCTACGTCCCGTGGTGCGTACTTCACCGCTCAAGATCATGTCGGTATCGTTTGCCAGGGCGACAATGGAAATATCGATGTCCGACATCGTCGCCACGTCTTGCCAGTTGGGCAGTTCGCAAAGCTGCCGCCACCGCGTTGAGCGCAGGGTATAGGCGCGAACAGCCGGCTCAAGGCTTCCAAGCCTGCGCGCGACAGCCTGAACAGTTTTCTCGGGACCGCCGTCAAAATGCGGCGCATGCGTATAGGCCGCGTGCATCAGCGCCAATCGCACCAATCGCACCTCAAACCCGTAATGCACGAGTACGCTGGCCGTTCCGACCAGGTGATTGATGAATGGACGTCCGCAAGGCCGGTAGCCGCCGTTGCTCAGCCACAATGCCTGCCAGTAAGATGCCTCTATTCGCTCCATGTCTCGCGCCGTGTAGCCCCTGAGGCGCGCGAGTTCCATCAGTCCGGTAAAAGTCTGCCTCAGGTCACTTTCTCGCATGGGTGAAGATGACGTTCGCGCATCCTGGAGCGAGGCCCGCACCGGGTCCACATGTGAATTATGGATGTTCAAAAATCTTCGAACGCCGCCAAACGAGCGTTCATCGTCGACGATCCCCCATCGTTTCGCGAACGCGCCAATGCTGTTCTCGCCCGCCTCGCGCGACCATCGCCATCGAAAAAGGGAAAGATCGGAAAGCGAGTAGGGGAAGAATGCAAGGTAATTGACCTTTGCCGCCGGTTCCAGGACGGTCTTAAATCCCAACTCACGCGCCACAAGGCCCGCGTGAATATGTTCGTGCACGCAAACGATCTTCTCATCAAAGGTGGCCGGCGCACGAAACACTTCACGGCGCATCAGCATGCAGTGAAATTCCACGAAATCGCATTCTTCCCGGCGCAGGCTAACCTGATCGACCTTTGCGCCGATGCAGCGGTGATTGGCTATCAGGGCGGCATCATTGTCATTGTTAGCACCGCGCTCCAGGACAAGGTCGCCACCCGCCATGTGAATGGTGTCCGAGTGCGCGTCGCGCCCCCATAAATAGAGCGGGCCGACAATGCCCGCACCGGTTTCTTCCGCACAAGCATACAAATGTTCAAGCCAGCCAGGGCGGACGAGAACATCATTGTCTATAAATACGGCATATTTTGTATCGATCAGATCGACAACGCGGCGGCGGGCTTGGGTAGGCCACAAGGGTTCATCGAACCGAATGACTTCGAGCGACCACGCCCTGGAACGGTCGGCGATTCTTGCCCGCAACCAGTCCGGATCGCCGGTATCGACATATATAAGCCGGATGGGAATGCGGGTATTGCGAACGAGTTCATCGATCATTGTCTCGGTCAATTGATGCCGTTCCCTGCAGGTAATGACGATGGTCACTTGCGGGCGGGAGTCGGAATGCGTGTCTAAGTCACCGCTCATCTTCTTTGCCCGTTGGTCGCGATATGATCATTTGCAATTTTCTCCATTCGCTATTGCTGGAGTTCTTGCAGCAGGGTGGCGGCGACACGATCCCAAGTGTAATTGGCTCCGACATGCAGGGGGCCCGCATTGGCCGCAAGATCGCGCCAGCCATTGTCCTCAATTGCAGACGTCATCAAGGCAACGAGGTGTTCTATTTTGGGCTCAAGCCATGTATGTTCCCGATCCTCGATGTGATCGGATCGCCGCGCGCTTTCTATTTTTCGTGCAAAAGCCTCGGTCACGAAATCATCGGTCGCGCCGCCAGCCGTGCAGATAACGGGGACGCCGGAGGCGGCAGCCTCCAACACGGGAATGTTGAAGCCCTCGGCCCGATAGGGAGAAACATAGGAATTGGCGACCTGATAGAGCAGGGCCATTTCCCTGTTCGAAAAACATTTTCCAAAGTATCGTACCTTGCCGATGACGCTTTGCTGTTCGCCAGGTGGCAATTGCTGCAGGATTTTGAGCAGGCGATCCCGGGATTGATAAAGCGGATTCAGCCCCTTCAGGACAAGCCGTGCATGGGGGAATTTTTGACTGACCTGGGCAAACGCCCGCAACAGCAAATCGATTCCCTTGTTCCGTGTTACGGCGCCGACCGACAAAAACACAAAATCGCCTTGCGCAAGCGAAAGTGCGGTGCGGACACGACCGCGAAGGTCGGGCATGGGACGGAATGTTTCGATATCGACGCCATGCGGCACAATAACAACCTGGTCCGGCCTGAAGCCTGACTTGTAGAACCCTTCGGCCGACCAGTGTGACGGCGTGACGGCCCTTACGTCTGAAGCGGGACCGAGACGCTGCCGAAACCTCTGGAAATCTCGAAAATCCCTGCAGTGGGTTCTTCGAAGGGCTTGATGTTCCAAAGTGCCGAATACCGCGGTCCGGCCGGCACGCGAAGACGCAAAATCCATGGGATACGAGAGTTCTGAGCATGAGGTCCGCATCTTCGTCCGGTGCCGCGTGGTCAATCGATCCCAATACCTGCTCCTCGTCGGGCTCGAAAATCCCGTCCTGTCGCTCCCAGCGCGGATCATAGAAGGGAGCGTCGATAAGCTTGAGAGCAACATCCTTGCGGCGTGACAGAGAAAGAAGTTGCCATTGGTTGACCATGGCATAGGAATGGGGGAGATGCTGCCAGCCTTCGATGATTATCCGGCGTGTCGCTTGTGCTGAATCCCCGGTGTCGCCGAACTGTCGAGGCCTTTTGGGAAGGTGGGCATCGCCAAAATCAAATTCGGCCAAGGCTTCGGGTGCGTTCATGAATTTTATCAAAGCCGCGGAGGGTGGTGGCGCGATCCTGTGAATTTCATATCCGAACCTGCGCGCAACCGACTTCACAAATGCTTTTGCGGCATGTTTGTGTCCCGCCTGACGGGATCGCCGGTCAGCCGGTACCCGGGACCGTTGCATGGGGACTTCCGTCGCAGACACGGAATTGTTGGGTGCGGGGCGATCACCCTGCTGTGGAGACAGGTTATGCCTTGTGGATGACGTGCTCTTGTCATTCAAGGGCAGCGCCAGGGGCGGAATTGCAACATAGGCGCTCATGTGCGGGTAAAGCGTGTTGGTCGCCATATCTATTGTCGTGCAGCGAAAATCGTCTCTGCCGAATTTCGCCCTGTTTGCGGGAATCCGAACCGGGCGATTGTCCAGGGGAAACAGGGACAGAAAGCTCCGGGCCCCTTGCGGCGAAACAAGGTAGGAGCACAATCCGAAAGCATTGTTGAGCCGCATCGGCATGACGCGCATTGTCGATCCGGTGAATGATTTAAGCTGTTCTTGCGAGGGAAATTGGTTCGAGAAGAATCAGAAAAATCACAATGCTCCGTGATCTTCAGGTCCAAAACCGCGTCGGTATTATAGCCCAGAAGAATTACGTCCCACCCGTGCAGGTTGGCGAGGATCTGACGGACCTGTCGGTCGATATCGCGCCGGCAGTAAATATCGTCTTCCAGAATCAATAAATTGCATTCACTCCGGTCCGCCTCCATCCACAGTGCACGATGCGATGACGCGCAGCCTAGCGCGCCCTGCGTGTAACGGACCGCATCCGCCTTGACGATTTGGTCGCGCACGAATTCATCAAAGCCGGCGGCGTGCCCCTCAATCGCGTCGAAGACCTCGAAATGCAATCCGGTCCCGCTGTTTCTCTGGAGGAAATTGGCGCGCTTTTCCGGCTCGCTCGCGAGGCTGATGACGCAGCAACGAAATGGACTATCCATTCTTCACCATTGGCCAATAACGCACCGGCGCCTCGCGTTGATCGCTGGCCACGGATGAGGGATAAGGCACAGTGGAATTATGGCATTCGAGGATTTGATCATGGCCCCATTGATGCTCACGGCCCATGGCTAGGACCGGACTTTGCGCCGTTCTGCCGCCATCATTAAAGCAATCGGGTAATAATTTGAAGTAATCGCCGCCGCGCTGTCGGGTCCGGCCGAATGCGGCTTTATTCCAGGGTGTCCGATCGCCCCGCACCCCGGGAAGCCGGCATGAATCCGAGATCGGCTGCGCCGTGGGGTTAAACGAGCATCTCGTTGAGCGCTTCCGCCAGGCGTATGAGGGAAAACGGCTTTTCGAGAAGCGTGATGTTCTGGATCGAGAGCCGATCGCGCTGAAGCTTCGGGGTGGCGTAACCCGACATTGGCAGTACTGCCAACTTCGGACGAATCCGCAGAGCCTCTTTGATGAGCTCGAATCCGTCAATTCCCCCCGGCAACACCAGGTCCGTCAGGAGCGCATCGACTTCGACCGGCGAGCCGAGAATCTCCAGAGCCTCGGCCCCCGATCCGGCAACGAGCTTTGGGATCGCATGAGCGATAGAAAGCTTGTGGCGAACAACAAGATATCTTTTCCCCTGCTGCAGGAACATATCGCGGATGCGTTGGGCTTGACGAGTGTTTACGTCAATCGCACGTTGATGCAGTTCAGGGGGCAGGGCCTGTTAGGACTCGAAGCCGGCAGCCTGGAAATGCTGGAGATCAAAGCGCTTCGGCATATCGCCGAGGAGGGGTGAGTTTGCCTTCGGCAATAGCTCCGGCCGGTCTTTCGTGGCGGCCATGACTTTCGGGCTGGCTGCGGACAGGCGAGGGGCCCCGTGTGGCGGTTTCACGCTAGACTCTTTTGCTGAAAGGGCCTTTGTTTCGTTTGCGAAAAGTTTTCCAGGAGGTCCCGATGCCCCGTTTCCGCTCCCTGCTGCTTGGCGCCCTGCTGCTGTCGGCCGGCCCCGCCCTGGCGCAGGTCCCCGCCGCGCCGCGGCCCGCGCCCATGGGCCTGACCAGTGCATCCTTTGCCGACGGCGCCGTCATTCCTGATAAATACACCCAGGCCGTTTCGTCGCCGGTTTCTCCCGCCCTGGCCTGGACCAATGCCCCGGCAGGCACCCAGAGTTTCGCGCTGATCGTGGATGACCCCGACACCGCCCTGCAGCACACCACCAATGAAGTGCTGCATTGGGCGGCCTTCAACATTCCCGCCACCGCCACCGCGCTGCCCGAAGGCGTGCCCAACGTGGCGACCCTGGCGGACGGCACCGTCCAGCCGCTCAACACCGGCCGCAAGAACGGCTTCATGGGGCCGGGCGCGCGCGGCGACGTTTATCACCACTACACCTTCCAGCTTTACGCCCTGGACACCAAGCTCGGCCTGGGGCCGGACGCGACCCGGGCCCAAATCATGGCGGCGATGGACGGCCATGTGCTGGCCAAGGCCGTGCTGGTGGGCCGGTTCCATCGTCCCGCAATGTAGCTTCGTTCTGGACCGCGGCGGCTAAAAACCGCCGGGCGTGTCGCGCACGCAGTCCGCGGCGGCCTTGTCAACAGCGTCGCCGCTGTCGACCATCCGGGTGCGGTCCTGCATACAGTCGGCAAGGGCGCGGTGATACGCCGTTTCGGGGTCGCCATACTGATAGTCGGAGTTGATGTATTTGTAGATAAAGACACTGATCAGGACGATAAAAATCGCCGCTATCGCGATCGGCACGCGAAAGCGCCGCAGAAAGGGCTTTTCCTCCCGCCTGGCATACGGATTTGCCTTCCATTTGCGCCTGGCCATCGCCTTCCCTCGAAAGCCCTCAGTTTATTGCGGCCGGCGATTTGGGAGCAAGAAGTTCTATCGGCCGGGCCCTGCCGGACGGACGGCGAAATTCACCACGTCCAGATTGGGGCCGGATTTCGGACCCGGCCTGGCCCAGCGGATGGTGCCCTTGAGATCGGCCGGGTTGGCGGGCGCCTGCGACAGGGTGATGGTGAAGGCGCGCGCATCCTTGGGCGCCAGGCGCGCGATCTGCCATTCGGCGACATCGGCCTTGGCCTGGGCGTCGCTGTGCACGCCCTTGTAGCCGTCGCCGGTGGCGCCGGTCACGCTGATGCCGGCCGGTATGACCAGATCGATGGTCAGCCCATCCGCCGCCAGGCCTTTGCCGACCTCGCCCGCATTGCTGACGTCCAGCGCATAGCGCGTTGCGCCGCTTGCCGCCATGCGCGCCTGCAGCTCCGGACGGAAGCCGATCACGTCACGCGCCCAGTCATAAATCTCCCTGAGCTGGCCTTCCGACAGGCGCAGCGGATCGAAATTGCCCATGCGCAGGCGCGAGCCGGGCCGTTGCGGCTCCAGCTTGGGCATCGCGGTGGTATGGGTGTAGACGAGGTCCTTCATCAGCGCGAAGTCGCCGTCGCGGCCGCCGAAAGTCGCGCGCGGTATATCGAAGGTGGCGCCATGGCACTGGGCGCAGCCCTGGGCCATATAGACCTGCTGGCCGTGCGGCGCGTCGGCCGCGAGGGCCACGCGCCAGGCGCCGGGCTCGGCGACCTTCGGCATGGTTGCGAAATAGGCCGCCATGTCGGCAAGCTCGGCATCGCTCACTTGGTCCTGGGTGAAGGTCGGCATCACGCCCCAGGGCTTGCGCACGGCCTGCTGGAACTGGCCCGCCGACAGGCCGCGCCCGGCCAGGTCCGGCCCGAAAGCGCCTTCACCGTTGCGGCCGTGGCAATTTTTGCAAAAAGCATTGTTGCTGTCCCACAACGCCTTTCCCGCCGCCGGATCGGGTGTCTGCGCCAAAGTGGCCGATTGCTGGAACGCCAGCACGACAAGCGCCGCAAAGAGCCTCTTCATGGAAATCCCCCCCAAATGATCCTGCCACTGTCGGCCCAGCCTAGCGCCGGCGCAAGCCAGCGGTCGAGAGCCCTGGTCCCGGCACCCCCTTGCCCCGGGGCGCCCCCGGCCCGCACGGCGCTGTTACAGAGCCTACATCAGGCGTTAACGGGCCACCGTTAAAGTGGCGACGGGCAAGCGAAATGGCCGGATCGGTGGCAATGGTTGCGCATATCAAGATTGTCTTTCTGAGCGTCGGCCTGCTGGTGATCCTGTCGGCCCTGGGCAGCCTTACTTCCTCATTGTGAGCGATCGGCGGACCGCGAAGGACACGCCGGACGGCTAGCCCCGCCACCGTGCGGTTGCAGCTTTGTGACCAAGCTTTGACGCAACCGCGCCACAATGCTGCCATTGGCACAGCCGCTTATGTGATTCTTGGAATTGGCCCGGCGGACGGGCGCGAGAGGGAGACAAAAATGCGAGCAATGACAGGCAAGATGGCGGCGGCGATGTTGGCCATCGCCGTGACTTTGGGGGGCTGCGCCACCCGTGAGCAGGCGGAGAATGCGCAGAAGTCGGCCGATCTGGCCGATAGCCATGCGGCCACCGCCCAGGCCCGCGCCGACGAGGCCTATGGCGTCGGCAACAACGCCCTGAGCGTGGGCAACAATGCCCTCAATACCGGCAACCAGGCCTTGAGCGCGGCCCAGCTGGCCCAGCAGAAGGCCGACGCGGATGCCAATGACGTAAGGCTGCTCAAGCGCAGGATCGCCAGTCTGGAACACAAGGTGTTTCCGCACCACAAGAAAAAGAAGGTTCGTCACCACCGCGCGAAGGCGAAGGTGGCGCAGCCCAAGATGGAACAGTCCAAGACCAACAGCTGAAGCAAGAAACACCCCGCGATCACAATCGCGGGGTAATATTTTTGCGCGCCCTGCCTCAGGACTGCTTCAAGGACGCCATGTCGATCACGAAGCGGTACTTCACGTCGCTTTTGAGCATGCGCGCATAGGCCGTCTCGATATCCTGCATTTTTATCATCTCGATATCGCAGGTGATGCCGTGCTTGGCACAGAAGTCCAGCATCTCCTGGGTTTCCGGGATGCCGCCGATCAGCGAACCAGCAATGGCGCGGCGCTTGAACACCAGATTGTGCACCGCCGGGGAAGGATGCGGCGTGGGCGGCCCGCCCACCAGCGCCAGGGTGCCGTCGCGCTTCAGAAGCGCGGTGAAAGCGTCCAGATTGTGCGCCGCCGCCACGGTATCGAGGATCATGTCGAAACTATTGCGGTGCTGTTTCATCTGGGCCTCGTCCGTCGACACCACCACTTCGTCGGCGCCCAGCGCCCTGGCGTCCGCCACCTTGCCGGCCGAGGTGGTGAAGGCCACCGTATGGGCGCCCAGCGCATGGGACAGTTTCACCCCCATATGCCCCAGCCCGCCGATACCGACGATGCCCACCTTCTTGCCGGGCCCGGCGCCCCAATTTTTCAGCGGCGACCAGGTGGTGATGCCGGCGCACAGCAGCGGCGCGGCCGCGGCCAGGTCCTTTTCGGCATGGCTGATATTGAGCACAAAATGCTCGTCCACCGTGATGGCGGCGCTGTAGCCGCCATGGGTGTTGGGGCCGCCGCCGACCGGGCCGTTATAGGTGCCGGTGAAGCCCACCGGGCCGTCGCAATATTGCTCCAGCCCGTCCCGGCACTGGGCACAGCTGCGGCAGCTGTCGACCATGCAGCCCACGCCGACGATTTGGCCCTCGGCGAAGCGGGTGACGTCCTTGCCGAAACCCGTCACCCGGCCGATGATTTCATGCCCCGGCACGCAGGGATACTGGGTGCCCGGCCATTCGCTGCGGGCGGTATGCAGGTCGCTGTGGCAGACCCCGCAATAGAGAATTTCAAGGACGACGTCCCTGGGCCCGGGCTCGCGGCGCGCGATGGCATGGGGTCCGAACGGGGCGGTGGCGGATTGGGCGGCATAGGCTTTGGTCTGCATGAAAACTCCGGCATGGGTCGACGGGATACTCCCTAGCAGATAGGGTACAACCCTGCGCGGGAAAGAGCCTTGCGGCTATTCGTCCGGAAATTTACGCGGCGATTGACGCAACTGCGCAATGAAATTACCACGCGCCCGATCTAACCAGGGATTTCACCAACATGCGCGTCGACCAGATTCCGGTCGGAAAGAATGCTCCCGACGACGTCAATGTCATTATCGAGGTGCCGATCGGCGGCGAGCCCATCAAATACGAACTCGACAAGGCGTCGGGGGCGCTGGTGGTGGACCGCTTCCTCTATACGGCGATGCGCTATCCCGGCAATTACGGATTCATTCCACATACGCTTTCGGGCGACGGCGACCCGGTGGACGTGCTGATCGCCAATTCCCGCGCCATCGCGCCCGGCGCGGTGATGAGCGTGCGCCCGGTCGGCGTGCTGCTGATGGAGGACAATGCGGGGATGGACGAGAAGATCGTGGCGGTGCCGTCCTCCCACATCAGCCAGCGCTTCGACGGGGTGATCAACTACAGCGACCTGCCGGACATCACCCTCAAGCAGATCGAGCATTTCTTCGCCCACTACAAGGATCTGGAGCCCGGCAAATGGGTCAAGATCATACGCTGGGGCGATGCCGCCGAAGCCAGGCAGATGATCACGCAGGGCGTCACGCGTGCGCGGGACGCCCAAAAATAAGGCCTGGACCGTGCAAATGAACTAGGCGTCCCATCGCGGCGGCGGCGGCAACGAACGCACCAGGTCCGACAGGCCATCGCCATAGCCGCTGCGCAACGCATTCCAATAGGGATCGCCGTCCGTCAACTTGGCCATGTTGGCAATGGCGAAACTGTCCGCCTCATAGCGCAGAATGTCGATCGGCAAGCCGACGGACAGGTTGCTGCGCATGGTGGCATCGAAGGACAGCAGGGCCAGCTTGGCGGCCTGGTCCAGCGGGCAGTCCGGCGTCAGGGCGCGGTCCAGGATCGGCTTGCCATATTTGGTCTCTCCGATCTGCAGGAAGCTGGACCGCAGCGACGCCTCGATGAAGTTTCCCGCGGAATAGACCTGGAACAGCCGGGGCGGCTCGCCCGCGATCTGGCCGCCCACCAAAAAACTGCCATTGGGGTCGCCATAGGGCTGCACCGAGGGACCGTCGCGCGTAATGGTCTCGCGCAGCGTGTCGCCGACGGTGCGGGCGACCTCGAACATGGTGCGGGCGTCGTAGAGGTCCCGGCTGCTGCCGCTGCCCAGCATTTCGCGCAACTGGGTCGTCACCGACTGGGTGGTCGCCAGGTTGCCCGCCGACAATATGGCGATGACGCGGCTCTCGGGCAGGGTGATCAGCTCGAACTTGCACACCCGCGCCACCTGGTCGACGCCGGCATTGGATCGCGAGTCCGAGGCCAGCACCAGGCCTTCCGGCAGCAGGATCCCAAGGCAGTAAGTCATGCGCCCCTTTACGGTCTGGTCGGCTGCTCTTGCTGGCCGGGCGAATCCGGCGCCGGCGAGTTTGTGCAAGCTGGGACAGACAGCGCAAGCCCCTGCCGCGTCCCGGCCGGCCGGCGGGGGCGGATTCCGCGCTCTCAGTACTGGAAGGACATCCGCACCATGGCGCCGTTCGGCGCCGGGTCCAGCTCGGTGCTGATATTGTAGCGCTCCTTGAACGGCGTGGTGATCACGTAGCCATACCCTATGGCGATCACCGAGCTGGCCAATGTGTCGTACCAATGATGCTTGTTGGCCTGAACCCGGCTCCAGGATACGAACTGGCTGGCGGCAAAGGCAGGCACGCCATACTGCCAGCCATAGCGCCGCCACAGAAAGGACGACCCGGAACCAGCCAGCGCCGTGGTCTCGGAGGGAAAGGACTGGTAGTCCGACCCGTCGGGGCGGCGTTCGCGCACGATATTCTTGAGCGCGTAGGCTGTTCCCACCGTCAGGAAGGTTTCGGCGAGCAGCTGCAGGCTGCCCTTGCGGTCATGCTTGTAGAGGGTGATGCCGCCGGCCAGCACCGGCAGCGCGATGGCCACGCCCTTGCCCAGCGTCTCGATGGTCTTTTGTCGGCTGCTGAGGGGCGTCGCCGCCAGGGCCGGTCCGCCAAGGACCAGCAGCGGGCACAGCACACCCGCAATAAGACGTTGTTTCATATTTGCTCTTTGCAAAGGTCCGGATACGAGAATCGCCGTGCCTGTATGGCATGCCGATTCTGGATGCGCAGGCATTGCGACGCAATCTTAACTTCCGCGGCCCCGCTTTGCCGTCAGGCCGGAATCGCGCCGCTAGCGATAGCGCGCCGCCGCATGGTTGCGCGACAGGTTGGGCGACAGCTTCAGCCGCGCGCTTTCCGCTTCCGCAAGGTCCTGCGCGTCGGGCAGGGAGGGAATGGTGATGCGTTCGCCCATCTCCAGCCCCTTCAGCGCCGCATCCACCATTTCGTCCAGGTCCATCACACGTTCCGGCGGAATGCGGCTGATATCGGTGCCGGCGCGCGCCCAGATTTCCGTATTGACAGCACCCGGCAGCACGGTCTGGATGGTCACGCCATTCTCCGTCAATTCCCTGGTCAGGGCCTGGGAAAGCGCCAGGACGAACGCCTTGGACGCGCTATAGACGGCATTGAATTGTTCCGGATTGATCGCCACGGCGCTCGCCATGTTCACGATCGTTCCACGCTTTTGCGCGGTGAAGGCGCGGCCCGCCGCCAGGGCCAGCCGCGTTGCCGCCGTCACATTCAGCGCGATCAGCGTCTCGACGGTTTCCACCGGAGTTTGGAGCTGCGGCGACACGGTGGCGATGCCGGCATTGTTGAGCAAGAAACTGATCGCCGGATCGCTTTGCAGTTTTTCTTCCACCCGCGCCACCTCGGCGCCTTTGGTCAGGTCGGCGACCAGGACTTCGGCGCCCCCCAGTTCCGCCGCCAGGGCCTCAAGGCGGGCGCGGTCGCGCGCCACCAGCACCAGGTCATAGCCGCGCGCCGCCAGCTTGCGGGCATAGGCTTTGCCGATGCCGCTGGAGGCGCCGGTGATCAGGGCCTTGGGTTTGGTCATGCTGGGAACTTAGACCGGGCGTACGGCATTTCAAGCCCGGCGCCGCACCGCAATTGACAGGCGGCGCGGTCCTGTCAAATTTGCCGGCGCAGACTATTCTGGGGACCGGTATGCATCCAAAATTTGCTTCGGGAATGATCGCCGCCGCCATCATTCTGGTGCCGGCCGCGGCCCTGGCGGCGCATGGCAGGCCGGGCCTGTGGACCATCAGTTCGACCATGCAGATGGCCAACATGCCGCAGATGCCGCCGGAGGCCATGGCGATGATGAAGGCGCGCGGCATGAAAATACCGGGCATGGGCGGTTCCCCGATAGTCACCCAGATCTGCATGACCCAGGAACAGGTCAATACCGACAAGCTGCCGGCGGTGAACAATCGCGAGGAAAATTGCACCAACAAGATCCTGAGCCAGAGCGCCATGTCGGTCACCGCCGAGACCACCTGCCACGGACGCATGGAAGGGGTGGGCCGCATGCAGATCAGCTGGCGCGGCAATGACCATTATGAGGGCAATTACAGCTTCAAGGGCACGATGCGGGGCCATCCGCAGGAATTCAGCACCCACTATACCGGCGATTTCGTGAAGACCGATTGCGGTTCGGTGAAACCCTATACGGCCAAGATGGCTCATTGAGCAGCGATGCGGCGGCGTTGGCCGCCTTGTTGCGGGATTCCCGCCGGGCTGCGATCTTCACGGGCGCCGGCATTTCGACGGAATCGGGCATTCCCGATTTCCGCTCGCCCGGCGGCATCTGGAGCAGAATGGCGCCGATCGCGTTCCAGGACTATCTGCGCGATCCCCAGGCGCGGCGGATCTCCTGGCAGCGGCGCTTTGAAATGGAGGAAACCTGGAACAGGGTCGCGCCCAATGACGGCCACCGTGCCGTGGCGGCGCTGGTGGCGCGCGGCAAGGCCAGCCATGTCATCACCCAGAATATCGACGCGCTGCACCAGGCGGCGCTCGCGCCATTGGGGATTTCACCGGAGGAAAGGATCATCGAGCTGCATGGCAACACCCGCCATGCCAGATGCCTGGATTGCGGCGCGCCGGCCGGGATCGCCGAGATCCGCGCCTATTTCGAGACCCATGGCCAGCCGCCCGATTGCGCGGCCTGTGGCGGGATCGTGAAGACCGCCACCATCTCTTTCGGCCAGCCCATGCCGGAAGAGCAGATGGCGCGGGCCCGGGCCGCCAGCCTGGCCTGCGACCTCATGGTCGTGCTGGGGTCCTCGCTGGGGGTGTTCCCGGCGGCCGGCTTTCCCCTGCTGGCCAGGCGCAATGGCGCCCGCCTGGCGATCGTGAACCGGGAGGCGACCGCGCAGGACCGGCATGCCGATCTGGTCATAAATGCCGATATTGGCCCTATAATGCGCTCGGTTATTGACATTTTGTAAGCAGGTTGCCCGTACCTATATCATCGCTAGACTGCACGAATCCCTCAAATCCGGAGACATGCCCTTGCGCCGCGCCGACGAAGAAAATGACGATAAAGACGACGACAAGTCCAAGGCCCCGGAACCGCAATCCAGCGAGATTGCCAAGGCCCTGTTCAAGTCGCGCACCGTGCTGATCTTTGGCGATGTGGACATGAAGATGGCCGAGCGGGTCACCGCCCAGCTGCTGGCCTATGCCGAGAGCGAGGGCGATATCCGCGTCATCGTCAATTCGCCAGGCGGCCATGTGGAGTTGGGCGATACCATCCACGACATGATCCGTTTTGTCGGCAACCGGGTGAAGATGATCGGTACCGGCTGGGTTGCCAGCGCCGGGGCGCACATCTTCCTGGGCGCCAAAAAGGAAAACCGCTTCTGCCTGCCCTTCACCCGCTTCCTGCTGCACCAGCCCCTGGGCGGGGTGCGCGGCCAGGCCAGCGACATCACCATCGAGGCCGAGGAAATCCTCAAGATGCGCGCCCGCCTGATCAAGGAGATCTCGGTGGAGACCGGCCAGCCCTATGAAAAGGTGGTCACCGATACCGAGCGCAATTTCTGGATGGGCGCCGAAGAGGCCGTGAAATACGGCCTCGCCGCCAAGGTCATCAGCAGCGCCGACGAGGTCTGACCGGGAAATCGGCGCTATCCGTCTTGTTGCGGTCCGGCGCTTTCCAGTGCCTTCAGTGCCGCCTCCAGCGGCAGCATCACGCAGACATGGCGTCCGGCATGGCCGATGACGCCGTCGAACACGTCATAGCCAGGCGGCGCGGGCGCGCCCTTGAGAAATGCCCGCACGCCGTCCGCCAGCGCGCCCAGGCCCGCCCGGTCCTTGCCGGGCGCGGACGTTGCCAGCAGGGCGGCCGAGGCCTGGGTCAGGACACAGCCATGGGTGGCGTGGGCGAGGGCGGTGATGCGGTTCCCGGCCAATGCCAGTTCGACCGTCACCCGGTCGCCGCAGGCGGGGTTGTGGACACTGGCGCTGACATCGGGGGCGGCGAGCCGGCCCGCGCCGGCGGCATTGGCCGCAAGCCGGAGCAGGGCGCGGCGATAGAGGGGATCGCTGGGTTCATCACGCATCAATCGGTTCAATCATTACATCAGGACTAAAGTCAAAACCTTTGATAGCGCTGTGATTTCACCCGGCCAAGGCTACAGTGTAGCCAGCGCAAACTAGGCGCTCGCCGCCATCCGCGGCAGGCGCATGCGCACACAAAGGCCGCCGCCCGGCCGGTTTTCCAGCTCCACCACCCCGCCATGGCCCTCGACGATGGCCTTGACCAGGGTCAGTCCCAGCCCGGTGCCGCCGGTGGCCTCGTTGCGCGAGCTTTCCAGCCGCACGAAAGGCTCGAATACCCGCTGGCGGTCGCCAGCTGCAATGCCGGGGCCTTCGTCCTCCACCAGTACCTCATAGCCGTCTTTGGTGTCGCTGATTCGCACCTCGGCCTTGCGGCCATAGGCGACGGCATTTTCCACCAGATTGCGCACCGCGCGCTTGATCTCGTTGGGGCGGCAGGCGATGGGGGCGGGCGCATGATTGACCCAGCTGACCGGCTCGCCCATCTCGTCCAGGTCGGTGCACAGGCTTTCCACCAGCGCCGACAGGTCCACCTGGCGCGGCTGCTCGCCGCCGGTGCCCTTGGCCGACGCCAGAACCTGCTCGGTCAGGGCCTGCAGTTCGTCGAGATTGCGCATCAGGCCCTCGCGCAATTCGTCGTCGTCGACGAATTCCAGGTTGATGCGCATGGAGGTGATGGGGGTGCGCAAATCATGGCCCACCGCCGAGAGCAGGTGGCGCTGGCTTTCCAGGGTGCGGGTGACTTTCGCGGCCATGGCGTTGAAGGCGATGGCGGCATTGCGCACGTCGAGCGGGCCTTCCTCATTCACATGGGGGGCGTCAGTGCCGACCGCCACCTTGGCGGCGGCGGAGGTCAATTCCGATAGCGGGCGCACGATGCGGCGGGCCATGAAGGCGGCGCCCGCCGATGCGGTGACCACCGCGATCAGAGCGGCGGTCATGATCTCGACCGGCCAATCCGCCGTGGGCCGCAGATAGTACGCCACTCACCACACTGTGCGCATCAATGGGCACAATGGTCTGGACCACATCCATGCAGGCTTGGCGGCGGCGGCGTTAAAGGGGCGCAAGCTCTTCGGGAATATTGGCGAGGGCCTCGTGCAGATGGACGATCACCGCCTTCTTGCGCGGATGACCCTCGGGCAGGGCATCGGCAATCCGCTTGGCGAGTGCGACTTCCTCGGCCGTCATGGGCCTGGTGTCGTATCCGCCTTTTGTTTCGCGGAAACGCGATTCGGGCCGGCTCATGTAATCGCATCACCACCAGGCGCGAATCCGGCGTCACCTGGTTGGCGGTGGCGGCCACCGCCACGGCGCGGTCGATCATGACGATCGATGTTGAAGTTGCGGGCCTGCGCCTCGCTGTTCTGGTAGTAATAGAAGGCGACGCCGATATTCGACACCGCCACGGCGCCTGCAACCACCAGGATCAGCTGCACCCGGAGCGTACTCGGCCAGAACCTGAATCGCATTGTGTGCAGGCCCCTCAGCTAGGCCATCTCCGGATCCATCGCGAAGATGTAGCCGCCTCCCCAGACGGTTTTAATATAGCGCGGATTTTTCGGGTCCGGCTCGATTTTCTTGCGCAGCCTGCTGACATGGTTATCGATCGAACGATCGAACAGGTCGGCGTCGCGCCCCTTGGTCAGGTCCAGGAGCTGGTTGCGGGTCAAGGCGATCTTGGGCCGCTCCAGCAGCGCCGACAGCAGGCGGAACTCCCCCGACGACAGGGGCAGGGCGACTCCGTCCAGGCCGATCAATTCGCGCTGGCCGGTATCCAGCATCCAGTCGCCGAACTTGACATGCGCCGCCCCCGGCGGCTTCTGGCGCGGCGGCAGGGCGTGGGTGCGCCGCAGGACCGCGGCCACCCGGGCGATCAGTTCGCGCGGGCTGAACGGTTTGGCCAGGTAATCGTCCGCGCCCATTTCCAGGCCGATGATGCGATCGACCTCCTCGCCGCGGGCGGTCAGCAGGATCACGGGAATCTGCGTGGTCTCGCGGATGGAGCGGCAGAGCGAAAGCCCGTCCTCGCCCGGCATCATGATATCCAGCACCACCAGGTCTATGGCGGCGCTTTTCATCACCTTGCGGGCATTGGCGGCGTCCTGGGCCGTGGTGGCGCGATAATTATGCTCACGTAAGTAGCGGGCCAGCGGTTCGCGAATGTCGCGCGCATCCTCGACAAGCAGGATATGCGGCTTGGTTTCTTCCTTGATCATGAAGCGCAATTTTGACGCCACGCCGTGCTCCATACAAACAGGGATTTGTCGCAAAGCCTGTCAGGCTCCCCAGTGTCGGCCATTTGCGGCAAAAAAGAAATTCCCCGATTTCGGGGCAGTTCCAGCCCTGCCATCCCCAGGCACGGCGCGCCGTTCCCGGCGCCTGGCGGGTCCCGGGCGGCATCGGAGACGGTATTGGGGGCGACTATTTCAGGCTCATCCCGGCTTTCCTGTCGCTGATCCGGGCCTTTGGCCAGGGTTCCCTCTTTGCGCGGGCGTTCGACTGAGGCACAATCGGCGCGAACTCTGCCCAGGATGCGCAGAAGGGTATGGAAATCAGCGGCGGGGCTCTGACCGTGACCGGTCAGATCAAGTGGTTTGACGCCCATAAGGGCTATGGCTTCATCACGCCCAGCAGCCCGCTGGCCGATGGCTGCGGCGATATCCTGCTGCACCAGACCTGCGTGCGCCAATCCGGTTTCCGTCAAGCGGTGGAAGGCGCGGTGGTGGTGTGCGAGGCGGTCAGGGGTCCGCGCGGCATGCAGGCCAGCCGGATCCTTTCTCTGGATGCCGCCCAGGTGGCGGCCGCCGGCAGCGACCACAGTCCGCGCTATGTCGCCGAACCGAAGGGGCCCCCTTTCGAGGGCGTCGTGAAGTGGTTCAACCGCCTCAAAGGCTATGGTTTTGTCTCGCGCGGCAGCGGCACGCCCGACATTTTCGTCCATATGGAGACCCTGCGCCGCTGCCATGTCCGCGACCTGCATGAGGGCCAGAAAGTCCGGGTGCGGACGGGAGACGGACCCAAGGGCGAAATGGTGGCCGAGATTTCGGTTTCGGACCATTAGTCCGCCGCGCGCTGGATTTTGCGCGCATGGATATGTTAGTCGCCCCTGATGCGCGCTTTGCTGTTTTCTTTCCTGCTCCTGGCACCGCTCCCATTGGCGGCGGCCGAGAAATGCCCGGTTCCCAAGATCCTCGCTTTTCAGACGGAAGGCGAGATCCGCCGCGATACAGTCGGATTCACCGAAGGCCTGGAGGTGCATGACGGCGCGCTCTACGAAAGCACCGGTGATTTTTTCGGCGAGACGCGGATCAATCGCATAGATCCCGCATCCGGCCGGGTCAGTGCGGTGCTGAATGCCGGCAAATCCTATTTCGGCGAGGGCCTGACCTTCTTCGGCGACCGGCTCTACCAGATGACCTATCGCGAGCATCGCGTCTTCGTGTTCGACAAGGACATGGGGCGGCTGCCCGAACTGACCAACCCGCGCGAGGGCTGGGGCCTCACCCATGACGAAAGCCAGCTGATCGCCAGCGACGGGTCGAGCCGGCTCTACTTCCTGTCGCCGCAGGATTTCAGCGTCCGGCGCGTGCTCCGGGTGTTCAGCCGCGACCGGCCGGTCAGCAGCCTCAATGAACTGGAATATGTCCAGGGCGCGATCTGGGCCAATGTCTTTGAGAGTTGGAACGTGATCCGGATATCGCCGGTCACCGGTTGCGTGGAAGCCCGCGCCGACCTCAGGCCCCTGCGGGCCGCGATGCGCGAGGCCGACCGGCGCGCCATCGATTCCGACGACAATTTCGTCCCCAACGGCATCGCCTATGATCCGGCCAGCGGGCTTTTCACCGTCACCGGGAAATATTGGCCGCTGCTGTATACCGGGCGCTTCGTGGAGCCCCAATGACAGGTTTGCGGTGCCGGGGACAGGGCGGCCTTGAAGGCTGTGGCGTCCCCGTGTAAGGCAGGCGGGGTGACCGGAGCGTAGCGCAGCCTGGTAGCGCATCTGCTTTGGGAGCAGAGGGTCGCAAGTTCGAATCTTGCCGCTCCGACCAGTACTTAGAAAAAATATAGCGTACAAAATCAGCTTATGGGTGCGCCATGGGTGCAGATCGGGGCTGGCCGGGGCCTGCGGACCTGGGAACGGCCAAAATTTGCCATATCGCTGCTTGCACAGGGCTCTGATGAGCGCGACCTGAGGGGCCTCCAAGTTGGTTGATGGTGGCTGGGACAGCATCGCGTCGGTTGCCCGGTATGCCTATGCGGTGCCCGGCGAGACCGCCGTCGCGGTCAATCTGCAGCCTGATGTGCAATCCGCGGGCAGGGGGACATCAAGCCCCGTAAGGATCGCCAGATCCGGCAGAAACGGGGATAGCGCTGTTCCTCCGTCAGGGATCCTAGCGCGAATGTCCGCTTTACCCCAAAAGCGGACATTCGGACAAACTCTCGTCGGATGTGCACTGACGTTCCACGAGTCAATGTGGGAGCTCTAAGCTGACAGATGGTCAGCAGCGCTATTTCATTGGCCGTCCTGTCTAGATGCGCTTCAGCGCTAATGTTACCGTGCCCGCAAGCGGACCAGATGTGGCTAGGGGGGCAGGATATGAAACGCTTGCGCGCATCTTTGCTTGTCGTGGGATTAATTTTCGCCCTGACACAGCCAGCAGTCGCTCAGGGGGCCTGGCGCGCCAAGGTGACGGCTTTCGCCGAAAAGAATTTCAGACACCCGACCTGGGGCTATTCCCATTCCCAGCGCGATTACGAACTGGCCCGGAGCCTGGCTGCGACCGACCATGTGACGTTAGACGACGACATACTTTTCGCTGCGGCCTATCTCCACGACATGTCCGCCTTTCCGAAATGGGCGGAAGACAAAAAGGATCATAGCGACGTAGCCCCTGCAATGATCGATCTTGTATTGGCTGGTACGGACTTCCCTGAGGCCAAGAAAGATGCGGTGCGCGCCGCCATTCGCACGCATATGTACTATCGCGACCCAGTCGGCCCGGAAGCGCGCTATCTTCACGATGCGGACGCGTTGGAGTGGCTAGGCGCGATTGGTGTTGCTCGGGATTTTGCGCTGGTTGATCCCAAAGGGGGCAGGCCCCTTCCCCAAGACGCTCTCGATGACCTTCAGGAATCGGGACGAAGTCCGTCCCGTGTTGTCACCCCCGCGGGCAAGGCGTCAATCGCGCCTCGGCTTGCCGAGGAAAAGGTGTTCCTAGATCTCTTAGCCGCGAGACGGACGGCCTCAAGACTTTTTGAAGTGCGAAACTATTGCAGCGTCACCAAGCCCAGACCTGTCCGCAAGTGCTGACGAATGACCGCTTTTGGCGCAAAGCGGACCTTGGCCTGACCAGCGCGGAATGACCGCTTTGGAGAAAAGCGGACATCGCGAGAGCGATGATCAAGGCATTGGTCATGCCGGAAAATTGCCGGCTCGCTCAAGCGCAATAGTATTCGCCTGCATGCTGGAGGGACCCGCTGCTCAATTGGGGTTTCCCACCCCGGTGGGGGGTACGTCAAAGCATAAACCAAAAAGGCGGTGGCACCTTGTAGCAATACACGGCGACGACAGGCAGCAGCCCCTTCGCATTCTGCCAAGCTGTGGGATCAATTGTGGGGTTGACGTGAAAGCAGAACAGAAAAATCTAACAATACCAGCCAGCTAGTGTTGTCTAGTGGCGCCCCCAAGGGGAGTTGCTGAACGGACCAAAACCAATCGGTTAGTGGAAGGTGGGACACTTTTCCTTCCTATCTTTTCCGAGGCTTATTTTGTGGATTGTCCCACCGCATCTATCTCTCCGCGAGATATTGAGCCAACCGGATGGCATCCCCATAGACAGCGTCCAGGACGCCATTGTGCTCCCGTTCGTACTTGTAAGCCGGGTCCAAATGCACGACACGCACTTTGGCGCCCACATGCATGGCATCTAGAAATTCATTCAATCGTTCCCCGACGAGGCACGGCTCACTCTCGAAGCGCGGATCAGAAAACTCCGCATTAGTGATCGTCCACAGGTGATCATCAAGCTGGACTGACGCAGGCGGCCCCGACCACCAGCCGTCAGAAAGGCACACTGCCTTCGTGCTGGTAGCATCGACTACTATATCTAAGCCGAGTGGGTGGCTATCGGCCCAACAAACTCTTTGGCCTGTCGTTCTGCATTCAATCCACCATTCCGCACCGTCAGGCAATCCGTAGGTTTTTTTTGGCCCAAAGATTTCGCAAGGATTGGGACCTCCGTCATCGCCAATAAGTGATCCAGAACAGCTTACGAAACTTTCGTGCACCGAACCTCTGCTGGGCGGATCGTCATTGTCTCCTGTGTATGAGAAAAGGTGACCAGAGCGTGTTACTCCCTTCCAGTCACGGATCGACAATGGAACGTTCCAAGCCGGCATCTTGACGTGTCCGTCCACTACCGCAACATCTTTGTTGGGCTTCTTTGTCCAATCCTCTATTAGAGGTTGCATGGACGTGGTTTCCGGGTCTGCGCTTTTGAAATCGTAGTAATCGAGGGGTGCACACGCCGAGAGGAGAACGGCAATCACGCTCATGCGAAGAAGCGGCATTCGGTTACACTTCGCGGGATTATCGCCCAAGCCAGTACTCACGGGCTAACGGGTGACTCATGAATTGTCAGAATATTCGCATTTGCGGGCATGAGCATGGACGGCTATTCGCTTTGAGCCGGGTGGGCCAATTCAACCCGCTGGACACACACCGATTGCTTCCCGGCACCCTGATCTCATGCCCACACGAACCTTCACATTCCTCAATCTTCGCAGAAGGCGCATCGTGAAACTGAAAACAGTTGTAGGGGCGGCTCTTGGACCCTGGGTATCCGGTTACCACTGAAAACCCGGGCGTAATTGCATTTACGATAATGGCAGTGCTCTCCATACTTTTGCTTTTCGCAGCAATGTCTACCTTGGGGTTTTATGAGGGCTGGCGTGCGGGGTGGTGCGCGCTAAGGGGCGTGGGTGGCGCGAAACTATCGATCAAGGTCTTACCGCAACGCTATTGCGCCATTTGAAACGGCGAAAGCGGGATAGGGCATTTCGGAGCTGACATGATGTCCGCTTTGGCGCAAAGCGGACATTGATCTATTCGGGCCGAATGACCGCTTTTGACCCAAAGCGGACCTTCGCGGCGGGCCATAGTCTGGAAAGTGGCGAGCCCAGGCGGACAAATCGTCAGGATATTGGAGCTGGATTTATCGACCCAGTCTGGGTGAGGTACCAAGCGGTCCACCCGACGCCTCGAGCCCCCAGCCCTGCCGCGTCTCTGCCTATGCGGGCTGACCTATTGCGATGTGCCGGTGATGTGGCCAGGGCCGATCGGGCCGCCAGGAGTCGGCGAGTCTATTATCGCCCGAAATGCCTGCCCTATGACGCATTCCATGACATGGCAGAGCCTTGGCTTTCGAACCGGTAGTCGGGAACATGAAGCATGTTCGTCTGTCGGTTCATCAGTACCTCTGTGGCAGGGGGTGCAAATCCAATTTACAGGGCAGCCATTTCGCTCAACTTAAGTCTTTGATACGACTTGTGTGGCACAGTTAATGCCTATTCGCTTAGATGAGAGGTTGGGGGCCGCCTATGCAGCAAATCATTTCACTCGGGAATACCAAATTGCACTTGCTCTCGCTTTGTTCGGGCCTTGCGGCCCTTACTGCCACGGACGGCGAGAACGTGAGCGGCAACTTTGCTGTGGTAGAGAATCTATGAGTTCACCCTCGTCCCGTGGCGGCCGGTCATCGACCGCCAGCTCGGCCGTGAGGTCATGGGCGTCATGCAAGGCGGATCGGTTTCGTGACAGTTCGAGCGGCAAAGGAGGCTGGGCTTGTAGAGACCCAACAGTTTCCCAGGCGGTTTCCTTGACTCTCGCCCCGGCTTTCGAGCGCAGAAGAAGCAAGTCGGTGTTGACGCCTCCAGCAGTGGAGAATATCTTTTTTGGGCATGATTGAAAAGGATACCCACATAGTCGCCCGGTTGGCCGGCATCCCAGTAGGCGGGATGCCGGGACTCGGCCGCACTAAACGTCGTTTGCGGACGGAACCTTGGCTTCGCCCTTCGTGGACGAGGTTTTCCGCGTGAGCACTGTGCCTCGTCCATCATACTAGATGGAGTTTTATCATGGCACAGAGATCTACGACAATCCTG